>NZ_DRFS01000008.1 GCF_011050415.1 Halomonas sp.
AGTAGAAGCCGCCTTTGCTCTTCGACCAGCCGTCGGCGTCCACTGCCTTGGTGCCGCCCGCGTCGTAGTTGCGGCGCTCCATGGTGGAGGCGTAGTTCCAGTGTACGGAGCTGACGTGGTAGCCATCGGCGCCGTTTTCGGCCTGCAGCTTCCAGTTGCCGGTGTAGGTGTAGGAGGAGGTGCCACGCAGGATCTCCAGGCCTTCCGGGGCTTGGTCGACGATGTTGTCGATGATCTTGGTGGTTTCGCCCAGGTGTTGTTCGAGCGGTTGAACATCATCGCTCAGGCTGCCAAACAGGAAGCCTTTGTAGTTTTCAAAGCGCGGTAGGCGCTTGAGGTTGTGGGAACCATCCTGTTTGAACTGCTCAGGGTAGGCGCCGTTCTTCTCGTTCTTGGCTTTGAGCAGTTGGCCGTCGTTTTTGAACGTCCAGCCGTGGAACGGGCAGGTGAAGGTGCCTTTGTTGCCGCGCTTGCGGCGGCATAGGGTGGCACCACGGTGGGCGCAGGCGTTAATCAGGCCGTGCAGTTCGCCCTGCTTGTCGCGGGTGATAATCACTGGCTGGCGGCCCATGGTGACGGTCATGTAGTCACCGGGTTCCGCGACCTGGCTCTCGTGGGCCAGGAACAGCCAGTTGCCTTCGAAGATGTGCTTGAGCTCAAGCTCAAAAAAAGCGGGGTCGGTGAACATGCTGCGGTGGCAGCGGAAGATGCCGTTATCGGGCTCATCTTGGACAGCGCCGCGCACGCGGGCTTCGAGCTGATCAAGCTGCGTCGTCATGATCTCTCTCCTCGTATTGATGATGTCGCGCTGTTATGTCTTGCTAAGGCGGGCCAAGGGGAAGGCCCGCATTGCTCAAGGCATGAGGGTTATACCTTGGCGGTACCGGCGAGCTGGCTGGCCAGATCCTGGTCGTCTTCTTTAGCCCGCGGGCGGGCGTGACGTACCTGCAGTTCGGCGGCGTCGGTTTGGGCCAGCTCCACATCGAACACCACGTGGGAGAAGGGGCCATCCAGGTCGCGCTTGGCGATCTCGGCCGGGTCGTCAATACGCTCGGCGGGCACCACCAGCTCTTCCCGTGTCGCGAAGGCGAAGTCGTCATAGGTGTAGGGGTCGCCCGCCAGGTTGATCTGTGTGGTCAGGTGCTGATGGCCCGGTGCGGAGACAAAGTAGTGGATATGCGCCGGACGCTCGCCGTGACGGCCCAGTGACTTGAGCACCACATCGGTGGGGGCGCCTTCGGGTACGCCGTAGCCGGAGGGGATAATGCTGCGCGCGGTGTAGCGGCCGTCGCTGTCCGCGTAGATCGTGCGGCGCAGGTTGTACTCGGATTGTGAGGGGTCAAAGAACGAGTAGCCGCCCTGGGAGTTGGCGTGCCAGATCTCGACCTTGGCACCGGCAATCGGGGTGCCATTCACATCGCGCACCTGGCCGGTCAGCCACATGGTCTCGCCCTCGGTCGCTTCGTCGTCCAGGCGGGCAAAGCCTTCCGCCTCGGGGGCACCGGCCACGTAGAGGGGGCCTTCGATGGTGCGCGGGGTGCCGCCGGTGCGCTTGGCTTCGGCATCAATAGCGTCTTGGCGCATGTCGAGGAAGTGGTCAAAACCCAGCCCCGGGGACAACAAGCCGAACTGGGTCTGGCTACCCAGCGCATTGAGCAGGTTAACGCCCGCCCAGTACTCTTCTTCCGTGACATCGAAGTCGTCAATCAGCTTGAATAGGTCGCCGACTAAGCGATGGACAATTTGCTTGGCGCGGTCATTGCCGCCGGTTTTATCAAAGCCGGCAACGGTTTTGACAAACGCTTGGACGTCGGGGGTGTCAAATATCTTCACGGTCATGGTGAAACCTCTATTTTTATAGGATATTGTTTTATAAAAAGAACTGGCGTGTTCTATAGGCGATTAGCTGTCGTCGTCCCGTACCGAAGAGGGGTGGCGACAGAGTGGCTTGACGGTAATCTCCATATAGGGAAATAGCGGCAGGTTACTGACGAGTTCTTGCAGCTCGGCGTTATCTTCTACGTCAAAAATACTGACGTTTGAGTAGCTACCCGCTACCCGCCACAAGTGACGCCATTTGCCCTGGCGCTGCAGGTCTTGGGAATACGCCTTTTCAGTCGCCTTAATCTTCGCCGCTTGCTCTGTGGGCATATCGGTCGGCAACTTAACGGTCATCTCTACTTGAAACAGCATACAACTCTCCTCTTGCATGACGGGCGAACGCAAACGATGGCTTTATTTACGTGACTTTTACTTACGTGAATAATGCGCCAACTTATCTTCATCTAAGGTGATGCCCAGTCCAGCGCCTTGGGGCACTTCAACGCCAAACTCGGTGTAGTTGAGGGGCTCAACGACGATGTCATCTTTCAGCAGCAGCGGGCCGAACATTTCCGTGCCCCAGGCCATTTCGGGCAGCGTCGCCCAGGCGTGTAAAGAGGCAGCGGTACCAATGGTGCCCTCTAGCAGTGTGCCGCCATAGAGGCCAACCCCGGCCGCTTGCGCCACATGAGCCAGTTCCAACACGCCGTGAATACCGCCGGATTTGGCAATCTTCAGGGCGAAGGCACCACTAAAGCCACTACAGATAAGATCAAGACCATCGCGGGCATCCTGAACGGCCTCGTCAGCCAGCATTGGCACGTTGAAGCGGTTAGCCAAGCGAACTAAACCGGCATGTTCACGGGCAGCAATGGGCTGCTCGATTAACTCAATACCGGCATCCTGCAACGCTTGAATACCCCTCACCGCAGTCGATTCATCCCACGCCTGATTAACATCAACGCGAACACTGGCACGATCACCTAAGGCTTCTTTTATCGCCGCTACATGGCGTACATCCTGATCCACCGGGTTAGCACCAATTTTTAACTTGAAGTCGCAATGGCGACGTTGCTCTAAACGCAGCAGCGCTTCATCGATATCCTTGGCGGTATCGCCGCTTGCGAGGGTCCAAAGCACCGGTAAATGTTCTTGGCGTGTGCCGCCGAGCAGTTCGGCGACACTCAACCCCAGGCGCTTACCCTGAGCATCTAATAGCGCTGTCTCTAGCGCAGACTTGGCGATCATATTGCCGCGAGTATGACGGTTAAGCCGGGCGCGCAGCTGATGAACATTGTTAGATGGCTGACCAATCAGCAGCGGTGTCAGGTAGGTATCAATATTGCGCTTAATGCTCTCCGGGCTTTCCGGGCCGTAAGCCAATCCACCAATGGTAGTGCCCTCGCCCAGCCCTTCGATACCATCGGAGTGGCGCATACGCACAATAACCATGGTTTGGCAGGCCATGGTGGTCATGGAAAGTTTGTGAGGACGGATGGTCGGTAAATCGACTAGCAGCGTCTCAATATGTTGGATGACGGTTGACATGGCAGCTCCGGCGTCTGGCAATCATTTGACTGGATATCAGTTTGATTGGCGTTACACGACGGAACCAATATTGTTTAGGTGCTTGGCTATACCGAGGAGGTATCACCAGCCAGTGGTTAGAACTGCATTTTTTTAGCTTGTGGATAGCATTATGTAGTCGCTACTGCCTTTACTAAACCCTACAGCTTATTTTTATATTATTTATCAATTAGTTGAAGACAGGTGAATGACTTAAATGGCGCGCAACTTGCAACTAGGTGGCGTAACAAATAGGACATCACCCTGCTTTCAGGCATGTACAGCACCTACTACTAACGATCATGAGAGATGAAAGCTCTAAACCATAAGCCCGCCCGCCACTGGTAGATACGAACCGCTTTCTCCAAAGCGCTCTGCGTTGAGTATCTTGTGCGACAAAAGAATAAGGCAAGGCGGTAACTCGACCTCTTTTACGGCTGAAACTTAGTAATAAAGAGCTAATTGTCTAAGGCCAATTTATGGCGTGCCGCCAACACATCGTCGTGAGGATCGTGGTTCCAGAGCCAATCGAATCGGTTTTCGAGGTTTTCAATCAGCTTGGCTTCGTCGTCGCCGATATACTCACCGGCATATTCATAGACATCGCCAGCTTCATGGGACGTTTGCTGCACCCTGCAAGTGCGGGCGTGACGCACCTGCTCAAAAGCGGCTAAGAAATCGTTAACAGTGTGGCGATCACAATGCTCATCAGTCAGAAGACTTGCCAGGACGTAGGCATCTTCAAGCGCTTGCCCCGCCCCCGCCCCCTGGTGCGGCACCAATGCATGGGCAGCGTCGCCAACAATCAGCACACGGTCACGATGGTAACGGGCAAGTTCGGGTAACTCATGCAGCGCCCAACGCGTTGGCTCAGGAATGCATTCAAGGATTGCTTGGCAGGCTGGGCTCCACCCCTCGAAAACCTCCAGCATTTCCTTCTGGCTGGTGGCTTGTACCCATTCTTCACCTTCGGCAAGTTTAGGGTTCGGTGTAGAGCGGTCAGTAATAAAAGCGACAACATTGATCAGTTGCGACTGCTTAACCGGAAGCGTCAGGATGTGTCGGTCTTTGCCAAGATACATTTGGGGTACTAGTGCTAGGCGTTTCTCGCTACCTTTAGCCTCTAAAGCGGCCTCTAGCTCATCGGTCGGGATCATGCCGCGGTAGGCGTAAGTGCCACTCCAAAACGGGGTAATCTCGCCGTACTGCTCTGGAGGTAAGACATGGCGTCGCACCCCAGACTTAATTCCATCAAAGCCAATGATCACATCGCCGGTAAAATGTGTGCCATCATCAAAGTAGGCT
Organism: Halomonas sp.; assembly: GCF_011050415.1. GTDB lineage: Bacteria > Pseudomonadota > Gammaproteobacteria > Pseudomonadales > Halomonadaceae > Vreelandella. Next base: position 4,693 of record NZ_DRFS01000008.1, read on the forward strand.
GTGGCGCTATCGGCATCTTGCTTAACCTCGACACAGCGCTTGCCAAAGTGAGCGATGCCCTCTGGTAGATTGGCGACAATGGCTTCCAAAAAATCGGCACGGTGTACTGAGGACTGGCCGACACCTGGCGCTAAGCTGGCGGTCAAGTAAGCATCATCGCTGCCACGCCGCCATTCAAACCAAACATCCTCAAAGGGAGCGGGTGAAGAATCGGCAATACGTTGATAGGAAGCTTCCAAGCCCAGCCGCTGAATAGCCTTTACCGCATTAGGGCCAAAGGAGACCCCGGCACCAATTTCAGAGAACTGTGGTGCGGCTTCGAAAAGCTGTACATCAAGGTGGCTGTCGCGAGATAGAGCGACGGCGAAGGCTACGCCGCCGATACCACCACCAACGATGCCAATTGAAAGACGTTTTTGTTGTGTATTTGCTACTGTGTTGTTAGCTACCATGATTTCACTCTGCTCAGGGGCTTATCGTTGTATGTTGAGCGTCATGCTCTCCCCCTAACGCTATTCGGGAGCGTTAACAGCAACCACACAGCCTCCTTCATTCAGACTATAAACGGCGCTAATAACAATATGAATCAATCATTTAAAAACATCTCTGACTGCCGCATACAACTATTGTTGGATACGCAGCGAGGCGCTAGTTGATGGAGAAACTTGCCAATATTGACCTTAATCTGCTGGTCGTTTTTGACTTGTTGTACCAAGAGCAGAATACGCAGCGGGTTGCGCTGCGCTTGGGCATCACTCAACCGGCGGTGAGCCATGCACTGAAACGGTTACGACACTTGTTGGAGGACGAACTTTTCGAGCGCACGTCACAAGGGCTGCAACCTACGCCCCGTGCCAGCCGACTTCACCCCGGCATTGCGGATGCGTTGGCGCGAATGAACGACACGCTGAACCTATGCGATGATTTCAACCCCGCAAAGAGTGATCGCACATTTCATATCAACATGACTGACATTGGTGAAATCGTATTTCTTCCACGCTTGCTGCAGCACCTTTCTCAACAAGCACCGGGCGTTTCAATTAATACCGTGCGCAGCCACCATAACGACCTAAAACACGAGATGGAGGAAGGAGAGATAGACTTGGCAGTTGGCCTGATCCCGCAACTGGGAGCAGGTTTTTACCAGCAACGACTGTTTGTACAGCGCTACGTTTGCCTGATGCGCGAAGATCACCAGCTTGCTGAGGGGAATTTTAGTATTGAGGATTTTCGCGCAGCGCATCACGCTGTGGTGGTTGCCCAGGGCACCGGGCACGGAATCATCGAAGAGCAGCTTGCGCATGCAGGGGTTGTGCGTCCAGTTCGATTAACACTGCCACATTTCGCAGCCGTTCCCTATATCGTCAGCAGTAGTGACTTAGTGGTGACGGTAACCAGCAAGCTGGCCGAGGCGACACGAGCGCGATTTGGACTAGCCGTTCGTGAGCTCCCTCTGGCATTCCCCGAGATTCCGATTAATCTTTTCTGGCACCGCCGCTTTCATCAAGACCCTGGTAATCGCTGGTTGCGGGGGCTTATGTTTGAGATGTTCTCAGAGTAATAAATCACGCTCAGCGACTCCTCTCAGCGCGTTTTACGTGGCACTCTTTCGTGACCAATAGAACATGCCTGATGCCTTGTTCAATATAGTGGCTGATAACTGCTCATCACTTGGCCTGCCAGCTAAGCCATAACATACGTGCAGGGGCAGTAGATGCTCTTCCCGGGGATGGCAGAAACGTGCATAGGGTGCATGATCCCAGTTAGCCAAGCGACGACTGCGCTCTGCTTCATCAATCTCTTGACTGGAGCAGGTAGTCACTAGCCACTCTTCGAAGGCCTGATTTTTAGCTTGGCTCTCTTGCGTAATGGGGCTAAAGAATTCCCGCATGTTATGGAATGAAAAACCTGAGCCGATCACCAGCAGGTTCTCGCGTTTCAGAGATGTTAGCGCTTGGCCAATGGCAAGGTGCGTATCAGCGCTAAGGTTGTTAACCAACGAGAGCTGTACACAGGGAATATCGGCCTCTGGATACATTATTTTAAGCGGAACAAACACGCCATGATCAAAACCACGCTGCGCATCGAGTGTCGCCGGAATGCCGGCGTTTTCAAGCGCCCTGCTCACCTGGTGTGCCAACTCAGGTTCCCCCTGGCAGGGGTACTGAATTTGGTAGGCTTCGGGTGGGAATCCCCCATAGTCGTAGATCAGCTCTGGAGCGGCCCCTGACGTGATCGTGGGGACAGACGCTTCCCAGTGGGCGCTGATAATTAAAATAGCCGACGGTTTGCTGATGACGTTGGCGATTCCTTTCAGCGACTCGACCATCTCTTGGTGAGCTGGGTCACCCAATAGCGGCAGAGGCCCGCCGCCGTGGGAGAGAAATAAAATATCTGGCGAGGTGTTCATCATCGTTTCCTCATGGTTACTTAAGACTGAAGGTTGCAAAACGCGGCCATAGCCCTATTCATTAATTTTTTAAACTTAAATGACTGCAGGCCCTACCGGCACAATACCGCTGGGGTTCAGCGCTTTGATTGAGTAATACCCGGCTTTGATGTGCTCAATATTGACCGTGTCGGCGATCCCATTAATCGCGTAGATTCGTTGCATATAAGCGTGCAAGTAAGGCATGCCTTGAAGTGTATTTCGATTGCATTTGAATAGCCCGTGATAGGCAGCATCAAACCTGATCAACGTCACGAATAGCCGAACATCGGTTTCCGTTAGCCGTTCGCCGAACAGATAAGAACGTCCATCAGATAAACGTGTTTCGAGTTCATCCAAGGTTAGAAACACCTTGCCATATGCCTCTTCGTACGCTTGCTGAGACGATGCAAACCCTGCTTGGTAGACACCGTTATTGAGGTTTTTATAGATAACCTCGTTCAACGCATCAATGTCGTTGGCTAAATCTACTGGGTATAGATTCGATCCTAGTTGGCCAAAATCCTCGAACGCATTGTTGAGCATGCGAAGAATATCGGCTGACTCATTATTGACAATGGTTTGTGTTTTCTTGTCCCACAAAACGGGAACGGTTGCTCGCCCGGTGTAGGTTGGGTCGGCTCGTGAATACAGTTCATGCAAATACTGAGCGCCATTGAGGTTATCTTCATTGGCACCGGGGTAGTCGCCAAACTGCCAGCCATTATCGGATAACCGGGGGTCAACGACCGTCACACTGATCATATTCGTTAGGCCTTTCAGCTGACGCGCCATAAGCGTACGGGAAGCCCAGGGGCAGATATAAGCAACGTAAAGGTGATAGCGGTCTTTTTCTGCCTTAAAGCCACCTTTGCCTGTGATACCAGGCGAGCCGTCCGGTGTGATCCAATGGCGAAACGACGATAGTTGGCGAATAAACCGCCCCTCTTCATCTTTGGCCTGCATAGGGTGCCAGTTTTCCTGCCATGTTCCGTTAACCAACATAGTAATCTCCTTCCATCAAAACAAGCCCCGTCAATAGTGGCGGGGCGACCGGTATGCTAAGAGTTATTTTCGACCCTGAAAGAACTGTGACTGCAGCAGACTATCGACTGACAAGCGCCCGGCTCCTTGAATCGCTAACGCAGTGGTGATGGCGAAAAGAGCAAGTGCGTATTCGTAGCCGTTGTTAGTCAGGAACAGGCCGTTACCCAAATGGACACTTAAAATGGCGACCAGCATGGTGAAGGCTGAAACAATCGCCGCTGGGCGGGTCAAAAGCCCGAGGAATAAAGCGATCCCTCCCAAAAACTCGGTGCTACCTGCCAGTAACGCCATCGTATAACCGGGTTCAAGACCGATACTGGCCATCCATTGTCCGGTGCCTTCCAAGCCGTAGCCCCCGAACCAACCAAACAATTTCTGTGCACCGTGTGCCGCTAATATCAAACCGACCGGTAGTCTTAAAGCCAGGGCCGCATAGCCGCCAGTGGAATTAAATAATGTGTGTGCGAATTGGTTTTTCATGAGTTGTTCCTCGAATAGCGAATGTCGTTTATTTAACAAGCTTTGCGTTACTGATGAACGCACTTTACTCTCGCCATGAAGAAACAATAAGGTCGAAGATGTTGCATTATTAACAACAAAACGTTGATAATATTTATTTCCGTCAGCGATAGGGAAACGAATGGATCGTATTGATGCCATGAGAGCCTTCGTCAACGTAGTTAGCGAAGGAACCTTCACCCAGGCCGCCGAGCGACTTGAAATGTCGCCTCAACTCGTTAGTAAATATGTATCTCAGTTGGAAGAGCGCCTTGGGGTGCGACTTTTGAACCGCACAACCCGAAAAGTGCATCTCACAGAAGCGGGCATTCGTTACTTTGAGCATGCCCAGCAGGTGCTTGACGACATTGACGATATGGACAGTCAGCTCAATGACTTGCAAGAAGGTGCTCGGGGTCGTTTGCGAATCAGCGCCCCTGTTTCCTTCGCGACACTGCACTTAGCGCCACTGCTTGCTGAGTTTCAACAGGCACACCCAGCCGTTAGCATTGACTTACAGTTGAACGATAGAAAAGTGGATATCGTAGAGGAGGGGTTTGATATCGCTTTACGCATTGGCCATTTGAAAAGCTCTTCTCTCATCGCTAAGTTTATTGCCCCCGTGCGGCTGGTAATATGCGCCTCGCCTGACTATTTAGCCCGCCATGGCACACCTAAAAGCCCCAGTGAACTGAAAAAACATCGATATCTGCGTTACAGCTATATGGAGCATGATATGGGATTGCCCGCCACAGAGTGGCTCCCCACTACTGGGCGACATCAAGAGGGAGACTTAATCAGTAATAATGGCGATGTGTTGATCAAAGCAGCTATTCAGGGGGCTGGCATTGCCATTCAACCTACCTTTATTTCCGGCGAGGCGATTGCCAAGGGCAGCCTCAAAGTGATTCTCCCTGAGTGCGAACCCGCCCCTTTAGGTCTTTATGCTGTTTATGCACACCGCAAATTATTGGCAAGTAAGGTACGGTGCTTTATCGACTTTTTAGACGGCTATTTCGGAGACCCTCCGTACTGGGATAACTTCGAATGTGGGGAGTAAATCTCGTTTAACAGTTATCGCTTTTATGTAATGTGCATATAAGGTCGACCCACAATACGGCTATGTCATTTTCAATGACGTAACCATGGAAAACTGGGCAATTTCCGATGAGTTTTTTTGCTGCATCGCTCAGAAAATTGAGCTAGATCACCTACCTCTACCGCTCACACCGTTGTCAGCCTTCACCCAAGCTGTTGTGTTGAAAAACGCAACGGTTTGCTTTTGTTGGCGTCCGAGCAGCCGATTTTACTCAAATATATCTACTGCCATTTGAATAAAATTATTAAGCACAGGAGATACATTGCCTGCGCGCCACGCTAGCCATAGCGGCATATCACAGGTGGTTAACTCCTCCAGTTCAATAAAACAGATACCGGGCATGGGATGGCTACAGCTGGCAGCCGGTACAATGGACACACCCAACCCTGCGGCCACCATACTAAGAATGGTGATGTTATCGGCGCCATACTGCACTACGCGGGGCTCGAAATTTAGACGTGAAAAATGCGCGACCATTCGATCGTAATAGACCGGCGAGATCCCACGGTATCCCCATACAAACTCAGTCTCTGCAAGCTCCACCAGACGTGTTGGCGGCGATTGCGCCCAATATGAGTTGACGGGCACGGCAAGGATCAGATGGTCACGCTGCAAAAGGTGGGCCTTAATGCCTGAGGGCGTATGGTCATCATGATAAATAATACCTGCATCGAGCCCTCCCTGATTCAGCTTCTCCAACTGCGGACCGGAAAGTAACGTAAAGACATCCAGTGCCACATGAGGGTAACGACCACGATAGCCGCCCATGAGCTTGGCCACTTCTGGCACCCATAGATGCGTCACAGTGACACCAAGACTAAGCTTCCCGGTTTGGCCACGGCCCATCGCCAGCAGACGCGCCTTGATGTCTGCACGATCGTCAATGAGTCGGGTGGCCTCGCTATAAAGCGTTCGACCTGCCACGGTCAATCGAACACCACGAGCGTGACGATCAAGAAGCTGTGTACCAACATCGTCTTCCAGTAGCCGCATCTGCCGTGTCAGCGCAGGTTGAGCAACATGCACTTTGCGGCTAGCGGCAGAAATCGATCCTGTCTCTACCACGGCAATAAAGTACTCCAGTTGGCGAAACTCCATGGACTGAAACACCTCACAAATACTCAAGAACCCTCATTCAGGGACAGTTCACCATTACTACCAACACTTACGACCATACCGGCTTTCCATACCCATATGACATGGCTAGCATCTAAAATCTATATTTTTGGTATCTCTATCCTTGTTTCATAGTGAATGAACACTTCATAACAAGACTCGCCATGGCGAGCAGGAAACCCTATGAACAAGACCTATCACCTTCTAACGGGGTTGCACTTTGCCGTGTGCACCCTAGCGATGATCTGGCCCGGCGCACTGATCGCTAATCGTATCGAACCTACCGTGCTTGGGCTGCCCTTTCTATTTTTCTGGTACATCCTCTGGATGCTGATTCTATTTGTCGGCATGTGGGTGGCTTTTGTGATTCGCCACAGAGGTGGTCGCCATGAATGATTCGATCATTGTCGTCGGCATCACCTTAACCTATCTCGTTCTGGTGCTATGGGTGGGGCTCCGCGCTCGCGGTCAGGAAAATTCAAGCTTGGAGGGTTATGTAGCGGGAGGCCGCCATGTGGGCGTGGTGATCCTGTTCTTCATCCTCGGTGCCGAAATCTTCTCCGCCTTTGCATTCCTGGGTGCACCGGGCTGGAGCTACCAGCACGGTGCACCAGCCTTCTATATTCTGGCTTACCTGTCGCTAATACCCATCACTATTTGGGCCATGGGGCCGAGAGTAGCCAAATTAGGTCGTGAACGGGGTTATCTCACTCAAGGCGATATGATTGCCGATCACTACCAAAGCAAAACGCTGGGTATGCTGGCCGGGGTGATCGGCGTGCTAGCGCTGGTGCCCTACCTTACTATCCAGATTGCCGGTGCTGGCTTACTGTTTCAGGCGGCTACTGATGGCCTGATTCCCTTCTGGCTAGGTGCATTGCTGGCCTTCCTGGTAGTCGCTGCCTACGTCTTCTGCAGTGGTCTGAACGGCATTGGCTGGACCAACCTACTCCAAGGCATCATGATGATAGTTATCGCGTGGTTCCTGGGACTGTCGATCTCTGAGCGCCTCTACGGCGGCGTGGGCGAGATGTTCAGCCAGATCCAGTTAACCATGCCTGAATACCTGACCATGCCTGGGGCCACCGGCATGAACTGGGGCTACTTCAGCACCGCGGTACTGGTCAGCGCATTCGGCGGTGCCATGTGGCCGCATCTGTTTATGAAGTTCTACTCTGCTGATAGCGGCAAAACGCTGCGCAAAGTCAGTGTCTTTTACCCGCTCTACGCCTACCTGCTGGTGCCGCTGCTGTTTATCGGCTTTGCTGGCATCTTGACCTTCTCCGATTCTCCTTTAGAGCGCTCTGATACGGTGCTCCTACGCATGGTGATGGACGTGGCCAACTTCTCGCCCTGGGTGATCGGTTTGATGCTCTCTGGCGCACTGGCCGCCGCCATGTCTACTGGCGCTAATCTAGCCCATACCGCTGCTGTGGTGTTGGTGCGTGATGTGCTCGGTCCCACCATGATGAAAGGCGCCAGCGAGAAGGCAGTCGTCAGCACAACACGCTGGAGCGTGCTCGGCCTCTCACTGATTGCTTACCTGTTCGCGCTGGCCAACCCGTCATCGCTGGTACTACTCCTGCTCGGCGCTTATGGATTGATTGTCCAGCTGTTCCCGATGGTGATTGGCGCACTGTTTATGCCACAGCTACGCCGTGCCAGCGTTATGGCGGGTGCCCTGCTCGGCAGCCTGGCTTACTTGGTGATGGAATTCGCTTGGAGCTCTCCACTTGGCTGGCACGCAGGCGTCTGGGCGATGCTGCTCAACGTTGGCGTTGTGACGACCTGTCAATTGCTCGTCAAGCCCACTCTTGCTGACCCCACACCTACCCACCCTCAATGAGAGCCTGGAGAAAAGTATGATTACCCAGACCGATCGATTTAATTTTAAGGGTGCCATTGCCACTCATGTAGATGCGGCATTCGAAGATGTCCAATCACTCTACCGTCAATTGCATCAGACCCCCGAGTTGCCCTTTCAGGAGTATAAGACGAGTGCGCGACTCGCCGACGCTTTGGAAAATTTCGGCTATGAGGTGTCCCGCAACATTGGCGGCACGGGTGTCGTGGCCGTGCTACGTAATGGCGAAGGCCCCACCGTCATGCTGCGCGGCGACATGGATGCGCTACCCATCAAGGAAGAAACAGGGCTAGAGTTTGCCAGCAGTGAAACCGCTGTGGCTGAAAATGGCGAAACTGTGCCGTTGATGCATGCCTGCGGCCACGACCTACACAGCAGCTGTATTGTCGGCGCCGCTGCGGTCATGGCGGGACTGAAAGAGCAATGGTCCGGCACATTGATGCTGATCTGCCAGCCTGCAGAGGAAATTTTTGGCGGTGCCCAAGCGATGCTTGATGACGACCTTTATGGGCGCTTCTCTCGCCCAGACATCATTCTTGGCCAACACAACATGCCCGCTCTCGCAGGCACTATCGGCCACCGCGAAGGTAGTACTATGGCCGCCTGCACCAACTTGGCGGTCACTATACATGGTAACGGGGGCCACGGCTCCATGCCCGCTCAAACGGTGGATCCGGTAGTTATTGCTGCACATGTGGTCACCCGCCTGCAAAGTATCGTGTCCCGGGAAGTGCCACCTGAAGAAACCGTGGTGGTGACCGTTGGTAAACTCCACGCGGGAACCCAGGCCAATATCATCCCTCATTCGGCAGAGCTTGAGATTAATATCCGTAGCTTTGATGATGCACTGCATCGCCAAGTAGTGACGTCTATTGAGCGAATTATCCGCGCAGAATGCGAAGCGGGCCGCTCGCCCAAACTGCCGGAATTCCGAGTACTCAACGAGACTATCGCCCTGCACAACGACCCGATGGCGGTAGAGCATGTTCGCCAAGCTCACGCTGAGCATTTTGGTGGCGCCAACCTTTTTGCCATGCCACGCCTAAATGCCAGCGAGGATTTCCCGCTGTTCGGAAATGCCGAAGCAGGCGGTTTTAGCGGCGATGATATCCCTTACGTCTACTGGTTTATTGGAGCCACCCCTGCCGCGCGCTGGGCGGAAACCTTGGGAACAAGCGTCTCGCAGAAGATGCGCCACCTTGAAATGCCACACTCGCCCTACTATTTCCCGGGCAACGACGTGACATTACGCACTGGCATCGAAGCCATGACAGTAGGGGCTCTGGCATATCTAACCTAAAGTCGCCATAAACCAAAACGGCAGTGTTATTACCACTGCCGTTTTGCTCACATTGCCTACCCTGTCGAGTCGACTACGGCCTGGCCCATGCCGCACGGCTACTGTGAGCAGCAGTCTTATTGGTGATTTTCCAAGTGCCTTGAACCTTGAGCAGTGCAATCACATCAACCCAAGAATCCTCAAGGTTTTCGCTATTATCAAAGCCTAACAGCACGCTGGCGACATCTCCGGCCTGGGTGATGGCGATAAAACGGCTCTTGACCGCTCGCTGGCTATTCGCCCAGCGCTCGAAGCGATCGCTGATCAAGTCAGTTGCCAATGCGCCCTCAGCGTCCAGAGCAAAAATCCACGCCTCTTTATGGAAGGCTTCCTGAAGCTTTTCCATACCGCCTTGAAAGCCATCCACATAAAGTTGCACAACGCGTTTGATCTCATCGATCTCAGGTGCATCACCCACGACAGTGATATTCGTCATCTCTTTACTCCTGCTTATTAATTGTCGGTTTTGTATTGTTATAACCCAAGCATCTCACGGGCCTGCTGCCAGGTAGCCACCGGGCGCTGGTACTTCTCGCACAGTGCTACGGTTCGCTCGACTAATGCCGCGTTGGAGGGCGCCAGTGTTTCGCTATCCAGGCGCACGTTATCTTCAAGACCCGTACGGGTATGACCACCTGCAGCAATCGACCACTCGTTAAGTACGTATTGATTCGCACCAATACCTGCGCCACACCACTGAGCATCCGGCGCCAATCGCTTGAGCGTGTCGATATAGAAATCAAACGTTGGCTTGTCCGCTGGCATCGAATTCTTTACGCCCATGACAAACTGCACGTAAAGCGGCGTCTTTAGCTTGCCTTGCTTCGAAAGGTTCACCGCTTGGTGAATATGCGACAGGTCAAACGCTTCGATTTCAGGCTTTACGCCGTACTTCAGCATCTCATCGGCAAGCCACTCCACCAACTGCGGCGGATTCTCGTAAACGCGGTTGGGGAAGTTATTGGAACCTACCGAGAGGCTGGCCATATCAGGCTTCAGCGGCAGCATCCCGCCCCGGGCTTCTCCTGCACCCGAGCGCCCGCCAGTGGAGAGTTGAATGATCATGCCGGGGCAGTGCTTCTTGAGCCCTTCCATCAGGCGGCCAAACTTCTCTGGGTCGGATGAAGGCGTTTGATCATCGTTGCGTACGTGGCAGTGAGCGATGCTAGCGCCCGCTTCGAACGCCGCCTGAGTGCTTTCAATCTGCTCTTCCACCGTAATCGGCACGGCAGGGTTGTTCTCTTTGCGTGGCAGGCTGCCGGTAATGGCGACGCAAATAATGCAAGGCTGAGCCATAGAAAACTCCTTTATTCTTATTGCGAACACTAATTTGTATTGCGAACAAAATAGAACGGTTATTTGCCACCGTCAAATCGAAATCGTTTCCAGTGACGCTTGCAGCTCCAGCTTAAAAAGAGACATCGAATACCAGGGGGACGATGGTGTAGAGCGAGACCATAATCACCAGTAAGCCGATAACGTTGAGCCAGATACCTGCACGGATCATGCTCTTGATCGGAAGATCCCCTGTTGCGAAAGCCACCGCATTGGAAGGTGTTGCCACTGGCAACATAAAGGCGCAGCTCACAGCAAAGGTAACCACGATGGTCATCAAGAAAGGTTCAATACCCAGCCCCATGGCAATAGAGCCCATAATCGGGAAGAAGGCAGCCGCGGTCGCCGTGTTGCTGGTTAGCTCGGTCAATAGGATGATCACGATAGCGGTGATGGCTAGAATCAAAATTGGCGGTAGGCCCGACAGTCCCGAGACGCTCTCGCCAACCCAGGCACTCAAACCCGTGGCGGTGAACTGGGCTGAAAGTGTTAGGCCACCGCCAAATAGAATCAGTACTCCCCAAGGCACGTCCCGGGTAGCCGACCATGCCAGCAACGCCCCTTTTCCTTTAGAGGCAGGAAACACAAACATCAGAATCGCCGCGAGGATCGCCACACTGGTGTCGTTGATGTTAGCCAACCAAGGCAGCGCACCCTGCACGACAGGAATTCTCGCAATTAATGGCACGAAGACCCAGCAGAACACTGCCCCGGCAAAGACCATCAACACACGCGACTCTTCAGGCGATAGACGGCCCATCCCCTTGAGTTCTGTCTCGATCATCGCCCGGCCGCCCTGAATGTTCTCGACTTCCGAGCGGAACACCAGTTTGCTAAGCACGAGCCAAGCCAGCATCAGCATGGTGAATGAGAAAGGCACTCCCACTAACATCCAGTGGCCAAAGCCGATGCTAAGCCCATGCGTGTCTTCCATGTACGCGCGCATTAACGCCATCGGCGGCTGGCCGATCAACGTCGCCATGGAGCCGATGGTGATGGCATAGGCAATACCCAGTAGCACAGCGGCAGAAAACTTCGGTGTGTCGTCACCATTACCCAGTGACTTTACTAGCGCGATGATCGAGCCTCCGATCGGTACCATAATCACTGCGGTGGCGGTATTGCTGACCCACATGGTGATAAACCAGCTTGCGAACATCAGACCGAAGACGATTTGAGCCGGTTTGGTGCCCACGGTAAGGACCGTTAGTAGCGCGAAGCGGCGATGTAAATTCCAACGCTGCGTTGCCAAACCTAGCAACACACCCCCCAACACTAGAAAGACAATGCTGTGGGCATAGGGTGAGGCGGTCTCACCGACCGAGGCAATATCGAAAAAAGGGAACAGGACGAGTGGCAGCAGCGATGTAACCGGAATGGGAATCGCCTCGGTCATCCACCAAGTGGCCATCAGCATCGCTATGCCCGCCACTAGACGAGCATTGAAGGCCAGCGTTTCGGGCAACAGAAAGAAAACACACAGGCTTATTAGGATGCCCAGCACAAGAGAAACCGGCTTAAAAGCCGAGGCTTCCGCGTAGGACGTTTGCTCAACAGACCTAGTGGTTTGCGGCATGGTAATTACCTGCATAGTAATAACAGTGTAGGTGAGTGTTACGGTTGAAGTGATGCGTTACCAATACCTCTCAGGTTGATACGCATACCTAATCGGGCAACATCTTGCGGACACATAAAATACTCAGAATCCATATAAATCAGTCGCTTAAAATATAATAAATAAACAATTAGCGAATCTACCATATAGGTATATTGCAGAGACTCTGGAATATACCTCTTGTTACTGTTCATTGCTTACGACTAATGGATGCTAAGGCCAGCCTGTTGATGAAGCCATGTGTCTTTAGCTTCTCCACTAAAAACTACTAAGTCGCAAAGCGTAGACAAATTAGGGTAATACCTTGTTGTACGGCTTTCTCCATGTCTTCTTTTTTATGCTGGAAATAAAAGACAACATGTTGACATAAAAACCATCGTAGCCTAATTTACACACAAGACTTTTAAAATAAAAGAAAGTAAAAAACGTGAATATATTTTAAAATAACAAATAATTTCAGGATTTTATATGAAAATCAGTACAAATATGACACCTGAGCGTAGAAATAAGATGATGTCGCTTGGCGCCTGGAATGACATGCTCATTACAGATTATCTTGATCAAGCGGTTGCTCAAGCACCTAACAAACCAGCCATTGTTACCTACACCATGGCCTCTGGAGAACGAACCCAGCTTAGCTATAGCGAACTCAATGAGCGGGCCACACAAATAGCCGTTGGGCTTGTCTCGCTGGGCATTCAGGTGGGGGATGTGGTGTCTTGCCAATTGCCTAATTGGTGGCAAATGACCGCGCTCCACTTAGCGTGTGTTCGAGTCGGCGCAGTACTTAACCCGCTTATGCCCATTTTCCGCGAGCATGAGTTGCGTTTTATGCTCGCCCAAGCCGAAAGTAAGCTGCTAGTCGTACCCGGTGTGTTTCGAGGTTTCGATCATGCTGCCATGGCAGCAACTCTTAAGGCAGAATTGGCTTCGCTAACCCATGTACTGGTGATTGGCGGTGAAGGTAAAGGAGAATCCAGCTTTGAAGCTCGCCTGCTTAACCATGGAGAGGAAAAGACGCGCGATACTGCCGCACTGTTTACAGAGCGCCGCCCATCCGGTGATGATGTTGTGCAACTGCTTTACACATCGGGTACTACGGGCAAACCAAAAGGGGTAATGCACACCTCTAATACGCTGCTTAGCCATATTCGCCCCCTTGCCGAACGCTTAGCGCTGAATGCTGCTGATACCGCCTTAATGCCTTCGCCTCTGGCGCATCAGTTAGGCTTTCTTTACGGCTTAATGATGCCGATCTATTTGCAGGCCACGGCCGTTCTTCAAGATACGTGGTTACCCGCTGAAGCAGTCAAAATAGTACGCTTTGAACAGCCCAGTTTGATGCTGGGTTCTACTCCCTTTTTGGCAGATATCGCCGAGCAAGCGATTGCTCACGGAAGTGATCTGCAGTCACTGAAACTCTTTCTTTGTGCAGGCGCCCCTATACCCAGTCCGCTAGTAGAAAAAGCGGCGCGTAATTTGCCCACTAAAATCATCTCCGCCTGGGGAATGACCGAGAACGGCGCCGTTACCACTACTCGTTTGGATGATGCGCCTTCGTGTTCAGTCGAAACCGATGGCGTCCCTCTGCCCTTTATGGAACTCAAAGTGACCGATATTGAGGGCAACACCTTGCCACCTAATCAAGAAGGCAGCCTATGGGTGCGCGGTGCCAGTCTGTTTGTTGGCTACTTCAAACAACCTGATCTTTACGGCGTAGATGAGGAAGGCTGGTTCCCAACGGGGGATTTAGCACGCCTCAATGAAGCGGGCTATGTGCGTATCACGGGCCGCTCTAAAGATGTGGTCATTCGAGGCGGTGAGAATATCCCCATCGTGGATATCGAAAACACTCTTTATCAGCATCCCGCTATCCAGGCACTGGCGCTTGTTGGGCGCCCAGATGAGCGTTTAGGCGAGCGGTTGGTCGCTTACGTTGTGCTCAAAGAGGGTTACCCCAGCCTGAGCCTTGAAGAGATCACTCAGTTTCTTACCGAGCGGCATGTGACGCGCCAATACCATCCGGAGTTTCTTGAAGTGCTGGAAGAGCTGCCACGCACGCCTTCTGGAAAAATTCAGAAATTTAAGCTTCGCGACCAAGCGGCTATCCATTCCGATTCACGCGCTTAATGTGTCGTTATGCGCCTCAAATGGCCACTAATGGGAAAACAATATGCAAGGTTTAACTGGAAAAACCGTAATAGTGACCGGCGGCGGCGGCGGCATTGGCCGCGCGGTGTGTCAACGCTTTGCTCAGGAAGGCGCGCTGGTCGCTGTGCTTGACCGTGATGAGCAAGCCGCCCAAGTAAGTGTCGACAGCATTATTGAAGCAGGCGGTAACGCTCGCGCTTACGCTGCGGATATCACCAATTACCACGCTATTGAAGCGACCGTTAAGCGCATTGAAGCAGAGCTCGGCACGCCCACTATTTTGATTAATAACGCGGGCTTTGACCGCTTTATGCCGTTTCTTAAAACCGACCCCGCGATGTGGGAGTCGCTGATTGCCGTGAACCTGACCGGCGCGCTCAATATGCACCACATCGTACTGCCAAGAATGGTGGAGGCGGGCGGTGGCAAGGTGGTCAACATTGCCTCGGATGCAGCCCGGGTGGGCTCTTCCGGTGAAGCCGTTTATGCCGCCTGTAAGGCGGGGCTGCTCGGTTTAAGTAAAACCCTCGCCCGGGAGCTGGCGACTAAAAACATTACCGTCAACGTTGTTTGTCCTGGCCCTACCGATACTGCCCTTTTAAAAGGCGTGGCCGATACCTCCCGTGACCCTGAAAAGTTACTGGAAGCCTTCCGCAACGCCGTACCCATGCGCCGGATAGGCCAGCCTGAAGATTACCCTGGGATTATCGTGATGCTCGCGAGCGACGAAGCGAATTTTATTACCGGGCAGGTGATCAGCGTCTCCGGCGGGCTGACCATGGCGGGTTAACGCAAGCCGCTTACAAAAATAAGGAGCTAAATCATGAGCCATACCACTCACTACGAAGACATCTTGTATGAGGTAGACGACGGCGTCGCAACGATCACTATCAACCGACCCGAGCGCTATAACGCCTTCCGTGGCCAAACCTGCATGGAACTGCTGGATGCCTTCAACCGTGCTGGCTGGGACAAATCGATTGGCGTCATTGTGCTCACCGGCGCGGGTGATAAGGCATTCTGCACCGGGGGCGATCAAGGCGCGCATGAGGGCCAATACGATGGCCGCGGCATCATCGGTCTACCGGTAGAGGAGCTGCAAACGCTCATCCGCCAAGTGCCTAAACCGGTCATTGCCCGTGTGAATGGGTTTGCCATTGGCGGCGGGCACGTTTTACACGTGGTCTGCGATCTAAGCATTGCGTCAGAGACAGCCATTTTTGGCCAGGTGGGCCCAAAAGTGGGATCGGTTGACCCCGGCTTTGGCACCGCTTATCTCGCCCGCGTCATTGGCGAAAAACGGGCCCGTGAAATCTGGTACCTGTGTCGAAAATATACGGCTCAGCAAGCGCTCGATTGGGGGCTGCTCAATGCTGTGGTGCCGCCTGAGCAGCTTGACGAGGAAGTGCGTAAATGGTGCGACGAAATTCTTGAGAAAAGCCCTACTGCCCTGTCCATCGCCAAGCGCTCTTTCAATGCAGACAGCGAAAATATCGCCGGTATTGGTGCACTCGGTATGCAGGCGCTAAGCCTCTACTACGACACCAAGGAGTCGCAGGAAGGAGTTGCCGCGTTTAAGGAAAAGCGTAAGCCCGAATTTCGCAAATATTATGAGTCATAACCGATGCTCCCCTTCACAAAGGGTAGTCTCAAGAGAGCGAGTGAAGCGTCATGAATTTTGCATTTACCGAACAGCAAGAAGCCATTCGCGACACCATCGCGCGGTTTGCCAGCGAGCGATTAGCCCCTCGCTATCGGCAGCGTGAGCAGGCGGCATGCATTGAACGCGAGATCGTCGCCGAGTTAGGCCAGATGGGCTGCCTGGGCGGTGAGCTACCCGAAGAGTTCGGTGGCAGCGGGCTGGACTGTATGACCACTGGTGTAATTGTTGAAGAGATCGCCAGGGGTGACTTTAACGTCGGCTACTTGCCCCTGCTCGCTTCTCTTAATGGTCAAATCATCGCCCATCACGCCCGGCCGGAGTTGGCCCAAGAGTGGTTATCAGGCATGACGGCTGGCCATAAGATCTGCTGTATTGCGCTAACCGAGCCCCATGGCGGCTCAGATGCAGCAAACCTTAAGCTCAAAGCGACCCGTGATGGCGATAGCTTTCTGCTAAAAGGTGAAAAAACCTCCATTTCCATGGCCGATCAGGCGGATGTAGCGGTGGTCTTTGCGCGCACCGGGACACAAGAGCAGCGCGCCAGCGGCATCAGCGCGTTTTTAGTACCCATGGAGAGCACGGGTATTTCGACCAGTCGCTTTGAGGATTCAGGCCAACGAGCCATTGGCCGCGGCTCTATTTTCTTCGACAATGTGCGTGTGCCTGCCGACCACATGCTAGGCATCGAAGGGCAAGGCTTTAAGCAGGTGATGCAGGGGTTTGACTATAGCCGTGCGCTGATTGGTTTACAGTGTTTGGCCGTGGCTCAGCAGTCGTTGGATGAAACTTGGCAGTGGCTCACCCAGCGTGAAGCCTTTGGCCAGCCGTTAGCTGCCTTCCAAGGCTTGACCCATCCACTGGCGGAATACCAAACCTACGTACAAGCGGCGCGGCTGCAGTGTTATTACGCGCTGTGGCTAAAAGACAACCAGCGCCCGCATACCGCTGAAGCGGCAATGAATAAGTGGTGGGGACCGAAGCTAGCCTTTGATGTGATCAAACAGTGCATGCTGGCCCACGGGCATACGGGTTGGGGGGAAGATTTGCCGTTTTCCCAGCGCATGCGTGATGTACTAGGGCTGCAGATTGGTGATGGCACGGCTCAGATTATGAAAAATATTATTGCGCGTCAGTCGGTCTCTGCGTGAACGCTGGCTTCTTGCTTGTCTCACTTGATCGCCTGGGCGCGGATTCTATCGACCCAGTCAAGGATATGCCGATGGCGAGTGAAGACGACAAAAGCGTGGCTAACCGACTTTTTTTTCGGCTTTTTCAGGTCAGCAATATCCTGCAAAAGCAGACGATAAGCGAAGTAGGCTTGACCACCGTGCAGTGGGCAGTGCTGGGCGCCCTTTCACGTAAAGGCTTTGAAGAGGGTATTTCGTTTAATGCGCTGACCGAGTACTTGGTGGTTAGCCGTCAAAGCCTGGACGGCGTGCTCAAGCGTTTGGAGCGCGATGCCCATGTTGAACGTATTCCTCATCCCGACGACAAGCGCGCACGGATTATTTTACTGACCCACCAAGGTCGCGCCTTTTGGGAGAGTTTACAGCCCCGAATTCATGAGTTTTACCGTGATGGGCTTAGCAGTTTTTCCTTCGATGAAACCGTCAGCTTGTTGCACTACCTCAATAAACTTCAGCACGATTTAGAAAATACCGCGCTAAACGCCAAGGAGGAAACGACCGAAACACCATAACCAACCCAACGAACGGCGCTGTTAAAGCGCACCCAGCGTTACTACCCATACCGATAACAACAATTTGCCTCGTCTTGCACGGGGTTGGGGGTTCTATGTCTGCTCTAAATAAACAACCGTTAGCCATTGCGCTAAGCATCGCGTTTGCCAGTGCGTTCAGCAGCGCTCAGGCAAACGTCAGCGATAATGAAATTCGCATCGGCTATTTATCCGATATGTCAGGGCCCTACCGCGATTTGGCCGGTCCTGGTGGCTTGGAAGCGCTTAACATGGCGGTGGAAGATCACGGCGGTGAAATTAACGGCGCACCGATTGTGGTGTTTAGTGGTGATGACCGAAACAGCGCTGATGTGGGAGCCAACACCGTACGTGAATGGATCGACCAGCGTAATGTCGATATGGTCGCAGGCATGGTGGCCTCGTCGGTGACAATCGCTGCCACTCAGCTCCTGGCTGAAAACGATAAGCTTGCCATGGTGGCAGGTGCCGCCGCACTGAGTATCACCAATGAGTATTGCACGCCCAATCATGTGCAGTGGGTCTACGATACTTATGCTATGTCCAATGGCGCTGCTAAAGCGATACTCGAAGAAGGGGGTGATAGTTGGTTCATGATTACCGCTGACTATGCCTTTGGTCACTCGCTGGAAAACGACGTTACCGCCGTCGTGGAAGCGCATGGAGGCGAGGTGTTGGGTAGCGTGCGCCATCCGCTAAATACCAGCGATTTCTCATCGTATGTGCTGCAAGCGCAAAACTCTGGCGCCAAGATCGTAGGGCTGGCGAATGCGGGGGCCGACACCGTTAATGCGATCAGCACGGCGGGGCAATTTGGCCTGGCACAGTCTGGTCAGTCACTCGCCGGGTTGATGGTGTTTTTAAACGATATACACGCGCTGGGCTTAGAAAGCACCCAAGGCATGCAACTAACGACCGGCTGGTACTGGGATTTGAATGAGGCTTCACGTGAATGGGCAGAGCGCTATCATGCGCGTACTGGCCGAATGCCAACGATGGTACAGGCAGGCGTTTACTCCAGCGTTATGCACTACTTAAATGCCGTTGAAGCGAGCGGCACGGACGACTCAGCCACCGTTCGCGCCATGATGCAAGACACGCCCATCAACGACATGTTCGCCACCAACGGCTACATTCGTGATGATGGTCGCATGGTGCATGATATGTACCTAGCCAGGGTGAAAACACCTGATGCCTCCACTAACGAGTGGGATCTTTACGAAATACTGCGCACGATTCCGGGTGAAGAGGCCTTCCAATCGCTGGAAGAGAGCCGCTGTCACTTGGTCGCCCAATAACATCATTTAATGCGCGCGGCATGCTAGCGGCAAAGCACCGCGCGACTCTTTTAAGGAGTGCCCGCATGCATGTAGATACCGCCATCACCAGCCGCAAATCGGTGCGCCGTTTTCTCGACACCCCCGTCGAGCGCGCAACGATTATGCACATATTGGATATTGCTAGCCGCGCGCCCAGCGGTAGCAATATCCAGCCGTGGAAAGTGCATGTAGTGGCGGGAGCCGCTAAAGACCAGCTGTGCCAGCGGTTATTAGATGCCGTTGATCACGGCAAAAGCGATACACCTGAGTATCACTACTACCCGCAGAACTGGTTTGAACCCTACCTGGAGCGCCGCCGACGCTGTGGCTTTGGTCTTTATGCAACGCTGGGCATTGGCCGTGACGATAAAGCCAAGCGCGAAGCCCAGGCACGGCGGAATTTTCACTTATTCGATGCACCCGTTGGGCTTTTCATCACGATGGATCGTCGCCTGGAAGCGGGCAGTTTTATGGATTGTGGCATGTTTATCCAAAGTGTCATGTTAGCCGCCCGTGGCCAGGGGCTACATACCTGCCCGCAGGCTGCCTTTGCTTGGTACCACACGCTTATTCGCGACGAGCTTAAGTTGGATGAAAACTCGCTACTGCTCTGCGGTATAGCGCTGGGCTACGAAGACATGCAGGCACCCGAAAACGGCTTTATTACCGAGCGAGAAAGCGTGGAAAACTTTACGACTTTTCGTGGCATTTAAGCGTAAAAAAGCCCAGGCAGGCGCTTGGGCTATAAGGGTTAATCTCTTCACTATTTAACGTCTAAACAGGAGACTCGTAGAGCCTGCCGACAAGTTTTATCGAGGCGATCAGCTTGGCCATGAGCGTTAAAGAGCGTTTAGGTTATGAAACATTCTACTTAAGCATTGATTGATATAAACAATGTCCTGCTTGCTGAAATCGGCAAACGCTTTTTCCACTAAACGACTAGTAACTTGCCTGGCAATATCCAGCTTTGCCTCGCCCGCCTCGGTAAGCTCTACTTCAGTGACGCGCCCATCCTGCGGACTGGCTTCTGTTTTAAGCAAACCCTCGTACTCGGCACTAATTGAGACGTGAAAAACAGCTCTTCGTTACTTCATTTAATTTAGCCTAGTCAAACAGACAGCTTACCGGGCTGCCAATCAAGCAGGTCATAGCAATGAAATTGGCCTCGTTTCTATAGCAACGTGCACGTGACAAGCCACCTGAAACAGGCTATTCATTCAAAAAAGCGCTGAACGCTTTAATGGCATACTTGCCACAACCAGGGAGGGCGAAGGCGACCGGTTCCTCGAGAAATACCGTTACATAGCGATAGCCGCGACGAGACGGCGTTTCGGCCACACCGACGTTGGTCACATCCGACAGATTCAGCTCCCCAGCATGCAGCCCACGTAGTGATGAACAATGCGCCACAACCGCTTGCCGGAAATCTCCAACTGCCGAGAGGCGGCCAGCACAGGTATCTCCTGAGCCAATGACATGGCGGCTTGCTCAATGAAGTCGCTACCCGGCCGCACTCAAGGCACCCCAATGCGTTTGACGCCATGTCCAGGACACTTCGTGCGAGGCACGCGAGCATGGGTAAAACTACCGTGCTCGGCCTCGACCTAGAGATCCAGACGAGGGGGCGATACAGAAGTCTCTAGGTGCTGGTTATTGAGAACCCAGAGCGCTTCCCAACCTAGCCCGAGAGTCAGCAAATGAGTGCCGTCAATATCGTACCTACTGCTGTTGAGGAATCATATCTGGCCCACCTCAGGGGTCGAACTCCCGCTCCAACGTCGAAAAAGCCAAAAATAATCACTTAATTTGATGAGAGGAGTGCCAGCCAAGGCTTCACCTTATTATTTTTGTCACTTAACCCATATATCGGCTTCAAAAAGTGGCAGGGCTAAGGTATTTTGAATAAACTTAGAAATATAATATTATTTTGGGAGTACCTCATGGCCGCCAATCGCGAGCTAACAATACCTGTCGAAGTAGTGAGCAAAACTGAACTTGCTGCCGGCATTTTTAAGTTTGAGTTAATGCCTACAAATGACACCGAATTGCCAGAACCCGATGCCGGTGCACACATTTATATTGAAGCACCCAATGGATTAGAAAGGCGGTATTCGCTAAGCCAATCTCCAGATGTTCTGGATCGCTATGTTATTTGTGTCAAGCGGGAAGAAAATGGAGAAGGCGGATCTAAAAGCCTGTGTGATGAGGCTGAGGCTGGAACGCGACTGCGCATCTCAGAGCCTACTAATGATTTTCCACTGACCGGGAACCCAACTCGATACATTTTCATTGCGGGCGGCATTGGTATCACACCTATATACTCCATGATTCAGACCCTGAGACTGTCAAGTGGAATACCTTTTAAACTGTACTATTTATCCCGTGACTCAGATCATACAGCCTATGTAGAGGAGTTTTCCCAACCCGAATACAAAGGCAAGGTGGTAATACATCACACTCAATGCAGCTCAGGCAATCGTTACGATCTTTGGCCCGTGCTAGAACAGCCAAAGGGAGCCTACATATATTGCTGCGGGCCACGCGAGCTGATGGAAGAAGTGCGTGACATGACAGGCCACTGGTCACCAAGCAGCGTACATTTTGAGGATTTCGCTGGTGCAGTGGCACATCAACCTAACGACAAACCTTTCCAGGTTAAAATTACTGATACTGACGAGACCGTTCATGTCCTGGCAGAACAAACCATCATAGAAGCGCTTCGGGCTAACGGGTATGAGGTGCCATCATCTTGTGAAAGCGGTACATGTGGAACTTGTCGCTCTAGGCTTTTGTCCGGCAAAGCCGATCATCGGGATCTAGTTTTGTCCGAGGAAGAAAAGGAAGACCAGATCATGGTATGTGTTTCACGGGCGGAAGGTGATGAAATTGAAATCGAACTACCACGATTTTAAGGCTCAGATATGACTTACGCACCGTTACGGCTCGGCATCGCTGGACTGGGCCGAGGCTTCATGCTACTTCTACCAACTCTAGCAGCGCATCCAGGTATACGTCTCACCGCAGCAGCAGACCCTCGCCCGGAGGCGCGCGCCCAATTTGCATCTGACTTTGCTGGCTTCACCACGGATAATTTTGAGGCTTTATGCCAAAGATCGGACGTAGACGCCGTATACCTTGCCTCTCCGCATCAGTTTCATCGTACGCAAGTAGAACTTGCAGCCCACTACGGGAAACACGTACTGGTTGAAAAGCCCATGGCTTTGTCGATGACAGACTGCCAAGCAATGGTAGACGCAATGCAAGCCGCTAATTGCTGGTTGCTGGTAGGCCACAGCCACAGCTTTGATACCCCGTATCGAGAAACCGCGCGCCTTATTCATTCAGGTGAAATGGGGCAGGTGCGCATGATTACAGCTTTCAATTACACTGATTTTTTGTACCGCCCCCGCCGACCAGAAGAATTAAACACAGCTCAGGGCGGCGGTGTGGTATTCAGTCAGGCTGCGCATCAAGTGGACATTGTACGTCTGCTTGGTGGTGGAGAGGTAGAGAGTGTACGGGCACTCACAGGACGCTGGGATCCGAATCGGCCAACCGAGGGAGCTTACTCTGCACTGCTGACTTTCGCAAACGGCGCCTTCGCAAACATGACTTACAGTGGCTACGCGCATTTTGATTCTGATCAGTGGCTAGATTGGCAGGGGGAGCTAGGCCAGCAAAAGTCGTCGAAAGATTACGGCAAGGCTCGCAGCCTGCTTGCCACTGTCGATACACCGGCACAGGAAGCTGCTCTGAAAAACAGACGGGCCTACGGAGATGGCCAGACTCTCGCAGATGCCAGCCTAAAAGGTATTGGTCACAATCACTTTGGCCATTTTATAGTGAGCTGTGAACTTGGTGACCTAAGGCCTACGCCATCAGGCATTGAGGTATTTGGTCATACTAAACGCTTTACCATACCTCTCAGTCCTCCCCACATTCCTCGTAGGGAAGTGCTAGATGAATTGATTGCGGCTGCTCAAGACAATCAGGAGCCTGTGCACTCTGGAACCTGGGGATTAGCCACAATGGAAGTATGTTTTGCCCTACTGCAATCGGCTAATGATCGAAAAGAAGTTATAATGCGGCACCAGCAAAGTATTCTTTCTCAATTATGATCACGAAGGCATCTACCGCATGGTAAAACGAGAAGTCAGAGAATCGCAGAGCGTCTTGCGGCACTGGCATACCGATGTACCGGATGACCGCATGGCGCATCTGGTACGTGACGCTGGTCGGTTATTGGCGAAAAGTCTACAGGCCAGGCTTGCTGAGCACGATGTAAGCTTTGGTCATTGGTCATTTCTTCGCATTCTGTGGGTAACTGAAGGCCTAAGCCAGCGGGAACTCAGCGATGAAGCTGGAGTGATGGAACCCACCACTTTCACAGCGCTGAAGGCCATGGAGCAAAAAGGTCTTATCGAGCGGCGGCAGTTAAACGGCAACCGGCGCAAGGTGCACATTTTTCTAAGTCCCAAAGGGCATGCTCTGAAAGATATTCTGACCCCATTAGCGGAAGATGTTAACGCTACGGCACTGGAGGGAATTACCTACGACGAGATGAAAGCAACCCGCAGCGTTCTACTGCGGATGATCGACAATCTGGCCCAAGATGAATTTCTGGACAAACACTGACTGACAGAAGCCTCTAATTAAAGCGTCTTGTTCAGTACTACTAAAAAAAGCCCTGAGAGGATTGAATATGCCCAATATCACCCCCGAACAGGATGCTTTATTAAATGATCTGGTAGACGCCAACCACATACTATTCAATGAGGGAGTTGTTGACGCGTTCGGTCACGTGAGCGTGCGGCATCCTGAAAATCCTGAACAATTTATCCTATCCCGCAATCGTGCCCCAGGTTTAGTTGAAAAAGAAGACCTGATGATATTTAACCTGGACGGCCAGGCAGTAAATGATAACCGTAAACCCTACCTGGAACGTTTTATTCACGGTGAGATTTATCGTAAACGGCCCGATGTAATGTCCATTGTACACAGCCATTCAGCCTCGGTAGTGCCATTTAGCGTATTACGAAATTATCCCCTGCGTGCCATGTGTCACATGAGCGGCTTCATTGGTGAAGGTGCACCCATTTTTGAAATTCGCGAGGCTGGGGGGAATGCCACAGACTTACTTATCAGTAGCCAACATCTAGGATCCGCTCTAGCAGATTCACTAGCGGATCACCCATTGATTCTGATGCGCGGTCACGGATCTACGGTCGTGGCTGACTCACTCAAAAAGGCTGTCTATCGAGCAGTGTATGTTGAAGTTAACGCCCGTGCTCAAACCGAAGCCAGTCGCCTGGGTAAGATAGAGTTTCTAACCAAAGAAGAAGCCGCCACTGCCATGAATAACATAGAAGGGCAAGCGGATCGTCCCTGGCAGTTGTGGAAGTTGCGTGCTAGAAAAGCTCGTGACATTCTGCTCGCTAAATGAAGGCAATACAGATGTGCCTAAAGGGTGCCTAACCGATCTATAGAGGGGCGCCCATAGATCCTTAGCAGGTTAACAACATTGATAAGTCAATAGCTTGAATGTCTTTAGTCAGAGTGCCCAACGAAATATAATCAACTCCGGTTTCAGCCACCGCACGCAAGTTATGTTCAGTTACCCCACCAGAGGCTTCCAGTTTTGACCGGCCAGCGACTCGCTAAACCGCAGAATACGTGTCCTCCAGGCTAAAATTGTCAAGCATGATCACGGACGTGTTCACTGCTAGTGCTTGTTCCAACTCCTCCAGCGTTTCCACTTCGACTTTTATGATTTTCCGGGCGCTACTAGCCGGGCAGAGGCAACAGCTTCAGCTATGCCACCGCATGCAGCAATATGGTTCTCCTTAATCAGAAAACCGTCGTACAGCCCCGTGCGATGACTCGCACCACCACCACAGACCATAGCAAATTTTTGGGCCAGACGTAGTCCCGACAATGTTTTACGGGTATCCAACAGCGTCGCCCGTGCGCCTTCAATGAGGGCACTCAATGCCGCACATCGCGTGGCTGTGCTTGATAGGCACTGCAAGAAATTTAATGCGGTGCGTTCCCCCTTCAACAAAGACCGGGCGTTACCGGATAATCGCAATATCGTATTTCCACTCTTTAAGTCATCACCGTCTGTGCAGACCCATTCCAGTTCCACAGAGGGCTCCAACTGTTTAAACAAGGCTTCGACCCAGCGCTGGCCACACAGCACAGCCGATTGCCTGGCAATGATAATGGCTGTGGCTTCCTTGTCTGCTGGTATGAGTTGCGCATTATATCTCCGCACCCAACGTCCTCGAATAACGCAGCTTTCACATTTTCAGAGATCGCGAGTGCCAGAACCGCTTCATTTAAAGAGTAAATACTTACCTCTAACCAAATACAGTAATGACGGCCACTCCAATCACCGTTGCGAGAGTACCGCTGATTACTCCAGGGGTGAATAACTCGCCGTCTTTTATAAACCAATAGGTGCCCACCAAAACAAACAGGGGCGTAGTTGCTGCCAGTGGCGCCACCACGATCAGCTCTCCATGCCTTAAGGCTGTAAACAAGAATACTGGCCCTAGGCTGGAAAATACCCCAGCGGCTACTAGGTAGCCAAACTCTATCTTGGAGCAGCGAATTTCTAGCAGTCGACGACTACCGATACCAAATACGGAAATCAAAAGCCATGAAGCTGTTGCAGTCAATGCAGCAGCAGTCACTGCTTCCATTCCCTCGTCGATTCCCAGCTTACGAAACACGACGGAAATGCCGTAACACAATGACGCCGCTATCGGAAATAAAAGCCAAACTTTTGGTGGGCGAAGTGGAACTGGCTGACCAGAAGTAGGTTTTTGTCGTTGCATGCCCAATATAGTGGAACCGCTTAATACCAGTCCTGCACCCAAAAAGACAGTACCCGAGATAGGTTCGCGCAATATAGAGACTGCGATCATCATCGTCACTAACGGATGCGTTAGGGTAATCGGCGTAGTAATATTGGCGCCCAACCGTGCCATGCCCATAAACTGAAATGTTCGACCAAGCAGAGGGGCAAACAAGCCAGCCAATATAAAATACCTCCACTGCCACCAATCCAAAGCAGGTAAGCCGTAAACCACCACACTCCAACCCCACAGCAATATCACATTTACGGTCAGACTGATCCAAATAGAGGTCATGGTCGACGCATTGTGTACCCCTATACGAACCACGACGAACGTTGCCCCAAACATAAATGCTGACAACAATGAGAACCAAACTGCCAACAGAGGATCAGACACTCGTTACTCCTTTGGCATGAGCAAGCATATAGAGCCCCCATTACCCTTGAGACATAGGTAAATGGGGGAATACTTGGGCCTTAATGTACCGGCTTTATAGCTGCACGGAGGTGGGGGGTAAAGAGACAGGCACCAATGGCAAGAATTACAGCTCCACCTATGGCGAACCAACTCGGGAAAATAAACAGTAGTCCAGCACCAACAAAACACCAGCGAGCAGGCGCTGCCAACTTATCTCGTAAGTAGCCTTCAACACCTAAGCTTAGCAATATTACCCCGATCACTGCCGTCACGCAGGATACTAGGATGGTGTCCCAATCTCCGACCATTAGCAGGCCGTCACCATATACAAAGGCAAACGGCACGATGAATGCGGTAATAGCCAGACGTACTGCTCCCGTGGCGATCTCCAGCGGTTTAGCATCCGCTATAGCAGCCGCGGCGAATGCTGCTACTGCTACCGGTGGTGTCATGGCTGACAGTACAGCAAAGTACAGAATGAACATATTGCTTTGCAGAACACTGAAATCAAGACTTGCCAAAGTCGGGCCGACCAACACTGCCGCCAGAATAAATGCCGAAGGTGTCGGCATTCCCATACCAAGAATAATGGCAAGTATGGCCGATATAATCAGCACCATCACCGTGCTGTCTGCAGCCAACAGAAACACTAAGTCAGCAAATTTACCACCCAGCCCGGTCATGGAAATACCACCTATTACCAGACCAGCAGCTGCACAGGCCGCGACAACAGACACCATACGGAGCGTAGTCTCAGCCAGGGCACCCCAGATCTTCACAATACTCATGCGAGTGGAGGGTTTAACAGCTGCCACTAATAAAACAACTCCGGTCGCGACTGCCGCCACATAAGTGGGCGAAAACCCCATCACTAACGCTATAGAAAGTGCGACCAAAGGCACGATAAACAAACCGCCATTTTTCATGGTTTGGCGCATTCTAGGTGTTTCGTCTACCGGTATGCCTTTTAACCCCAGTTTTTGCGAACGCAGATGTACCTGAGTGTAAACACATAGGTAGTACAAGAGAGCTGGGATGATCCCCGCAATTACTATATCGCGATAATCAATGCCAGTATATTCAGCCATTATAAAGGCCGCTGACCCCATTACCGGAGGCAATAAGCTCCCACCGGTTGAGGCCGCAACTTCAACACTACCGGAAAGTTGTTTGCTGTAACCCAGGCGCTGCATAATGGGTATAGTTATAGATCCAGTAGTCACTACGTCTGAGGTTGGGCTGCCCGACATGGTGCCGTAAAGTCCTGACGAAATAACGGAAATTTTTGCAGGCCCTCCTACTCTATGGCCTGCAATGGCAGACGACAAATTATAGAAAAACTCTGCGCCTCCGGCCTTAGCAAGAAAAGTACCAAACATGACGAACAGAAAGGCGTAGGTCGCAGCCACACGCAACGGCACACCAAAAAGCCCATCACTAGTAAACATCATAATATCAAGAAAGTGCTGATAGCTGACTTCTCTAAAACCCAGGCCACCGGGAAGACCATGTCCCCAGAGGTTGTAGACCAGAAAAATCATCACCACACTAGTGAGGCCCACACCAACCGTTCGACGAGTGGCCTCTACAGTTAGCAAAAGTAGTAAAGACGCCGCAATAACATCAAGCGTCTCTAGTGGAAACAACAGCGTAATACGCTGAGAAATGCGACCACTTTCTAGGTAGAAGTAGATACCAACGAGTATGCTTGCAGCCACCAATACCCAGTCAATGATACTTGGTCTATCTATCCTTCCAAGAGGCCCTGGAGATATTGTCATAAACAGCAAGGCGAGAATGGCCGATAGAAAAACTATGGTCATCACAAACAGGTCTATATATACAATTGTAGTGGTGTAGATAACACCCAACGCAACCAAGGCAGCACATCCATGTACTGCCATTTTTAGCTTACCTGATAGAGTACGCCGTGACCCCGTTTCCGTCAGCAAGTTTAGGAGGGAACTCATAAAAAAAGCCTCTATACTGATTTAATGAGATCCCGCTTCAGCGAAGACCAGCTTCTTCAAGGTAGCGTTGTGCGCCAACATGAAACGGTACTACTTCGATAGACGCCATAATTTCTGGAGTCAACTCGTCCATAGCAGGGTGCACTCCACGCAGCTTATCGTAGTTCGCAAAAATTGCTTTTGTCAGATTATAGGCGGTTTCTTCGTCCATTCTCTCATGTACTGCCAGCGCAGCACCTAGAGACACCGTGGTAGCTGCGTTAGGTGACCAGTCATAAGTGTCTTCCGGAATGGTGAACGGAATGGTACCCGTCCGTTCAGTTACTTGAGCGACAGCGTCCTCGTCTGTCATGGGCAGCATGCGCAAATCCACACTATTACCCGCCTGCATAATAGAGCTGTGCCTAACAAACAGGCTGTTTAAAATCATATCGGCTCGCCGATCCTGTATTAGGCTCATCTGCTCGTCAGATGCCGCATAAATGACCCGCCCCCCCCAACTTTCGATGTCTGCTTCGGTTATACCCAAGGCATCTAACATCTCAATGGCGACATTGGATGCAACATTACCCCGACGATTAATGGCTATAGTGATGGGCGGTTGTAAGCGGGCAATATCCTCTAGGCTTTCAATGCCATAACTCTCTGCGACGGTTTCACGAATAAAGGCCTGCATTGGAGCCCAAGTATACAAATATGCAAGAACGCGAATGTCTTCTGCAGGCTCGCGAAAAGGTTCTGAACCACTTTTGGCCAACTGCAGTTCTGCGTCATGAATCAAGCCCATGTCCGCGTCATCCCTCTGAAGAACTGCCACATTAGCAATTCCACCACCCGACGTCTGATAGGTAATGGTAGAGCCTGGAAATTCTTCGCGAATAGCACTGTCCAGCCCTGCGCCAAGCAAAGACCATAAGCCACCAGGTGATGCACCTGCGACATTCATGTTGTAGGGCTGTGCAGACACTGGGTTAAAAACTACAGTGGTGGCCAACAAAGCCAGGATGCCAATGGGTTTCTTAATTGTTGATTTCATTTTTTCACCTCAGATATTGCTAGTTTGTATTTGTTGTAATCTCGGCGGCCTTAGTCCGAATCGATCCTGTTTCCACTAACCGCCGCATGACTGACTCCGCTTAAATTTTAAAGCTCTCCATGCTAGCGGGATGGAACAGTTCCTCAGGTTCAACTAGACGGCTCGATAACCCTTCAGCATGATGTTGCGCTAAAAACCTCGAGAGTGTTTCCCGGTTCGGCGCAAAGCCATATGACCAAAAATCTTCACCCATCAAAGCGCGAGCGGATCTCAACTGATCTTCAACAAAGGGCAGAGTGACCTTGGTGGCCGAGGTGTCAGACAGCCGGGTTAACGCTTCTTTTTTGGACTGTTCGAATGCCTTATACACCGCGAAAGGTAACCAGGGATGCTGCTCTACCAGAGTTCGTCGGATACCAAGTAAATGCATGATCGGGAAGATTCCAGTGCGACGATACCAGTCCTTGGCCTCATTCATAGGATCATTGAAGAGATAGCCCACATGCGGGTGCCCATAGCTAAAACAGGATGGTGCTCGCGGACCGATTACAGCGTCTATATCGCCAGCGGCCAGTGCGCCACTGAGCGTATCTCCTTCTGGCAGGTTTTCTACCTCTACACCCCGGGTGAGATTCAAATTGATCTTTTCCACTCGACCAGGTTCTTCGTAACCACCACGCACCCAAGTCACATCATTCGGTTTTAGTCCATAGTCTTCCTCCAGAAACAGCCGCACCCAAACATTGGCCGTCAATTGGTACTCTGGTAAACCAATGCGCTTACCTTTCAGATCCGCGGGTGTTTTGATACCACGGTCAGTACGCACGTAAATAGAGGTGTGCCGAAACGCTCGGGAGGGAAACACAGGCACCCCAATGTAAGGGCAGTCACCGTTAGCAGTTTTTACTACGTAACTGCTCATGGACAACTCGGTGATGTCAAAATCAGCGTGCCGAAAGGCTCGAAAGAAAATTTCCTCCGGGTCATGCAACATGAAAACGGGGTCAACTCCATCAATCTGAACTTCACCGTCCACCAGAGCCCTAATGCGATCATAATTGCCCACCGCTACGGATAAATTCAGCTTACTCATACGTCGTTTTCTGCCTGTTCTGTTAATTTTTGCATATCAGGATGGGTCTTCTCCTCCTCAGCCATGCCGAGCTCGCGCCATTCAGTGCCCTTTTCGACAATTCCTTCAAAGGATTTGAGATGAGCATGAGGAATCCGTGGCTCCACTCGACCTATCACTGGACCACCGTCTCTCACCTTTTTGGCTGCTTCAACCATCTGGCGCCGAAACTCCACAATGGCTACGTCACTTGCACCCAGCACGTCATCAGAACGATCTGCTATTGAACCCATAGTTTCCCACATCGCAATATCCTGGTTTGGAATGCCACGAATGCCGGTAAAACTCTCACCGGTTTTCATCAGGATGCGATCCTGCCAATAATTGTTTTCGAAAGTCCGAAATCGGTTAAACTGCGCGTCCAGGTCAATGCCAATCTGCATGCCCAGAAACTTGCGCCAAGTTTCCCGATCTGGAGTAGTAGCGGAATTACCCCAGGCGATGAAATGAAACGCTGTATGTGTGTCGTCAATTGGAATATGTAAAATTGCTACGTCGTAACGATTGTTCGGGGGGATTTGGACAGTGAACGGCGCTAGAAACAGAGTGGTACGGATATATTCGTGCGTTTTGGCGTCTTTTATGGGTCGGCGAATAGCTGCGTAACGGAAACCAAACGGTGTCTTCTGCAATTGCAACTTGGGTGCCCGGTCGGTCGAAGGGCGGTACCACTTTTCATCGTCAGCTTCAGCCGATGCCTTACGAGCTGGCACCATATCTGTGGAATGCAGCGTAGATGAGTGGGCTGAATCTATTGCACCTTCTAAAATTTGCGCCCAGTTGCAGTCAATCTTGGCTTTTGCAATGGATACTTTAGTATCGGGTGTTGGCTGAAATACCGGCGCTTCGAATTCTGGTACGTTTTCTTGATCGCCCATGTATACCCAAACAAAACCCGCTGCCTCATGTGTTTTATAAGCTTTGTGCTTAACTTTTTCGGTCATTCCTGAGCTGCTCGGCTCGGAGGGCATTTCTAGAATGTTACCTTCAACATCAACTTTCCAACCATGGTAGAGGCACCGAAGCCCACATTCTTCATTGCGCCCCAAAGCAAGTGAAGCACGTCGATGAGGGCATCGCTCATCGAGTACCCCTACTCTGCCATCTGTGTCTCGAAATGCGACCAGATCTTCACCCAGTAAGCGTAATCGAACTGGTACTCCGTCGGCTTCATTGACTTCCTCTGATAAGCACGCGGGCAGCCAATGGCTGCGCATGATTTTTCCCATCGGAGCGTTGCCTTCTACCCGACAGAGTAAATCGTTGTCTGCATGCGATAACATAGCTAAAACCTCATTATTGTTAATATTAATTCATTGCCAAAATGAAATGTTAAATTTTAATAACGGACTCACACAACAAACTTAGCTATCTAAGTTTAAAAGTCAAGTAAAAAATAACACGCCTGAACGTCAGCAAAGTCTTTGAGATGAGAGATCAACTCACTAACTGACGTCTAGAGCCCTTGAGTGGGTCATTGAGGCTGTAGAAAAACCCCACTGACGGCTAAGTTTTGGTAGGATCGAGGAAATAGACGAGGAGTGGTCAGCATGCCGCGCTTCAAAGCTTATAACTACGATCAGAACGCCATGGTGGTGATTAACTACCAAGATCAACTCCAACCCGGCACCTTTGAACACGCGGTGCACTACCTGATCGAGCACAAGCTCGACTTATCCGTTTTCCATCCCAAGTACCGCAACGGTGCGACCGGTCGGCTGGCCTATGATCCGGCTATCCTGCTTAAGATTATCCTGTTTGCTTACTCACAAGGCATCACTTCCAGTCGCGAGATGCAGTGGAGCTGCGAGACCAATATTATTTTCAAAGCCCTTTCCTGCGATACCGTGCCCCACTTCACCACACTGGCCAGCTTCGTCAGTCGACATGCCGATGAGATTGAAGCGCTGTTCGAACAAGTGCTGCTGGTGTGCCACGAACAAGGCTTGTTGGGTAACGAACTCTTTGCGATTGATGGCTGCAAGATGTCCTCCGATGCCTCAAAAGAGTGGTCTGGCACGTTCAAAGAATTGGACGAGAAACGTGAGAAACTGAGAGGCCTAATTCGGCATCACCTACTGGAGCACTACGCGCGTGATGAGGCGAGACGGAAGCCGATCTGGATCGGGATATCCGACGGGCCAAGACGATTCTCTCGCTAGATGCCGCCATGAACAAAGTAGATCGTTTCCTAAAGACGCACAGCCCAAGGACGGGCCGGGGGAAGCGAATCAAGGAAGTGAAGAGCAACCTCACTGATAACGAAAGTGCCAAAATGACGACAAACAAGGTCACGATCCAAGGCTATAACGGCGTCGCCACGGTGGATAAAAAGCACCAGATCATCATTGATGCTCAGGCTTTCGGCGAAGGCCAGGAACACCACACTTTGCAGCCCGTACTGGAAACGGTCGAAGCCCGGTTTAAGAAACTGGGGATAGCGGAAAACATCTACCAAAAAGGGACTGTCGTCACCGCCGATACCGGTTTCGCCAATGACAAATTTATCGGGAATAAATTTGAACAGCCGCAGGCTGGCCCGGAAGGCGAGTCTCATGGATGAGACGAGTAAACCCAATATGAAGTACCTTCACGAACGACAGACCAACGGCTACATCCCCGATAATCAGTTCCGCAGCCGAGATCCGAAATTTACCGACCAGAAAAGCAAATACGGTAAGCGCCACCAGAACTTACCAGATAAAGGCTGGCGAGAGACGATGCCAGCCAGCGCGTTCCAATTTGATCCTGCAAAGCTAACGTGTATCTGCCCAACGGGCGAAAAGTTGACCTATAGAGGTCAACGGGAAACCGATCATGGCCAGACCCGAGTGCACTTCGAGGGGCGTTTGCTGCAATGTCGGCACTGCCCAAAAAAATACCACTGTATGCAGAACCCGAGCTCTGCCGACCATCGCAAGGGAGCTGGTCGACAAGTGTCTTTTATTATCGAGAACAAACGCTTACCCAATTACACGGACTGGATGAAGCATCGGGTTGATAGCCCGAAGGGCAAAGAGATTTACAGCCATCGCATGTCAGTCGTAGAGCCTGTATTCGGTAACATTGGCACGACGAAAAAACTGAACCGTTTCAGCCTTCGGGGTAAGAAAAAGGTGCAAGGTCAGTGGCAGCTCTACTGCTTGGTGCATAATATTGAGAAGTTAGCGAATTATGGTCATTTGGCCGCGTCATGAAGGGCTTAGAGTGGGATAAGTGGCTTTCTAAGAGTAGACGACCGTCTTCAACAAGCTTTAGCTGGGCGTTCAAGTGGCTAAATGCCGAGATTAAGATTACTCAACCAGATGACTGGCTGAGTAAGTAAATTAAGACGAGAGATGGTGGAGACGGCTCGAAATCGGTTTTTCTACAGCCTCATTAGCGCAAGAGCACTCGTTGTCCGTGCTCGAAGTTGGTGGATGTGTAGTGGTCAACTAATCCCGGACAGTAATTTAAGATTTTCCTCAGCCACAACGGGAGGCATGCCATCGTTAAACGAGTGAGGGCGCTGCTGGTAAGTCAGTCCCCTGGTCTTTGATACTTGCTTCGGCATTCTGAAATGCCCCGATAGTTACCAGTGTGCATTATGTTGCACTGACCGATTAAATCTACCCCCAGGCCAATTAGGATGCCCAGTACAAGAGAAACCGGCTTAAAAGCCGAGTTTTCCGCATAGGACGTTTGCACAACGGCCCCAGAGGTTTGCGACATGGTAGTTACCTGCAGAGGAATAACAGTACAGGTGAGTGTTGCGACTGACGAGCCGAGTCGCCAATACCTCTCAGGTTGATATGCATACCTAATCGAGCCATTTATTTAAAAACGTGAATCTCTTTATAGGCTTAAAAAATCAACTGGTTAATAGTTTATAAGTGACTATTTCGGAAGTTGGCACATCCTTAAATTTTGCACGGGATAGGGTATATTCACTTAAATTGAGACGTATCGCTTACAACTAATAGATGAACTAACTCTTTTGCCGGTGTAAGCCACCTGCGAGTAGTTGCAAGGCAAAGCACCGCGCGACTCTTTTAGGGAGTGCCACATGCATGTAGATACCGCCATCACCAGCCGCAAATCGGTGCGTCGTTATCTCGTCACCCCCGTCGAGCGCGCAACGATTATGCACATAGCAGATTGCTAGCCGCGCGCCCAGCGGTAGCAATATCCAGCCGTGGAAAGTGCATGTGGTGGCGGGGGCCGCTAAAGACCAGCTGTGCCAGCGGTTATTAGACGCCGTTGATCACGGCAAAAGCAATACACCTGAGTATCACTACTACCCGCAGAACTGGTTTGAACCCTACCTGGAGCGCCGTCGTCGCTGTGGCTTTGGTCTCTATGCAACGCTGGGCATTGGCCGCGACGATAAAGCCAAGCGCGAAGCCCAGGCGCGGAGGAATTTTCAGTTGTTTGATGCGCCCGTAGGGCTTTTCATCACGATGGATCGTCGCCTGGAAACCGGCAGTTTTATGGACTGCGGCATGTTTATCCAAAGTGTGATGCTGGCCGCCCGTGGCCAAGGGCTGCATACCTGCCCGCAGGCTGCCTTTGCTTGGTACCACTCAATTATTCGCGATGAGCTTAAGTTGGATGAAAACTCGCTACTGCTCTGCGGCATAGCCCTGGGCTACGAAGACATGCAGGCACCCGAAAACGGCTTTATTACCGAGCGAGAAAGTGCTGAGAATTTCACTACATTTCATGGTGTTTAAGCACAAAAAAGCCCAAGCAGATGCTTGAGCAAGGAGGAAAACTGGTAAAAGGCTAAGCACTACTCAAACAACTCATAGGGCAAACCGACATAGTTTTCTGAGCTAGTATCCAGACCGATAGTTGAGAAAGGGCATGGTCACCTAGGAAGACATCGCTACTATTAATTGACTTGGATGTTCTCAGCGAGTCTTCGTCATAAAGTTTGAGAAGAACTGGGTAAGCTCATCAAACCCATCGAGCGGAAGCACAAGCGAGACGTATTGATCCGGACGTACCACCACAAGCGCGCCAGCGCCACGATCAATACCACGTAGATCGAAGATATCCTGGTCGGTATCCAGCACCGGGGCATGGGCTTTCTGGTAGTCCTGAAGGCCGAGGGTGCCCTTATGTGGTTTAAGAACATCGTGCATATCGGCCCAGTCCACCTCAAGGTGCGATTGCTGGATGATGCCGTGAATATCGAAGACCGCATCAGGATCGGCCCCTTGTGGGGTGAATCGACGGATCGGCGAAGCGTCGCTAGCAAGGTAGTCCATCAGTGCGTTAAACCGCGACCCCGGGCTTCTCGGGTCGACCATGTCGGCGAAGGCGTAGAGCCGCCAGCGGCCGTCGGCGCGATGGACATGCCCGAGATGGGTCTGCCTGGCATCGCCGAGCCGGATCACCTCGGCCGAATGGAACCGCCGCCCGGGTGGGAAGCCGGTGGCCAAGTGCAGGTGGGTATCGTCACCGGTGAGCAGGTCCGGTGCGTAGTGGGTGGCAAACCCGGCGGTGAACTCACTGTTAGTGACAAACTGGCGCTGCACCTCAGCCAGGCCTTTCATGGCGGCCTGCGGGTCGTCGGCGTCTTGCGCAGCACCGATCGCCCTTGACCAGCGGGTATCCATCTCGATTAGATTCTCGGCGATGACGTGACGCTCGGCATTGTAGGTGTGTAGTAGGCTGGCTGGGCTGCGCCCCTGCAGCACCGAGATCAGCTTCCAGCCCAGGTTGAAAGTGTCCTGCATCGACACGTTCATGCCCTGGCCGGCCTTGGCGGTGTGGGTGTGGCAGGCATCGCCGGCGATAAAGACCCGTGGCGTGCGACTCTCCATCTGGTCGTCATCGACATCGTCGAACTTGTCAGTGACCCGGTGGCCGACACGGTAGACGGAGAACCAGACGGTCTCCTTCACCTCGAAGGTGTAAGGCGCCAGGACCGCCTGGGCCTTGGCCAGCACATCATCCTTGGTCAGCCAGGCATCCGGGGCGATGTTACCCATGTCGACGTAGAGCCGGACCATATAGCCGCCTTCACGCGGGATCAGCAGGATATTGCCCGCGTCGGCGGATTGAATCGTGCACTTGAAGCGGATGTCCGGGAAGTCGGTCACCGCCAGCACGTCCATCACGCCCCACGCCTTGTCTTCGCCGTGGCCTTGCGGTACACGACCGATGGAATCGCGCACGACACTGTGCGCACCGTCGCAGCCGACCACATGCTTCGCCCGAACGGTGACCTCGCCATCCGGCGTGTTGAGGATAACGGTGACTCGCTCATCGGCGGCCTCGGGGACTTCTACCTTGACCGTCTCATGACTATAGTCGACCCCCAGGCGGCTGGGAGAGTTGTGCATGTATTCCAGCAGGAAGTCGAGTAGTCGAGCCTGGTTAACAATCACGTGCGGAAACTCGGAAAGTCCGTCGCGAACGTCCTGAACACGACCGAGGCGAGTGATCCGAGCCTTGTCACCGCCGTCCGGGCCCCAGAAGTGAGTCTCGTTAATCCAGTAGGCCTCACTGGTCAACCGCTGGGCCAGGCCAAAGGCCTCGAACATCTCGACCGTACGGCAGGCGATACCATCGGCACGCCCCACTTCTAGCGGCCCCTCAGCCTTCTCCACGACGCGGGTGACAATCTCGGGGAATGTCGAAAGCTGGGCGGCCAGCAGCAGTCCGGCTGGGCCGGTACCGACGATCAAGACATCGACCTCCTCGGGAAGCGGCCCCTGCTTGGCACTGCGCCCTTCTGCCAGGGGGTGAATTCGCGGATCGCCACTGCGGTAACCGTCGAGGAAGTACTGCATCTGCTCGCTCCATCCCGTGTGTTACGGGTTTTCGTTGTTAAAAGTCCCTCAAGGGGCTGGGGCATATCTGATTTAGCAATCAGCCATCGCTATATTAATCAGTATTGTGATCAATTCAATGGCGGGCAATTAGACTTTCCTCCAAGGCCAAGCGTACTTTGCGGCAGAATTGGGTGAGCTATTACCCTATCTATGTATCGACCTTCGGATAATTGATCATTATTGTGATCATCACAATAATGACGCATATCAAGAATCAATCATCCGCATGCCTTGACCTTCTCGACTTTGATAGATACATGGTCAGGCAATTGCCCTCCCCCAGCGACAAATGACAAGAGAGTTAACAATGATAATTACCTCACACGTTTCGTGCCGCCATACCCTAAGCATAACGCTGCTTTCAGCCACTTTGCTCCTCGTTAGCACACCGCTCATGGCCAAGGAACTTCGCTTAGGTTTGATCACTCCTCCACAGCACATCTGGACGCAAACCGCTGAGCGCTTTGCCGACGAGGTTGCCGAGCGCAGCGACGGTGAATTGACTGTAGCGCTATTTCCTTCTGGTCAAATGGGTGATGAGTCAGCGATGTTTTCGCAAATGGAAACAGGCTTACTCGACATGGGCATTATGACAGCTGCATTAACTAGCCAACGCGAACCATCGGTAGTCGGTTGGTTTACGCCGTTTCAATTTAATAGTGTGGCCCAGGCGGCCGAAGTGGCCGATACCGATGCAGCCCAGCAGATGCTTAGGAATTTAGAAAACAAAGGTCTTCACGCCTTTGGCTACACATTTGCGGGCATGCGTCACATTTTGATGCGTGACGAGCAAATAGAAAGTGCAGCGGATGTTGCTGGCAAAAATATGCGCATTATCCCCTTTTCAGCGATGAACGCTTGGTGGCGAGCGGTCGACGCTCGACCAATGCCGATCAGTTTGCCGGATGTTTATCAAGGTCTACAGAACGGTATGCTAGATGGCGTGGATATCGATCTTGATGCTTTAGTGGGGTCTGGCTTTTACGAGGTCGCCGAACATCTCACGCTGACCAATCACATGGCCTTCCCTGCCGTGTCGGTAATGAGCCAGGCCACGCGCGCCTCGCTCTCTGATGATGAGCGCCAATTGATAGACGCCGCCATGGAGGATGCGCTGGCTTGGGGTATTGAGGCACAAATAGAAGCGGAAGA
The DNA here is from genome assembly GCF_011050415.1 of Halomonas sp. Classification (GTDB taxonomy): domain Bacteria; phylum Pseudomonadota; class Gammaproteobacteria; order Pseudomonadales; family Halomonadaceae; genus Vreelandella. Next base: position 43,275 of record NZ_DRFS01000008.1, read on the forward strand.
ACGTAATCTGACCATGCTCGAAGACCGCATTAATGTGTATACGCTCGAAAGCGCTGAAGACGCTTTCAGCACGGCGAACCAAGCGTTCGCTGAGCGCTTTGGTGACCATCCGCTTATCCAAGCATTCCAGCAACAGTCCACCGAACTCCTTAACGCTGAATAAAACGCGTCGGGGCGCTTCTGCGCCCCGAACCAAAGAGGCGTACCCAAGATGCATTTTCCCCAAGACACCTGGCTAACCAAGGCGAGCCGACAGCTAGCCAGGGTTGAACAGCTGCTCTGCAACGTACTGATAATAGCTTTTAGCGCGTTGCTTATTGCTAATGTTTTCGCACGATACGTACTCAACAGCCCACTTTTTTTTGCCAATGAGCTAGCCGTCTATATTCTGATTTGGATGGCGTTTCTCGCCATCTCTATCGCCATACATAACGACCAGCACGTACGTTTGACCATGCTGATTGCGATACTGCCTAAAGCGGCTCAGCGCGTTTGCTATTGGCTTACCGAGCTGATCTGCCTGGCGATAATGGTTACTGTCCTGTGGTACGCCATCGCTTGGCTGCGGTCACCTTCGATCCACTACGATATCGCTATTACGCTCGATTGGCCCAAGTGGCACTTCTATCTCATCGTGCCGCTTTTCTGTGTCACATCGATTTTTCACCTCGTCGCTAGGCTTTTTGATCGCTCGCGAGCGAGTTTCGTCCTAGCCAACGACGAGGAGTAACCCTATGACGCTTGCGGCTTTTATTGTGTTAATGCTACTTGGAATGCCAATTGCCTTTGTCCTCTTGGCTTCAACACTTACCTTCGTGATCACTTCCGGTAACTACCGTCTATTTGAAAACCTACCCCAGGTTATTTTTGGCTCGCTAGAGGTATTTGATCTGCTGGCGATTCCCTTATTTATCCTGTTGGGCGAAATCATGAATGAGGGTGGTATTACACGTCGCATTATCACCGCCACACGTGCCTGGTTTGCGTGGATTCCTCACAGCATTGCCTATGTATCCCTCACCTCGAACTTGATGCTTGCCTCTATTATGGGTTCAGCGACGGCACAGATCGCTATTATGAGCCGAGTAATGACTCCCGAATTGGAGCGTGATGGTTACGACAAGGGGTTCGCCGCGGCGTTGACGGCAGGTGCTGGCCTGCTGGGGCCGATTATTCCGCCGTCAATGGTGTTTATTATCTATGGCGTCATTGCTCAAGTGTCGATTGGTGCCATGTTCATGGGGGGCATTCTGCCTGGGCTACTGCTGTTTATACTGATCAGCGGCTTAATCGCGATCATGGCGCGTCGCGCGCGTAAGAAAGGCAGTGTTGATCAGGAACGCACGCCTCTATGGCGTGCGACTCGTGGCGCACTGCTCACACTTAGCATTCCCATCGTCATTGTGGGTGGTATCGCGTTTGGCATAGTGACGCCTACTGAGTCTGCAGCGGCTGCGACGCTAATGGCGGTGGTGATAGGCGCCCTCTTCTTTCGAGAGCTTAAGTGGGGGCAGTTACCTGGTGTTTTGAGCCGAACAGCACGCAATACTGCCATTGTGCTATTTCTGATTGTCGCGGCAAAAGCTTTTGGCTGGGTACTGGTGTATAACCAGATACCTCAGCAGGTAGCCGGGCTAATGCAAGGCACCACTGAAAGCCCGCTGGTGTTTATGCTGCTGGTGTTCATGATGCTGATGGTAGTAGGGATGGTGCTTGATGGGATCGCCGCGCTGATCATCCTAGTGCCAATTTTGCTTCCAGTGGCACAACAAAGTTACGGTATTGATCCCGTCCATTTTGGCATCATCACCTGTATGACACTAAGCCTCGGACTATTAACGCCACCTGTTGGTGCAGGGCTCTATGTTGCCTCCGCTATCAGCAACGTTAGCTTGCCTCGCATTACAAAGTGGATCTTTCCGTTCATCCTCGCGGCCTGCCTCGTTATATTGGCGGTCATCTTTAACCCCTGGCTCGTTAACGTTTTTGTTTAAGTATAGCCATTATCTCCTGCTTACTCTTTATTGAAGAGAGGCACTGGCCAGTATCATGGCGGCCAATGCCTCTCATCCAGTGCCTATCACAGAAACTTCTGCTATGGTCACAGCGTATTTTTACCCTTTATAAGACTCCACATGACCCGATCACCGCTATCTGAAGCTTTTGACTTACCTGGCAATCTTTTAAGACGCTGCCACCAAATTAGCGTGGCTATTTTTTTGCGCAAGTGCGAAGCGTTCAACCTTACCCAACTGCAATATATAATTCTTTCTGCGCTTGAAGAGATGGGAGCCAGTGACCAAATCACCTTAGGCGGCTATACGGCGTTAGATCGCAATACCATCGCGGTCGTGGTTCGAAAATTAGAGGAGCGCGGGCTCATTACCCGGCACCGCAATCCTGAAGATCGTCGTTCGATGGTGGTGAAGCTCACCAAGGAAGGAAAGGCGTTACGAGAAGCCGTAGAACCTGCCGTTGAAGAAGTTCAAAGTGACATCCTGGCGCCGCTTAACGCCGAAGAGCAACAGATATTGCTTTCTCTGCTGCAAAAGATCGCTAACGATAATAACCATTTAAGCCGTGTTCCAGTGCGCTTAAACGAAAGATAGTACTGTTATCTGTAGCGGAACCTACGCCTCCCATGACTTCCGCTTTGTTTATTCGGCTTGGCACTTGGTTATTAAGAAGCTCCCGAGAATGTCTTTATTACCGGACGTGAAAGCGTGAAGAACTTTACAACTTTTCATGACATTTAAGCAAAAAAGCCCAAGCAGACGCTTGGGCAATGAGGAAAATGAGAAAGGGCTAAACGCTACTCAAGCGATTCATAGGGCAAGCCAACATAGTTTTCTGCAATGGTGGTTAGCCCCGCTTTAGAGCTAGTCACGTAATCCAACTCGGCCAGCTGCATGCGGCTGTTAAAATCTTCTTCATCTGAGAAGTTATGCAACATGGAGGTCATCCACCAGGAGAAACGCTCGGCTTTCCAGATGCGTTTCAGACACGTTTGCGAGTAGCGCTCGATCAAATCTATACGGCTTTCCTGATAGACCTTCACCATTAACCGGTAAAGCGTATTTACATCGCTAGCGGCTAAGTTAAGCCCTTTAGCGCCGGTGGGCGGTACGATATGCGCCGCATCGCCGACCAGAAATAGCCGCCCGTACTGCATGGGTTCAACCACATAGCTACGCAGCGGCGCGATGCTCTTCTCAATGGATGGCCCAGTAACAAGTTTTTGGGCGACCTCTTCCGGCAGGCGGCGCTTCAGCTCTTCCCAAAAGCGATCGTCAGACCAGTCTTCTACTTTTTCATCTAACGGTACTTGAAGATAGTAACGGCTGCGGGTGGCTGAGCGCATGCTGCACAGGCTGAAGCCTCGCTCGTGGCGTGCATAAATAAGCTCATCGGAGACCGGTGGCGTATCCGAGAGCACGCCGAGCCAGCCAAACGGGTAGACCTTTTCAAACTCTTTAATACGGTCTTGAGGAATCGTCTGGCGGGAGACGCCATGGTAGCCATCGCAACCGGCAATGTAATCGCACTCGAGTCTGACAGCTTCACCATTGTGCTCAAAGGTCAGATAGGGGCTGTCACTTTCCAGATCATGGGGCTGAACGTTTTCCGCCTCGTAGAGCGTTGTCGCGCCAGCGGCGGCGCGGGCTTCCATCAGATCCCTCGTCACCTCGGTTTGGCCGTAAACCATGACTTTACTGCCGCCGGTCAGTTCATCGAGTGCGACTCGCACGCGGCGGTTGTCGAAAACAAGCTCAAAACCGTCGTGGGGCAAGCCCTCTTCATCCATGCGCTGGTCAACACCCGCTTCGCGCAGCAAGTCCACCATGCCCTGCTCAAGCACGCCAGCGCGGATACGGCTTAACACATACTCACCGCTACGCCGCTCAACAATCACGTTATCGATGCCTTGGCGATGCAAGAGCTGTCCCAGCAAGAGGCCAGAAGGGCCTGCGCCAATTATTGCGACCTGCGTTTTCATAGAGGGCCTCATCGTTGTCATTATATAAATGCTTATGGCTTGTATTTTTCAATGAAACGGTGCGCATAATAAGGCATGAATGAGAAGGTTAATTGGACTTTCCCAGCTTTATCGCACGACATTAGTCGCATGAGGAGCATCGCGTGAAGATAGCAACGACAACCCATGTTCCCGTGTTCAAGCTATACGGTGAAACCCAGCACTGGCCGACGCCGGACTTATTACACTGTGAGTCAATTCCCGAACGCAGCCGCCTGCATGATTGGCGCATTCGCCCCCATCGGCATGTTGATTTAGTGCATATTCTATTTATCAGTCATGGCAGTCTGGAACTAGAACTTGAAGGGGCTAAACAACGCCTTGAAGGTGCGGTGACCATCATTGTGCCTGCGATGGCCATCCATGGTTTTCATTTTTCTCCCGATATCGGTGGCCATATTATTACCCTGGCGAAGCCGTTAGCCGATCACCTTAACGAGCTAATGGGTGAAAGCAGTGCGCTACGCAAAGCCGACTTTCTTCGCCTTAATCAGCCCGCTAACACCCAGCGCATTGCAACGTTAATCGACCAAATTGACCAGGAGTACCGCCAGCCCGCTCCTGGACGAAACCGGTTGCTTGAAGCGCTGGTACAGGCGTTAGTTGTAGAGTTATCGCGTCTTACCGATTATCCTGACAGGCCTGCAAAGCGCCATGGCCCCCGCCAGTACGATAAGGGGCGCATGCATCTTGAGAACTTCCAAGCGCTGATCGAAGCTCATTACCGTGAACAGCCAAGCATTGAACAGTTAGCCGAGCAGATAGGTGTGAGCAGCGCACACTTGAACCTGCTATGCCGCCAACTTGCCGGGCACAGCGCTCTGCAATTACTGCATGAGCGCCTAATGCTAGAAGCCAAGCGCCAGCTCACCTATACCAATATGACCATTGGCGAGGTCTCCGACAGCTTAGGCTTCTCAGAACCGGCTTACTTCACGCGCTTTTTTAAGCGCAATACCGCCCTTTCACCAAGGGATTTTCGGCTGCGGCAGCACGCTCAGTCATAAAGGGCACTATATCTGGGCGGCGGCCAGGTCTGTATTCAAAGCGATAGTGTTGGGAGAAAGGCCACCCTCTAAAATGATTTTCCAATTATGAATAAATCATTTGAGTTCTGAACATCGTAAAACATGCTCCCAATTTTCCCCTTAGATTACGTTTTCACTATATTTCAAGCAAAAAACTAAACCAAGGGAAGGGCAGACCTATTTTTAGAGAAATATTTATAAGCTATGCAAAAGCCTAAAACTGTTAAGCCTATAATGTCGGTGTAGAAGCCACCGGAGAAAAGATCCGCTGGAATAAGCAGGAATAACCCTCCAAATAGTAATAAGCAGCGATACCATGTGCTCACTATACCGTGCATATAACCAACGATTCCCGCCGTAACCATGTATATGCCTAATATTGCCGTTCCTAACGCCAAAACTACCTCTATAAGGCTCCCTTCTAATATAAGAGATGGGGCAAATAGAAATAGAAACGGTACGACATAGGCTGGCCAGGCCAGGCGCATTGCAGCAATACTCGTACTCCACGCTCCAGCACCAGCAATGTTAGCGGCCGCGAATGAAGCGAGGGCCACGGGTGGAGTCACCATAGAAAGAAGACCGAAGTAAAAGACGAAAAGGTGTGCCGAAATCACAGGTATACCGACCTCAACAAGTGCTGGCGCCACTAGCGTTGCGAGTAAGATATATACCCCTACAGTGGGCATTCCCATACCTAGCACAATACTAATTAGCGCGGTAATGAGAGCTAGCAGGAAAACATTCTCTCCACTTGCGTTGATAATATGAAGCGTGAGATTAAAGGCGAGGCCTGAAATATTGAGTACACCAATGATTAAACCAGCTGCAGCACAAACAATAACGAGCCCACACGCGGCTCCCCCTGCTGAAGACACAACCGGCCAAATATCACTAAGCGCAATGCGGCGTCCACGATACCCAAAAATTAAGCTTACAATTAACAGGGTGAGCACCGCCAAAACGGCCGCTCGTTCGGGGCGCATATTTAAAGCAAACAGTGCATAAAAGAGGATTAAAAAAGGAATTAGAAAATGCCAGCCTTGTTTTAACGAATGCCAGCCTGAGGGGATCTGGGAGGCTTCGACCGAGCGAATATTGCGCTTGGCGGCATAAAGATCAACGTTGATAAAAATGGCAAGGTAGTACAGCAGTGCAGAAGGCAGCGCTGCCATCATGACCGTTGAGTAGTCGACACCTATGAAGTCTGCCATGATAAATGCAGCCGCCCCCATTACAGGAGGTACTAGTTGGCCACCTGTAGAAGCCACTGCCTCTACCGAGGCTGCATAAGAAGGGGTGAAGCCTGCCCTTTTCATCATTGGGATCGTAACAACGCCAGTGCCAACCACGTTACCCACGGCACTGCCCGATATTGAGCCGAAGAGCCCCGAGGCGGTGACGGCAACTTTGGCTGGCCCCCCTCGAAATCGCCCCATGCCCGCTAAAGCGATGTCATTGAAAAAATCAGCTGCCCCGCAACGCGCCAGCAGCTGGCCGAACAGCAAAAATGGAATGACGATTAGCACTGCGACTTTTAGAGCAGTACCAAGCATCCCATTTGCATCGATCGCGAGATAGACCACCAGCTCCGATAACGTTGTCTCTCTGCTCTGAAGTTCTCCTGGGACAAGATGTCCAAATAGCCCGTAGGCTAGAAATATCAGAACAACCGATAGGATGCCAATACCGGCAGAGCTTGGCAGGTTAAATATAAGTGCGCTGAACAGGACTACGCTAGTCGCAATAAGCCAGCCCGGAAGATAGGGAGCCTCCATCGATATCATTGGATAGTAGAGGGAGACATACAGCCCAACACAAAATGTTAAAGCCGCACAGACAAAATCGGTTATTTTAAGAAGTCTTTTTTGAGAGTGCTCCGCCATGATCAAAAAACCAGCAGAGAGAGCAAGTGTTAGAACTAAGGCCAAGAGCTGTACATCGTAAACTGAAATGTTCAGCAGTTGATGCATGTTGCCGGCATAAGCGACCGGCAGCAGTACCATTAGTCCTCCTGCGAGCATCTTCAACTGCTTGATCACACTAGTAGACATGTCAGGAACCATGGTGTCATCTTTGGACTCTAGCATGACGTTACTCCATCATCCCTACTTCATTATAAAAGCTAATCGCACCTGGGTGATAGCTTAACCCATTGAATTCAGGCGCCATTCTTTCAGGATCAAATTCCGCAAAGGTTCTGAGAATTCCACGCACTTTTTCAGGATTATCATGTAAAAGCTTCACAATTTCATAAACAGTTTCTTCAGGAACATGTGTTCCCGCCGTTAGCACGTAGTCGTAACCCATCATTGGAGTAGGCTCATCCACGCCTACACTGTCACTGCCCGGTTCGACCGTCTGAATATAAGAGGTGGGTACGAATTCCTGCATCGCTGCTTCGGCCTCGGGTGTATCGTTGACCGCAAGCCAGCGGATGCCTAGGGAAGCATCTGCCTCGCGTGTTTTACCCCCTTGTAATGCGAAGAAAGCTACATCTACGTTGCCCGTAATAAAGTCATCGACGCCATTTGGCACAGAAGGAACCATGTGCGCTTCCATATCATCAATAGACAGCCCCCCAGCAGCGAGAATGCCATCGACCTGAAATTTTAAGGTCGGCTGAGCTGTGTACCCATAGGTGATACTCGTGCCTTCAATATCGGAGACTTTGTAATAATCTGAATCTTCACGCACCATGAAGCCATAAGCTGAGGAGCTCAGCGAGGCAACAACTCGAAGGTTTTCCAGGGGCCTACCCTCGAATGGCTCCTGTCCCTGTACAGCAGCCGAAATATCGGGACTTGGTATTAATTGCAGGTCTAGACGCCCTGTATCAATCATTGGCATCGACTGTCCCGTTCCGCCATAGGCCTGAACACGCACATCTATACCCGCTTCATCAGATAGAAACTTCGCCATACCGGCATTGACGGCGTAGTTTTGTGAGCCTTGAGTTCCTGCGCCAATACCAAGCGACTGTGCGTTTGCACCGTTAGCCATAAAGAGTGTTGTACCGAGGAAAATTGCGCCCAGCATTGTTTTTTTCATGGTAATACTCCGTTGTTAATTTTATTTTTATCGATGATAAATAGCTTGTTTTTGTTGGGGTCAATCGCTTCCGTGCTTATATTCCACTATATCCAGCACGTGCCACCCAATAATCCCACGCACGTGCTAATGGCATAGGACTTAGGAGCATGGCGCTGGTTTTTTCTATCTCTCCGTCGGTCAAGTAGCTCAGTTCTCCGATCTGTAACGTGTCATGAATGAGCTTGGCATTATCCTTCAATCCTATAGAGACCATGCAAACCGCCTTAAGATTGTCAGCAGCACAGACACACCCATGCCCACGCAATAGAGCAACACGGCTTTCACCAAGTACCTTAGAAAGCGAGTGGCCCATCTCCATTGAATCTACAAGCATATTGGTATCGCCGAATTCGTCTTGGCTGTCCCAAGTTTCTATTGTTGAGCCTATTACGGCTGACATATGAAAGATCGGACGCAATGAAATGGCGTTCATGGTAAACGGCAGGATTGAGCGCGCATGATGATGCGTGACCGCGTTCACGTCGGGTCGATCCTTATAAATTGCGCCATGAATATGTCGCTCAGCATAAGGCCGACGATGGTCACTGCCGACCAACTCGCCATCCAACGTAAACTCCATGATATCGCCACGGGTCACTACCTCGGGACTGCGCGAGCGCGATAAGAAATAGCGATCAGGGTTCAGTGGGTTTCGTACGCTCACATGCCCAAAGTCATCTATTACGTCTTCACGAGCAAGAATGCGATTGGCAATGACTAGGTTGGTAATTGTCGTCTCAAGGATATCGTGCTCGAAACGTACGCTCATATTTTCAGACATTTGTTGGCTACTCCGCCGGAAGGGATTGGGAATGACTTCCTTCAGACTAGTTGTGTATTGTCACTTGAACTAATATATATTTATATGCTTCTTTATACTCTTAAAGGTATAGATTACTATGCGATCCTTTGTCTCCCAGCTCTCCATTCATAAGCTCGAGGTCTTTTGCATGGTCGCCGAGCTGAAGAGCATTTCTCGTGCTGCAGAGCGCCTTAACATTGCTCAGCCTGTCGTCTCAGCACATCTTAAATCGCTTGCGGACAAATTAGGGGTATCACTAACTGAACGAAGTGGACGTCGAATAGCATTAACCGAAGAAGGGGAACGTGTTTATCAATGGGCTCACGATGTTGTCATTCGCACTCATGAGCTTGAACGTGAAATAGCTGATACTCAGCGTGGACTGGCAGGGAAGGCTAAGGTGGGTGCTTCGATGACTCTGGGCTCTTACGTTCTGCCTAGTATTATCGCATCGATAAGGCAGCGTTATCCCCAAGGGGAAATATCAGTACAAGTAACTACCCCAATATTAGCGACGGATGCGGTGCTGCAAGGTGAATGCGACTTTGCTTTTACTATTCTAGACCCACGTCATGAAATCGCAGGTTTGGAAGTGCAGCGTGTGCGGGATGAGCAGTTAATCCTCGTTGCTTCTAATAATTCGGGGCCCAAGACAAAAAGCGTATCGCTTGAGGAGCTTGCTGAACTGCCTTTCGTCACTGCTCAGTTACGCACTCCTCGTCGCGAGATCGAGGAGCACTTGTTAATGGAATTTGGCGTGTCGCGCAACCAAATTGTAATGGAATTTGGACATGCCGAAGCAATTAAACAGGCAGTACGCGCCGGTGCAGGGGTTGCCTTCTTGTTCCAATCTTCGGTCAACGACGAACTTGCCTCGGGACTACTAAGAAGGCTCGATACATCAGGTATGGAATTACGTGTTCCGGTTTATCTGGTGCGTAGGAAACACAAGAAATTGGCCAAATTCCAGTCCATGATGCTGGATGAAATAACCCAAGCGCTAAGCAATTAGCCTGGCGATCTCATCGCATTTTCCATCGAAGGTGCGTACCCCTTCGCGGCTTCAATCTCCACTACCGCTACACCACCGCTATCGAACACGTCCAGAGCATTGATCATAGCTTTTTTCACTTCAGCAGGTGAGCTTAACAGACCATAACTTATCGCACCGAAGCCTTGAGCTATCGAACTGACATCAATATCGGGTCCGTTCATAACAATGCCAACATGCTTGTTTTCGACTGGGCGATTCCGCTCTCTAGCAACCGACTCCTGATGTACTTCATCGTTGTAGAATGAATGGTTGTTCACGACGACAATCAGCAAGGGGATGCCCTGGTTTACCGCTGTCCAAATAGCTGAAGCATTCATCAGAAAGTCTCCATCGCCCAGTACTGCCAGCGCGATGAGCTTAGATTTCTCGTCACGTAGCGCTAAGGCTGCACCCACCGCCATACCAGAGCCTGAGCCGATACCGCCGCCTCCATCATAGCCCAATGAGCCATAAGGATTGTCCACGGGCCAATCCGCACCGGTCCAACTGAGCGGGGCGCGGATTAGGCAAGCAGAGCGCTTGCCAAGAGCTTTGCGCACTAGTGCAGCTATATCTTGCGGAGTCATCGGGCCGTTCTCGATTTCCACTGGCATGGGAAGCATAGGAACTGGGTCCGGGTCTCTTGCATTTAGTGCTTCTGCTAACGCGGCTACTACTTGGTCAGGCTCATTAAGGAAGGCTACATCGGCCGGAGCGGGAGCTCCTCCATCCTTCACCCAGCCGCGATGGTTATGAACATCCAGCGTCGCTGAAATGATTTTCGCTGGAACCGGTCGATCTCCGAAAACTGAACGCAGTGTGCCTCCGAAGTCCAGCCAGTCGAAATTGACTATGACGTCAGCCCCGGCGATGGCGGCTTTGGCTTTCGGATCTGGAAAATAACCTGCGCGTCCTACATTCGCGACATGAGCGCTGGGGAATGTCGCGCCAGTCTTAAAGTCAGTCACTACCTGCGCTCCCAGGCGCTCTATTAACGCAATGCGCAGCTTCCAATCCGTTGCAGAGCGCGACATGCGGCCCATTAGAACGACAACTTTTTCTGCACCTGACAACAGCTTCGCTGCTACCGTTACTAAGTCGGGCGCGGGGGCGCCAGCCCTCGGTGCTCCTCGGCGGGCTATATCTATGTCAGGTAGCGGAGCATCTAGCGTCTTCTCTTGAAGTGCTGAATCGATATTTATATAGACTGGGCCGCGTGGCGCGGTTCCTGCACGAGAAACCCCTTCGACCAACGCGTGAAGAGTGGCCGTGACACCGCCAGGTTGATCGTCCCACTTTACAAAGTCTCGAATCAGTGAACCTTGGTCTTGTGAGGTATGGATCCAGTCTATCCAGGAGCGTCTATGTGTGGCATCAACCGGCCCTGTAGCTCCAAGAACCAACATTGGCACCCGGTCGCACCATGCGTTATAAATACCCATAGAACCATGCATTAAGCCCACATTAGAATGTAGTGCTACGCCCATGGCGCGCCCAGTTACTTTGGCATAGCCATGCGCAATGGCAACCGCCGCCTCTTCATGTACGCATAGCAACAGTTGAGGGTCATTGTGGGTGAAGTTCACTAAACTGTCATGAAGTCCTCGATAACTCGCTCCGGGATTGAGAGCTATATAACGAAGATCCAGTTCATTTAATGTTGCGGCGATCGCATCCGAGCCCCAGCAAGGGGTATTGTTTTGGATCTTATGGCTCATGATTTCCTCTCAAGACAGCATGATGTTAATAGTTTTTGATTCGGTATAACTAAGCAGCTCTTCACGACCTTCCTCTCTGCCCACACCGCTTGACTTCATCCCGCCAAAAGGTACTCCCAGGAAGTGCATGCTTGAACCGTTGATCCATATATGCCCCGACCGGATTTGCTTCGCCATCTTCAGTGCTGCGTTAATGTCCTGTGTCCAAACGGCAGCGGTTAAGCCATATTCTGTGCTATTTGCCATAGCTACTGCCTCATCAAAGTCTTTCCAGCGGCCAATCGCCATAACAGGCCCAAATACTTCCTGTTGCCATAAGCGCATGTTGGGCGACACATCAGCGTAGACTGTTGGCGCTACCCAGAACCCCTTAAGAAACTGTTTCCCTTCGGGACGCGCGCCCCCTAGCATTCGACGCGCGCCATCAGCATCGGCATTGTCGCAGTGAGCCAGGATACGCTGCATGTGCAGTTCAGAATTGACCGGTCCCACATCGGTTGCGTCAATCAAGGGGTCACCAATGCGCAACGCGGCGACACGCTCAACCACCGCCTTAAGTACGTGATCGTAGATATCTTCATGCACTAGCAAACGACTGAGCGAACCACAGGATTGGCCCTGCCATGAAAAGTTCATCCCAAACACTGCAGCGTCAGCGATCTTTTCAGGGTCGCAATCGGGGAACACGATCATCGGATTCTTGCCGCCCAGTTCCAACGTTATATGCTTGACCCCGACTTCGGCCGCCGATCTTTGGATAGCCCGTCCGGTTTCGGGCGAACCGATGAAAGCGATCCGCTTGATCCCTGGATGTCGAACGATTGCGTTCCCAACAACGGCACCTTCACCGGTTATGATATTAAACACACCCGGAGGTAAGTTATCGCGAGCGATCTCGGCGAGTACCATCGATGATAGTGGAGATGTCTCAGGGGGTTTTACGATCACGGCATTACCTGCCGCCAGCGCCGCGGCGGTACGTGCGACGGCGAACATGATCGGGTGGTTAAAAGGTGCAATTCGCGCCACTACCCCATAGGGTTCATGCAGCGTCAGGTGTAGATTCTGAGATGTCGCCGGAATTGTGTCGCCCCGCAGATCGGGGCCAAGTCCGGCGTAGTAGCGCAAACTCTCTACGGCGGTTGGCACGTCGATCATTCGCATTGGCCGAATCGTGTTTCCAGTATCGCTGACTTCGATTCGCAGTATTTCATCCGCACGGGCAGCAATAGCGTCAGCGAATCGATTCATAGCTGCGGCCCGCTCCATCGATGTTAATGCCGCCCAGGCGGGCCAAGCTTTTTCTGCAGCTTGTACCGCTCGATCCACATCTTCTAACGAACCTGCTGGTACACGGCCAATGGGCTCTTCCGTTGCGGGATTTATAGATGTAGACCATTCGCCAGTGACGCTTTCAACCAGTTCACCTCCGATTAGCATTCGCTCTGCTTCGCAAACACGTTCCATTTTGTTCTCCTTATTCTGATCTCAAGAAGTAAACAGTAATGAAGGCATCGGCAGCCATCGGTCAAATATATATACGATGCGATATCTATAGCTAATTAGGTATATGTGGATTCTTTATATCCATGTGAACTCTAAAAAAATTCTTCAGCATCGTGAGGGTACAAAGATATTCATAAGGGGTCAGAAAGCTTCGGACTGATATCCCGTCAACCGTCTCATTATTTTGTACTTAGAATGAAGGCCAATTATCAAAAAGTATAATTGCAATACTACAAAGCAATCACAACACTAATGATCACAATGCTGATCAATATTAATAATATTTCTGATGAGGAATCGCCATGCAGTTTCATCTCAACGGCTTTCAGACAGGCGACCCAAAGCGCTATATCTCTGACAAGGCAATTGCCAATTCAGACCAATTACCCCAAGAGGTGGATGTACTTATCGTCGGCTGCAGCCCAGCAGGTTTAACACTTGCTGCCCGGCTGTCACGCTTTCCTGAAATCCGTACATGTATCGTTGAGCAGAAAGACGGGCCCATCAATGGCATGGCTTTTTTCATTCATCACTGAGTAAAAGCGATAATATAACCGGAACTCCGCTCTCCGATGCAAACGTACTACCAGGTAACCTGCTCCGGCGCTGCCACCAGATCAGTGTTGCAATATTTCTGCGCAAGTGCGAGGCAAGCAACCTGACTCAATTGCAGTACATTATACTTTGTGCGCTCGAGGAAATGGGTTCGGTCGACCAGATCACTCTGGGCGGTTACACCGCCTAAGATCGCAATACTATAGTTGTGGTGGTTAGAAAGCTGGAAGAGCGAAGCCTTGTGAATCGACGCCGAAAACCAGAGGATCGGCGATCAATGTTTGTCAGTCTCACCGAGCAGGGCGAGCAACTTCGCATCGACTCTGAATCGGCAGTTGCCGAGGTGCAGAAGGAGATTCTTGCCCCATTGAACGAGAACGAACAAGAAGTGCTTTGCTCATTGCTGAAGCGTATTGCTGACAGCAACAACCACTTGAGTCGTGTACCTATACGTCTTTGAGGCTTACTCAGGTTACCAGCCAATCAAGATCAGTAGTTTGCTTAAAAGCCCATGGCCGTAGAACTGAGCTGAGTGCAACAACTTAATATTTCTGTAAAGTGTTTGATTTATGACCTATTCATAATTCGATAACGGAGAACGCCCCATCATACAGGTCAGCCTTTAGCAGGAGATCAGCCTCCGACAAATAGCTAATTTGATGCCTGTTCTCCGTCCACTATCAACCTCGAAGCACGTCTCAATCAAATTCAATTTGGTAACTATTGTGCTCATCGTTTCTACGGCCAATATGTATAATATGCAAAAGGAGCAGCACAAATGCGTAGACCCTTTTGGCGTCTTTTTAAAAAATATCCAAAATAAGGGCAACTAGGCGTTTAGATAGGGTAGTGGCGCGGCCCTAGCTGCATCGTCATCCAACGCAGCTCGGTAAACTCCTCAATACCCGCTTTGCCACCAAAGCGCCCGTAGCCGCTAGATTTGACGCCGCCGAAAGGCATTTGAGGCTCATCGTGGACTGTCGGGGCATTGATATGACAAATGCCCGTCTGCAAGCGCCCTGCCACTTTCATGGCGCGTGCGCTATCGCGGCTAAACACCGCCGATGAGAGTCCGTACTCGCTATCGTTGGCGATGCGCACTGCCTCCTCTTCGCCGTTAACGCGAATCACCGCCACGATAGGACCAAACGACTCTTCGCTATACAGCCGCATATCACTGGTGACACCATCGATGACCGTGGCCTGCATCACCACCCCTTGCGCTTTTCCGCCAGAGGCTAAGTGCGCGCCTTGCGTCACGGCATCATCAATCAGGCTATTTAGTTTCTCACCTGACTGCGCGTTAATTAACGTGCCCAGGGTGTTGCTCTCATCACGCGGGTCGCCTGCTTTTAACACCCGAGCGCGCTCAGCAAACTTCTCCACGAAAGCATCTGCCACCTGGTTATCAACAATGACACGTTCGGTGGACATGCAGATCTGGCCTTGGTTAAAGAACGCGCCAAAAATCGCTGCGTCCACGGCGGCATCGATATCCGCATCATCCAATACCACAAACGGTGCCTTGCCACCCAACTCAAGCAACGCGGGCTTCAACTGTTTGGCCGCTTGCTCGGCAATGATTTTGCCTACACCAGTGGAGCCAGTGAAGTTAATCCGGCGTACCGCAGGGTGGGCAATCAACGCGCTTACGACATCAGCGGCGTTATCCGGTGCATTGGTAATCACATTGACGATACCGTCGCCAAATCCCGCTTCCTGCAACACTTCACCAATCAAGTGATGCGTCGCCGGGCACTGCTCGGAAGCTTTCAAAATAACGGTGTTGCCGCAGGCCAAGGGCGTAGCGATGGCTCGAGTACCTAAAATAATCGGCGCGTTCCAGGGTGCGATGCCAACCACAACACCACAGGGAACACGCACGCCCATCGCCATACTGTCAGGTACGTTCGAGGGGATGATATCGCCCTGGATTTGCGTCGTTAACGCTGCAGCTTCACGCAATACATCGGCGGCCACCTTGACGTTAAACCCCGCCCAACCCGGCGTGGCCCCAGTCTCATCAATCATACGATCAATAAAATCGCCCTGACGCGCTTCCATCAGCTCAGCCGCTTTTAGCAATTTGGCGCGCCGTTCGCCTGGGCCTGTTTGCGACCATTTATCAAACGCCCGGCCTGCCGCGTCGGCAGCCGCATTTGCATCACCTACGCTTGCTGCTGCCGCCGTGGTGACAACCTCGCCACTCAACGGACTCGCTCGGGTAAAAGAGGCTTCGTGCTCAGCGGCTTTTGCTTCACCCGCGGACAATAGCTGAATAGTGACCATGGCATTAACTCCTTGTAATAAAACCAGCCTAGAGCAGAAACAGCGTGCTCAAAATCGGGAAAGCGATTAGCAGTGCCAGGCGTATTAAGTCAGACACCACAAAGGGCGCGACGCCTTTAAAAATCTCACCTAGCCCGACATGCGGCGCCATCGCTTTAATCACAAACACGTTCATCCCCACTGGAGGGGTCATCAGCCCCAGCTCTACCGTCAAAACAGTCAGAATACCGAACCATACAGGGTCAATGCCCATCGCCTGAATGATCGGGTAAACCACCGGCACGGTGATTACTAGCATGGCGATGGAGTCCATAAACATGCCCAGCACAAAGTAGAGCGCCAGGATGCACAGCACCACAACGAGCGGTGTGAGATCCATGCCGTAGAGCATGTCAGTAATCGAAAACGAAATACGCGATACCGAGATGAAGTAACCCAGCGTTTCAGCCCCTACCAGCATAAAGAACACCACCGCAGAGAGCGCCAGCGTTTCCTGTACGCTGCGCCACAGCTGGGCACTGCGCATGCCTTTTACGAGGGCATAAATCAAAGTAGCAAATGCCCCGACGCTGGCCCCTTCGGTGGGGGTAAAAGCACCAAAATAGATACCTAAAATCATCACCAGGAAAACGCCAAAGAACGGTATTAAGCCAGTGAGCGACACCAGCTTCTCTTTCCAGGGCGTTGGCTTTCCTGCCACCGCTAAAGAGGGGCGCAACCGCATGACAACGGAGATCGTCAACGCGTACATCACCAAGCCCATCAGGCCCGGAATCAACCCCGCCATAAACATATCGCCCACCGACTGCTCGGTAAGAATGGCATAGATCAAGAGCGCAATACTGGGTGGAATCATAATGCCCAGCGTGCCGCCTGCGGCAAGTGCCCCGGTGGCCAAACCACGGTGATAGCCATAGCGCTCCATCTCCGGCAGCGCTACCCGGGTCATGGTGCTCGCCGTCGCTAATGAAGAGCCAGAAATAGCGGAAAAGATGCCACAAGAGCCGATGGCCGCAATCGCCAAGCCACCCTTCCAGCCACCGCAAATGGTGCGCGTTGAATCAAACAGCTTACCGGCCATACCGGAGTGAGCAGCCAAAACGCCCATCAAAATGAACATAGGTACGGCGCTGAAACTGTAGTTGGAAAGCACCTCTACGGGTACCGTTTTAAGCTGTGCAATCGCCGCATCCCAACTGACGACTTGGGCAAACCCCACCACGCCTACAATGAGCATGGTTAACGCTACCGGGACGCGCAGAATCATCAGTATTAGCAAACACCCAAGACCAATAGCGCCGATCGCTTCACTCCCCATGAGCAGCCTCCTCGCCCTTGCCATAAAGAATGCCTAGCAAGGCATGGATAAAGCTGCGTAACCCCAGTAGTAAACTGAGCACGGCTGCCAGCTGATAAATGGGCCCCATGGGCAGTCGCAGATCCTGGGTGGTAGTGCCATGCCGGGCAGCCGCCGCTGCTGAGTCCCATAAACCTACAAATAAAATTAATCCCAGCGCCATAAAGCCAAGAAAATAGAGACCTTGTAAGCGGTTTTTAATGGTTTGGGGCAAGCGATGTGAAAAGGCTTCTACCACCACTTGGCTCTTCTCAACGTTCGCGGACATTGCCGCTAGTAAAGCAAACAGCATTAAATAGCTAACTAACTCCACGCTCCCTGACACGCGTAACGAAATAGCGCCTTCCGTCACGCGGGCAAGGTAGCGAGTACTTACATCGGCAATTGTGACTGCCAGTAAGCCAATCAGCGCTATTCCGGCAATCAAACGACAAATAAGGGCCAGCCAATGGCTGGCCCTGTTGAGAATATGCTGAAAGTGGAGAGTCGACTGCATAACACCTTATCCCTGTTGGGTACCACAAGACTCGCTCGCTGCTAGTGCAGCTTCATACACCTCACGGGCTTGGCTCAAACCGCGCTCTTCTAACTGCGTTAAGTAGTTTTCAATACCGGTTTGCAGCGGCTCCTGCCAGTCTGGGTGCTCAAGCGGGTTTTCGATTTCACGGATGGTGTGGCCCGCATCAACCGCTTCCTGCTTGCCTTCCACATCTAGACGGTCAAACACTTCACCGGCCTTTTCAGCCCACTTCATGCCTGAGTTATTGTCGATGACAGCCTTCTGCTCGGGGGAAAGGCCGTCATAAGCGCGTTGATTCATGGTGGCGACAAAGATCAGCGTGTAGAACGGTACTTCGGTGTGATAACTGACTAACTCATTAACACGAAAACCTTTTAAGCCTTCCCAGGGGAAGCTTAGGCCATCAATAACGCCGCGCTGCATGGAGGTATAGATATCCGGCGCTGGCATGCCCACCGGGCTTGCACCCATGTTTTCGAGCATTTCACCCGCGACAGCAGTGGGGCGGCGAATACGTAGCCCTTGCAGGTCAGCAGGCGTTTGCACATCAGTATCGATGGTGTGTATGCCGCCAGGCCCCGTGGTAAACATAAATAGCGGGCGGGTATCTTCGTATTCGCTATCCAAATGACCGTCGTCGTAAAGCGTTTGCAGTACACACGCCCCTTGCGTTGCCGTACTCGCTACCCCAGGCAGCTCAACAATCTGTGACAGCGGGAAGCGGCCAGCGGTGTAGCCCTGTGCCGTGGCACCAATATCGGCAATACCGTTGGCAGCGGCTTCATAAATGGAGTCCGGTTTGGCTAAGGTACCGGCGGGAAACATTTGAATCGATAGTTCGCCGCCGGACTCTTCGGCAACCGTATCAGCCCAGGCCTGCAGAACATCTTCATTAACGCCGGAGGGGCCAGGCCAAAAGTGCGCCATACGCAGGGTGGTTTCCGCTTGAACCGCACTGATGCCAAGTCCCGCAATAGCGGTCGCCAACAGGCACCGGGATAGGGTTATTTTCATGGGGTACTCCAGGACTTTTGTTAGATTATTATAAGTTCGCATAACGAATACTAGTTCGCTCTAAAAGGCCAGATTAGTCCACTCTAACGCCTAGAGCTAATCGACATTGGTCTATGGTGAAACGCCTTCTGATCACGTTTACCTCAAACCCACGCCGATGTCCCCAGTGTTACGACTCCGCAGTGCATTCAGTAAGGCACATTGGCAGCATAAAGTTGGACTTTTCCAACATCCACCCCCGACCATGGTCTTAACTCAATAAAAAAGCGCTACTCAGTAATGAGCAACGCTTTTTGTTCTGCCTTCACCTTATTAGAACGGTTAAAAATCAAAAAATACCGTTTCACCTTCGCCCTGCAGACGAATATTCAGCCGGTAACGCACTTTGCCATCGGCCTCTTCGCGCTTGGCGATCAGCGTTTGGCGGCGCGCCGGTGACTCAATGCGCGAAAGCACCGGGCACTGGGCGTTGGCTTCCGCTTCATCGTCAAAGTAGAGCCGTGTTTGCAGGTGAATGTTCACCCCTCGGGCAAACAGCGTCAGGTTAATGTGCGGGGCCATTAGCTGGCCGCTGGGGTGCTTCACTGCGCCGGGCTTGATGGTGGTTAACGACCACTCGCTACCGTGATCGAACGTAGTGGCAGTGCGGCCGAAGCTGTTAAACGGCTTGCTGAGGTCGTAATCGGCTTGGTAGTCGCCGTTAGCATCGGCTTGCCACGCTTCCACGAAAGCATCGCGTACTAGGTCGCCGTTGCCATCAATGACGATCCCTACGACTTCGATATGCTCGCCCTCGGCCTCAGGCTTGGCCATCTCGTTCCAAATTTCTTCATCACGCACGGGGTTGCCCGCTGCGGCAAGCGCAAGGCCAATATGCACGTAGGGGCCAGCGGTTTGCGAGGCGGTTTCACGCAGCATCAGTGCGCTGGTCGGCTGGCTGTTAGGCTGATTCATGATGTATCCCCTGCCCTTATTGGTTTTCAAAATAGGTCTGCAGCTCGCCGCGTACGACCACATCAAAGCGATAGGCGAGGCAATCCATCGGCTTGCTGTGGGCCATATCGAGCCGCCCAATCATTGTCTCAACCGCAAGAGGGTCTTTTAGCGTATGGACAATGGGGCACAGGGGAATCAGCGGGTCGCCCTCAAAATACATCTGGGTAATCAACCGGGTAGAGATCGAAGGGCCAGTCACCGATACGTGAATATGCGCTGGGCGCCAGCTATTCATATCGTTAGGCCACGGGTAGGGGCCGGGCTTGATGGTACGGAAGCGATAAAAGCCTTGCTCATCGGTCAGGCAGCGCCCTACACCGCCGAAGCTGGGATCTAGCGGTGCAAGATACTTATCATTCTTGTGTCGGTAGCGGCCTCCAGCATTGGCCTGCCACATTTCCACCAGGGTGTGCGGTACTGGCTTGCCGAACTGATCCACCACTCGACCAAACATAATAATCCGCTCGCCTTGGGGTAACCCCTGGCCTTGGCTCGGCTCTTGACGAAAGTTAAGCAATAGGTCGTTATCGTAAGGTCCCATGCGCAGATGGCTGAAGTCCGGGCCAGTCAACTCAGATGCCGTGGGCTGCTGCATACTCACCAGCGCCTGCTGGGGCGAGCGCGCCACCGAGGTTTTATAGCCCGGCGTGTAGGCTGGGGGATGCCAGTTGCGGTCACGGGCTACAAAGCGTTTATTGTCATTTTGCATATGGATATCTCGCTAAGTTAAACATGTCGAC
This sequence comes from Halomonas sp., assembly GCF_011050415.1. Classification (GTDB taxonomy): domain Bacteria; phylum Pseudomonadota; class Gammaproteobacteria; order Pseudomonadales; family Halomonadaceae; genus Vreelandella. Next base: position 63,962 of record NZ_DRFS01000008.1, read on the forward strand.
GTAGTGCTCCACTTAGAGAGTCTCCTGTTTAACCCCCGAGCTGGCTATTGATAACTTATCTTACCCTCATAACCTATTGGTTATGACTCTAATCGCGATGCCCAGCCACTATGTCAGCAGCGACTTCACGCAGTGCTTCACAAAACGCCTCGGCGGTAAGCGTGGGACGCAGTGAGCGATTGCTACATATCCCAACGGAGCCGCCATGCAGCTCCATGGGCAGCGCCAGCTCGCACAGTTTGCGGCTGCCTATCACGGTACGTACTGCCTCTTCCGGCGCGATCCAAATGGCATCGCCGGTCAGCGCATAACGCTGGCCAAGTGCCAGGGAAAGCGTCTCAATGCGCTGAGGTGGCAGCACAATGGCATGCCGAACACAGAAGCTATCGACTTGGTGGCGCAACGTAGTTTGCGGCGGTGGGACAACCCAAGGGTAGGTGCTGATGCTTTCGGCGGTGAGCGTTGGCAATGCCAAGAGGGGATGATCATGGCGGACGACCAGTTGGAGGCGTTCGTAGTAGAGGTGTTCAAAATTCAGGTCATGAATTTCCCGGGCCTCGGTCATTCTCCCGACCACAATATCCAGCTCCCCACGACGTAAACGAGAAAGCAAAAAGGCGCTGGTACCCGTTAGTACCTGTGCCCCCCGCTCAGTCGTGGTATTGGGTTGCCAGCGCTGCAGTGCCTCAGGCACTAATTGGCTTTCTACGGTAGAAAGTGCCCCAATACGTAGCCAATCAGCACCTTTTTGCTGTGACTGGAGAGCATTCACGCCCTCTTCCAAGGCACGTACCGCCGGCCCCGCATGGCGAAGCAGCGTCAGCCCCGCTTGGCTGAGTGAAACACCTAGCGGGGTGCGCTCAAACAGAGAAACAGCAAGTGTATCTTCCAGCTCACGGATGGTTTTAGAGATACCCGGCTGGCTAATGGCGAGCCGTTCAGCGGCGCGGGCAAAACTGCGCTGGCGTGCCACCTCAAGAAACGCCTGTAGATGACGCAGTTTAATCCGCGCGTTCAGCATAAAAAAGTCCTCATAACCTTTAGGTTATGAGGATAGCGTGTCTGAACATCACCGGCGAGCGTTAACTCAACGACTCGCCCCAACCTAGCTCTTTAGCCAAGGCAAAGGCGTGGTTGGCTGCGGGAACGCCGCCATAAATCGCCACATGCATCAGCACTTGGCGCAGTTCGGCCTGGGTTAGGCCAATTCGCTTGGCGGTTTTCAAGTGCAGCGTTAGCTCTTCACGTCCGAGGGCAGCGAGAATGCCAGTGGTGATCATGCTGCGCTCGCGGCGGGTTAAGTCGTCGTTGCTCCACAGTTCGCCCCAGGCCAGGCGGGTAATCATCTGCTGGAAAGGCGCATCCAGGCTGTTGGCGTTCGCAGTGGAGCGCGCTACGTGCTCCTCGCCTAACACCTGCTTGCGGGTTTCCAGGCCAGTGGCGTAGGCCACGCCGTGGTTGGCCACATCGCCCAGATCCGTTGCCAGCACGATAAGGAGCTTTTGTGCAAACAGCGTCGGGGCTTCGACTGCAGGTACGTGGCCGACGCCGTCAAAAATCTCCAGCGGTGCGTCATCAAGTTCTGCCGCTAGGGCTTCCAGCGTGGCGGGTGGGGTGGCCATATCTTCGCTGCCACCAAACAGCTGTAACTTCGCATTCTTACCTGAGAGCTTGCCGGTAAAGGTATCGCGGCCAAGCATTTCACACAGCTGAGCGTAGGACTCATCATCGCCACGGCCCATCTGGGTGCACCAGCCCGCTTTCAGTGCCGGGCTTGCCTCAAATGCAGCTGGTGCAAACCAGCGCGGTACGATCTCTTGGGACATCGCCGCCAAACCTTCCTGGCGTACGCGACCTGCGCGGGTGTTCCACAGATCAGGCGTGCCAATCACCGCGCCGGTGTTGGTTAGCGTGGCGGAGAGCAGGCGTTCGCTATGCTCGGCAATCAGCTGCTGTCCGACTACGCCACCAATGGAGGTACCGGCAAAGTGAAAGCGCTGCACGCCCGCAAGTTCTGCCAGCGCTAAGGCTTCAGCGGCCAGGTCAGCGGGGGTAATCTTCGCATCGCTGACCGCCTGACTGGCGCCGTGGCCGGGCAGATCCCAGGTCAGCACTCGATAGCGGGACAGCAGCGCGGGGATCACGTCGTCCCATACCGCTTGGCTCATGCCCAAAGGGTGCGCCAGCACTACGAGCGGATTCACTTCTGCGCCGAGCAGCCGGTAGGCCACGCTGCGGCCATTGATGGTATGAAAAGCCATGACTGCCTCCGTTAAACGCGCTCAATCAGCGTTGCGATGCCTTGGCCAACGCCGACGCACATGGTACACAGTGCGTAGCGCTTGCCGCTGTTTTGCAGCTCATGGGCGGCGGTCATTAACAGACGCGCACCGGACATGCCCAGCGGGTGACCTAGGGCAATCGCACCACCGTTGGGGTTCACGCGGGGGTCGTCGTCTTTAAGGCCGAGGTCTCGCATACAGGCCAGCGCCTGGGCGGCAAACGCTTCGTTAAATTCAAACACATCAATCTCGTCTATCGAGATACCGGTGCGCTTGAGCAGCTTTTGAACTGCCGGGACTGGGCCATAGCCCATAATGCGCGGCTCAACGCCGGCCGTGGCCATGCCAACAACCTTCGCCATCGGCGTCAGGCCATGCTGTTTAACCGCCGCTTCGCTGGCGACCAGCATCGCCGCCGCGCCGTCGTTGACGCCTGATGCGTTGCCTGCGGTCACGCTACCACCGTCACGGAAGGGAGCGGGCAGGCCAGCGAGTTTTTCCAGGGTGGTTTCCCGCAGGTGCTCATCCTGATCAAAGATCAGCGGTTCCTGCTTACGTCGGGGAATCTCAATGGCAGTGATCTCTTGGGCAAAGCGGCCGGCTTTTTGGGCGGCAGCGGCTTTCTGCTGGGAGCGCAGCGCAAAGGCGTCCTGATCTTCCCGGGAGATATTGAACTGCTCGGCGACGTTTTCAGCCGTCTCCGGCATGGAATCCACCCCAAACGCTTTCTTCATCAGCGGGTTGATCAAGCGCCAGCCGATGGTGGTGTCTTCGATTTTTTGAGTGCGGGAAAAGGCACTATCGGCCTTGCCCATCACGAAGGGCGCACGAGACATGGACTCCACGCCACCTGCCAGCGCCAGCTCCATTTCACCTGCCTTAATGGCGCGAAACGCCGTGCCCACCGCGTCCATACCCGAGCCGCACAGGCGGTTCATGGTGGTGCCGGGCACCGAAGTGGGGATGCCCGCCAGCAGCGACGACATACGCGCCACGTTGCGGTTGTCTTCACCGGCCTGGTTGGCGCAGCCCATAAAGACTTCTTCAATGGCTGCAGGATCAAGATCTGGCGCTTCTGCTAATACGGCTTTGAAGATGGTCGCGGCAAAATCATCCGGGCGTACGCTGGCCAGAGTGCCGCCAAAACGGCCAATAGCGGTGCGGCGGGGATGACATAGATAAACGTCACTCATAGCAAACTCCTTATTCGCCCGCGTGGGCCCGCTCGGTACGGGCTTTTAACTCACGCAAAATCGTCAGCTCGTTTTCGCTGGGCTCTGGTGTGCTCTCTAGCTGTTCGGCAAAGCGGACTTCCCAGCCGGTGGCGTCAATCACGTCTTCGCGGCTAACGCCGGGGTGCAGTGAGACGACGACCAGCTCTTTGGTCTCCGGGTCAGGCTTCATCACGCACAGATCGGTGATCACGCGGGTAGGGCCTTTGCCGATATTGGGCACGTTATCGCGCCCTTTACCGTCGCGGCCAAAGCCGAGCGTCGTTACGAAATCAACGTCTTTGACAAAGGCACGCTTGGAGTGCTTAAGGGTGATAAACACTTCACCGGCGTTAGTGGCAATTTCCGGCGCACCGCCGCCGCCCGGCAGGCGAACCTTAGGCGCTTTGTAATCACCGATCAGCGTGGTATTAAGGTTAGCAAAGCGGTCAATTTGCGCGGTGCCTAAAAAGCCCACGCTCACTTTGCCGCCCTGCAGCCAGTAGCGGAACATTTCCGGTACTGCCACGGTGGTCAGCGCTGATTCGCACAGTTCACCATCGCCAATGGAGAGCGGCAGAATATCGGGCTTGGTTTGCAGGGTGCCGGATTCGTAAATCAGCACGACTTCAGGGGCGTGAGTCAGCCGCGCCAAGTTGGCAGCTTCTGAAGGTAAACCGATACCTACAAAGCAGGTCATGCCGTTTTCCAGCGCCCTAGCAGCAGTGACCGACATCATTTCAGAAGAGGTATATTCGAGGCTCATTAGCGTTTCTCCTCTTTACGGTAAACGTTCTCGTCGAGCCACTGAGTAAAGGTGTCGCGATCACGCGCGATGGCATCCCACTCTTTATAGAAGCGGTTGCTGCGACCGTAATAGCCGTGAGTATAGGAAGGCAGCGCGCCTTTCTCCGCTACCGCCACGGCGCTGATCGCCCAGCTTGGAATCACGCAGGCATTAGGATGCGCGTTCAGATCATCGACAATCTCTTCCACCGTGACGATGCTATGCTTCGCCGCGAGCACAGCCTCTTTCTGTACGCCGACAATGCCTTCTACCAGGACATTGCCTTGGCGATCCGCGCGCTGGGCGTGAATGATCGAGACATCCGGGCGCACCGAGGGTACAGCGGCCAGGCGTTCACCGGTAAAGGGGCACTCGATGAATTTGATTTGATCGTTGACGCTGGGCAGTTCGCTACCGATATAGCCACGGAAAACTGCCAGCGGTAACCCCGCGGCACCGGCCTCAAACGCGCAGGCCATCGCCGCGTGGCTATGCTCAAGAATCTCGATCTTGCGCGGCCAGCCTTTCTCAACCGCATCACGCAGGCGGTGCAGCGATCCCACGCCGGGGTTTCCCCCCCAGGAGAAGATGACTTTTTTGGCACAACCCGCGCCGATCATTTGATCGTAGATGATATCCGGGGTCATACGAATCAGCGTCAGGTCGCGCTTTTTCTGCCGGATCACTTCGTGACCGGCAGCAAACGGAATCAGGTGGGTAAAGCCTTCCATGGCCACCGTAGCGCCGTCTTGGACGTAGCGCGCTACCGCGTCATGCAAGCTGAGAAACTCGGCCATGATGGGTGCCTCTTAGCTGGACGTTGCAATGATTTTATGATTATTGTTCGTTAAACGAACATAGATTTGCTATACGAACAACTTACTGCTGAATGTTATCAGGGTCAAATACTGCCGTTAGCAAACAAGCGCCTAGATCAGCACCCAACATCGCCACATAACTACACAAAACCTATTAATAACAATAATTTAAATAGAATTTAACCAGCTTTTAGCGCGCTCAACTTGTGCCTGACTGCTACCAAGGTATAAAGCAGGATCACAGGCTTGGCGCAAAGCTTCACCGTCAACCTGGCCGTTAATGTCAGGGTGTTCGGCTAGCACGTCAGCCAGGACCTCAGAATAGGGGCGTGCCTCACGACGTGATGTTTCGGCTGCCGCGGCGCTGACTGCTTTTGCTGCATCCGCGCCCAAGTAGGGCGTTAATAAACGCGCTACCGGTTCGGCCATAATGCCGCCGCCCGTGGCAGCCAAGTTGCGCAACATGTTATCGGAGTGGACTTCGAGTCCTTCTAATAGCACGGCGACTTGCTCTAAGGCGCCTTCCAACAGCAGTGCACTCTCCATCAACGGTGCCCACTCCGCATGCCATTCACCCAAGCCACGTTCAAGGGGGTGGGCAGCAGCGTTAATCAACACGCCAGCGTGACCATGTACTTGACGGGCTGCGCCGCGAATCAGCGCGCAGCGTACTGGGTTGCGTTTGTGGGGCATGGATGAGGACTCGCCCATCCCTGGGGCTGAGGGTTCGGCTACTTCACCCACTTCTGTTTGCGTCAGTAGCGACACATCCAAGGCGATTTTTTCAGCGGCGCCCGCAATGGCATCTAACGCTGTGCCAAGCGCATGGATGGGGTAACGGTCGGTATGCCAGGGTAACACTGGCACCGCCAAGCCTAGTCGCGCGGCCAAAGCGTCCATCCACTCAAGACCCAGCGTATCCCAGCCCGAGTGCACGCCTACCGCACCACCAAACTGAACGGGAAGCTCAACAGTACCTAAACGGCGGCGACTCTGCTCTAACCCAACGGCCCAGTGGGCTACCTTGACACCAAAGGTAATCGGCAGCGCCTGCTGCATCAGCGTGCGCCCCACCATCGGCGTGTCTATGTGGGCATCCATAATCGCTAACGCCGCCAACCGGCAGCGCTTCAGCAAATTATCCAACGCTGCTAAGCGTGGTTTTAGCAGCAGCATTAATGCGGAGTCGACAACGTCCTGGCTCGTTGCGCCTTGGTGCCAGTAACGCTTAAGCTCATTGGGTAGCAGCGAACGCCCCTGCTTAACAAACGGAATCGCCACATTGCCGCCACTGCCGATGCCGTCGGCAATCGCAGCAGTGTCGAAAGTCGCATGCTCCATCAGGGTACGCATCTGCTGGCTGGCGCCTTTCGGCACCGCACCGCTGGCTTCTTGCACTTCTGCCAGAGCTAATTCAAATGCCAGCATGGCCTGCACCATAGCGTCGTCATCACACTCGCCCAAGGCGTGTTGACTCATAAACGGGTGTTTTAAAAACGCGGCGGGCATAAGCATTCCTCATTGATTGGCGCATTGGCTGTCGCATACCGGACAAACGTACAATTGTTCGTGATTCGAACGCCATGCTAAATTGGTCTGATAAGTGGGGCTATATTTACTTTCTCATCACCGACAAGTCAGAGACTTTATGCTCGCCATTCTTGCCATTACTACCCCTATCTTTTTGTTAATCAGTGCAGGTTATATTGCTAGGTGGAGCGGGCTGATCCAGCGCGAACAGATGCAGGGTGTCGGCGTATTTGTAATGTTCTTCGCGCTGCCCGCACTGGTCATCAGAGCCTTAACCCAGCACCCGCTAGAAGAAATACTGCAACTCAACTATATGGTGGCCTACGGGCTGGGCTCCTTGGTGGTTTTTGGCGGCGGGCTACTGCTCAGCATGAGGTACCAGCGCCAGCCTCTCAACGTCAGTGCTATGCAGGCGTTAGGGATGGCAGCGGCCAACAGCGGCTTTGTAGGCTACCCTGTCGCCGTGATGGTGATTGGCTCACCAGCGGCTGTGTTACTGGCCCTCAATATGGTGATCGAAACGCTGATTATTATCCCTGCCGCACTGATTTTGGCTGAGATGTCTTCCCAGCAAGGGGCCAGCGTGTGGAAAACAGTGAAGCAGACCGCTCTAAGCCTGGCCAAAAACCCTGTTCTGATGGGCTTACTCGTCGGTATTTTTTTAGCCGTTACAGGGTTAAAGATTCCTGTGCCTCTGTTTAAGGCCATTGATATGCTGGCCAATGCCGCTGGCCCTGCGGCGCTCTTTGTGATCGGCGGTGCGCTGTTTGGTCTACAGGTCAAAGGCATGGCCAGGGACGTTGGGCAAATTGTAATTGGCAAACTGCTCATTCATCCGCTGGTTATCTTAATCGCATTTTTGCTTATTCCAGGCATTGACCCTCTCTACATTGTGGGTGCTGTGCTCTTCTCCGCGGCGCCGATGATTAGTATTTACCCCCTGCTGGGCCAACGCTACGGGCTTGGCGGCGTCAGCGCTGCGGCCATGCTGGTCGCCACAATCGCCTCGTTCTTCACACTTAGCCTGATTATCTGGCTGTTGACCCTATCGGAGCTAATAGCGTTTTAAATAACTCGTGTTTTCAACAAAGTTTATCCCAGCCAAGGACAACAACAATGAACCACCACTCTGATCAACAACATTGCGCCGTTGTCACCGGCGGGGCGAGAAACATCGGTCAGGCCATTGCCTTGCGCCTCCAGCAGGATGGCTATCGCGTTATCGTGGTGGATATCGTTGCGCCGGAAGTAGCGTCTTTGCAAGCAGACGCCTATCAGATCGACCTTGCCAATGCTGAGGCCACTCAGCGGGTAATAACGGAAATTGCCGAGCGTTATACGGTGAGCCGGCTGATCAACAACGTCGGCATTGTTGCCCCTGCGCTACTTGAAGAGGCGAGGCTTGAGGACTTCGACACATTGATGCACCTGAACGTGCGCTCGGCGCTGATCTGCACCCAGGCACTGCTGCCAGTCATGAAGGCACAGGGGATGGGGCGCATCGTTATGAATGCCAGCCGCGTGGTACTCGGCAAGGAAGCACGGACTATTTACAGCGCAACGAAGGGAGCGCTGCAATCCATGGCCCGCACCTGGGCACTGGAGCTTGCTGAGCATGGCATTACGGTCAACTGCGTTGCCCCTGGGCCTATCGCCACCAGCGCTTTCTGGCAGAACAACCCACCTGACTCTGAGCGTGCTCGCCGCATTATCGACAATATTCCGCTACAGCGTATGGGCCAGCCAGAAGACGTCGCCCAGGCGGTTAGCTTCTTTTGCGACCAGCGCAGCGGCTTTATTACCGGTCAGACGCTCTATGTTTGCGGCGGTGTGACGGTCGGTTAGCCAACACGAAGGCTTATTTTACTACCCCCTTTTCACGTAAGGCGTTAAGTTCCGCAGCGCCTTTATGCAGTAAGCGCTCCAATACGCTGTCGGTATCTTCACCCAGGCGTGGGGGCGGCTTATGGTATTCAAGCGGCGTCTTTGAGTACTTGATCGGGTTCGCTACGCCAGGCACCGAACCGGTTTCAGACGTAAGCTCTAGCTGCATGCCCCGCGCCCTAACCTGCGGGTCGTCAAAAACCTGGGCAATATTTTGAATCGGTCCGCAGGGGACGCTAATAGCACTCAGCACCTCGATCCATTCTTTGCTAGGGCGGCTCCGCGTAATTTCCACCATTAGCGGAATCAGCTCAAGGCGGTGCTTAACCCGCTCGGGATTGGTACTGAACCTAGGGTCGTCAGCCAGTGCTGAACGCCCTACCGCCTCGCAGAAACGCTTGAACTGGCCGTCGTTGCCAATGGCGATGATCACCTTTTCGCCGTCAGCGGTAGGGAACGGTTGGTAAGGCACTAAGTTGGGATGATACTCACCGGTACGGGTTGGCGGTGTGCCGCTGCAGAAGTAATTAAGCGCCTGATTGGCCAGCCAACTGACCTGAACATCCAGCAGCGCCATATCAATATATTGGCCCTCCCCGGTGCTGTGCCGGTGATGCAACGCGCCAAGAATCGCGATGGTGGCATTCATGCCGGTGGTCAGATCGGAGACCGCCATACCCACCCGTTGAGGCCCCGCACCCGGCTCCCCATCTGCCGCACCGGTGATACTCATTAAGCCTGCCTGGGCTTGAATCAGGTAGTCATAGCCGGCCATCGAGGCCATTGGCCCCGTCTGACCAAAGCCGGTGATCGAGCAGTAAATCAAACCAGGATTGATCGCCTCTAAGGTGGCGTAGTCGAGCCCCTTGCGCGCGAGCCCGCCGCTTTTGAAGTTCTCGACCAGAATGTCACTTTCAGCGGCTAACTCACGCACCAGCGCCTGCCCTTCTGGCTGGCTGATATCCACAGTGACCGAATGCTTGCCGCGATTGGCCGAAAGATAGTAGGCCGACTCGCGAGTATCCTTGCCCTCGCTGTCCTTCAGCCAGGGAGGGCCCCAGTGGCGGGTGTCGTCGCCCAGGGTGGGGTGTTCAACTTTGATCACCTCGGCACCCATATCAGCCAGTATTTGCGTACACCAGGGGCCCGCCATTACGCGGCTTAAATCCAGCACTCGCAGCCCTGTTAGCGGTCCCGCCATTACACTTCTCCAAAGAACATCAAACTTCTTGTGATTTGGCGGCAGCATTGCGTGCTTCACGACGCGCGGAAATAAAGCGGTAGAGTGCCAAGGAAATGGAGCCCACCGTTAACGCAATGAAAGCCCAGGTAATGGGGCCACGCACAAAGATCGACAGATCGTTGTGTCCGATCAATAAAGAACGGCGCAGATTATCTTCGAACATTGGCCCGAGGATAAACCCGATCAAAAAGGGCGCAGCCGGTATCGCGGCACGGTTAAAGATATAGCCCACGACGCCGAAAGCCAGCATTAACCAGACATCAAAGGTGTCATTATTAACGGCGTAAGCACCGTAAACGCAGAACATTAAGACGATGGGAAAGAGCACCGATTTAGGAATATCGGCAATCAATGAGAAGTACTTGATGGCGACATTACCCACCATCAGCAACACCAACGAGCTGAACATGATGCCCATAAACAGCGCGTAGATCAGCGACAGATTCTCTTGGAACATGATCGGGCCGGGCGTTAACCCATGCACCATAAAGGCACCGAGAATAATCGCCGTAATGACATCGCCTGGAATACCTAGCGATAACAGCGGAATCATCGTTGCCCCGGCCACCCCGTTATTACCGGCTTCGGCTGCGGCGACGCCTTCCACCTCGCCCTTGCCGAAGTTGACCTTATTGGGTGATCTTCGGCGGGCATCGCTGTAGGAAATGAAAGCAGCGGCAGTCGCCCCAGTGCCAGGGATCGCCCCAATAATGACGCCGATCAAACTGCCTCGCACAATGGTGGTCATGCAGCGTTTCAATTCAGAAAATGCCAAGCCAGCACCGCTCGCCTTCGCTTTAATATGAGGCAACGCTTTTTTGCGGTAGAACTCGATAATTTCGGGGATGGCAAACAGGCCAATCAACAACGGAATAAACGAAATGCTGTCCATTAAGTTGTAGTTGCCAAAGGTAAACCGTTGGGAGCCATAGACTTCATCCAACCCCACCAGGGAAAGCAAGATACCTAATAGCGCCGCCATCAAGCCCTTAATCATAGAGCCGCTGGCCAGGGAAATAATGATGGTGAGTGAAAAACAGATCAGCCAGAAAAACTCAGGTGCACCAAAATTCAGGGCGATCTTTGCCAAATAGGCGGCAAAAAAGATCAGTGCAATATTAGAAATAAAATCGGCAATTACCGAAGAGTAGAGCGCGGCCTTAAGCGCCTTCTTGGCATGCCCCTGTTGCGCCATAGGGTAGCCGTCCAGCAATGTGCAAGCAGAGGCGGGTGAGCCGGGCGTTCTGATTAAAATAGCCGTAATTGAGCCGCCATACATACCCCCTTTGTAGATACCCACTAGCAGCAGAATAGCGGCGACCGGCTGCATGGAAAAGGTAAACGGCAGCGCCAGGGCCACCGCCATCGTGGCGGTCAAGCCGGGAATCGAGCCTACCACCACCCCGATCACCACGCCCATGGCAATGGCGATAAAGTTATCCAAACTAAAGAATATCGCTATGACTTCCGAAAAATTTTCCATAGATCACCCAAACAATAAACAGCCAATCAGAAACCGATTGGCAATATCGGAAGCGGCACATTCATCACTTTTACAAAAATGAATGTCACAACAGCAGGAAACACAAACGCCAGACTATAGACCCACCATGTGCGCACGGGGTGCGCCACAAAAAGCACCAGGGTCGCCAAAATGCCGGTAAACACAGCCCCCATCGACTCAAAAAGGGCGACATATATCACCAGTGCAACCACCATCAACACAAAACGCCGTGTCGGCCCCTTTTCAATATTTCGTTCATCCTCCTCGCTACTTCTGTCGACCAGAAAGCCTTGCAGGATAAGCAGAATAGAAAACAGCAATATCAACCAACCGACGATTCCCGGCAGCCAGCGAGGTGACATCATTGGGCTCTGCAGCATGGGTGGTTGATTGATGTAGTTAGGTATCAGATAAAAGACCAGCGCAATGGCAAAGCAAAACAGCAGGCATCCTGCCATTACGTCACCCGGGTCTTTTACTCTTTGCTTAAAATCCGAGAGCGTCATTGCTGCCTTCTCCCTAAAACCAAAAGACATGTCCAAAAGACAGAAACAAGCGAGGCGAGAACCTTGGCCCTCGCCTCAGCATTGTATAAGAGGCCGTTTAGCTTACTGGCTTATGCCAGCCTGCTGAGCGACACCTTCCCAGCGCTCCAGATCTTCAACAATGAACTGCTTGAACGCTTCACCGGATACTTGGCCAGGCTCAGCACCTAATTGATCAGCGAAGTCCAGGAACTCTTCACGCTCCATAACATTGGCCAGTGCTTCTTGCATGGTACTTTGTGCTTCTTCAGGAAAAGAGCTGTGCGCAATCAGACCAAACCAAGCCGTGGTAATAAACTGGTCAAGGTTGTGCTCACCGATTTCGGCCAGCGTTGGGACATCAGGCAGATACTCGGAGCGCTCAGCGGAGGTGACGGCCAGTGCGCGCAGGTCGCCCGAGCGGATGTGTGAAAGCACCGTAGGCATATTCTCGAACGCCACGTCCACATCACCGCCTAACAGCGCAGGTAGCGCTGCACCACTGCCGGCAAAAGGCACTGCCGTCATATTGGTCTCGGTCAACGTTTTGAATAGCTCACCCGACATGTGAATGGAGCTGCCTACGCCACTATGACTGAAGGTCATATTCTCTTCTTTTGCCGCTTCTACAAATTCGAGAACATCTTCGTAGGGGCTATCTGCGGGCACGACCATCACATTGGGTATGTCGACCATATTTTGCAGAAAGACGAAATCTTCGATTGGGTCGTAGGTGAGGTCAGGGTAAATAGCAGCGCCAATAGTGTGGCCGGGCGATGCCATAAGAATGGTGTGTTCAGCATCGCGGCCGCCACGGGCGAGACGGCCGGTACCCACAGTAGAACCCGCGCCTGGGCGGTTTTCCACGATCACGTTAGTATCCAGTTCTTGCTGGAGAAGGTCAGCAACGCGACGTGACAATACATCAGTGGTGCCGCCTGGTCCGTAAGGCACGACGAGCCTAATGTCATCAGTCGGCCACTCATTAGCACTGGCAGATGAGACAGTCAGACCAAGTGCGAGAGCGCTAGTGTAGGCAGCCACGTAGGCAGAGCTAAGGAGTTTGTTCATTTTTCTTCCTGTGCGTGGTTAAGTCATTATCATGCTTAACTATTGTTCGTAATACGTACATATATTCGTAATTTGATAGCTGAGATTACTTTGTTGCCAACCTATTAAAAAACACAACTTTAGTAGCAGGGAGTATCAAACAATGTTTTTGGGGCTGCAGCATGTCATTGGAAGGGATTGAACAACACGGAAGTTCGCAATGCGAACATTTTTACGTTAATCTTTTCTATCAGACGTCAAGGTAAGGGACGATAACAATGCAGGAAGAGATGTTGAGTGAAGATAGCCGTGATTTTGTAACAGCGTTAGCCAGCGGCTTGGAGGTAATACAGGCATTCGATCACGAACACCCGCGTATGACATTAAGCGAAGTTGCGACACGGACAGGAATGAACAGAGCAAAAGCCAGGCGCTTCTTGCTCACTCTGCATGCACTGGGGTACGTGCGCAAACAGCAACGTTACTTTGAATTGGCGCCCCGCGTGCTCCAGCTCGGCTATGCCTTTTTATCGGCGAATAACTATCGAGATGTTATTCAGCAACATCTCGAAGACATTACCGCTGAAACGGGGGAGTCATCGTCGCTTGGCGTGCTAGATGGTAATGATGTTATCTATGTCGCCCGCTCGGCAGCCAAACATCGCTTAATGGCGATCACACTTTCAGTGGGCACCCGGCTGCCAGCGGCTCATACCTCTATGGGACGCATACTTCTTGCTCAGCTCAACGATGAGGCTCTTGATGACTTTCTATCGTCGATTTCTTTAGAGTCCTACACCGATAAAACAGTCATTGATGTTAATGAATTGCGCAGACAAATAGTTAACGCACGGCAACAAGGCTATGCGATTTCTGATCAGGAGCTGGACTCTGGGTTACGCTCTATCGCTGTTCCAGTTTTTGATGCCAAGCAGCACTTAATGGGGGCAATCAATATTAGTACCAACGCGGCTCGGGTCGACCTCGACACGCTGGTTAATATTTACTTACCGGTGCTACAAAACAAAGTCGCGCAAATACGTTCGCATATTAATTAACCATTACCGCGTCTAATGCCGCACGATAACCTTGCACACCTAAGCCGGCAATTACACCATCAGCACGCAGCGAAACGTAGGAGTGGTGCCGAAAGGCTTCACGCTTGTGCACATTGGACAAATGCACCTCGATCACTTTGCCATCAAAAGCATTGAGTGCATCAAGAATTGCCACGGAGGTATGCGTATAGGCTGCGGGATTGATAATAATCGCCTGGGTGCCATCTAGACGCGCTGCGTGAATAGCATCAATCAATTCACCCTCATGGTTACTCTGCAGGCAGTGGATGTCCCAATCGGCCATCACTGCTTTCTCCCGCATTATATTATTCACATCCTCTAATGTCTCATAGCCGTATATATCCGGCTGGCGAGTACCCAGTAAATTTAGATTAGGGCCGTGTAATACTAATACTTTGCCTTGACTCATTATATCTCTTCCGATCTGCTTGTTGCTTCAGGAAAGGCAGCTACCTACATTGAGTAGCTGCTTACTCGATCATTTAACCCGCCAACTGCGCCAGCGCCTGTTCAAGCAATGCTTGCTGGCGCTGGGTATAGAGCTCAATTTCATCGATAACATTAGCCCCCAGCGCCTGCTCAAATTGCTGCTGGCTTGAGCTGCTGGCGTAGTTATCACGGCTGCTTCCACCTAGATTGGACTGAAAGATGCCTGCCGCGCTCACGGGTAGAAAATCTTCGTAAATCATCGGCGTCACTGCAAGGGCACCCTGTGCGATAAGGCGCTCCACTTGCTCAGCTGACATCTCCCCTTGCGCAGCCTTACCAGCAACCGCCTGGTAGTGGAAAAAAGCCAACTGTTCCCGGCGCAGCGTTGCATAATCATCTGGAAACGCTTTAAACACTGCCGATAAATGCGCTTGATGCGCCTCGTTATTCGCGGCGGCAGGGGCGTTTTCCCGTGCCTCTGCTAACAAGCGGTCATAAAGCGCGCGCCCTTTGTGGGTTAAGGCGATACCGCGCTGCTCAATCTCACCAAAGCGGGCGGTGTGCTTGCCCTCGGCGGCATCTGCGAAAGCAATTGTCTCTTCCAGCGCTTTAAAACTGGTTTGGCGCAGAAGTATCGGGCAGTTCCTGCGCGGCGGGCCTTCAATAGTGGCTTTTGGGTCAATGCCGACACTTGGCATGCGCCGCTGTACTTCATCAATATCCAACGTACGTGGCGTCAGGTGGTTAATGTGTGGGCCGCGAAAGCAGACCACATCGGCGATTAGACGGTGCTCGTTATGCAAGCGCTCATAGGTGGCCAAATCAACCGTGGCGTTGTCGTGCCAGCGAAAGGTTTCCAGCGCTTCCTGTACGAACAGCTCGGCATCGGCGGCATTAAGCCCACCCTGCTGCTCAAAACGTTCGATAAGCATTTTTGCATTGGCTGTAAAAATATCACGAGAGCTTAAAACTTCACTCGCTTGCTTCCTGAGTTCGACTTTTTCGATCAGCTCAAGGCGCAGTAGCGAGGTAAAAACGCGAAAAGGATTACGCTTGAGCGCACTATCCGAAACAGGTCTAAAGGCGGTGGAGTGAACAGGGACACCCGCTACCGACAGATCGTAATAACCCACCGGTTCCATTCCCATCACCGCGAACATGCGCCGCAGCATGGCAAGCTCATCCGCACTGCCTACTCGAATAGCGCCATGACGTTCGACATTGATTCGCGCTAGCTCATCGCTATTTTGCAATTCGCTATTAAGCGTAGGGTTGGCAGCCAGTACCTCTTGGTTGACGGACTCGACCAACGAAAGCAAGGTACCGTACTGCGGCACTTCCTGCTGATACATCGCTGACATGGCGCTGGAAAATTGGTCACGAATCTCATCACTGCTAACGAAAGCTGAACTCATCGGGTTGTCCTATTTGTAAACGGCTATACCTGCCTATAAAAAGCTATTCCTTAATAGTAGCTCTATTGGCGTCTTAGCAATTTCACTTATTCCGCCTCTTGCTACAAATAAAAGCCACTTAAAAGCAATATAAATGCCGCCATGAGCGCTTAACGGGCAGACAGCTAAAACTGGTATATTAGTGCTTGTTCTTATAGATATAGGCATGGCACCCATGACACTTCCGCTCTATTTAGGCTTGCCTATGTGGGCCAACCAAGACTGGCTTGGCAGTCTCTACCCACGCCATGCCAAAACCGAACTGTTAAGCGATTACGCGGCGGTGTTTTCAAGTGTTGAAGGCAACACTACGTTTTATAGCGGCATTCCTAAACCCGAAACAGTGGCCGCCTGGGCACGTCAAGCACCGCCCCACTTCCGCTTCTGTTTTAAATTACCTGCTAGCGTCACCCATGATCAACGGCTAACCCACTTAGAGGATGTCTGGGCATTTTTAGCAGCCCTTGAGCCGCTTCACCATCGTCTTGGCCCTACCATGGTTCAATTACCACGGGATTTTGGCCCACAAGAGCTTCCTCAACTTGAAGCCCTTCTCACTGCTTGGCCAGCCCATTTGCCCTGTGCAGTTGAGGTTCGCCACCCTGAGTTTTTCCACAAAGGAGCTGCAGAAATTGCTCTTAACCGCCTGTTGATAACTTATGGTGTCAACCGCGTGATGCTCGACGTACGGCCCGTCTTCTCAACCCCGGCTAATGGGCATACTGGCTTGGCTCATGCTCAGCAGGAAAAGCCGAAACTGCCGCTACACGTGCTTTCCACGGCAAATTATCCGGTGATTCGCTTCATTGGCCATATTGACAAAACGATTAACAGCAACTACTTCACTGCTTGGAAAGCCCGTCTAAAACTGTGGATAAGTCAGGGGAAAACCCCTTTCTTATTTGTGCATACTGCTGATAATCGGGAGTCTCCTCACATGGCCCGTTTACTCTATAACGCGCTGGGAGAACAGACACCGCTACCCCCTCTTGCACCCTTCGCCGGTGAAAAGCAAAGCCAGCTATTTTAGCCCACCTTTTTAGGTGAGCTAACTGGCATGCAGCCTATTGATCAGATAAATTGCGCTTACTTTCGGAAAAAGGTGCTAACAACGACGCATTTTTCCGAAAAAAAGGTGTATCGCACCGAAAAACTCATTACAACTGATTAAAAGAAGGTGTGTCATGGCAAAACTTGCGCATGCACAGTGGTCATCGCGGATGACTTTTGTGCTGGCCGCCGCTGGTTCAGCGGTTGGGCTAGGTAATATTTGGCGTTTTTCTTATATGGTAGGCGATAGCGGCGGTGCTGCGTTCGTTTTGGTTTATCTTGCCTGTGTCGCGCTGGTGGGTTTGCCTATTCTGGTCGCAGAATGGATGATTGGCCGTCGTGGTCAGAAGAATCCGATCAACACCATGGCAGATTTAGCGGCCCAGCATGGCAAAACTCCCGCCTGGGCATTAGTGGGCGCTAGCGGTGTGTTAGCCGCCTTTTTAATCCTCTCTTTCTATAGTGTGATTGGCGGCTGGTCGCTCAACTACACCCTAGGCTCGGTGATCGGCACTTTTAATGGTCAAGATGCCGATAGTGTTGGTGAGCTGTTTGGCGGGATGCTGGCCAGCCCTACTACGCTTCTGCTGTGGCATACCGCCTTTATGGTATTAGTCGTGGGCATTGTGGCACGCGGGGTGACTAAAGGGCTGGAGAGCGCTGCTCGCTTAATGATGCCCGCGCTTATCGTGTTGATGTTAGTACTGGTCGGCTATGGTGTCGCCAGTGGCTATTTCGGTGAAGCACTAGCCTTTATGTTCCGACCTGACTGGAGCGCGTTAACCGGCGGCGTAGTACTGGCGGCCATGGGGCAAGCCTTCTTCACCCTGTCGCTGGGTATGGGCATTATGATGGCTTACGGCTCTTACCTCGGTGAAGACGTTAACCTGATTAGCACCGCACGTACGGTCATTATTCTGGACACCGCCATTGCGCTTCTCGCCGGTCTGGCGATCTTCCCGATTGTGTTTGCCAATGGCTTAAGTGCGGGCGAAGGGCCTGGCTTGATCTTTGTTACCCTACCATTGGCGTTCGGTAATATGGCGGGTGGTACGATTTTGGGCTTAATGTTCTTCCTGCTATTAACCTTCGCTGCACTAACGTCAGCCATTTCACTACTAGAACCTGCGGTTGAAATGCTTGAAGAGCGCACATCGATGTCCCGCGTTATAGCAACACTGGTGAGTGGCTGTGCGGTTTGGCTATTAGGGGTAGCGGCGCTGCTGTCATTTAACGTTTGGGCAGAAGTACTGTTCTTCGGCCTCAATATTTTCGACTTCTTGGATACCTTTACCAGCAAAATTCTACTGCCGCTAACAGGGTTAGGCGCCATCGTATTTGTGGCTTGGTGTTTGAAGCGGGAGAGCGTTGAAGCCGAGCTAGGGCTTTCAGCCACGGGCGTGAGCGTATGGAACATCATCGCGCGCTATGTAGCGCCCGCTGGGGTTATCGCGGTGTTCATTACCGGACTCTTATAAGGCCGAGTTTGAAACTTAGCGATAGTGATAAAAGCCGACGTTAATCCACTTCAGCCCTGCTAAATAGCAGGGCGAGTATGCGTCACCAGGCTAATGTTAGTGTAATTCGCTCTCTTGCCGCTCTTCATCGGGCAAGGGGGCGATATCCCGCGACAATTTCTGGAATTCCCGATGCAGCTCAATACCCCGCCGCGCTCTTAAGCTACGCTGGGCAGCGCTGCGTTGGCGTTGTTCATGCTCATCCACTTGTAGACTCATAAATATGTCGAGCAATTCGCTTTTAACCGAGGTGATGCGTTCGACGTTTCTCATGATCGACGTTCCTCCAGGTGAATATGCCTCCGTCCACCTGCATCGGTGACGACTGTTATGATGCAGTGCGGCACTTCACTTATTACTATAACCTACTTGACAAAATGATGACTAATCATAAAAAAATTGTCTAACGGCCTTTAAACGCTGGCGTCACCCTGCCCAATAGTTAGTGGCCCTATCCACTCATTGAGGCATACTGTATTCATCAGTGTTAAAGAAACGTAAAAACATAATAATGAACAGATAGAAATGAGCAGACAGACAGAAACGGTCGTTTCAAACGACTGTATATTGACGTACTGTTGAATACCTGTTGGTTGAGCACCCAAGGAGCTGAACGTGAGTCGCGCCCTGTTCGATGAAATGAGACGCCGCATGGAGCACTTTCGACGCTCCGAGCAAAAAGTGGCGCGGTTTGTACTGCGCAACCCCGATGAGGTCATCCACATGCGTATTGTGGATTTGGCTACGGAAGCGAAAGTCAGCGAACCCACGGTGGTGCGTTTTTGTCGTGCCTTGGGCTGCAATGGCTTCCAAGATTTCAAGCTACAGCTAGCGCAAATGCTGGCTAGCGGCAGTCAATTCGCACAATTCTCCATGAACGACAGCGACTCCGTTGCTGAGTTTTCCCACAGCATTTTTGACTCTACCGTCGGCACACTGCTTTCGGTACGCGACCGGTTGGATAACGACTCCTTAGGCCGGGCGGTTAACGCTTTGGCGATGGCTAACCGCGTTGAGTTCTATGGGTTTGGTGCTTCTGGTGCGGTGGCCTTTGATGCCCAGCACAAGTTTTTCCGGCTACAGATTTCCACCTCGGCCTATGCCGACCCGCATATGCAGAATATGTCGGCAGTGACCTTGAAAGAGGGTGATGTGGTGGTGGCCATTTCACAAACCGGACGCACGAAAGCACTGGTCGCTAGCGTGCGCTTAGCCCGTGAGGCCGGTGCTACCGTGATTGGCCTATGCCCTAGCGGCTCGCCGTTGGCCGAAGAAGTCAGCCTGCCGCTGTATATCGATGTTCACGAAGACACCGAAATCTACACGCCGCTTAGCTCGCGTATTGCCCACCTAGTACTTATTGATGTACTCGCCGTAGGCGTCGCCAAAACCCGTGGGCCAAAGCTCGCCGAACAGCTTAAAGCGGTTAAAAAGAGCCTTAATACGCTGCGCTTTCCTGAAGAGCCTTAATCGTTAACCTGTATACACAGCCAGTTCACTGGCTGTGCTAAACTGGCCGCCTATTTTTTGATCCGGCAGCGGCTACTATGGATGACGTCACGGCGATTCTCGATCAGCTCAACTCCGCCCAGCGCGAAGCAGTGAGCGCCCCCCAAGGTAATCTGCTGGTGCTCGCGGGCGCAGGCTCGGGTAAAACCCGCGTGCTGGTTCATCGCATCGCCTGGCTGATGCAGGCCGAAGGCCTCTCACCCTACGCGCTACTGGCGGTGACCTTTACCAATAAGGCATCCAAAGAGATGCGCACGCGCCTTGAAGCGCTGCTTAGCCTCTCAATGCGCCACGTATGGGTCGGTACCTTTCACTCCATCGCCCACCGCCTGCTGCGCACCCACTGGCAAGATGCCAGGCTGCCTCAGCACTTCCAAATCATCGATTCTGACGACCAGCTAAGGCTGGTTAAACGGCTGCTGAAAGATTACTCCATTGACGACGAGCGCTACCCGCCACGCCAGGTGCAGCACTTTATTTCCGGCTGTAAAGAAGAAGGCCTGCGCCCGCACCAGGTCAATGTGGCGGGCGATGCCTATATGGGGCAGATGGTCGAGCTCTACGAGCGCTACCAGTTAACCTGCGAGCGGGGTGGTCTTGTCGACTTTGGCGAGTTACTGCTGAGAAGCTTAGAGCTGCTACGCGACAATCCGGCGCTGTTAAATCACTATCAGGAGCGCTTTGGTCACGTACTGGTGGATGAGTTTCAGGACACCAATACGCTGCAATACGCTTGGTTAAAACTGCTCACCGGCATGAAGACACCGATGACCGCGGTGGGTGACGACGATCAATCGATCTACGGCTGGCGCGGCGCCAAAGTAGAAAATATCAGCCGCTTTGAACAAGAGTTTCCGCACACCCATACCGTACGTCTTGAGCAGAACTATCGCTCTACCAGCGCCATTCTAGAAGCTGCCAACACGCTGATTAGCCACAACAGCGAGCGAATGGGTAAGAACCTATGGACCGACGGCATTGAAGGCGAGCCGATCTCAATCTACGGCGGGTTTAACGACCTAGAAGAGGCGCGCTATATCGTTGATACCATTAAAGAGAAAGTCGACGAAGGGTTTAATCGACGGGATATTGCGATTCTCTACCGCTCCAATGCCCAGTCGCGGCTGCTTGAAGAGACGCTGATTCGCCAAGGTATGCCCTACCGTATCTACGGTGGGCACCGCTTCTACGAGCGTCTGGAAATCAAAAATGCCTTGGCCTATTTACGCCTGCTGCTCAACCGCGATGATGATGCCTCGCTGGAGCGAGTCATTAACGTGCCCACACGTGGCATCGGCACGCGCACCGTGGAGATTGTCCGCCTGCGTGCCCGTGAGCAAGGCGTGCCATTGTGGCAGGCACTTCACGATACGATACACGATGGCACCTTGAAAGGTCGTGCGGCCAATGCAGTACAAACCTTCGCCAACCTGATTGAACAGTTGGATAACGACGCCGCAGGCATGGCGCTGCACGAAATTATCGATCACGTTACGGTGCATACCGGCTTGATTGAGCACCACAAAAGCGAGCGCGGTGAGAAAGGCCAAGCACGGGTGGAAAACCTCGAAGAGCTGGTCACCGCCGCCCGCGCCTTTACTCAAGGCGATGTGTTTGAAACGCCTGAAGCGGGCGAAGGCATGGCGGCGTTGGAAGCGTTTCTTTCTGAAGCGGCGCTTAACGCTGGCGACCACGAAGCCGAAGAGTTTGAAGACAGCGTTCAGTTAATGACGCTGCACTCCGCCAAAGGCCTGGAGTTTCCAGTGGTATTTATTGCGGGCGTTGAGGAGGGACTGTTTCCCCATAAGATGTCTCTTGAAGAACCCGGCAGGCTCGAAGAGGAACGGCGGCTCTGCTATGTGGGCGTTACCCGCGCTATGCAGAAGCTCTACCTCACCCACGCCGAAACACGACGCTTGCACGGCAAAGAGGTGTTTCCGCGCCCCTCGCGCTTTTTGCGTGAGCTGCCGCCACATTTGCTCGAAGAAGTCCGCCTGCGCGGGCATATTTCACTTCCGGTCACCGCTTCGCGACACTCTTTCGCCCAGCAAAGCGTCGAAAGCAGTGGCGATTTGCCTAGCTTGCACGTTGGCCAAGGCGTCGAGCACCCGGTATTCGGCGAAGGCATCATTCTTAACGCAGAGGGTGAAGGCGCTCGTGCCCGCGTACAGGTGAGCTTTGAGGGCGAAGGGGTTAAATGGCTGGTACTTGGTTTTGCTAAGCTGACGCCACTTTAAAGCGGTTTACTCACGGGCGTTGAGTTCAATGGCTTGCCGATTAAAACCTGCTTAGCGCATACTGGCGAACGGACACTGCGCTTTCCAGCGCGCTGACAAAAATATCCTATAATTTCCGGAGTCTTGCTCGCCATGCAACGCCGTAACTTTCTTAAAACCGTCGGCCTGGGTGCCGCCGGTGTCGCTGCCGCCCCCTTTGTCACCACTGCAAGTGCGCGCGCCCAAGACACCTACACCTGGGACATGGTCACCTCGTGGCCAAAAAACTTCCCTGCTTTAGGCACGGGTGCGAACGACTTCGCCCGCCGGGTTGAGCAGCTCTCCAATGGCCGCATGCAGATCCGTGTGCACGGTGCGGGTGAGCTGGTTCCCGCGATGGAAGTATTTGATGCCGTCGCTGCAGGCACGGCTGAAATGGGTCACTCCGCATCCTACTACTGGCGTGGTAAGGTCGCCTCATCACAGTTCTTCACGGCCGTACCGTTCGGCATGAATACCACCGAAATGAACGCTTGGTTATACCATGGCGGCGGCCAAGAGCTGTGGGATGACATTTACGCCAAGCACAACTTGAAGCCTTTTGCTGTTGGTAATACCGGCACACAAATGGCGGGCTGGTTTAAAAAAGAGATCAATTCCCTCGACGATATGCAGGGCATCCGCCTTCGTCTGCCTGGCTTAGCCGGCGAAGCGATGAACGCTATCGGCGTGACTACCGTTAACATGCCTGGCTCCGATATTTTTACCTCGTTGCAAACCGGCGTGCTGGATGCGGCTGACTGGGTAGGCCCCTATAACGATATGGCGTTCGGTCTACACCAAGTGGCTGACTACTACTACACCTCGGTGTGGAACGAGCCCACGGCGGTGCTGGAAGGCACGATTAACCTGGATGCATGGAACGCGCTGCCGGAAGACCTGCAAGACGTCATTCGTGAAGCCGCTCGCGCCTCCAACATGGCGATGATCAGCGAGTTTGCTTACCGCAACGCTCAAGCGCTAGAAACACTGGTCGATGAGCATGGCGTTCAACTGCGCACCTTCCCTGAAGATGTTATGGAAGCCCTCTATGCTTCTTCAAAGGAAGTCATTCAGCGCCAAGTGGATAACGACGAAGACTCCCGCCGGGTGTTCGAGTCTTACTCAGCGTTCCAGAAAGTACTGCGTCCGTTTAGTGATGTAGGCGAATACGCATACCTGAAGAGCCGTGACAGCGTTGGTGCTTAACTAGACAGTAAACCCAGACTGTCAATAACGCAAAAGGGCGCATTATGCGCCCTTTTGCTGTTTAGAGAACAAAGCAAGTCCTTTAATAAGTCATTACTTTCACTCTTGGTTAACTATGCACTGCCCGGATGCGGCCATTATCATCTAATGCGACCATGACAAAACGCGCTTCAGTGACTTTTTGACGCTCCTCAATGCGTTGCCCATGAGGTGGTCTTACCCATACTTCCACCTCTATTTTGATCGAACTGTGACCAATATCCTGCACCTGGGTGTAGACACTGACCATGGATCCCACGCGTACCGGGCTTAAAAAGTCCATTGCCTCGATCGCCACGGTCGCGGTACGGCCACCCGCTTCTCGCCCGGCAGCAAGCTCAGCCGCCTGATCCATTTGATTTACCAGCCAACCACCGGGTATATCGCCATAAAGATTGGTATCTTGGCGTGAAGCCAGTAATTTTAAGGTGAGCTGGCCTTGGGGAGCCGGTACGTCGTCCAAATCGGTTTCCAGAAGAGTCATGGGTTAGTCGCTTTATCAGTTTATTGTTGTAAACGTCGCGGAGATAAACGTTGACGGTGGGCATTGCTGCGCTGCAACACTGCTGGATGGATTTAGTTAACCATAAGAGGACGCGCGTTTGAATACTCTTGCAAATTCTTCTGCTAATAACCAGGGCACATCTCTCGCTATAAAACGCCTTTTATTGCGCGGGTTAATGATGTTACTGCTACTGGTATGCCCACTGACCTGGGGGCAAACGCAAAACATTAGTGGAACCTTAGGCGCTGTTGGCTCTGACACCATGGCGGGATTAATGTTGCGCTGGGGGGAAACATTAACTACCCACTACCCTAACGTAACGCTGCAATTTCAAGCGGGTGGCTCCGCCAGTGCACCTTCTGCACTGATGGCAGGCACCACCCGGCTTGGGCCGATGTCCAGGCCTATGACGGCGGCTGAGCGCGATAACTTTATTGAACGCTATGGCTATCCCCCGCTAGAATTAAAGGTTGCCCGTGACGCCTTGATTGTCGTCGTCCATCGCCATAACCCATTACGCGTGCTGACACGCCAACAGGTCGATGCCATCTTCTCAACCTCACTTGCTTGCGGCGCTGAAGCCCCCATCAGGCGCTGGAATCAACTCCCAGCAACCCGTGACTGGGCATTCGGCACTATTGCGCTGCATGGGCGTAATCTAGCGTCGGGCACCCACGGATTGTTTCAAGCGCGGGCGTTGTGTGGCGGTCATTTTCGTAACGATATCAGCGAGCACCCTGGTTCATCAGCCGTGGTTGCGGCGGTAGGGGAGTCTGCTAATGCCATGGGCTATGCGGGATACAATCACCTTACCCCAGCGGTACATGCTGTTAGCCTGTATAACGACAATGGTATCGCTACACCGCCCGACGAGGCGGCTATCCAAAGCGGTGACTACCCGCTGTCGCGCTATCTCTATCTCTACGTTAACCTGCCGCCTGGCGAAGCACTGCCGCCTGCTGAACAAGCACTATTGGCACTCATTATGTCACCAGAGGGTCAACAGATTGCCCGTGCGGCAGGCTTTGTGCCTTTGGCACCTGAGGTACTCAAAGAACAACAAATATGGCAGACACCTATTAACTAAATGCCTTAGCCTGTCATCTTATTGTCATAAAAGCACTTTAGGGTAAGGAGACTTATTATGCTGAATGGCCTTGACTGCAATCGCCCAGGTTTCCCAATGATAGCGATATGATCCCACCACGGTTAACCACTCCCCGGCAGCCACTGCGTCTGCTAAAAGATCGCGTGGCCACGGGTTTAATTACCGCTGGCGGAATCGGCGTGCTGCTCGCAATTCTTGCGATCGGCATTTTTTTGGTGTGGGAAACGCTACCACTACTTGCCATAGGCGACACTCTGGCGCTGGCAAAGCTTTCTCCCTTGGCATGGGGTACTTTAAAAGCTGCGCTAGCAGCGCTGCTGTTCGCTATCCCCATCGCCTTAGGCGCTGCGATTTATTCAGCGCTGTTTATGTCAGCCCGCCTTCGCACTCGCATCAAACCGACGTTAGAAATGATGGAAGCTATTCCCGGCGTGGTGGTGGGTTTTATTGCTGGGCTTATTTTGGCGCCTTGGGTAGAACGCCACCTGGCCAGCGCCCTGGCACTGATTATTTGGCTTCCGTTAAGTGCCGGACTGGCTGGATTAGCGTGGCAGCTTACAAAAGCACGGCTGCGCCGCCGTTTGCCACTCTCATGGGCAGGACTTTGGCTAGTACCTTGGCTAGCGCTAATGGTGGCGCTAGCGCTATGGATCACCCCATGGATAGAGCAGCAGTGGCTAGGAGGTGATCTGCGTCAGTTGCTCGACCAGCGCTTTGGCATGGACTATGCCACTCGTAATGCAATGATTGTCGGTATTGCAATGGGCTTTGCGGTGATCCCGAGTATTTACTCCCTGGCAGAGGATGCCCTGTCTGATGTGCCCACTACGTTAATCGAAGGCGCCCAAGCACTTGGTGCTAGCCGCTGGCAGGCACTCTGGCGGGTCGCCCTAACGGCGGCAGGACCCGGCATTTTTTCAGCGGTGATGATCGGTGCCGGACGGGCGGTTGGCGAAACCATGATTGTGTTGATGGCCAGCGGTAATACCGCTCTATTTAGCGCCAGCCCCTTTGAAGGAATGCGCTCAATGGCGGCGGCGATCGCCATTGAGTTACCTGAGGCTGCTCCCGGCGGCTTGACCTATCACCTGCTGATTTTGGCGGCGCTGGTGCTGTTTATCTTTACATTCCTGGTCAACACCTTAGCCGAGGTCGTTCGCCAACGCTTGCGGCGCCGGTATCGCCATATGGGAGGCACCTCATGAACGACCGTTCGGCCAGTGCCTCTTCCCGCCGGTTACACTTTGACTGGCTCAATAGCCTGTGGCCTTGGCTATGCGCCGCCAGCGTAGCGCTCTCATTGCTAATGCTCGGTGCCTTACTGACGCTGCTGGTGGTGCGTGGGCTAGGCCACTTCTGGCCTGCCAACCTGGAGCAGGTCACGCTAAACTCTGGTGAAACCTTCGCTGGTCAAACCGTGCGTGAGGTAGCACTGCCCCAGCAGGAAGGCGATGAACGCCTGTACTTTACCGGCAACCAGGATATAGATGGGGCGCGCTGGCGTTGGGTGGCTATTGAAGAAATTGCCGAGCGTAGCCATCCGGTGGATCTTATTCGCCTAGAGCGCACTCCCTGGGGTGATTTTATCGGTCGTTTAGCCGCCATTGAACAGGCCGACCAGCGCTGGGAGGGTGAAGCCGCCTGGCGGCATTTAACGACCTTACTGGCTCTCCCCATCAATCAGCGTCCGGATAGCCAGCTGCTGCTTTCCACGGCCAATGGTCAAACTCTCCGCCTGCCGTTAACTAATGTACTGAGTGCTCAAGCACCTAATGCCATGGCGTGGTGGCAGAAAACCCATGCTTGGGGCGAAGGCGTCTGGCGGTTTTTGAGCGAAGGACCGCGTGCTGCCAATACCGGCGGCGGCGTGTGGCCTGCGATTTTTGGCACCGTGCTAATGGTGATTTTAATGTCGGTGATGGTCACCCCCTTTGGGGTACTGGCGGCTATTTACCTGAATGAAATCGCCCACCAAGGTCGGTTAACTCGCTTTGTTCGCATTGGCGTGCGTAATCTCGCCGGCGTGCCGTCCATTGTGTATGGGGTATTTGGCTTAGGGGTGTTTGTGTATGGCATTGGCGGTTCGATTGATGAGTGGTTCTTCAGTGATACTTTGCCCTCACCTACCTTTGGCACAGGCGGCCTGCTATGGGCGTCATTAACGCTTGCGCTACTTACCCTACCGGTAGTGATTGTGGCAACCGAAGAGGGTCTGGCGCGCATTCCAGAGGCCCAGCGCGAGGGCGCCGTGGCACTAGGTGCTACCCGTTTGGAAATGCTCACTCGCATTGTGCTACCGATGGCCGCCCCCGCCATGCTAACCGGGGTGATTTTAGCCATTGCTCGCGCAGCAGGAGAGGTCGCACCGCTAATGTTGGTGGGGGTCGCCAAACTCGCGCCACAAATGCCGGTAGACGGTGAATTTCCCTATCTCCATTTAGAGCGCAAGTTCATGCACCTCGGCTATCATTTATTTGATACCGCCTTTCATGGTGAAGATGTGCAAGCCGCGATCCCGTTGGTTTACGCCACGGCGCTACTTTTAGTGTTAATTGTGCTGGTGCTTAATCTAACTGCCATATTTCTACGTCATTATCTTAGGCGTCAACGGGGAAGCGAATGCTAGCACCATTACATTCAACGAATACCTCTCAGGCACCAGTGACGCACTTTGCGGATGACCGCTGCTGCTTAAGTATTGATCGCTTTAGCCTCGCTTATGCGGGGAAAACGGCGTTGCGCGACTTAACCCTTAGCGTTCCGCGCCATCGTGTGACGGCGTTCATTGGACCGTCCGGGTGCGGTAAATCTACGCTGTTGAGAGCCATTAACCGTTTGCATGACCTCAATGAGTCGGTGGCTCATAGCGGTCATATTGCGTTGGAAGGGCATGATATTCACGATCCGCAAATGAATGTCACTGAACTACGGCGGCGGGTTGGCATGGTATTTCAAACTCCCAACCCCTTCCCCATGTCGATCTATGAAAACGTCGCGTTTGGCCTGCGTTTGCAGCAGCGCCTGCCTAAGCGTAAGCGCGACGACATTATTGAGTGGGCGTTAACGTCAGCCGCCCTATGGGATGAAGTGAAAGACCGCCTGCACCGTTCAGCTTGGCAGCTTTCTGGTGGTCAGCAGCAGCGTTTGGTTATCGCCCGCACCTTAGCGGTACAGCCCGATGTACTGCTGCTCGACGAACCAGCCTCAGCACTAGACCCCATTTCAACGCTGAAAATTGAAGAGTTAATACGCAACCTTAAGTCGCAGCTGACGTTGGTGCTCGTTACCCACAATATGCAACAAGCAGCACGCGTATCCGATTACACCGCTTTTTTGCACCAAGGCGAACTCGTGGAGTACGGCCCTACCGACCAAGTGTTCACCAACCCTCGTTTACAACGTACCGAAAACTACATCACCGGCCGCGTCACTTAGGCCCAATCGACTGAAACGTCAGGAGTGCTCCATGGATATTACGAGCGATACCCACAGCCAGCATATCTCTCGCCAGTTCAACCAGGAGCTGGAAGAGCTGAAAACCCACCTGATGACCATGGGCGGTCTGGTGGAAAAGCAGGTACAGGATGCTGTCTTTGCCCTTCTAGAAGGCGATACCCGTCTGGCAGAGCAAGTGCGTGACAACGATCGTCAGGTTAACGACCTGCAGCTACAAATTGACGATGAATGTACACGCGTACTAGCGCGTCGCCAGCCTGCGGCTTCTGATTTGCGCTTAGTGCTGGCGGTTATTCGCGCTACCTCGGATCTTGAGCGGATTGGCGATGAGGCTAGCAAAATCGCCCGCAATGCCCTGCTTTTGAGCGAAAACACGCAAACGATTCGTGGCTTGGTCGAAGTTCGCCATATCAGCGAACACGTTCGCAAAATGCTGCGCGATGCGCTTACTGCCTTTGCCCGCTTTGATACCGACCTTGCGATGCAGGTCGTACGTGAGGATGCATTGGTAGACGATGAATACAGCAGCGCTATGCGCTCGTTAATGACGTTTATGATGGAAGACTCGCGCTCAATCACCTCGGTACTCAGTATTATGTGGGTTCTGCGCGCGTTGGAACGGGTAGGCGACCATGCCGATAACCTTGCAGAGTATGTGGTCTATCTGGTCAAAGGACTCGATATTCGCCACAGCGATACCGACAGCTTGGATCCGAAGGTGCTAAAAAAGCCTTGACCTGGTTGGGGTTTCCTCCTGCAATACGTCCAGGTTGTAAACCGCCTGGACGTTGGAATCACAAGGAGTTCACCCACTATGCTGGACGCTGTCACTGCGCTAAGCCGAGGTACCCGCTGTGTGTATCAGCCGGGCATGCGACGCTATGTTTTTCTGCCTATTCTGGTCAACTTGATTGTCTATGCCAGCATGTTCAGCTTTGTGTTCACCCGCTTCGAAGGCTGGTTAAGCAAGTGGATGGACATGGTGCCTACTTGGCTTGATTGGCTATCGTGGCTTATCTGGCCGTTGTTTGTTATCAGCCTGTTGGTGGTGGTGTTTTTCACTTTTACGCTGGTGACCAGCTTAATCGCCGCGCCTTTTTATGGCTTTTTGGCCGCCAAGGTGGAAATTCAAGCCACGGGCCGAGAACCTGTTGATGACCGCAACCTTACCAAAACGGCGATCGATGCCATCGGTCGTGAGTTCGTTAAACTCGCCTACATTCTTCCCCGCGCGGCAGCGCTGTTCGTGATCAGCTGGATTCCTGGGCTCAATCTATTTGCGCCACTGCTGTGGGGGCTGTTCTCTGCTTGGATCATGGCGATTACTTACCTGGATTACCCAATGGATAACAATAAAGTGACCTTTGCCGATATGCGGCAGCGCTTAGCCAAGCGCTGGTGGCAGAGTCTTACCTACGGAGGGTTAGTCACCTTGATCACCTGGATTCCGTTGGCGAATTTATTTCTGTTACCCGGCGCTGTGGCGGGTGCCGTATTGATGTGGGATGCGCACTACCGAGGCGCTATCGGCACTCACCTGAAGTAGAACGGCCCACCATATTCATCATTACCAGTTTGTTATTTAAGCTACTTTTTGTTAGCCATAAAAAATTAGACCCTGCATAAGCAGGGTCCAATAACACAATTTTTGACAATAACTAACGCTAGCTTCCTCTCCTTTTGCGGGATTCCAACCCTGGAATTTAACCCTAACTAACGTTCTGATTGTCTATCGATTCATTCCTTGAATCCTTATGCATCCCTAACGGTGTGACATGCAACTACATGTTTAGCTCACACCCACATCGTAATATATTTCGTCAAAATTGCAAACTTTTGTTACCGAACGTTTCTAAAAATATTATCTCGCTGCAAATCTTTCGGCTGATAGCTGATGTGATCACTGGTGCGCGTTGATTCTGCCTCAATAACCTTTGGAAAATCACCTTCATCGTACTTTAATTCGTCAGGGCTAAAAACAGCTTGATCACTTGACCGCTGAGATTGTGCTTGGATAGGCTCATCATTCACTGTCAGATCTTGGTTCGCTTTAATGGAAAGATTTGCGAATGCTAGTGGGCTAGCTAATAAACCAAAGGAAAGTGCCGCTACTGCTACTTTTTTAAGAAGTATATTAATCATCATATTTTACTCCAAGATACTGTGATACCGCTGGCGTTGGGGAAGAAGCGCCATCATGGATGGCTATTCTGTCTCATACTCTTCCGTATCCTGACATGGCATAAAAAGTGCCAACTTGGTCAAATAAAAATTAAAATCATTTTTATCAATAGCTTGAGTAATAAATATTGCGCACAATATTACACCGCATAAAATAAAAGCAAGCTAAATACTTGTGCACTAATGACACATGCGCAATATTGCCTGTGTCATTTTGATACACACGTAATTATTAATATTACTGTTACTACGGTTGGCTAAGGTGGGTTAAGGTGGGTTAAGGTAAGAAGAGTAGGTGAGTATTTGCGAAAAGCAGCTAAGTAAATTAATAGACAGCAAAAAATTAGGCCCCGCCTAAGCGGGGCCCGATATCAGAACTGCTGATAGGTAATAACTAACGTTAGCTTCCAATCCTTGTGCGGGACTCCAACCTTGGAATTAACCCTGACTAACATTTTGATTGCCTATTGATTCATCCTTGAATCATTTCAACATCCCTGTTTGAAACATCCTGTTTGTAGCTTCGTCATCCATTGAAGAAGCACATTTCGATATCTCAAACTGTATAGAATTAGCTAGCGCTATTCTCTTCAACAACATCTTCAGGGGTGTATTCTGCGTCACCGCTCATGTCTGTTGATTCTGGATCATCGACAGCATCTGGTCCTTGAGTACCATGATCGGTCGTTAGATCATCGCTATCATAGTTGCCTGAATCAGTGCTACCTGTCGACTGAGTGCTAGCTCCATCTTCATCTACATGTGAATCTTGATTTTGCTCGATTGAAGAGTGGTCAGTCGTATCAGCAAATGCTAATGGGCTAGCCAACAAGCCAAACGTTACACCTAAAATGCCAGCTTTCTTGAGAAGTTCCTTGGACATCATATTCCACCTCCGATCGCTGTTAGTACCGCTTAATTAAGAAAGAAGGGCTAACCAGTAGCCAGCAATTCCTGCGGTCGTCTCTCTTACTTACTTATATTCATTGCATCAGCCATGCCAAAACACACATAAAAATATAAATTACTTATTTTTCAATAACTTATTTAATAAAAACAATGAGGTTTTAAAACCTTTCTAGGCTCTAAATGCGGCTACGGGCTGTGTAAAAATGGCACATGAGTAATGTTTTACCAATCTTATATGCCAATATTGCACACTTCTACAACTATTATGCGAAGGCGTCTTTTTCAGGGCTGGCGAATACGCGAAGCGGGAAAAACACAGCGAAATAATGCTCCTTTGCCTGGATGGGACTCAATCTGTAGCTGGGCGTCATGACGCAGCAGGACATGCTTTACAATCGCCAAGCCTAACCCGGTGCCGCCCGTTGCAGTACTACGGCCTTTATCAACTCGGTAAAAACGCTCGGTTAGGCGAGGGATATGTACCGGATCAATGCCTTCTCCGTCATCTTCAATGGCAATACAGCCACTACCCGCAGCATTAACACTCCAACGCAACGTGATATGACTACCCGGGGGCGTATAGCGAACGGCATTAAAAGCGAGATTAGAAACAGCGCTGCGAATTTCCTGTTCACTGCCTAGTAAGCGCGCATCACTCCCCAGCTCAACGGTAATGCTATGGCGCTGATGTGAAAGGGCTAACGCATCATCACACACACTCTGCAGTAAGGTGCCGAGCGACATCGGATGATGATCCTTGCCGCCCTGGTCAATCTCTAAGCGTGACAGGAGTAATAAATCATTCACCAAATTCTGCATTCGCTGCGTCTGCTCCTGCATTTGGTTAATGCCTCTACCTAACCGTGGCGGAAGCTGATCAGCAAGATCACCGTAGGTTTCTAAATAACCGGAAAGCACTGTGAGGGGGGTACGCAACTCATGGGATACGTTGGCGACAAAATCGCGACGCATCTGCTCTAGGCGATGCAGGCGGGTAATATCCCGCGCCATCAATAAGCGTTCGTCGTCACCGTAAAGGGTAATTTGATACTGCAGAATACGCCGCTCATCAATCGGCGACGTTAGCGTTAGCGGCTCACTGTAGTTGCGGCCATTAAAATAACCAATAAAGCCTGGGTCTCGCAGCAGGTTGGTAATGTGCTGGCCACGATCATGGGCAGTCTGCAGCCCAAGCATCTCGGTCGCGGCACTGTTCCACCACTCAAGGTCTCCATGGCGGTCAAGCATAACGACGCTATCGCGCATCGCTTCTGACGACTCTTGAATGCGCGCTAAGGTAGCGCGTAGGCGGCTTTGAGTAATGCGCTGACTTTTTTGATAGCGATATAAACGATCAAATAATTCGCCCCACATACCGCGTGCGGCAGGAGGTTCATCTTGGGGATGAAGGGTTAACCAAAGGTACAAGGCACGCAGCTGACGCAGATGATAAAACAGACACACTGCCAGCCCAGCCGAAAGCCCTACGCCAGCCGAACCTAGCAGCCAACCCAAGCAAAGACCTACCGTCGCTAGCCACGCTAGGCGCCACAGCTCACGGCTCCATAAGCGCACATTTATACCCGTGAAGAGAAACGGTAACCGGTGCCCCGAACCGTTTGAATCAGGTTTTGATGCACATCGCCTAACGCTTTACGCAAGCGGCGAATATGTACATCCACCGTGCGCTCTTCAACGTACACATTGCCACCCCATACTTGGTCAAGCAGTTGGCTGCGTGTGTAAGCGCGCTCTTGATGGGTCATGAAAAATTGCAGCAGCCGATACTCAGTTGGCCCCATTTCCAACGCTTTGCCGTGGGCACTCACACGATGACTCACCGGATCCAGCAGCAGGCCGTTAATCTCAATGGGATCTTCAACGCCACGAGGAGTGGCCCGACGCAGTACTGCTTTAAGACGTGCCACCAGCTCACGGGGTGAAAAAGGTTTCGTGATGTAGTCATCAGCACCTGCTTCAAGTCCTTGGATCTTATTATCCTCTTCACCTTTGGCGGTGAGCATAATAATAGGTATTTCAGCGGTGGCTTCATCTCGCTTTAAGCGTCTGGCTAACTCAATGCCGCTGGTGCCAGGCATCATCCAATCAAGTAGTACTAAATCAGGCTGATGGTCGACCAATATGGCATGGGCATCCTGGGCGTTATCCGCTTCAAGCACGCGATAGTCAGCCATTTCCAGCGCTACTGCGATCATCTCGCGAATGGACGCTTCGTCATCGACAATCAGAACGGTCTTGGCGGTCATACCAATGCCTCACGGTGTTCAATGAAAAAAAGCTCAAAGAAAGTTGCTCAAAGAAACTAGTTCAATGACATGTCAGTGACGATAACACCATGGCTTGATGACAATTACATGACAATAGCAGCTATTAGCCAACAGTAGGCCACCAACTTAGCGCGATACCGGCAAATATCAGCAGGCCCGACCAGTGATTATTGAGAAACGCTTGGAAACAAGCGTCACGATCACGATGGCGAATCAACCGCTGTTGATGCACAAACGTCGCTGCCATCGCAGCCAGCCCAAGCCAGAAAAAGCCACCTAACTCCATCCGCCAGCCAACCAAGGCGAGTAGCATTAAAGTGGCTATTTGCAGCAAACCAATCATTAAGCGATCGGCGCTACCAAACAGCACCGCCGTTGATTTGATGCCGATTTGCAGATCATCATCACGATCGACCATGGCGTACTGAGTATCGTATGCCACTGTCCATAGCACGTTGGCACAGAACAGTAGCCATGCTTCTAGCGGGACATGGCCCAACACGGCACCAAATGCCATGGGTATGGCCCATGAGAACGCGGCCCCCAATACTACTTGTGGGAAATGGGTGTAGCGCTTCATAAACGGATAAATAATTGCCAGCGCCACACCGCCTAACGACAGTGCCACCGTAAACCAATTGGTCAGTAGCACTAAAATAAACGCCCCTGCCACTAACCCGATAAACAGCAGTTGCGCCTCGGTTTCGCTAATACGGCCAGTGGCTAGCGGACGGTGTCTAGTGCGTTTCACGTGGCCGTCAAAATGCCGGTCGGCGTAATCATTAACCACGCATCCCGCTGCACGCATGACGTAAACACCCGCCACAAAAATGAGCAGCACATTTCGGCCTGGCACGCCTTCAGCAGCAATCCACAGCGCCCAAAGCGTCGGCCACATTAAGAGCCAAGTGCCAATTGGCCGATCCAAACGCATCAGTTGGAAAAAATCTGCCACGCGAGCGAATCCCTTCGGCCGCAACAGTGAACGATCCATGCTTACCTCACGAAAAATAAGATGCAGACGTTAGCCTAGCGCGAAGGCAAATCAAGTTCATCCACCATCGCCCGCAAAAAATGCTCCTGCACTAACAGCGATAGTCCGCCATGCTGGAACACTGAGCGCCTTCCCCAGGGTCCTTCGCTGTTAAGATCATGCAGACTCGCGAAGTTAGCCGAATGCCTTGTCACTTCTAAGGGACCACGTACTAGATCTGGCTGTTGAAATAACCAACTCCCTAGCGACCGCTCACCCAGACGCTCCAAACGCTGCCCTTTTAATTGTGTCAGCGGAGCAACTGAGCGCGCCACCACCCAGGGGGTATCATCTAAACAGAGTGCCACTTCACGCAGCCATGCGTAACATTTGGGCCTAATGCCCAATGCTTGAGCCTCATCTGGCAACGGCCAGCCCACCCCTTGGCGTAATAGACGCACACGGAAAGACTTACCCTCGCCTGCTGCGGTTAACCGAGCAGTTAGCGAGTCCGTGGAGGCTACCCACTGCCACCAGGGGGCACTCATCGCCGGACGCGCCGCCGAGACAGGGCGCCAGCGTGGGAATATCTGTACTTGCCGGGAAGCAGGAGGCGTCACCGAGTTCTCCAAGCCAATAATCGGGGCTGCTAGTGTAACATGGCGCTCTGAATGGCTTTTATCTCAGCGGTTTTTTTAACGGCTCTGTTATAACGAACCTGTTTTAACGCCCCTGTTTAGCGACTCTTTCTTTAGCGACTTTCTTGGTGTTCGCATGTCCGCATCACATACACAGCTCTCTTCGTCACATGCTGCGCTGGTGATTATTGGGACTGGCATGGCTGGTATTGGCCTTGCCCGCGCCCTGCGCCGCCTGGGCGACCAACGCTCAATAGCGCTGATTAGCGCTGATAGCGGCGATGACTATAGTAAGCCACTGCTCTCCACCGGCTTTGCCAAAGGTTTAACGCCGAACCAACTAGCCCAGCGTAGCGCCGTACAACTGGGTGACGAGCTGAACGCCCAGATAGTTACCCACACCCCGGTGAGCGCTGTGGATGTGGATAACAAATTAATCCTTTTGGAAAATGGCAAAGCGTTCGGTTACAACGCTTTAGTATTAGCCACTGGCGCTGCGCCATTGGTGCCTTTTAAGATCGCTGCCAGCGTGGCATCGCGCTGTTTCACTATTAATAATTTAGATGATTACCGCCGCTTTCATAGCGCCCTAGGCCACCATACCGCCCGGGTCGCGATTATTGGTGCAGGGCTAGTCGGCTGTGAATTTGCTAACGATCTGCATGCCGGTGGCCATCACGTCAGCGTCGTCGCCCCGGAGGTCAGTCTATTGCCTCGTTTATTGCCCGCGCCTCTAGGCACTGCCTTGGGTGATGCTTTTAGTATGGCAGGCATCGATCTTCACCTCGGCCGCAAGATTGAATCGATAGCGTCAGGCCACGGCAAAGATACCGTCTTGCATTTAAATAATGATGAACCACTCAGCGCTGACTGCGTACTCATGGCAACAGGCCTTACGCCGCGCATAGCACTGGCTGAAGCCGCAGGGTTAACGGTATCGACTAGCGGCATTCAGGTTGACCGCTACTTGCGTACATCGCACTCCGATATTTACGCATTAGGCGATGTCGCCTGTGTGGAGGGTATTAATGCAATGTATGTACAACCGCTGCAAGCAAGCGCTAAAGCACTGGCGGCAACCCTTGCAGGTACCCCGACTCCCGCGAGCTTTGGTGCTTGGCCCATCCTTGTAAAAACACCGCTGCTGCCCGTGGTTGCCTATCCTCCACAAACCACGCCGGAACGCTGGCGAATTGAAGGTGAAAGCGGCAATATCAGCGCCTTGGCGGAAAATAAAGACGGACGTTTGATTGGTTTTGCGTTGACAGGCGACTGTGTGAGAAGGAAAGTGGAGCTTTCCAGAGCAGCGCCTGCGCTGCTAGGCTGATTTTCGTAGCGTTCACGGCTAGGATAGATAAGCTAACCTAATCATGGTGACGCACCCAACAACATGCACTTGCTGTACGTTCGATTATTTATCTAACGTTCGATTGTTTAATTAAAGGGAGATTCCTTATGCGCAAACCTGAACTCGCTGCTGCCATCGCTGAAAGTGCCGACCTGTCTAAAGATAAAGCAGGCCAAGTGCTAAACGTTATTCTGGATGAAATAACCAACAGCGTCGCCAAAGGCGAAGATGTTGCTCTCATCGGCTTTGGCACTTTCACTGTACGTTCGCGCGCAGCTCGTACAGGCAAAAATCCGCAAACCGGTGCACCGCTGCAAATCCCAGCCAGCAAAAATGTCGCCTTTAAGCCCGGCAAAGCGCTTAAAGACGCCGTTTCCTAATGAAACTCAAGCTGACGCTGTGGCTACTGGGCTTAATGCTCAAACGTGCCCTGCGCCGCAAGCCGCGCTTTCGTGAACAGCTAGAGCGTATGCGCGGCTTGGATTGGGGCATTGCTACAGAAGACCTAAGCATTGCCCGCCACTATCGCATGTCACCGAAAAGCATCAGTACCAGTAAAGGGCTGCCCGTTGACTTGGACCTTGAGCTGCGTTTCCGGGATCAGGATACCGCCTTGAAAGTGCTCAAAAAACCAACTCAGCAGGCTTTTCTTGACGGCATGATGGACGGCAGCGTGCGCTTAGTGGGCGACTCAGCCGATATGAACAAGCTGCAGAAACTACTTAAGTATTTGTAGGATTGGCACAGGATAGCGGTGTAGTTAACATGAATTTTTTCTACACCAAAGCAGAGGTATAACAGCTTTCGATGGACATACCTCATCAGCGCTTAGTGTACTTCCGCGTTACCCTGGAGTCAGGCTCCGTGCGGCGCGCAGCGGCGCGCTTAGACATTGCTCCCTCGGCCGTTAGCCGGCAAATTGCATTGCTGGAAGAAGCCTTGGGGGCAACGCTTATGGAGCGCCAGCGTGATGGCATTTCTCCTACCCCGGTAGGTGAAATGCTGCTTGAGTACTGTGAACGCCGCGGTGCGCTTGATGAAGGCTTTATCACTTCACTCGAAGCCTACCAGCGTATGGAAACCGGCAAAATATCGCTCACCGTTGGTGAAGGCTTTGTCAGTGACTTAGTGGCTTCCCCGCTGCATGAATTTACCCAGCTTTACGCGGGTATCCAGCTTGATATTCATATTGCGGGTACTTCCGGCATTATTGAGGCGGTGGTCGAAAACCATAGCCATATCGGCTTAATGTTCCACGAACGAACCCACCCGCAATTGCGTTTCTGGGCCTCTAGCCCTCAGCCACTCATGGCGATCTTGTCCCCGGAACACCCTTTAGCCAACCAAACCTCGCCGCTCACGCTTACCCAGCTTAGCGATCAGCCAATGGCCATGTGGGACCCCAGCCACGGGGTTCGCCAAATGGTCGATCAAGCCTTTCAACAGGCGCGGATTGCGCCACGCCTAGCCATGAACACTAACTCAATGGTGGTGTTAGCCCAGTACGTGCGCAGTGGCATGGGCATTACCCTGCTGCCTGCTTTTGCCGTCGCCCATGACTTAGAGGTTGGCACGCTCGTTGCCCGCCCAGTAGATAACCCGCTATTTCAGCGCTCTCACGCCCATATGGTCACACGGGTGGGCCGCCAACAGCCCAAGGCCAGTATTCTGCTACTGCGCCATTTACAACGCTGGATGCAGGCGTTTCGCGACCCAGCCTCAGTCATCGATCAGCCGACACCGCTGCCGTAACCAAACGCGACGCTTGCTTCTGGAGCGGTTTCCACCCAGACACTTTGCGGCACGGTATATTCACGCAGGCCATCCAAGCCGCTGGAGCGGCCAAAACCGCTATCGCCAAAGCCACCGAACGGTGACATGACGCTGATTGCCTTATAGCTATTAATCCATACCGTGCCGGCACGCAGCTGCCCGGCGACACGATGCGCTCGTGCCACATCCTGGCTCCAAACGGCTCCGGCTAAACCAAAGCGGGTTTCGTTGGCGAGTTGAATGGCCTGGGCTTCATTATCAAAGGCCATGGCCACCAATACCGGTCCAAACACTTCTTGCTGAGCGATCTCCATCTCCGGCGTCACATCAACCAGCACGGTCGGAGCGATAAAGTAGCCCTGAGCTTCGTCAGATAAGCCCTCAGGACGTTTGCCCCCCGTTAACACTCTCGCGCCTGCAGCTTCGGCGGCCTCAATCATGCGAGTGACCTGCTCAAATTGGCGGCGATTCTGTAGCGGCCCCATGCGGGTTGCTTCGTCGCTGGGCAGACCGACCGCAATCTGTTCCGCGGCACGCGCCAAGCGGGTGGTGACCTGCTCAAACACTGAGCGCTCAATTAATAAGCGCGAGCCCGCCACACAGCTTTGGCCAGCGGCGGCAAAAATGGCGGCTTGGGCGCCGGCTACCGCTTCATCCAGCTTGGCATCGGCAAATACAATATTGGCTGATTTACCGCCCAGTTCTAATACGCTGGGCACCAACCGCCGCGCGCCCGCTTCGGCAATCATCCGCCCACTTTGGGGCGAGCCGACAAATACCAATTTGCTGATGGTGGGGTGGTCGGTCAGCGCCGCGCCGGTCGTTTTGCCCAGCCCGTTGACGATATTGATCAGCCCTTTAGGCAGACCTTGGGACACTCGTTTGCCCCCCTCTTCCAACAGCTTGGCAATCACCACCGAGGTGAACGGCGTTAACTCAGAAGGTTTCAATACGGCGGCGTTGCCTGCGGCAATGGCCGGCGCCAGCTGCCAGGCGCAGGTAAACATCGGCGCGTTCCAAGGGGTAATCTGCCCCACCACGCCGTAAGGAACATGGCGCACATAGTTAAGATGTGAGGTAGGCACCGGAATCACTTCACCGTGCTGCTTATCGCACCAGCCCGCATAGTACTCAAACATCTCGCGCACTTTGCCCACTTCCGCCCGGCAGTCACGAATCGGCTTACCTGCGACAACGCTTTCCAGCTGCGCCAGCGCCTCTTCATGGCCCTCCAAACCGCGTAAAGCGGCATTCATACGCCGCCCACGCTCGCTGGCGGTTAGCGCCATCCACTCACGCTGGCCCCGCTGTGCTGCTTGGGTGGCTCGCTCAATGAGCCCAGCGCCAGCGTCACGATAGCTCATCAGCGCTTCACCAGTGGCAGGATTAATCAGGGTGATCTCTTCGCCTTCTCCGGCGACTAAACCGCCATCAACCCAGTTGCTTAGCAGCGTGTCAGCGGCTAAACCGAAGCCTTTCAGTAGTGCTGCAAGATGGTCGCAGGCGCGTTGGCTGAGTGAGCTCATTGGTTGCTCTCCGCTTGGCTGGCACGGGCTAAAATCGGCGTAGTGATATGGTTGAAGTCGTCGCTGTCGGTGGGCTGTTCGGGGCTTTCGTGCCAAGCATCGACCACGGCTTGTAGCAGAGGTAGCGGAATGCCCAGTTGCTCAGCAGCGTCCCGGGCCAAGCGCAGATCCTTGCGCATCAAGCCGGTGGTAAAGCCAGAGTCAAAACGCTCGCTCAACACCCACTCGGGGAAGTTCACCTCGCTAATTGCGCTGCGCCCGGAGCCACTATTGATGCCCGCCAAACAGGCGGCGGGTTCAACGCCAGCTTTGACTGCCATCGCCACGGCTTCTGCGGTGGTCAGCAAGTGGGCCGCACAGAGGTAATTATTGGCAAGTTTCACCACGTGGCCGCTACCAGGTCCGCCCACATGGGTGCGCTTGGCCGACATCGCCTCCAGAATCGGCATTACCCGCTCAATGGTGGCTTCATCGCCGCCTAACAGCATACCCAGCTTACCGCTGGCAGCACCCTTGGGCCCACCGCTTACCGGAGCATCCAGCCAATGAAGGCCTGCGGCAGTGACTTTTTCGGCCAATTCACGACTCACGGCGGGGTCGCTAGTTGACGTATCGACAATTACGCTGCCTTTCGGCGCCAGCGTTAGCAGGCCTGGTGATTGCTCAATCACTTCACGCACATGATCAGAGGTGGGCAATGAAAGCAGATAAACATCGCTTGCGGGCAAGGCATCGGGAGCAGCGACGGATAGGCCGAGCTCGCCGAGCCTTGAACGTGCGGCTTCAAACAGATCGCTGCCCGTGACTGCAAAGCCTGCTGCTTTAAGAGTAAGCGCCATATTGCCGCCCATTTGACCAAGCCCGATAACGGTAATGGTTAAGGACATCTTTAAACTCCCTAAGCGTTTTGTTAGTGGCGAAACGCTATGTTCGGTGTCGATATTTGGCGTAGACGCTCCCCTACCCAGTGGGCATCAGAGAGCGAATAACGCGTGTTAAATAATAATGATGAGTTAGACGAGTAGCGCTCTTACCAGCTCTACCCAATAGCGCGCCCCTAGTGGTAATAGCGCGTCGTTAAAGTCATAGTGCGGGTTATGCAGCGAAGCGGACTCCTCGCCATTGCCCATCCAGATGTAAGCCCCCGGCCGCTCGGCAAGTAGGAACGAGAAATCCTCAGAAGCCATGCTCGGTGGCGGGTTGCGGATTACATTGTCTTGGCCTAATAAACGCTCCAGCACCGCGGCGCAGTGTTGAGCATTCTCCGGGGTATTGATGGTAGCGGGGTAGCAGCGCTGGTAATCCAGCTCAACGGTTAAACCGTGAAACTCGGCTAAGCTGGCAATCGCCTGTTTAAAGCGCGCCTCTAAATGCTCCTTAAGCGCCATATCAAAACAGCGCAGCGTGCCACGCAGCGCTACCTGCTCGGGAATCACATTAAACGTATCCCCTGCATTAATGCTGGTAAAACTCAGCACCGCCGATTTATCCGGTGGCGTTTCGCGGCTCACCAACCCTTGCAGTTGACTGATCAATTGACAGCTTGCCAGCACCGTATCGATGCCTAAGTGCGGCATCGCCGCGTGGCAGCCTTTACCGGTTAACGTCAGGCTGAAAATATCAAACGCGGCCATCACGTCGGTATCATGTACCGCCGCGACCCCCACCGGCAGCCCAGGCCAGTTATGTAGCCCGTACACGGCATCCATCGGGAAGCGTTCAAACAGCCCTTCTTCGACCATCACTCGGCCGCCGCCGGCGTTCTCTTCGGCGGGCTGAAAGATAAATACCACTCGGCCTTTGAAATCCAGCTGCTGCTTTAGCGCCCAGGCAGCGCCTAACAGCATAGTGGTATGGCCATCATGGCCACAGGCGTGCATTTTTCCAGGTGTTTGCGAGGCGTAGGCAAGCGCAGTCTCTTCGCGAATGTCCAGGGCGTCGATATCGGCCCGCAGGCCGATGGTTTTGCCTTCGCCTTGGTCACCATCCAAGGCAGCCACCACCCCTGTGCCTGCGATTCCAGTGGTCACTTCAAAGCCCCACTCTGTCAGTAACGCTGCAATGCGCGCGCTGGTGCGGTGCTCCTCAAAAGCCGTTTCAGGATGCTGGTGGAAATCGTGGCGCCAAGCGGCGAGCTCAGCGTTATCCGGTAACTTAATAGAAGCAGTCATCGTCCTCTCCTTAAAGCATTATGTGGGCGACGACGGCAGAGCCGATAAAGGTTCCGGTGAATACCAGTAAAGCCACGATCACCAGCTTCCAGCCCGTTTGCTTGAACATAGCAAACTCACGGCCGGTTAGCGCCAACCCGGCATAGGCCAATACCGGCGTGACCACCGCCAGAAAATCCACCTCAGCCAGCCGTGCAATGATCCAGCCATTACCGGGGAAGAACGGCAGCGTCGCAATAATGCTGATCAGTGATACCCAGGCCACGCTAGGCAGGTAAAAGGGACATACCCGGCCAATCACCAAGCCGATGATGACCATGGTGTAAAGAATTAGCATACCGGGCAGCGCGTCTAACAAAGGCGACCCATTGACCACATTACTAAACCAGGCCGCGACACACACCGCCGCCAGCACCAGGGCCGTTTTGCCCAGTTGGTTTTCAGGGCGCAGCTCTTTTAAAGCTTCAGCATCAAACTGATCAACGCTGCTTTCATGGGTTTTCATGACGAATCTCCTGACGCGAGCCTTTTAAGCGCTTATACATCCACTCGGTAATCGGTAGCGCGATAAATAGTGAGATATACAGACCGGTGGCATAAGTGAGCAGGTTACTTGCCCCTGCAAAGGCCAGTAGTTCATCACGGGACCCTGGAACGGCTTCCGCTAGCGCCGCCGAACATGCCGCTACCATACTGCCACTGCCCACACCGCAGGCCATGGCCAAGGCACGAATATCGAGAATATCCAGCGAAGCGATATAGCCCGCCATCAATGCGAAATAGAGCGTACCGAACATGGTGCCTACGACGTAGACGCCCATAATGCCGATACCCTCGGGGCTTCTTAGGCCGTAACGGTCTGAAATAATGGCAATATTGGGTTCGCGAGCAATCGAGTAGGTAGCGCCAATCGCTTCGCGGCCCATTTTGAGCACTAATACTGCAAAGGGCAGTGCTATTAGCATGGTGCCGAGATTACCCAGCTCCTGAAGAATCAACGCCGGCCCTGCGGCAATGATCTGCTCAATCGCCGGGCCAATGGTGGAACCGAACTTGGCAATAAACGGCAA
Organism: Halomonas sp.; assembly: GCF_011050415.1. Classification (GTDB taxonomy): domain Bacteria; phylum Pseudomonadota; class Gammaproteobacteria; order Pseudomonadales; family Halomonadaceae; genus Vreelandella. The sequence continues at coordinate 107,282 of NZ_DRFS01000008.1, forward strand.
AATAGCGATCAGAATAATCGGGCCCGCCGCATTGCTGACAGGCTTGGGAACCACTTTGCCCATTGCCGAAAAAAGGTGGGGGTTAAACAGCACGCCAATCACAAAGGCGTATAGCAGCGGTAGTAAGAGTAGTGTTCCCGGCCCGAGCGGAATTCGTACGATGCCTATCCACTCAGCAAACATCGACGTCACAATCACCATTAAGTGAAGACGCCAGTCCAGCAGTAGCTTGAGATCCATTAGAATGATCCTGTTTTTTTTAGAGTCACTTGAGTATCGAAAAAGTTAGCGTTCCAATCATAGGACTTTAGTGCGCTATTTTTTAGAACACAGGTAAGGCAGCTTCATTTCGATAGTGTGGCAACAGTATGAAAAAATCGTTAAAACGTTGACTGAACAGATAGCGACAAACGCCACTGCAACCTTCTATACTACTTGCTTATACTAAAGTCTAATAATCACTCATAAGAGACGATATGCCCATTTCATTGCCGCTGCGGCGCCTTTGGACCCTTGATAAATTTGCCTACAGCCTGCGCGTTTTTATAGCGTTCAGCGGTGCCCTGATGCTTAGCGGTCTAATGGGTGATGTCGCACTGGTAATCCCACTGTTTCTAGGCATTATCGCCTGTGCGCTGTCTGAAACTGACGACAGCTGGCAGGGTCGCTTTCAGGCCCTGTTAGTAACGCTGGTCTGCTTTACATCGGCGTCTTTTATCGTGCAGTGGCTGTTTCCTTGGCCGTGGCTATTTGTTGTCGGGCTGGGCATTTCCACCTTTACCCTGATTATGCTCGGTGCCATCGGCCAACGTTACGCCACGATTGCCTCTGGCACGCTGATTCTATCCATCTACTCAATGATCAATATTGAACAGCACGGCGGCGTAGATGCGGATGTCGCAACGCGCCAACTGCTGCTGTTGGCCGGAGCAGCGTGGTACGGATTAATTTCCGTAGTGTGGTGCGCGCTGTTTTCCCGCCAGCCGGTTAAACAGAGCATGGCGCGCGTATATAAAGCGCTAGGTGAGTTTTTGATTCTGAAATCAGCACTATTTGAGCCCGTGCGTGGCGTGGATGTAGAAGCACGCCGAGTAGCGCTGGCGCGGCAAAACGGTAAAGTCGTTGATGCGCTTAACCAAGCCAAAGAGATGATTTTTAGGCGCTTGGAAGGCCAGCGCGGCGACCGTAAGCTCAATCGCTACCTGCGTATTTACTTTATTGCCCAGGATATTCATGAGCGCGCAAGCTCCACCCATTACCCTTATAGCGCGCTCAGCAAAGCATTTTTCCACCATGACGTGCTGTTTCGCTGTCAGCGGCTACTGGATCAGCAGGGCCGTGCCTGCCGCCAGTTGGCTAAATCGCTACTGCTCAACCGCCCGTTTGATCACCAGCAGAGCGAAGAGGCCCTGGCTGATTTACACGCCTCGATTGAAAACCTGCGTGACCGAGGCAAGCCCGAATGGCGCCCGCTGCTTTACCCTTTGAGTGCCCTGGCCGAAAACCTGGCTACCTTGGAAGCCCAGCTTGCCAGCGCCCATAACCCAGATGCCAGCGAGGAGCGACGAGACAGCTCACTTTATGACCGCTCACCCTCAAGCTTGCTGGAAGCGTGGAAGCGGGTGCGGCTGAACTTTACGCTGGGTTCCCCCACCTTTCGTCATGCGGTGCGACTCTCCATAGCACTGATGACCGGCTACGGATTACTGCAGTGGATTGATCCCGAACAGGGCTTCTGGATTCTGCTTACCACGCTGTTTGTGTGCCGCCCCAACTTTGCTACCACGCGGCGATTCTTGTCTCAGCGGATGTTGGGCACGGTATTGGGCTTGGTGGTGGGTTGGGCGTCGATCAGCCTGTTTCCGCAGCCACTCGTACAAAGCATGATCGCCGTGGCAGCAGGAGTGTCTTTCTTTGCTAACCGCGAGAAACATTATGTCATCGCTACCGCCTCTATTACTTTGCTGGTGCTATGCAGCTTCAACCAGGTGGGCGATGGCTTTAACCTGATCATGCCGCGCCTGTTCGATACCCTGATCGGCTCGTTAATTGCGGGTTTAGCGGTATTTTTCATTCTGCCCGACTGGCAGGGGCGCAGGCTGTATCGCGAGGCCTCCAACGCGCTGAATAATCACCGCCGTTATTTAGAGGAGATCATCCACCAGTACGAGGATGGCAAACAGGATGATTTGGCTTACCGCCTGGCCAGGCGCAATGCCCACAATGCCGATGCAGCGCTCTCCACCCTGCTGACCAATATGCTCCATGAGCCTGGGCACTACCGCAAACTGGATGCAGACAACGGTCTTCGCTTTCTCGTACTCTCCAACACTCTGCTCAGCCACCTTTCTGCCCTGGGCGCGCACCGCCACCAATTAGCAGAAGATGAAGACGATGCCACATTTGTGCCGGTAGCAAAGCGCATTGGCGAGCTATTAGGCCAGATTGCAGAACGGTTGAATCAACGCCAACCGATTGAAGCGCTCACGGAACAAGCCGCCGAGCTGCTATCCCAGTTAGAGGAACAAACCGAGGTGGCTGAGGATGAGCATGCGGTCACGCTCTATCGCCCTATTCAGAGCCAGCTCCGCCTTATTACAGAGCAGCTCGCCCCGCTAGGCGAGGCCGCCAACCGATTGGTAGGTAGCGAAGCGCCCACCGCCAGCAGTGCCGCGGCTTAAACCTGCCCATAGCGCTTACAGAAGCTTACAACCCGCATTACTCTTTACTGCGCATATCAACCTGCCCGTGCCCTCAATCTACTTTTCGTAAGCTATATCTTAAAATTTTGTAAGCTAAAGATTACTCATGTAAGAAATTTCTTACATATTTGTTAGCCGACAACTGAAAAAAAGCATAAAAAAAAAACCTTAAGCCTCTGATTTAAATTAAATTAACTTAAATGACACATAAAGTAGTTTTAGAAAAATTCTCAGCTAGTCATTTTTAGAAAATTTGATGGTCTTATTATTGTAATGATTTTGAAAAATTTCACTATCATGCTGGCTATAAATAAACTTCATCAGATTTTAGCTGGAGGTAAATATGAGTTTTAGTATATGGCTAACATTTTTAATGGCTTCAATTTTTATTAGCTTATCGCCAGGCGCGGGAGCCATTAAAACTATGAACAGCGGTATGAACTACGGCTTTAGATCCGCAATTCCTACTATTTTTGGTTTGCAGCTCGGGTATGGCATACAGATTTTTATTGTAGCTATTGGCCTTGGAGCTATCATTGCCTCATCCACAGCTTCATTCTTAATCATAAAATGGGGGGGCGTATTATACTTAATATGGTTAGGTATCCAAAAATGGAAATCAGCAGAGAGATTAGTAACAATTGAAAACAAGGTAGAAAACCAAAAAAAACAATTTTGGCAATCTGCATTTGTCAACTTAACAAACCCCAAGGCCACGGTTTTCCTAGTCGCTCTATTTCCTCAGTTTTTAACTAGTAATAATACATCGCATGAGACTCAGCTTCTCTTAATGGCCGCAACCCTCCTTATAGTTGATCTAGCCGTTATGTTTTTTTATGCAGCGTTGGCAAGCCACTTAAAGAGCTTCATAAAGTCTGAGCCACGAATGAAGCTTATCAACAGAGTATTCGGTTCATTTTTTATATTCGCTGGAATTGCTTTAGCTGCCTATCAAAAAAATTAAATAGTACAACTTTGTTATTAAATAATTATCTACCTATAGACCCAAATACTATACGAATTTTTCATTAGCCAACAAGACATACCGATATTAAAAAATGAGATAAGCATATGACGACAACTATTAAGGTAGAAGGGATTAATAAAACTTATGGAACTCATGAGGCATTGAGTCAGATTGAATTCACCATTGATAAAGGAGAAATCGTAACACTCATTGGCCCATCGGGATCAGGCAAATCAACTTTGCTAAGGCATCTTATTGGCTTGACTAAAGCTGATCGGCAATCTCCAGGCCAAGTCGAAGTACTAGGGCACGTGCTACAACGCCAAGGTCGCTTTGTAGCTCAAGGCCGAGATTACCGACGCCGCAGCGGTTATATCTTTCAACAGTTCAACCTTGTTGGTCGCTTGAGCGTGATGACTAATGTCTTGATAGGGCATCTAGGAGCAATGCCAAGATGGCGATCGTTAACTGGGCGCTTCACAAACAATGAACAAACCCTAGCACTCAGAGCGATGGAGAGAGTTGGTATTAAAAGCCTAGCAGATCAGCGCGCCAACACTCTTTCAGGTGGGCAGATGCAAAGGGTAGCCATCGCCCGGGCTCTCGTTCAGGATGCCGAAGTTATCTTTGCCGACGAGCCCATCGCTTCTCTAGATCCCCGCAGTGCTCGCGAGGTAATGGAGATTCTCCAGCGTATTAATCATGAGGATGGAAGGACTGTTGTTATCACCTTACATCAAGTTGATGTTGCACGCCGCTATTGTCGTAGAGCAATCGCTCTCAAGGAAGGAAGGCTCTATTACGACGGCCCGATGGAAGGGTTAACGGATGATCTTCTACAAGGGCTTTATGAAAACAATGGACTAGACGAAATAAACCCAAGCAACGTTTCATCTGCGCTTTCTACACCACTACACACTGTGAGCTAAATCTATTGACCACTAAGGAGAATCAAATGTTTGTATCACAACTTCGTCGCACTACTTTACTACTGACTGCCAGCATAGGCTTATTAAGTAGCGGTCTCGCATATTCAGAAGTAGAGACAATCAGGTTTGGTATCACTTCCACTGAGTCGAGCCAAAATCAAGCCGATCAGTGGCAACCCTTTCTAGATGATATGTCCAATGCATTGGGGGTTGATGTCGAGCCTTTCTTTGCCACAGATTATGCAGCTGTAATTCAGGCAATGCGCTTCGACAAAATTGACCTTGCTTGGTACGGAAATAAATCAGCCATGGAAGCAGTTGACCGTGCTAACGGAGAAATTTTTGCTCAAACAGTATCCTCTGATGGTGACCAAGGATATTGGGGACTTATGATTGTCAACCAAGATAGCCCCTACAACTCCATCGATGAAATTCTTGAAAATGCTAATGAGTTAACCTTCGGTAACGGAGATCCTAATTCAACATCAGGATTTTTGGTGCCTGGTTATTATGTCTTTGCTGAAAATAATGTTGACCCGAGAACAGCCTTCAGACGTACACTCAACTCAAACCATGAGACAAATGCCCTTACTGTCGCCAACGGCCAAGTTGATGTCGCCACCTTCAGTACAGACAGTATGAAGCGCTTAGAAATTAACCATCCCGACAAAGCAGCTCAATTAAAAATTATTTGGGAATCACCTCTCATACCATCCGATCCACTTGTCTGGCGCAGCGACTTAGAACAAGGAATTAAAGATAGTTTAAGACAATTTATCTTGAGCTATGGAGATACAGCCGCACAGCGAGAAGTTCTGGAACCAATGAATTGGTCTGGCTTTGCAGCATCTGACAACGACCAATTGTTGCCGATACGTCAACTAGAGCTTTTTAGGGAACGCTCTCAAATATCGTCTGATAATTCGCTAGATGGCGAAGCCAAAAAAGCAAGACTTTCAGAGATCGATGCTCAGCTCGAAACTTTGAACAACCGTATAGAATTGCTAGAAGAAGACTCGCTAAATAACTCTACTGCTATGATAACTCATTGATATCATGAGCAATTAGGGACGGGACTACCGCCCCATTAACGGAGCTATCAAATGAATTCTACACTAACTCCCGATGCTGAAGTCTTCGGCAAGAAATTTAGTTGGTGGCAACTACTGGGCTGGATCATAACTTTCTTCTTACTTGCCTGGGCCTGGGAGGGTGCTGAAATAGCGCCTGGGCAGTTAGTAGCTAATGCTGGGAATATGGCAACTCTGTCTGGCGACTTTTTTCCACCAAGTTTAAGGCACCTTGGATACTATATCGATCAGATGCTGGTAACAATTCAAATTGCTATATGGGGTACCTTTCTAGCAGTTCTATTTGCAATACCATTCGGCTTGCTTTCATCAGAAAACCTCGCTCCACGGTGGATTAATCAACCAGTAAGACGGCTAATGGATGCGTGTCGAGCAATAAACGAACTTGTTTTCGCTATGCTCTTCGTAGTAGCTGTAGGTTTGGGACCGTTTGCAGGCACAATGGCTTTGTTCGTACATACGACTGGGGTGTTAGCTAAACTTTTTTCGGAAGCGGTCGAAGCTGCTGACGCAGGACCCATGGAAGGAGTACGCGTTACTGGTGCTGGACGCATTGAGGAGATCATATTTGGCTTGATTCCTCAGGTTCTGCCGTTGTGGATCTCTGTCAGCCTTTACCGATTCGAATCCAATATACGCTCCGCAACAGTGCTTGGAATGGTAGGTGGTGGTGGTATTGGTGTGGCTCTATGGGAAACTATGCGTGGCTTCCAATACACAGAGACCGCTACCATTATGCTAGTAATAATATTCTCAGTAACGCTGTTGGACATGGTTTCTCAATGGGTTAGAAAACGATTTATTTAAAACGTTCCTTGAATCACATAGAGCTAACAAGTTTAATTCAACAGGCCTAGACCATGGAATACTTAATTACAGCAACTGATTATAAGCTTTTAGAAACAACCAAGCTTGCTGCGAAAGAGGCAGGAGCTATTCTAAAAGAAGGGTATTATTCTGAAGAAAGAATTAACTTTGAGCGCAAGGGAGCATCAGACTTTGTTACTGCTTACGATAGAGCTGCGGAAAAATGTATAATTAAGCGAATCAGCAGCTCATTTCCAGAAATTGCGTTTATAGGAGAAGAGAGTGGTAATACTCCTGGAAATATGAGCGATTACACAGTCATTATTGACCCTCTAGATGGCACTAACAACTTTCTTCATGGCGTGCCACACTTTTCTGTATCAATTGCTGTGACTAAGCACAGTAATCTTTTACTGGGTCTAGTATATCAGCCTTTGCTTGACGAATTGCTTTGGGCAATCCGAGGCGATGGGGCTTATATGAATGAAAGACCAATAAGAATACATAGCGCCCGCCCTCTTTCAGAGATGATAGTAAGCACCTGTCTTCCATATCATGCTAAAGGTGACTGCTCTACTGCCCTAAATCAGCTCACGACATTAATGCCAATGGTCGCTGGAATTCGCAGCCCAGGATCGGCAGCACTTGAAATCGCTTATACCAGTATCGAACGCTTTGATGCTTTTTGGTCTCAGGGGGCTCGACTGGATTTCTGGGACATTGCTGCGGGGATAATTATCGCTCGCGAAGCAGGCTGTATAGTAACAGACCTTAATGGAGATCCATCTCCACCTCAGTGGAAAAGCTTATTAGTAGCTCATCCAGAACGACATGGAGAATTACTAAACCATCTGAATTTCATTCATTAAAACAACAATTTTAATCTCATATATCATAAATAGTTTCGTCGTTTTTAACACCTTTTTATAGCATAAAAATATTAATTAAAAACAAATCTACCAATAACAAAAATTTCTCAACCAACCTTTAGCTTCTTGATAGTTAACAAACCCATTAAACTGCAATATAGGTGAAAACATGTCACATAGAGTTGCAATAATTGGAACTGGCAGTATCGGTATTGACTTGATGTATAAAACCATTAAGTCAAAAAAATTAGATTTAAGCTTTGTTGTTGGTCGGAGGAATGATAGTCCTGGAATTCAAGAAGCAAATACGAATGGCATTACAACATCTAGTGAAGGTATTGAATTTCTAGAAAAACACATTAATGATTTCGATTTGGTTTTTGATGCAACATCAGCAGATGCACATATAGAAAATGATAAAATTTTAAAAAAGTATAATAAATTTGTAATTGATCTTACACCAGCAAAAATTGGAGACCTTTGCGTTCCTGTTATTAACATTAATTCCTTGCAAAAAAGTAGAAATATTAACTTAATAACTTGTGGAGGCCAAGCTAGCTTACCGCTTGCATATGCGATCAAAAATTCTTGCGAAGAAATTGACTATATTGAAGTAATTTCCAGCATATCTTCTGACAGTGCAGGAATAGCAACTCGAAAAAACCTTGATGAATATATAACAACTACTGAATTTGCATTAAAAAAATTTACTAAGTCAAATTCTGCAAAAGCAATTTTAAATATAAATCCAGCTATACCACAAGTATGTATGCAAACTACTTTATATGCACACTGCAGGAAAATAAACAGCGAAGCTCTGAAAAAAAACATATCTACGATAATTAACATGGTAAAAAAATATGTTCCAGGCTACCAATTGGCATTGGAACCTATTATTGAATCAAACAAAATAACGTTAGCAGTCCAGGTTTACGGGAGTGGCGATTACTTACCGGAACATGCTGGCAACCTCGACATAATAAATTCTGCAGCTATTTCTATAGCAGAATTTAGATCAATCACTATAAATGAATATAATTTAACTGAGAAGGAGCTTGTATGAAAACTCGAACAGTAACAATAAGTGATTGTTCATTAAGAGATGGCAATCATGCTATTAAACATCAACTTAGCATTGATCAAATTTCAGCATATTGTGAAAAAGCAGACCGAGCAGGCTTAGATATTATAGAGGTTGGCCATGGCTATGGACTTGGCGCATCATCTAGTGCTTTTGGCTTTGCCAAAGTAGATGATAAGACAATGTTGTCTATCGCTAGAGAGAAATGTAAACACTCTAAGCTAGGCATTCATTTTGTACCTGGTGTGGGTAAACACTCTGAGCTTGATATGGCGATTGATATTGGAGTTGATATTTTTCGCATTGCAAGCCACTGTACCGAAAGCAATATAACCTATAAATCCATTGAGTATTTGAAAGGACAGAAAAAAACTGTTTTTGGAGTTCTTATTATGTCCCACATGGCAGATGCTCAAAGGCTTTTGAAAGAAGCATCAGGTATGAAAGCCGCAGGAGCAGATGGTATCGTCCTAATGGACAGTGCTGGCTACTCAACTCCAGACATGGTCAGTGAGAAGGTCTCAGCTTTAGTTGACAACTTAGGAATTACTATCGGCTACCATGCTCATAATAACCTTGGCCTCGCGGTAGCTAATTCCATTGAAGCAGTTAAGGCAGGAGCATCAATGATAGATGCAACTATAAAAGGTTTTGGTGCCGGTTCGGGAAATACTCAGCTAGAAGCTACCGTGGCTGTTTTTGAGAGATTTGGTTATAAAACGAATGTTAAATTTAAAGACCTCATAGACCTATCCATACACGCAGAAAACAATATTATAAGCAGAATTCCTGACATAAAAGCTATAAATATAATGACGGGTATGCATGGGTTATTTACCGGCTATGGAACGTATATTCAGAAAATTTCTTCTGATTTTAATGTCGATATTTTTGAACTATGTGAAAGACTTTCTGCTAGAAAGCTAGTTGCTAGCCAAGAAGATATTATCATAGAAGAAGCTAGTAAACTTTCAAGAAACAGTATAGTTGATTAAGCTACATGTCTATAGATACACCGCAGCCTAGACAAAACAGCTGCGGTGTATCTTTTAAGCTCTTTCTATAGCTAATTATGAGGTGCCAAGTGTTAGAAGTTCTTGAAACGATTCCTCCTGATCCAATACTAACCCTCAGCGAACATTTCATCAAAGAAGTCAATCCCAAAAAAATTGATCTTGGTATTGGTTTATATAAAGACATATCAAATAAAACTCCTATAATGGGGTGTGTTAAAATAGCAGAAAAAAAGGTTATTAATAACTTATCTGCCGACAAAATTTACAAAGGATCTAGTGGACTTAATAGCTTTTGTGAAATGATTTCTGAGTTGCTATTCAGCAATAAAAAAGAATTAGCGCAAGAAGGAAGAGTGTTATCTTTCCAAACAATAGGTGGAACTGGCGCTATTCGTCTCTCTGCTGAAATTATTCATCAAATAAATCCTGAAAGAGGTATTTGGGTTAGTAACCCTACGTGGGATAATCATAAAGATATTTTTGAATATATGGGCATGAAAGTCTACTATTATCCCTACCAAGGAATTTGCGGGGAGCTGGATTTTCAGTCAATGCTAGAAAGCATTAGTATAATACCAAGAGGGGATGTAATTATTTTACACGGTTGTGGGCATAATCCTACTGGAATTGATATTAAAAAGAAACAGTGGTCAAAAATTTTAGAAGTCATTAAAGATAGAAACCTGTTACCAATCATAGATATGGCCTATCATGGTTTAGCAAAAGGACTACAAGATGATAATTACTGCATTGACTTATTTTCATCTCAATTAGATGAAATGTTTATTTCTTATTCATGCTCGAAAAACTTCGGCCTTTATAGTGATAGAATTGGCGCACTCATAGTTCTAACAAAAGATCGCAATTCTTGTTTTAAAGTCAAACTACAGTTGTCTAGGCTCACTAGATTAAGCTGTTCCAGCCCCCCGATACATGGCGCACTCATTGTAAATGAGATATTATCTTCCGTAGAACTAAAGAAAATATGGACAGATGAAATAACAAATATGATGATTAGAGCTAGAGCCGCTAGAAAGTTATTATTAGTAGAAAGTCAGCGACAAAATTGTGCTCGCTCTTTTATTGAAGTTGGAAGTGGGGTTGGGTTGTTTTCAATAATTCCTATTAAAGCCGAAGGCATTGATATTTTGAAAAACAACTTCGGCATATATATGCTAAATTCTGGAAGAATTAATATTTCAGGGCTAAATGAAAATAATATTGAATATTTTGTTTCTTCTGCCAAACCCTTCATGAATAAATAAACTGAAATGATTTTGTGAATAAAAACACAGTTCAGCTGCGGCAACCAAACTTTTAACACTTAAACCTGCCCATAACGCCCGGCCGCTTCACCCAGCCAGCGGCGTACCAACACGGCGGTGACGTCTGAGTTGCCCTGCAGCGTTTGGGCAAGTGCCGTGACCCGCTCAAGCAAGTCAGCATCGCGCTCCAGGTCGGCGATTTTCATCTGCGCCAGGCCGGTTTGGCGGGTGCCGAGCACTTCGCCGGGGCCGCGAATTTCCAAGTCTTTTTCCGCAATACGGAAGCCATCATTAGTTTCGCGCATCACTGCCAAACGCTGGCGGGAGCTTTTCGATAGCGGCGGATGGTAGAGCAGTACGCAGAAGCTTTCCGTGCTGCCCCGGCCCACGCGGCCACGAAGCTGGTGAAGCTGAGAAAGCCCCAGCCGCTCGGGGTTTTCAATAATCATCAGGCTGGCATTGGGTACATCGACCCCCACTTCGATGACCGTCGTCGCTACCAGCAGATCCAGCTCGCCTGCTTTGAACGCGGCCATCACCTCGGCTTTCTCGCTCGATTTCATCCGCCCGTGAACCAAACCCACTGCCAGCTCAGGTAAAGCGACCGTTAACTCATCCCGGGTGACCTCGGCGGCCTGACACTGCAGCACCTCGGATTCATCAATCAGCGTACAGACCCAATAGGCCTGTCGGCCTTCGCTGCAGGCAAGCTTAATGCGCTCAACCACTTCTGGTCGACGTTCGTCGGGCACCACCACGGTTTTCACCGGTGTACGGCCGGGGGGCAACTCGTCAATCACCGATACATCCAGATCCGCGTAGGCGCTCATGGCCAGGGTTCGTGGAATGGGCGTGGCGGTCATGATCAACTGATGCGGGGTCAGCCCGCCCGCCTCGCCTTTTTCACGCAGTGCCAAGCGCTGATGCACGCCAAAGCGGTGCTGCTCGTCAATAATCGCCAGACCTAGACACTCAAAGTGCACATCATCTTGAAATAGCGCGTGGGTGCCCACCACCATACGCGCACGACCATCGGCAATGGCCGCCTTGGCGTCCAGCCGCGCTTTGCCTTTGAGCTTGCCCGCCAGCCACGCCACTTCGATACCCAGCGGCTCAAACCAGGCTTTAAACGAGCGGTAGTGCTGCTCAGCGAGGATCTCTGTAGGTGCCATGATCGCCGCTTGGCAGTTGCCCGCCAGGGCACACAGTGCCGTCATGGCAGCCACCACGGTCTTACCCGAACCCACATCACCCTGAATCAAACGCAACATGGGCGCTGGGCGACTCAAATCATGACCAATCTCTTCCAGCACACGGCGCTGGGCACCGGTCAACGCAAACGGCAGTTGAGCTAAAAAGCGCGCCTGCAGACTGCGCCCGGAGGGCAAAGCGGGGGCGCCGTCCGCCTGAATGCGCAGGCGCACTTCACGCAGGCTTAGTTGGTGAGCGAGCAGCTCTTCCAGCGCCAGCCGCCGCGTGGCTGGGTGATGGCCGCTGGTCAACTGCTCTATATTCACATCGGGCGGTGGCTGGTGTAGCAAGTGCAGGCTGGCATGCAACCCTGGAAGCTGAAAGCGCTGCAGTAGCGCGTCGGGGATAACGTCAGGCAGCGCCTCGGGGGCATTGTCGAGCAACGCCAGTGCCTGCTGGGTCAATGCCCGCAGGCGTGGTTGATTCAAGCCTTCAGTAGTGGGGTAAATCGGCGTGAAGTACTCTTCCACCGGGGTTTCACTGCCGCCAATGAGCCGGTATTCAGGGTGATAGATCTCTAAGCCGGTGGCGCCAGCCCGGGCTTCACCAAAGGCGCGCACCGTGACACCGGGGCGCAGCTGTTGCTGCTGTACGGGTGAGAAGTGAAAGAAGCGCATACTCAAGATACCGCTGGCATCGCGCAGCCGTACCAGTAGACTGCGGCGACGCCCTTTGACTACATCGCAGGCAGTCACTTCACCTTCTATCACTGCTTCTTGCCCGGCACGCAGTAGGCCAATAGGCGTCAATCGCGTGCGGTCCTGGTAGCGCAGCGGCAAATGGAACAGCAGGTCGCTCACCCGCTCAATTCCCAAGCGGCCAAGCTTTAGCGACAGCGCTTCCCCCACGCCTTTCAGGGCCGTAATAGGTGCGCTGAGATCGCTCATGGGACGCTTTTCACGGTCTTGGTAGGCTGCTGGCAGTGACTGATTGCCTGAATCAGTGCTTCAATCGCTTTGGGCCGGGGGAAACTCGCCCGCCAGGCAATCGCCACGGTGCGCGAAGGCGCGGGCTCAGCAAAGGGCCGACTTACCAGCATGGCATTTTCATACTGATTGGTGCCCAGCGCTGACTGCGGCAACACCGTAATGCCCAATCGGGAAGCGACCATATGACGAATGGTTTCCAGCGATCCACCTTCAGCAATCAGCGTATTGTTGGGGCTATTGAGCTTTTGGGTAATCGCCGGGCAGGCTTCCAGGATTTGATCGCGGAAGCAGTGACCTTCACCGAGCAGCAGCAAGCGCTCCTCCAGCAAGTCCTCTTTATTGATCGATTCGCGCTCTACCCAGCGGTGATTGGCGGGCATTAATACTTCGAAGGCTTCGTCGTAGATCGCTTTGGTGACCACGTCAGTTTCGGTAAAGGGCAGCGCCACAATAATCACATCCAGCTCGCCACTTCTTAGCTTGGCGCGCAGCGTACCTGTCATGCCCTCTTCAATGTACAGCGGCATTTGCGGGGCTGCGTTAGCAAGCGCAGGCACTAGATGGGGAAATAAGTACGGTCCAATAGTATAAATAGCGCCAATGCGCAGTGGATTCGCCAGCTGATCTTTGCCAGTACTGGCCAGCTCAAATATTAGGCTGCTCTGTTCCAGCACGCGCTGGGCCTGGGCAATGATTTTTTCGCCTAGCGGGGTGACCTGTACGGTAGATTTGGAGCGTTCAAACAGTGGGGTTTCGAGCTCATCTTCCAATTTTTTCACGGCCACCGACAGCGTAGGCTGCGATACATGGCAGCGTTCTGCCGCACGACCAAAATGACGCTCCTGGGCGAGGGTTACGATGTAGCGAAGTTCTGTTAAAGTCATAGCGGTGCCATTGGCATCCTCTCGTAGCAGCTCGTGACTATGGTTCTTACGAAAACCTAACATCATGACAGTCAGCGAGACGGAAAAGGACAAGCAAGCTCTACCGACGCTGTTTTCAACTGCTGTGTTTTAAAATAGGCATGTTCTAAACCGACATGTACTAAACCTACAGTGTTCTAAGCTGACAATGTCATATTTGGTAGAGACTTTGTATCTAATAGGGAATATTAATCAAAGGAGTGCACGGTGAAGCTAACCGTACTGATTATCGGCTGTGGCGATATTGGGATCAACCTTGGGCGCGAGTTGCTGGATGAAGGGCATAAGGTGATCGGTCTACGCCGCAACGTCGAGGCCTTGAAGGGCACCGGTATTAAGGCGTTAAAGCTGGATTTAAACGACCTTGAAGATGCCGATGCCGCCAGCCTTCCCCATGCTGACTATGTTGTTTACACGGTTAGCGCTGACCGTTTTGAAGAGAGCGCCTATCAAAGCGCCTACCCAGAAGGTTTAAAGCGCGTGCTGAGCGTGATGGAAAAGCACAAAACGCCGCCTCGTCGGGTGTTTTTCGTTTCCTCAACAAGCGTGCATGGGCAGCAGGAAGGCGAAGTCGTTAACGAAGAGAGTCCCACCGACCCTTCTAGCTTCTCTGGCACGCTAATGTGCGAGGCAGAGCAAGCGCTGATCAACCATTCGCTACCCGGCACGGTGGTTCGCTTTTCAGGCATTTATGGCCCTGGACGCGACCGCTTGATTCATCAGGTCGCTGAAGGCCGCGTCGCCGCGATCACCCCCGTGATCTACTCCAATCGTATTCACCGCGACGACTGCGCGGGCATTATCGCGCACCTGATTCGTCATCAGGAGAGCGGCGAAACGCTTGAAGACATCTACCTGGGCAGTGACTGCGAACCGGTCACCATGCATAACGTAATGATGTGGCTGGCTCAGCAACTTAAAGTAGAAGCCACCGAAACAATGCAATCGCCGTTACGCCGCCGCGCCAGTAAGCGCTGCGATAACCAGCGCATTGTTGACACTGGCTATCAGTTCCGTTTTCCCAGCTACCGCGAAGGGTATGCACAGGTACTCAAAGAAGGCGGCTTTTTAGAAGTGAATAAGGTCTAGACCCCTTTGGCTCTAGTACCCTTTAGTCGCCGATGACCATGACTGCTTCCGCTTCCACTTGGCTGCCTTTGGGCAGCGCTTTCACACCGACGGCGGCGCGAGCAGGGAAAGGAGCGGAGAAGAACTCTTCCATGACTTGGTTAACAATCGCAAAGTTATCCAAGTCCACCAAGTACAGATTCAGCTTAACGATATCGCTCAGCGAACCCGCCGCTTCTTCACATACCGCTTGTAGGTTAGTGAAGACTTGGCGTGCTTGCGCTTCAAAATCTTCAGAAACAATCGCCATGGTCGCGGGGTCCAGCGGAATTTGGCCGGAAAGATAAACGGTGTTGCCCGCTTTAATGGCCTGTGAGTAAGGGCCAATAGCCGCGGGGGCTTTGCTGGTATTGATAACAGCCTTATTGCTCATGCGATGTCTCGCTCCTATAGTGGGTGATACCTACGTCAAATAATGAATAAATAATCGGCTGCCTGTAAAACACAATGCTAAAAAGCTACTTTACTGCATAAAATCCATAGACTTAGCTACCGATCACTGATCAGTAAATAGTGACTGATTGTGAGGTATTAGTTGGCGAGTCGGGTAATTTTGCCCACATTGGGTAAATTGCGAATGCGTTTGATAATTCGCGCCAAGTGCACGCGGCCTTTCACCGAAAGCGTCAATGTTACTGTCGAAAGGCGTGCATCGCGCTCCTCAATACCGATACGCTCAATATTGGCGTCCGCATCGGTGACTAGCCCAGCCAGTTCTGCCACCAGCCCACGACGGCTCTCAATTTCAATACGTAGCGCCACTGGGAAGTCTTCATCAATGGTGTCCGACCACTCAAGCGCGAAGAGCTTATCGGGATCATTCTTATCGGCAAAGTTCTTATCAACCACATTTTTACACTCGGCACGGTGCACCACCAAACCTTTGCCAGAGGAAAGATGGCCCACTACCGGGTCGCCCGGCAGCGGATGGCAGCAGCGCGCAAAGTTGATCACCATGCCTTCACTGCCGCTGATCATCACGGCTTTGCTGCCTTCAACGCTCACGGGGTGCTCATACGTATCATCACCGTGGGCAGCATCGACTAACCGGCGAGCCACCACATGGGTCATGCGATTGCCTAGCCCAAGCGACTCCAGCAGCGACTCTTCGGATGAAACGTCCAGTTCTTTAAAGGCGCGCTTGATGGCACTCTCATCCAGCTCTTCCAAGCTAGTATCAAACGGTGCTAACGCCTTATTGAGTAACCGTCGACCTAACATGACAGCTTCGGTTTGCTGCTGATATTTAAGCGCATGGCGGATCGCTGAGCGCGCCTTTGCCGTAGTGACGAAGTTTAGCCAGGCTAGATTGGGCCGCGCCCCAGGGGCGGTAATAATTTCCAGCGTCTGGCCGCTCTCTAAGCGCGTTGAAAGCGGTGCCAAATGACGGTCAATTCGGCAGGCAATGCAGTTATTGCCGATATCCGTGTGTACGGTGTAGGCAAAGTCGATCACGGTTGCCCCTTGGGGCAGCTCCATAATGTCGCCCTTTGGCGTAAACACGTAGATATCATCGGGAAACAGGTCATTTTTGACGTGTTCTATAAATTCTAACGAGTCGCCAGCATGGCGTTGCATTTCGAGCAGGCCTTTGACCCATGCGCGGGCTCGGGCGTGGCTGCCTTCGGCAATCGGATGCGAGGTTTGTCCCGCTTTATAAAGCCAGTGGGCGGCGATGCCGTTATTAGCCATGGCCTCCATTTCGCGGGTGCGTATCTGTACTTCAATGGGCATGCCGCGAGAACCAAACAGGGTGGTATGCAGGCTCTGGTAGCCGTTGGCCTTGGGAATCGCAATATAGTCTTTAAAGCGCCCAGGCACCGGCTTATAGAGATTATGCACCACGCCTAAAATACGATAACAGCTGGCAACATCTTCGGTGATGATGCGAAAGCCAAACACATCCATAATTTCGGCAAAGGGCTTACGCTGATCACGCATCTTCTTATAAATCGACAGCAGATGCTTTTGGCGCCCAATCACCGTGCCGTTAAGGTCGTCGTCGTCCAGGCTTTTTTGCAGCGATGACTGAATTTCGCGCATCGCGCTGCGGCGGTGCCCGCGGGCTTTAGCCACCGCACGCTTGATGCGCTCTGAACGCATCGGATGGATCGCTTGAAAGGAGAGATCCTCAAGCTCAACGCGAATAGTGTTAATGCCCAACCGACCCGCAATTCGGGCGTAAATTTCCAGCGTTTCACGGGCAATGCGGCGTTTCTTGTCTGGCCGTAGGGCGCCCAGGGTGCGCATGTTATGCAGGCGGTCGGCCAACTTAACGATAATGACGCGGATATCCCGCGACATCGCCAGCACCATCTTTTGGAAGTTTTCCGCCTGGGCGACGGCTTTGTCTTCAAAGGTGATCTGGGTAAGTTTTGAAACCCCATCCACCAGTTCTGCCACCGGTTTGCCAAACTGTGCCACCAGGGCCTTTTTGGAAACACCGGTATCTTCAATAACGTCGTGCAGCATGGCAGCCATCAGGCTTTGATGATCCATGTGCATATTGGCAAGAATATTTGCCACCGCTAGCGGGTGGGTCACATAAGGCTCGCCGGAACGCCGACGCTGGCCGTCATGAGCCTGCTCAGCGTAGTAGAAGGCGCGCTTGACCTGCTGGATCTCATCCGGGGGTAAATAGCCGCCGAGTCGATCGGCCAGGTCATCAATGGTGAACATCTACCGCGCCTCTATCGGTTCGTTGTAAACGTTAGTCGTCGATATGAGTCGGTGCCATAGCCGGGCGCGGGCGAACGGCAGCTTCAACAGGCTCATCCAGTACCGTATGGTCAACCAGGCCTGCCGCAATTTCACGTAGCGCCATCACCGTGGGCTTGTCATTTTCCCATGGTAGTAACGCGTCGCGGGAGCCGCGCGCCAGCTGGCGAGCGCGCTGGGTAGAAATCATTACCAGCTTGAAACGGTTTTCAACATTTTCAAGACAATCTTCAACGGTTACGCGAGCCATGGGAGCCTTCCTGTTATGACGGAACCGGGCCGACGCCGAATGCAAAGGAAACGGAGCCGACCCAGCAAAAAAACGCATCTAAAACTGTATTTAAAAAAACTGCAGTTAAAAAAACAGTAGAACCGTATAGATTACTCGACCGCAGGCGTCTGTGACAAGAGCGCAGCTAGTAGCGGTGCATGACGCACGCTCATTACTGGACGGCTTAAGCGGCGGCTGATCACCAGAGACTGCAGCTCCTCCAGCGCAGTGGTGAAATCATCATTAACCACGATGTAATCATATTCATGGTAATGAGACATCTCGCTGACCGCATCGCGCATACGCCGGGCAATCACGGCGTGCTCATCAGTACCACGGCTAGCGAGGCGACGCTCTAGCTCTTCCCGCGAGGGCGGCAGAATAAAAATCGAGACTGCCTCGGGCATCTGTTCGCGCACCTGCTGCGCGCCCTGCCAGTCGATCTCAAGAATCACATCCTGGCCTGCTGCCAGCAATACCTCTACCGCCTGGCGCGAGGTGCCATAGTAATTATCGAATACTTTGGCATATTCGAAGAACTCACCGCGCGCAATCATCGCTTCAAACTCGGCCACATCAGTGAAATGATAATTCACGCCATTCACTTCACCCTCGCGCTTGGCACGGGTGGTGTGGGATACCGATACTTGAATGCCATCAAGGCTTTCAATTAGCTCACGTACCAAGCTAGTCTTGCCAGCACCTGACGGGGCAGAAACGATAAAAAGCGTACCTTGGGACATTAAATGCTTTCCCTTCAGTTAGCGAAAATTAGCAGCAAAAAAGTAGCGAATAGTTAAGTAGAGCGGTAGCTGCGAAGCAGCAAGGCGCGCAGTATCGCACAACCCTCGCTACGACTGTAGCGTTTCGCAATGGCACACAAGGAGGTAGGCATGCGAAGTACCCTATTTATTTTAGGCTTAATTGCGCTGGGTGTAGCGCTGCAAAAAGGCATTATCGAGGTTCCCCGCCACTGGGCGCCCTGGGCTCCCCTGCATATTGATGATCCCATCACCCCGGTGACTAAACTTAAGCTAAGCCGCCTGGCGGATGACCGCGAGGGCTGTTTAGCGGCATTAGATACCGTGCCTGAGGGCGAACTTAGCTATACACCGTTGGCCGATTACTCCCCTACGGCGAGCTGCCCGCTTACCAATATCGTGCGCATGCAATCCAGCAACGTTTCCTTCAACCAGAGCTTTATCGCGACCTGCCCCTTGGCACTGGCCTGGGTTATGTATGAGCGCCATGCGTTACAGCCTGCAGCGGAAGAGATTATGGGTAGCCGGGTGAGTCAAGTTAACCACGTTGGCAGCTTTGCCTGTCGTAATGTGTATGGCCGCGAATCCGGCAGGCGCAGCGAGCACGCCACTGCTGAAGCGCTAGATGTGATCGGGTTTCAATTTGAGAATGGGCAGCGCATTACGCTGATCAACAATTGGGATGATGAAGGAGAGGTGGGGGAGTTTTTACGGGCAGCACGGGATGGCGCCTGCGACTCTTTTGGTAACGTATTGGGGCCCGATTACAACGCCGCGCATGCCGATCACTTTCATATGGGCATGCGCGGTTTTAGGCTGTGTCGCTAATCTCTCAACCAGAGCTTATTCGAGGTTGATATCATCAGCATCCGTTGCAGCACCGGTAGCAGCACCTACGCCACCGCCAATAACGGCACCTTGTACAACGCTACCGCCGGTCGCGGCGGCTGCACCGGCACCCACTGCAGCACCAATGCCCGCACCGCTAGTGGCGCGCTCGCCAGTAGATGTGCCGCAGCCCGCCAACCCCACGGTCAACGCGACAATCGCACTTAAGGCCAAAATACGTGGCGCTTTTAATAGCTGAGTTTGCATGGTCATCTCCTTATGAGGGGGGGGGGGTACTTTCTCTTTCACATTAGAAAGAAACCATCGACTTTACCACTTAAAACAATCACAGCCTTATCAACGATGGGCCTCAAGTGTTATGCGCCAAGGCCCCATACGTGCGTTTTTCTAACCAACGCCCGGCAACAAAGATAACCAGACCACAGCACGCTAAACCGGCGCCTACCAAGCCCGTGCTTGACCAGCTAAACCCAGCACTAATAGCTAAACCAGCAAGCCACGCACCCAGTGCGTTAGCCCCATTGAAGGCTGCGTGGTTAAGCGAAGCCGCCATGGTTTGCGCATCTTCTGCCACATCCATTAGGCGAGTTTGTAACGAAGGTGCTAGCGCCATACTAGTGCCTACCAAGCCAACAAACAGTAGCCCCGTCCAAACGTTATTCGCGGCAAAGTAAAACAGCCCCTGCACCACGCCACACCAGAGCAGAATGATCGGAATAGCACGCATCAGGTTCTTATCGGCCATACGTCCACCGATTAGATTACCGGCAATGGAACCAAGCCCGAAAATCACCAGCACCAACGGTCCTAATGACTCGCTCATTCCTGCTTGCTGAGTCAGCGTCGGCATCACATAGCTAAAAATAGCGAACATGCCGCCGCAGCCAATACAGGCGAGCGCCAGCGCCACCAACACGCGCTGCTTTAACAGCGCTGAGAGTTCGCGCAGCGGGCTTGCAAACGCATCAACGGGCTGAATCGGCACATAAATACGTATCAAGAAGGCGGTCAATAGCGCAATTAGACCGACTCCGACAAAGGCGATTTGCCAGCCGAACAGGTTGCCCGCCCAGGTTCCTAGCGGCGCCCCAATGAGGATCGCCACGGTTAAGCCCATCATCACCCGGGAGATAGCCCGCGCTCGCTGATCCACCGGCACGGCTCCTGCTGCCACCAGCGCCGCAACACCAAAATACGCCCCATGGGGTAAGCCAGCCAGAAAACGCAGGCCTACAAATGACCAGAACCCAGGTGCCATGGCGCTGGCAATATTGCCCACCGCAAACACCAGCATCAGTATAATGAGCAGGGCCCGTCTGGGTGCTCGCGCGGCTAACGCGGAAATCAGTGGAGCGCCCACCACCACGCCCAGGGCGTAGCTGCTGATCGCGTAACCCACTTGCGGCACCGTAACGGCTAAATCACCCGCTACACGGTTCATCAAACCCATAATGACAAACTCGCTGGTACCAATCCCAAAACCACCCAGCGCCAACACAAACTCAGCCAAGCGCGGGTTACGCGCCAGCCCTTGAGACGACGATGCTGTCGAATCCTGCATGCTTAACTCCTTGGGATACCACCCCGTTGGTATCACGATGGCGCAAATGATCGCAGGATTAGACGAAAGTAGAAATACGCAAGGTTTAAAAAGTTAGCGTGCAAACTCAATAATGGAACCCGAGGGCGCAGGAAATGCCAGTGCGGGTACTTGCGGTCAAATGTTCGCTTTATCCACAGACAGTAAGCGCTCACGCAGCCCACGGTTACGCGGCACAAGTGCCGTTTGCAGCCCTAGCGGGCGAAATACTTGATTGAACAGAGATAATGTTGGGCTTGCTTTGTCAGCCTCCAGATCAGACAAGGAGCGACGGCTGATACCCACCAGCTCGGCATATTGTGTCTGCGACATTCCCAACACGTCGCGGCGCAGTTGACGCAGCACCTGCCCTGAGCTGATCTCTTCCCGCAGCAGCTGTGACAATAGCGCCATAAGCAGCGCCTCACGCTCAATGCTAGATAGTTCTTTGCGTTTCATAAGAGCTCCTTACGTTTCATAAGAACTCCGCGCGTTTCATACCAGCCCCCAGCGGCGCAGCTTAGCATCCAGATAATCAAGCCCCACCGCATTCGATGCTAACAACGCTTCCGGTACTCCCCGCGCAGCAAGCCGCTCTTTTAGCCCGACTAACTGACTCCCCAGCGCTTTTAGCTCTGCCATCAACTGCTCGGCTGGCACATAGGCATTTAAGTTCTCCGCAATGGCTACCCAGTTGAATTCAGGACCCTCTTCAAACGGAGAGCCCCAAGTGGTGGTGCGAATAATGCCTTCTGGGTCAGCCTTCATGGGCGCAAAATCGTAGACTGGCGCCAGCCAAACTCCCTGAGGTGTTTTTAGCAGCGCCGTATTGCGGCCATGGTTATCGCTATTAGCAAAAGCGACATTAAGCAGATCACGTTTCACCCACTCGCTCACGAAACGCGCCGTATCAAAATGACCTCTTAACTCGCAAACGTGGTATTGCTGACTCAACAGTCCAACCAACGCCTCAATCACGGCAAAATGGTTTAAGAAGCTTCCCGGCTGACACTCCATGACGGAATAAACCGACTCCAGCCCATACAGCGTTCGCTTCCCAGCGGGATAATCAACATCAAAGCGGGGCAACCACAGCGATGGATAGCGCTCGCCTTCCATTAGCCGCATCCCTTGAGTGTCGATGGTCGCTATGCCGAGTGACGCCAGCTCATGATAGAAATGGTACTCCGCGCGAAGGATATTGTTATCAAGCTCGGTGCGCTGGCCGCGAGGAAATTTCACCAAATAGTGCTGGTCGGTATTCGCCGCGTCATCCTGATAGGTATCGATCCAGACCTGATCGTCTGACGTACAGCGCAGCAATAGCTTCGGCGCTTCACCACCAGCACCGGTCGCACCACCTCCGGCGGCGCCCATCTGCTGTGCATAGGCGAGAAAATCGCTATCCCGATCCACAACATCGCGTAAGTCAAAGCGCTGCTGCTCTAGCGTGCTGCCTGCGGGACGCTCAGGAAGCGCCTCTTTAATACGTAAATTACCCACCGGCGCAATCGTCCCTTTAGCCAAGAGGGCGTAATCTTGTTCAGCCTCGGTAAGCGCCGATATCCCTAACTGCGTGACCCAGTAACGACGGCTGGCCCCGGAAGGCATGATATCGTCTAAAAAAGCGAACCAGCGTGGCGATTGATGGGTGTTCATTAGCTCAATGGGCAAACGCAGGCTGCAAGCATGCTCGTCATCGCGATCCAGCCATTCAAGGGCATAATCGGTGATATAACCCAAACGCGCAGGCCCTCGGCGACCTTGCGCTGGATACTCAATCACAAGCTCTGCGGCATCGTGCCACTGGCCATGATGAAATGCCTGGATGGTTAGCAACGTGAGCCACCTTAAATTGAGCTGTTAATAACTGAGCAGCTTAATGCTCAATAGTGTAGTTCAATACATCATAATGTGCATTTTAATGCTCATAAATATATAAAAAATCCAAATAGTGAGCAATGAAATACTCATTTTAGTCAGGAGTCATAATGCCAACTAATAACCCACCCTTTAACACGATCGAGCACGCCATGGCGGCACTCGCCAAGGCCGACCCGGATATCGCCCGTGCTCTGCCTCTAGTGGGGGCGCCTCCACCCCGAGAGCGCGACAAAGGTTTTGCGACGTTTTTCTCCACCATCGTTAGCCAGCAGATCTCCACCGAGGCAGCCCGCGCGATTATGGGCCGGGTCAATACATTGCTGCCTGAGTTACATGCTAAAGCTGTGATGGAGGTGGAGGGCCAAGCGCTGCGCGATGCGGGGCTCTCCTGGCGCAAGATCGAATACGCCAAGGGGCTGGCAGAAGCGGAGCTGGCAGGCACCTTTAGCGCCGATGGGCTTGAACAACTAAGCGATGATGAAGCCATTGCCGCGATTACCGAGCTACGCGGCTTTGGCCGTTGGAGTGCCGAGATCTATCTAATGTTCTCACTGCAAAGGCCGGATATTTTCCCCGCCGATGATCTCGCATTGCGAGTAGCGCTGGGCCGCTTAAAAGGAATGGACGACAAACCCACGCCCAAGCAGGCCCGCCAGTTGGTAGAACACTGGTCGCCCTGGCGTAGCGTGGGTTCGCTGTTTCTGTGGCACTACTATCGCGGCGAGCCGCTTTAAATACTAAGCATCCAGCCCACCAAACTTACCGTTCTGATAATCCTCGACCGCCTGGACGATCTCTTCGCGGGTGGTCATTACAAAGGGCCCGTGGGAGTAGACCGGCTCATCAATCACTTCGCCGTGACCAAATAGCAGGCGCGCGTTGCTGCTGGCTTCGATGTCGAGGCTCTCACCATCACGATCTACTTCAATCAGATGGTGTGCCTTAACGGGTTCGCCGCCCACCATCACATCGCCATCCACCACATAGAGAAATACCTGCCGACCTGGTGCAACGGGTAGCTGTTCCTGGCTACCGGCAGGCAGCCGCAGCGTCGACATAAACACGCCGGTTAGCGTGTCGATAGGGCCAGCATTACCCTGCCACTCGCCTGAGATCAGGTTCAACTCACCGCCACCCGGCAGCTTAATAGCAGGAATGGATTCTCGTTGCAGCCCCACATAGCGCGGCTCACTCATTTTCAAGCGCGACGGCAGATTGACCCACAGCTGTAGAATTTCAAGTGGGCCGCCATCGCGTAGAAACTCCGGCGGCGAAATTTCCGCATGCACAATGCCGCTGCCCGCCGTCATCCACTGCACGCCACCGGCGTTGATTACGCTTTGATGCTTGGCGCTATCCGCATGGGCAAGCGAGCCTTCCAGAATAAAGGTCACCGTTTCAAAGCCCCGGTGCGGATGAGGGCCAAACGGCAGCCCACGGTTATTAGCCGGATAGGTCTGCGGGCCGTGGTGATTAAGAAACAGAAAGGGATCAAGCTGATCCAGCCCTGGGCCCGGCAGTGGCCGGCGGGTGGTTAAATCGCCGATATCATCGCGCTTGGCCGGGTGCTGGGCGATTACGCGGCGTGCTGATTGATTAGTATCTGATGGCATAGTTTGCTCCTTATCAATACCACCCAGCGTAAAACCTACAGCTGCGGATGAGGAGCGAATAATTTACTAGTATTCGTTGCAGGAAATTGTCGGGTAATCGCTTTGCCAACATACGTCTACTCACTAATGCTTAGCCGCCCCACTACCTGCACCTCACCTCCTGCCGGGCGCAACACAATCATTTCGCCCGAACCAACGCCGCCGCCAAGCAGCGCGGTAATATTTACCTGGTGGGTGATCAGCAGCAAATTCCCCGGCCCCTGCCATGCGGCAATCTGTTCCTGGGCGGATCGAGTAATCGACGCTTGATCACCGCGCCCGCGAAAAAACGAATCTAGCCAAGGGGTAGGCTCTACAGGCCCCAGCGCCATCAGCTCAGCGGTATCCAGTGCCCGGCACCAGCTTGAGGAATACACCACCGCAATGGGGATATCCCGCTCACGAAACGCGCGACCAGCGGCTTGCGCCTGCGCTCGACCGCCCGCAGAAAGATTGCGTTGGGTCTCACAGCGGCCACGCTCAAATCCAGGTGGGTCACCAATACCTGGGGCCAGGGAGTGGCGCATTAAAATCACCAGGCCGCCCTCCTGCAGCGCCTGCCAAGTTACCTCGTTTGCCTGGACGCTGATTGGCAACGCGCCCAGCACACTGAGCAGTAGGGTTAAGACGAGGTAGCGACAGGCGAGCATGGTATTTGTCCTGCAATCATCGATGAAGTATTAACAGAGCCAACGGCAATAGGTACGTGAAATCCATTAATATTCCCAATTCAAGCCGCAAAAAGCTTTTGCTATGGCAAAGCCTAAACGACTTGGCACGGCTATACGCGCTGACCCCGCCAGACGCATTCAACGCAAGGCTACCTTCCTCTATCGATGAGGTGCTCAACGATGGCGTTAGATGCACACGTTATCAACAACGTTATCAACAGCGACGCTTAAGCCCGTTTTCTCAAAACTCCGTGACTACCGTCACACCCGCCCCTTCAAACTTATCCATATTCATCAGCGCATCAATCGACTGCTCAAGCGTGATCCGCTTGCCGATAAGCTTTTCAGGCGCCAACTTGCCATACTGGATCATCGCTAGCATGGCGTCATAACGGTGTGCCTGCATGCCGTGACTGCCCAGGATTTCTAACTCGTTGGCAATCACCTTACTCATGGGAATAGCCGGTGTGCTGTTCTCGGCCAGCATCAGCCCGACCTGAATATGCTTGCCGCGTTTACGCAGGTTGCTGATCGAGTTAAAGCAGGTCGTGGGGTGACCTAGCGCATCCAGCGATACGTGAACGCCGCCCCGGGTGATTTCCGCCACCGCTTCCACCACATTGGCGACCTTAGCGGCGTTCACGGTGGCAACAGCGCCCAATTGACGGGCCAGATTAAGCGCTTCTTCCGAAATATCAATGGCGACAACGTTAGCGCCGATGGCGTTGGCAATCATTACGGCAGAGAGCCCCACACCACCGCAGCCGTGAACGGCCACCCACTGCCCTGCGGATGTTTGGCCCTGATCGACCACCGCCCGAAACGAAGTGACAAACCGACAGCCCAGACTAGCCGCGGTGGCAAAGTCGAGTGTTTCGGGCAGTGCCACCAAGTTCACATCGGCGTAGTGAATCCCCACATATTCGGCAAAAGAACCCCAGTGGGTAAAACCGGGCTGGAATTGGCTATCACACACCTGATGGTTGCCGGAGTGACACTCAGGGCAAGTGCCGCACCCGCCCACGAACGGCACCGTGACGTGGTCGCCAATACGCCATTTTGTGACGTCTTTACCCACGGCCTCGACAACGCCGGAAAGCTCATGCCCCGGCACATGGGGGAGCTGGATATCGGTATCATGTCCCACCCAGCCATGCCAGTCGCTGCGGCAGACTCCGTTGGCCATTACCTTCACCACAACGCCATGGGCTTCTGGCGTCGGATCAGGCAGCTGTTGAATTTTTGGTGGGGCGGAAAATTGCTCAAAAACAACGGCTTTCATGAGTAACTCCTAGGCACTTTTAATTGGTTTAATATAACCAACCGCGCCTGAAATTACTTTTCTGATAAATAGACACACAGGTTAATTTTGAAGCACTCTTTCTTTTAATCGCATTAACATGGAAGAGTATTTTAAATGAGCCAACTGGATAAAGTAGACGCCCAAATAGTCGATAGCCTTCAAGCCGATGGTCGGCTATCCAACGCCAAGCTGGCCGAGCGGCTGGAAATGAGCGAAGCCACCTGCTGGCGCCGCCATAAACGCCTGGAGGAATTGGGCGTAATTGAAGGCTACCAAGCCACGCTGAACCGCCGACAGCTAGGCGGCAACGTGCTGGCGTTTGTGCAGATCACCTGCACCCAGCACAGCGAGGCAGCCACTGCGGAGTTTGAACGCATTATTCAGGCCAGCTCCCGCGTACTAAGCTGCCATAACACCACCGGCGAGGCGGACTTTCTCTTGCAGGTGATCGCCCGCGACCTTGATGATTACAGCCGCTTCGTGGAAAAGGTATTACGCCAGTTACCGGGGGTATCGAGCATCCGCTCTAATATTTCCCTGCGGGAAATGAAGGCGACAAGCCACTTGCCGGTTGGAGAGTTACTGGGGCTATAAGCGTGATAGCAGACTACACGCATTGCCGATATGACGACCGCTTATCCGACTATTTCTATCGGCAAAATTTGATATTGTTAAACTAAACCCAGCTGTAATTACTCTATGACGCCAGGGGTTAAGCCGATGACAGAGCAGAGCCCAATCGCTTTTAGTCACCTTGTTAGCGCAATTGCCCAGCAGATAGAACAAGCACGCGGTCAAGTGCGCCAAGCCGTGAATACGGCCATGGTACAAAGCTACTGGGAAATAGGCCGTTTAATTGTCGAGCACGAACAGCAAGGCAATAGCCATGCCGAGTATGGTAAGCAGCAGCTACAGCAGCTCTCACAACAGCTTACCGAGCGACTAGGCAAAGGCTTCGATGTACGCAACCTACGCAATATGCGCCAGTTTTATCAAAGCTTTCCAAAACGGAACGCAGTGCGTACCGAATTGAGCTGGACTCACTATCGCACCCTCCTGCGAATAGAAAACGACCAAGCACGCGACTGGTATTTGCAAGAAGCGATCAACCAAAGCTGGAGCGCCAGATCTCTAGAACGCCAGATAAGCACTCTCTATTACGAGCGCTTGCTGGCCAGCCAAGACAAATCCCTGGTGGAAGCAGAAGCCCAACATAACACTCAGCCACTGGTAGAAACCGCCAAAGACTATCTGCGTGCCCCCTACATTCTGGATTTTCTTAATCTGCAGGATAAAACCTATCAGGAAAGCCAGCTAGAGCAGGCCATTATCAGCAACCTGCAGCAATTTTGACTGGAGCTGGGCAAAGGTTTTGCCTTTGTGGAGCGCCAGCAGCGCATTCGCTTTGATGACGAGGATTTCTACATCGACCTCGTATTCTACAATTTCAAACTGAAGTGCTTTTTGCTGGTGGATCTAAAGCTCGGCAAGCTCAGGCATCAGGATATCGGTCAGATGGATACCTACGTGCGCTTATACGATGAGCAGCGCAAGGGCAGCGACGATAACCCCACCATTGGCTTGGTGCTGTGCAGTGAAAAAAGCGAAGCCGTGGTGAAGTATTCGGTGCTGGCCGAGCAG
The DNA here is from genome assembly GCF_011050415.1 of Halomonas sp. Taxonomy (GTDB): domain Bacteria; phylum Pseudomonadota; class Gammaproteobacteria; order Pseudomonadales; family Halomonadaceae; genus Vreelandella. Next base: position 135,569 of record NZ_DRFS01000008.1, read on the forward strand.
CAACAGCTGTTTGCGGCGAAATACCTACCGTATTTGCCCTCAGAGGATGAGCTTAAACGTGAACTGGAGCGTGAACGTGCTCAGGCAGTTGAGCAACTTCGGCAGCTTGAGCTGGGCGATGAGTGATCGGCAACGGAAAAAAGACACAATGGTATCTAAAATCAGCCTAAAACAGCCAGAATGGACATAGTAATATCCAGCCTAGGAATAACAACCTAAGCTCCGTTTTCTACTGTTAGACGATAACGACGTGCAGGAAGCCTTTGCAGCCCACGTAGGCTTAACCAAGCACTCTCTATTTGATTAGTATGAGTTTTTATGCCGCAGCAGCGACAAAGCCAGATTACATAGATGTGGAGTGTAAATGTAATGACAACGCCTATACACTCAACACGACATGAACCCCAGCCAGCGCGAGTAGCTAACACGCTTAGCCAAACAGCTCACCAAAGAAGTGATTCTCAACCGAGACACTGTTAACCCACTTCCCGCTTTCCAAAGCGGTGCTAAGCAGTTTGATGAAGTGCTTGGTAGATAGTCGGACATAATGTTGGGAAAACCCTATTGCGGGTGATCAAGGCAAAAAGAGAACACTCACGCCCCAGTAAATAGAAAAGGTGCTTAGATGGATGATGTAATTGCCAGGCTCCGTCAGTTTCGGGATGACCGGGATTGGAAACAATTTCATAACCCAAAGGATTTATCCTTAGCCCTCAGCATAGAGGCAGCAGAACTGTTAGAGGTATTTCTCTGGAAAAACCCCGAAAAAGCCAATGTTGAGAAGGTAAAAGAAGAGCTAGCAGATGTATTCGCCTACGCTTTTCTTTTAGCGGATAGCTATGGACTAGATGTTAGGAAAATCATGCTCGATAAGATCGAACTGAACGAAATTAAATATCCCGTAAGCAAGGCAAAAGGTTCGGCTAAGAAGTACACCGAACTATGAAATACGAACCTTTGGTTGACGTCCAGCGCCACCCCTTCAGCCAGGTTACCCTGATCGATTTGCGCGATAACGCTTTCGCAGCTGGCAATTGGCCTTTGGTGTACATCCTTAGTGACGAGAAGCATCTGCAGGCCTACATTGGAGAAACCACTAACACCCTTGCCCGTATGAGCACGCATCTCAAGCACAACGAGAAGCAGCTTCTTACAGCTGTTCATTTGATCACCAGTGAATATTTTAACAAGTCCGCCACACTGGATATCGAATCGATGCTGATCAAGTACATGGCTGCTGATGGCAAATACTCTCTACTCAATGGCAATCTCGGGCTGGCAAATCATAACTACTACCAACAGAATGCACTCTACGATGAGGTTTTTCGGGAAGTATGGAACCGATTGATTGCCCATGGCGTCGTTTCACGCACACTCGACCACCTCGATAACTCCGATGTATTCAAGTACTCCCCCTATAAGTCCCTGTCCTTGGATCAGCGCCAAGGTCTACTCACCATAATGCACGAAATATTAAATCCCAGGGTAAAAAATATCGTGCTGGAAGGGGGTGCAGGTACGGGTAAATCCGTACTGGCGATATTCCTATTCAAACTGCTCAACTCAGAAGAACAACGATTTGATTTACGAGAGTTCTCAGACGAGGAAGCTGAGATCCAAGCTCTTTTAACAAAACTGAAGCAGGCCCTACCAAAGCCTCAAATGGCGCTGGTGGTGCCGATGAAGTCCTTCAGAACTACGTTAAAAAAAGCCTTCAAACACGTATCAGGACTGAGCCCAAGTATGGTAATCAGCCCGTCTGAGCTGTCTCGTCAACACTACGATATAGTTTTAGTAGACGAATCCCATCGCTTACGAAAACGGAAAAACCTCGGTGCCTACTTTGGTGCTTTCGATAAGACCTGTAACGCTCTGAGTATGGACAAGTATAGCTGTAGCGAAGTGGACTGGGTCTGCAAGCAATCTAACAAAGCAATATTTTTCTATGACCAGGATCAGTCCATCAAGCCGTCCGACGCTGATACCGATGTTTTTAAGAGCCTTAAGTCTGCTCAGGACTCGGTAACACATAAACTGCTTTCCCAGTTCCGTGTAAAAGGAGGACAACCTTATGTGGAGTTTGTCGATAACTTGCTCAATGGTCGTTTGAAAAATAGAGCGATGCTTACTGCCAGGAACTACGAATTCGTGATGTTCGACTCACTCAGCGACATGGTGAGCACCATTTCTGAAAAAGAAAGGCAAGTCGGACTATCTCGGCTGATTGCAGGTTACGCTTGGCCATGGATTTCCAAAAAAGACCCAAAGGCTCACGACATCGTAATCGGTGATGTACGACTCCGCTGGAACAGCACCAATACAGACTGGATCAACACAAAGCACTCACACAAGGAGGTTGGTTGTATCCATACTACGCAGGGCTACGATCTCAACTATACCGGTATCATCTTTGGCAAAGAGATCCGATATGACAAGAAAAACCAGTCAATCGTGATAGACAGAAAAAACTATTTTGACCGAACTGGTGGGCAAGGTATCCAAGATCCGGCAGAGCTAAAGCAGTACATCATCAATATCTATAAAACTATCATGCTTCGCGGCATCCGCGGCACCTTCGTTTATGCATGTGACAATGATTTGCGGGAATATTTGAAACAGCATATTCCACTTCATACCTCAGCAAATGCGACACATGAACCTACAGTGGAAGAACTCGTCCCCTACGTTAATGCTGTGCCTCTATTCGACCTGCAGGTGGCTGCGGGCGACTTCAGCGAACCTCAGACCGCCGAACACAATGAATGGGTCGCTTTGCCGTACGGTGTTAGACCGCGAGAGGGGATGTTTGCTTGCAGGGTGATAGGTGAATCCATGAACCGAGTTATTCCTAATGATACCCTGTGCCTGTTCCGGCCAGATAATGGTGGTTCTCGAAATGGGAAGACTGTTCTCATTGAATGCATTGATAGTATTGATGCTGACACCGATTCACGTTACACCGTAAAAGTGTATAAAAGCTTCAAAGTTGCAGACGAGCACGGCTGGCAACACACCCACATTCAGCTTAAACCGAACTCTTATGACGATAGCTTCAAACCACTTGAACTGACCGAAGATGAAGCCGTGCGGTATCGGGTGGTCGGCGAGTTTATTTGTGTAATTGATTAACTATACAAATAGTAGCTAGGCATATTTAATGCTCTACCACTGTTTCAAAAAGATACAATTCGATCAGTTAAAATTTCCACAACCAACAGAAAACTTACTGAGTGAAGTATGAGGACAAAGCCTGAATTTATCAGCGGCATAATAAGCGCATAAATATGCTAGTCATTCTTAGTAGTTGCATTTGGCCCCTCTTTATTCAAAATAGAAAAATACTTTTCTTTACTCTATAGGGCTCAATGCACGGTACTGCTAGACTCAATTTAATAATTGCACGATCCACGATTAAGATAGGGACACAGGAAAGCCCCGCATGACTAAGGCAAATATCAACACTCAGATGCTGACCTGGGCGCGCGAGCGCTCCGGCATCCCGGTGCCTGAATTTGCACATAAGTGTGGGGTGAATGAAGAAAAACTGCTGGCATGGGAAGCGGGTGAACAGCCCATCACCTTCCGTAAGGCGATGCAGTTTGCCGAAAAGGCCTACGTCCCTTTTGGCTATCTGTTTCTTACAGAGCCACCCGAAGAAGTGTTGCCCATTCCCGATCTCCGAACGCTGGAAGGTCAAGGTGTTACTCGGCCGAGCGCTGAGCTCCTTGATCTGATCAAACTGATGCTTCAGCGCCAGGAGTGGTACCGGGACTATTTAAAGCAGCACTTTGCCGAGCCCAATCCAAATGTTGGCCGCTTCTCTGCCAATCACTCTGTCGCTGAAATCGTCGCCGACATGCGCTCCCGGTTAGGCGTTGGGGATCACCCTAAGCGCGGCAAATGGGATGACTATTACCGCGATTTAACCCAGCGAATCGAAGCACTGGGCATCCTGGTGATGCGTCAAGGCGATATGGGCCACTACACACGCCCTTTGCGCGTTGAAGAATTTCGCGGGTTTGCCATTGTGGATGACTACGCACCTATCATTTTCGTCAATCATGGCGATGCGCTAGGCGCGCGTTTATTCACATTGATTCATGAGCTCTGCCATATCTGGATTGGGCAGTCTGGCATTTCCGACGGAAACGCTAATACGCACCGCCAACAAGAAGTGCTTTGTAATGCCGTCGCGGCAGAGTTTTTAGTACCAGAACAAGAATTCAGCTCTCTTTGGCAACACGATTTAGCGCACTGGCAAGATAACTTACCTGCGTTGGAAGCCCACTTTCACGTCAGCACCTGGGCATTGGCGCGCCGTGCGTTGACGCTCAACTTTATTTCTCAAGCGCAATACGGCCATTATATTGCTGAACAGCAGGCACAGCACAAAGTAAATGAGAGCAATGGAGGGCCAACCTACTACCAGACTAAGAAATCCCAAATCAGTCAATCCTTTTTTAGGGCGGTGGTCAGTGAAGCACTGAGTGGTCAGTTGATGTTACGCGAAGCGAGCGACCTGCTGGGCGGAGTCAAACCGAATAAAATAGAGCGCTTCGCTAAGGAGCTGGGCATTTGAGATATTTACTGGACGCAAATACCTATATCGAAGCAAAAAACCAGTACTACGGAATGGATATTTGCCCCGCTTACTGGGACTGGCTGGATAAGCAGTTTGCGCTAGGTACCATAGCCAGTGTCGATATGATTGGCCGCGAGCTAAAAGAAGGTAACGATGAGCTGGCCAACTGGGTTCGCGAACGGCCAGACCACTTTATCAGTAACGACGATGAGCTTACCCAAACACTGTTTGCAGATATCGTTCAATTCGTTATGAAAGGCAACTATAACCCCGGCAATCGCGATAACTTCCTGGCAAAAGCCGATCCGTGGATTATCGCCAAAGCAAAAGCTATCGGTGCCAGTGTGGTAACGCATGAAGCTGTCGCAGCCGTTAATACCCGCAAAGTCAAAGTCCCTAATATCTGCCAACAGTTTGAAGTACCCTGCCTCAACACCTTCCGGTTTCTGCGAGAATTAGAAGCTAGGTTTGTTCTCCGCCAATGATTAGCAGTACAAGAGCGGCTTAAAAGGGTAAGCTTACCGCCGCATATTTGAGAGCCCTATAGCGTTGAGTTTGAGCCGCCAAGTATAAGCAATCACTCTATTTTTGAAACGGCAACACATCCGCTTGCTTCGACCGGCCAGCTCTACCGGTATTACACTTAAGCTTGAGAGGCACCACGTTATCCCCAGCATCAGGCTGAACAATTAGGTAACCTGGGCGTAAATTACACAGCATCTCTATCGTTGCTGGCGGCAAGCCAATCTGATGCACTAACTCTGTGCGCTCAAAGATACCGCTATCTACCAAGAGGTGCGCGCCACGCATCATCAGCTTAGGCTGCTCAAAAGCCAGGGCATCATCGCCTGGCTCGCCTTTCGTCCATTTACGCGCCGAACGCCCTTTCCACAGCCTTAGCTCTAACTGCTCCGTTAGCAGCGATAAGTCTCGACAGCGAACGATCATCGACGCGACCGAGACTTTCCAGCGCGACTTAAGCGAAAGCAGGTTATCCAGCGTTGGCCATACTACCTCTTGCGCAAAGCTCTCGGGCGGCATTAAGAAAGCGCTGGCAAAGCGGTGTGCTTGCCCTTCTAACAGGTCATACAGCTCTTTTTTAGCGTATTGCGCAGCCGGTATTTTGGAGTGCAGCACTACATGCCCAAGTTCATGTGCGGCATCAAAGCGGTTACGGATCGCATTTGCTTTGTCTTCAGCGATAAGCACATAGGGTCGGCCATCCAAAACGGAGACATGGGAAACACCGTCCATTTTGACGTGCCCTAACGTGGCGCGGGTACAAATAATTCCTGCATTTTCCATGACCTGGATAACGTTTGGGATAGGGGCAGAACCTAACTTCCAAGCCTCACGGCACTCTCTGGCGATGTCTTCTATTTCTTCATCGCTGATCAATCGGCAATCGTCCGCGTCCAGCATCGGCACATTGACTTCTGGCCAATCCATCGCATCCTGAAAGAAGTCAGACATCTCTTGTAGCCACGCCAAATATAGCTGTGATCTTTCACGCGCCTGCTTGTGAACAGAGGCTTGTGACCGGAAAAAATAAGGTCGCTGGCTTTCCTGAACAACAGGAGGAACTGGTTTTAAAAACCACATACGCGAAACGTGAAACACATGGCAAAGGCGATCAAATGACTCGGCTTCAGGTAGCTGGGTGCCTTTTTCCCAGGCCGAAACCGTACTTGAAGAGCGCCCTACTTGCTCTCCCAGCTCTGCGAGGGTCAGATTTTGGGCCATGCGCAGTTGGTTTAACCGCTGACCTTGAAAGCCATCCACCCCTGTTCTCATGTCACTCGTTTCCACCTTCACTTTGGTCTCGGTTCTCTGCGCGACGCATCCTATCACGCAGGGTCGGATAGGCAATATCTTCTACCTCATCGCCTGCTTCACTGTAGTACTGCCACAACTGGCCTACATCAATAAACAAATGAAACCCTGCCCGAGGATCACTGTAAGGAACCGCGATGGCCACACCGATTGGGCTACTATGGTCGTTGCTATCTGTCCATTTCGTTGTGTGTGGGAGCAATAACGCATGAAGAGCCTCTTGGCTGGGCCCTAAAGGTGAGGCGGATGCCTTAAAAAGATCAGGATGTTGTTTCTCCAACCTTTTATTGATGAGCCCAAGCAGACGTCTAAAACGCGCATCGCGTATGGGTGGCGTCCTTCCCATGGTGATAACGCTCGTGGTGATCTGCATACTACTGGCACGAACCAAGGCATAGTGGCCACCAGCGGGCTTAGTGACTTGGTTACTTACTTCAAAGTTCTCATCTTTTGGCAGGCTCAGCAGTGCTTCCTGCACGGTGAAATGATGGGACTGCGGTCCTGGCCCAGCCAGAGGCACATGCTTATAAGTCTCTTTGAGGTGGCTATCGCTCTTCTGAAAAGCCGCTTCTATGCTTTCGAGCATTTGTTGTAAGCGGTGGCTAGGTAGCTCCTGGCAAATAAAGCGGCACAGCTCTTCTTTGTTCAGTTCTGCTTGATTCACGAGCGACTCCTGGGCAGGAAAACGATCCGGTAAAGCGGATTATAGGACTATATTTTCCTGTTATCCAAGTAGCCCCATATTTTCTATAGAACCAAAATCAAAAATCGCCGGTTGTTACAACAGTGTAAGTACCGCTATTACGCCGTAAGGCAGTTTGGCAACCGAATAAATTGAAACTATACTTTCAAAATTAACTTAGAAATGAAGGTATAGCTTTATGCCATCTCGTTCGGCGGTTGTGTTTCCCAAAGATCTCAAGGTGTTAAAAACGCTGGGCGAGAACATCATGCTTGCCATGAAGCGCCGTAAAATCACCCAAACCCAACTCTCTGAACGCATAGGGCTTTCCATGCCCACGCTGCGCAATATTCTGCGTGGTGAGCCCAGCGTCTCAATGGGCCATTACCTAATGGTGTTGTCATCGCTTGGACTTGCCAGTGACTTAGCGCAGGTAGCATTAGATGATGAATTTGGGCGCAAACTGCAAGATATCGAGCTGCTAAAAACGTCTAACAAGACCTCTATTAAATCGAAAAACGCTAACTCTGTGGTTAATCGCCCTACCACTGAAGGCCGGCATTAATCATGAGTAAATCGATATGGGTCAATGCTGATTGGCTTGCTAAGCAGCCGCCTGAGCTAGTTGGGAGGCTAGAAGTCGACCTTATTTGGGGCAGCGAAGTCTACCGCTTCGCTTACGCCTCAACGAATCCGGCTACCTCCTGGGTGAACACGATACGTTCCGCATCGGCGGGCTGCGTTTTAAGTTGCAAGAAGACGGCCTTTTTCTCGATAACAATCTGCAATTTGCTGCGCCACCATTTTCAGCTGTCACCAGGTGAGGCACGGATAATTCTTGATCAGCTCCAAAAAGTGACACGCCAGTGGCACCACTATGCCAATGAAATAGGCATCCATCGGCAAGAGCAGCAGTTAATTGCATCCGCGATTATGTGAATCTATATATCCAAAATAAAATATTAATTGAAAATATAGTTTCAATTTATATTGCTTAGCATTTTTATTTGCTTACTGAACTGCTCGATCAACACCTTCATCTCTACCGCACAGCGGATCATCTCAGCGACCACGCATTTTCATGAGTGCGTTTTAGCTTCCCGGCTAATCCACTACATTATAAATATCTAAAATTCTCCTTTTGAGGCTGTTTTGAGTTAGCCAAAGAATAACGGAGGCGTTATTAAGTTTGAGCAGATATTTGCTCTCGAAAACCTTGCATGTGCTTATCGATAGAACGGTTATCGATGAGGAAGAAAAAAATTAAGCGGGCTATTTAAAAACATTAAAATGTATTATTTACAGTACAGAAAAATGTTTTATTGACAATACAATACAACGATGCATAGAGTTAGTGAGACATCTGATGGCGTATTATCAATGTCAAGCATGCTAACAAATAAATCTGCAAAGCAGGTGCCTACCAATAAACAGGAGAACTTTATGAAACTGCCCATCCCTTGGAGCCTGGTGGCTGTAGCCGCACCTTTTGTAATGATGGCTAGCACTGCGAGCTTAGCTGACGACTACCCTAGTAAACCGATTACCTTGATAGTGGGCGCCACTGCAGGCGGCACCACCGATGCGCTGGCACGTGAAGTCGCTGAGGGGTTGGCACAAAAGTACGATGTACCAACAGTAGTGGACAACCGTCCTGGGGCAGGTGCCAACATTGCCGCTGAAGCCGTTGCCAATTCTGCCGCAGATGGTTACACCCTACTGGTGGCCTACACGAGCCACACTCTTAATGAGTCGTTATTCCACGAAATGCCCTACGACCCGATTGAAGACTTCACGCCAATCTCGCTGCTTGGTGAAGTTTCTAGCATTTTACTGTCACGCCCCGATCTTGAGCTCGAAAACCTGCAAGCCTTACTCGATTATGCAGCAGATCAACCCGACGGTATAACATTTGCTGTTGGCGGTTTGGGCTCTTCGTTGCACATGGAAACTCTCAAATTCATGCAGGAATCTGAGGTAGTCGGTTACGAGATCCCGTACAGCGGCACTTCACCGGCCATCGCTGACCTGATAGGTAGCCACGTCGATGTGATGTTCGCGCCCTTCGCTGCTGCTATGCCGCTGGTCGAATCGGGCGATGCCAACGCGATTGCAGTCACTTCGCCGGAGCGTATGCCCAACCTTGACGACATCCCCTCAATCAATGAGACGTTGAATGATTATCCGACCACTTATGGCTGGTTCGGACTGCTAGGCCCTGCAGATATGGATCCAGCCATTGTTGAGCGTCTCAACGCCGATGTTACCGAGATAATGCATGGAGAATCCGGTGCTGACCTCCTTGAGCGCGAAGGAGCTGAGCCCGTTGATATTAAAGCAGAAGCGTTTGCTGAGTTCATCGTTGAGGACGTTGAGCGCTGGAAATCCATCGCCGAAGCAGGCGGCATCGAGAAACAATAATCAAGATACTCCACCATTATGGCTATGCGTAAAGTGACACTAAAGATCAACCACGAGCTGTTCGGTGGACTTCTGCTTATCGGTATTGGTGCTTATGCCTACTACCATGGTCAGCAGTACGCCTTCGGTAGCCTTGTTCGGATGGGCCCAGGCTTTCTACCCCAAGTGCTATCCGTGATGCTCTGTGCGATGGGCGGGATACTCACCGTTACATCACAGCTTAAGCCAAGCAGTTCGATAGATCTGCAGCTTGGTCAAGTGCTTATCGTTGCCGTCAGCATGGTGTTATTTGCGCTGCTGTTGCGACCCGCTGGATTATTTACTGCGGCCTTCGTCGGTGTTGTGATTTCCTCCTGGGCCGATCGCCAAATCACTTGGCTAGGCCGCATCATATTGGCGTTAGTAGTCGCAGCACTCGCGTCGTTGATTTTCATCGTCGGGCTCGGGATGAACATGCCGCTATGGTGGGGTTAATCGCGTTGGAGAATTTCTCGTGGATGTAATCGCTAATCTAGGTATCGGCTTACAAGCAGCACTGACACCGACAATGCTATGGTACTGTTTCGTTGGCGTACTACTAGGCACCTTTATCGGAGTACTGCCAGGCATTGGTCCGCTAGCGGCCATCTCGCTGCTGTTGCCAATCACCTATTACATTGATCCAGCAGAAGCCATAGTAATGCTCGCAGGCGTCTATTATGGCGCTCAATATGGCGGCTCTACTGCTGCCATATTACTTCGTCTTCCCGGCACCGCCTCCTCCGCAGTAGCTTGTATCGATGGCAACCCCATGGCGCGCAATGGGCGAGCCGGCGTAGCGCTATTTATCACCACCATTGCTTCGTTTGCTGGTGCCATTACTGGTCTGATCATCCTAATATTCTTCTCCCCCTATATCGCAAAGATTGGCCTCAAGTTTGGCTCAGCAGAATACTTTGCGCTAATGCTGCTGGGGTTAGTGGCTGCCTGCACCTTTTCCGACTCACCGCTTAAGGGTGGTGCCATGGTAGTCCTGGGGCTGCTACTGAGCATGATAGGCACAGACGTTAACACCGGCGTGATCCGTTACACCTTCGGATTCTCAGAACTCTCTAGTGGGCTTAGTCTGGTCGCCTTGGCGATGGGAATCTTCGGGGTTGCCGATATTATTCGTAATATCAATACCATCGATACCTCAGGACTTAGCCAGCGCTTTACCATGCGTTCGATGCTCCCTAATCGCGAGGATTGGCGGCGCTCTCTTCCCTCTATGGCACGTGGCTCCGCAATCGGTAGTTTTTTCGGCACCTTGCCTGGCACTGGCGCTTCGATCTCCTCGTTCATGGCTTATGCGACCGAGAAAAAAATAGCCCGAGAGCCACATCGTTTCGGCAATGGTGCTATAGAAGGAGTTGCCGCTCCTGAGGCCGCCAACAATGCGTCTGCACAAACCGCCTTCGTGCCGACGCTAACGCTTGGCATCCCTGGGGACGTCACTATGGCGCTAATTCTTGGCGCACTGATCATTCACGGCATTACCCCAGGCCCACAGCTGATCACCACTCAGCCTGAGCTATTCTGGGGCTTAATTATCAGCTTCATTATCGGCAATATACTGCTGGTGTTGTTCAATATTCCGATGATCGGCCTCTGGATTAGCCTGCTCAAGATTCCCTATCGTCTGCTCTACCCTACTATTCTGATATTCATTAGCGTGGGGGTCTTCAGCGTTAGCAATAGTATTTTCGATATCTATACCGTGGTTGGCATCGGCGTGCTGGGCTATTTGCTGAATATGCTGCGTTTCGACCCTGCGCCGCTACTGCTCGGTTTCATCCTTGGCCCATTGATGGAAGAGCATTTCCGGCGCGCCATGTTGCTCTCACGCGGTAATCTGGAAACCTTTATTGACCGCCCTATCAGCCTCACCATTCTCATTATCACCGCACTGGCAGTGTGCTTCATCGTCATCAGCAGCGTACGCCGTCGACTGCGCGCCAACAAAATAGCAAAGGAACCCCATGTCTCCTGAACTACTCAATCCTCGCCACACCGCCCTCATCATTGTCGATTTGCAAAATGACTTCCTGCATCCCGATGGCGCCTATGCCCGAGGTGGCGATACTAACCCCGAAGCGGTTGCCTTGCCCAAGCGCATTGCTCCTCTAGCCAAACGGCTCAAAGAAAAGGGCGGCTTTGTTACCACTACTCGCTTTACCTTGTGGCCAGACGCTCACGGCGAACCAATGATCTCTCCACACCTGAAAGCAATGCGGCCGTTTCTCACGCGCGGCGATTTCGCTCCAGGCAGTTACGGTCAGGCCAATGTCGATACCATTGTTCCCTATGTCGATGTTGCCGTAGACAAGGTGGCTTACTCAGGATTCTTCAATACCCAGCTCGACTGGGTACTTAAAAGAGCCAATATCACTACTGTTATTGTTTGCGGCATAGTCACCAATGGTGGCGTTGCCAGCACCGTTCGCGATGCTCACATGCGCGACTACCACACTATCGTGTTAGATGACGGCTGTTCAGCATTCAAACGCGCAATCCACGAAACTGCTATCGCTGACATGGCCAACATCGCTACCGTGACAAATTGCACTTTGATAACCCAGCAACTCGGGTAAATGGCGAGAAGGCCACCGGTCATACACGTAGTATTACCAGAGGCATACCAAAATGCGGCTCGAATTTCTAATTACCGTTATGACAATCGTTGATAAGGGTAGCTTTGCACTGGCCGCCAAGGCGGTCAACATTACTCCCAGCGCTGTCAGCATGCAGGTAAAGTCGGTAGAGCAGTATTTTGAGAAGGCACTGTTTAATCGTACGGGCCAGTCAGTGACACCGACGTCATTCGCTCGCGACCTCTACCAACGGATAGGGCCGTTACTAGACGAACTTGAACAGCTACGTGGTGGCCACCAATCATCCGTGACGGGCCAGCTCAAACTAGGCACTATCAGTATTATGCAGCCGATCATCCTGCCTCCTCTGTTCAATAGGCTAAAGCTAAGCGCTCCCCAGCTTGAAATCAGTTGTATACCGGGGCGTTCAAACGAGTTAATAGATGCTGTCAAAGTTGGCAACCTGGATGCCGCGATTGTCGCTGAACCTTCTAATGCCAGCCATAGGCAACTTGATTGGCAGTTACTTCAAGAGGCGCCTTTATGTGTTATTACACCTCGCATCTTAACGCCTGCTGGTAATAAGCGAGTGTTGGAGAATCAACCATGGATCGCTTATGACCGAACAACATCGTTAGGTAAATTATCGCGTAATTACTCAATGTCGATTTTCGGTGGCAAACCTCCAACACTTGAGCTTCAGTCTTTGGAAGGTGTCGTTTCAATGGTTTCATCAGGGTATGGTTCTGCCGTTGTTATTATGCCTGACCCTCGTTTAGCCAAATATTATGACATAGAGACCATACCGCTCAGCAGGGATGCGCCAAGCCTGCGTTTTTCTCTGGTCAGTAGAAAAATCGAAAACCGTGACAAGCCATTAGTTATATTAAAAAAAATAATAAAAGACTGGCATTTACCGGATGCAACACGCCTCTAATCATCAAAAAAACTCATCATTAAATAAAGAATAAATCGCTAGCATCACGCCTCTTAGTTGTTAGTTTATAGAGTATATAAATTAATTAAAAACAGTACCTAAAAAATTAGGCTGCATGCATTTGATTAAAAATTAAAATAAATTCCAACTAAATATAGAGGCAATATGAAACCAACAACGGTACTCAAGTCGCTCATTGAGCGTCCTGATATTCTCGTTATGCCTGGAGCCTACGACCCTCTTTCCGCCAAGCTTGTGGAACAGGCTGGGTTCGTTGCCATTCAAGTCAGTGGTCTTGGTCTTGCCGCCAGCCATCTTGGTATGCCGGATGTCAGTATTCTCTCTCTTTCGGATGTTTGCGAGCGCACGCGCGCTATCGTCAATGCAACTTCTCTGCCAGTAATGGCCGACGGTGATACCGGTTTCGGTAATGCCGTCAACGTTTGGTATACCGTTCAGGCAGTGGAGGCAACCGGAGCTGCCGGTATCAATCTCGAAGATCAGGTAATGCCAAAGCGCTGTGGTCACCTGGACGGAAAGGAGGTCATTAGTTGCGATGAGATGGTGGGGAAGATCCGTGCTGCCGTGGATGCTCGCAAGGATCCCGATTTCATTATCAACGCCCGTACTGATGCGCTCGCGGTCGAAGGTCTCGAGGCCACTATCGCACGCGCCAACGCCTATTTCGAGGCAGGTGCCAGCATGGTATTCGTCGATGGTGCCGACCACCTGGATACCATCTCAGCATTGGCCGACGCCTTCCATGGTCCGTTGGCCATCAACATGGTCGAAGGAGGCAAGACACCTAGATCCATGACATTCGACGAGCTACAGCGCCGTGGCGTAGCTCGCGTCAGCCTACCCGTCAGCACTCTGCTGAGCGCTATTTGTGGCATGCAACGAGCGTTGGTACATATCCGCCGCACCGGCACTACAGCAGCAGATCCCTCTATGTTTGCCGATTTTACTGAAACCCATAGCCTGATGGGCATGGAACATGTCTACGCGCTTGAGCAGCGCTTCATGTCGCCCAATCAGTGGAACAAAAAGTACTCATGCAGCACTTCCAGGAGAAAACTATGACCACTACCGTTACCAGACGACCAGGGTACCCTCTTGGGCTCGCTCAAGCGCAAGGTCGTAACGCTAAACTCAGAGAATTAATCAACCGTGATGCCCTAACCATGGCTCCAGGCTGCTTTGACTGCCTCACCGCGCGGCTGGTCGCTGATGCGGGCTTTCCTGCCGCTTACATCACTGGTTCTGGGGTATCGATGAGCGCATTAGGAGCTCCAGATATTGGCGTAATCTCTTTCGCAGAAGTTGCTGAGCGTGCACGGCGCATCGCGGATGTTGTAGAGATACCTATTATCTGTGATGTCGACACCGGCTACGGCGGCCCGCTCAATGTAGTGCGTACAGTGCGTGAACTTGAGCGAGCCGGTGTCAGCGCTATGCAAATCGAAGATCAGTCTTGGCCAAAAAAATGTGGCCATGAGCTTGGCCGAAAGTTAGTCGACATCCCCGAAATGGAAGGACGTATCAAGGCTGCGGTGGATGCCCGCGATGACGAGGACGTAATGATTATAGCCCGAACTGACGCACGCACAGGCCATGGCTTAGCCGAAGCGCTTGACCGCGCCATGGCTTACCGTGAGGCCGGGGCTGACATCATCTTCGTCGAGTCGCCTGAAAGCCAAGATGAGATGCAACAGATCAATCAGCGCCTGGAATGTCCCACCCTTGCCAATATGGTGGAAGGAGGCCGCACACCCTTCCTTAATTCAGACACGCTCAAATCCCTCGGCTACCGCCTGGCCATCTATCCCAACTCACTGACACGTCTATTCGGATTTCAAGGTGCAAAAATGCTCACCACATTGGCCGAGCAAGGCAGTACTTCCTCATTGCGCGAACAAATGCTTGATCACAATGGCCTCTGGTCACTGTTCGATTATACCGAATGGACCGAACTGGAGGCTCGCTTCACCAACCACAACTAAGCGCCCGCAGCTCACACAATAATATTTCCATTTACCTGACTAGCAATAGCCACATGAGGCAGACCCAATGCGATACTCCATGACCTACTCTCTGAGAAAAACGCCCCTGGCTGCAAGCGTCGGCACCGCACTTCTGCTCTCACTACCGCTCGCAGCAAATGCACAAACGCAACTTTCAGTCGGCACCACCAGTCAGGCTTCCTCGCTCTACGCCTACTTTGTGGCGGTCTCCCAGCTGTTAAATAGCGAGCTCGACGATGTCAACCACTCTGTTCTGGAAACCGGCGGTGGCCTCGACAACATGCGCCGCCTGCGTGAAGGCCAAGTCGATTGGGCGATGATGGCCGAGCCAGACCTGTTTGAATATTACGAAGGCCTAGGGCCCTTCGAAGGAGATCCAAATCCAAACTTCCGTACCTTCTGGGTTACCACGCCCTTAGCCTACCTCACGGTGGTAGATGCTAACTCCGACGTCGCCTCTTACTCTGACCTCGGCGGCCAGCATTTCAATGGCGGAGGAAGAGGTTCCGGCACAGAACGCGCGACCTTTGAAGCCATGGAAGCCCTTGGCGTCGAACCTAACTGGTTTCGCACTGGCATGAGCGATGCAGTAACGGCTTTTCAAGATCGTCGTATTGTCGGCTTCACCAAGGCTGGCCCACCTAACGCTCCCGATAGTGCCATCATGGATGCCGAAACGACCCGTGACATACGTATCCTGAGCTGGACGGATGATGAAATAGAGCAAGTTCAAGCTGAATATCCGCATTTCGACTTCATGGCCGTCGATGAAACACCTTACGATACCGGCCCCGTTAACTTACGCGTCGTATTTATCACCATAGGTACTACAACTGATCTACCAGAAGACACCGCTTACGATATCTTTAAAACAGTCGTCGAAAATGTCGATATCGTCGCCGAGTCCTATTCGGCCATTGAGGGCATGGACATCATCGAGCAAACCCTTGAGCGTGGTCAGACTCCGCTTCATGTCGGCGTAGCGCGATACATACTTGAGCAGGGCTATGAAATTCCCGAGCACCTGATACCAGAAGAGCTTGAGGAGGGTTAATCATGGCCACCCACCCATCAATGTCGGCGCCCCCAGGGGGCGCCGCTCAACCTCCAATGGTGCGCTTTCGCGGGCATTTGATTGCCGTACTTAGCACCACTATGGTGATGTTCCACCTCTACACCGGTGCCTTCGGTTCTTTTCCCGATCTCATTCAACGCTCACTGCACGTAGGGGGCACGCTGATCCTAGCTTTCTGCCTTTACGATATGCGTCGAGGAAACGCTCGCAATACCCCGCTTGGGTTACTTGATATCGTCTTCATACTGAGCATCGTTACGGTAATCGGACATCTAATCCTGAGCTATGACCGAATCATGGGCTTTACATACAGGATGACCCAGCTTGATTATATCTTCGCCATTACCACCACTTTGCTGGTGCTTGAAGGCTGCCGACGAGTGATTGGTTGGACTATCCCAGCACTCGGGATAGCTGGCCTTATCTATGCCCTGGCAGGGCCTAATTTGCCGGGACCATTAGCCCATGGAGGACTCGACCCTCGCTTCGCCGCCGAAGTCCTTTATATTTCGACCCGTGGCCTGTTTGGCATGGTCACAGGTATCTCGGCCACAGTGATCGCCATGTTCGTCATCTTTGGTGCCGTTCTGCTGCGCACCGGCGGAGGCCAAACGTTCATGGACCTTGCGATGATTATTGGTGGCCGCACCACAGGTGGTGGCGCCAAGGTTGCTACCATTTCCAGTGCCCTGTTCGGCAGTGTTTCCGGGTCTGCCGCAGCCAACGTAGCTACCACCGGTGCCTTTACAATCCCGTTGATGAAGAAACTAGGCTATCGGCCTACCTTTGCTGCTGCCGTTGAATCCGTTGCTTCCACTGGCGGGCAAATAATGCCGCCGATCATGGGAGCGGGTGCCTTTATCATGGCCGAACTGCTCGGTATCTCTTATATCACCATTATGATCGCCGCTATCATTCCGGCGGTTCTGTACTTCACTGGTTGCCTAGCTGGGATTCACTTCGAGTCTAAGCGTCTCGGTTATAAGCCAATGACTCGCGACGAGTTGCCACGTGCTAAAGAGGTGCTGACCCTTCGCCGTGCCGGTCCCGTATTTCTTTCACTGGCAACCCTTATCACTCTACTGGTACGCGGCTTTTCACCAGCCATGGCCGCCTTCACTGCTACAGCCATTCTGGTTGTACTCTTCATGCTAGGTACCCGTAACTGGATTGATTTTAAAGCGAGGCTCAACAACCTGCGCGAGGGCTGTATCGATGCGGGAATTGGCCTTGTAGCCATTGCAGTGCTAATTGCTGGCGCGCAGATCCTACTGGCGATGATCTCGACTACCGGCATGGGGGTTACATTTACATCGGCCATCATCGGCTTAGGTGAAAACCACCTTTTCATCTCACTACTGCTGGCAATGGTCGTAGCCATGCTGCTAGGCACCGGACTGCCTACTGCAGCCGCCTACATGCTGGCCGCGGCGGTAGTGGCACCGGCATTGGTGCGCCTCGGCGTAGAGCCCATTGCCGCACACATGTTCATTTTCTACTTCAGCATCATTGCCGGCCTTACACCACCGCTATGCGCCACAGTATTCATCAGCGCTAGCATGGCAAAAGCAGACTGGCTCCCCACCAGCATTACCGCCATCCGGCTCTCCCTAGTCGCCTTTATCATCCCTTTCATCTTCGTCTTCCACCCCGAGATTCTAATGATCGGTGACGGGCTGACCATCGCCGCCTATGCCATTACTGGGCTGATTGGCGTCACACTGATCGGGGCTGCGATGTCTGGATACTTGATCTATCCCATGGCGTACTGGGAACGGCTGTTATTTTCGCTAGCCGCCTTTGGCCTGATCGCTCCAGGAATGCTATTGCCAGTCGCTGGCGGTGCTCTGATGCTAATGATGCTAGCCATCCACTTGATTCGTGGAAAAACGATACATCACCTCACTAAGGAGACAGCATGATCACTCTGCACGGAAAGAGAGTCAGGCAGACCTTGGAAGAGATCCTGATTCCTGAAAAATCGGCTCTAGTGATCATCGACATTCAAAATGATTTCTTCGATGCTGAAGGTATATTTGCCCAGGCGGGAAGAGACATGGCCCTGGCTCAAGCTCGGTTACCTACTATGCGCAAGCTTATTTCTGAGTGGCAAAGCCTGGACTTACTCACTGTTTTTGTCCGCCAGATAACTTTGCCCAATGGCCGTGGCGACAGCTCAGCTTGGCTGCGACTTAAAGTGCGTGATGGCAAAAGCCCTGACTATACCCTTAGAGGTTCGTGGGGCGCTAAATTCTGTGAAGGTGTTGAGCCTCGGGAACAGGATCCTATTATCGAAAAGCTGCGGCCCGATGCCTTTCTCGGTACTAGCTTAGATATGGTGTTAAAAGCCAATAATATCGACACCACCGTGATTATTGGCGCCAATACAGAGGGCTGCGTTGAATCAACCGTTCGCAGTAGCGCCCACCACGATTACTACACCATCGTTGCCGAAGACGCTGTGGCTAGCAGCAATGCTCACTTTCATGATGCCTCTTTGGCTTTTATGAAGAACCGGTTCTTAGTAGAGCCTGCGTCACATATTCTCAATACTATCAACCGCAATCTGCAGTGATAAGTACGCTATGAGAATGGATTGCCAGTGGTGTTCCACTGGCTTTTTTTTCACCAATTTTTCTTGAGTCTACCTTTCGCAAATATCGTTTTTATCACGTTACTAGCATTGCTAGCCTATGTACTACAACACGCCAGTAAATGACTTAAATAACGATAGATAAAGGTGATTTTCATGAGCCAACTTACTCAATGTCGTCCTTGGCTAAGCCGAGAAGTAGAGAATGATACCAATTGGATTCGCTTTCTCTCTGAAGCTGCCATTACCGATATCGACAACGCATTGCAGCACGCAAAAAAAACATCGAAATCTCTCCTCTCTTTAACAGTTGATGACTTTCCGCTTAATGGCGCTGGTCGAGAGGAGATTTTGGCGGCCTATGCTAGCACTCAGCAATCTTGGGGGTTCTGCTTGGTAAAAGGCTTTCCCGTCGAACGTTACAGCGTGGATGACATCAAGACTCTCTATTGGGGGCTTGGTCTATATGCCGGTGTGGCCCGTACTCAAAATAAGCAAAGCCACATCATTACCTCAGTCAAAGACACTGGCGGCCAGTACAAAGTTAAGGGTGGCCGTGGCTATAACACCAATGCTGGCCTCGATTTCCATGTCGACTTCTGTGATGTCGTTTCGTTACTGTGCATTCATCCTGCAAAATCAGGTGGTACTAGCCTGATCACTAGCTCGCTGGCAATTCATGATGAACTAAAACGCACTCGGCCAGACCTAGAAGCAGCTCTCCATAAACCGTTCTACTTTAGCTTGCAGGACGCTGGCTCAGATGAGGAGCCTAATATTTACCCTTGCCCGTTATATGGAGTGGCTCAGGGCTACGCCGCTTTCCGTACTAACCGCAAGAACATAACTGCTGCTCAGGAATATTTCGAAGATGTACCACGTCTGGAAGACGATCAGGTTGAAGTGCTCAACTGGCTTGATGAAATGCTTAAAGACCCCAGGTTCTGTTACTCAATGAACATTGAAAAAGGCGATATTCAGTTACTCAACAACTACACCGTCGTACATTCACGCACCGACTTCGAAGACTATGAAGACGAAAAGCGCAAAAGGCACCTGCTGCGCTTATGGATGACTATCCCTAACTCCCAACCACTACCTGACACTTGGCGCGCAGCCTTCAAAGATACCCGTGCTGGCGCAGTACGTGGCGGCAATCGGGGTAAATGCATTACCGACGAGTTCATAGCCTATGAAAAGCGCCAAGCTCGTTATCACGGCATGCATAATATTTTCAGCGATTAAAATCACTTAAAACTAGCTACAGCCACTTCTAATATACTTCTTGCTATTAAGCCTAACCGGCTTCTGAAGTGGCTGAAAACTAGATTTTTCTTGAATTGAAATGTCTGGATTTAGACATCACTCAATATTCTGAATCTTAAAATAGAATAGAAATAAAAAAATATTAAAAATCAAAATCTTATGATAAATATATTCATCAAAAACCGTTTTTGCTACCCAATACACTACCCAACTAACACAGGGAACTTTCAAAACGAAAGCCATGCTGTAGTTTTTTGCAGCAACCACCAACCTTTTGCAGTGCATCACTAACTATGGTCACTTCCTACATCAAGGCCTTCCTCTTCATGGAACCGAATAAACTCTTGCATACGCTCATTTAGCGAAGGGCCGACTCTCGCACGCATTAATTTCAATTTGCTAAGCTCCCGCTCTACTTCCGCAACGCGCTTTGTTACTGAATCGCAGTAAGCCTCTATGGCTTCGTTCTCAATCGCTGCGTCATCCAGTTTACCTACTAGCGCTTCATATCTGCACCGGTGATTTATTTCTTCAGCCAAGGATTTTAGCAAGCTCTCAACAACTCCCCCATAAACATACTTGACCTGCTGAGTCGCCCTCCGATGCTTCTCAATTCTTAAAAAAAAAGATTCTTTTTCTTTTTTATATTTTTCCATGTCTTGCTTTTGTTCATGTACTGCATTGCTGATGATTTGGCCAAGCGTCTCCACCTGTGTCTGACCGCTCTTTTTAGCCAAAGCCTTCAATTGTTTTTGAGCCTCTTTGGACATCTGGATTGATACGGGATTGCCATGTTTTTTGCGATGCTGGCGCACATTCCAAGTAGCTTGCATACGGCGGCTCAGCTCTCGAAAAACAGCAGTGTCGAGCATCTCTTCCAACCGGTAAACAGTTTCCTCCACGCTGTAACGATTGAGGGCTGTTGTCAACGCGTTAGGCAATAAGCCAGCCGTTGATTGGCGCACCAAATAGTTTGCAATCCAATTAAATTGCTCTGGATCTTCCACATCAATCCATTTGAACGGTCGTGCCATTAGTAGAGCCTATGACGAAAAGTGAAAGGAAAAACTCAACACAAATAATTCATATTGGATAATTAAAAACTTATATTACAATGTAATAACACATGGTAATACAACAATGTAATGTCTACCTTTTTTATTAGTCCGTGAAATCGGATTTTTATTTGCCAGTATATGCCGTATATTGCTTGCTATGAACACAACGCTCCTGACCTATAAAAACCCTCGATTAACGCCCGAAGCACGATGGTTGCTAATGAAATGGGCGTCTGTGTTTGGTGCTGGCCATCACTTTGATGGCACCTTGAAAAATCTCTTCAAGAGCCTGGACATGACCTATTCGCAAGGCCGTCGTGGTTGGGATATGCTCATTGCCAACCATGATGAAAGTCAGGGAAAATTCATTGAAATAGAGCCTCTTCCGGCCAAGGGACGAGGACGGCCCAGCTCGCGTTATCGCTTATCATCTAAATTGGTTAAGACACTCCAAATGAGCCCACCTGTTTCTGAGCATCACACTACGGAAATTGCCAAGCTCGCAGAAACAACTCGGCTGTCTGCTGAAAATAAACCAGAGGATTTGGTAAGGGATGGGCGTCAACGCCGCTCCAAGTTGACCTTACCTAACCGCTGGCTACTGATGGTGTTGCTAGCCCATGCCGATATGCCAGGTGTTATTACTCGTCTGGGAATATCAAAAATCCGCCAACTAACCGGTATGTCTCGATCTCGAATCGATAGGCAATTAAAGAAACTGGGTAATTTAGGTGTTATCGCTCAACACCAGCCAGGGCGATACTCCTCCCAAGCCAGTATCCGTAAAACATCCCTCTATTTGCTTGATTTAGCGCATCCGTTACTTGAATCCTTTACCAAGAATCTGCTCAAGATCGAGTGCCTTACTCGAAGCAAGGGGGCTAGGCAAACAGAACTGGTGGGTGGGATTTTTGATGCGGTGATGACTTTCGCAGTATGTAACGTTCAAACCAGTGTATTGTTAGATGGTAATGACGCTATTGTGGATCTTGAAGATCCCAGGTTAATAAGAAAGTCGACCCGGTATCGCCCTACTCCTAGCCGTTACGAAATAATCGAAAGGGCTTTGAGTAATGCTTATGTATTACTACCTAACGAGCGCAGCTGGAAGGTGGGTCTAGAAGAAATCTTCACAAACTACGATACCGATGATGCTGATTGGCTGCTGACAAGCATACATATTGATGCTTGCCTTCTGCTTTCTTCCTCCTGGGGCGATTTAAAAAATGGGCAGCTCGGCCCAAAGCTGCCCAGTCAAGTTATCATTGCAAATACGGCTCAACGTTTAGGTTTGGAGCCTAAGAACACGAAGGCAAAGTGTGTGTGTCATGATGCAAAAGCTAGTACTTATGAAAACCCTCAAGACCTTCACGATATAGACAACAGGTCGACTGACGTAAAAGCCACTTATCATCCTTTAGCAGTCCTGTCTTATGCTTTGTCCTATCACCTAGCCAAGCAGCTGCAAATGGCATTGTCATCCATTCAACTATTCGAAGCACCAGCAATCACCTACATGCTTATACCTGTTTTTTCAAATAATTCATGCATTCAACAACGACCTGTTTACGAACTACGTGGCTATGGGGTCAGTGAAGCTGACGCAACCGTGAAGCGGGAGTTTCGTATAGACCCTGTTGATGAAGACCTACACTCCTATTGGCGGACTTATCATCATAGATGCCTTTCTGCCATCAGCAATAAACTGGATGATTCAAAGTCAGACTCTCCTGAGCCTGCTGGACAATAAATATCACGCTCCCAAAGCCACTCTCAAATTAAAAGATACTCACCAGCCTTATCTCATGAGCGAATAACAGGAGTTCGTCATGAGCATGAAACTAATCCGCATCAAAGACGTCATGGAACGCACGGGGCTGGCAAGATCCACGATCTACAAGTACATCAGCCTTGGACTGTTTCCCAATTCAGTTCAACTGGGTACTCGAGCCGTTGCCTGGGTCGAAAGTGAAATCGATACTTGGATAAATGACAGCATCAAGCGGAGGGATGAAGATGCTGCTTAAGGCAAATCATTTAGACTTTGCTAATTTAATTGAAGAGTTGATTATCCACTAGCCGCTACTCCCTTCCGCTAGCGCCCACCTAGATCCGTCGAACTGCCATCAACCTTTCTGACCCTTGTTTAATTATTATTAAGATTAAGCAAGTCAAAGGGTAGAGGGAGGGGCATCAAGCCCCGTACCTAAGTAGACCCCGAAGATCTAATCGATACATCGCCAAATTATTGAATCCAGCATCCGCTGGAGGATTCGTCGTGCCTGACATAAACGCCCATGTCTCAGAAGCCATGGGCTACTACACCTATCAAGGAGCCTATAATGTCACAACCATTCTGCTCAAACTTAGCCTATACCCCTGTATTCAACAGGCTAAGAATCCAAGAGAAATACTTGCCGATGGCAAGTGAATATCTTCAAGCCCTATACAACACAATGCAGAAAGCACTGAGCGAGTATCCGCGCGTTCTAGCCTTCAGGGTCGATCCTGTCATCCCTACGGAAATAAGCGACCGAATGTCACTAGAGGATCATAAAGGCCTTATCGCAAGGTTTATCGCGTCCTTGAAGGCTATTATCAAACATGACCGAGTACGGAAGCGTCAGAATGGCTGGGCACCAGATACCAAAGTGCGTTATGTGTGGTGCCGGGAAGTCGGCAGTAATGGTAAGCCGCACTACCATTTCTTTATCCTACTTAATCGTGACGCCTACCACATGCTAGGCAGAGCGTGCTCCCCCAATGAGAATCTTATCAGCCGTCTGTCACGCGCTTGGTACAGCGCGCTGGGAGTCTTGTGGAACCCTCAGGAGCCATGGGTTCATGTTCCGAAGAACCCTACCTACTGGATAGACCGAGATAATGCAGATAGCTTTCAGGAGGCATTCTATCGAGCCTCTTACCTTTGCAAAGCCGATACGAAACAGTATGGACTAGGGATGCGTGCTTTCGGTGCCAGCCATAGCTAGGCGATCTTGAGCGCTATTAGCTATTTGCTCTGTGCCAACAGCAATTAACTGAGATAGGTGACAGCTAACAGCTTTGCCCACGTGCCCCCACACCGCTAAACTCGGCTCACTATTTTGTGGGGGCTATGTATCAGCCATGCCCACGGTTACTGCCATACATGGAAACATCAATGAGCCACACCGTTACGCTGCAACAGCTGGAATCCTTTCTATGGGAAGCCGCCGATATCCTGCGCGGCAATATGGATGCGTCCGAGTACAAGGATTACATCTTCGGCATGATGTTCTTGAAACGCCTATCGGATGCCTTTGAGGAAGCCCAGGAGTCAGTGGTTGCGTATTACCTCAGCAAAGGCAAAAGCGAGGCCCAGGCGCGTGAGCTGGCTGATGATGAAGACGAGTACGACAAAACCTTCTACATCCCACCGGTTGCGCGCTGGGGTGCCATCAAAGACCTGAAGCACAATATTGGCGCGGAGTTGAACAAGGCCACCGAAGCCATTGAAGAACACAACGCCACGCTGGAAGGCGTGCTGGTGTCTATCGACTTCAACATCAAGAACAAGCTTTCGGATAAGAAGCTGCGGGATCTGCTCAGCCATTTCAGCCGCTACCGGTTACGCAACCAAGACTTCGAGCGGCCTGACCTGCTGGGCACGGCCTACGAGTACCTGATCAAGATGTTCGCGGACAGCGCCGGTAAAAAAGGCGGCGAGTTCTATACACCTTCGGAAGTAGTACAGCTGCTGGTATCGCTGCTCAAGCCCCATGCAGGCATGCGCATTTACGACCCTACCGCTGGTTCAGGCGGCATGCTGGTACAAACCCGTAACCATCTCGCTGTTAATGGCGAAAACCCGACTAACCTCTCGCTGTTTGGCCAGGAGATGAACCTGAACACCTGGGCCATCTGCAAGATGAATATGTTCTTGCACGGTGTTTACAGTGCCGATATTCGCAAGGGCGATACGCTAGGCGACCCGCAGCATACCCAAGGCGGTGAGCTGATGACCTTCGACCGGGTACTGGCCAATCCGCCGTTCAGCTTGAAGAAGTGGGGCAAGGAAGAAGCCGATAACGATCCTTATGGCCGCTACCCCTACGGCACGCCGCCTAAAGATTCCGGCGACTTAGCCTTTGTGCAGCACATGATCGCCAGCCTGAATGCCGAAGGTATGATGGGAGTGGTGATGCCCCACGGCGTGCTGTTCCGGGGTGCCAGCGAAAAAGCTATCCGACAGGGCATCTTGAACGACGACCTGCTGGAAGCCGTGATTGGCCTACCACCGGCGCTGTTCTACGGCACAGGCATTCCCGCCAGCCTGCTGATCATCAACAAGCACAAGCCTGCCGAGCGCAAAGGCAAGGTGCTGTTTATCAACAGCGAGCTGGAATATGAAGAAGGCAAGAACCAGAACAAGCTACGGCAGCAGGATATTGAAAAGATCGTTGCCACCTTTGACGACTACGCTGAGATCAAGCGCTACTCCAAAGTCGTAAACTTGGCGGACATTGCCGAGAACGGCTACAACCTGAACATCCGCCGCTATGCTGACACCTCCCCACCACCGGAAATTTTCGATGTGCGTGCCATCCTCCACGGCGGCATTCCGGTACGGGAAGTGGAAAGCGAGTATATCCGCGAAGAAATCTTAATGGATTTTGACATTAGCAGCGTATTTGATCACCTTGATGAGGCCTACTACGACTTCAAACCCGCTATTGAAGGCAAAGAGCAGCTGCGTGACATCGTTCAGCAAGAAGCCCTCAATGCTGACAACAGCACTACCATTATCAACCAGCTAGAACGTTGGTGGGATAAGTACAAGGTCTCGCTGCATGAACTAGATGCCGAAGTAGCCGAAGCAGAAAATGTAATGAAGGGTTACCTGAAGGAGTTGGGGTATGAATAACAGGGTGCCTAAGGGGTGGGGCATCTATGAGTTGGGTGACCTAGCTAAAAAAATTGAAGGTGGTGGAACACCTCCGCGTATAGAACCCACCTACTGGGATGGTGGCATTCCTTGGGCAACTGTTAAAGACTTGCGCCGTGTGTCACTTACTTCCACTGCAGAGTTCATTTCTGCTCAAGGGCTGGAAAAGAGTTCGAGCAAGCTAATTCCTGCCTACACAATGATCATTGCCTGTCGAATGGCAGTCGGGAAAGCTGTTTACTTCGACCGTGATGTGGCCATTAACCAGGATTTAAAGGCCTTCTATCCGGTTAGAGAAGTAGACTGGCGGTTCATACTGCATTGGTACCTATCTCAAAGTGAGAAAATCGAAAACCTTGCGACTGGCTCAACCGTAAAGGGTATTCGGCTCGACGATTTAAAACTGTTGCCTATTGACCTCCCCCCACTCCCCGAACAGAAAAAAATCGCCGCCATTCTGTCATCCGTCGATGAAGTGATCGAAAAAACACGCGCCCAGATCGACAAGCTGAAAGACCTTAAGACTGGCATGATGCAGGAGCTGCTGACCAAGGGGATTGGACCGCGCGGCGTCCCGCATACGGAGTTTAAGGATTCGCCAGTGGGGCGGATTCCTGTTGGCTGGGAAAGCCATCTATTGGGGGATGTATTTGAACTTAAAAATGGTGTGAATAAAGACAAGGAAGCTTTTGGCCATGGCGTACCAATTATCAGTTACAAGAATGTCTATGTTGGCGGGGGCATTAAGGATTCAGACCTTGGCGCGCTCGTCGAAATGAATGAAACAGAGCTCTCAAGATTCAGGGTGCATTTTGGAGATGTTTTTTTCACGAGAACCTCTGAAACGCCGGACGAAATTGGTTTTGCTAATGTCTATCTAGGTCAAAGAGACGATGTAGTTTTCAATGGTTTCGTTATACGAGCTCGTCAAAAAAATGATTTATTCCATCCCCAATTTTTGAAATATATATTCCAAAGCAATGCTGTTCGTAAGCAAATGATGGATAACAGCAAGTTCACGACAAGGGCAGGCATCAGCGGTGAGTCTTTGAGTCGTATCGCAATAGCAGTTCCGGACATATCTGAGCAAAAAAACATAGCCAATGCCTTAGCTTCAATTGAGGCTCGTATCACAAAAACCCTCAATAAGATCAACGCTTTTCAATCTTTCAAAAAAGCCTTGATGCAGGATCTGCTCACCGGCAAAGTTCGCGTTCAGGTGGATGCCCAAGAGCTAGCCGAAGCCTGATTTTTCCTCCCCCAATTGCTCCTTTCCCGAGTTGACAAGCTCATTTTTTAAACCATACTTGTCAACTCAACTATTCCTCATCAAGGTGCCCCATCATGCTGCATGATCGCTTGCATCGTGCGCGTGTCCTCAAGAACATGACCCTGCAGCAGGTGGCCGACCAGCTGGGGGACATTACCAAGCAGGCTCTGTCGAAATATGAGCAGGGCAAGGACGCGCCCAATTCCACTCGCTTAATCCAGCTCGCCGATGTGCTGGGGGTGAGCCCTGAGTATTTTTTCCGGCCTGACTCCGTGGCACTTGGCGCAGTCGATTTTCGCAAGCACTCCGCCTTTGGCAAACGCCAGCAGGAAACCGTGAAAGAGCAGGTGCGCGAGCATCTTGAGCGCTATTTGGCGGCGGAAAGCGTGTTTGAGACTGAACCACGCCGCCGTGGTTTTACCCAATGGCATCGCCGTTTTGCGGTAGCTAACGCTGAAGAGATCGAACAGGCGGCAGAAGCGTTGCGCAACGCCTGGAGCCTGGGGCTAAACCCGATTGCCAACCTGACCGAAACCCTAGAAGAAAACGACATCAAGGTCGTGGGCCTGCACGCCCACCAAAAATTCGATGGCCTATGTGCGCTGGTCAATGAGGGTGCGGATGCGGTGATTGTGAGCAACACTGACCGCCCCGGTGAACGCCAACGCTTTAACCTTGCCCATGAGCTGGGCCACCTCGTCATGGCTATGCCTGACGCCATTCACGGCACTCGGGAAGAAGAGAACAACTGCCACCGCTTTGCCGGTGCCTTTCTGTTTCCTGCCAGCCAGGTACGCGCCATTTTCGGCGAGCACCGCAAGCGTGTGCTGTTTGACGAGTTCCTGCTGGCAAAACAAGAGTGGGGCATTTCCATTCAGGCGATTCTACGGCGGCTGCATGACCTGGGGATCATCAACCCAAACCTCTACCAAAGCACCGTCAAATACTGGTCAATGCAGGGCTACCGCACCAGTGAGCCTAACCCTTTGCTATCAGAGACTTCTTACCGCCTGCGGCAACTAGTTTACCGGGCCCTTGCGGAAGGGTTAGTGACCCCCTCACGGGCAGCGGAATTACTCAATACCGGCCTGGAGGATATCCAGGAGATAATGGCCAACGGACAGACAGGTGGCGCCGCGCATGTCAGCGAAAATACTTGTCTCTGATACTAATGTTTGGATCGATCTTCATCGTAGTGGCCTACTTTCAACCGTCTTTGCACTGCCCCATCAATTTGTCACCACGGATTTTGTATGGCGAGAATTAAGGCAGCCACCCGGCCAGCAGTTGACGGATCTGGGGCTGACGATAGAAGGATTAAGTGGCGATGAGGTGTTGTCGCTCTTTGAACTTCGCCAAACTCTGGGCAACTCTTCTTTAGCCGATGTCTCCTGCTATTTTCTGGCCAGGGAACGTGGCTGGCCACTACTAACCGGTGACGGTGCGCTGCGCAAATCCGGTCAACAAGGCCAGCTTGAAGTACGGGGCGTGCTCTGGATTTTGGACGAGCTGGAACGCCACGCCTTGCTATCGACGCAACAACTCGCCAATGCACTAGACAGCATGCTGAATGCGGGAGCCCGTTTACCAAAAGATGAATGCCGTAAACGGCTGAACCGCTGGCGGTAGCATGGTAGGCTGAGCAAAAAGTACTACAAAGGATAATTACCTTGTACCAGGATGAGATCGAAAAGGTCGAATTGCCCGCCATTGCCCAGCTTCAGCAACTGGGTTGGAGCTATGTTCCTGGTGCAGCATTATCGCCTGTGCTGCCTATTGATGGCGCGCCCTCTACCGGTGAGCGTGGCTACTATCGTGACGTAGTGCTGGTCAAACAGCTAGAAGCCGCCTTACGGCGCTTAAACCCCTGGATCAGCGAAGAGAACCTGCGCAAGGTACTGCGGGAGATTACCCACCCTCACCATGCGGGTCTGATGGAGTACAACCACACGATCTACCAGCGGTTAGTGAACTATCTGTCGGTAGAGCAAGATGTGGGTAAGGGGCGCAAGGGGCAGACGGTCAAAATCATCGACTTCGACCAGCCTGACAATAACGAATTTCTCTGCACCAACCAGTTCAAGATTGAAGGCCTCAACCAGAACATCATCCCGGATATCGTCTGCTTCGTGAACGGCCTGCCGTTGGCGGTGATTGAGTGTAAGTCGCCCTATATTGCCGATGCCTTGGCGCAAGGAATTGACCAGTTACGGCGCTACGCCAACCTACGTTACCCCGAAGATGACGAAGGTGCTCAAAAGCTGTTCTGGTACAACCAACTGATGGTCTCCACCTGCCGTGACCAAGCCAGAGTGGGTACGATTAGTTCCAGCACTCAACATTACGGTGACTGGAAAGACGCCTACCCGTTTAGCGATGCGGATATTCGTCAGTTACTTGATTCCACTCAGGTCACCAAAACGCTTATCCCTTCATCCACCGCTTATGAAGTTAACGAGGTGCTCTCCCCGGCTTATCTGCTAGCAGCGCAACGTATTGCGGCGGGCGATCCGTTTCACAGCGCTATTAACGCCCAAGAGAAGCTTTTAATGGGCCTTTTCTCACCCGCTAACTTTCTCGATGTGCTGCAGAACTTCACGCTATTTGAAGCCGTGGACGGGCGATTGATCAAAAAAATTGCCCGATACCAGCAGTACCGCGCCGTGAATAAGGTCATTGAGCGCCTGAAAACAGGTAGGGATCGTAAGGAAAAATCCGGGGTAGTGTGGCATACCCAAGGCTCGGGTAAGTCGCTCACCATGGTCATGCTGGCGGTGAAAATGCGCCGTGATCCTGAGCTACAGCAATACAAGCTGGTGTTCGTCACCGACCGCACACAGCTGGATAGCCAGCTCTCCGCTACCTTCCGAGATGCGCAGAATGAAACCGTGCACAACGCTAGTTCTGTCGCAAAATTGAAAACCCTGTTACAGCACAATTCATCCGATATCGTCACCGCTATGGTGCAGAAGTTTCAAGACGCTGAAGCCGAGGGCGACTTCAGCAACCTGAACCCCAGCGACAAAGTCATCGTGCTGGCCGATGAAGCCCACCGCACCCAGTTTGGTAATCTTGCTGCCACTATTAACGCAGCGCTACCTAATGCCCCCAAGATTGGTTTTACCGGCACGCCTTTGCTGAAAACCCAGAAGATGAGCCAGGCGTTTGGCGGCTATATTGATCAGTACAAAATCAACGAAGCCGTGGCTGATGGGGCCACGGTACGTATTCTTTACGAAGGCCGTCAGGTGCTTACCGATGTAGTGGGCGATTCGCTTGATGCGCTTTTTGAAGAGTATTTCTGCGATTACAACGACGAAGAAAAAAAAGAGATCAAGAAAAAGTACGGGGTAGAACGCGCGATACGCGAGGCACCTGCCCGCATCCGCTGGGTATGTATCGACCTGCTGAAACACTACCGGGAGCATATTCAGCCCAACGGCTTTAAGGCGATGATTGTGGTGGGGAGTCGCTATGCCGCCACCCTGTTCAAGAAAACATTGGATGAACTGGATGCCCCACCTTCTGAGGTTATTGTTTCCGGCAGCCACAACGACCCGGCTTACCTCGCGCAATATACCGATAAAGCCCGCCAGAAACAGGTCATCGGCAACTTCACCAAACCGCTAAGTGAAGACCCAACGGCTTTTCTGATTGTGAAGGATATGCTGCTTACCGGCTTCGATGCGCCCATTGCCCAGGCGATGTATATCGACCGCAACCTGAAAGACCACACGCTAATGCAGGCGATTGCGCGGGTTAACCGCACCTGCGCGTCACCTAACGGCAAAGGGTCAAAGCAGGCAGGCTTTATCGTCGATTACTACGGGCTATCTGACCAGCTGACCGAAGCGCTGGAGATGTTCAGTAATGAAGACGCTGAAGGCACCTACCACAGCCTGAAAGACGAGATCCCCAAGTTGAAGGCCGCCCATACGCGGGTAGCCAAGCTATTTGCAGCGGTAAAAGAGAAGGATATTGATTCCTACGTTCTTTTCCTCAACGACGAAGACAAACGCCAGCAGTTTGAGCTGGCGTATAAAGCCTTTGCCAAGCAGATGGATATCATCTTGCCGGATACGGCAGCCAAGCCCTTTGTGCCTGATCTAAAATTCTGGGGAAAAGTACAAAACGCCGCAAGAAACCGCTACCGCGATCCAGGCCTTAACCTTGCCGATGTAGGCGAGAAAGTGCGCAAGCTGGTGGAAGACCACATCATCAGCACCGGCGTCGACCCCAAGATTCCCCCGGTTGATTTGATGGATGCCAACTTCAAGCAAACTGTTGATCAGATTAAATCCCCGGAGTCGAAAGCGTCCGAGATTGAGAGTGCCATCAAGCACCATATTACCGTCAACCTTGATGAAGACCCGGAGTACTACAAATCGCTCAGCCTACGTCTGCGGGATATTATCGAGAAAACGGCGGGTAAATGGGATCAGCAGTTAGAGCTGCTCTCGCAGATGGTCAGCACCATCAATTCCGAGCACAAGCAGGAAGCAGATGCCCTAGGACTTAGCGAAACCGAGTTTGCTTTCTACAACATTCTCATGGCGGAAGTGACCCACCATGCGGGGGAAGAGGCCATCAGTGAAGCATTGCATGATGAGATCAAAGCGATCAGCCAAGATTTGGTAGAAATGTTTAACGAAGCCACTCAGATCGTCGACTTTTTCGATAAGCAGGATCAGGTCAAACGCATGAAAAAAGAAATCAAGCGTGCGGTTCTAGATGGCTCCTTTGCGGATAAAGCCCTGGTAACAGTAGTGCAAGACCGCTTTATGGATCTGGCCAAACACCGTTTCGGCAAAGCGAACTAATGACCGTCATGGCAAACCCAACCGAATACCGAGATGCCTCGGGTTTTATTGCCGAAATCATCCGCACCAACCGCCGCAAATCGGCGGATATTCGTGTGGAAGAAGGGGTTGTCTCTATCGTAGTGCCCACTGACACCTCGCCAGAAAAGATCGACCAGCTATTGGCCAGCAAGCGGCGCTGGATCAAAGAAAAAATGGCCTTACACCAGCTAGCCGCGCATGCCAGTAGCCGCGAGTTTGTCTCCGGTGAAGCGTTTCCTTACCTGGGGCGCAACTACCGCCTCAAGATAGAAACCGGCGCCTTTGCCCCGGTAAAGCTGGTACACGGCAGATTGTTAATAACGCTACCCAGCGGCCTGGAACGCCCGCACATGGTGCGCAATGCGCTGGTGCGCTGGTACAAGCGTCAAGCCGAGCAAAAACTAAAGGAAAAAGTCGAGCGTTTTGCACCAGTGGTTGGGGTATCGCCGATGGGAATTGGCATCCACACATTCAAATCACGCTGGGGAAGCTGCACCGCCAAAGGCAAGTTGGAGTTCAATTGGCAGATCATGATGGCTCCCAACCGCATGGTGGATTACGTGGTGATGCACGAGCTTTGCCACCTGATCCGCCACGATCACTCCCCTGAGTTTTGGAATGAGCTTGGGCGGGTGATGCCGGATTACCCGCAATGCCGCGAGTGGTTGAGGGAAAATGCGGAGAGGGTGAGGTTTTGATGATTTTTTCAACTGCCTATCGTGTCATTTTTCATGTGTAACCAAAGTGCAGCTTTCGAGCTCAAATAGCCCAGATATCTTTAATGCACAGAGGCAACTACTTTCCAGCGAGCTTGCCTTTATTCCAGGATGTAAGAAATGTGTCAAACGAATCGCTTATGGCAAGAACCTCCACTCGGAGGAGGTTTAAAAACGGCACCAAGCCGTACAGGGACATCGTCAAATATAACAGCATGACGAAAATATTGATGGATGAGTAATGCCTGAGACATAGGAATGAAAGTCGACTAGTTGATAATAGTTAAAATTGCTTAGTCTGATAGCATGGATTTAAATTGGTATGTGAAGGGAACTAACGATGATTGTCTCTACACCCTTTACATCTGAGGAGTGGGAAAAGTCTCT
The DNA here is from genome assembly GCF_011050415.1 of Halomonas sp. Lineage (GTDB taxonomy): Bacteria > Pseudomonadota > Gammaproteobacteria > Pseudomonadales > Halomonadaceae > Vreelandella. The sequence goes on from NZ_DRFS01000008.1 coordinate 168,790, forward strand.
CCAAAACCATTACCTACGCTCCGATGGACCCTACGGTAGTGCTCCCCTTACAACTTTAGATGCCACGCCTGCCGAGCTTAGACTTGCTGCTGGCCTTGATGAATATTCTGATGAAGAGGTTATTAAAGCCTTTTTGTCGATTTTTACTCGCGATAATGTTCACAGAGTTTTTAGTGGAACTGAGTCCTCTGGCGGTGGCTTCTATGCATTTCGTCGCTTTCACTATTTAGTTCTTTCCTGTTTGGTAGAAGCGACCATCATAGGTGTTAGCGATCACCATAACTTTCGGGTGCGCTTGGGTGAACTGCTCAACGATGGCTTAGGGCCACAAGGCAATGTATCGGGCATTAACGGTCTATGGAAAGCCCTGGCTTACCATCTAAATGCTCAAGCTTCGTTGGGAGAAGCCTATCGCACGGTTGAGTTACCAGTTCCTCGCTATCGTACCCACATAGGCTACGCTGTAGAGCTTGCCTACCCGTCAAGAAAAGATTTGAACTGCCTAAAAAAGTCCCTCCAATCGCTACAGAATAAAGCATTTAACAGCCGCGGCTCGTTGATTAATCACCTATTTGAAACGCGACATAACTTGCCTGCACGAATGCAAGATGAACTTCTATCCCTTCGCCGAAGCTACCTTGCTGGCGACTCTATCGAGCAATATGCCTTATGGCGCCAGATCGAGAGCATGCTGGACGTCATTGCACGTGACGAACCTTCTTGCAAAGCGCTTTTATGGCAGATATCCCTGCGCTTCGTAGGTTGGGATGGTGACGAGGCCATCATCACACTATCGTATGGGAATCGCCGCGCAGAACTGGAGTCACCTCAGTGGGAGGGAGATTTTGCTGAACTCTTTAGTGGAAGGTATTGCCCCACACCACTCCGACAATTGATAGATTCAGGCGTCCTAGTGCTGTACGAAAGCCGGGGTGGGCACTGGTCGCAGGATGATCGCCGAATCCCCGAAAACAGCCAGGTTATCGTGCTTTCCCACATTTCGGAAATCACTCAAAACTTCAATGATCCCATCACCATACACGATGGCTGGAAAGCATCAGAGCCCATGCCTCTTGAAGTGGCTCTGGAAATCACTTCATACAAGGGAGTTTTGCCTTCTAAGCAACAAAACGTCACTGAGTTTCGCATTGAGGAAGGTCTGCCCCTGATGCGGGGTGTCTGGTTAGCCCGCCCCGGTTATCAGCCGGTGATCCGTATTCCAGAGAAAGCGGATGTCGATATTCAACCTCCTCTCGCCTACGAACGTTGTGGTGGTTCGGTTTGGATAAAGGACACTGCATGCGCTGAAGGCCAGTGGCGAATTACTGTAAGCCAGCCCAGCGGGGCCGCATCAACCCTCGACATGAAACTTAAAAGCAATGCCCCCCTGGCAACTCAGTGGGCGCAACGTCTGGCTAACTACGAGCCTGCCATTGAACTTCGTGATAAAGGCAATGGCTCATTAATAGATGGTGCTCACCCGACCACTGCCGGTATCTATCCCAACCGGCTGAGCGATGCGCTAGAAGCTCTGTATGCACGTGTCGGTGGTACAAGACCGGAAAAAGAAATAGTCGGTTTGATACATCGGGTTTTGCCTGATGAGCTTAAACAGCATCTAGTCTGGGACCTGTTACGTTCATTACAAGAAGCAGGCTGGTTAGAGCTAGACCTGAACCGTAAGTGGCGTGGTCGTGCCTGGCGGGTGCTGCCGCCAAGGATTGTTCAGACTGGCCAGAGCTCGGCCATCGTGGAAGGCGCTTTGGGGGCGTCCGAGCTCTCATGCTTACAGGCTGAAGCCAAGAGACTTTCTGTTGAAGTTCATATTAATGCGGAGCGTCCTTGGGCACCGCCTGTGTTTGGGCTGATAGGTGAGGCATTGAAGCAGCTAGCGGAAGCCTTGGGCTGGGAAAATGAAAATGCCTTGCAGCCCAATATCAATAAAGCACCTGCATGCTGGCCACAAGAAAAACGAGAAGGTGTTGGTTATGAGAGCTTCGCTATCTGGAAGCCGGACCCAGGATTATTTGTGCGTCAAGCACGCCAGCAACAGGGCAAGATCACTTTGGATCGCATGGTGCATGAAAAAGACAGAGATCTTTTCGTGATTAAGGATGGTGAAAGCACTTTCAAAACTACGCAGCGTGTTGTTGCCTTGATGGAATATGCGCGACTAACGAAATCATCTCTTTTTATTAAGGACCGCACCATGTTGGTTCGAAATGGCTGCGGAGGACATTTGCCTCTAAACGTAGCCATATGGTTGAGACGGCTGACAGGAGTGCAGACTGGCTTGGGTCTCACTCAGAGTAAGCAAACTTATCTGTATGGTGGGACAGAGGCGGCGATTGAGATCATGCAACGGGCGTTTGGTATGGCCATTCAATCATCGGCGAATACGTCGACAAGCTTGACAGTAATGCAGTTCGCAGCTCAGCGGCGGCGTGGCCTGCGTCCCAATTATTATCAGTAGGAGATGAAGCGCTTTATGGGTGATGATATCTACTTCGGGATTTGTGATGAGTACCCTAAAAGGCCAGTTGCGCGTATTGCCTGCCAAGCAAAAGCGGTGAATGGTGCATGGCAAAAAAAAAATCTTAGCAACGAGCTTCCTCCTGTGGGAAAAGTCTTTTCTCCAAGCTTGCCATGGATACAGCAGCGGCAATCCGTCGCTGTCATTGCAAAACTTAATCCAAGAGACGTTGGTGAAGGTAATGATCAGTTAATTGTTGAACACGCATTTCCTCTTCGGCAAATCCTGGATTTCCGTCAACTGGGTATGGAGGGAGCACGTCGTCGACTGATCGAAGAGGGCCTAGTTCGTATCTCACCGTTTTCCAATGAGCTGATTGTTGCTTTTTCTGATACACAGTGTGCCGTTGTGAAAATGGCCCTGCATCCCGAGGGTGGACGGTTTGTCACAGCTCCCGGCAGAGTTGCTTTATACCAGTTCAATGCCGCTGTATTTGACGGCGTTGAGTTCGATGGCATTTATTTCGAAGTTCCCGGTATAACGGTAGGAGAACTAAAAGACGAAACGACTTGGTTGCTGGATCAAGACCTTCTTGAAAAGCTATTGAAGGGCTTAAAAAAAATTGATGCAGAAGGACCTTCACGAGCCGAGCGAGAACGTATCATTTCACTCGTCATTCGCGCGCAAAAATTGGCGTCTGAAAATACAGATTGGGCCTATTTGCAGGAGTGGTTGCAGAGTTTTTTACCTCAATTACGCACCAATATCGAGACGCCTGCGTATATCGCGGATTCCCTGATGGAAACAGCGCCGATTAGGGAAGCACTTGAGCAAAAGCAACAAAAGGCCTTCGAACAGATTCGCAGTGAGATTGAGCCACGGGTGAGGGCTACTGTTGAAACAAACCTAGAATACCTGACTGCCAAAAAGCAGAAATTGAACTCGGAGATACAGCATCAACAAGAAATTCAAAAAGGGTTGTCGCTACAAGCTTCCTCAACGCAGCAGCTTATTGATCAGTTGAAGACGCAGCTCACAAAGGAAATCGACACCCTCAACCATACGCTGGGTGAGTTGGAAGACCAGAATACGCCGGCTTTTCAAAAACTGCTGAACCGCCTACATCATGTGCTGGGTGAAGAAGCGAATTTGTTAGCACCTATCGACCAGAGCATCCCACCCTGGTCACGAATACAAACGGCTAATAAGGCACAAAAGATTGCGGTTGAGGATTTGATACAACGCTTTAAAGCGGAATCTCGTAGAGTTGGCGTTACGTCCGACGATTTTCGATATTTTGATATTGCCCTCCGGTCAGGTGCTTTGGTGGTGCTGCCGCAGCAATTAGCAGAAGCCATGATACCGGGGTATGCAAAGGTGGTGACCGGAGGCAACTTTGTAAGAGAACCACTAGGACCTGGTCTACTCAGTCTGAATGACCTATGGGCACACCCAGCATCAGGCGTGAGAACCGGGCTGGCACACGCTTGGTCTTCGGCGCTTCTCAAGCCAGAGCGGTTTCACCTCGTCTGGCTTGATGGTTTGAACCGCACGCCGATGGATCTGTGGTTGCCGAGCTTAGTGGGGGCGATACGTAATATACACCGACCAATGAACCTCCTATTGATAGCGAGCGTGGACGCAGGCATGCTGGATGCAAAGCATACTTGGTCGGAGTTGCCCAATACCAGCCTCCCTTTAGAGCTTACCCTCGAAGCCGTCAGAGGTGAGCCTACTCCCATCGGTAATAGCGTATCGCCATCGACAACGTATCTGCCTTTTATTCCCTATGACATAAATAGAGCTGAGCAGCGTACCTACTTAAACGAACAAGACGATTGCAAGCCGCTACCGTTTAGCATGGAGGCTGAGCTTTACCGCGCCGAAGCAATGTATAACGCCGATCCGGCAACGATTAGTGGACGGCTTGAACAATTTTCCCGTAAGCGCGAGCAAGGGCGTCTATGGCTGACGAAGTTACTAGAAGATAACGAATAAGGAACTGACATGCTGGATCCTATCGGCGCCTATAAAGATATCAAAGCGCTATATCTTTCTTATCTCGATACGGTCTATCGACTTAGACGACCTGAGCTGACGCAAGAGCGACGAGAGATCCTGAACCAGCCTGGCGCATTGATGCCAGAACCTTTTATTGAACCGGTACTGCGCTACACACCTGCCACACATTCTTTTGAAAGCTTCCTAGAAGAAAGCGCGCAAAATCCTCTATCGCGTTTCAATCGCGAGCAGCGGCGCGCCATTATCGACATGACGCTCTCAGGGCTATTTCCAGGTAAAAAGACCAGCGGTGAGCTCACCCGTAAAAGCAAGTTTACACCCTACACCCATCAGATAGAGATGCTCCATCACGGGCTTTCACATGGCACACCGGGTATCGTGACTTCTGGCACTGGTTCCGGCAAAACCGAAGCGTTTCTCCTGCCCATTCTTGCGGAGCTGATAGCTGAAGCGACACGCTGGCCGGCACCGAGTACGGGTTACATCTCCTCCTCTTGGTGGCAAGCCAACGAGGGATTTGCTGAGCATCGGCAAGGTGAAGCGCCTGAACGCCCGAAAGCGGTGCGGGCTCTCCTGCTCTATCCGATGAATGCCTTAGTGGAAGACCAGATGGTGCGGCTACGCAAGATGCTGGATTCACCAGAAGCTACCGACGTGCTAGATAGGCATGCAAAGGGAAATCGACTTTTCTTCGGACGTTACACCAGTGCCAGTCCAGTACCAGGCTACCGTATTCATCCTCGCCGAAATAATCAAAAAGAGAAGCAGCGTGCGAGAAACCGCCTCGATAAAACGTCTTCGGCGCTACGGGAAATGGCGGAGTACCAGGAGCAAGCGTGCCGTTACGATATGTTGATGCAGCAACAAAACAAAGATGAAGAGCCGACACGCTACATGTTTCCCTCGCCGAATGGTGCTGAGCTAATAACGCGTTGGGATATGCAGGATACGCCGCCTGATCTTCTAGTGACCAACGTCTCGATGCTCAATGCCATGCTGTCACGCGATGTAGATGCAGTTATCTTCGATCAGACGCGCGAATGGCTGGAAACCGACCCAGAGGCTTATTTTTTCCTTGTACTTGATGAGTTGCACCTGGTTCGAGGCTCCACCGGTTCGGAAGTTGCTGCCTTGATCCGCACGCTTATTAACCGACTAGGTCTTGATCGTCCTGAACTACGGCATAAGTTACGCATTCTGGCTTCAAGTGCATCCTTGCCGATTGACGGGGAAGAGCGCTACCAGAGTCTTCAGTATTTGTATGACTTTTTTGGCCCCTTCGGTACTTTTACAGGCCCTGAGAGTGAGGGTGCTCAAGCTTCTGAAGACTGGGCTAGCTTCGTCATCACCGGCCAACCGAAAGTGGCAGTTCCCATCAACAATCGCCCTATCAAGCCGAATTCCTTTGTTGCGCTTGTAAGCTACCTTACTCCGACAGGAGATTATGTTGGGCAGCTTAATGTGCCCATAAATGATGAACGCTTGCGACTTTTGCTTGCCGACTGTGCCGCTGCCCTAGGACTTGATACTGGGGCTTGCATCAACGATGTCATCAAGGAAGCGGCTGCGCGTATCACGCAAGCCTGTATAGGAGAAGACGGTAAGGTACGCGCGCGCGCGACTAGCGTTATCGCCGAAAAATTGTTCGATAGCCCCAAAGCTATAGCAGCGCTGAGAGGCCTGACCATATTGCGCGGTTTGGGCGACCTTAATTCAGTGGATACCGTAGCGTTTCGTCAACATTTGTTTTTGCGCAGCCTAGAGGGGCTTTTTGCCAGCCCGTATCAATTTGATGGAGTGTTGCAATATGCAGGCTTGACAGTGGAACGCGGAGCCAGTCATGCACAAACACAACACGGTATGCAACGGCTGTTTGAGCTGTTTCACTGCGAGGGCTGCCATAGCGAGTTTATCGGTGGCCTGCGAAGCCGCAAAAACGCCAGAAGCCCTGTGTTCGAGATTCTACCCAATACGCCGGATCTTGAACGATTACCTGAAATTGGTAGCGAGACCGGCATTGAAGATCTCAGTCACGACGCCTTTGTTCTCTTCTGGCCCTCATCGCTAGAACCTCGGCAGGGGGATAGCGACGCGGAATCTTGGCATACTGCTTGGCTTGATGCGCGTAATGGGCAGCTCCGCCCTGAAGCGCCGCCCAATGCTCCGCCAAGTGCCGTTCTTGGACATGTTTTCCACATGTCAGGCAACCGCCGCCAACCACGTTCCGCAGGGCCGACCTGCTGTCCGGCCTGTGGGGCGGACTACTCCCGCCGTAGTGTGCAGCAACGCCGCTCCCCCATCCGTAGCTTTCGCACCGGGTTTGCCAAAACGTCTCAGCTGCTCGTCACCGAAGTGATGGAAATTCTCAAGCGGGCGGGCACCATTCCCAAGGTCGTAGCCTTCTCAGACAGCCGCCAAGATGCGGCCAAAACAGCAATTGATGTTGAACGCCATCACCATAACGATACGCGTCGCAAGTTATTGGTAGAAGCACTAACAAAGGCAAGTCAGGTTCCCGAAGATCGATCAATCCTGAGTAGAGCACTCATAGATGCTGAAGAAACCGGTGATTATGAGCTGGCTGATGTGTTGACGGAAAAAATCAGGCGACTACGTTATCGTGGCGATGCTGATCGAGTTGCATTAAGTGCTGTGCTTGAGCTTGATGATGCAGTCAGCCGTCGAGCGGGCCCTCTATTGCAAGGCATGGCTGAAATTGGCGTGCATCCCACTGATGAAACAGGCGTAAAGCGTATACCTGAAGAAGGAGAACGCGATTACGAATGGCCCGAGCTTTTTACTCTTCGACAAGGTGAAGTGCGCTGGAATGACAAGATAGACCCACATGACATCAGCGCTGCACGCTTGGCGGTGGCTAAAGCACAGAGGCCGTTGCTGGATGATGTACTCTTTGCACGGAACTATTTTGCACTTGAAGAGACTGGTATCGGCTATCCATGTCTGACCGCGAAAGCGGTTGATGGCTCAGATCAATTGGATGCGCTATTGCGCGTACTATCGGACAACTATCGCGTTGAGGCGAACCAATGGTTCCGCAGTGATCAAGTTCGAGAATGGCCAGATGGGCTCTCGGTGACTAGTCGCCGGGTTAACAGCTTCACTGCTGCCTCAGGTATCGATGCTAATGCCATGACTTCGATGCTGATGCAACTTGGCAGCCTAGGGCATTCTAACGGCATTATCCGAATTGAGAAACTGTACATTCGGTTGGTTCAACCCGATGCCCCCGTGTTTGAGTGCGAGACATGCGGACGTGCTCACCTTCATTACGGTACGGGTATTTGTACAAGATGTCATACGCCACTGCCGAAACTAGCCAACCTAAAAGCCGCTGATCTGCGTGAGAGAAATTACATCTCTCAGCGTCTAGAGCGAGCATTCTCCGAGGAAGAGAAAGTCTTTCGATTGCACTGCGAAGAGCTGACAGGGCAGACAAGCTCGCCAGCAGAGCGCTTGCGCCGCTTTAGGGGCATTTTCATCGATGCGGAACCTGGCAGCTTGAAACGCCGCGCGGAAGAAATTGACCTGCTTTCGGTCACCACGACCATGGAGGTTGGCATTGATATTGGCTCTTTGCAGGCCGTTTATCAAGCTAACATGCCACCTCAGCGCTTCAACTATCAGCAGCGCGTTGGCCGTGCTGGACGACGTGGACAAGCCTTTTCTTTAGCAGTGACCCTATGCCGTGGGCGCAGCCATGATTTGCACTACTTCCGACATCCTCAAGCAATAACTGGAGATGCGCCACCTCCGCCGTTTCTAACGAAAGAACACCTGGATATCAGCCTTCGCTTGATGCGAAAGGCTTGGTTAACCGCAGCGTTTGCATATTTGCGAGATGAAGCCGGAAGTGATTATCCAGGTGATGATGCCAAGCCGGATATTCACGGTGAATATGTACCTACCAAGACGTTTTATAATGCATCAGGGCATTGGCCTCGGTGCCTTGAAGGTGCCTTGCATAAAACGTGCGAGGTGGTCGAGTCACTTGCGGATACACTTGGTGCAGGTATGAAAGAGCGTTCACGTATTTTGAGTGAACACATGCATCCCGATACTATCATGGCGGAAATCACTGCGCTTACTGAGGAAGGTCGACGACGTGATATCGGACTAGGACAGTTTCTTGCAGAAAGTGGTCTACTTCCTATGTTTGGCATGCCAACCCGGGTGCGTCCGTTATATCTGGGGCTTGAGCCGAGCGGAAAGAATGAAGTTGACTGGGATCTAGTCGATCGAGAGATTGATATGGCAATTTACGAGTTTGCTCCCGGGCAGATCATCGTGCGTGACAAGCGCTTGCACGAAAGTATTGGTTTTACAGATCAGTTGGGATTTGTCCAGTCAACCCGGCAAGGAACGAGGTTAATACCGGAACCTGATGCGCAATGGTGGACGGAAAAGCAACAAATTGCTGATTGCTCCACCTGTGGTGCCATCAAGATGATGCCATCCCCCCCAGTTGAAGCAGTAACCTGTGATGATTGCCATCTGCCTATACCTACGGAGCATTTTCAAGCGTACTACTCGCCGGCTGCATTTAGAACCGACTTCCAACCCCGTGTAGCAGATGGAATGGATCCCCCTCGTCCCATTCTCCGTCGTGAAACCGGCTCAATCATTGCGCCGATGACAACCCTGAACGTGGCCGGTACTAACCTCGCGGTGGCTAGTGGTAGTGGAGCCTCCGTGATTCGGCGTAATAGAGGTGGCTTAGATGCTGCTGGTGAACACGAAAACTATGGGGTAGCACTGAAACAGCAGCTTCGCATCTCTTGTCCTAAGCGACGCCAACGTATCGAGTCCTTACCGAATCAAACCGTTTTGCCGAATAAAGCAATTGGCTTTCAATGGAGTGATATGCCAGACGCATCTGATCTACAGCATGTGCAGCTATTTTCACATAAGCGTACGGATGCCATGAGTCTTGGTATGCTCAATATCGCATCAGGCCTGTCCATGGACCGCATCGGTCCCAGAAATCGATCCGGCACTAATCTGCGCGCAGCCGCGTTAAGCGCTACACACATGTTGGTACAACGTGCCGCTCTGGCGATGGATATTGCGCCAGAAGAATTTGAACCATTGGAACCTCGGCTAAGAAAAGGCAAGCCGTTCTTACAAATTGCCGATACGCTGGTTAACGGTGCCGGTTTTTGTCGCCGCCTGGCGGCAACGCTAGGAGATAGCGAGGAGCCACTTGTGGTAGAGCTTGTCCGATCCATGCTGGATAACTCGAACGATACGCTAGTCAGTTCTTTCTTTGACCAAGCGCATCGTGAGGAATGTGGGCGTGCCTGTTATCGTTGCTTGCAACGTTACGGTAATAGGGGATATCACGGCTTACTGGACTGGCGTCTAGGTCTGAGCTTTTTAAGATGCCTGATGGAGCCACAGCACCGCGCAGGATTAGACGGGGATTTTAAGCAATACCCAGAGCTGCAAGACTGGCCACAGCTCGCTGAGCAGGCTGCACAAGATATTCAGCGGCTTAACCCTATTAAGCGCGAGATTCGGACGCTTGGGCCTCTTGGTTTACCGGTGGTGCTGGATAATGAGGAAGCCTTCATCGTGGTGCATCCCTTCTGGGATGTACAGCATTTGATATCTGCAGAGATCCAAAAAACTAGAGAAGCAATAGATGAAAACCTTTCAGTTAAATTTATCGATACATTTGAAGCATCGCGGCGCTTAATGAGTGCGTTGGACTATGCCTAAAATGGAGACAGCTATCGGCGTTTGAGCTTGGTCTTATATCAGTTCGATCTGAAAGTCTATTTTGGCTTTTTGCCGTCTTAAACAAAAAATAAAGTTTGCCTCTTTAATGAAGCTGCCCAGTGAAGCAGCTTCATTTTATCCCAACATTCATCTACAAATACCCCATCTCCGCAAACGATCTACAACCATCACTTCACACCACCAAGTGATCAATCACCCGGATATCCATCAGCCCTAGCGCTTCCTTCAATCGCTAGGTAATACGCCGGTCTGCTTCACTGGGTTAGGGTCCACTGGGGTGATTGTGTACCAAGATGACCTCCGCGGCATTGTAGGCAAGAGCGTCTTTTAGTACTTCACGTGGATAAACCCTTGCCGCATCAATGGTGCCACGAAATAATTCTTCAAAGCGGATAACCCTGCACTGACTATCTAGGAACAGCACGCTAAACACCTCGTGTTCATAATCTTTAAGCAACAGTTGCATGTGCTTAAACGCCTGTGAGGGTTGAGTGATCTTGCGACCTTTTGCGAGCTTAGGTCGTGCAAAGCGCTTGGCCATGGTGATGATGTCGGCTTCGATAATTGGCGATATTACGTGATACGTACCTGCTACTTTGACAGCTAGGAGTTTGCTGTGAGTCATGGATGCCTCCAAAAATAAAAAATACCGGGGTGGTGGCCCCGGATCTAAGTCGTTAATAGTGGATGAGTGTTGTGGTTCAGTGGGTAGGTCACGCCGCCATCACTTGTCTAATGCGCCACTCCATCTCCTCATGAAACGCCTCAACCCGCTCAGCAATCGTGCGAATCATGATGTCGTCACGGTAGGCGCGCTTGATGAACAGCGGCATGCCTGGCCAATAGCTCACAAAGTCGATCCATTCCCGCTCGCTGACCCATAGCCCTCCCTGGCACTGGGGTACGTGCTCATCGGGTATTTCGCCGCTGAGCAGCACCTCGATCTGGAACTTGGGCAGCTTGGTTTTGATTTCCAGCAGGCCGTTAGCGCCTAACAAGCTGTCAGGGGAGTAACCCACATTGTGATTAAGGATGATGCCTACTTCGTGTGGCTTGGGTTCTCCAGTAGTATCACAGTAGAGCGCACGGGCTACGCCTTCCAGCGTATGCCCACGCCGGGTATGCGCGTTGCCCTGAAACGGCTCGGCCAGTTCCCCGGTAATTCGCTCACCGATCAACTGGTGCATGTAGGTAATCGCCCCAGTACCCAGCCCACCAGGGCCTTTACCCTTCACCAGCAATGCTTTCAGCTCCGACATGGTGACGCGACCTAGCCGTGCCGCCAGCCACTCTGGGGTGCCTTGCTCCATACTAAGCACTTGCATGGGAGCCTCCTGTCATAAGGGGTAGTGGGTGGGTTATTTAACCGATCGCTTAGAAAGAGAGGCGCGTAGCTTGTCGAAATCAGACTGGGGGACTTGCACAGCTGAACCGTACTTACCGCTGAACCACTCCTGGGTCGTGGCAGGACACTGGCTAATCAGCCGCTGGATCTGTCCCGCCTGAAAGGGCGTGACTAGCTTGATGCTCGCTTTGGTACTGGTCTTGCCGTTATCGTCCTGGCCCCGTGTAGTGATGTTGAGTAGGGCGCAGAGTACGTAGCGCTTGCCGTAGCTGGTGGAAGAGCCAAACGCCTGCACAGCGTTTTTGTTACCGCTAATATCGGCAGGCAGCAGCATGCTGGTTTCTTCTCGGTGGCCGTCCTTGTGCATCAGTACGCCAGTGATCTGAATACCGCGTTCCTGGGTCTGAATACGAAAGCTCACTGCAAAACCGTGCTTCTGCATAATGGGGCGCACGGTATCGACGATATCTTCCAGCGTGGCATAACAGCCGTTGTTGGTTTGCCCACGCTCTTCAATGCTGGGGAGCTCGGTCTGCATAGCTGCCATGGCCGCGCTATAGGCCATCATGGCCTGGCGATCCATTACCCGTTCCTGCATCTGAAGCAAGCGTTCCATTTTATCGATGTCGACGTCCGGGTTGAGTGCCGCACGCTCTATCACCTGGATGATGGCCGTACTTTCCGCAAGGTGTGGCGGGGATGCGGCAGGAACAGCTTGTAAAGAGGATGCAGACGTCTCGTGATTTACCACATTAGCTTTGGTGGCCATGACAAGGCTCCTTCAATAGGGGTTAAAGATCGGCGGGAAGTTCATGCGGGGGAACGGGGCATAGGTGCAGCTCGGTGCGATACAGCTGTCCTTTTGCCATCACATAGGTTTCGGCATAAGTTTGATCCTGGGTGAGTAGCCGTTCCGTCAACTGGGTTAATACGATATCTAAATCGGGGCTAAGAGAGGCCATGGTGTGCTCCACGTAAAAGCAAAAAGCCCAGCCTGTTAGGGGCTGGGCTTATCGCGCTATCCAATGAGAGGTAGGACAAAAACTAAGAAAATTAGCAGCAAAATGATGAGGAACATCATGTCAGCTCACCAGGGCAAGGGCCGTTTGTAGCGCCTCTTGTTTCAGCTGCGCCCCTTGGCCAAACCAAGCTGAATCGAGCCGGGTATCATTACTGCGCGCACGCTTGTCATGATCGACGTACTCGGTGACCGCATTGAGCAATCCCCACGCAGTGTCTTTGGCAGTGTCGAGGTGAGAACCGCGTCCTTCACCGTGGTAAAGTTTCTGGACCTTGTTGAGGGCCCGGTAATTGGGCAGCTTGGAAGGGTCTTCAATCGGCTTATCGATACCGCAGAGCACCGACTGAAAATACTGCTGCGCCTCGCGGTGATCGATCTTGCGTTCCGCTAAGGCTTTCATGCGGTACATGAAGTCGTTCCACTGGGAAACGGAAATACCCAACTGGCTTTTTACCGCACGAGGGTCGAACTCCGAACGGTGGGGTACCTTCACCGCCTGCGTGGTGCCATCCACGGCAATCTGCAGCGTGTTGTTACACACCACCCGAACCGTGGTGGGTGTCGCCATGGTGGCGAGCGTGCCGTCACAGGAGGTTGCCAACAGCAGGTAGTCGTTGACCTCATCCTGGCCTTTCAGCGAGGTGCTTAAGCCACTACGTGCCAAGGCCCAGAATTTACGGCCACCTTTCAGCACTCCCGCGGTTTCAAGCTCATACCCTGCGTATTCGGTGAGATCGCGGTAGAACTCCAGTATCTCCTCGGGCTGCACCACCTTATAGCGCTGGGACACCACCGATAGCGGCGCCTTGGTATCCGAGCGGTAGAGTACTTTTTGCTCGGGGAACGAGTGGATACTGCCCAAGTGGCTGGCACCCTCGGCAATAAAGCGTACTGGGGCTTCTTCAATGTACCAGTTCATACCGGCTTGCAGTTGCCATACTTCTAGCGGCTGATGCCGAGATAGCTGCTGCCCCAGACCGTGCCAAGGGGTGCCGCCAACGTAAGTCATTTGTTCAACGAGATGTGCCATGAGGAAGTCTCCAGACATAAAAAAACGCTGGCGATAGGCCAGCGCGATAGGTTATGTAAAGGGAATTACCGCCTCTAATGAGGACGGGTAACGAGGATTAGGAGGTAGCTGCTAAAGGCGAGTTAGGATCGCGAAAAGTATACCCACAGAACAGGCATAACCAGGGAGTACCGCTCCCCGCAGGCAACCAGTGTTCAAACAGTGAATTAGCAATACGGGAACCGGTTTGCCCACCGGCCACAGCGCCAGTCATCGCAGCGGGTAGCTTTGCCAAAGGAAAGCGGGTAACCGCTACGGTCAAGGAGCCAGTCATGGCGGTGGCGCGCCAGGCGCCAATAGCACCGCCCACTAGGGTGCTACTCACAACGCCAACGCGCTGTGCGGTGTTGAGGTTTAGCGTGCGCGGCGAGGTACAGCGCTTACAAGGTGAAGGCATATCGGGTCTCTTGTGCTGTTGCCAGATTCCAGGATGGGCTTTTCTCACAGGAGTTATATAGGTCTTAAATTTTTTGTAATCCTTACTTCCTCCATTTCACAGTTCATCTTTTTGTTAGCTGGATCTACTTCAGTCCCCGATAAAATCTTAGGATCTGATATGAAAAAATAATCGATCAATAAATTATTGATGCCGTTTTTAACTCCTATACGATGATCAGACCAAAAGCTCACTACAGGGCTAGAAAGTGGTCAGATACACAAAACCATTGTACAAAATCATACTTATAGGGTATTTTTAAATTTTAATGCATAAATATGCTTAAAAACGCATCAAATATTGAAGGTATCGTATAAATGGACCATTTTTCGATAATTTTAGCTTTATGCAGGTCTGCTGTAGGCGATAAGAATCCTGCTGTCGAAAACCACTTGCGCCGTTTGGTGAAGGCTTTGGAGAAGTCAGGTGAGGACGACAAAGCTAGCCGATTGAATAAGTTACTTTCCAAAAGCAACACGTATACCCAAATGATGCCAACTCGTGTTGAAGTGGCGTCAAGCGCTCTTGGTGGTGAAGATTTAACTCCGAGCGTAAAAGCTCCTGTAGATAAAGAAACTAGTTCCACCCTGGCACAGATTTTCTTTCCAGAACAGTTAAGTAATAAAACTCCAATCTTTCAACAAGGCTTATCTGAGAGTATGTCTAGCTTATTGGAAGAATGGCTAAATACTGGCAAGCTTCGAGAGGCAGATATAAAGCCAGCTTTATCTCTCATGATGTTTGGTGCCCCAGGAACAGGAAAAACATTACTCGCTCATTATATTGCAAAAAGACTTGGATACCCTCTTGTAGTTGCCAAGCTTGATGGGCTGGTGTCCTCATTATTAGGCACAACCGCAAAAAATATTGCAAATTTGTTTGCTTTTTCTAATAGATATAAATGCATTTTGCTTCTAGACGAGTTCGATGCTGTTGCAAAGCTTCGTGATGACCCAAATGAGCTTGGTGAGCTTAAAAGGGTAGTTAACACTTTATTGCAGTGCTTGGATTCAAGAAGCGAGATTGGATTCACTATTGCAATAACTAACCATGAAGCACTACTTGATCCTGCCGTTTGGAGAAGATTTGATATACGAATTAATGTACCTAAACCTAGCTGGGATGTAAGAGTTGAAATAATAAAGTCCCAGCTTGGAAGCAAATCAAACATTACCGATACCCAAGTTAGTTTTTTAGCATGGGTGACGGCAGAATATAGCGGTTCAGATATTGAAAAGTTGACAGATTTCATTAAAAGAAGGCAAGCTCTTCTTGGTAGGGACTATAATTTTTTAGAGATTATTAAGGGTTATATTCAACTCAGCGCAAACTCTTCAAATAGCGATAAGAAAATAATTATTCTCAGTAGCCAAGAAGATCTGGCTTATGCGCTAGCAAATGATGAAGAAGCAGTAATCCCGCAAGAGAAACTTGCAGAACTTTTTGGGAAGACACAGTCTACAATTAGCCGTTGGCTGAAAAAAGAAAAACGTAGGGAGATCTAATATGTCTAATAATCCTGTCCAGGTTGTTTTAAATTCACAAGACTACGTTGAGTATGTACAACCTAACCCAGGAGGAGGTAATACAGATTTTTATGCTGGTAGAGACAAGGAATTCAAACAGCACAAAGAGAAATTAATTAACTCCATTGATAAGATTTTTGCTAAAAGTCAATCTGATCAATTAATTTATGCTTATATAGAGCTTTGGGAAACTGCGTGGGCGAAAAGTCATAGACCAAAAGCTCTTTTTCCGCCGTCTAAAATCCGTCTTTTTAGTGGTGATAATCTAGGCGCTCTTTATGCTGAGTTAGCCATAGAGGATCAAGAGGAACTTAAAGTAAACATTCTCTCGGCAGAAGATGAAACAAACTGGGTGTATGATGACAACAGAAAGAAGCCAATAGCCAAGCCAAGCTCACTAAGGAGTGCTGTTGGTGCGATTAAAAGCATAAGATCTTATGAAACAATAGATAAACGTAAATTTTCTTTGGATCAAGCTATTGATTGGCTCTCAGATAATAGAACTGGTGGTGGCTATTACGTTGAAATTTTTATTCAACCCAAAGATATTGAAAAAGCCCCTAATAAAAATAAGCGCGACTTGGCTCTGAACACATTTTCCAGTTTCATAGCTAACCTTAATGCTTTTGATGACCAGATTAACTTTCAAGAAATAGAAAGCAATCTATTGGAAAGCCATATATTCTTAATCAAGCCTTTAGAAAATAACAGAAAGAATCACCTAAAAATATTAGATTTATTAGATAATCATCCTGCAGTTCGATCAGTGCTACTTCCGCCTATCCTTCAGGCTTCGGATGTTGGCTCTACACTAGGAGAAGCTGCCAATATACCTGATTTATTTGAGGAAAATGATTATCCAGTTGTTGGAATAGTAGATACTGGCGTTGCAAGCTTAGAAATTTATAACAACTGGGAGGCTGGTAAAGTAAATTTTATTTCATCCCCAAGCCAAGATAAATCCCACGGTACTTTTATTGCCGGGCTCGTGGCTTTTAGCAAACATTTAAATCAAGATGAGGTATTTAACGAGGCTGGTTGTAAGTTTTATGATTTGGCGCTTCATCCCACCACAAATTATGGCAATTACTATCCTAATGGGTTTATTGACTTTCTAGAACAGCTGGATGAGGAAATTCCTGCTGCTATTGAGGCAGGAGTAAGAGTTTTTAATATGAGTCTCGCAGTGGTAACACCTGTTGAAGATCAAAGATATAGTATTTTTGCTAGTGCTGTGGATAAAATATCTGATAAACATGATATTTTGTTTGTTCTTCCTGCTGGTAATATTACAGAAAAAACTCACCTGAGAGGTGCATGGCCAGAAGATATTCAAGGCTGCATAAATATAATAGATAATTACCCATATCCTAACGAAGACCTGATCTATCAGCCTGCAGATAGTGTTCGCTCTATCACAGTCGGAGCTTTAGACCCTGCAGATGTAAATGGAAGGCTAAAGCCATCCAGATATAGCCGACGTGGGCCTGGTCCGTCCCTGGGTGCAAAACCTGATGTTGCCCATATTGGCGGTGCTCTATCCTCTGCTAGCGGATTAAAATCGCTTGCAGTAAATGGTTTTGTTTGCGAAAGTTTTGGAACTAGCTATGCTGCTCCGCTTGTCGCAAAAACTTTGGCCGTTCTAAACCACTCTATCGAAGGAAGAGTTTCCAAAGAAGCACTGGTTGCCCTGCTCCTGCATCATTCCAACATGCCAAACTGGCTTGAAAATAAAAAATTGAAAAATGTTGCCAAAAACCTCGTTGGCGTTGGTGTTCCACAGCCTGCTATCAACTCGCTAGTCATAGATGATAGTGAGGTTACTCTTGTGTTTAGTGGAACACTTTTTCCACGCCACAAACTCAGTTTTGAATTTTCTTGGCCAACCTCTCTTGTGAGTAAAGGAAGCTGTCGAGGAAATGTAAAAATTACTACAGTTTACCGCCCTGCTATAGATCGTAGCCATGGTGCTGAATTCGTTAGAGCAAACACCGATACTCGCTTGAGGCAGGAGCAGTTTAATCGCTCTACTGGCGAAGCTATCTTTCGTAATAAACTGTCCTCTCCTGATGTAATGAAGGTTGAGAAGGAGCGTATTGAGCAGGGAGCAAAGTGGTGGCCAGTTAAGACGATAGAGAAAAAATTTAAAGGAGTGGGAGATTCATCTCAGTGGCGTTTAGTGCTAGAACCTCTAGCACGAGATGGGTACGCTGTCCCGAATGAAGGAATACCATTTTCTGCTGTAATGACGATAAGTGATCCTGATGGCAGGGAAAATATTTTTCACGAAATGCGTCAACAGCTCCAAGCATCAGGCGTTAAAGTCTCTGATATACGTAATGCTCTAACTTATAGACTCAGGAATTAATTTTACAAAGAAAAGCCTGTTTCGCAGGCTTTTCTTTGGGCTCGCCATGTTTACTTGATTTTAGTTAGCTCTCCGTCCTTCTGTTAGCGATCTGACAGTACAGCAATATACTATCTAATTTAATATGCTCAACCGTCTCAAGTAGCTTACATTGATTATATAACTTTAATATAAATTTAGGCCAGTTGGTAAATAAAGGCATCTTCAGGTCTAGTTTACGTTACCCACCTCATAGCAGCAGAGCTTATACTTCCTCAAACTATCCATTGTTTTTATAATTATTTTTTTCTCGCTACATTTATATCAAGGTCAACCAGCTTTGCCACCTTAATCAAAGCTTTTTTTCGTTCTTCAAAATAGTCATATCGGTCATAAATTCCCTCCACCCCTTTAAGCTTATGGTTCAAACAGCGCTCAGCAACGTGGCCAGGCACTCCCAGCTCAGCCAATAAGCTCCGACAAGTACGCCGCAGGTCATGCACGGTAAACTCGGTAAGGTCACCCATTTTGTTCTCGGGCTGCTGCTTCTTGCCTGGCTCCTTACCAAATAGCTTGGCAATGGCGCGATTCAGAGTGTCTTTACCCATATGAGGCTGCTTGCTGCTGCGACGGCTAGGAAACACATACGGCGAACCACAAGCGCGAATCTGTAGCTCCTCTAGCCAAGCGATAGCTTGTGGAGGGAGAGGTATCTCAATCCCAACCCCAGATTTGCTACGTTCGCCCGGTAAACCCCATTTCGCATCCTTGAGGTCGAACTCTGACCACTTAGCCTCTGTAAGCTCTGTTTTGCGTACTCCTAAAACGACCAGCAGAGCGCAAGCAAGGTAGTTATCACGTGTAAAGCTAGTACGGTTCTCTCTGAACACAGCAAAAGCTTTACTGAGTTCATTGGTGCTTAGTGCTCTGTTCCTGCTTTTCTCTACCCCACCCGCATCGTTGACGTTAAAAGCTGAGGCAGGGTTATAGGTAATCAACCCTAGCTTGATGCCGTGGTTAAATAGCTGCTTCAAATACATCAAGGCATCATTTGCAATGGTTGGCCGACCGCTGCTGGTCACCTTTCTGACGATGGCACGTACATCCATAGGTGTAACGCTATCCAGCGTTAGTGAACCGATAGCGGGAGCAATATCCCTTTCAAATACACGCTTCGGGATGTTGGGATGCTTAAGGCGCTTCTCTAAGTCTTGATGCCAGTCGTCGAATAGATCCTGCACAGTGTTGATCGCTATTTGCTCATCACGCCTACGCTCTGCAAGGGGATCGGTGCCGTTACGGATAGCCTTTTGGGTCTCGACTACTTGTTCACGGGCTTCAGCTAGAGATAGCTGGGGGCACTTACCCAGCGACATCTCACGGCGTTTACCGGCGAAGGTATAGCGGCACATCCAGTAGGCAGCTCCTGCCTTAGGAATCATCAAGTACAATCCGTTGCCATCACCATAGCGCCCTGGCTTGGATTCTCTGATCAATGACTGGACTTTCTTGGCAGTAAAGCTTCCCATCCTCCCCCTCCGCTAACGCTTCAATTTTTTAAAGCAGGTTCAATAACTTGTGCCAAAATTGGGTAGTATTAGCACGTAATTCTGCCTCAATGATGGGTAGCATGGCATTTTACTACCCACTTTACTACCCACTTAGCGGTGGCTTAGGCGGGAACATGGTAGACAAGCGTAGACAAAGTCTGATATTAAATAATTAAAAAACAACATTTTATATATTCACATAGACAACCGTGAACATTACTCAATATTCTGAATCTGCTCACGCATCTGCTCAATCAGCACTTTAAGCTCCACCGCACAGCGGGTCGTCTCCGCCACCACCGATTTTGACGAGAGCGTATTGGCTTCGCGGTTAAGCTCCTGCATTAGAAAGTCCAAACGGCGGCCTTTGGGGCCTTTCTGAGCTAGCTGGTGGCTTACTTCTTCGATATGTGCTGTTAGGCGATCCAACTCTTCATCTACATCAGCCTTTTGCGCTACCAGCACCAACTCGGCTTCCAAGCGCTGCGGGTCAAGCTCGGTCTTGGCGACTTCAAGGCGTTCCAGTAATTGGGCGCGTTGGCGCTCTAAAATCTGCGGCAGCAGGCTGCGTACGGTGGCCACTTGCTCGCTTACGGCGGTTAGTCGGATGGTAATCATCTCGGCGAGCTTTTCGCCTTCTCGGGCACGTGCATCGATTAGCTCATTCAGCGCTTGGTCAAACAGCGCTTTGGCGGCGGCTTTGATGGCGTCTTGATCGAGGTGCTGGGTTTCCATCACGCCGGGTTGGTTGAGTAATTCCAGGGTCGTCGGCGCTACTGCGCTAGGCACCTGCTGCTGGATGGCGCTTAGCGCCTCGCTAATTGCCGCCAGGCGAACGCTATTCACGGCAGGGGCCTGAGTAGTTTCGGCGCTTTCAAACCGCACGCTGCACTCGACTTTTCCACGGGCCAAGCGGGTGCGCAGTGCTTCGCGCAGGATCGGCTCTAAATCACGCAGGCTTTCATGCAGGCGGAAGTGGGGCTCTAAATAGCGCTGGTTTACCGAGCGAATTTCTACCTGCAGGGTGCCGAAAGGGGCTGCCTGCTCGGTGCGGGCGAAGGCGGTCATGCTGTGTACGCGGCTGGAAGCGGCCATAAAAGATTCCAAAAGTAAGTAGCAGTTAATTAATAAGCATTGCGAACAGTCTACCCGATAGGTCAATCAGCGCACGCCCAGACGTGTACAATGGAAGGCTTTTCCTTGTCACGCGTTTATTGAGAGGTACTATTTGTGAGCAGTGCTAAGCGTCCTGATGTTGTGCGTCCCAGCGGCCGCGAAGCCGACCAGCTCCGCGACATTCGCTTAACCCGCGACTATACCCGTCACGCGGAAGGCTCCGTGCTGGTCGAGTTTGGCGATACCAAGGTGCTTTGTAACGCCAGTGTGGAAGCCACTGTACCGCGTTGGTTGCGTGGCAAGAACCAGGGTTGGGTCACCGCTGAGTACGGCATGCTGCCCCGCGCGACGCATTCGCGCAGCAATCGCGAAGCGACTCAGGGTAAGCAGGGCGGCCGCACGTTGGAAATCCAGCGCCTGATTGGCCGCAGCTTGCGCGCCGCAGTCAATTTGAAAAAGCTGGGCGAGTTCACGATTACCGTGGATTGCGATGTGATCCAGGCCGATGGCGGCACCCGCACCGCAGCGATTACCGGTGGCTGTGTGGCGCTATTGGATGCGATTCGCTACCTGCAGCGCGAGAAAAAGATTAAAGGCGATCCTTTCAAGCAGTTGGTAAGCGCCATTTCCGTGGGCATTTATAAAGGCGTGCCGGTGCTGGATCTGGATTACCCGGAAGACAGCAAAGCCGATACCGATTTGAACGTGGTCATGACTGAAAGCGGCGAACTGATCGAAGTACAGGGAACCGCCGAGGCAGGCGCCTTCACTCGTGCCGAGCTGAACGCAATGCTTGATCTGGCTGAGAAAGCCGGTGATACGCTTCGCGACCATCAGCGCGAAGCACTGGGTATGCGTGGTTAAACGTTAACGCTCGCTACAACGCAACAAGCCGACCTAAGGGTCGGCTTGTTGCTTATTACCACTGCTGACAGACTGCGACGCGGGAAAAGTGCGTTCTCTAACGCTTAAAGCGCTAGGTCGTACTCAATGATTAGCGGTGCGAACTCGGAGAAGGTCGCATCGTAATCAATCCACGCGTCAACCACGTGGCGGCGGAAGTTGGGGCCGACTAACTGATAGTCGATCCGCCAGCCTTCTTGGCGTTCACGGGGCACGTCTTGGTCGAGTTTAGGCCACCAGGTATATTCACCTGCATCGCGATTAATTTCGCGGAAGGTGTCGATAAAGCCTGTGGGGCCAAGCACCTGATCCATCCAGGCGCGCTCTTCGGGGCGGAAGCCTGAGGTCAGTTGGTTATCCGACCAGTTGGCCAAATCGACGGTTTTATGGGCAATATGCCAGGTACCGCAGAGGATGTATTCGCGGCGTTTGCGCGACATCTTCGTCAGGTACTCTTGGTACTGATCCATAAACGCCTGTTTGGCTTTTTGGTCACTTCCGTCAGGCATCAGGAAGGAGACGATACTGAAGCGTTCATAATCCGCCTGCAGAAAACGTCCTTCATGATCACACTGAGGAAACCCCAGGCCATACATAATCGCCTTGGGAATTTTGCGGCAATAAAGCGCCACACCGGAGAAACCATCCTCTTCGGCATCCAGGAAGTAGCCTTCATAGCCTTCCGGATAGAGAATGTGATCACCCAGTTCAAAGCTTTTTGCCTTGATGTTCTGCACGCAGACCACGTCGACATCCTGCTGAGCCAGCCAGTCCAGGAAGCCACGATCAACGGCATCACGAATACCATTGACATTGATGCTGGCAATTTTCATAAATCGTCCCTTTTGCGTCGCTGCTGTATGATACCCGACGTTTAGACGTTTGGGTAAAGGCACCTACTAAAACTTGCCATTTACCCCACTTTTATTGTTGCTTTCGTGCCGATTTAAACCTACCGCCTAGTGAGGAATGCCGTGGCTACCACTCTACAACCCTACCAGCGCGACTTTATTGCCTTTGCGATTGAGCAAGGCGTGCTTAAGTTTGGCGAGTTTACGCTTAAATCCGGCCGTGTCAGCCCTTACTTTTTCAACGCCGGGCTGTTTCAAACCGGTCGCGCACTGGCCAAACTGGGGCGTTTTTACGCTCAAGCGATAGTCGATAGCAGCTTAAATGCCGACGTTCTGTTTGGCCCGGCGTATAAAGGCATCCCACTGGCAGCGGTCACGGCGGCGGCGCTGGCCGACCATCACGACCTGGATATGCCCTACTCCTTCAATCGCAAAGAAGCCAAAACCCACGGCGAAGGCGGCAATATTGTCGGCGCGGCGCTTGCCGGTAATATTTTAATTATTGATGACGTGATTACCGCGGGCACCGCGATTCGCGAGGTCATGGCACTGATTGAACAGAGTGGTGCCCATGCGGCGGGGGTTATTATCGCCCTTGATCGTCAGGAGCGCGGCCAGGGCGAACAGAGTGCTATTCAGGAAGTGCAGGCTCAATACGGTATGCCGGTGGTCAGCATCGTTACTTTAGAGCAAGTACTCACTTACCTGGAAGAGCTTGCTGGTGGAGAAATGCTCGCCTACGCCGACGCTATCAGGGCGTATCGTGACCGCTACGGTATTACTAGCTGATTAGACCGAACCTGCGCCAGCAAACCCTTGCTGGCGCCACGCCTCGTAGCTCACAATAGCCACGGCGTTGGAAAGATTTAAGCTACGGTTATTGGGCTGCATGGGTAGGCGCAGCTTATGCTCTGCGGTGAGTGCTTCGTGTACTTGGGGAGAAAGCCCGCCGGTTTCGGAGCCGAACAGCAGCACATCGCCAGGGGCAAAGTCAGCATCGCTGTAGGTGCGCGTACCTTTGGTGGTGATCGCCCAAATACGCTGCCCCTGCATCGCCTGCTGAAAAGCGTTAAAGTCCGCATGGCGAGTGACGTTTGCTAGGTCGCGGTAATCCAGTCCGGCGCGGCGCAGCTTTTTCTCTTCCAGGTCGAAGCCGAGTGGCTCAATCAGGTGTAAACGGCAGCCATTGTTAGCTACCAAGCGCATAATGTTGCCCGTATTGGGTGCCATACGCGGTTCAAAAAGCGCTACTTCAAACATCGCCACCTGCCTGTTTATTGTGCATTCACAAGTAGGCGATTGTACTTGAAACCGTCTAGCAACACTCGCAGAGGACTACCTACACCATGACGCCTGCAACGCCCAAGAGCATTCTAAGTCGCATTAAAGGGCTAAATCCGCGCCAGCAGGAAGCCGTGCGCTATATTGATGGCCCCTGCTTGGTACTGGCGGGCGCAGGTTCCGGTAAAACCAGCGTTATTACCACCAAAATTGCTTACCTGGTGCAAGAGTGCGGAATGAGCGCGCGCAAAATCGCTGCCGTCACCTTCACCAACAAAGCCGCCCGTGAGATGAAAGAGCGCGTGGGCCAGATGCTTCACGGCAAGGAGGGTCACGGATTAACAGTTTCCACCTTTCACACTTTGGGGCTGAATATTATTCGCGGCGAGCTGAAAACCCTGGGCTACAAGCCGGGCTTTTCGCTATTTGACCCAGAAGACGCCAAGGCGCTACTGCGCGATTTAATGAACAAAGATGCCCAGGTGGATGCCGAGCAGATCAACGCGGTGCAGAGCAAAATTTCCACCTGGAAGAATGACTTGGTACTGCCCAGCGATGCCCTCTCGTTTGCCGCCGATGACGAAGAGCATTTCGCCGCACGGGTCTATGAAGCCTACGTACGCCATTTAAAAGCTTACAACGCAGTGGATTTTGACGATCTGATTCTGCTGCCGGTGGTACTGCTTCAACGCGACCCTGAGGCATTAGAGCGCTGGCGGCGTAAAATCCACTATATGCTGGTGGATGAGTACCAGGACACCAACGTTTCCCAGTACCTGCTGGTAAAGCTGCTCATGGCGGAGCGTTCCACCTTTACCGTGGTGGGTGATGACGACCAGTCGATTTACTCCTGGCGCGGTGCCCGTCCTGAAAACCTGATTACCCTGGGTGAAGACTTCCCACGCCTGAAAGTCATCAAGCTGGAGCAGAACTACCGCTCGACCGGTACAATTTTGCGCGCAGCCAATACGCTAATCGCCAATAACCCTCATATTTATGACAAGACCCTGTGGTCCGATATGGGCGACGGTGCGCCTATTCGCGTCATTATGAATCGTCATGAAGAGGCTGAATCCGAGCGGGTCGCCAGCGAAATGCTCACTCGGCGCATTAAGGAAAAGGCCGAGTGGCGTGACTTTGCAGTGCTTTATCGCGGTAACTTCCAGGCCCGGCTGTTAGAACTCAAGCTGCAGCACTATCAGATTCCCTACAAGCTATCAGGCGGTACGTCGTTTTTCTCGCGCAACGAGATTAAAGACACCATGGCCTATCTGCGCCTGCTGATTAATCCCGCCGACGACAACGCCTTTCTGCGTATTGTGAACGTGCCGCGCCGTGAAGTGGGCCCTGGAACGGTTGAGAAACTCGCCAACTACGCCACCGAGCGCTCTATTTCACTGTTTGCCGCCTCTCATGAACTCGGCTTGGAGCAGGTTCTGCCAACCCGGGCCGTCGAGCGGTTGTCGCGCTTTACCCACTTTATTGATGGCGTGCGTAAGCGCATGGATCAAGGGGATGCGATTGCCGCCATACGCGACATGCTGCGGGATATGGATTACGAAGCGTGGCTATATCAAAACGCCAGCGCACCTACCGTGGCTGAACGGCGAATGGGTAACGTTTGGATATTGATTGATCAGTTAGAAAAATCGCTTAGCCGCGACCCAGAAGAGAGTACCGATTCAACCGATACTGAAACCGACGGCGTGGAAGCGGCCATTTCACGCTTGGTACTACGCGATATTTTAGAACAGCAGGCGGAAGAGGATGACTCCGATCGCGTGCAGCTACTCACCATGCACGCCTCTAAAGGGCTGGAGTTTCCGCATGTCTATCTACTGGGTCTAGAAGAAGACCTGCTGCCCCACCGTAACGCCATTGAAACAGGCACCGTGGAAGAGGAGCGACGCTTGGCCTATGTGGGCATTACCCGGGCACGACGCACGCTAACGTTGACACTAGCGCGACAGCGAAAAGCCTACGGTGAATTGATGGACTGCGCACCCAGCCGCTTTTTAGAAGAGTTACCGGCTGAGGATTTGGAGTGGGAAGGTCGCGCAGATAAAGAAGACCCGGAGAAAAAACAGGCCCGCGGCAAAGATGCCATTGCCGGGCTCCGCTCGCTGCTGGGATAGCGGCTGTTAGCGACCTGTGAGGGTAACAAAACAGGCAAAAAAATATCCACAGGGCCGTGATCAAAACACCCTGTGGATAAGTTAGCTAAATTAATTAGTATCTGTGGATATCGCGCTGTTTAGATTACTCGACCACAGCAATCATGTGATCAACGATCGCTTCCACTTCTTCATCAGAAAGGTTCGGATTGCCGCCTTTGGCGGGCATTGCACCTATGCCGTTGATCGCGTTGGCATATAGCTCATCTGTACCTTTCTCTAAACGCTCAGCCCAGGCATCTGCATCGCCCATGGCCGGTGCACCAGCAACGCCGCTGTCATGGCACGCTGCACAACCAGAGCTTGCATAAAGTGCTGCGCCGTCTAAATCGCTTGCTCCACCGTTCGCTTCTTCAGTTTCTGCTACGGCTGCTTCATCGCCCGCTTCTTCTTCGGTGGCGGCTACATCTTCTTCCGTGGCTGCTTCTTCGCTAGAAGCTACGTCTTCTTCCGTAGCTGCCTCATCTTCTGACGCAGCGTCTTCACCACCAGCTTCCAGCTCTGGTACATCCATCACCGGCTCAAGTAGATAAGCAGTAGCGGCTTCCATCTCTTCGTCGGAAAGGTTGGGGTTACCACCGCGAGCTGGCATGGCGCCAATACCGTTAATGGAGTGTTCCAACAGCGTGGCAAAGCCCTGCTCTGTACGCTCAGCCCAGGCTGCTTCATCACCGCGAACCGGTGCTCCTGCCGCGCCGGTTTCGTGGCACGCCATACACACTTGGTTATAGATACCGCCGCCATCAACGCCACCGCCATTACTGGCGCTCTCGCTAGGCGGTGCAGCCGCCGTTCCACAGTCTTCACCTTGCAAACAGAGTTGCCCTACCGGCGCCAACCGCTCGGCAATCGCATCACGTGCGGCATCGTCTTGGGCATACACACTAGATGTACCCGCCATGACGCCGAGGGCCGCCAGCCCGCTCATGATCAGCTTAGCTTTCACTCTCACCACCTCTTGAGTATTGTCATAAAACTGTTGTTCTCAACCCCTTTGCGCTGCAACACCATCATTGATCATGCGCGGCCGAGACGCCAAGACGTGCTTATCTAACTAGTATAACGGCAACGCAAAGCGCAACAAAATGCTACTAAGCGCGCCTATGCCCCCAGCGGCTGCTATTTATGCTTTTTTTTAACGATTAACGCCCCTGGTGATTACCTGTCCAAGCGAGTAAACGCTGTTCGGCATAGCATTCAAAACCCGCCTGCCGATAAAGCTGCTTGGCAGGTAAATTGAGTTTATCCACCGCTAGCATAACCTCTTCTATTCCCTCATGTTGGGCAAGCTGCAGCGCATTATTCAACAGCGCACGACCAAGCCCTTGACCGCGCCATTCGGGCGCAAGCCCCATTAGCAGAAGTTCCCAACGGCCTAACGCCTCACGAGGCGCCAGCAACAGTACGCCTACTAGCGCCTGTTGATAATGGATAGCGTACCAGTGTCGTGGCGCTTGTGGGTCTTGCTGATAAAAACCCGCTAATAACTCTTCAACCGAGAGTAGCTCGCGTAGCGCGCTGCTATCCAGCGAATCCTGCCCCACCGCAGCCAACAAAGCGAGCTGCTCAGCGTTGGAAAGCAGGCTAAACGGCTGTAACGATAAGGGAGTGTGTTTGTTTAACGCTAAACGCTGGTCGCTGCGACCGGTTAAATAGTCTAAATGGGCTAACGGCTGCATGCCGTGTGCAATCAACAGCGCTTCTGTTGGATTCGTCTGAGGGGAAACTTCCACGTGACATAGGCGGATATTATGCGTTGTTACCCATTGGTGGGCTGCGCGCAACAGCAAGTCAACATGCCCTGCTTCCACGCCAGGTAACGGCAACCATAGCTGCGCCATGTTCATAGGCAGGCGCTGCACCCAGACAGCGCCCATGATCTGCCCCGCCTTATAACTTACCCACAACCCATCCCAGGCGGCTTCCGGCGCGTTCGACATCTTCTTCAACGCGATGCTTAGCACTGCTTGAAACTCGGGGTCATGGGCGGCAGCAAGCTGTAGCAGTGCCTCGCGCCGTTGGGCTGGCGGGCAGGGGGCCGCGAATAAAGAGTTAGCGTTGTGCTGGTGCGTCATAGTTTTTCAACCAAATACAGAGCTGCCGAAGAAGTGATAAAGCGTGCTACGTTACTAACATACCGTTTATAACGCACATCCTGACTGCCCGAACCTTTTACCGCTACTTTTCAGTGCGAGAGATTTTTGTATCGAAAGGTTTAAGATCCCAGTCGCGGCGATTGACCTAAAGGAGAGATTACCCTGCCATGCGCATATTGTTAGTAGAGGATGATCCCAGCTTGGCTTCGGGCATTCGCTTGGCATTAAAACCCGAGCACTTCACAGTGGATCACCTTAGCGATGGTGTCAGTGCCGTAGCAGCACTTAAGGAAGGCGAACCTTTCGATGCGGTGATTCTTGACCTGGGTCTGCCACGCTTAGACGGTATGCAGGTATTAGAAGCCGTTCGACGTCAGGGCAGTCGCGTTCCTATTTTAGTGCTGACCGCACGGGATGCCGTAGATGACCGTATCGCCGGACTGGATGCAGGTGCCGACGACTATCTCACCAAGCCATTTGAAGTCGCTGAGCTAAAGGCACGCCTGCGGGCCCTGCTGCGCCGCAGCAATGGTCAGGTGAATAGCGCGCTTGAGTGTCGCGGTATTCATCTTGATCCACTAACCATGCAAGTCAGTTATCAAGGTCAACCCGTCGTTCTATCGCGCCGCGAATTGACCCTGCTGCAAGAGTTTATGAGCCACCCTGGGCGAGTATTTACCCGCGACACCTTAACCCGCTTGGTTTATGGCTGGGAAGAAGACGTCGAGAGCAATGCCATTGAGGTGCATGTACATCATCTGCGCCGTAAATTTTTTCCAACCCTTATTCGCACCTTGCGTGGCATTGGCTATGTCATGGATAAAACAGAACAGGATGCGCATCCATGACCTCTATCCGCCGACGCACGCTGGGACTGGCGCTACTGGTATTTGGCCTCAGCATGCTGGTGATTGGTTTTATCAGCTATCGCTATGCCGCCCATGAAATCGAAGAGCTGCATGATGCCAGCCTGACGCAAAACGCGCGTTTATTAGAAGGGTTACTGCAAGCGTCGTTGCCCGACGAGTATCGCGGTGTGTTGCTGGAAAGCCTGGAAATAGCTCTTGCGCGTGCCGAACAAACCAATACACGCTTTGCAGGGCACCCCTATGAAAGCAGATTGGCTTTTCAGCTCTGGGAAGATGACCGTCTGATTCTACGTTCCGCCAGTGCCCCGGAATCTTCCTTGGCAGATCATCCGCCTGGATTCACAACCCAGCATGTCGACGAATACGATTGGCGCATTTATGTATTGGAAGTGGCTAACGCCAATCAGAGGATCGTGGTCAGCGAACGTGAAGACGTACGCGGTGAGATCATTAGAGCGGTTGCCCTGCGCACGCTGATGCCGGACTTAATTGGCCTGCCACTTCTCACCGCCCTACTGTGGTGGTCTATCGGCTGGGGGTTAGCACCGTTGTCGCGGATGGCTGAGCAGATTCGCAGTCGCGATCCACAAAACTTACAGCCCCTAACGCTCAACCCACTGCCTCAAGAGTTAAGCACTATCGCAGGTGCTCTTAATCGATTATTAGAACGACTTCGGCAGATGCGGATACGCGAAAAACGCTTTATAGCCGATGCCACCCATGAGCTGCGCACGCCCTTAGCCGTGCTTGATCTGCACGCCCAAAATGCACTCACTGCCGATAACATGGAAGATAGACAAGAGGCACTCAGCCATCTGCGCAGTGGGGTTGCCCGCTCGACCCGCTTAGTCACCCAGCTATTGACGCTCGCGCGCTTGGAACCCGAGGAAGAATCGCAGCCCGATTACCGCCGCTCAAACTTGCTACGTGAAGTACGCGAAACCCTGGCCAAGCTTTCACCGCTCGCCGCTGAACGCAGCCAACAGCTACTGTTAAACGCCGATGAGCAATCAGACTGGTTAATTTTAGAAGAGCCCGGCGCGATTGAAACAGTGGTACAAAATTTAGTGGGCAATGCAATTCAACACTCGCCCCACCGTAGTGCCATCAGCATCACGCTCGCGACAACGCTAGAAGGATTTCTACTCATGGTAGATGACCAAGGTCCTGGCATACCTGTCAATGAACGCACAAAAGCGCTGGAACGCTTTCAACGTGCAGGCCCCAGCGCTGGTTCAGGGTTAGGACTTTCCATTGTTGAACGGCTGGTGATACGCCATAAAGGCACATTAAAGTTAGAAGATGCCCCTAATGGAGGATTACGCGTGCGCGTTAGCCTACCCTCCCCAACTGACGCTGATCGACTGAGCGTTTAACGCCATTATCAAAGTTAGGACTCTCTTAAGGTTGTGGTAAGAATTAAGTGCAACTGTGGTGTCACACAGCGAGCTAGATACACGCGGTTCGCCTTTTGCCACATGGAGGTCTCCTGATGAACCAAGTTACATTTTCGCCTAAACCGTTAATCCAATTAGGCACCACACCTGTGTTAGCCATGCCAACGCCAAAGCGGCTATTACCCACTAGCCCCGCGATGACCGTGCTGACCGATTTTTCTCAAGTAGTACCTCAATCAATCGACGCCAATACACCCATCGATGAGGCTCACCTGAAAATGCGCCACGGTGGCGTACGTCTACTATTTGTCATGGATAGCCACGCGCACTGCATCGGCGTTATCACCTCTAAAGAAGTAATTGGTACCCGGCGTATTAATTTAGCCATGCAGCAGCGCAACCTTACTCGCTCGGAAGTCACCGCAGAAATGATTATGACCCCATGGCATAAGCTCAGCGCCATGCCTATGTCACAACTAGGCTCATTGACCATTGAAGACCTAGTGATATCGATGGAAACGTTTACCGATCAACACTTATTAATCACCGAGCAAAACGATAATCACGAACTTAGAATTCGCGGCATTATTTCAGCAAGTGATATTCAAAGTGCGGTAGGTAAAGAGATTAATCCAGTGCCGATGGCCAAAAGCTTTGCCGATATTTGTCAGGTCATTACGGGCCACGATCTATAGTCGTTAACCCAATATTTTCACTCACACGATAGAAACGCCCCTCATTGATTACTCAATGAGGGGCGTTTCAGTTTGCTATACAGCGTTAAAACAACGCGCCGTTAATCCATAGATGCGCAGCGATACTGGCGGCATAGCCCAATAATATAGCCGGTACCCAGCGAAGGTGAACCGCAAAGGTATAAATACCGCGAGCCTGGCCCATTAGAGCGACGCCGGCAGCAGACCCCATCGACAGCAAGCTACCGCCTACACCAGCGGTTAGCGTAATCAGCAGCCAGTTACCCTCGCTCATATCCGGCGCCATGGAGAGTACTGCAAACATCACCGGTATGTTGTCCACCACCGCCGAGATAAGCCCCAGCACCACGTTAGCCCATATAGGATTCCAATTGCCGTAGAGCGTTTCAGAAAGCAGGCTGAGATAGCCCATAAAGCCAAGCCCCCCCACACACATCACGACGCCGTAGAAGAACAGCAGCGTGTCCCATTCGGAGCGCGCAATACGGCTGAAAATATCAAACGGTACCACGCTACCGAGTTGTTCAAGCTTCTTCCAATCGCCCCGGCGAGAGTAGCGCTCACGCTTACGCTCTAAGGAACGTGGCAGGCTACGACGCAGGTAATAACCAAAGAACTGCAGCAGGCCTAAACCAAACATCATTCCCATGGCGGGCGGTAAGTAGAGGATCGAGTGGCACAGTACTGAAATAGCCACGGTAATCAAAAACAGCACAATAATCCGCCGTGCACCGCGCTTAAGCCAGACATTCTCCTGTAGCGCCGCTGGCTGACGGTTAGCAATGAAGAAATTCATAATCACCGCAGGCACCATGAAGTTAACTACCGCAGGCACCAGCAGCGCAAAGAAACCACCGAAGGGCACTTGCCCTGCCTGCCATACCATTAGCGTAGTGATGTCGCCAAACGGGCTAAAGGCACCGCCCGCGTTAGAGGCCACTACCACGTTGACGCAGCAAAGGCCGATAAACTTATTATCCCCATCAGCCACTTTAAGCACTACCGCGCACATCAGCATGGCGGTGGTCATATTGTTGGCAATCGCTGAAATACCAAACGCCATCACCCCGGTAATCCAGAACAGGCTGCGATAGCTGAAGCCTTTGCGCACTAACCACGAGCGCAGCGCATCAAATACGCGCCGCTCTTCCATAGCGTTGATATAGGTCATCGCGACCAGCAGGAAAAGCAGCAGTTCGGCGTACTCAAGCAGGGTTTCCCGAAAAGCGATTTCCGCTTCCTCAGGCATGCCCGCTTGCACATAGACCCAGGCGACTAGCGCCCAGATAAGGCCTGCCGCCACCAGCACAGGCTTGGACTTACGCATATGCAGTAACTCTTCACTCATCACCAACGCATAGGCGAGCACGAAGATCACGACAGAAGAGATACCGGCTAGTGAGAGCGTAAGATCAAGGGGCCCCGCGGCGGCATAAGAGAAGGAGGGAAAGATAAAAAAAGAGCAGACGAGCAACAACCAAGCGACTCGGCTTGCGTAAAGCCGAGTTGCGAGGACGTTTGGTGGTTTCATGGCAATGTTATCCTGGCAGAGAGGAGAATGACCGCCACGATAATAAGCACCCTAACGAAATGCTGCAACGCAACGGTTGCAGATAAGATGCGGCTCATTGCCGCATCTTGTAAAGCGTTTTTATTAGTTAATTAACACATAAAAAGCAGCGTATTAATTACTCGACCGTCACGCTTTTAGCTAAGTTACGCGGCTGATCAACATCAGTTCCTTTTAGGACGGCCACATGGTAACTCAGTAGCTGTAACGGCAGCGTATACAGCAGCGGTGCCAGCGCTTCATGCACGTGTGGGAGCGTCAGTACGTGAATATCTTCCTGACCATCAATCCCTACGCTTTCGTCAGCAAAAACAAACAGCTGCCCACCTCGTGCACGCACTTCCTGAAGGTTAGATTTGAGCTTTTCAAGTAGATCATCATTGGGGGCGACAGAGATCACCGGCATTTCACTGTCCACCAGCGCCAGCGGGCCATGTTTAAGCTCACCTGCTGGATACGCCTCTGCGTGAATATAGGAGATCTCTTTAAGCTTGAGCGCCCCTTCCATTGCAATCGGGTAGTGGGCACCGCGGCCAAGGAAAAGAGCGTGGTTTTTTTCAGCAAACGCCTGTGAAAGCGCTTCAATTTGGCTATCTAACGCTAGTACTCGCTGACACACCTCAGGCAACGTACGCAGTGCTGCAATAATATCTGGATATTCTTCCTGGTCTTTGGCTCTACTTACTGAAAGCGTCAGCAGCATTAACGCTACCAGTTGTGTAGTAAAGGCCTTGGTAGACGCTACACCAATCTCAGGGCCTGCACGGGTCATCAGGGTAATATCGGATTCACGCACCAACGAACTGCCAGGCACATTACAGATCGCCAAGGTGCCAACATAGTCGAGGGTTTTAGCGAAGCGCAGCGCGGCTAGTGTGTCGGCAGTTTCACCCGACTGAGAAAGGGTGACAAATAGCGTGCCTTCCGGCACGACTGGGTGGCGGTAGCGATACTCAGAGGCCACCTCTACCTGCACCGGCACACCGGCATAACGTTCAAGCCAGTAACGGGCCACAAGGCCTGCATGGTAGCTGGTGCCGCAGGCAATGATATGCACGCAGCGAGCACGCTGGAAAAGGGCCTGGGCGTCCGGACCAAAGCTTTCCACTAGCACGTTCTGGGCACTCAATCGGCCTTCTAGAGCCGCCTGGATCATTGTCGGCTGTTCAAAAATTTCTTTTAGCATGTAGTGACGATATTCGCCCTTACTGGCTGCGCCATCACCGTGTTCAAAGATATAAACAGGGCGTTCTACATCTATACCGTGACAATCTACAATGCGAATAGCGCCCAACCCACGCAGCTCGACCAGATCGCCCTCTTCGAGATAAATAAAGCGATCGGTTACCGGTAGTAGCGCTAGCGGGTCAGAGGCTAAAAAGGCTTCATCAATCCCGACACCCACTACCAGTGGGCTTCCCTGACGAGCGCCAACCACCACGCCTGGCTCTTTGGCACTCATCACGCCCAGTGCATAAGCACCGCCCAAGCCATTCACAATCTGCTGGGTGGCTTCAAATAGTGTCAACCCTTCAGAAAGCTTTTCAGAAAGTAAGTGAGCAATCACTTCAGTATCGGTTTCGGAGCTAAATTGGTAGCCGCTGCGCTGGAGGTTATCTTTTATGCGCTCGTAGTTCTCAATAATACCGTTATGCACCACGGCAACCTGATCACTACTATGATGCGGGTGCGCGTTGGCTTCAGAAGGTTTGCCATGCGTTGCCCATCGCGTATGCGCAATGCCTGTGAAACCAGGTAGTGCGGCATTATCAAGCTGTGCAGCCAACGCCGCCACTTTACCCACCGCCCGATGACGGGTTAACACGCCCTGATTGAGCACTGTCATACCTGCCGAGTCGTAGCCGCGATACTCGAGCCGTTTAAGCCCTTCTAATAAAATCTCTTGGACGTTGCGCTGGGCAACGGCGGCAACAATGCCACACATGACGACTCTCCTGAGCTGTTAATCAGAACTATTAACCCGAGCTATTAACCAGAGCTCTTCACAGAAACATTCAACCCACCCACAAGACGGTATATCAGCGGCAACAGAATACAAATCCTCTTTTTTAATGATTCATAGCGCTATTTTAAGAACACTGTTTAAGGCTTTTTTAAGAACTATCTTTAAGAGTTGTCTTTAATAACTATTGCTCTGTGCGCTTACTGGGGCGCTGCCAATCAATTTTTTCTAACTGACGACTGCGTGTCACCGCCAAGGCGTAGTCGGCAACGTCTTTAGCGATTGTTGAACCCGCGCCTATCGTCGCCCCTTTGCCTATTGTGACTGGGGCCACTAACGCGGTGTTAGAACCGATAAAGGCCTGATCGCAAATCTCGGTACGATGCTTGTTTGCACCGTCATAATTGCAGGTAATAGTGCCAGCCCCTACGTTCACATCTCGACCTAAGTGAGCGTCACCAACATAACTTAAATGGTTAATTTTGCTGCCTTCGCCCACTTCCGCATTTTTGGTTTCGACAAAATTACCTACTTTGGCTTTTACCGCTAACCGCGTACCAGGGCGTAATCGGGCAAAAGGACCAATTTGGTTAAAGCCAGCCGCGACGGTACCGTCTATCACGCTGTGGGTATCTATTACGCTTTCCGCACCTATCTTACTGTTTTTAATCACGCAGTAAGGACCAATACGTACACCTTCGCCAAGCTCAACGTCACCTTCAAACACACAGCCCACGTCGATAAACACATCATGGCCGCAGACTAAACGCCCACGTATATCCAAGCGTGCAGGGTCAGCTAGCGCGACGCCCTGATCCATTAATTTATCGGCAAGTTTTAGTTGATAAGCGCGCTCCAAGCGGGCCATTTGCGCCCGGTTGTTGACGCCTTCTACTTCCACGGCGCTAAAGGGCTGGGTAGTACGCACCTTAATCCCCTCTTCCGCCGCCATAGCAATGACATCTGTCAGGTAATATTCGCCCTGAGCATTTTCAGAGGAGAGCTGTGGCAACCAGCGCTTTAGCTGAGCGCTGGTCATAGCCATAATGCCGGTATTGCACTCTTTGATGGCAAGCTGGGTGCTGGTAGCATCTTTTTGCTCAATAATGGCTACCGCATTGCCAGCATCGTTGCGCACAATCCGTCCATAGCCGGATGGATCATCCAGGGTCACCGTTAGCAACCCCATATGCTGCTCATCGACATGGGCCAAAAGCTCAACTAACGATTCGCGCTTTAAAAGCGGCACATCACCGTAAAGAATCAATACTTTACCGGTACCTAACTGTTCAAGCGCTTGTGCAACTGCATGCCCCGTACCCTTCTGTTCGGCTTGAACAGCAAACTGTACTGAATTTTCAGCCAGCGCCACGCGCAGCTGTTCAGCACCATGACCAATCACCACATGGGTACGGTCAGGGTGAAGTGTGGAGGCGGTATCCAATACATGCTGTACCATCGGCTTGCCTGCCAAGGTATGCAGCACTTTGGGAGTTTGTGAACGCATACGCGTGCCTTTACCCGCCGCAAGAATGACGATATCCAGTTCGTGCATATTATTCACCTGTTACGGGTTGATCGATGGGCATGGTAGTTTGAAGTGTTGGGTCTGGCGTTCCCGAAGCAGCCGGAAGTTGTTCAATACCCAACTCATTCGCCAGCGCGTCACCAAAAACATTAACAAATTCGGGGCTAGCGAGGCTCTGCCACGCGTCTCCGTTGCGAATAAGCAGCAATACTTTGAGACTGTTATCCACCGCTATCTGCATAGCCTCCTCCTCACCCACGACCATAAGCGCCGTTGCCCACGCATCGGCCCACGCATTAGAGGGGTGAAAAACGGATACCGATACGAGGCGGTGGGCAACAGGCTGACCTGTACGCGGGTCAATGGTATGAGAGAACCGCTCCCCATCGACTTCAAAATAGTTGCGGTAGTCACCAGAAGTGGCCACCGACATATTCTCCAACGGGATAATATGTTGCGCCCGCTGCTGCCCATCCTCAGGTACTTCAATACCAATGCGCCATGGGGTTTGCTCTTGTGTATCGCGCTGGCCCTTGGCAATTAGGTCACCACCTAAATTGACTAAATAGTGCTCTATACCCTGCTGATCTAAAAACGCAGCGACACGATCAGTGGCATGACCTTTAGCCACGCCAGAAAGATCAACAAACACATCGCGGTTACGCCGGGCCTGCATCGCTTGGGCATCGATTTCGACCGCATCAAAGCCCACCTTAGCGAGCTGTTCGGCCAAGTCTTCATCGGAAGGCACGGTTTCCGGCCGCGCCCCAGGGCCAAAACTCCATAAATTAACCACGTCACCAATCGTAATATCGAAGGCACCATGGCTGGATTCAGCCACCGATTGGCTAATCGCCAGTACTTCAATAAGCTCATTAGAGAGCGGCTGCCACTCTTCCAGTGGAGCCTCGTTGAAGGCAATCAGTTCAGCATCATCGCGGTAAGTGGACATCGCTTGATCAACGCTTTCAAGTTCGGCCAAGAATCCCTCTTCCAACGCCTGTGATTGGCCCAGTGTCAGCGGATCCGTAATGGTCACTTGATAAAAGGTGCCAAAAATATTGCCCTCAAAACGTACCGGCGACTCCAACGGGCGATCATTTTCTGAGCAACCTCCCATGACCAGCGCCATCAGTAATAGCGCCCCCCCACACACAACCTTATGCCCAACACTCTGTTTACTTAAAGACGCCTGCCCACCAGCGTTGTTCATAGCTGCTTTGCCCTAAAATAATGCACTTAATAAAAGCGCTTAAAAATGAAAGAACCATAGCAGCCAAGCGCCAAATAGCACGCGATAGATAACAAAAGGCTGCATTCCCAATTTTTTAATAATTACTAAGAAGTAGTGGATACACAAATAAGCGCTTATACCTGATAGCAAGGTTCCTACCAACATCGCTATCCAGTCAACTGTTTGGGGTTCACGAAATAACCCCACCGCTTCTAAACCACCCGCTAAGACAATAACCGGAATCGACAGTAGAAAAGAGAACCTAGCAGCCCCTTCGCGGCTCATCCCCACCATGAGGGCCGCTGTAATGGTGATTCCCGACCGAGAAGTGCCTGGAATGAGCGCCAGTGCCTGGGCTCCACCAATAATCAACACGTCCTTTAGGCTCAGTTGGTACTCATTACGCGTTCCACGCTTATACCAATCGGCATACCCCAACAATATCCCGAAACCAATTAAGCTAACTCCAATAATCAGCGTAGAACGCATATAGTTAGAAATAACATCGTGTAGCAGTAGACCAACTATACTCACGGGAAGTGTCGCCAATACCACCCAAAAGGCTAGTCGAGCATCCTGATCCACCCCTTTACCGCCTATTGCAGCTAGGCTACTGGTTACCATTTGCCAAATTTCCCGCCAAAAATAGATAATGACAGCGGACAAACTTCCTAAATGCAGCGCAACATCAAATGCCAGCCCCTGATCTTCCCAGGCTGTTAATACAGGCACCAAAATCAGATGAGCAGAACTAGAAACGGGTAAAAACTCAGATACTCCCTGTACAACCGCTAACACCACCACCTGAAGCCAATCCATAGGTAATCCTGTGTATAAAAATTAATGTGATTTTTTGTAAAGGCGCTTAAGGATACACATACGCTAATTCTTTGTCCGCCATTGCCTTTACTTCCGCTCATTTTCGCATGTTCAAACTTTGACCTTTGTACACAAGCACTAGTGTTGCTGCTAAAAAGCGCGGTTTTACAGCGCAGGGCAAGTGGGGGCTATAGAGGAACAAGAGGAGTGCGCTACAATAGATGACTATTGCAAGTGTGCGGCCTCTTAAGGTACCCATGACTCAGACCATCGAAACGCCAGTGGTTCACAACAAAGAGCTACATAGCCAAGATGCCAAGCGCGTCACCTATATTGGCGCCTGGCTTGATGCTGTACTGAGTATCGTCAAAGTGACGATTGGCTTTATGGTCGGTTCCGCCGCGCTGATCGCGGATGGTATTCACTCCCTGTCTGATTTAGTCACCGATGGCTTTGTGCTAGCGGCCATTCATTACGGGCGCCAAGAGCCCGATAAAGATCACCATTACGGCCATGGTCGTATTGAAACACTCACCACACTGCTGCTGGGAAGCGTACTGATTTTCGTGGCAGGAGGTATTGCCTGGTCGAGTTTGCATCGCCTGTTTAGTGGCACGGAAGTCAACGCCCCTGGCTTGCTGGCGATTGTGATTACAGTAATCGCACTGTTTAGCAAAGAGTGGATTTTCCGCTACACCATGCGGGTCGCCAAACGGGTAAAGTCGAAATTACTCGAAGCCAACGCCTGGCATTCGCGCAGCGATGCTTTATCCACCGCCGTGGTGCTAGTAGCCCTGGTGGGAGCCCAGTTTGGGTTAGGTTGGCTAGACGCTGTGGCCGCCATTATTGTCGGCTTATTAGTCGGTAAAGTTGGCTTAGACTTACTGTGGGAATCCGCCAGAGAACTGGTTGATACCGCGTTACCCGTTGACGTACAGAATCAGATGCACGATGTCGCCCGCAGCGTCCCGGGGGTGGATAGCGTACATGATCTGCGCACACGCCAATCAGCCGGCTGGGTAATGGTCGACTTACATGTGGTTGTGGGTCCTAAAATAACCGTTTCAGAAGCCCATGAAATCGGTAACGAAGTTAGCCGCCGCTTGCGCCACGAATTTCCCGCGCTAACTGACGTTATCTTCCACGTCGATCCAGAAGATGATGCGGGCGCAGGCGACCCAAGCCGTCTACCCGGATTACCCCTGCGTCCTGAAGTCGAAGCAGCGCTTGATGCCCGTTGGTATACCCACCCGGTGTGGCGGACGCTGAATGAGCTTCAGTTGCACTACCTAGATGACAAGGTATCGGTCTCTTTAATTATTGATGATGCGGTTAACCAGCCCCCTCAATGCCTCGCAAGCCAGTTAAAAGCGCTGGCTTACGATATTGAGTGGCTGGGTCATGTCGAAGTGATGTTTATTACTCGCGCCGCCAGCAGTTCAATGCGCTAGGTTTTATACAGAACGGTTGGTTACATACCAGAGAGCAATGCTGTGGCAATACTGAAGTAGATCACTACCCCTGACGCATCAATTAAGGTGGTTACCAGCGGTGCCGATGCCGTAGCGGGGTCGACCTTGAAGCGTTCTAGTACGAACGGTAGACACATCCCAAGCAGGCTACCAAACAGCACGATGGTAACCATGCTCAAGGCAACGACCATCGCTAGCGCCTCACCGCCCCGCATGATGCCGATAGGTGTGACGGCAATCGCCATCGTGATACCCAACGCACCGGCTACTAATAACTCGCGTCCTAGTAACTTACCCCAATCTTTAACGCCAACATCGCCGGTTGCCATACCACGCACCATCAACGTAGCTGCCTGAGCACCGGCGTTACCACCACTACCGATCAGCAACGGTAAAAAGAATACCAAGGCCACTTGCGCCGCAATCGTCTCTTCAAAATAGGCAATCCCGGCACCCGAGAATAGGTTGGCAAATACCAGCAGTACCAACCACGTCACCCGCTTACGGTAGAGACTCCAGAGCGGTACACGGCTAACGCCATCTTCCAGCTGGCCGATCGACATCCCTTTATGGAAATCCTCCGTTGCCTCAGATTCAGCCACGTCCATGGCGTCATCGTGGGTCACTATCCCCACCATTCGCCCATCATGATCAATCACAGGCAACGCTAGCAAGTCGTAACGCGCAACAATACGAGCGACTTCTTCCTGCTCTTCATCGACTGTAGTACTAATAACATCTTTAATCATGATGTCATCCACCAAGGCCCCGGGGCGCGCCACCATTAATTGGCGCAACGACATGGTGCCAATCAGATGCCCTTCACTATCCAGCACGTATAATTGATAAACTGTTTCCGCATCGGGGGCTGTTTGGCGTACCCGCATCATGGCTTGAGACACCGTCATGCCACTGGCTATGGCGACATAGTCAGAGGTCATAATGGCGCCAGCGGTGCCCTCTTCGTAGCTGGCAAGTCGCTTTAAATCTTCACGCTCTTGATGAGCCATACGGCGCAACAGCGCTTCACGGCGGTCTTCATCCAATAAATTAAAGAGATCGGCTCGTTCATCTGACCCCATCTCTTCCAGTAGCTTGAGTACCTGGGTATCACCCAACTCACCGACGACTTCAAGCTGGCTTTCCCCAGGCAAGTAGCCCAGCACGTTAGCAGCACGCTCGGCAGACAAGATATCCAACAGTGAGAGCGCCGAGGGCAGCTCTTCATCATCTTCAATCATCTCCTCAAGCACTTCACCAATATCCGCTGAGCGGGTTTCGGCAAGACGTAATGAGAGCAGCGATTTACTTGGCGCGTCCTTGGCTAACTCGTCGAGCAGCTCGGCTTTTAATTCCCGTAGGCTTTCATCATTCAATGCCATGGCTCTCCCCTTCACGCTGACAAACTTAGTGCTACCGACTTAGTGAATCATACTAGCAGACATAAAAAAGCCCCTTGAACCCTTGTTAACGGGTTCAAGGGGCGTTTATTTCACGCCAACGCGTGGTATCAGCCTTTACCGGCCTTTTTGCGCAGTTGCTGAATCGTACGCAACTGGGCAACGGCTTCGGCAAGTTCAGCGGCCGCTCGGGTATAATCAAGCTCCGTTGACTTCTCATTAAAGGCTTTCAGCGCTTGCTGACGTGCTTCCTCGGCTGCAGCCTCATTGAGGTCGCTGGCACGCGAAGCAGCATCAGCCAGAATCGTCACCACATCCGGCTGGACTTCCATGAAGCCACCTGAGACAAAGAAGTTCTCTTCCTTGCCATCATCGTGGATCACGCGGATCGGACCCGGCTGAAGCTCCGTCAACAAGGGTACGTGACCTGGCAAAATACCCAGGTCACCCATAACCCCGGAAGCAATTACCTGCTCAACCTTGCCTGAGAAGATAGATGCTTCAGCGCTGACGATATTGCATGTGAAGCTATTCGCCATAGCGAATCCCCCTAATGGACGGGATTACTTCTTCATCTGGTTGGCTTTATCGACAGCTTCGTCGATTGAACCGACCATGTAGAA
Source organism: Halomonas sp. (assembly GCF_011050415.1). GTDB lineage: Bacteria > Pseudomonadota > Gammaproteobacteria > Pseudomonadales > Halomonadaceae > Vreelandella. The sequence continues at coordinate 210,351 of NZ_DRFS01000008.1, forward strand.
GGCCTGTTCCGGCATATCGTCGTATTCGCCAGCAAGGATGCCCTGGAAGCCACTGATAGTGTCTTTCAGCGAAACATACTTACCTGGTGATCCGGTGAATACCTCAGCGACGAAGAACGGCTGCGATAAGAAGCGCTGGATTTTACGCGCACGGGAGACCGCCAGCTTATCTTCATCAGACAGCTCGTCCATACCCAGGATCGCAATAATATCTTTAAGCTCTTTGTAGCGCTGAAGAACGTTCTGCACACCGCGTGCGGTGGCATAGTGCTCTTCACCAACGACTAGCGGATCCAGCTGACGTGAGGTGGAGTCCAGCGGATCAATCGCTGGGTAAATACCCAATTCAGCGATAGAACGTGCCAGTACCACGGTAGCATCAAGGTGCGAGAAGGTGGTCGCCGGAGACGGGTCAGTCAAGTCATCCGCAGGCACGTAAACGGCCTGTACGGAAGTGATAGAGCCGGTCTTGGTCGAGGTGATACGTTCCTGCAGAACGCCCATCTCTTCTGCCAGCGTCGGCTGGTAACCTACCGCTGAAGGCATACGGCCCAGCAGTGCAGATACTTCTGTACCGGCCAAGGTGTAACGGTAGATGTTATCGACGAACAGCAGTACGTCGCGGCCTTCATCACGGAATTTCTCGGCGATGGTCAGGCCGGTCAATGCTACGCGCAGACGGTTACCCGGCGGCTCGTTCATCTGACCGTAAACCAGCGATACCTTATCGATAACGTTGGATTCGGTCATTTCATGATAGAAGTCGTTACCCTCACGCGTACGCTCACCTACACCGGCGAATACAGAGTAGCCGCTGTGCTCGGTGGCGATGTTGCGGATAAGCTCCATCATGTTAACGGTTTTACCTACACCGGCACCGCCAAACAGGCCAACTTTACCACCCTTAGCAAACGGGCAGACCAAGTCGATAACCTTGATGCCAGTTTCCAGCAGCTCGTTAGAGGCTGCTTGGTCGGCATAGCTGGGTGCTTTACGGTGGATCGGCATACGCTCTAGCTCACCGATCGGACCCGCTTCGTCGATCGGCTCACCGAGAACGTTCATGATCCGGCCTAGCGTTTCCTTACCCACGGGTACGGAGATGGCGGCACCAGTATTGGTAACCTCCATGCTACGCTTTAGACCCTCAGTGGAGCCCATGGCGATGGTGCGCACCACGCCGTCGCCCAGCTGCTGCTGGACTTCGAGGATAGTCTCAACATCGGAGACCTTTAGCGCGTCGTAGACCTTGGGCACTGTGTCCCGCGGAAACTCTACGTCAATCACCGCGCCGATGATTTGTACGATACGTCCGCTCATCTTGGTTCCTCTCTAAAACCTGCAAATGAAACCTGTCTGCCGGGAGCCATTGTAAAAAGAAGGCTCCCTAGGCGTTATACGGCAGCAGCGCCGCCGACGATCTCAGAAATTTCCTGGGTGATGGCGGCCTGACGGGCCTTGTTGTACACCATCTCCAGATCGTCGATCAGGCCGCCCGCGTTGTCAGTGGCACTTTTCATAGCGATCATTCGGGCTGCTTGTTCGCAGGCGCCGTTTTCCACTACCGCCTGATACACCTGTGATTCGATGAAACGAACCAACAGGCTATCGAGCAGCGCCTTGGCATCCGGTTCATACAGGTAGTCCCAGCTTCCGGGACGGGCGTTTTCGTTGTCTTGCTCAGCGTCTTCTGCACCCATATCAGGTGACAGCGGCAGAATCTGGCGAACCACAGGCTTTTGCGTCATGGTATTCACAAACTCATTGTGCACCACGTACAGCCGGTCAAGACGCCCTTCATCGTATGCTTCGAGCATGACCTTGATACTGCCGATCAACCCCTCAACAGTGGGGGCTTCACCTAAACCACTTTTCGCCGCGACCAAATTACCGCCGTAGTTACGGAAAAAGCTGCTGGCCTTGGCGCCAAGGGCGCAAAAATCCAGTTCAGCGCCTTCCTTTTTCCAGCTTGCGGCTTCTTTCAGCAAGGCTTTAAAAAGGTTGTGGTTTAAGCCGCCACACAGACCACGGTCGGTAGAAATCACGATGTAACCCACGCGATTGACCGGCCGTTCCACCATGTAAGGATGCAGATCTTCTTGATCTACATCGGCATCGGCAATGTGGGCAACCACATTACGGATCTGTTTGGCGTAGGGCTTACTGGCCCTCATCAGATCTTGTGCTTTACGCATTTTCGATGCAGCCACCATTTCCATGGCACTGGTGATCTTCTGCGTATTTTTAATGCTCCCGATCTGGGTGCGTATCTCTTTTGCAGCTGCCATAGCGATCTACCCTTCGTTCGTGGCTCACAGAAAGCATGCAAGCCCGCCCATCACAGGCGGACCAGTCATTACCAGCTCTGAGTCGCCTTGAACTTCTCGAGACCCGACTTCAAGCCGTCTTGAATCTCACCATTGTAGTCGCCGGTCTGATTGATTTTGTCGATTAGTTCGCCGTGTTCCGACTTCATGTAATTGTGCAGGGCACGTTCGAAGTCCAACACTTTGGGCACTTCAACATCATCCAGGTAACCTTCGTTGGCGGCATACAACGACAGCGCCATTTCTGCTACCGACATCGGCGAGTACTGATTCTGCTTCATCAGCTCGGTAACACGCTGACCGTGCTCAAGCTGCTTACGTGTAGCTTCATCCAGATCAGACGCAAACTGCGAGAAAGCCGCCAGTTCACGGTACTGAGCCAAGGCCAGACGAACACTACCGCCCAGCTTTTTGATGATTTTGGTCTGTGCCGCACCACCTACACGAGAAACCGACAGGCCTGCGTTAATCGCCGGACGAATACCGGAGTTAAACAGGTTGGTTTCCAGGAAGATCTGACCATCGGTGATCGAAATCACGTTGGTCGGTACGAACGCAGATACGTCGCCACCCTGAGTTTCGATGATTGGCAGCGCGGTTAAGGAACCGGTTTTGCCTTTCACTTCACCGTTGGTGAACTTCTCAACATAGTCGACGTTGACGCGAGCAGCACGCTCGAGCAGACGCGAGTGGAGATAGAACACGTCACCGGGATAAGCTTCACGGCCTGGCGGACGACGCAGCAGCAGCGATACCTGACGGTAAGCCACGGCCTGCTTGGAAAGGTCGTCATACACAATCAGCGCGTCTTCACCGCGATCGCGGAAGTATTCGCCCATGGTGCAGCCAGAGTAGGGTGCTAAGAACTGCATCGGTGCAGGATCGGCAGCGCCAGCGGCGACAACAATGGTGTGACCCATGGCGCCGTGCTCTTCAAGCTTGCGTACTACGTTCGCAATGGTCGACTGTTTCTGACCAATTGCCACGTAGACACAGGTAACGCCTTTGCCTTTCTGGTTGATGATCGCATCAATGGCAATTGCGGACTTACCAATCTGACGGTCACCGATAATCAACTCACGCTGACCACGGCCAATCGGCACCATAGCGTCGATTGACTTAAGACCGGTTTGAATCGGCTCATCAACAGACTGACGAGTGATAACGCCCGGTGCCACTTTCTCAACGGCGTCGGTCATTTTAGCGTTAATATCGCCTTTGCCATCGATGGGGTTACCTAGCGCATCGACCACGCGACCAATCAGCTCAGGGCCAACCGGCACTTCAAGAATACGACCGGTACAAGTCGCGGTCATGCCCTCTTCAAGCTGCAGGTAGTCGCCCAGCACCACGGCACCTACGGAGTCACGCTCCAGGTTAAGTACCATGCCAAAAATGCTGTTGGGGAATTCAATCATTTCACCAAACATTGCGTCTTCGAGGCCGTGAATTTTCACGATACCGTCGGAAACGCTAACGATGGTGCCCTGATTACGGGCTTCGGATGCGACGTCAAGCTTCTCAATTCGCTGCTTGATGATGTCGCTGATCTCGGAAGGATTCAGTTGCTGCATGCCATGTCCCTCAGACTCAAGCGGTTAGCGCTTCGGAAAGGCGGTTCAATCGACCACGTATCGACCCGTCAATGACGGTGTCTCCAGCACGCAGGATCACACCACCGATAAGCGACTTGTCCACTTGAGTAGTAATGGAGATTTCGCGATTCAGACGTTTCTTGAGCGCGTTTGCCAGCTTGGTCTTCTGTTTACTATCAAGCTTGTAAGCAGAGATGACGTTCACTTCAATACGCTGTTCATGTTCAGCACGCAGGTGCTCAAACTGATCAGCGATTGATGAGAGTGACATCAGTCGACCTTGCTCTGCCAAAACAACCAAAAAACGGTGTAAAGCCTCATCCTGCTCGCCTGGCGTCATGTCAGTCAGCAGGGATACTTTTTTATCGTTTTTAAGGGTTGGGTTGCTCAGCAAACGACGAACATCGCTGTCAGCGACCACAACGCTTAGGAAGTTTAGCGATTGTGACCAGCTATCAAGCGCATCATTATCGCGCGCGTATTCAAACGCCGCTTTAGCGTAAGGACGAGCGACGGTCAGTAATTCCGCCATGGTTCACCTCCTTACAATTCAGCGGCAAGCTCATCAAGTAACTTGCGATGTGCTTGTTCGTCGACCGAAGCTTGTAGAACACGCTCGGCACCCATAATGGCAAGAGTAGAGACCTGAGCACGAAGCTCTTCTTTTGCACGGTTCAGCTCTTGGTCAATCTCAGAACGGGCACTCGCTACTAGGCGCTCGCCTTCGGCGCGGGCTTGCTCGCGGGCTTCTTCAATCATCTGGGCAGAGCGCTTGTTGGCCTGCTCAAGAATCTGAGAAGCTTGCTCCTTGCTTTCACGCAGCAGTTGCTCTGCGCGTTCTTGAGCAAGCTCAAGATCACGGGTAGCACGGCTGGCTGCGTCTAAGCCATCAGCAATTTTCTTCTGACGCTCGTGAAGCGCGTTGCTGATCGGAGGCCACACATACTTTATGCAAAACCAGACAAAGATCGCGAAGGCGATCGTCTGCCCGATAAGCGTCATGTTGATATTCACAGGAATGTACCTCTGACAAGTTCGTGGCGACCGGAGTGAAACAAAACCGAGCGGGAAACCGCTCGGTTAAGCAGTCATTAACCGGCAACAACGAAAATCAGGTACATCGCAATACCAACACCGATCATCGGAACCGCATCTAACAGACCAGCCATAATGAAGGTTTTGGTCTGCAGTTGGTCGGCTAGCTCAGGCTGACGGGCAGTATTATCTAGCAACTTACCACCCAATATGGCGAAACCGAAGCCAGTAGTCAGGGCGCTAACACTGATCATGAAGGCAGCTGCAATGTAGACGATATCCATGATGAAACTCCTAATAGTGCGTTAAGTTCAAGGGTTTAAGGTTAGGGGTTATTGCAAAACGTTGCTCTTGATCAGTGGTGCTCGTGGGCGGCACTCAGGTACACGATCGTTAACGTCGTGAAAATGAAAGCCTGCAACGATACCACTAAGATGTGGAAGATGGCCCAGGGCACATCCAGCATCCAGATGGCCCAGAACGGCAGAAGGGCGATCAGGATAAAAATGACTTCGCCGGCAAACATGGTGCCGAAGAGACGAAAGCCGAGACTAATGGGTTTGACCAGTAGACCAACAATCTCAAGAATCAGGTTAAAAGGTGCAAGCCACCATGTGTTGAAGGGGGTGAGGGCCAATTCTTTACCAAACCCACCGATACCTTTCACTTTACAGCTGTAATAGATAATCATCAGAAATACCCCGATAGCCATGCCTAAGGTGGCATTAATATCGGTGGTGGGAACGACTTTCATGTACTCGAAACCCAGCTTGCCGAACAGTTCCGGCAGGTAATCAACCGGTATCAACTTCATGCTATTCATCAACAAAATCCACATGAATAGCGTCAAGGCAATGGGGCCAATATTTTTATTTTGCCCATGAAACGTTGAGCGCGTGAGGTTTTCGATAAATTCAAACACCATCTCGACGGCGTTTTGTAGCCCACCTGGTACGCCAGTGGTCGCAACCTTTCCGGCTTTACGGAAAAGCCATAGGAACAGCACTCCCATACCAATAGACCAGCCCATGGTATCCAGGTGAATTGCCCAAAATCCCATTTCAACGGCTTCAGTCGACGTTGATGCCAACGACCATCCGTTGTCAGGGTGTTTCCCGAACGTTAGGTTCTGGAGGTGATGCTGTATGTAATAGATGGCCGATACTTCATTATCCGCTGCCATACTGCTTCCTCAGGTTTTGGGGGTCGACCGTTCATGTACCAGCCATGGTGTTAGCCAGTGCATGAGTTGGGCCACCACATAGGCGACAAAGAAAAAAGCTGGGTTTGAAGGAGGCACTAGTACAAAAACCAGCGCAAAAAGTGCCACCGTCAAACCAAACTTACCCATTACTGCTTGATAAAAATTCAACACATTGCGTTGTTGCTGTTTGCCTCGCGACTGGCGAGTGCCGCGCCAGACGAAATACATGGACGGCAGCAAACTTATCATTCCACCTAGCCAAGCAGATAAGACCGCCTGTTGATCAGCTCGCCAGGCAGCCACGATCATGACAAGCAGGGTCATGACCATTTGAGCTTGAAATAGTCGTTTAAAATCCAAACGCCGTCGCTGGGTAATGGTAACTCTCTGCATTTGCCCAGCCATTTCCTACGTTGATTCGCGACGCTAGGATGATGTGTTGTAACGCTAGCGTGATAAATATTTTAAAAAAGATCTTTCAACACTATCTGCCACAACATTTATACAAACACCGGCGGATTATAGGGAACCGCTATCGCACCTTCAACCGAGACGCACCAATTTTGCCTACTTAGGGGTCGATTTGCGACCAAAGAGGCAAAAAAAGCCCACTTCTTACGCTATATTGAATAGCCTGCTATTTAATATGCGCTAAAATGCCGTCTAACTCTTCCAGGCTTGTATAACGGATGGTTAGCTTTCCTTTGCCTTTTTGACCGTGATCAATGGAAACCGGCGCGCCCAATAACTCACCAAGGTGAGTTTCAAGCCGGGCCACATCGGGCACTTTAGGGGGGCGACTAGGCGCCTTATCCGGTGCTTGGTTGGTTTGAACCTTTTTCACCAGCGCTTCAGTTGCCCGCACGGTCATATCGTTATTGACGACCTCGTGAGCCACCTGTCGCTGCTGGGCACTGCTTAAGGTCAGCAACGCCCGCGCATGCCCCATATCAAGATCGCCTCGTTCGAGCAGTGTTTGTACTTCTGGGTCGAGCGCCAACAGACGTAGCAAGTTGGCCACTTGAGTACGCGATTTACCCACCGCGTCAGCAATCTGCTGCTGAGTAAGTTCAAACTCTTCGCCGAGGCGCTTGAGCGCCATGGCTTCTTCAATGGCATTAAGATTTTCACGTTGAATATTTTCAATTAGCGCTAATGCCAACGCCACTTCGTCGCTTACTTCACGAATAACGGCCGGGATGACATCCAACTCAGCAAGCTGAGCCGCCCGCCAGCGACGCTCGCCGGCAATAATTTCATAGCGATCCACGCCAATAGGACGCACCACGATAGGCTGCATAACCCCTTGAGCACGAATAGAATCAGCTAGCTCTTCTAATGCTTCTGGCTGAATATCGCGACGCGGCTGGTATTTACCGCGGGTTAGCTGGCCTAACGGTAAACGCTCGAGGCGATCTTCAGCTACCTCATCTGCAGCAACATTAAGCGCTGCGTGGGCAAGCTCTTGTGACTTATTACTACCGGCCACTTCTAAGCTGTCACGGCGACGGGCACCGGCTCCAATCAGGGCATCCAGTCCACGTCCCAGGGCGGGTTTACGCGTCATTCGCTTTCCCTCATTTTTTTCAGCGCCCCTTTTTTTGAATTGAAAAGTTGAAGTGAAGAGTGTTAAAGAGAAAGGCGACGAATCATCTCTTTTGCTAACACACGATAGGCCTGACTCCCCCGTGAGAACCGGGCATATTGCGTCACGGGTAGTCCGTGGCTCGGCGCTTCAGCAACTTTAACGTTGCGAGGAATGGTAGTTTTTAACAGCATATCGCCAAAATAGTCTCGCAACTGTTTGTCCACTTCTCGCGTTAGGCTAGTGCGTTTGTCATACATGGTGCGCAATATGCCTGCAATCGCTAGGTCCGGATTAACGTTTTGTTTAATCTGCTCAACGGTATCAAGCAGTGCCGATAGCCCCTCCAGCGCGTAAAATTCACACTGAAGGGGGATCAGTACGCTATCAGAAGCCGTCAGCGCGTTAACGGTGAGCATATTCAACGATGGCGGGCAGTCGATCAACACCACGTCATATTCATCAGATACCGAGGCAAGCGCGGTGGTTAAGCAGCTTTCGCTTTTGTCGCGATCCAGCAGTTCAACTTCGGCCGCGGTGAGATCTCCGTTACCCGGCAGAACGTCATACTTAACGGCTAGCTTTTTAACAATCGCTTCCGCCGCTGTTGCTTCGCCCAAGAGTACATCAAGAACACTTTTATCCAGTTCATATTTGTCGATGCCACTCCCCATGGAGGCATGACCTTGCGGGTCAAGATCCACCAGCAGTACGCGACGGTCGAGCGCAGCGAGACTGGCCGCCAAGTTAACGGCCGAGGTGGTCTTGCCCACGCCGCCTTTTTGGTTGGTCAGGGCAATGATCTGGCTCACTTACTCAACTCCTTCCTGGGTCAGAATCAACAACTGCCGCTGGGCGACTTCAAAAGGCACTTCCAGCAGATGACGCATGTGTAAACAGATGCCGGGGGGCAGATCGCGCAGTTCGTCGTCTGCTCCCGGGCCTTTCATGGCTAGCCACTGTCCATTGGCAGCAGGGAGCTCACGGGTTAGCGTGACAAAATCCACTAAGCTTGCAAATGCGCGGGAAATCACCTGATCAAAGGTAGCCGTCTTAAATTGCTCAACCCTCGCTTGCACAGGCGTAACATTTTGAATACCGAGTTCCATCACTGCTTGGCGTTGAAAACGCACCTTCTTGCCATTGCTGTCTAGCAGCGTTACCGCAAGCTCAGGCTTTAAAATCGCGAGAACTAAACCAGGTAAACCAGGGCCAGCTCCCACATCAAGCAGACTCGGACCTTGCACAAAAGGTAAAACAGCTGCGCTGTCCAGTACGTGACGCGACACCATATCGTCAATATCACGTACCGCTGTGAGGTTATAAGCCCCATTCCACTTGTGCAACAGTGCCAGTAAGCCTAGCAGTTGCTCACGCTGATGTGCATCGGCGGTGATGGCGAGCTGGCTAAGTCCCTGATCCAGTCGTGTTGGTACGCTTGTAGGCAAGCTTTTCAATAGAGCAGTTAACGAACTCATCCGTTAACTACCTCTGCCGCTGCTACCAGCCGACGCTTTTTAAGGTGAACCAGCAAAATCGATACAGCGGCTGGGGTGACCCCTGAAATACGTGCGGCGTGGGCAAGCGTTTCCGGGCGCGCTTCGGCAAGCTTTTGACGAATCTCGTTAGATAAGCCTTCCACTTTTAAATAGTCCAACTCTGCGGGCAGTGGCGTTGCTTCATGGCGCTTGAGCTTATCGATCTCATCCTGTTGACGATCAATGTAGCCTTGATACTTGGCTTGAATTTGCACCTGTTCAGCAACCGCTTCATCGGTCACTAGCGTGCCTTCAATACCTGGCAAGTTGGCTAGATCGTTATAGCTTAACTCTGGACGCTTGAGCAGATCACTTAAACAATATTCCCTTGATAGCGGAGCACCGGTTTTTTCCGCCACTTTTTCAGCGGCAGGGCTGCCTGGTTGAACCCAGAGGGTGGCTAGTCGCGCGGTTTCCTGCTCGATAGCATCCCGTTTCTTACTAAATGCTGCCCAGCGAGTGTCGTTAACAAGCCCTAAATCCCGACCCTTTTCGGTCAAGCGTAAATCAGCGTTGTCTTCACGCAGTAATAAGCGATATTCGGCCCGGGAGGTAAACATCCGGTAGGGCTCTTTGGTGCCCATGGTAATCAGGTCGTCGACCAGTACACCGAGATAGGCTTCATCGCGGCGTGGGTACCATGCTTCCAGATCCTGGGCACGACGGGCAGCATTCAACCCCGCCAACAATCCTTGAGCACCCGCTTCTTCGTAGCCAGTCGTACCGTTGATCTGACCGGCGAAAAACAGGTTGTGGATAAATTTAGTTTCCAGGGAGTGTTTTAAGTCTCGTGGATCAAAAAAGTCATACTCAATGGCATAGCCCGGCCGGGTGATATGAGCATTTTCCAAGCCTTTGATCGAACGCACAACCTGAATCTGCACATCAAACGGCAGTGAGGTTGAAATACCGTTGGGGTAGAGCTCGTGGGTATCCAAGCCTTCGGGCTCGATAAATACCTGGTGGCTCGATTTATCGGCAAAGCGATGCACTTTATCTTCAATTGACGGGCAATAACGCGGGCCCACCCCTTCGATCACTCCTGAATACATCGGCGAGCGGTCAAGGTTCGCCAGGATCAAATCATGGGTCTGCTGATTGGTGTGAGCAATATGGCAGCTTACTTGCTGTGGATGCATTTCCCGTGAGCCTAGGTAGGACATTACCGGCGTTGGCGTATCACCTGGCTGCTCTTCCAACTGAGAAAAGTCGACGGTTTTAGCATCAATCCTTGGCGGTGTTCCGGTTTTTAAGCGATCAACGCGAAACGGCAAGGCTCTTAAGCGTTCGGCCAGGGCATTAGAAGGCGGATCGCCTGCTCGCCCGCCTTTGCTTTGATCCAATCCAATGTGAATCACACCACCTAAGAATGTACCCGTGCAGAGCACAACACTCTGGGCATGGAAGCGAATACCCGTTTCAGTCACTACGCCACGAACGGTTTGGTTGTCCACAATCAGATCACCAGCAGCCTGCTGGAAAATCGTCAAGTTGGGCTGGTTTTCCAGCATTCCACGGATAGCCGCTTTGTAACGAATACGGTCAGCCTGGGCTCGGGTTGCCCGAACGGCAGGGCCTTTACGGGCATTGAGCACGCGGAACTGGATGCCACCTAAATCTGTAGCAAGCCCCATGGCGCCGCCCAACGCATCAATTTCCTTGACCAAATGGCTTTTGCCAATACCACCAATCGCAGGATTACACGACATTTGGCCAAGGGTTTCGATGTTGTGGGTGAGCAGTAGGGTCTGACAGCCCATGCGAGCAGAGGCCAGTGCGGCTTCAGTTCCCGCATGGCCACCGCCGATGACAATCACGTCAAAGCGGTCGGGGTAATTCAAGAGACACCTCGTCTTGTGCCATAGGGCACGAATGATGTGAACCGGTGCTGTCCGTTTCAGATAGGAGCACCTTAGATCAATGAGGCGGCAAGTATAAACCCCCTGTGGGTAACCGTCAGGTTTTTCCACACCTCGAAGGGATCATCAGCCTCTATTAATAACAACATAAATATAAAATAAGAGAAGTTCTGTAAATGTTGTAACTACTAGTGTGGACAAATTCTGTGCATAAGCTATTTATTCTTCTTTTTATCAGATAGTTACGCTGTTGATTTCTACATGTTTGAAGAGCGTACTATCTGGGCGGAAAGGGTGTTAAGCCTGTGGATGAAATAGCGCCTTATCCACAGTCACAACTAAGCACTGCTTATCCACCGCTCAGTACCTGAGTTGTTACCGCACCTGTGAACAACCTCATGTTGATGTGGAGCTAATGCTAAGAGACGCTGATAGTAGGCCTTGTAGACGATAGGGAACGAAACAGAAAAATATTTTATCCACAGGCAAAAAAAAGCCTGTCACGTGGACAGGCTGATAAAAAAGCGTCATTTGGTGCAAAAAAGTGGCTCTTTTAATATGAAATTGACTGCTTTAATTAGTGCTTAAGGACGCGGGCAAGGAATGACTGAGTGCGTTCATGTTGGGGCGAATCGAACAAGGTTTCAGGAGCCCCCTGTTCAGTAATTTCGCCTTTATGGATAAAAATAACCCGGTCAGCGACTTCACGGGCAAAGCCCATTTCATGAGTGACAATCACCATCGTCATGCCTTCTTTGGCAAGTTCGCGCATCGCATCCAGTACTTCGCCGATCATTTCCGGGTCAAGCGCCGAGGTAGGCTCATCAAACAGCATCAGGCGCGGTTCCATTGCCAATGCACGTGCCAGCGCTACCCGCTGTTGTTGACCGCCTGAGAGCTGGCTTGGGTACTTGTCGGCTTGATCCGCGATACCCACGCGATCCAATAGACGTTCAGCGGTGTTTACCGCGTCAGCACGATTCAAACCACGTACTTTCATCGGTGCCAGGGTGACGTTGTCGATAACGCTTAAGTGGGGAAAGAGGTTGAACTGTTGGAACACCATGCCGACTTCGGTACGGATGGTTTGTAGTGCCTTGGTGCTCTTGCCGTGGGGTAACAGTTCATTGCCGTCAACGACCAAGCTACCTGCTTGAAACTCTTCCAAGCCGTTAATACAGCGAATCAGCGTCGATTTACCCGAACCGCTGGCACCGATAATGACGACCACTTCGCCGGGGATAATTTCTAAATCAATACCATTGAGTACGTGCAGAGCGCCAAAGTGTTTATTGAGCTGCTGCATACGCACAATGGGTTGCGTTGCGTTGTTCATTGTCCCGCTCATTGTCTCGCTCATTGTGCGTTTCCTTATTGTCCTACCAGGCCTCTACGCTCAAGTTGGCGTAGCAGGATTGAGAGCGTCCAGGTGATCGCGAGATACATAAGTGCGACCATAAAGTAGACCTCAAGGGCGGTGAAGGTGGTGGCGATATAAATTTGCCCCTGACGCACCAATTCACCGACGCCAATCACTGAGAAGAGTGAGGTGTCTTTGATGCTGATAATGCCTTGGTTACCGAGTGACGGAATCATGCGGCGGAAGGCTTGAGGCCAAATCACATAGCGAAATGCCTGGGGACGAGAAAGCCCTAGTGAAAGTGACGCTTCACGCTGACCGCGCTCAATAGACTGAACACCGCCTCGTACGATTTCAGAGATATAAGCCCCTGAGTTAACGGCAATGGCGGCGATACCGGCAACAAGCGCATTAATCGGGCTGCCCAGTAGTTGGGGTAAACCGTAAAAAATAAACAACACCTGGACGAGGATAGGCGTGCCGCGAAACACTTCGATGTAAAAAATGGCCGGCCAGCGTAGCCAGCGCACCCGGCTAATACGTAACAAACCAAAGAAAATACCGATGAAAAAACCGATGGCGAGGCCACCAAACGAGATAAGCAGCGTCCAGGGAATCCCCGGTAGCAGATAGGGAATAGACCCAAACGCTGCCGCCCAATCAAACTGGAAATTGACGTCCACGCATAGACTCCTGAAGCAAAAAAGCAGATGACAGATACATTGGAAACGCATCAGGGCCGGGGGTTGTGGCCACCCGGCCCTGTCATGACGTTACGCTATTGGTAAGTGTTTACACTCACTCTTCGCTAGGTGCTTCACCAAACCACTTTTCGTAGATTTCGTCGTAGGTACCATCTTCTTTCATAGCAGCAAGCGCTTCATTAGTAGGTTCTACCCACTGGCTGCCTTTGTGGAAAACGATGCCGTACTGTTGGCCTTCATATAGCGGGCCCACAACTTTGGTGCGCCCTTCGCCACGGGTTTGGGCAAAATAGGCAACGTTAGGAGCATCGTAGAACACGGCGTCGACATTGCGACCCAGCAGTGCCATGTACATGTCGCTCATGGCAGGATAAGGCGTGATATCTGCATCATCACCCAACTCTTCTTGCAGGAAGTCGTAGCTGGTGGAACCTATGCGCGTGGCAATGGAAAGCCCGGCCAAGTCTTCGATGGATTCAACGTCATCGTTGTCGGCGCGCACAATAATCTGCAGGCCTGAGTCGTAGTAGGGGTCTGAGAAGTCGACGATCTCAGCACGCTCAGCAGTAATGGTCGTACCGGCAATGGCGATCTCTTGGCTGCCGGTTTGCACGGCAGGAATAATGCCGGCAAATTCCATTGTCGTGAGGTTAACTTCGAAGCCAGCACGTTCGGCAACTTCGTTAATAATATCCATATCGAAGCCGATCATTTCACCGGTTTCTGGATCCATCATCTCGAAGGGCACAAAGCTTGGGTCAGTGGCCACGTTAACCGTAGGCAATTCAGCCATGGCTGCGGTAGCGCTGCCCAATCCCAGTGCGAGAGCCAGCGTGGTTTTGGTTAGACTGAGTGGTAGTACTGCTTTCATAAGTTTCCCCGTGCTTTATGTGGCATGTCGCGAGTTTTAAAGCGATTTACATCGTTTAAAAGCGCTTTTAAGCCGTTATTGACCTATCAACCTTGGCGAGAAACCGGCAAGGCGTCAAGTCACGGGGAGTGTTGAGAGTTAACGCTGATTAGACCATGAAGGAAGCGCCGCACCCGCAGGTAGTGGTGGCATTGGGGTTTTGCACGCGAAAACGTGCGCCTGCCAGCCCTTCTTCGTAGTCAACGGTAGAGCCTACCAAATATTGGTAAGAGAGCGGATCTACGACTAATGCAGCCTTACCAAATTCAATAACGGTGTCATCGTCGGCGACGTTTTCTGCAAAGTCGAAACCGTACTGAAAACCGGAACAGCCGCCACCGGTCACGTAGACCCGTAGTTTTAAGGATGGATTCTTCTCTTCTGCCATCAGTGCATCAATACGTTTGCGTGCGCTATCAGACAGCAGTAGTGGGGTCGGAACAAAGGCTTCTGCACCGCTCATGGGTACCTCCCGCGAGCTTTAAGAACGAATAAATCGGCATTGGGGGGTGATTATGGGTAATTCCCAGCAAATTGGTCAACTATTGTGTTGATATATCAAGCAGAGAACGGCTCGCCGAGGAGGCGCTGTAGCCCCGTCCCTGGGCGCTAAATTGACGTCCTGTCAAATGACCTCCTGTCTGAGCTGGCCTCTGCCTACTGGCTTTGGTGAGGTGTTTAAGGCATTAGCGCAGGGGCGGTCAGTCCGGTGTTCTCGTCAAAGCCGAACATTAGGTTGAGGTTTTGGATCGCCTGACCCGAGGCACCTTTGACCAAGTTATCAATCACCGACAGTACTACGACGGTATTGCCATTGCCGGGGCGGTGAACCGCTAAACGGCAGGTGTTGATACCTTTGACACTGCGTGTTTCAGGGTGGCTGCCTGCGGGCATTACATCAACAAACGGTTCGTTGGCGTAGCGCTGCTCAAACAGTGCTTGAAGATCGCCCGGTTCAGCGGTTATCTGGCCGTAAAGGGTGGCGTGTATTCCCCGAATCATTGGTGTGAGGTGAGGCACAAACGTCAAGCCTATCGGAGCATGCAGGATATCTCTAAGCCCTTGGCTAATTTCCGGTAGGTGCCGGTGGCCACCGGCACCATAGGCTTTCATCGACTCGCTGGCTTCAGCGAGCAGTGATCCCACTTTGGCCCCGCGGCCTGCCCCAGTAACGCCTGATTTGCAGTCGGCGATCAGTTGGCTTGGATTAATCAAGCCCGCTTCCAATAGCGGTAGATAACCGAGTTGGACAGCGGTGGGATAGCACCCAGGCACAGCAATTAAACGTGCGTTTTTGATCTTTTCACGGTGCATTTCCGGTAAACCGTAAACGGCTTCTTCCAGTAATTGTGGCGCTCCATGGGGCTGGTCGTACCAGCGGCTCCACTCATCGGCATCGCGCAACCGGAAGTCTGCTGATAGGTCAATAACCCGCGTACCGTTGTCGAGCAGTTCTCCTGCAAGTGCGTGGGCAACACCATGGGGGGTGGCGAAAAAAACCGCATCCATGGCGCCAAGCTGTTTGGCATCCGGCTCGCTAAACGCCAGGGAGTCGTAATGGCCACGCAGGTTGGGATACATATCGCACACTTTCACGCCTGTTTCCGAGCGGGAAGTAATCGCTGTTACGTGAACGTGTGGGTGCTGGGCGAGTAGCCGTAGTAATTCAACGCCGGTATACCCGGTACCACCAACAATGCCGACCTTAATCACAAATCACTCCTTGCGGGTTGCGCAGAACGGTTTTTAAAACAGCTTTTAGAATAATTTTCAAAATAGAAGAGATGACAACAGCCTAAGCAGATTGCTGCGGGCTGTCGAAGCGTATCGGGCTATGATACACAAGAGCATGGAAACACAAGAATACTAGAACTAATAACAAGGAAGGTCGTCGTGGCGCTTTTTTCCCGTTCGGATTTTACCTTAGAGAGCTTTCGTCGCCAGTTGGCTAATGTCGATGCTCTTCCGCAGCTCTGCGTGTTGGGGCTTGTCTCTGGGGTAATCACGGGTGCTGTCATGGTGGCATTTCGGCTGCTGTTGGAGACGGGCGCTTCTCTCTATATGACCAATGGCGACCCTGAAGCTTTTGAGAGTATGGCCCCCTGGCTGCGCTCACTGCTGCCCTTAGTCGCGGTCACTTTAGTAGGCGTGTTGCTCTATCGGCAAAAGCCTGCGGCGCGCAAACTGGGCGTCGGACATGTGATTGAACGCCTGACCTATCATCAGGGCCGTTTTCCATTACGTAATTGGTTGAATCAGTGGTGGGTCGGTGTGGTGGTGGTATTGAGTGGGCTCTCGGCTGGGCGCGAAGGCCCGGCGATTCATCTAGGCGCAGCTGCAGCCAGTGGCTTGGGACAGCAAATGCGCTTACCCAACAATAGCCTTAGGGTGCTGGTGGCATGTGGTACCGCAGCGGGTATTTCGGCCTCTTTCAATACGCCTATTGCAGGGGTGATTTTCGCCATGGAAGTGGTGATGATGGAGTACACCCTGATGAGCTTTATGCCGGTTATATTGGCCTCCACCATGGGGGCGCTGGTTGCCCAGTTGGCCTATGGTAATGAACCTGCTTTCCGGATACCTGAGATAGCATTGGGCTCGCTCGTCAACCTGCCCTGGATTGTGGTAACGGGGTTAGTGATTGGCTTACTCGCCGGGCTGTTTATTCATATTTCCCGAAGCCAGCGAATTATGCAGTGGCCGCTTTGGTTTCGTCTTGGGTTGGTAGGGGTTGCTACTGGAGCAGTGGCTTGGTGGTTTCCCCAAGTTCAGGGCATTGGCTATGACAGCGTCGCCGCTGCGCTCAACAACCAGTTGGAAATTAAAGTATTGCTGGCGCTAATGGTGGCCAAGCTGCTAATTACTGCATTGACCGTGGCGGGCGGTGTACCAATCGGTATTATCGGCCCGGTGCTTGTGATGGGGGCTGCCACGGGAGCGCTATTTGGTTTATTGGGTGGCTGGTTATGGCCAGAGAAGGCTGCGGATCCAGGTATTTACGCCATGCTTGGCATGGCCGCGATGATGGGCGCTGTCTTGCAAGCGCCACTGGCTGCCTTAATGGCGCTTTTGGAGTTAACCCACACGCCGAGTATCATGCTGCCTGGGATGCTGGTTGTCGTCGTTGCATGCCTAACTTCACGTCAGTTGACGGGCTGCGAGGGTTTTTTTATCAGTTCGGTGCGCTATGGGCTGCACCCCCTCCAGCAGCCTCTGATGCAAGCGCTCTCGCGCGTGTCAGTACCGGCGGTAATGGAGCGGCAATTAGTGCGTACCGAGCGGATGATTACTCCTGATCAGGCAAGGGTATTATTAGAGACTAATCCGGTATGGCTGGTCATCGAACGGTCAAGCGAGGAAAAACCCGTGTTGGCGCTTAAAGCGGCAGAGCTTGCGCGTTGGCTACTTGAGCACGATGAGGCGCTGCAGGGTAATGAGCCACCTGCCGATGAGCTGATTGATTTATTAGAAATTCCTGGGCAACGCCTAGAGCTGGCGCCAATTGGCCTACAGGCGACGCTTTCGGAAGCCTTTTTAAAGCTTCAGGATGATGCGCTAGGGGCACTCTATGTGGTGCATGGCTACCGCCCTAAACAGCAGCGTATTTCAGGTATTATCACCCGTGGCGCCATTGAGCGTTATTATCACTACACTGACCCCCGTGAAAATGACCCACGAGAGAAGGATTCATCAGCTTAAGGAGCGATAATGTACGTATGGGTGAAGGCTTTTCACTTAATGGCAGTGGTAACGTGGTTTGCCGCCATGTTCTATTTGCCACGACTCTATGTGTATCACGCGAGCGCGCGTGATAACGGCGATGAACAGGCGATAGCCTACTTTAAAACCATGGAACGTAAGCTATATCGCGGCATCATGACGCCATCCATGATCGCGGTACTGCTCCTTGGTGGCTGGATGCTTTATTTGGTGCCTGCCTGGTTTAGCCAAGGCTGGATGCACGCTAAGCTTGCACTCGTGGCGGTGTTGATTGCTTATCACCATGTCTGTTTGATTTACTTAAAACAGTTTGCCCAGGATCGTTGTACTAAAAACCATGTGTTTTTTCGTTGGTTTAACGAAGCGCCAGTGATTGC
This sequence comes from Halomonas sp., assembly GCF_011050415.1. Lineage (GTDB taxonomy): Bacteria > Pseudomonadota > Gammaproteobacteria > Pseudomonadales > Halomonadaceae > Vreelandella. Next base: position 228,565 of record NZ_DRFS01000008.1, read on the forward strand.
GCTAGTGGCGATTATTATTTTAGCCGTTGTGAAACCCTTTTGATGCGCCGGCCCCTTCCGCCTGTGGTGTTGGTGTTGGCTGGCCACGATCCAACAGGTGGCGCAGGTTTGGTTGCTGATAGCGAAGCCATTGCCGCTTGTGGTGGCTGGGCTGTGACTATTCCCACTGCGTTAACCGTGCAAAATTGCCATAATGTGACCTGCGTGATGCCCGCTGACCCCATTGCGATGCGGCAAATGGCTGAGGTGCTCAGCGAGATGCACATCGCGGCAATAAAAATAGGTTTGCTTGCCGATGAAGCGACGCTACGCGCAGCCGAGCAAATTATTCGCCGTTTTCCAGGTATTCCAGTAGTGGCTGATCCCGTATTTAGGGCGGGTGGCGGAACTGAGTTATCCACACCCCATCTGCGCCAGCTGTTCATTGACCGTTTGCTACCGCTTGTGGATATATTAACGCCTAACCGTGCTGAGCTGGTGCAACTTACACCGAGTATTACCACGCCTTTTGATGATACGGCACGTGCGGTGGCTCTGATGTCGCAAGGCTGCCAGGCTATCTTAGTGACGGCCACGGATGATCCCTTGCCCGGCAATGATCAGTTGGTAATGCATACGCTGCACTCGCCTGATACGACTCGCCAATGGCAGTGGCCACGATTGCCAGAGCAGTTTCATGGCTCTGGTTGCACACTTGCCTCGGCCATTGCTGCACGTTTGGCAGTTGGTGAACGCTTACCAACTGCCTGTGAGCAAGCACAGCACTTTACTTGGAAAAGCCTGTCTCAAGGGTTCCAGCCATCCAGTGGCCAGTGTTTACCAAATCGCATTTCACAGGCTGTTCGATTTTAAACTTATCTTCTGTAAGCCATTTATTTAGAGGGTGCCATGACCACATCAGCTGAACTGTTCGATCTTGCCAGTCGCCATATTCCTGGCGGTGTTAACTCGCCAGTTCGGGCGTTTAAAGGTTTGCACCGCCCGCCGGTCTTTATGGAGCGTGCTCAGGGGGCCTTTCTGTTTGACGTGGAAGGCAATCGCTACGTGGATTACGTCGGTTCCTGGGGGCCGATGATTACCGGGCATGCTGATCGTGATGTGCTGGCTGCTGTGCGTGCGCGGTTAGATAATGGACTTTCGTTTGGCACGCCGACGGCAGTAGAAACCACCATGGCGGATTTGATCTGCGAGATGATCCCCTCCATGGATATGGTGCGCATGACCAGCTCCGGCACTGAAGCGACCATGTCAGCAATTCGTTTGGCCCGTGGTACGACGGGTCGCGATAAGATCGTTAAGTTTGAAGGGAACTACCATGGCCATTCCGACTCCTTGCTGGTAAAAGCAGGATCGGGAGCGCTCACTCACGGTGAGCCCAGCTCCCCGGGTGTACCTGCTTCGCTGGCTGAGCATACGATCACGCTGTCATTTAATGACCCTGAAGGGGTAGAAGCGTGTTTTGCCGAAATCGGTGATCAAATTGCCTGCATTATCGTTGAGCCGGTAGCGGGCAATATGAACTGTATTCCGCCTCAGCCAGGTTTTTTGGAAACGCTGCGCCGGGTATGCAATGAACATGGCAGCGTGCTGATTTTTGATGAAGTAATGACCGGGTTCCGCGTAGCGCTGGGGGGCGCCCAGGCCCATTATGGCATCACCCCCGATTTAACCTGTCTGGGTAAAATCGTCGGAGGTGGCATGCCGGTGGGTGCCTTTGGTGGTAAGCGCGAAATCATGCAAAACATTTCACCATTGGGTCCGGTTTACCAAGCAGGTACCTTGTCAGGTAATCCATTGGCAATGGCAGCAGGTATAGCGCTATTAACGAAGCTTCGCGTACCGGGCTTCCATGATGCGCTTACGCAGCGGGTCAATACGTTATGCACAGGCCTTCAAGAGCGTGCTAATGCGGCACGCGTGCCGATGATGACGCAATCTGCCGGTGGCATGTTTGGGCTGTTCTTCACGTCGCAACGCCGTGTGGATAACTTTGCACAGGCAACCGCCTGTAATCCAGATGCCTTCCGCCGCTTCTTTGGTGCGATGTTAGACCATGGTGTGTACTTAGCGCCTTCGGCTTATGAAGCGGGTTTTATGTCCAGTGCTCATACGCCGGAAGATATCCAGTTCACTCTGGATGCCGCTGAAAAAGCCTTTGCAGTTATGTAACGGCAAGTAACTTAAAGCCCGCTATACTGCAAGAGCCGCTTATTTCGAGCGGCTCTTAGGTTAAGTAAGCGCTGCCAGCAAGATACGACTTATATAGTTTGGCGATAAGTGATTTGTGCAGTTCGGCTGACCGCTTGCTTTTCGTTGGCTGCACAGTCGCCTCAGGAGCAGAATATGACCCAGATCCATATCACCATGAGTGGTTCACCTGGCGCAGAGTTTTCTGCCCACTGGCGAATTACCCACGAAGGCGAAACGACCGAGCACGTTGAAGAGAGCGGAACAGTACCTGCTGAATACACCTTTACCGGTACCGAACTGGAAGGCACCGTTAAATTATTGAGTGATGACGAGCGTCTCGAGGTGGCTATTCAAAAAGGCGCTAATCGGGCGCATTCTTCTACCCAAGGAATGGGAGGCACATTAACGCTAATGATTAGCTAGCGAACTATTTGCTGTAAACCAAGCCACTCTTGTCCGAAGAGTGGTTTGGAGCAAAGTAATTTCAAAACCGCAGTTCACAAACCTGTAACTATCAATCCTTTTACATAGCTACTATTTACATAGTTACTATAATTTATCGTCCCTATGAGCAGTAATATATTCCCATTGTAATATTTAAATTTTGAATGGGATAATCTCTAAATGACTTCTATTGGCTCTGTAAACTACGTGCTGTTTCTATACTAGGTAGAATTGGTCCAAGATTTTGATGAATCCAATTCAGTGCCTGAATACGATTATGCACATTGATTTTACGAAATATATTGTAAAGGTGTGATTTTACAGTATGTTCACTCACAAAAAGCTTTTCAGCAATTTTCTGATTCGAAAAGCCGTTGCTTAACAGTGAAATAATTTCCATTTCACGGTTGGTCAAACCACAGGCTGGGCGGAATGCATTACTTTGATATTTACGGTAAAAAAGGATTAAACGAGCCATCAAGTCCCGTGACATCCATAGTTCACCCTCTAACAAAGCATGTATTCCCTTGCAAATAACTTCGAGGCTTTCATTGCGGTAAAAAACCCCTTTTAACTGGGTGCATGAAAGCGCTTCGAGAGCTTGGTTCATGTCATGAATATTGAATGCCGCTAAGGGGACTTTGATCAAAGCCTCGGGCAACTTATCTTGCCACTCAGGTAGAGAGTCGACACCAATATGATCGCTATCAATCAGGATGAGTAATTTATTTGAAGCATCAGTGGGCAGCGTCGTATTTGGAGAGTGGATACTTATCTGACAGCCGGTATGCTTGTTCAAGTATTCAGCGAATAGCTGAGCTTGTGGACTTTTTTCGGTCACGATATATACCGAACCGGTAAACTTTTCTTGCGACATTAGATAGTCCTCATAGAAAAAAGCCAGCACATGATCTTTCTAGTGTTGCCTACAAGGCATGCTTCGTAAAGTTATGTTATATAAATAATGAAAAAAGTAAATGTTACAAATGGTTTTATTTTCAATAAAAAATTTAAGTTATTGATAATATAGATATTTTTTAAATGGTGTATTTTTTGCTCAATTACATTAAGTAACACTGTGTTGGCTTTTGATACGTCCTATCAGGGCGTAAACTGTGGTTCTACTGTTTGGAGTGCGTGTCATGGCATCAGTTAATACGCTTGTGCTTGCTAGCGGAAATGCTGGAAAGTTAAGAGAATTCAATCAATTACTTTCACCTTTAGGGTTTGATGTCCGTCCCCAGGCAGATTTCGGCGTTAAAGATGTTGAAGAAACAGGCTTAACCTTTGTTGAAAATGCCCTGTTAAAAGCGCGAGAAGCCAGTCTTATCAGTGGATTACCAGCACTGGCTGATGACTCAGGTCTTGAAGTAGATGCACTGCACGGGGCGCCAGGTATTTATTCGGCTCGTTACGGTGGCGAACCCAAAAGCGATGAAAAAAATAATGAAAAATTATTAGAGGCGCTAAGTGAATGCGCCGAAGGTCAGCGAAGTGGGCGCTACTGGTGTGTGCTAGTGTACTTACGCCACCCAAAAGACCCGGTACCCATCATTGTGCAGTGCAGTTGGGAAGGTGAGATCCTTGCCCATCCAAGGGGGAAAGAAGGGTTTGGTTATGATCCGCTTTTCTGGTTACCGGACCAAGGGATGAGTGTTGCTGAGCTTCCCAGCGAAACCAAAAATCGCTTGAGTCATCGAGGACGCGCTTTGCAAGGCTTGGTAGAGTTTCTGAAGGTGGCGCATGGCTGATAAGCTGCCGCCGTTATCACTTTATATCCACACACCTTGGTGTGTACGTAAATGCCCCTATTGTGATTTCAACTCTCACGAACCGGACACACATGGTTTCACGCCTCGGGACTTACCTGAGGCTGCTTATCTTAACGCGTTGCTACAGGACCTGGACGGGGATCTTGCTTTAGTAGCTGGTCGAGAAATACAGACTATTTTTATTGGTGGTGGAACACCAAGCCTGCTATCGCCAGCCTTCTATCAGCGTTTATTGAACGAAATTGAAGCGCGTTTACCTTTTGCTGTTAATGCCGAAATTACCCTAGAAGCAAATCCGGGTACTACTGAGCAGTCGCGCTTTATAGGTTACCGTGAAGCTGGCATAAACCGGCTTTCTTTGGGCATCCAGAGTTTTCAGGAGACTCAATTAGAGGCACTTGGTCGTATCCATAGCGGTTACGAAGCTGTCACTGCGGTTGAGCAAGCGCGCCAAGCTGGTTTCATTAATATCAATATTGATCTTATGCATGGTTTGCCCCAGCAGACACCCCAGTTGGCACTGGATGACATCGAGCAAGCGTTAGCATTGTCACCCAATCATCTCTCCTGGTATCAACTTACTCTGGAACCCAATACCGCTTTTCATTCCCATCCGCCGCGACTACCTGAAGAAGAAGCGCTTTGGGATATACAGGATAGCGGGCACACTCTGTTAGAAAGTGCAGGTTTTGAGCGGTACGAAATCTCGGCGTATGCCATAACCGGTCATCAGAGTCGGCATAACCTTAACTATTGGCAGTTTGGTGACTATTTAGGCATAGGTGCCGGTGCCCATGGCAAGCTCAGTGTTATTGATCCTCTGGGGAATTGGCATATAGAACGTCGCTGGAAAACGCGCCAACCAGATGCTTACTTGAGGCGAATGAATGACCCGCGTGGATTTATAGCGGGTAAGCAGTTGATTGAAATGGAAGAGCTACCGTTAGAGTTCGCCATGAATGCGCTTCGTCTTACGGAAGGCGTTGTGCTTGATAGATGGACGGCGAATACAGGCCAGCATAGTGGATTGTTACTGGCACGGTTACAAACTGCCGATAAAAAAGGACTTTTGATGGAAATGCCTGAAAAACTGCGTGCATCACCTCAAGGTCTATTATTCTTGAATGAGTTGCTGGCATCGATTACTAATGATTGATCTGCAATTTAAAAAAGTATTGTGAACACAAAAGTTTGAAAACATATTTTGAAAACGAACTTTGAAAACAAAGCTTGAAGACAAACAAGGAGTGAGTGATGCGTATTTCTCGACTATTGACACCGTTAGCAGCCGCTATTTTAGTAGCAGGCTGTGCCACATCGGATCCTTACGGTGGCCAAACGCAGCGCTCTAGCACCGCCATGGGCTCTGGTATTGGTGCTGCTGTCGGCGCTGCTGCAGGAGCACTTTCAGGCGACGGCAGTACCAGCCGCCGTGACCGTGCCTTAATCGGCGCAGCCGTTGGGGCTGCCGCAGGTGCAGGTATTGGTGTTTATATGGATCGCCAAGAGCAGCAACTGCGTGAAAACCTGCAGGGATCACGTATTGAGATTGAACGTCAGGGCGACGACATCGTTCTTAATATGCCCAGTGGTGTGACGTTCGGTTTTGATTCAGCAGATCTCACCAGCGAAGCTCGTAATGCCCTTAACGAAGTCGCTAACGTTCTCACCCAGTATCAAGACACACGGGTTAACGTCGCAGGCCATACCGATAGCGTGGGCGATGCCAGCTATAATCAACGCCTTTCTGAGCGTCGCGCTCAAGCGGTGGGCAGTTACTTAACACAGAACGGTGTTTCGTCCATGCGTCTTAACACGTCTGGCTACGGCGCTACACGGCCAGTGGCCAGCAATGACAATGAGCAAGGCCGGGCACAGAATCGTCGCGTAGAAATCACCTTAACACCCACTGGTAACGGACAAGGTTAATACCCTATTGGGTTAAATCTGGCTATTGCTGCTTAAAGCCCGCTATGCTCACATAGCGGGCTTTTTTTATTCTCTTGCTGATGAGTTGCCATGCTGTCTTACCAACATGCCTACCATGCCGGTAATTTTGCCGATGTTCATAAACATCTTACGCTTTACGCTGTAGCTGATTATTTATTACGTAAAAAAACAGCTATTACATATGTCGATACCCATGCGGGTCGAGGGCTCTACCCACTTGATGGCGTAGAAAGCCAGCGCTTACAAGAGTACCGCGAGGGTATATGGCCGCTATGGCAGGAGCGTATCGCCTTTATTGACCCGTTGCTGAGTGCCTGGAAAGCAGCGCTGGCAAGTGCGCAGCCTGATGCATCTACATTGACGCACTACCCAGGATCTCCCTGGTGGTTGAATCGTGTGTTACGCGATCATGATCAGCTGCGGCTGTTTGAACTGCATCCTGGCGAACATAAGCAGCTTAATACCCAAGGATTAGCGCCTCAGGCACAGCGCGTGTTCGGTGATGGGTTGGCGGGTCTAACGGCCATGCTCCCTGTTGTGTCGCCGAGGTTATGCGTGCTTATTGACCCTAGTTACGAGCGTAAAGTGGAGTACCAAGAGGTTGCCGAGACGGTGGCGTATACGTTGGAAAAAGCGCGTCATGGGGTGGTATTAATTTGGTACCCGCTGTTGCCAGCAGGCCATCATCACACCCTATTAAGCAGTCTCAAGGAGAGCGGGATTCGAAACATCTGGCGCAGTGAGCTGCTGTTGCGTGAACCCACTGAGAAGACGCACGGCATGTTTGGTAGCGGCATGTTGGTGATTAACCCGCCCTGGGGGCTGGATCAACGCCTAGCCGCTGCGATGGCAGAAATTACGCCGCTGTTAGGCGCCACCAGCCGCTATCAGGCGGATTGGTGGGTGGAAGAGTAGCTAAGCCTTTGCAAGCTATAAGAAATGCGGGCTAAATTGCCACCAGAGTGGTTTTAGCACCACAGTGGCCCTGAACATATTTGACGTTGAGATTTTTGTGAAACAGCGCGTTACCGAGTCCCTGAAACCGGATCATGCTGAGCAACGGTATTACTGGCACGGAGGATAAAGTGGCATAGCAAGAACTGATCTCCATCTCTTTGCGCGCCGAAGTGGTCGACATTTTCCTCCTCCCTCATTGCTATTGAAACGCCGGTGCTATCCAAACTAATTTTACCGAAAGCGGCAGGGTCATTCTGGGTCGTTGGTAAAGGCGTTATCCAGAAACTTTACTGCATTTTCCAACGCCTCATCCGCCTGTGGCAAAAGCCCTGCAAACAGATGCCACACATGAAACATCCCCGGCCATACTTCAAGAGTCGTGCGGACACGATTTTCAGCAAGGTGAGAAGCAAGCCTGATTGCGTCGCTCAACATTACTTCGTTTTCGCCTATTTGAATCAGGGTCGGTGCAAGCTTTCGAACATCAGCAAAGACTGGCGAAGCATCAGGGTCTGTCGGCAAGGCGCCCGCAAGAAAGGTGCTGGCCAGTTTGTTTAGGAAGGCGGTACTGCAAATGGGGTCAAGCCCGTCGCGCTCCCTTGCCGAGGCGCCACTATGAGTCAGGTTTGCCCATGGTGAGAAAGCCACAGCGGCGGCTGGTAAAGGCAGATTATTGTCCCTTGCTTTGCGCATGATGGTTAATACCATCGCGCCTCCAGCCGAGTCGCCACAGAGGCCCAGTTTGCTTGGTTCTTGACCTAGTTCGAGTAGCCCCTGGTAAGCGGCAAAGATATCATTGATCGGCGTCGGGAACGGATGCTCCGGTGCCTGGCGATAGCCAGGAGCGTAGACCTTAGCTTGTAGCATGGTCGCCAGCCGCCCCGTCAGGCCTCGGTAGGCCAAGGTTCCGCCGTGTACGTATCCTCCTCCATGAACGTATAAAAGTACACGGTCATCGACAACCGTTTTGGGCGTAATAACCATCGTAGGGACACCTTTAAGCTCCGTTTCATCGAAGCTCACTCCCTCGGGCGCAGGAAGAAATAACTCATCAAGCTTTTGCATGTAGGCATCGCGTGTGTTGGGCCAGCTCTCACTACTTTGTCCTAACAATTTTTCTACTACCGGGGCGGCGGCAGCTAGCCAGCCATCTAAAGCGCGTTTTGCATCTGCAGGTAACATTGCAGTTCCTTATAAAGTGAATTAAATTCGACAGGATTACTTTAAATGTTTTATTGGAGAAATGGTTTCCCCAGTGAGTCTACCTAAGTTCCCTATTTCCCCCCGACCGGATAGCGAGATCGATTTGGGCGCTTTAAGAGCGTTCGTTGCCATTGCTGATGCCGGAAGCTTCACTGGAGGAGGCCGAGTGTTGGGTCTGACGCGCTCTGCTGTGGGTAAGGCCCTGACAAAATTGGAAGCACGATTGGCCGTACGTCTGTTGCATCGCACTACGCGTCATGTGGTTTTGACCAGTGAAGGCCAGCATTTTTACGAGCGCTGCGTGCAGATTTTCGCCGATCTGGCGGAAGCTGAAGCCAGTGTTAGCCAGAACGGCCCTGCTCCAAAAGGGCAGCTGCGTATAACGGTTACAGAAGCCTTTGGACGAGTTATCGTCCTACCTTTCTTGAAGCAATTCCTGGCGGACTGGCCTGAGTTGAATGTAGAGGTGAGCTTCACTGACAGAGTAGTTGATCTCGTAGAAGAGGGATTTGACTTGGGGATTCGGTTAGGGGAGTTGCCCGTCGACTCTCAGCTTATCGCTAAAGTTATTTTACGAACCCAAGCCCATCTCTACGCTGCGCCTGAATATTTACATCGGGCGGGATGGCCATCGTCCCCTGCCGACATTCAGAACTACCAGCGACTTATCTTTGGCCTAAAGCCCGCTGCCAGTATCTGGCAGTTAGTAGCTGACGATGGCGAACAGCTGACCATAGGGGGCGGCCAACGACTGCGTTTTGATAGTGGAGAGGCGCTTAAAGACGCTGCTATAGAGGGGATGGGCATCGTTTATTTGCCCCACTTTTTGATGGTTAATGCCGTCAAGGAAGGTCGCTTGGTTACACTGTTCCCTCAATATAGCGGGCATCAGTTGCCTGTCAGCATCGTCTACCCTCATCGCAAATATTTAGCCACCAAGATAAGGGTTTTTATAGATCAGTTGGTCGCTTATCTTGACGAAAGCACGTTACTTCAACGGTAAGTGCGCCATAGAAGGTTGACGTTTATCCCGCCAATCGCAAGCGCTTTATTTACCGATACAAAAGCTGCCAAAAATTTCGCCCAACAAATCATCAGCGCTGAATTCGCCGATGATTTCGCCTAATGCCTGTTGGGCATCGCGGAGATCCTCTGCAAGCAGCTCGCCCGCGCCGTAGCCGTCGAGCTGGGCGCGACCAGTTTCCAGTGCTGTCATGGCACGATCAAGGGCATCTAAATGGCGTCGGCGAGCGGAAAAGCGCCCTTCAGTGGTGGCAGCAAAGCCCATTACGTCTTTCAAATGGACTCTTAAGTTATCCACACCCGCACCTGTTTTAGCCGACAGACGCACCGTGGGCGTGGCTGTGGATAAATCTAATCCGGCGGGTTCCTCGCTGGTATCAATCTTGTTACGTACCAGGGTCAGGCGCTGCTGGTCGGGGAGCTTAGCCACGAACTCGGGCCAGATGGCCATCGGGTCGGTTGAGGCAGTAATGCTGGCATCCACCAGAAGCAGCACACGATCAGCTTTTTCTATTTCGGCCCAAGCGCGTGCTACGCCAATTTTCTCTACCGCGTCTGGCGTATCACGCAGACCGGCGGTATCGATAATATGTAGCGGCATACCATCGATATGGATATGTTCGCGCAGTACATCCCGCGTGGTACCAGCGATATCCGTAACAATAGCGGTATCCTGCTCAGTTAAGGCGTTAAGCAGGCTGGATTTACCCGCATTGGGGCGCCCGGCAATGACCACGCTCATGCCTTCGCGCAGCAAAGCTCCTTGACCAGCTGCCTGGCGGACAGCACTTAATGCTTGCTGCACATCGCTTAAATGCTGAGCTACATGGCCATCGGCAAGAAAATCGATCTCCTCTTCAGGGAAGTCGATGGCTGCTTCAACGTAAACGCGCAGTTCGATTAATCGAGTGACTAGCGCAGAAACACGTTTGGAGAACTCTCCCTGCAACGAACGTACGGCATTTTCAGCGGCTGAGCGCGAGGTAGCGTCAATTAAATCAGCAATTGCCTCAGCCTGTGCCAAGTCGAGCTTATCGTTTAAAAAAGCCCGCTCAGAAAATTCCCCAGGGCGTGCTAAACGAGCACCCAGCGCTATGCAGCGTTCCAGCAGCATGTCCATAATGATGGGGCCGCCATGACCCTGCAGTTCCAGTACATCCTCGCCGGTAAACGAGTGAGGGCCGTTAAAGAGTAGGGCGATGCCCTCATCGATAGTGCCCTCAGCGCCCAGGAAAGGCCCATAGTGGGCGTAACGAGGTGCGGGGCAATCTCCTATCATAGCTTGGGCTATCTTACGGCAGGCGGGGCCGGAGACGCGGATAATACCTACGCCGCCGCGGCCGGGAGGCGTTGCCAGTGCTGCAATGGTGTCAGGCGTGTAGAGGCGTTCGGCCATGGTAAATCTCTTTTAAATTGGCAAGTTACTGAGAGGGACGATTGAGTATTGATAGGCATAGTGTGAATTTGTCGGCCTCAAAACGCCAGACCCCCGCACAGGGCGGGGGTCTGGAGATGTTACTCAAACAGCGGACTTATTTGGTTCTCATGCCTTTGCCGACGTTTGGATCGTTCTCGATTTTGCGCGTGATGTAGTATTGCTGCGCCACCGAAATGATGTTGTTGACTACCCAGTAGATAACTAGGCCCGCCGGGAACCACAGGAAGAAGAAGGTGAAGATAATGGGTAACATCTTCATGATCTTCGCCTGCATGGGATCCGGAGGCGTTGGGTTCAACATCTGCTGAACAAACATCGAAATGCCCATCAGAATCGGCAGGATGAAGTAGGGATCTTTCACCGATAGATCCTGAATCCAGAACATAAACGGCGCGTGACGCAGTTCAACGGATTCCAACAGCATCCAGTAGAGAGCGATGAAAACGGGCATCTGAATCAAAATCGGCAGACAGCCCCCCAGCGGATTAATCTTCTCCTTCTGGTAGAACTTCATCATCTCTTGAGACATTTTTTGGCGGTCGTCGCCATACATCTCTTTCAGCCGCTGCATCTCTGGGCCGAGTTTACGCATCCGAGCCATCGACTTGTAAGCCTTGGCCGAGAGCGGGAACAGGATAGTCTTAACCAGTAGGGTCAATAGCACAATCGACCAACCCCAGTTACCCACAATGTCGTGGATCTGATCCAGCAGCCAGAACAGCGGGTTGGCAATAAACCAAAGCCAGCCGTAATCGACGGTTAAGCGTAGGTTGGGGGCAACTTGCTCTAAGTTTTCCTGAACCTTTGGGCCCATGTAGAGCGTGGCGCCCAAGGTAGCTTCACCCTCTGCGGCAATACTGCTGGTCGGACCTGCAAATGCCACTACGTTACGATTGCTTGAGTCCGTCGTTACGTAGTAGAGGTTCTGCTGATCCTGCTGAGGTGCCCATGCTGAGACGAAATAGTGCTGAATGATCGCAATCCATCCGCCTTGCGCTTCGCGGTTTTCAAAGCTACGACTTTGAATATCGCCAAAATCGATCTTCTCGTAGCGAGCATCTGGCGTTGAGTAAGCGGCACCCAAGTAGGAGCTCATACCCATCGCAACACCGCTTGATGGGTCAGGGCTATTGTCGCGTGCCAACTGGCCGATAAAGCGGGCGCTTACAGGCGCATCACTGTTATTGGCAAGGTAGTAATTAACGTTTACTGCGTAGCTGCCGCGCTCAAAGGTAAGGCGTTTAATAACGTCGACACCATTCACCTCGGCGGTTAAGTCTACGCTCAACTGATCATCGTTATCGCCTAAACGATACTCCGAATTCTCAGGTGTGAACGCAATACGGCTCGCCTGACCATCTAGCTGTAAACCTGAGCGTGCCACGTAGCTACGATTGTCGTTATCTGACAGCAGTACGTAGTTACGGTCTGAGTCGAGGGTTAGCTTATGCTGCGGTAAAGCAGCGTAAACGATATCACCGCCGTGGGGATCGATGCGTACATCCAGGACATCGGTGGTAACTGCAATAAAGTCACGGCTTGCGGTTTCGCTTTCGCTGTCCCCAGAAATACCTTCATTCACCGCACTTTGCTGCGGAGAGCTACTAGGAACCGCTAATCCATTACCGTCATCAATATCACTGGAAGGTACTGTATTGCTGCGTTGCGTCATTTCGGGCGTCGAATCGTAATTCGGCTGCCCATAATCCTGATTCCACTGGACGACGAGCAAGTAGGCAAGTACGGCTAGTGGAATCAGTAATAAAAGTCGTTTTACGTCCATAAGGGTTCTGCCCGCTGGGTGGTGAACATGCTAATGGCGCAGTGTCATTTACTCGACCCTTGACACACGAAAGCCTGCCAGGCGGCAGGCCGAGGTCGAGCGGTGAAGAGTGCACCAAATGTCACGTGTCACGCGTTAACGGAGATGCTGAAGGCACCGCCTTTGCGTCACGCTGAAGTCGCTTCCACATGCCGTGTAGCTGGCGATGTAAGGTTTCGTTATCGATATCCTGAACGCCGCGCCGAGCAAGAACCACAATATCCACAGAGGGTAGGTGATCTTGGCGAAGACGGATAGATTCTCTCACGAGACGCTTAAAGCGGTTGCGATCAACGGCGCGTTTGACATTTTTCTTGCTGACCACCAGTCCAAGGCGAGGATAACCCCGGGTAGTTAAGCGAATTAACGCCATCAACCCTTTGCCATGCACTTTCAGGTCGGCTTGCTCAAACACGTGACTGAAATCCCCAGCATTTAGTAACCGTAATTGCCGGGGAAAGCCTTGCTGCGGCACACGCAATCCGAGATCAGGCGCTCAGACGCTTGCGGCCTTTAGCACGGCGGCGTGCGAGGACGGCGCGACCATTTTTGGTTGCCATACGAGCACGGAAGCCATGCGCGCGCTTGCGCTTGAGAACGCTAGGTTGAAAAGTGCGTTTCATAACTCGTTATTCCCACGTGGTTTAGGACGGAAAGTGAATTCCAAAAAGCCCGGTCCAGTGGAGAACTAGCCGGGGAGATTCAATTCAAGACCGGAAATTGTAGAGACTTCCTCCGCTCGGTGCAATTTTTCCTTGCATAAAAAGCCCTGTCTCTGCGATGGGAACTAGTTTCAGGGAGTTTGATGAAGATTTAATGACGTCACTACTATTACTAGTTAGTAGTTCTAAACCTGTTGTTATTAATAGTGGGGATACTATTTGTGGATAAGTGCTTTTGATACATATTTATCAATATCTTATAGATATAAAAAATCTGTGTGTAAGTGCCGTATAAGCAGGCTATAAGCTGTTGGCTTGATGTGATTAACCTCGCTGTAAGTAGCCTATTTAGAATTTATCCCCGCTCCTCCACAGGCTTGTCCCGTAAGCTTATGTCAAGTTGTCCACAGGGTGATGTTGAGGGATAAACCCATGTGGATAACCGGCGCTTTGGGCGCTACAATGGTCGGCCGTTTTCAACCGATGGTGAGATGAGTGTCACTCACGCTTTGGCAACAGTGCCTGGACAACCTGCAGGATGAGCTGAATTCTCAGCAGTTCAACACCTGGATACGCCCACTGCAGGCAGAGGAAGGAGAGTCCAACGAGCTGCGCTTATTAGCGCCGAATCGCTTTGTGCGCGATTGGGTGAGCGATAAGTATGCCAAGCGGATTAGTGAGCTGATGCGTGAGCTCGCGCCGGCTAAACCGCCTAAGGTCAGCTTGACGGTAGGTAGTCGTCGCCCAGCAGCGCAGGCACCGCAGCACCGTGATTTAGGCCACCCTGTCTCTGCTTCCCCATCGCGGCCTTCTGCGCCTGCCGTCCATACGTCACAACGGGGCGATATTGCTGATGAGCGCGAAATTGATAAGATGCGTGAAGAAGCCCCTAGGCGTGGTAACGAACGCCAAGTACAGGTTGAAGGCAGCCTTAAGCACGGCAGTGGACTAAATCCAAATTTTACCTTTGATACGTTTGTAGAAGGTAAATCGAACCAATTAGCGCGTGCGGCATCACGGCAAGTATCAGAAAACCCAGGGGGAGCATATAACCCCTTATTTTTATACGGTGGTGTCGGGCTTGGTAAAACCCACTTGATGCATGCGGTGGGAAATGCGTTAGCAACACGGCGTGAAAACGCCCGCGTCGTTTATTTACATTCAGAACGTTTTGTTGCCGACATGGTGAAGGCGCTGCAGCTTAATGCGATTAACGATTTCAAGCGTTTTTATCGCAGTGTTGATGCGTTACTTATTGATGACATTCAGTTTTTTGCCGGAAAAGAGCGTTCTCAAGAAGAGTTTTTTCATACCTTCAATGCGCTTTTAGAAGGTGGTCAGCAGATGATCCTGACCTCTGATCGCTATCCTAAAGAGATTAGCGGCGTTGAAGAGCGGCTTAAATCGCGCTTTGGTTGGGGCCTTACGGTGGCGATTGAACCGCCAGAGCTTGAAACCCGCGTGGCCATCTTGATGAAAAAGGCCGACCAAGCTAAGGTCGATTTGCCTCACGATGCGGCTTTCTTCATTGCTCAGAAAATTCGTTCTAACGTGCGCGAATTGGAAGGCGCATTGAAAAAAGTCATCGCTGATTCGCACTTCATGGGTAAAACGATTACCCAAGATTTTATTCGTGAGTCGCTTAAAGACCTGCTGGCCCTTCAAGATAAGCAGGTAGGGGTAGATAATATCCAGCGTACGGTAGCCGAGTACTACAAGATAAAAGTAGCGGATTTATTATCTAAGCGTCGTTCGCGTTCTGTTGCACGCCCACGCCAAGTGGCAATGGCACTCGCTAAAGAGCTCACCAATCACAGTTTGCCGGAGATTGGAGATGCGTTTGGTGGTCGCGATCACACAACGGTGCTGCATGCCTGCCGCAAGGTAAAATCCTTGCAGGAAGAGAGCGCGGATATTCGCGAAGACTATAAGAATTTGCTGCGCCTTTTGACCAGTTAATCATCCCTTAGGATGGGCCTGTTACAAGCAGGTCTTTCAGGATATAGAACCGGAGTATTGATGAAATTTTCGATTTCCCGAGAGGCGCTGCTACGTCCGCTGACGCTGGTCGCAGGCGTTGTTGAAAGGCGTCAAACGCTGCCAGTCCTTTCTAACGTGTTGATTCAAGTAGAGGGTGACCAAGTGTCGCTCACCGGCACGGATTTAGAGGTAGAGCTTATTGGCCGTACTGTGGCTAGCCAAGTTGATCAGGAAGGGTCAGCTACGGTTCCTGCCCGTAAGCTGATGGATATTTGTAAATCGCTGCCTGATCAGTCAGACATCCAACTTGCGGTTGAAGAAGGGCGTGCCGTACTGCGCAGTGGCCGCTCGCGCTTTACCCTATCAACGCTGCCGGTTGCTGAGTTTCCTAATATTGAAGATGCAGACGGTAGTCAGGAAATTAGCGTGCCCCGTGGTACCTTAAAGCACCTGATTGAAGCCACTTCATTTGCCATGGCCCAGCAGGACGTACGTTATTACCTCAATGGCATGCTGTTGGAAATTCAAAGTAATTTGCTGCGTACGGTAGCAACGGATGGCCACCGTTTAGCCATGTGTTCGCGTCCGATTGAGGTTTCCGTTAGCCAGTCTCAAAAGCTAATCGTGCCCCGCAAAGGCATTTTAGAGCTTTCACGCTTGCTAGATGATAGCGATGAGCCGGTGAGTCTCACACTGGGTTCAAGCCATGTGCGTGCGCATACCGGCGACTTCACCTTTACCTCAAAGCTAATTGACGGCAAATTTCCTGATTATGAACGTGTAGTGCCGCGCAACGGCGATAAAGTGTTGATTGCTGAACGTGCAGAGCTGCGCCAGGTACTTTCTCGCACGGCAATCTTATCTAATGAAAAATATCGCGGTGTTCGCCTTTATCTTGAGGAAAATAACTTAAAGGTAATGGCAAATAACCCGGAGCAGGAAGAGGCTGAGGAGAACATCGCCATTGAGTATAACGGTGGGGCGATGGAGGTTGGTTTTAATGTTGGCTACCTAGTAGATGTATTGACGGTGCTAAATGAGGAGCGGGTGCAAATTACCTTAGCCGATCCCAATAGCAGCGCACTGCTTGAAGAGCCGGGTGGTGGCGATGCTCTCTATGTTGTCATGCCGATGCGCTTGTAAGCGGCTTACTTTTGCACGTTAGGCAGGCTCATTTAGCGGCGCTTCTGAGATCAGAAGCGCCGCTTCCTCGTTTGGTTCAGTGCCTTCTTTCTTCGACGATCTTTAAGTGGTGATGATGCCATGAGCCTGACGCTGCTTAATTTCAATGGATTGCGTAATTTACAGCCTATTGAGATGTCCCCATCCTCACGCATTAATATTATTAGCGGCGCGAATGGTAGTGGTAAGACCAGTTTACTGGAAGGAATACATATTCTTGGCATGGGGCGTTCTTTTCGTACCCGGCAATTGAAGAATGCTATTCAATCCGATGTGCCCTATATGACCCTCTATGGGCGATTGGCAGGCGAGCCTGAGGTTACCCTGGGGGTGCGCCGATTGCGTGCCCAGAGGGAGCTTGAGCTGCGTCTTAAAGGCGATAAAAATACCCGTCTAGCACAGCTTGTAGAAGCGATGCCATTACAGTTGATTAACCCTGATGCTTTCCGTTTACTTGAAGGTTCGCCAGCAGGACGCCGTGAATTTCTCGACTGGGGAGTGTTTCACGTGAAACATGACTTTTTGGGAATATGGAAGCGAACCAGACGTGCGTTGAAACATCGGAATGCGCTCCTTAGGCGTGGTAGAATACAACCACAGGAAATCGCAGTGTGGGAGCAAGAGCTTGCGACTTGGGGCGAGCAAATGGATACATTGCGACGTGCGTGGTTTAGTGAGTTCCTTCCTGTTTTTGAGGAAACGTTAAAGGCGCTTTTGCCTTTATCAGAACTCTCTTTGCACTATGCTCGAGGCTGGGATAAACAGCGCTCATTGTCATCCGTGCTGCACGATAGCCGTGCGACGGATCAACAGATGGGATTTACTCAGCAAGGGCCGCAGCGTGCCGATTTGCGCATACGGGTGAATAAGCAGCCTGCTGTAGAAGTGCTTTCCAGAGGCCAGCAAAAATTAGTGGTCAGTGCTTTGAAGCTTGCCCAAGGGCGGTTTCTGGAAAGAATAGCGCAGCGTCACTGCATTTATCTTATCGACGATTTACCTGCAGAGCTTGACGAGCAAAATCGTCAACAGTTCTGCCAATTGCTAGAAGAGATGCAGTGCCAAGCATTTATTACCAGCGTCGAATCTTCTGCATTAAGTAGCATCTGGCGCACTGATACCTCTGTAAATATGTTTCACGTGAAACATGGCGATCATGGGTTGAGTCATTTAGTGCAGGACAGCTAGTGCAAGCCAGCCAGAGTGGCAGCTTATGCAAAGGTAGGCGATACGGAATGAGACAGACTTCACGACGGAGTGGTCAATGAGCGAGCAGGCTTACGATTCATCAAGCATCAAGGTGCTCAAGGGATTGGACGCGGTACGTAAGCGTCCCGGAATGTATATTGGTGACACCGACGACGGTACCGGGCTGCACCACATGGTCTTCGAGTTGGTGGATAATTCCATCGACGAAGCCTTGGCAGGGCACTGCAGCGAAATTCGCGTTGTCATTCACCCGGATGAGTCGGTGACCGTTAGTGATAACGGACGTGGTGTCCCTACTGAACTGCACGAAGGCGAAGGAGTTTCAGCAGCTGAAGTCATCATGACCGTACTGCATGCGGGCGGTAAATTTGATGATAACTCTTATAAGGTTTCCGGCGGCCTACATGGCGTTGGTGTATCCGTTGTTAACGCTCTCTCTGCAGAGTTACGCTTAACCATCTGGCGCCAGGGTGAAGTGTTTGAACAAATGTATCGCCACGGTGTGCCCCAAGCGCCGCTAGGTGTTGTGGGTAAAACAGAAAAAAGCGGAACAAAGGTTCATTTCCGTCCCTCTCCCGACACCTTTGCCAATATTGAATTCCATTTCGATATTTTAGCGAAGCGTTTACGTGAACTCTCCTTTTTGAATTCTGGCGTAGCTATTCGCCTGCTGGATGAGCGTAGCGGTAAAGAAGAGCTGTTCCACTACGAAGGTGGCTTAAAAGCGTTTGTTGATCACCTGAATACTAATAAAAGCGTGATTAACCCAGTATTTCACTTCAATGCCGTGCGTGATGATGGTGTTGAAGTTGAAGTGGCCATGCAGTGGAGCGAAGCCTTCACGGAAAACATTTTTTGCTATACCAATAATATTCCTCAACGAGATGGTGGTGCGCACTTAGCGGGCTTCCGAGCGGGTCTTACTCGTACGTTGAATAACTATATTGAAGCGGAAAATCTGCTTAAAAAAGCCAAGGTTAATACGACAGGTGACGATGCTCGTGAAGGCTTGACGGCGATTATTTCTGTAAAAGTGCCAGATCCAAAGTTCTCATCGCAAACTAAAGACAAGCTTGTTTCCAGTGAAGTGAAAACGGCGGTTGAGCAGGAAATGAGCCGTCTATTTTCTGAGTATCTCATTGAAAAGCCAAATGAAGCCAAAGCTATCGTTAATAAGATGCTTGACGCTGCCCGCGCCCGTGAAGCGGCTCGTAAAGCGCGCGATATGACGCGGCGTAAAGGTGCGCTAGATATTGCCGGTTTACCCGGAAAACTGGCCGATTGCCAAGAAAAAGACCCTAGCCGTTCTGAGCTTTACTTGGTGGAGGGTGACTCGGCAGGTGGTAGCGCCAAGCAGGGCCGTGATCGCCGCACTCAGGCTATTTTGCCCCTCAAAGGTAAAATTTTGAACGTTGAGAAAGCACGCTTCGATAAGATGCTTTCTTCAGCGGAAGTGGGTACGTTGATTACCGCGCTGGGCTGTGGCATTGGCCGCGAAGAGTTCAATCCCGATAAGCTTCGCTATCACTCGGTTATCATCATGACCGATGCTGACGTTGATGGTTCGCACATTCGCACCCTGCTATTAACGTTCTTTTTCCGCCAAATGCCGGAACTTATAGAGCGTGGGCATATCTTTATCGCCCAGCCGCCGCTTTATAAAATCAAGCGTGGCAAGCAGGAGCTCTACCTTAAAGATGAGCAGGCGATGGTGGATTACTTAACCACGACGGCTCTTGATGGCGCCGGCTTGCATGTTAATGCGAATGCGCCCGGTATTTCAGGGGCTCCGCTTGAAGCGTTGGTAAATCAGTACCGTAATGTGATGAAACGTATTGATCGTTTGTCGCGGGTTTATCCCAATGAAGTGCTTAAGCAGATTGTCCATACCTCTGCATTGAAAGGCGAGGCGAGTCTTAAAGATCGCGTCACCATGCAGAACTGGATTGATGAGCTGCAGAAGACCATGGACGACATGGTGGCGTATGAAGGTGGGCCGCGCTACCATTTCCATCTTCAGGAAGATACTGAACGGGCTTTATTCTTACCCACGGTGTCATTAATCGCCCATGGCGTGACGACTGAATATGTATGGGGTCTCGACTTCTTTGAAAGCACGGACTACCGGGGTATCGCGGAACTAGGTGAAACCCTGGACGGCTTCCTGGAAGAGGGCGCCTACATCGCCCGAGGAGAGCGTCAGAAGCCTGTGGAGCATTTCTCAGAGGTATTGGTGTGGCTAATGCAGGAAGGCCAGCGTGGTCTCTCCTTCCAGCGTTATAAGGGTCTAGGCGAAATGAACCCAGACCAGCTATGGGATACGACAATGGACCCTGAAACACGGCGCATGCTGAGGGTTACCATCGAAGATGCTGTCGGTGCGGATATGATGTTCAACACGCTGATGGGAGATGATGTTGAGCCCCGTCGCGAGTTCATTGAAACCAATGCACTGGTAGCCAATCTGGACGTTTAAGATCTAATGTTTTTGAGAGTGTTTCACGTGAAACACTCCTCAATTAAGCATTAACTTCTGTAAAAACTTTCAGTAAAAAGAAGCGCCGCTATGGCTACTACATAGCGGCGCTTCTTTATTTTAAAACTAAGAAACCTCTGATTAACTATTGCGTTTGGCCATACTGCGTTAAAAATCGCCTCAAAATGCTCATTTACAACTTGTAAACTCCGCTTTTTCGTTGATTGTTGCCTTGTCTGGCCTGTGCTCATTACGTTAATCAGAGGCTCCCAATACAAGGTTTATTGGTTAGCTGTAGTACTGTACGAAACAGTAGCAACACGAAACAGCTGTTTAATCACCTGCTGCATAGCCAGTCAGTGAATTCCGCCAAATCATTAAAGATACGCGATTTTTCAAGCCCAATGCTTTTCATCTCAGTATTAGCGCCTTTTCCCGTCCTGACCAGCACGGTACGGCAGCCGACTGCTTCGCCCGCCTGAAGGTCGCGTAAGCTGTCGCCCACCATCCAGCTGCCTTCCAAGGTATTGATGCCCAACCGTTGCTGGATTTCTAGCAGTAGTCCCGGCAGCGGTTTACGGCAATCGCAACAATCATCTGGCCCATGGGGGCAGTAGGCGATATGAGCAATGCGCCCACCCTGCGCTTCAACAAGCGCGACTAAGCGCTCATGCATGGCATTAAGAATTGCTACATCATAATAGCCACGGCTAATGCCTGATTGGTTCGTGGCAATAGCGACGGTATAACCTGAGTGAGTTAGCCTCGCGATTGCACCGATGGAGGTAGAATAGGGTATCCACTCTTCTACCGTTTTAATGTAAGCGTCTGAGTCGTGATTGATGACGCCATCACGATCAAGTATGACAAGTTTATCTGGGATCAGCGTTGCTTCGTGGGAATCTGAAATAGGGGACATTCAATAGCTCTATTTTTTGCGTAATTGATTATCCAACACTGACAGCGCTTGAAGCGTAATGGCAATCTTTTTCCCATCACTGCCAAATAGTTGAAAGGGGAATCGCTTTAACCGTTTAAGGCGCGGCAGTGTGGAGAGAAAGCGTTCTCGAACGGCGGGCTGGGCTTGGCGTAAGCCGTTGAGCAGTGCAGGCGCTAAGCGCTCTCGATGAAGCTGCCGTTTGCTGAGTTTTCCATAAAGTGAAAAAATAAAGCAGTGCCAGTCTCTTACCATACAATTGGTTAGCTCATGAACCTCGCCAGGGTCCGTTTCAAAATCGATAAAGACCACACCCTCTTTATTGACCAAAATATTTCGTGCAAAAGCCTCACTTAAATAGCACTGCCGAGCGTGGACGTCATTAAGCGCCTGAGTACCCATTAGTAAGAAATGATCTATCTCCTCCGCATTGTGCACAGATAGTAGTTTATGCAGCAGCGTTTCAGAAGGCTGTTCTTCATTACCCGCATCTGCAAGCAACAGCCCTTCGGAAGTCACGGCTAATATGTGAGGCACTGCTATCCCCGCCTCTGAAAGCGCCCTAATTCTTGCCGCTTCCTGGGCAATGCTATGTGTTCCACCTAAGTTTGGCACGGGTTTAAGCGCATCAATTCCCAGCCATCGCGCTAATAAGGTGAGAGGTAAGTAGGCAAATCGAGAATTACGCCTAGCGGCTTTTTTTAGCCAAACTTTTTGACCATTGATTATATGGGGTTCCATCGTTGCTTGCTGACGGTGGAGGGTGTCAAAAAGGAAGGTATCGTACATAACCACTCCTTGGCGGCTAGGGGAAAATGCAAACTACCGCCTTTTCCTAAGACGGAGTGATCCTATTAAAGGTTTCATTAATTTTACATTGATGTTTCACGTGAAACAAAAAAATCGTCAGGAACGATTTTTAACGTCGCGAAGCGGCGGCCCAACGGGTAGCTGCCATGGAAGGCAGCAATCAAAAAATCGTCAGGAACGATTTTTAACGTCGTGAAACAAGGAGAGCGTCAGCGAGATGGCAGATATAAAAAAACCGGCAGTGAGCTGCCGGTTTTGGGACTAGCTATTTATTGAGGGAGCAGTGAAATATCGGCTACGCCAAGGAACAGCGCTTGAAGGCTAGCAAGAAGCGCTAATCGGTTACGCTGAATTGCAGGATCTTCGGCCATGACCATCACTTGATCAAAGAAGGCATCGACAGGCTCACGCAAGGTAGCTAAGGCGTCCAGCGCCTGCTGATAATTGCCTTCAGCAAATAGCGGTTCAACTTTGTCTTGGCTGACTGTAATCGCTTTGAACAGCGTTACTTCGGCCTCTTCTTTCAATAATGCTTGATCAACATGGGTACTTCCATCATGGGCTTGCTTAGCCAAAATGTTCGATACCCGCTTGTTAGCTGAAGCCAGCGCTGCGGCTTCATCACGCTGGGCAAATGCTTTGACTGCCCGTAAGCGCCGTGCGAAATCGAGAGGCTTGGTAACGGGGCGTGCGCGTACCGCGAGGTACATCTCGGCGCTAATACCCTCATCCTGGCCCCAGGCGCGGAAGCGGTCCAGCATGTAGTTGAATACGTCATCAACTAAACCATCAGCCTTAGGCAGGTCCTGATGCTGTTCAGCGGCAGCGGTGAGTAGCTCGCGCAGATCAAGATTAAGTTCGCCTTTTACCAGAATGTTGAGCACGCCAATCGAGGCACGACGCAAGGCAAAAGGGTCTTTCGCGCCAGTGGGGCGCTGACCAATACCAAAAATACCTACCAGAGTATCAAGGCGATCGGCTAACGCCAGTACTTGGCCGGTTAAGGTTTGTGGGATAACGTCGGTCGCAAAGCGTGGCAGGTACTGCTCTTCAATGGCCTGAGTAACCTCTGTCGGCTCCCCATCCTGCTCCGCATAGTAACGGCCCATAATCCCTTGTAGCTCTGGGAATTCAAGCACCATCTCGGTGACAAGATCGCACTTGGCCAGTGCTACGGCGCGCTGGGCCTGAGCGACATCACCGTTTATCTGCTGAGCGATAAACGTTGCAATAGCAGTGCTGCGCCGGGCTTTATCGGCCAAGGTGCCTAGTTGCTGCTGAAAAACGACGCTTTCTAGCTGAGGAATACGCGATGCCAAGGTACGCTTACGGTCAGTCTCATAGAAAAATGCCGCATCGGCCAAGCGTGGACGAATGACTTTCTCGTTACCGGAAATCACCTGTTCAGGGTCAGCACTGTCGATATTAGCAATGGTGATAAACAGAGGCTTCAACTTGCCAGCGTCGTCGAGCAGGTGAAAATACTTCTGGTTGGCCTTCATTGAGGAGATCAGGCACTCTGCGGGCACTGCTAAGAAGCGCTCGTCAAAGCTACCTGTTAGGGCAACCGGCCACTCAACTAGGCCGCTAACTTCTACTAATAAATCTTCATCGATGACAGCAGTGGCTTCTTGTACTTCGGCTTCTGATAACACCTGCTCGCGGATGCGTTCACGTCGCTTTAGCCGATCAACCAATACATAAGCGTTTTCCAAACTCTCAACATACTCATCCGCATGGGCTAGCTGGATGGCATCTGGAGCGTGGAAGCGGTGGCCAAAAGTGGTACGGCTAGCCTGTAAGCCCAGCGCTTCGGCAGCAATTACTTCGCTGCCGTAGAGTGCCACAAGCCAATGAACGGGGCGAGAGAACTCCACTCGTGAAGCACCCCAGCGCATATTCTTAGGCACAGGCAGTGCGCTAACCGCTTTATGCAAAATCTCGGGTAGCAGCGCTTGAATGGACTCGCCTTGCTGCTGTTCACGGAACGCCAGCCAAGTGCCTTTATCGGTTTCCAGATGAATCAACTCGTCTACGCTGACACCGCAGGAGCGGGCAAAACCTTCCGCTGCCTTGGTCGCAACGCCATCCTTGAAGGCAGCGGCTAAGGCTGGACCACGGCGCTCCACTTCACGATCAGGCTGTTTGTCGGCAAGATCTGCCACTTGTACCGCTAAGCGACGTGGCGTCGCAAAGGCGGTTACGCTGGTAAAAGGAACATCCGCTTCTTGCAGGCCTTTTTGAATACCGCCGGCGAAAGCATCGGAAAGTGCATCCAGGGCAGTGGGCGGAAGCTCTTCAGCACCTAGCTCTAATAAAAGCGTATTAACAGCCATTTATGCGTCTCCCTGTTCGGCGAGTAGCTCTTGTAGCAGTTCATGGCGAAGTGTTTCTGGCGCCATAGGGAAACCTGCAGCCTTACGTGACTCAAAGTAGGCGGTAGCGACGTCCCGGGCCATAGTGCGAACGCGTAAAATAAATCGCTGCCGCTCGGTGACCGAAATAGCGTGGCGGGCGTCTAGCAAGTTGAATGTGTGAGATGCCTTGAGAACCTGCTCATAGGCAGGCAGTGGCAGGCTCGCTGCTAGCAGCTTTCCGCACTCTTTCTCTTGATGATCGAAAGCGCTAAATAGCTGATCGACATCTGCGTGCTCAAAATTGTAAGCCGACTGTTCGCGTTCGTTTTGTAGATACACATCGCCATAGGTGACCTTGTTACCATCGGGCGCTATTGCCCAGATAAGGTCATAAACGCTATCGACGTTCTGCAGGTACATCGCGATACGCTCAAGACCATAAGTCAGTTCACCGGTCACGGGGTAACATTCAATGCCCCCGGCCTGCTGGAAATAGGTAAACTGGGTAACTTCCATGCCGTTTAGCCAGATTTCCCAGCCCAGGCCCCAGGCGCCAAGGGTGGGGGATTCCCAGTTATCTTCAACAAAGCGCACATCGTGAACAAGCGGATCAAGACCAAGGCGCTTAAGGGAGCCTAAATAGAGATCTTGCAGGTTACTCGGCGATGGCTTCATCACTACCTGGAACTGGAAGTAGTGCTGAAGGCGGTTTGGGTTCTCGCCGTAGCGGCCATCAGTAGGACGGCGGGAAGACTGTACATAGGCAGCGTTCCAGGTTTCGGGGCCAATGGCCCGCAGAAACGTTGCCGGGTGGAAGGTGCCCGCACCGACTTCCATATCTAGTGGCTGAAGGATGACACAGCCCTGCTCTGCCCAGTACTGTTGCAGAGTCAGGATCAAGCCCTGAAAGGTCGACACATCGGGTGTCGATTGGTTTGTCGAGACACTCATCGCGGAAAGCACCGTTGGCCATGAATTCATTAGGCGTCAAGTATACAATCCTAGGCAGATGGGTTATAGGCACGTATGCCAACTGAGCCGCTTTTGATAAGGAGAACGAGATGATCGTTGTAACAGGCGGTGCCGGTTTTATCGGCGCTAACATCGTCAAAGCGCTTAATGCCCGTGGTCGAAATGACGTAATGGTCGTTGACGACCTGCGCGATGGCACTAAATTCGTTAATTTAGCTGACTGCACGTTAGCGGATTATCTTGATAAAGATGATTTTCTCGCCAGGGTAAAAGCTGCCCTACGGGGTGATAGCGTTGATCTGCCCAAGATTGATGCCATTTTCCATGAAGGCGCCTGCTCGGATACCACCGAGTGGGACGGCCACTATATGATGGAAAATAACTTCGAGTACTCCAAAGTGCTGCTGAATTACTGCGAGCAGCAGGGCATTCCGTTTTTATACGCCTCTTCTGCGGCCACTTATGGCGGCAGCGAGGTGTTTAAAGAGGTGCCTGAGTGTGAAAAGCCGTTAAACGTGTATGGTTATTCAAAGCTGCTATTCGATCAGCACGTGCGGTCGCGTTGGAGCGAGTTAACCACCCAGGTGGTTGGCTTTCGCTATTTCAATGTTTACGGCCCGCGGGAGCAGCACAAGGGTAAGATGGCTAGTGTGGCCTATCACAACCATTTGCAAATCCGTAACGGCGAAACCTTAAAGTTGTTTGGTGCCTATGATGGTTATGAAGCCGGCATGCAGAGCCGTGACTTTGTGTATGTAGGTGATGTGGTGGATGTGAATCTTTGGTTTTTGGACCACCCTGACAAATCCGGTATTTTTAATCTAGGCACCGGCCGTGCAGAGCCATTTAAAGCCATTGGCGAAGCGGTGATCGATTTCTACGCTAAAGGCGAGATTGATTACATTGCTTTCCCAGAAGAGCTGAAGGGGCGCTATCAAAGCTATACCCGTGCCGATATAAGTAACCTACGCGAGAGCGGCTGCGACATTGAGTTTAAAACCGTAGCGCAAGGGGTTAGCGCTTACCTGGAGTGGTTGAATGGCTAATTCAGCCCCGCGGCTGCTGGTGATTGGCCCTTCATGGGTGGGTGATATGGTCATGGCACAAAGCTTGTTCATGACCTTAAAGGCCCGTCAGCCAGGCGCTACGATAGGCGTGGTTGCGCCAGCATGGTCACAGCCTATTCTTGAGCGGATGCCAGAAGTGGATGAGGTATTGCCACTGGCGGTCGGGCATGGAGAGTTTGGCCTGGCTAGCCGCCGTGAACTCGCTAGCCGCCTGCGGGGGCGGTTCGATCGCGCTATTGTGCTGCCTCGCTCTTGGAAGGCGGCCCTAGTGCCGTTCATGGCGCGTATTCCCGAGCGTGTTGGCTTTTTAGGGGAACACCGCTACGGCCTACTTAAAGAGCGCCGCAAGCTTGATAAGAAGGTGCTTGATCAAACGGTAAAACGTTTTGTGTCGCTGGGTTTGCCGTTAAAAGAAGCCACTAGCGGCAATTTCGAACTGCCCAAGCCGCGGCTGCAAATTGATCGCGATAATCTGGTTAATTTGCGCTTAACGCACTCTCTATCATCGCGTCCTGCGATTGGGTTGATGCCTGGCGCCGAGTATGGGCCAGCCAAGCAGTGGCCAGTCAATTATTTTCACGGGTTAGCAAAACGGCTAGTGCTCGATGGCTTTGAGGTACGCGTATTAGGTGGGCCAAAAGATCACGCGGACGGCGAGCGCATTGTGCAAGGGCTTCCTCATGCACATAATTTGTGCGGTAAAACCCAGCTAGCTGATGCGGTTGATCTCCTGGCAGATTGCCGCCAGGTGGTTACCAACGATTCGGGCTTGATGCATGTCGCCGCTGCGGTAGGTGTGCGCATTCACGCCTTATATGGCTCATCGTCACCTGCCTATACGCCACCACTGACTGATAATGCGGTCATTCACTACTTGGCACTATCGTGCTCGCCCTGTTTCCAACGCACCTGCCCGCTGGGACACACCAACTGCCTCAATCAATTACGCGTTGATCAGGTTTATCAATCGATTCACGCTAATGTAAAGCGCGAAGCGTGACCGTTAGCGCATGAGCTCTACTTCATCGGCCTGATCAGCCGGTGTTTCATAGACTTGCTCATGCGAGGCTTCTTCGTCAACACGCTGAGGAGCGATGCCATCCCACAGGCGGTGCTGAAGGCCTATTTCTTCCCTAAGGCGTTCATTGAGCACGTTAATGCCATGAACCTCAACCAGGGTAGGTTTGTCGCTGAGCAAGGATGCGCCAAGCCCAGCCCGGTTATCTTCCAGGTCAAAGCCCAACGCATCCAGCAGGGTGGGGAAAACATCCAGCATGGTGGCATCGCGACGAATAAGCTGCTGCGTCAAGCCGTCACCCAGCATAATAAGAGTGTTATCGCGATCTAATGCGGTCAGTTGATCCCATACCGAAACGCGCATCGTTAAATGGTCACTAAGCACGACCACTAATGTATTGTCGAGCAGCCCCTCATTCTCTAAACGCTCAATCAAGTCACGGGCAAGCCATGCAGAGCATTCGACCGAGTAAAGAATATCCTGCCCATCAAACTCCCCCTGACGGTCCAGACACGTTTGGGCTGGAAAGCCGTAGGGGGCGTGACCTGCCAGGGAAAGATTTACCACCCCCCAGGGGCCATCATCCTCGCGGTTCAAACGGCGTATTTCCTCTGCCGTAATATCGTAAAGCGTGTCGTCATAAAGCCCCCAGCTGTTCACATATTCTGGGTCGTCTAACAGCGGTTCTAGATCCTCACGGCCTTTAACGGTATTGAATTGATGACCACGATAGAAAAGCCCTTTGCCGGCAAACTGTGTACTGGCTCCGCCTAAGTAGCTAAGCCGATATCCTTGAGCGGCTAATATATCACCCAGGCAATCTACCCCAGGCACGACGGCCGAAAGAGGCTCAAACTGACTGTCATGAAGCAATCCCGCAGGCATTAATGGTACGCCACACTGGCTAGCAATCATTCCTGCCATGGTCCAGCCGGTATTATCCATCTGGCGAACGCCTTCAAAGACAACACCTTGCTCACCAAGAATGTTCAAATCTTCGTATGCGTCTGCGAATATTTCGTGAGCGTAAGTACGTTCAATACTCTCTAGGTACATGAGTAATAAATTGGGTGCGTCACGTAGCTCACTGGTCGGTGGCGGCATATAGCGTCGATCCAACCAGGCACCGTCATCTGTAACGATGGCAGCACTGCGCTGGCCAAGGCCAAAAAGTAGAGGATTACTCGCCAATAACACCAGCGCAAAAAAGCGCTCGGCTAACCGCCAGCGTTGATCGTGGCGCGATAACCAAGTAACCGATGCCAATACGCCAATCATGACGACGGTATAAAGCACGGCAACAAACATTTTGCCAGTGCCACCGTGATTGGCCATGCCTGCCTGAAGGTGAAAAAAAACTGCGCCAAGATCGACGATGCCAAAGCTATCAGCCAAGTAAACGTAGATACCCCAGATGCTAAGCGGTACCAGAGACCAGGGCCACATTTTACGATAGCGTGCGTTTGCGGGATTGCCCCAGCGCAGTTGACGCCCGAGTACAATCCACACCGCGGCAATCAAAAACAGCGTCCACCAAGGGAGGCGTGTGAGTACCGTAACCGCATAGCCAAGACTTAAGCCAATGACAAAAAGAGGCAGCCAGGGAGTAAGTTTGAGTGACGTTAACGGGGCCATGCCGTGTCCCTTTGCAGATCTCTTAAAATGAGCCTGCTAGCTTATCAAATGTGGCCCCTTTGGTGAGGATTCATTCTAAAAGGGCCGTGTTAGCATGAGGCGTAATGTTGTCCTGGGCATGAGGAAAGCTGCATGTCCCATTAACTTGCCACTGGAAAGGTGAACTGTGCCAATTTCCGCCGTTTTAATAGTCAAAAATGAAGCTCACCATTTGCGTGAATGCTTGAATACGCTCACTTGGGCGGATGAAATTGTAGTGCTTGATGCGGGTAGCCAGGATGAAACCTGCACTATTGCCCGCGAATTTACTGACAATGTCAGTGTAAATGCCGACTGGCAAGGGTTTGGTATTCAGCGCCAGCGGGCACAAGCGCTGGCAACCCATGAGTGGATTCTGATGGTGGACGCCGATGAGCTTGTCACTCCTGAATTACGCGCCAGCATTCAGGCGGTTATCCAGCAGCCGCCTGCGGCTTATAGCGTCAGTCGCCTATCGTGGTGCTTTGGGCGGTTTATTCGCCACTCTGGCTGGTATCCTGATCGCGTTCTGCGTCTCTATCCAAAGCACCAGGCTAGCTATAATGCATCGCTGGTTCACGAGAAACTGGTCGTTGGCGAAGGGCTGGCTGAAAAGCCATTGACCGGCGATTTACTTCATTACACCTACCGTGACCTGCGCCACTATCTGGAAAAGTCGGCCCATTACGCCCAAGCCTGGGGGGAGCAGCGTGCGGCCCAGGGTAAAACCGCTACCCTATGGCAAGGTATTAGCCATGGTCTTGCCTGTTTTCTCAAAATGTATGTGCTCAAAGCTGGCTTCAAGGATGGCAAGCAGGGATTGCTATTGGCGCTGTTATCCGCTCACTCAACCTTTGCTAAGTACGCTGACCTGTGGGTTCGTACCCAGGCATCTGGCACGAAGCAGCGCTGAAATTTGCTGGGCTGCGGCATCGATATCAATTGCGGCCATATCCTGCTGACCCGCGTTAGCGGGTGGGCTAAAGGCGAGGCGCTTTTCAGCGCTATTACAGGTCTGCCAGCGCAGCGGTGTGGCGGAGCGCTTGGCCGGGTAAAAGCCTGCCGTCGCAATATTCAGGCAGCCAGCAATGTGCAGTGGCCCGGTAGAGCCTGCAATCAGCATATCTACCCCTGCTAACTGCAATGCAAAGGCATCAACGCTTGTGGTGGCGGGAAAGTGTACTGCTAACACGCCTTTACTTGCCAACTGATCAATCAGTGCTTGCGCCTGGCTCTGTTCGCTGGGACCCGCGCTTACCAGCCAGTGAATAGACATATCCGTGAATGCTTGGTCGACCTGACTGATGAGCAAAGCATACTGAGTGGCCGATAAATTTACTGCTGAACCGCCACTGCCTGGGTGAACCACCACCACATACTCTGAAGGCTCGTGCACCAGTGTTTGTCGCTGTGTATGACGTTCAGCCTCATCAAGTGGCCAGAAGGGGGGGGAGGGCAGAGTCGAGAGCGTTAGTGAAAGTTTTTCAAGCAGTTTGAGGGCCAAGTCGACGTTGTATTGATACTCCGGCTTAGCAGATTGGGAGCGGCGCTGGCGTACGCGAACGTTATAAAACACCTGGGCCCACTTGGTCGCAGGTGCAACGCGTATAGGAATGCCTGCTCGCCAGCCTAACCAGCCGATACGTGGCGTTGAGAACAGCGTTAGCAGCGCATCAAACTTGGCTTGTTTCACGTGGAGCAGCAGCGTTTGTTGTGCCGCCTTGCCAGCGTGGCTTCCGGGGTCAATCATCACCTCGTCTACCCACGGGCACGCCTTTGCCAGCGGGGCCGTATAGGCGGGGACTAAAACGGTAACGTGGGGCGTAGGCGATGTATTCTTCAAGCATGCCAATGCTGGCCAAGCCAGCATAAAATCGCCAATTTTATCATTTCGCACGACAAGCAGTTTCTGCGCCATGGTTTAGGCCCCGTAAATTACAGCCTGTATACTACAAGAGATTGTATTAATTGTTTAACGGTGCACGGCTGGGTAGGAAAAGCGATGGCGAACAAGGTACTACAACTGTGTCTTTCCGATGGTAAAGGCGGAATGGAGTTATACGTTGATCGCATCATCGAAGATCTGCAGGAAGAGGGCTGGGCGGTCATCGGAATCTGCCTTAAGGACACAAAGGTAGAAACCTATATGCAGCGCAATGGGGTGCCTTATAAAGCGTTTGCCAGCAATGGACAGGCGCTGGTGAATATTTTCATGCTGCGTCGATGGCTAATCGAAGAAGACATTAGCGTTATTCATTGCCATAAATCGAGTGATTTACGCATCACCACGCTGTTAAAACTGTTACTCCCAAAATTAAGAATACTTTACACCGATCATGTGGGTGGGCAGCGGCCTAAGAAGAGTCCCTATCACCGGGTTGCTTACGGTAATGTAGATCGCGTGCTGTCCATTAGTCAGGCAACCCATCAGCGCAATATTCGCAATTTGCCTGTCCCGCGTGAACGGGTGGTCTGCCTACCCCATGGTGTGGATATCGATAAGTATCGGCCCTGTGATGACCCCGCGACCATTCGTGCCAAGCGAGAGGCACTCGGTGTGCCAACGGACGCGGTGCTGATTGGGCTTCCTGGACGTGTCACCCCTGGCAAAGGTCAAGATGTATGGGTGAATGCGCTGCTGCAGCTAGATCCTGCACTAAATTTTTATGCGCTCTCTATCGGTGGCACCGATTACGCCTCGGGCGGCGTTGAGGCATTTTATGCTCAGCTGCAGCAAACTATTGCAGGCACCGCCCTGGCCAATAAGATTGCCTTTTTAGGGCATCGCAGCGACCTGACAGAGATTCTGCCTGTTCTAGACGTTGTGTGTATTCCCTCAGAAAACGAAGCCTTTGGCTTAACCATCATCGAGTCGATGGCCTGCGGGATGCCTATTATTGGTTCGAACACCGGTTCGCTTCCGGAACTGGTGGATGCAGCGTCAGGGGTGCTGGTGGGGCCGTTTGACGTGCCTGCCTGGTGTGATGCCATGGCAGCCATGGTGCGTGACGATGCCCAACGGCAGGCGATGGGACGTGCTGCTCGGCGGCGCGTTGAACAACATTTCAGCCATAAACAGCATGTGAAACGCTTAATTGAGTATTACGCTGACTCAGCGTAGCCCGCATAGAGAAGCGCCATTAGATTACCTACCTGTGAGGAGGGGGCGAACTTGGCAATGGAGCGTTCTAACCGTGCCAAGTTGTCTGCCTGCCACGTGCCAGCAGGGCGTAGGCGGCAGCGGTCTAAGTCGATTAGCCAGGGCTTACCTTTCTCATCCACCAGAATATTACGAGCATTGAGATCTACGTGATCCAGTCCCGCCTGATGGAAGCGTTTGATCATCTTACCTACGCGTTGCAGTAATGCTTCGTCGACTACGCCTTTGGTGAGCAGTTCAGCTAGTGCTCTGGCACCTGCTATGCGGACAGTGATCAATGCTGCTTCATAGGTTAAGCCATAGCAGGTAACACTGCTTGCGACGGGGCGTGGAACAGGTAACCCTTGCTCAAAGAGCGCGGCGGTTAAGCGCAGCTCACGAAACGCCCGGGAGCGCTCCCTACCGATCCATAAATAGCGTTTTTGACTTAATTTGGCCACCATACCGCCACGACGATAAGGTCTTAGCACCCACTGTTCGGTAGGCGTTGCCTGTAAAAAAAGGCTGCTACCTCGGCCGGGGGCTTCACCTACAATTAATCCACGCTCACGCCAATAATCGGCAGTGAATAGGTCAGGATGAATTTGGTGTGTGCCGGGCGCGTCACATAAACTGTCTGCATCATGTAAAATCAGACTATTTCTCTGCCGGAGTGCCGCTAAGCGCATGAAGCCCTCTCTGCCTGTTCAGCCCAACCACATTGCCATTTTGCGCCTCTCCGCCTTAGGAGATGTGTGCAATCTCGTGCCCACGGTGCGGGCGTTGCAGCGCCAATGGCCCGACGCGCGCATTACCTGGATTATCGGTAAGGGGGAGCACAGTCTACTGGCCGGGCTTTCCGGGGTCGAGTTCGTTGTTTACGACAAGTCCACAGGGATTACGGGTATGCGTGCGCTGTGGCGCCAGCTTGCCGGTACGCGTTTTGATGTGCTGCTGCATATGCAGCAGGCTATTCGCGCAAGCTTACTGTCGCTCGGTTTAAAAGCAAATGTGCGAGTAGGTTACGACAAAGCGCGCGCCAAAGACGCCCAACATTGGTTCACCCAGCATCAGATAGCACCGCACTCGAACGCCCACGTGCTGGAATCCTTCATGGATTTTGCACGAGTGCTGGGCGTAAAAGATGATCACTTAGAGTGGAATTTACCCGTAACAGAGACGGCACGAAATGAAGCGCGGGTGATCAGCGGGGAGTCGCCGTACCTCGTCATTAACCCCTGCAGCAACGTGCGGCTGCGTAATTTTCGCAACTGGTCCGTGGAGGGCTACGCCAGCGTCATTGAACATGCTTGGGTGCAGCACGGTCTTAAAAGTGTGTTAACGGGGGGAGGGACCGCACAAGAGCGTGAAATTGGCGACCAAATTGAGGCGCTTTGCCAGCCAGGAAGCGTGATTAACGCCATTGGCGGCACATCCTTGAAAGGTGTGCTGGCGCTGATTGATCAAGCGCGCGTCGTTATCGCGCCTGATACGGGGCCTATTCATATGGCTAATGCCATGGGTACCCCCGCCCTAGGTCTCTACGCATCTACTAACCCCCAGCGAGCCGCTCCCTATTGTTGGCGAGAGTTTGCAGTTAACGCTTATCCAGAAGCGGTCCGCACTTATCTGCATAAGTCGGTCGAAGGCGTTAACTGGGGGCAGCGGGTGCGCCATCCTGATGCCATGATGCTCATTAAAGCAGACGATGTTATTGCTAAGCTGGATGCACTGTTGGCACACACCGCACTAACCACCAGCGCAGGAAGCACCCATGAAAATTGATTTAACCGCTTTAGAACATGCCCGCGTACTTGTGGTCGGGGATGTGATGCTGGACCGCTACTGGCATGGTGGAACCTCACGTATTTCGCCAGAGGCACCGGTGCCGGTGGTGCGCGTGGAAGATGCCGAAGACCGACCAGGTGGGGCGGCGAATGTGGCGTTGAATATTACCTCCTTGGGCGGCCATGCAGTGCTGGCAGGCGTAGTGGGAGAGGATGATAACGCTAATCTACTTGAAGCCAGCTTGGCAGCCTCAGGTGTAAGCACTTACTTCCAGCACAGTGCCGATATACCAACAATTACCAAGCTTCGTGTGATGAGTCGCAATCAGCAGCTACTGCGTTTGGATTTTGAGCAGCGCCTGGACAACGTCGATACAACGGCGCTATTAGCACAGGTAGAAAAGGCGCTGCCTCAGTGCGATGTGGTGATTCTTTCCGACTACGGTAAAGGCACGCTGAATCAAGTAGAAAACCTGATCGCCAAGGCGCGTGCGCATGGCAAGCGTGTACTGATTGATCCCAAAGGGCAGGATTTCAGCAAATATCGCGGGGCAAGTTTAATTACTCCCAATCTTGTCGAGTTCGAAGCAGTGGTTGGACACTGTGCCACCGATGCTGAACTATCCCGCCGGGGCGAGGCGCTGCGTGCCGAGCTTGAGCTGGAAGCGCTGCTAATTACGCGCAGTGAAAAAGGCATGACGCTGATCCGTGAAGGTCAATCACCGCTGCATTTACCTACTCGTGCCCAGGAAGTCTTCGATGTGACTGGGGCCGGCGATACCGTCATTGGTTTAATGGGGCTGGCGTTGGCGGCGGGCCACGAGCTACCTGAGGCGATGATGTTGGCAAACCTGGGGGCAGGGCTAGTCGTCGCCAAGCCTGGTACAGCCACACTGTCGATTGCAGAACTTTATACCGCCCTGCATGGCGACAAATTGGCTGAGTTTGGCGTGATTGAGCCTACGGTGCTGGTTGAAGCTGTACGTGCGGCTCAACTGCGTGGTGAGCGTGTGGTCATGACTAATGGCTGCTTCGATATTCTGCATGCGGGACATGTTGCCTACTTAGAGCAAGCGAAGCGCTTGGGCGACCGCTTAGTGGTTGCGGTTAACGACGACGCTTCCATTGGCCGTTTAAAAGGCCCTAAACGGCCGATTAATCCGCTTAATCGGCGTATGCAGGTGCTAGCGGGATTAGGCGCAGTAGATTGGGTGGTGCCATTCAGTGAAGACACTCCCCAGGCGCTAATTGAGGCTGTGCTGCCCGACATTCTGGTTAAAGGAGGCGACTATCGTCCTGAAGATATCGCCGGTGGAGCGGCGGTGATAGCTAATGGTGGCGAGGTTAAAGTGCTGGGCTTTGAAGATGGGGTCTCAACCTCCGCGATGATTAACTCCATTTTAGATCGCGAGCGTTAATGGCAGTTTCTGCTTGGCCACGGCTTGCCTATTCAGCGGCGCTTTACGTGCTTTCACCACTGATAGTCTGGCGTATTTGGCGTGAGCAAGTGCTTACTTACTCGCGCCTGCAGCGACTTGGAATGCACCTTGGCGCGCTGCCTCCCAGGCCGCGTATATGGCTGCACTGTGCCTCGGTAGGTGAGTTACGTGCCGCTCGACCGCTAATAGAGGGGCTGTTAGACCGCTACCCCACCCATAGCCTGCTACTTACTACCATGACCGCCACGGGTGCCGCGCAGGCTCATACGTTAATTAGCGATCAAAATGCAGCCAGCCAGGCAAGGCTTGCCCACCGCTTTTTACCGCTGGACTTTCCTGGTGCTGCCAAGCGCTTTATACGCACTGTTCAACCTGACCTTGCCATCATGTTCGAAACCGAGCTGTGGCCCAATCTACTCCACGCCTGCTATCAGCAACAGGTGCCCGTGGCTGTCGTTAACGGGCGTTTATCGCTCCGCGCTTTTAAACGTTACCAAACGCTACGCCCGCTAATGGCTAGCGCCTTAGCGAAGGTTGATTGGCTAGGGGCTAAGTCGCCAGAGGATGCCGAGCGTTTTAATGCGCTTGGCTGCTCAGCTGCTAAAACAACGATTGTTGGCTCGCTAAAATTTGAAATGCCCAGTCAAGATAAGGCCCTTAATGAGGGTGAGCACTTACATCATCAGTGGGGTGCCCGTCCGGTGTGGGTGGCAGGCTCCACTCGAGAAGGTGAAGAAGCACTATTGCTTAACGCCCATCGCCAACTGCTTCAGCGCTACCCTAGTGCGCTGCTGATACTGGTGCCCCGCCACCCCCAGCGGTTTGATGAGGTGGCCAAGCTGTGCCAAACAGAAGGCTGGCAGTTAAGCCGTCGCAGCCAGCAGCAGCCTGTGACAGCGCAAACGCAGGTCTACCTGGGGGATACGTTAGGTGAACTGGGCACGCTGTATGCAGCGGGCAGTGTGGTCTATGTGGGGGGCAGTTTAGTGCCGCTAGGGGGGCACAATATCCTGGAGCCAGCGGCACTGGGTCGGCCGGTACTCAGTGGTCCTTATATTGATAACTTTGCCGATGTGGCTGAGCCGCTGTTAGGCGTTGGTGCGTTAACCTTGGTCGATAGCCCAGAAACGCTTGCAGACGCCTTAGCAAGCTATCTGGACGACCCCAAGCTTGCAAACCAGATAGGCAGCGCAGGGCGCGAGGCGGTTGATTCCCACAAAGGGGCATTAGAGCGAACCTTTGTGGGCTTAGGGCGGCTATTGAGCCGTTAATGTAGCCACATTACTTGAGGGTAATGCGCTCTACGCCCTCCGCTTTGCCAAGCAGCAGAACGTCGGCGCCCCGGGCGGCAAACAGGCCGTTAGTCACCACGCCAACAATGGCGTTAATGCGTGCTTCCATGGCGACGGGATCTTCGATCATAAAATTAAAGCAGTCGATAATCTGGTTGCCGTTATCGGTTACCACCCCTTGTCGGTAAACTGGTTCAGCGCCTAGCGCCACAAGTTCACGGGCGACATAAGAGCGCGCCATGGGGATGACTTCGACTGGCAGCGGAAAGTTACCCAGTTGAGATACGTACTTAGAGCCGTCAGCTATACAGATAAAGCGCTTGGCACAAGCGGCCACAATTTTTTCTCGAGTAAGCGCCGCACCACCGCCTTTGATCATATGTAAGCTTGCGTTTACTTCGTCTGCACCATCGATATAAAAAGGGACTGTCCCAACGCTGTTGAGTTCAAAAACCTCAATGCCAAGCTTCTCTAGGCGTTCGGCACTAGCGTCTGAGCTTGCTACCGCGCCTTTAAATCGATCCTGTAGCGGGCCTAATCGGTCAATAAACAGGTTGGCCGTTGAGCCGGTGCCAATGCCGAGAATGGTTTTCTTGTCTAGCTGGGGTTCAATTTCTTTGATGGCGGCATCTGCCACGGCGGCTTTTAATTGGTCTTGGTTCATAACAAGCCTTATCAGTCGGGAGAGGAGGAATCGCGCTAGTATAACGATCTAAACGTTGCCTGCCGATGGAAACGCGGCTAGACGCCGCTAGTCGTAATCTGCTACCAATAAATGTTTTTCCGCTCACGTTCTTCCCTTGGGATACCCGCATGCTAGAAGCAACCGTCAAAAAGATCCTCCAAGCCCGCGTTTACGAAGCCGCTTGTGAGACCCCGATTTCTCCTGCACCCTTTTTGTCGCGTCGCTTCAACAACCAGATTTTAATTAAGCGCGAAGATTTACAGCCGGTATTTTCGTTCAAGATTCGCGGTGCCTATAACAAAATGGCCCAGCTTACCCAAGCCCAAAAAGATAAAGGCGTGATTGCCGCCTCTGCGGGTAACCACGCCCAAGGGCTTGCCATGGCTGCAAAGCTGATGGGCGTCAAGGCGGTCATTGTTATGCCGCGTATCACGCCGGACATCAAAGTGCAGGCTGTTCGCGCTCGGGGCGCCAAGGTGATTCTTAAAGGTGACGCTTTCGCCGCGGCGGCAGAGCATGCGCAAGAGCTCATCAAGGAGCATGGCTACACCTATATCCCGCCGTTTGATGATATCGATGTGGTGGCTGGTCAAGGCACTATTGGTGTCGAGATTCTGCGCCAGCACGCAGGTCGCTTGGACGCCATTTTTGTACCAGTAGGCGGGGGTGGCTTGATTGCAGGCGTGGCGGCTTATGTAAAATATCTGCGCCCGGATATCAAAATTATTGGTGTAGAAGCCGAAGATAGTGCCTGCCTTAAAGCTGCGCTTGAGGCGGGAGAGCGGGTAGTGCTTGATCAAGTGGGGGTATTTGCAGAAGGCGTCGCCGTAGCACAAATTGGTGAGGTACCGTTTTCGCTGGTGAAGGATTTAATCGATGGTGTGATTACCGTTAATACCGATGAAATGTGCGCTGCGGTAAAGGATATTTTTGAAGATACCCGCGCGGTAGCGGAAACCTCTGGCGCACTATCACTGGCGGGTCTGAAGAAATATATTCAGCAAACCGGCGCAGAAGGCGAAACATTGCTGTGTATTAACTCCGGCGCCAATACTAATTTTGATCGCCTGCAGCATATTGCCGAACGCACGGAGCTTGGCGAACAGCGTGAAGCGATTCTTGCCGTTACCATTGCCGAAAAGCCGGGCAGCTTTAAAAAATTCTGCCGTACGCTAGGCAAACGCATGGTGACCGAGTTCAGCTACCGCTATGCCGACAGCAACGAAGCGCATATTTACGTCGGCATCCAGGTTAAGCCCGGCGGTGAAGATCGCCAGGCTGTAATCGACAAGCTGCGTGAAGGTGGCTATCAGGTGGAAGACTTAACCGATAACGAGCTGGCGAAGCTGCATATTCGACACCTTAGTGGCGGCCGACCTAGCGAGCGCTTTGAGGAGGAGGTGTATCGTTTCGAGTTCCCAGAGCGCCCGGGTGCGCTGATGAATTTCTTAACGCAACTGCCCCATGATTGGAATATCTCGCTGTTTCACTATCGTAATCATGGCGCTGCCTATGGCCGTGTCCTAGTGGGTATGCAGGTACCCAATGAAGACCGTACTCATGTGACCGAGTACCTGGATGCTATTGGCTACCGCTATTGGAATGAGAGTGACAATCCAGCCTATCGGTTATTCATGGCTTAGGCATACATTCATGTATGTAAGTGGTTGCTAACCTTAAACGCTAGCACTGCTAGCAACATTTAGTTACGGTAGCGTTTAAATGAGGTTAAAAAAATGTTTGTTAAGCAGTTGTCATCGATGTCCTTATAGCCCTATAGTCGTGGCCGAAATTAATGAAATTCGTCATCCTGCTTGAACCAAGTGATGAAGGGCGAATTTAAGCATATTTGGCAACTGTAAAAGGTGTTGGAGAAGCAGAATGCGGCGGAAGAAGCCTGACATGGTAATGGCGTTGATGGTGGTGTTTGCGTTGGGGGTGCTTGCCACCGGTTATGCGCAGGCGTTGTCGGGAAGTTAATTTCCCACGCAAGCAAGTAGCTACGCTATTCACCCGCAAGGTGATAGTAAGTATTTAACAAACTGTACGTAGAAGATGACATGGGCTGATCTTATTTTAAGGTCGGCCCTTTTTATTAGTGATGGTTTTATTAGGATGGTTTTTATTAGCGGCGAACAATACCCTGGTCACTCACCACCGCCTGTAATGGTATATCCCAGGGCTCAATAGGCAGTGAAGCCACTTGCTGGCAGGCATGTGCAACACCAATCAGAGTCGGTGATGGACCTAATCGGTGCATAAAAGCTAGGCTGCGATCATAAAACCCACCCCCCATGCCCATCCGATTGGCTTTTCCATCAAACCCCACGAGCGGCACAATCAGCGTGTCTAGCGCCCAGGCCGGTAGACGGTTGCGTCGTTGAGCGCTAAAGCGTAAATCAGGCTCGTCAATACCAAAGCGGTTTTTCACCATCGGCGTTTCAGCGTGGTAAGCGACAAACCACAAGATATTGTCGCTAAATGGCCGTAATACAGGTAAATAGAGTTTAACGTTACGCTTATGCAGCCAGGGGAGCAGCGGGGTTGGATCAATTTCACCGTTAACTGGCAAGTATAGACTTAAGCGTCGTGCGCGGCGGATTTCAGGCAGTGTTTTAAGCTGAGCGCAGAGACGTTGTGCGGCAAGGCGTTGCTCATGGGCAGAAAGGGCTTGGCGGTTGCGACGTAGCAGTCGGCGTAGCGCGCGCTTGTCTAACGTTTGCGGGATGCTGTCTTGCTGACTAGTGATGTGCTGGAGGTTTTCCATACAAACGTTGTCTCCTCCATATTTCTATCTTGTTAGAAAGGTTATTTGTCCTTCTAAACAAGGTGTTCTCCAAAGTGCCGCTGCCGTTCTGGCCCTGAACCTACTGGTTCAGGTGGGTGGCCGCAGCCAGACCGTCAGGCTTTCCGACGCACGGACATGCACACGGGCCTGGCTAGCATTTGGCCCCCTGGGTACTGCGCATAGGCTCGAGGGACTATAACGACTGGCGTACACCCCAGAGAACACAGCCATCCTAACAGAGCACTCGCTAATGCCAAAGTGTTGGGTTAAACGTTGGTTGTGCTTTCATTAGAGTAAGCTTTCACTGGGCTGAGGATTGCCGTGTTTTGGCCAGCGCCTTTTCAAGTCGATCATTTAGCCGATTGAGATTAGCTTCACCGGCACGGTGTTCATCCAGCGCTTCGAGAAGCTCATGGGTAATATTGAGGGCAGCCATGATGGCTACACGCTCGCTGCCAAGAACACTGCTTTGGGCATTGATGCCCTGCATTGCACGGTCCAGGTAGCGTGCGGCGCGATCAAGTTTGGCTTCTTCGCCCGTGTCACAGGCAATGATATAACCACGCCCTAACAGGGTTATCTCTTTAGTTGGCCGCTTGGCGTTACTCATCAAAGACTCCAGCACGGGCCAGCAAGGGGCCCAATGCGTTAACATCACTACATAGGAAGATAGACGTCACTCACTATAAGAGAGCCGCTTGTGTGCGGTCAACGCGCAAGCCCAGCGGCACGAGTGAATACGGTGTCATTAAATACGGTGTCATTAAATACGGTGTCATTAAATACGAGGTCATTTAATACTATGTCATTGATTGATGAACGTCAGGACTTCTCTGATGTGGCGGATGTTTTTTTACTGCACGGCAGTATGCAGTCGCCGGCTTTTTTAGATGGCCGCTTATGTGCCCTGCTAGCGCTACGTGATGTAAGCGCTGAAGCTTGGTTGGATGAAGTTTGCCAGAGCCTTGGGGTTGAGCAGCCGCGAGATCAGGCAAGCGCCGAGCGCTTATTAGGCTGGCGGCGGCAAACCGTTGAAGCACTGAGCGCAAGCGACCTGGATTATACGCCGCTGCTTCCCGACGAGCTTTTTTCCTTGGGGGAGCAGGCCCAGGGATTAAAAGAGTGGACACTGGGCTTTATCGAAGTAGTCGATGAGGTGGTTGACAATGACCTTCGCGAACGCTGGTCGCAAGCGCTACGCGAAGCGATCGGTGACTTGGAAGGGATCGGGCGAATTGATACGGATATCGATGATAGCCCTGAAAACGAAAACGATCTTTTTGCACTGACTGAGCATACACGCATGGCCGCCATGTTGCTTTACACCGAGCAGCACCCAGGTATGCCGCAAGTAGAACAGACCGACGCACCCGTTCATTAATTCGCTTTTGTCTAAATCGTTTAGGAGCCTCTATGCTGTCTGCCCTTGCGTTGCCTACCTTGCTGCCTCGTCCTTCTGCTATCAGCGTAGCGGAATATCGCCAACGCCGTGACGCCTTGATGGGCCAACTGCCGACCAATAGTGTCGTGGTGCTGCCTGGCGCGGGGCTGATGACCCGCTCTCGTGATAGCGACTTCGCCTTCCGCCAGAACAGCGATTTTTACTACCTGACCGGTATTAAAGAGCCGGATGCGCTATTAGTGCTGCTACCAGGCCGTGCCGAAGGTGAAAGCGTGGTGTTCTGCCTGGATCGTGACCCGACAATGGAGGCATGGACAGGGCGGCGCTTAGGCGCTGCGGGGGTAGTGGTTGAACACGGTATTGACCAAGCGTTTGAAAATACTGAGCGAGACGAGCGGTTGAGTGAATTGCTCGCAGGGCGCGAGCTGCTTTATTTGCCGCTACACAGCGCTGAGGCAGTCGGTATCGCTGAAGACGCCTTACATGTGGCTCAGGCAGGGCTTAGACACGGTCGGCCGCCGCTCAAAGGTTGGCTGGACATCAGTCCGCTGATTCATGAGATGCGGTTGTTCAAAAGTGATGCTGAAATCGCGCTACTGCGCCATGCTGCAGCGATATCGGCAGGTGCTCATAGGCGCGCTATGCATGTCTCACGCCCAGGGCTTAGTGAATTCCAACTACAGGCTGAGCTGGAGCATGAGTTTGTCTGGCAAGGCGCCAGCGGGCCAGCCTATAGCACCATCGTCGGCAGCGGTGCTAATGCCTGCGTACTGCACTATATTGAGAACAGCGCACCGCTGTGCAAAGACGGCTTGGTATTGATTGACGCTGGCGCTGAGTTTGAACTCTACGCGGGTGATATTACCCGTACATTCCCGGTTGCAGGGCGGTTTAGCGACGCTCAGCGAGCGCTCTACCAAGTGGTGCTAAAAGCCCAGGAGCGCGCCGTTGACGCTATCAAGCCGGGTGCCACGCTGGCCGATATTCATCAAGGCGTCGTGCGTGATTTAACCGCTGGCCTCATTGAGCTTGGATTACTGGAAGGTGATGTTCAGGCGCGCATTGATGACGATAGCTACCGGCGCTTTTACCTACACTCCACGTCTCACTGGTTAGGGTTGGATGTGCACGACGTTGGCACTTACCGACTGGATGAGAAAACACCACGGCCCTTAGTCCCAGGCATGGTGCTGACAGTGGAGCCTGGTCTCTATATTCCTTGTGATGACGATATTCCTGATACCTATCACGGTATTGGTATTCGTATTGAAGACAATGTGGTGGTAACGCATGGCGGTCATGAGGTACTGACTGCCGATGTACCTAAGCAGATAGCAGAAATTGAAACATTAATGGCTAAAAAGTAACCAGGCTAAAGTGCCATAAATTATCTTTATGTAAATTACATTACGAAATCATAATTGCCTCTTTAGGTAGAGAGAGGCGAGTGGGAGAAGCCAATGCAGCGGTCTAAACAAACGGCTGGGCAAGCGCTGACACATGACATTGTCATTGTGGGTGGTGGGCTAGTAGGTGCCAGTTTAGGTTGCGCCTTAGCACCGCTGATTAAGCGCTATGGTTGGCGTGTGGCGGTTATTGAATCGTCACCCTTAGCTTCGCAGACGATTAAGAGCGCTTGGCAACCCAGCTTTGATGCCCGGGCCAGTGCGATTGCGGAAGGCTCGGCTCAGCGCTTCCAACAGCTAGGCGTATGGGATGCAATGCGTGTTGAGGCAACGCCTATCAAGCGTATTCATATTAGCGAGCGTGGTCGTTTAGGGGCGACCAGGTTAAGTGCTGACGAACTTGGCGTAGCTGCACTTGGCCACGTGATACCCAATGCGTGGATGGGCCGTGTGCTACATCACCACCTAGCCAGTCTGCCGCTTGAGTGGCACTGCCCGGCGAAAGTTGAGCAACTGACGCCCATTGCCGGTGGCCATCAACTGCAGCTTTCCGATGGCAGCCAGCTGACCGCCGCCTTAACGGTACTCGCGGATGGAGGGCGATCGGGGCTAAAAGAGCAACTAGGTATTGGCAGCCGCCGTGAGCCCTATGAGCAAACAGCGCTGATCGCCCATGTGGGCGTAAGCCAACCCCATCACGGCATTGCTTACGAGCGCTTTACTTCTCATGGGCCAATGGCGCTGTTGCCACTGCCAGGACAAGCCATGGAGTTGGTGTGGACTC
Organism: Halomonas sp.; assembly: GCF_011050415.1. Lineage (GTDB taxonomy): Bacteria > Pseudomonadota > Gammaproteobacteria > Pseudomonadales > Halomonadaceae > Vreelandella. The sequence continues at coordinate 272,406 of NZ_DRFS01000008.1, forward strand.
ATCCGAGCGGCAGTGAGCGAGCGCGCATGGCGCTTTCTGACCGCGAATTTCTACTCCAGCTTCAGCGGGCATTCGGCGATCGCGTTGGCCGGTTTACCCGGGTAGGCTCTCGCCATGCTTATCCCCTCTCTCTGGTGACGGCTGAGGAGCCGGTGCGACCTGGTTTGGCGGTATTAGGCAATGCTGCCCACGCGTTACATCCAGTCGCAGGCCAAGGATTTAATCTTGCCCTTCGCGGGGTGATGGATCTAGTTGAAGCGTTGGAGCAGGGGGAGTTGGCTAGTCGACGGTTAGGTGACATGACCACCCTGCAAGCATTTGAGAAACAGCGCTCCCGAGATCGTGCCAATGTAATTCGTTTTAGCGATGGCTTGGTGCGACTGTTTGGGCTCTCTTTTCCGCTACTGCCGCATGCTCGCGCCGCCGGGTTAATCGGCCTGAATATGATTGGGCCGCTGCGGCGGGGGCTTGCCAGGCGGGCGATGGGTCTCGAGCGCTAAGCGATCAATAAGCAACCGCTGAATTCACTGATGTTTCTGACACAGCTGCTGGTTATTAAAAAAGCTCAGCTACTCTTCTACGGGAATGCTTCTAAAAGAGTGTTTCAGAAAGACGGCTACTAAAAGGAGTGTTATGCATACGGATAGTTCATCAGCGAAGCCGCCAATAGAAAACTTTGAAGCGGTAATTATCGGTGGCGGTATGGTTGGGACGGCACTCTGCGCGCTTTTGGCTCAAGCGGGTATGCAGGTAGCGCTTGTTGAAGCCCAGCCAGCTCCACTGCACCTTAACGATGCTGTCAGCCGTCTGCCTCACCCGCGAGTAAGCGCTCTGACGCCGGTTTCCCAACGATTACTGACACATTTAGGTGTCTGGCCTGCCATGCAGCAGACCCGGATTACCCCATACCGGGGTATGCAGGTATGGGATGCTGAAGGTAGCGGTGAGATTGCTTTTTCCGCTGATGAGGCGGGGGTGGCCGTGTTAGGGCATATCGTAGAAAACACGGTCACTCTCGCGGCACTGAATACTCAGGTGATCGACCATCCCAATGTCACCACGTTTTTTGGCGTGCGGGTGGAGGCGCTCCAACGCACTAACGACATGAGCTATTCATCAAAGGGCGACTGGCTGGTGCTGGATGACGGACGCAAGCTAAATGCACCGTTAATCGTGGCGGCCGATGGTGCCCAATCGGTACTGCGTGAGATGGCGGGTATTGAAGTCGACAGTGACGATATGCAGCAAGATGCCGTGGTGACCACCGTAACGTGCTCAAAACCGCATGGTGGCGTTGCGCGGCAGGCGTTTATTGATGGTCGTCCGCTCGCGTTCCTACCGTTAACCGTGGAGGAAAACGATCGTTACTGCTCTATTGTATGGTCGACAACATCAACGCATGCAGCCGAGCTTAGCGGGCTTTCCCAAGAAGCCCTGGGCGAGGCTTTAGGAGAGGCCTTTGGTCACCGCTTAGGGCAAGTTACCGCCTGTGATAAGGCTCACCGATTTCCGTTAATCCAGCGCCATGCCCGTCACTATGTACAGCCGCATTTCGCGCTGATCGGCGACGCTGCTCACAGTATCCATCCGCTGGCAGGCCAGGGAGTTAATTTAGGGTTAATGGATGCGGCGGTATTGGCTGAAGAGGTAGTAAATGCTTGGCAGCGCGGTGCACCTTGGGGGGAAATGAGCACGTTAAGACGCTACGAGCGTCGTCGGCGCTTTGATAACAGTGCCATGTTAGGGCTGATGAAAGGCTTTAAAGTGCTGTTTGGCGCCCACGACCCCGTCCTTACACTGGCGCGCAACCTGGGTATGAGCGGAATGAATCAGGTAGTGCCGTTGAAGCGCGTGCTAATGCGGCAGGCGACCGGTGAGCGTGGTCGCCTGCCTCTCAGTTGTCGTTAAACCGGGTTGTCGTTAAAACAGGCTGCCGTTAACGGCGGCGGCGATCAACGACGTTCAGCGCCTTGAGCAGGTTGAGGGCTTCGCTAAGCTGATAATCATCGCGTAGGCGCTCGGTCATCTGTTGGCGATCACGGGGTGCCTGCTGGCCGCTTAAGTGGCCATCAAGATCCGCTTCGCGAATCTCGCGGCGGCTCTCGGCAACTTCCAGTCGTCCGCGTACCACTTCAACGTCAGGCTCAATGCCTTGAGCCTGAATAGAGCGGCCATTGGGCGTGTAGTAGAGCGCCGTGGTGAGTTTGAGCCCTTCACCATTACCGAGCGGCATAATCTGTTGTACCGACCCTTTGCCAAAGCTATCCGTACCCATAACGACGCCGCGGCGCTGATCCTGAAGCGCACCCGCCACAATCTCAGCCGCAGAGGCACTGCCGCCATTGATCAGTACGATGAGTGGTACATCACCAGCGGGCGTTGTGCGGGTGGCGGAGAAAGACATCTCGGTATCTGCCAGCCGCCCTTCGGTATACACAATCAGCCCTTCATCTAAGAATAGGTCGGCAATACCTACGGCCGCCTGCAGAACGCCACCGGGATTATTACGTAAATCGAGTATCAAGCCTTCCAGTGGCTGCTCGCGCGCCATGTGCTCGAGTGCATTGCGGGCTTGATCCGGGGTGCGCGACTGGAATTGGCTAATACGCAGATATCCATAGCCCGGTTCAAGCAGCTCATGCTTGACGCTTTCGCTACGAATAATCTCCCGGGTCAGAGTGAATTCCCGTGGGGTGTCTTCACCTGAGCGCAGGATACTGATGCGCAACTCAGTTCTGGGCTCGCCGCGCATAAGGGTGACGGCTTCTTGTAAAGACATGCTGTCGGTAGGGGTATCATCAATCGCCACAATAACGTCGCGAGACAGTAGCCCCGCCCGGGAGGCCGGCGTGTCATCAATGGGGGTAATGACCATTAGCTGGCCATTCTCCATGCCCACTTCGATACCAATGCCGCCAAATTCACCTTGAGTAGACTCACGCAGGCTTTGGTACTCCTCCTCGTCAAGGTAGGCGGAATGCGGGTCCAGCTCGCTGAGCATGCCGCGCATGGCATTACGTAATAGCGTTCGGTCATCAACTTCTTCGACGTACGCCCGTTTAATGCGCTCAAACACCTCTGCGAAGGTTTGAATCTCTTCTAAGGGCAGCTCATTGCCAGATGGCTGGGCGAGCAACGGTAGCGGAGCCGACAGAAAAGCAATCGGAAGCAGGGTGGCCAAGAGGCGCTTGGCGGGGGCCGATACCACGGTAACAGATAGCGTCATGCAGACTCCGCAAGGCGATAGGTGGCGCCATAGCGCGTCACCCTGTAGTTGAAAGACTGGTCGTTGAAAGACGTGTCGTTAAAAATCTGATAGTTGAAAAAGCCGATACATTAATACTTATACATTAATAATTGTGCAGCTTATCCCGTCAGCGGCGCGCAATCCAACGCTGCGGATTAATTGGTTCGCCGCCGCGGCGAACTTCAAAGTAAAGCGCTGCACGTGTTTGGCCGCCGCTATCGCCAACACGACCAATTTCATCGCCGCGATTAACCTGCTGACCTGGCCTGACGCTAAACTGCTGCAGGTGGGCATGCAACGTCATAATCTGATCGCCGTGATCGATAATGAGCAAATTGCCAAACCCTCGCATCCAATCGGCAAATACCACGCGGCCTGTGTGTACAGCCGTGACTGGGGTGCCTGCACTGGCTTGAATCACAATGCCGTTATAGTGCACGCCATCGCGATGGTTAAAGTTGCTACTAATGGCGCCTTGAACCGGCCAGGGCAAATCGCCTTGGGTGCTTACAATATGCGTAGTAGGGGAGGGTTCGGCAAGTTTTGCCATCTCTGCCTGAATATTACGCAGCACGCGTTCGGCTTCCTCGCGGCTCTGGTTAAGATCAGCCAGCCGCTCCTCTTCGCTGCCGTAGCGGTCATCCAGGTTCGACACAACGCTGCGGCGCTCGGTGGTGCGCTGGGCAAGTAGCGCGCTTTGCTCCTCTAACTCATCAGCCAATACATCAAGGCGGGCTTGTCGTTCACTTAGCTCTTTTTGGGTATCGGCCAGGGCGGTATCGAGACGGGCAATATCGCTTAAACGGCGATTACGCGCTTCAGTGAGTCGATTTAGGTAGGCCTGCATGCGATCAAGCTCAGCCGGATCGCCCTGGTTTAGCAGCAGTTTGAGCTGCGGCGTTGGTCCAAGGCGGTAAAGTGCTGCGAGCTGTTGCCCTAAAGCGGCGTATTGATTGGCGCGTTCGCTCTCTAGGCGGTCACGGTGCTGACGTAGCTGGGAAGTCTCTTCGTCCAGCTGTCGGCGCTCTGCCTGAAGGGTATCTAAGCGCTGGTGGGTAGCGGCAAGCTCTGTTTCTACCTCTCGGAGCTCGCGTTCAGCGCTATCACGAGCCTGTCCTGTCGATGTGAGGCGTTGGCCGAGGGATTCAATCTCCTGGCCAATCGCATCCAATTGCTGGCGCGCGGCACTTTCATCTTGTTGGGCTACAACAGCTGGCGCATATCCTAACGCCAGCACAGCCGCGAATGCTAACCACCACCGCATAGGCATTATGTAAAATGAATCAGCGGCTTCCCGGTCATTGCCCCGGGCTGCGATTGGTTCATCATTGCCAGTAAGGTGGGTGCCAGGTCACATAAACGCCCCTCTTCTAGCGTGGCGGGGCGTTCACCTACGTAGATGAGCGGCACTACAAAGGTGGTGTGGGCGGTTTGTGGCTCGCCGGTCACGGGATGCACCATCTGCTCGGCATTGCCGTGGTCGGCGGTAATTAAGCAGGCGCCGCCCGCGCGCTCAATGGCTTCCACCACGCGACCCACGCAGGTATCGACAGTTTCAATGGCTTTTACCGCGGCATTGAAGTCACCGGTATGGCCGACCATATCGCCATTGGCGTAGTTGCAAACGATGAGATCAAAGCTTCCGCCATCAATCGCCTCGACGAGCTTGTCGGTAATTTCAAAGGCGCTCATCTCAGGCTTTTCGTCGTAGGTGCGAACGTCTTGTGGCGAGGGCAGCAGAATCCGCGTTTCGCCTTCAAACTCAGTCTCATTGCCTCCCGAAAAGAAGAAGGTGACGTGGGGGTACTTCTCGGTCTCAGCGATGCGCAGCTGTTTTAAGCCGCGCTTAGCCACCACTTCGCCCAAAGTGTCGTTAAGATCCGACGGCGGAAAAGCGGCAGGCGCAGGTACGTCGGCAGCGTATTGCGTCATCATGACTAGCCCTTGGCCGGCTAGCTTAGGGCTCGCATGGCGCTCGAAACCTTTAAAATCTGGCTCGGCAAAAGCACGGGTTAGCTCCCGGGCGCGGTCAGAACGAAAGTTAAGGAAGATCGCTGCGTCACCATCTTGCAGCGTAATCGAACCGTCTTTAAGCAGTATGCTGCTGGCGGCAACAAATTCATCGGTTTCTCCACGCTGGTAGGCTTCACGCAAAGCTGTTTCAGCGCTAGAGACGTAGTGTTCCGCGTGACCTTCAGTCAATAGGCGATACGCTTGTTCCACGCGCTCCCAGCGGTTGTCACGATCCATGGCGTAAAAGCGACCAATAATCGAGGCAACGAAGCCATTATCAGCGCCCACCAGTTCTGCCAGACGGGCATTGGCACGTTCAATAGAGGCCAAAGCACTTTGCGGTGGCATATCTCGGCCATCGAGAAAGGCGTGAATAAAAATGCGCTGGGCACCGCGTCGCGCGGCAAGTTCGGCCATGGCAATAAAATGGTCTTCATGGCTGTGGACGCCACCGGGGGAGAGCAGGCCAATTAAGTGGACTGGTCGCCCGTTAGCGACGGCTTCGTCAATCGGTTGGGTGAGGTTTTCATTCACATCCAGGTCGCCATCTTTAATCGCCTTGCTGATACGCGTGAAATCCTGGTAAACAATGCGTCCCGCACCAATATTCATATGCCCGACTTCGGAGTTGCCCATTTGCCCTTCGGGCAAGCCAACATGTAGGCCATCGGTATGAACAAAGGCATGGGGACGGCTCGCCCAAAGCTTGTCCATCACCGGCTTGTTGGCCGCGGCCACCGCATTATGGTCGCTCTCAGGATTGTGGCCGTAGCCGTCGAGAATGATCAGCGCCACCGGGCGTGGGGTGCGAGAAGTATCCATAATAAAACCTCGTTAAGATTGGCAAGCCGAACGACTCGGTAATTCGGGGTCGCGACGGGCGCACGCTTGGGGCATCATAACGCAGGCAACTGCCAGGCGTCATGATCAAGGCCTGCGCGGGAAGCTATCGGACGTGTATACTTGTCGCGTTTTGGCAGCGGTTAGGCCGCTTTTTTCTGCATAGACCAAGAGATTGTGTTCGCGATGATCGATCAGGTGTTCGAATTCGTACAGAACCACCCCCTGCTGGTTGGGGCATTTTTGCTGGTGCTGATAGCGTGGCTTATTTACGAGACGCGCAGTGCCTCCAACAATGCATTGACCGCCACTGAGGCTACTCAGCTTATCAACCGCGAAGATGCGGTGGTGCTGGACATCCGTGAAAGCAAAGACTTCAAGGCTGGCCATATTGCGGGTGCGCGTAACATTCCGCAAAGCAACCTCGATAGCCGCATGACCGAACTGGACAAAGTAAAAGCCCAGCCGATCATTGTGGTGTGCAAGCACGGGCAGAGCTCCGGTGCCGCCCAGGCTAAGCTTGCGAAAGCAGGCTTTGAGCGTGCTTACAAGTTGAGAGGCGGTATGGCGCAGTGGCAAGGTGATGGTCTTCCGGTGGTTAAAAAGTAACCATCGCTATATCTATTTAATGAACAATTAGGAGTTTTCTCATGGCGGAAGATAACAACACACCGCAGGCGGGTGCCGCAGCAGATGAAAAGCCGCAGCTTAAGTTTTCGCTGCAGCGTATTTATGTAAAGGATATTTCGTTTGAAGCGCCTAACTCACCCACGGTGTTTAAGCAGTCATTCAAACCGAAGGTCAATCTGGACCTGAATACCACTAGCACTCAAATTGCTGATGATCAGTATGAAGTGGTGGTGAAAGTGACCGCTCAGGTCAATGACAGCGAAAGCGGCACGACCTCCTTCCTGGCAGAAGTCGAGCAGGCGGGCCTGTTCCGTATTTCGGGTATTGAAGGCGCGCAGTTGGAACAGACACTGGGTGCATTCTGCCCTAACTTGCTGTTCCCCTACGCCCGTGAGTGTGTGGATAACTTAGTCAACCGTGGTGGTTTCCCGCCGCTGATGTTGGCACCGGTAAACTTTGAAGCGATGTACGCTCAGCGTAAGCAGCGCGAAGCCAAGCAAGCCGCCGAAAATACCCATTAAGCGATGGCTGAAGCACTGCAAGCCGCTGATTGGTATGCCCAGCATGGCAAAATGCCACGCGTTTATGTGCCCGCTGCCTTCGTAGCGGGCAATGCGTTAGCGTTGCCTGAAGGCCCGGCCAGGCACATCACCCGTGTGCTGCGTATGAGTGAAGGCGCTCCGCTAGTGCTGTTTGACGGCGAAGGCCTTGAGGCAGGCGTTCGCTTGGCAAAAGTAAGCCGCAAGCAAACCCTGGCGCGTGTTGAGGCGGTGTGGGCGGGCAGCGGCGAGTCGCCACTCTCTGTCCACTTGGGCCAAGCCATCTCCAAAGGCGACCGAATGGATTATGCCATCCAGAAGGCTGTCGAGCTCGGTGTAGCAGCTATTACGCCGCTGTATACTGAGCGCGGTGACGTGCGTTTAAAAGGTGACCGGGAAGATAAAAAACTGGCTCACTGGCAGGCAGTGGCAGCCAGCGCCTGCGAGCAGAGCGGGCGCGCGGTGGTGCCAGCGGTTTATCCGCCCATGTCGCTTCATGCCTGGCTTGAGGTGCGGCAAGAGCCCTTGCGTTTGATGCTGCATCTGGCGACCGGCAATGCCTTTAACCGTCAAGATCGACCCGCTTCGGTGGCGCTGCTTATTGGCCCGGAAGGCGGGTTGAGCGAGAGTGATATTGCGGCCGCCCAAAAAGCTGCCTTTACAACGCTCACACTCGGCCCACGGGTTCTACGTACTGAAACCGCACCGATCGTGGCACTCTCTTTACTTCAGCACTATTTTGGCGACTTATAAACACTTGTTGTAAGTACTTACTATCGACAAAAACTTTCTATAATGAGTTTCTCCGTTGTTCGCTTAATGCTGCATTTTGCTCTTTTTGATGTGCTTGCTGAAGCCCTTCCAGCACAATCGGTTTGAGCATTGGCAGGGGTTCGCCGGATAGTCCACTGATAATGATCAGGCGCTGCTGTCGCCCGCGGATATAGCCTAGCCAGCAGGGCAGCCAAAACGGCTTGGGGGGAGTGCTGAGCACCTGCATGCGCCAGTGGCGAGGTGTGGCCATTCGTTCCCACAGCCATAGCCGGTTTAACGCTTCTGACGTTGGTGGCAAGCCGCTATCAAGTTTAATACCGGCATCCGGCTTTTCTACAAGAGGGGGCAGTTCGGCGCCCACCATGAGCAGTGCACGCTGCATATTCTGAGCGCACAGCAGCCAAGCTCCCGGTGAGCCATGGGGTAGCCCAAGACCCGTCGCCCAGAGGCCAATCCATGCGGGCTCGCAAGCAGAGGCGCCTAATCGCTTCAATTGCTGACTGGCAGTGCCTTCATCAATACGTCTCGCTAGCGTTAATCGATCAAGCATTCGCCCAGCCCTGTAACAACGCTAACATTGCCAGCATCAAACAAAACCAAGCGAATAGACCGATACAGCGCCGACGCGTAACGCGTGCCTCTTTGCCGATGATGTGGGCATTATCGGCTCTAGCAGCCAAAACCGCCTGCATATCTGGGGCGGCTTCAGCCATCATTACATCGCTTAACTGAGCGTGGCTAGGGGCGGGAGCGCTAAGGCTGACGAGATAGCCAACGCTGACTGACACTGCGACACCCACTGTATTGTTATATAGCCACGAGACATCTAATAGCGCAGAAACCGCCCATACCGCTAACATGCCCGCGATAAGCCCAGCGATGGCACCACGCCCATTGGAGCGATGGCTGAAAATAGCGAGTAAAAAAGTGCCAAGTAGCGCCCCATAAAACCACGAGCCAATCTGATTGACTGCTTCAATCACGGGACCAAGATTGCCCGCAAAGAAAGCAAATAGCGTGGCATAGAGACCCCAGAAAATGGTGGCCATTCGTGATGCTTTTAAGTAGTGCGCATCACTGGCATTGGGCTTGATATAACGGCTATAAAAATCGCGCACAGTGACTGCGGAAAGCGAGTTGAGCGCCGAGTCGAGACTCGACATTGCTGCCGCGAAGACACCCGCGATGACCAGTCCTGCCATCCCCGAAGGAAACGCACTCACCACGTAGCGCGGTAACAACTCATTGAGATCCTCGGGAGGCGTTAACCCATGCTGCTGGTAGTAGGTGGCTAAAATAACGCCAATAAATAGAAACAGCAGCATTTGCGGAATCAGCAGATAGCCGCCGATGAGCAGTGATCGTTGGGCGTCCATTACTGAAGGGCTGGATAACACCCGCTGAATTTGGCTCTGGTCGGTGCCGAAGTAGGCAACATGGAGAAAAAAGCCGCCTAATAAACCGGCCCATAACGAATAGGTCACGCTAGGGTCAAAAGATAAGTCGATGGCATTGAACATGCCGGTGGTCGCGCCGAAATCCATTACATCACTCCAACCACCGGGCAGGCTGGTGACCAAAAAAAAGATACTGAATAGCGCGCCGAACCAGAGCACAAACATCTGCACGACATCGGTCCAGATCACTGCACTGATGCCTCCCATCACGGTATAGCTGATCGCCAGCACCGCCATAATGATAATGGTGAGATTAACGCTCCAGCCGGTGACAACGGCGAGCACCAGTGCTGGGGCATAAAGCACCACACCCGTGGCTAAGCCCCTCGCAACAAGGAAAAGTAGCGCGCTAAGGGTGCGTGTTGCCGGGCCAAACCGCCTCTCTAACAGCTCATAAATGCTATAAATGCCTGCGCGGTGAAAGATAGGTACTAACACTAAAATCAACACGATCATCGCCAGCGGCACATTGATAAAGGTCACTAAGCGCTCAAGGCCTCCCTCAAAACCCCAGCCGGGTGCCCCAATAAAAGTGATGGCACTTGCTTGAGTCGCCATCACCGAAAGACCAATTGCCCAGCCGGGAATTTTGCGACCGCCTAAAAAATAGTCCTCAGGGTTTTGCTGATCCTTACCAAAACGCGAGCCAATCCAGGCGATTAAGCAGATATAACCGATCAAAACAATGGTATCAAAAAGCGTGAACCCTTCCATGTTCGCTCCCCTACGCCTAATTTTGTCTAGTGTTTTGATAGTAGCAGGTTGTGCGAAAAGTGGTTTTTAGAAGGACTGAAGGGTGCTGGTTAAGCAAGGTAGGAAGTTAACAAGGCACTAAAACAGGCTGCCTCGCTTTGCCCTGGGCTCGCTAGACACCATAATGTTTATCTATTTTTCTTGAAGGACGTCACCCCATGGTCCGTGAGTCACACTCATCTCCTCGATCCGCCAGCGATGCAGCCGCCCAGTTGGGTGAAGTGGCGTACTTAACGGTCACGGCCGTCAATAACATTGGCGCATTTTTGCAGTGGGGCCAGCCGAAAGATGTGCTGCTACCGTTTAGCGAGCAACATTTTCGCCCTGATGCTGGCAAACGCGTATTGGTGATGCTGTACAGCGACGATCAAGGGCGGCCAGTCGCGTCGATGAAGCTTGATCGTTTTCTGACCGATGATGCCTGGGCGCTGGAAAAGGGCGATGAGGTTGCCGTGGTGGTGGCTGATCGTACGGATCTAGGCATGAAGGTAGTGGTCAATCACCGCTACTGGGGGCTTATTTATCAAGATGATGTCACTCAGCCATTGCGTCGCGGCCAGGCGGTTAAGGGCTATGTGAAGCAGCGCCGCGAAGATGGTCGTTTAAATATCTCGCTGCTACCGCCAGGTGCTGCGCGTTTAGATGTGGTGGGCGATAAGATAATGCAGGCACTGCGTGAAAGCGGTGGCTATCTGGCGCTAGGGGATAAAAGCCCTGCCCATGAAGTTAAAGCCCGCTTAGGCGTCAGCAAAAGTGCCTATAAACAGGCGATTGGGCGGCTTTATAAGCATCAGTTGATCACCCTGGAACCAGATGCCATTCGCATAGTACCGGGTGCGCTCAGCGAGTAGTTAGCTGGGGTTGTTGGAGCCTAGCGGGCAGTGCGGCATACTGGGTGTCTATTGTTCATGTTTGGATAGTGCCCCCGATGAGCCAATCAAATCTGCATCTCGGCGTTGTGATGGATCCCATCAGCGACATCGCCTACAAGAAAGATACCACCATGGCCATGCTATGGGCCGCCCAGGAGCGTGGCTATACCCTGCACTATATGGAGCAGGAAGATCTTTTCTTAAACGCGGGGCAAGCCTATGCGCGCATGCGGCCCTTAACAGTGCATCGTGACCCTAATCATTGGTACGACCTGGGAGAAGCATCGGCGCGCCCACTTGTCGAGCTTGATGTGGTGCTAATGCGTAAAGACCCCCCTGTGGATGCCGAGTTTACTAACGCTGTGCACCTGTTGGGCTTTGCTGAGCGCGAAGGTGTGTTGGTGGTCAATCCCACGGCGGCACTGTTGCAGTGTAATGAAAAGCTGTTTGCCCAACAGTTTCCCCAGTGCTGTGCACCTACCATCGTCGCAAGTCGCGACGACGTACTACGGGCCTTCCACGCGGAACATGGCGATGTGATCTTCAAGCCGCTGGACGGCATGGGAGGCACTGGCATTTTTCATATTGGCCCTGAAGGCCGCAATATCGGCGCGGTGATTGAGCAGCTTACCCTGCGCGGTCAGCGGCAAATTATGGCTCAGCGCTATCTGCCGGAAATCAAAGATGGCGACACGCGTATTCTGCTGGTCGACGGTGAGCCCGTCCCTTATGGACTGGCGCGTATTCCCTCGGCGGGAGAAACCCGTGGAAACTTGGCTGCCGGTGGACGAGGCGTAAGTCGTGAACTGACCGAGCGCGACCACTGGCTTATTCAGCAAGTGCAGCCGATGATTCGTGAAAAGGGCTTAATGTTCGTGGGGCTTGATGTCATCGGTGACTATATTACTGAAATCAACGTCACTAGCCCTACTTGCGTGCGTGAGATTGATGATCAGCGAGGCACTAATATTGCCGGTCTGTTGCTGGATGCTATTGAGCGACGCTTAGCCTAAGCACGGCTTCACTTATAATTAAACTCATTACGCTACGCCTACTGGGATACCAGTAGGCAGTGGGAGACGCATGCAAAGTTTGAAACATCACTTTCTAATGGCGATGCCACATCTAGAAGACCCTAATTTTTCCGGTACGCTTATCTATCTTTGCGATCACGATAACAACGGCTGCATGGGGGTGATTACTAACCGACCGTTAGAGATCACCCTTGAAGCGCTGTTTGATCAACTGGAATTGGGTGGAGAAACAAGCCCGCACCGTAGTGCGCCAGTTTATTACGGTGGTCCAATGCACAAGGATCGCGGCTTTATCCTCCATGTTGGCGATAGCCAGCAGTGGGACTCAAGTATCCAAGTAGAAGATGGCATTGCGCTCACCACTTCACTCGATATTCTGCAGGCCTTTGCTGCTGGTGAGGGACCCGAACAGTTTCTAGTCTGTTTGGGTTGCGCGGGCTGGGAAGTCGGGCAACTGGAAGAAGAGCTTAAGGAGAACAGCTGGCTAACAGTAGAAGCTCAAGGTAGCGTGCTATTTAACACTCCTCCTGTTGAACGTTTAACCGCGGCGGCTGGCTTGTTAGGCGTTGACCTTAACCTAATGACCCGAGATGCGGGGCACGCTTAATGGCTGAGGCGGGGCAGCGCTTAATTCTGGCCTTTGACTACGGTACCCGGCGTATCGGTGTGGCGGTGGGCAATGAGCTGCTGCGCAGTGCACGAGAGCTCACTCCGCTGACGGCACGGGATGGGATTCCCGATTGGAATGTCGTGTCGCGGCTACTTAACGAGTGGCAGCCTGATCTATTAGTGGTGGGGCTACCGCTGAATATGGATGGTAGCGAGTCAGAGATGAGCACTCGTGCTCGCAAGTTCGGTAATCGTTTGCATGGCCGTTATGGCAAACCGTGTGAAATGGTCGACGAGCGAGGAACCACGCGGGAGGCCAAGCTGATTGCTCGCGAGGCGGGCCATAAAGGGAACTATCGTCAAGATAGTGTTGATGGCATCGCGGCTATTCTTATTCTTGAGGGCTGGTTTGCCCACCAGGAAGGCTTACCTGGCGGACGTTTGTCTCTATAACGCTTATCTTTAGCCCCTAGCTTTTAACCATCCCTTCTTTAACGATCTAACGTGCCTGTTTGAGTGGGTACATACCAGCGTACTGGGCGCAGGTCTTGCTCGATCAGTTTGTCGACGTTTAGAAGCGTTGCGAAAATCGCCATCCGCATAGGAATACCGTTATCCGTTTGGCGGAAAATCGCCAACCGCGGGTCTCCATTAAGGTCCACGTTTAAATCATTGGCACCGGGGCGACTATCTCTGGGCAGTGGGTGCATCACAATAGTGCTTTGGCTGCAGCGGTGATCGAGAAAATCACGGTTGACCATAAAGTCGTCAGACAGCCCCTGAAAACTCTCATTCATCTCATCAGTAAAGCGTTCTTTCTGAATGCGTGTGGTGTACACCACATCTAAATCTGCAAAATCACTCGCCAACGAGTCCCGCTGCTCAATGCGATGCCCGCGTGACGCGACTAGGTCAATCAGTTTTGAAGGCATTTCAAGGCCAGGCGGCGATATTAGCGTAATGCGCAGCGGGTCATAGAGTGACAGCAATTTAATTAATGAATGGACGGTACGGCCGTACTTCAAATCACCCGTCAACAAGATATGTGCACCGTTAAGTGATTTGCCCAGACGTTGGAACTCTTTATCAATAGTGTAGAGGTCGAGCAGTGCTTGGCTAGGGTGCTCCCCAGGGCCATCCCCGCCATTAATCACCGGTACATTCGTCGCGGCTGCAAATTCTGCCACAGAGCCTTGGTCTGGATGGCGCATCACAATCGCATCGCAGTAGCCGCTCATGACACGACTGGTGTCGTATAGCGACTCTCCCTTAGCCATGGACGAGAACGTAAAACCAGTGGTGTCACATACGCTGCCACCCAAACGGCAAAAGGCAGCATTGAAACTCACCCGTGTACGTGTGCTGGCTTCAAAAAACAGATTACCGAGTACGGCCCCTTCTAATACTCGTGTTACCTGGCGTCGCTGAGCAATCGGCTCCATACGCGCAGCCACACGTAGTAAGTGGTCTACGCTTTCGCGGTTTAATGAGTCGACAGTTAGCAAGTGGTGGCTCATAGCGTTCCTCGGCACTGTGGTGGAAAGAGCGGTAGATAGCGTTAGTGTAACCGTCAATCAGGCTGGTGCCGAAGGGGTTTCATACTGTTAAGTCTGGCAATATGTAATTTTTCTACAAAGGCGCTTGCCAGCCCGGCCGAGAACCCGTAAAGTACGCATCCGCTGCCGGGGACGCCAAGCGTTACCAGCGGTGCATAAGGTGTAAAAGCCTTGGTTTGTCAGAGGGTTAGCGGTTTTGCGTCAGGGTTGTATCGATAGCGAAAATCGCACATTGACAAACACCAGGAAC
>NZ_DRFS01000009.1 GCF_011050415.1 Halomonas sp.
CGGCCGCGTATTGAGCTCGCTCATGCAGGGCTTTCACGGCGGCCACCAAGTCAGCCGGGAGTCCGTTCAGATCCGCTGCGGCTTCGCTGCCTGTTTTCCAACGTTTCAGCATTGGCCCGAGAGTGCTGCGACTGCCGGTACCGAGCTCCGATCGCACCCGGTCGACAGTGGGCTCGTCACCGCGTTGGCGGACGCGTTGCGCAGCGTTGGCGACATCCTGGTAGGTAATTCCGGCGCGGGCCATGACATGCCTCATTTTTATCATATAACGTGATATGTAATATTACGTTATTTATGAGATAATTAACAAAGTTAATTTAAGACCCATAACGCACGTTAAAGCGTATTAACGTGCGTTAGAGTGTGGTCTGCTCTATTCTGCCCCTGTAACACCGGTACACCACCGGCTCTTGAGAGCACGCCTCGAATTGGAGTGATCATGGATCCAAAACCCACCACCAGGTCCACATTACGTAATACGGAAAAGACCCTGTTAGCCGATTCGGCTAATCGGTACATCCACATGGCCACCACGGACAACACGCGCCGAACCTACCGTGCGGCCATTCGAAGCTTTGAGCGCTGGGGCGGACGTCTACCGACACAGCCGGCGACCTTGGCGGCCTACCTGTCCGACCAGGCAGTCGCGCTTAATCCTCGCACGCTGGATGTCTACCTGACGGCCCTGGGGCGCTGGCACCAGACTCAGGGATTGCGTGATCCCGCTCGGGACCCTGGCGTGCGCAAAACGTTGGAAGGGATTCGTCGCGTCCATGGTCGGCCGAAACGGCAAGCCCGGGCGCTGCGCCTCGAACACATTGCCGTCTTTCTGCAAACACTCCAGCAGCAGCCTGACTCGCTCAAGAAGCATCGCGACTGGGCCCTGCTGCAGGTCGGTTTTTTTGGGGCGTTTCGCCGCAGTGAGTTGGTGACTATTGAAGTGGAGGATTTGTCGTGGGAGCCGGAAGGGCTTGTGGTGACTCTGCCGCGCTCGAAAACGGATCCTCACGGTGAGGGGCTAAAGCGGGCCCTGCCTCGGGGCAACGGGCCGGTCTGCCCGGTCAGTGCCCTCGAAAACTGGCTAAAGCGCGCGGGCATTCACGAAGGACCCGTCTTTCGAGCCGTCAATCGCTGGGATCGGTTGCAACCCCAAGCCCTCTCAGGCGGGTCAGTGAACCGTATCCTGAAGGCGCTCGGGGAAACCTGCGACCTGGACTTCGTGCCGACCCTGAGCAGTCACAGCTTCCGGCGCGGTTTATCCACCGCCGCCGCGCGGGAGAAGGTCGACTTTGCGCAGATCAAGCGTCAGGGCGGCTGGAAGCATGACGGGACGGTGCGGGGCTACATCGAGGAAGGGCAGCAGTTTACGGACAACGCCGCAAGCACCCTGCTGGCCAAAGTTGCTAGCCTGATCGAGGGCTCCGATTAATGTTTAGTATGACAGTGGTTGGCTACCCATCCTGAGAGAGTTCGCAATGCATTGGTCAGGTATGGACTATCACAGTCACATGCACAAGTGATGCGTTATCCGTTTGGATACGATCGCGGTAATGACCGGGCGGCTGAGGGTCATGGGTAACGACCGCGACAATCGCAGCATACAAGTTAGGCCCAATCGACCAAACATGAAGATCACTCACGCGCGTATCGCCGCATTCTACCGCTCGTTTAACGCCCTGCTGGATACCGGTTTGCTGTTGATCGAGTAACACGCGCGATGTGGCTTTCAATAATCCCCAAGACCACCGGGTAATGAGAATGGCACCGACGATACCCATTGCCGGGTCCATCCAGTTCCACCCGGCGTATTTACCCGCAAGCAGAGCCACGATGGCCAATACAGAGGTGAGCGCATCGGCCAACACGTGGAAATAGGCCGCACGGCGGTTGTGGTCGTGATGGTCATGAGAGTGGTGTGAATCGTCTTCCTGGTGGGCATGACTGTGGTCATGGTGGTCGCCAAGAATTTATGCCGACACGCCGTTGACGATCAGTCCGATGATCGCTACGAAAATAGCGCCGTTGAACGAAATCGTGACCGGATGGATAAAGCGATCAATGCTCTCAACCACCATGAAGAGAGCGAAGCCGGCCAGGAGTACGGCGCCCGTGAACCCTCCCAGCGCATTCACTTTGCCGGTACCGAAACTGAACCGCGAGCTCGATGCGTTTGAGTTCGGCAACCCCGTTGGGGCGAATCACACCGGCGAGTTGTAGAGCCTGGAAAGCACTGTGGGGCGCGTTATCCAGTGGGTGGCGCGTCCTTTTTATTTGGGCCAGTAGATGTGACGATCATCAACGACAAAGTCATGCTCGTGAGCCCTCGGATGGCACCAAGGCATTTTGACATTTTAAGGCCAGTTTTAACGGGACGATCTCGCGATCACTTCTGACCCATCCGATTCCGATATATCTCAAGATCGTCCCGCAGTGGTTCCAGATCATAGCCGGCTGCGCTGGCTTGGCTGAGCAGGTCCGCGATCGGATAGTGAGCCGCCTTGGCATAGGCCCACAAGTGGATGGCGCGCTTCCCGGTGCGACAATAGCCGAGAACCGGGTCCGTGGATGATTGCAAAGCGCTGGCAAAAGCCTCGATATCCTCAGGGGCGTACTTTCCCGGTTCGACTGGAATTTCGTACCACGTCATGCCCAGGGACTCTGCCTTGTTTTTCAGGGTTTGGGTATCAGGCTGGTCGTCCGTTTCATTTCGAGCTCTGCTGGCAATAATCGTGCGGAAACCCGCGTTTGCCAGTTGTTCAATATCGTCAATACCAGGTTGCGCCGTTACACTAAAGCGCTCATCAAGTTGTTTGATATCCATCGAATATCTCCTTTAATTTCAGGGAACTTCTGAATAAGTTTATGTCAGCTCATAGCGGCTGGGTTTATCCAAAAAGAGACCGGCGAGAATGCCAGCAAGGATCGCTATCGCCAGGGCACGATCGAGGCCGGACTCAGTACTCAATGCAGAGTGCTGCGCCATTGGGTAACAATCCATGCTTACAAACGTCACGGTTGCTTTCCGCATGCCAGATTTGCAGGCACGGCAACATCCATCAGTTTGGGGTCGGGCAAGTTAAGATTATTCATGATCCGGGCGTACTCGGCTTCCGATTTGCCCGCCAGACGTGGGTTGTAATGCTTCTCCTCGTAGATGGAGGAGCTCAGCATTCCTTTGTAGTCATGCGCTGGATATACCAACGTATCGTCAGGTAAGCGGAACAGTTTGTTAACGATAGAATCGTAGCTCTTGCGTGGGTCGCCGCCCTGAAAATCAGTCCGGCCACTACCGCGAATCAATAACACATCGCCAGTGAATACCGCCTTCTGGTCGCCCTGATTCCAGTAAAAACTGAAGGATTCATCAGTGTGACCCGGAGTGTAAATGGCTTCCAACCGAATGCCGTCGATATCAATTCGATCACCTTCCGATACATGTTCTGATACGCATTCCGCGTTAGTAAATTCACCCATGATGGTGACGCATTGGGTGGCGTCACGCAGATCACCAAGGGCAGTGACGTGGTCAGCATGAGTGTGGGTATCAATCGCCCGGACAAGCTTAAGATCAAGTTGATTAATTAACCCAAGATAGGCCTCCGTCGACTCTTTTACGGGGTCGATGATGAGCGCTTCTCGACCCCGGCCGGACGCAATGAGATAGGTGTAGGTGCTGGATGTTTTGTCGAAGAACTGACGGAACAGCATGAATTTCAACCTTGCGAAAAACGCTAAAAGATATAAGGGTGTAACTAAATGTAATAATAGCAAAGGTAGCTGTCAATCGCAGGGCGAGTGGGCGCCATGCCTAGTGTCTCGCCCTTCGGGAGGCCCTGCTTTTTTTGGTTGGTGAGGTTAGCGTACCTCCCTTCAGCCCTTAATTTTGTGTACGCCTCGTTCACGGACTGTCTTGTTCTTTAATCAGGTAAAAGCCGAGTTTTCAAGCCCATCCTGGAGCGATGTGATTAATGGGCATTCAACATTCCCACGCTGAGCGCAGCATTCCTGCACTAACCCGTCCAGCGCACGCTCGATGCGTCGCAGGCTTGAAATTTTCGCCCGCACACTGGCTAGTTTTTGCTCGCCCAATACCCGTGCTTCATCGCAATGGGTACCGTCCTGCAGTGTCAGCAGCCCTCCGATTTCATCCAGACTGAACCCCAGCCACTGGGCCGTTCGAATAAAGTGCAGGCGGGCCAACGCCTGATCGTCGTAATGGCGGATGCTTCCATAGGGCTTTTCAGGCTCTGCCACTAACCCCCGGCGCTGGTAATAGCGGATGGTTTCCACTCCCATACCGGCGGCTTTGGCCAGGGCTCCAATGGTCATTGAGTGTTGTTTTTTGGACATAGGGGTTGATTCCGTAGCTGACTACGGGAGTAACCTTACCTCAGTCACCCATTTTTAGAAAGGAGCCATCGTAATGTCAGAGTCCAAATCCGGTCGCGGTTCGCTGATCGCAGGAGGGATTGCCGCTGCTCTGGCGTCTGCCTGTTGTCTTGGCCCCCTGGTCTTGATCACGTTGGGCATTTCCGGTGCCTGGATCGGCAGCCTGGCCGCCCTGGAACCCTATCGGCCCTGGTTCATCGGTGCGGCACTGGTGGCGATGGTCTTTGCCTGGCGCCGGATATATCGACCTGTCGGGGCCTGCCAGCCGGGCGATGTTTGCGCGGTACCGCAAGTGCGCACGGCCTACAAGGTCGTTTTCTGGATCGTCGCGCTGCTCATTCTGACTGCGTTGGCTTTCCCCTTCGTCTTACCGCTGTTTTACTGAAACCTGATCCACTATGTTGACTGAGAGGCACTACACCATGAAAAAGTCCCTGATTGCTGCCGTACTGTTTACGCTGTTCAGCCTGCCTGCCCTGGCTGCGCAACAAACGGTGACCTTGTCCGTTCCAGGCATGACCTGTTCGGCCTGCCCGATTACGGTTAAAGCTGCCCTAAAGCGGGTCGACGGCGTGAGCGCTGTGGATGTCCGATATGAGGAACGTGATGCGACGGTTACCTACGACGATGAGAAAACCTCCGTTGAGGCGCTGACTCAAGCCACGACTAACGCGGGTTACCCGTCCACGTTGAAACAGCCCCAGGCGAAACAGGAGTAACCATGCGAACCCCAAACCTTGTTGCGGGTGAGCATCATTTGCACCGTGCTGGTCGCGCTGTTTCACGCCGATACTGGTGGTTTTGCTAGGAACGTTAGGCCTGGCTGCCCTGACCGGTTATCTCGACTACGTGCTGTTGCCCGCACTGGTCTTATTTATTGGCCTGACCTGTTATGCCGTCTGGCGCAAGAAGAAACACGACGCCTGCTGCGATAGTCCATCAACTAAGGAGTAACATTTATGAGTGACGACAACCTGCACATTGCTGTGATTGGCAGCGGCGGTAGTGCCATGGCTGCCGCCCTGAAGGCGACTGAACGCGGTGCCCGGGTGACACTGATCGAACGCGGCACCATTGGCGGAACCTGCGTCAACATTGGCTGTGTGCCCTCTAAAATCATGATTCGGGCGGCTCACATCGCCCACCTTCGCCAGGAAAGCCCGTTTGATGACGGCCTGAGCGCCCAGGCGCCGGTGGTGAATCGTCCGGCGCTGCTTGCTCAGCAACAGGGACGAGTGGAGGAACTGCGCGAGTCCAAGTACCAGAATATTCTCAATGACAATGCCGCGATTACCGTCCTCAAGGGCGAGGCGCGGTTCGTGGACGAGCGCACGCTGACGGTTACGCTCAACGCCGGCGGCGAACAGACGGTGAGCTTTGACCGGGCCTTTATCGGCACGGGCGCAAGACCCGCCGAACCACCCGTTCCGGGGCTGTCCGAAACTCCCTATCTCACCTCCACCAGTGCGCTGGAACTGGATCACATTCCCGAGCGCCTCGTCGTAATCGGTGCCTCGGTGGTGGCCATCGAACTGGCGCAGGCCTTTGCACGCCTCGGCAGCCAGGTCACGGTTCTGGCCCGCAGCCGGGTGCTGTCACAGGAAGATCCGGCGGTGGGTGAAGCCGTGGAAGCGGCCTTCCGTCGTGAGGGCATCGAGGTGCTCAAGCAGACCCAGGCCAGCGAAGTGAGCCACGACGGTCAGCTGTTTACCATGCAGACCAACGCCGGCACGATACAGGCAGAGCAACTGCTGGTCGCCAGTGGTCGCACACCCAATACCGAAAACCTCAACCTGGAGGCCATCGGCGTTGCCACCGAGGGCGGTGCGATCCAGATTGACAAACATCTCCAAACCACTGCGTCGGGCATCTATGCCGCGGGCGATTGCACCGACCAGCCCCAGTTTGTCTACGTGGCCGCCGCCGGTGGTAGCCGGGCCGCCATCAATATGACCGGCGGTGACGCCAGCCTCGACCTCAGCGCCATGCCTGCGGTGATTTTTACTGATCCGCAAGTTGCTACCGTAGGCCTGTCCGAGGCAGATGCTGCAGCGGTGGGATATGACACCGACAGCCGCACCCTGACCCTCGATAACGTGCCACGGGCGCTGGTTAACTTCGATACCGGGGGCTTCATCAAGATCGTCGCGGAGCGTGAAAGCGGGCAATTACTGGGTGTTCAGGCCGTGGCAGGCGAGGCCGGTGAACTGATTCAGACTGCTGTGATGGCCTTACGCGCACGCATGACCGTTAACGACATTGCGAATGAGTTGTTTCCCTACCTGACGATGGTCGAAGGGCTCAAGCTCTGTGCCCAGACCTTTACCAAAGACGTCAGCCAGCTGTCCTGTTGTGCGGGATAGAATGGCGACGCCCATGAATGACATCCGTCAAATCGTGGAACGGCTAGGTCTGACCGGAGAAAGGGAAGCCGCGCTTCATGTGACGCTGTTGCGCGAGCTTGCCCTGGGACAACCGGTCACTATTGAGCGGCTCGCGAAGTCGCTCAACTGGACACCTGATGAGGTGGTGTTGGTGCTCGACGAACTGCCTGCTGGAACCATCGAGTACGACGGCCAGGGACGGCTGATCGGCTACGGCATCACACTGCGTGAAACACCGCATGCGTTTGTCGTAAACGACCAGACACTCTACACCTGGTGTGCACTTGATGCTTTGATGTTTCCAATCGTCATTGACGAACATGCGCAGGTTCAATCGCCTTGTCCGCATACCAACAAACCGGTCACCTTGACGGTTACGCCACAGGGGGTGCTTTTGCTCCAGCCGGAGGACGCGGTCATCTCTTTAGTATCGGTGGCCGCAGAGGGAGACATTCGAAGTGCCTTTTGTTGCGACGTCCTCTTCTTTGCCTCTCGACAGGCCGGGGAGGCCTGGTGCCGAGATAAACCGCACGCGAACATTGTGAGTGTTCAGGAAGGTTTCGAACTGGGTCAGCGGATTGCGCACCTTATACTCGACAGGGCAAGAAGCCACTAGCATGACGGTAAACACTCGAATGGTAAAACCCAGCCTTGAACGTGGGCCGGGGCCACAAACAGAAGGCTACGTCATTTCCGAGGCGGCCCGTCTCTGTGGCCTGTCTGTGCATCAGATCCGGACTTATCTGGATATGCGATTGGTGTACGCCTGTAGTACTACCCAAGCTGGTTTTCGCTTATTCGATGACAGCTGCCTGGAACGGCTGAAGTTAATCTGCTCCTGTCGTGAAGCCGGTCTCGGTCTACCCGAGATTACCGAGTTTATACAGGCGCTGGATAGCGGAGATGAACGGCAGTGCCGAGCCGTCGAACGGCAAATACAACACACGATTGGTGTTAAAAGAGCCGCGCTGAATCGCTGCACCCAAGTACTAACCAAGGCGGCACGTGGACATGACTGATAAGGCGCGCGAACCGGCCGAGGTATCCAGGCCGCTCACCGGTTACCTGTGGGGGGTATTGGCGGTGCTGAGTTGCCCCTGTCATTTGCCGATTCTTGCCATCGTGCTGACCGGAACGGGTGCCGGCGTTTTTCTCGGGGACTACTGGGTAATCGTGGGTATCGCACTGACCGGTTATCTGGATTACGTCTTGCTGCCGGCCCTGGCCATTTTCATCGGCCTGACCGTCTACGCGCTATGGCGCAAGAGGCAGTACGATGCTTGCTGCGATACCCCGTCTGAGAAGGAGTCACAACCGTAAGTCGCGCAAACACCCACGCTCGCCAGCTACCGAGTACATCACCGTTTAGCCAGGAGCACCGCCATGCACTCAACCCCGCGCGATCTCGACACGCCCGAGGCCATCGCCGAGTTGCTGGATGCCTTCTACCGGAAGGTCCTGGCTGATGATCGCCTGCGCACGCTGTTCGTGGACGTGGCAGATATCGAGCTCGAAACGCACTTGCCGCACATCCGCGCCTACTGGTGCAAGCTGCTGCTCGGCGAACGCGACGGCTACCGGCGCAACATGGTCGCCCGCCACTTGGCGTTGCACGCGCGACACCCTTTGCAGATTGATGACTTCGAACGCTGGCTGAAGCTGTTTCGGGAGACCGTGAACGAAGATTTCGCAGGGCCGAGCGCAGACCGCGCCAAGACATTAGCAACACGGATCGCGGGGAATCTTGTGCAACTTACACGCTCACCAATCAACACGTAACGGACGATCGCACAACCCACTTTCAATGGAAAGCTGAATCATAAGACATCGCAAAACACTTTTGCGGGTTCGATAAGGAGTCACAACCATGAGTCATTCCAACGCCCAAGCCTTCGGTGACAACGGTCACCTGAACGGGATTTTTAACCAACTTGACGTCCCTGATGACGTTCGCAGGCGTCTGGCCCAGCCGCAGCAGAGCGTGCAGGTCAACATCCCGATCCGCATGGACGACGGCACCTTGCAATTCTTTCCGGCCTGGCGCATACGCTACGACGACACTCGCGGACCAAGCAAGGGGGGCATTCGTTTTCATCCGGACGTGAGCGCGGAAGAAGTCACGGCGTTGAGCTTCTGGATGACCATCAAGTGCGCGGTGGTGGACCTGCCATTCGGCGGTGCCAAAGGTGGTGTTCGGGTCGACCCCAAGGCGCTCTCCCGACTGGAACTGGAACGTCTGTCGCGTGGCTATATCCGCGCCTTTCATGACCTCATCGGGCCGGACAGTGACATCCCGGCACCGGATGTCAACACCAACGACACCATCATGGGTTGGATGGCCGACGAATTTGCCCAGATCGAACGCCGTCAGGTACCGGCCACCATCACCGGCAAACCTTTAGGGCTGGGCGGTTCCAGGGGTCGCACCGCGGCCACCGGGCGTGGTGCGCTGCAGGTGCTTGATCTGTGGGCCGAGCGCCGCAGTAAAACGCATGAAGAACTCCGTGTGGCGGTCCAGGGTTTCGGCAATGCCGGTTATCACTTCGCTCGGCTGGCACGCGAGCGCGGCTATCGGATCGTCGCGCTGTCGGATTCCCAGGGTGCCATCTATGCTGCTGACGGACTCGATCCAGACCCGATCTGGCGCCATAAGCACAAGAACCGGGAGCTCAAGGGCATGGTTTACTGTGATGAATCGGTCTGCCAGGAAGCCGACGTCGAGCAACTGACCAACGAAGAGCTGCTGGCTCTTGATGTCGATGTACTGGTACTAGCCGCACTGGAGGACGCCGTCACCGAGCAAAATGCCGCGACCGTAAATGCCGCCACGATCCTGGAAATTGCCAACGGGCCCGTCAGTAATGCGGCCGATGACCAATTAGCCAAACGCGGTGTCGAGGTGCTACCGGATGTACTGGTCAATGCCGGCGGTGTGATCGTCAGCCATCTGGAATGGGTGCAGAACCGTATCGGTGATACCTGGTCCGAAGACGAAGTCAATCGGCGCCTCACCGAACGCCTGGCCCGCGAGGCCGGCGCCTGTTTCGACCGGGCGGAGGAAGGTAACACAACGCTGCGGACCGCGGCCTATACACAGGCCATCGGCCGCATCGCCGATGCCATGGCGCAACAAGGCACGCAGGGCTATTTCAACGATCACCGAGCATAAGAGGTAAAGCCATACTTGACCACGAGGCAGTCATCCGGCTTGGGATCTTCACGGGCATCCTGCTTGTAATGATACTTGCCGAAGCCGCCGCACCACGTCGCGACCAGCGCTACACTCGCCGGCAGCGGTGGCCACATAACCTCTTGATGGTCGTGGTGGACACCCTGGTCGTTCGGCTATTGTTTCCCGTGGCCGCCGTCGGAGCTGCGGTGATGGCGAATGAGCAGGCGTGGGGACTGCTAAATCTGGCCAATCTGCCAGTTTGGTTGTCAGTCCTTTTGGGGACGATCGCGCTTGATCTCGCAATCTACTTTCAGCATCGCATCTTTCATGCAGTGCCCTGGCTCTGGCGCTTGCATCGTATGCACCATGCGGATTTGGAATTCGACGTAACGACGGGCCTGCGTTTCCATCCTCTGGAAATTGTGCTCTCCATGGCCATTAAAATCACCGTCGTGGTTGCGCTGGGAGCACCTGCGATTGCGGTACTGATTTTCGAAGTGATTCTCAATGCAACCTCAATGTTCAACCACGGAAACGTACGATTGCCTCAAGGGCTGGAGCAAAAGTTGAGACGGTTGGTGGTCACGCCGGATATGCACCGCGTGCATCATTCGATTGTTCCTGAAGAGACAAATAGCAACTTTGGTTTTAATTTGCCTTGGTGGGACCGGTTTTTTGGCACCTATCGGGATAAACCTGCCGCTGGCCATATTGGAATGGTCATCGGCATCGAGGATTTTCGAGAGCCGCGGGACCTCCGGTTGGATCAGATGCTGATTCAGCCATTTCGCAGCACCTACCGACGCCCCTGATCATTGTAAGCACTATCATCAGGAGTTCTTCATTTAATCGGAAAGACCTCATCATGGGGCACTGATAGAAAAGGTCCGTACATGAGTGGCCTCCACGAAACCGCCTATCCGCGATTGAAGGCGGACGTCTCTGAACAGGAACTGGCGGAAATCTATACACCCACCGCCAAAGAATGTGCCTTTGCCAGAAAGCACGGCCGAACACCGGCTGCTCGTGGTGCCTTGTTAATTCTCCTGAAAACGGTTCAGCGCTTAGGCTACTTCGTGAATCTCAAAACGGTCCCGCGGCCCATCACAGCGCATATCCTGGCCTGCGACGACCTTTTACCCGTCCCATTGAGCCAGCTCAGGGAATACGACCGCAATGGTGGCGCCCGTCAGCGGATGTTGGACGCGATTCGTCAACAGGTGGGCATCAAGGCGTTTACCGTCGAAGGCAAGGCTATCGTGAGGGACTTGGCGCGTGAAGCGGCAACCACCAAGCAAGATCTGGCGGACATTATCAATGTGGTGATCGAAGAGCTGGTGCGCCAGCGTTTTGAACTGCCGGGTTTTTCAACGCTGCAACGGTCCGCGCGTCAGGCTCGCAGCACGGTTAATACAGGTTACTTTCGGACGCTCAGTGCGGGTTTGACGGCGCAGCAAAAACAGGAATTTGACCGGCTGCTGCAAGTGCCAGACGATTCATCTCATACCAGTTGGCATAAACTGAAACAGGAACCCAAAAAGCCGACCAATACGGAAGTGAAGAAGTATCTTCAGCACCTGGAATGGCTTCAGGGCTGGTGTCAACGATTGCCCGCTGTTGATCACATTCCAGCCGCCAAGTATCACCACTTCATACTGGAAGCACGAGCGCTTGGCGCGGCCAACATCAAGGCTATGCAAAGCACCAAACGCTATGCCTTGATGATTCTGTTGGTCCATGCCCAATTGCGTCGCGCAATGGACGATGCCGTCGACATCTTTGTCCGCAAGATGCGCAACATCAAGACTAAGGCGGAAGCCAACCTGAACCAGTATCATCTGGATCACATGAAACGGATGGACAAACTGGTCGCTCAACTGCGTGACGTGCTGACCGCCGTTCAGGAAGCGCCGACGGATTCCGAGCGAGGTGCCCGAGTGGCGGCTGCCATCCAGAGCGACCCTGATGAATTACTGGCCGAGTGTGAGGAACACATGGCCTATGCTGGCAATAACTTCATCCCGTTTATGCTGCAACCCTATCGCCCGTTACGCCCCCTGCTATTCAATTGCCTTGAACTACTGGATCTGACGGCAACCAGCCACGATCAATCCTTGATTGAGGCGATTGCGACTCTGAAAAAGCACCGGCACAGCCGCAAGGAATGCCTTGTGCTCAGCACTCAACCCGTCGACGTGTCCTGGCTACCGGAGCGTTGGCGCCGTCTCATATTGGGGTCCGGGTCAAGCCAGCTACTGCCCGGTATGGTCTACCGGAAGTATTTCGAGCTGGGCGTACTAACGCAGGTGAAGCGTGAACTGATTTCCGGCGATCTCGCGGTCGCGAATAGCGACCAGTACAGCGACTACCGCGATCAGCTCGTGGATTGGAGTGTCTATGATGCCCAAATAGCGGACTACAGTGCGATGGTTGATATCGCATCCGACCCAGCCGCTTTTGTGGCGCAGGCCCGCTCACGCTTGAGCGAAACGGCGGACCGCATTGACCGTAACTTCCCGGAGAATGAATACGCCGTCTTCAATGGTGAAGAGCTGGTGATCCGGAAGCACCGTCGCACAGCGCCTCCCGATGGGCTGGCCGAAATTGACAAACAGTTATCCCAGAATTTGCCCGAAAAGAATATTCTCGACATCCTGGTGGAAGCCGAAAAATGGCTGGGGCTCCACAAACGCTTTGGACCACTTTCCGGTTTTGAGAGCAAGCTGGAAGACCCACGTACCCGCTTTGTTTCGACCTTGTTTTGCTATGGCTGCAATCTCGGGCCAACTCAGACCGCCCGATCCATCACGACACTTAATCGCCGGCAGGTGTCCTGGCTCAACCTGCGGCACGTCACCGAAGAGCGCTTGGAGCAGGCCATTGTGCAGGTTATCAATGCCTACAACCGCTACCGGCTGCCGCGACACTGGGGAACTGGCCAGCGGGCTGCCGCCGATGGCACAAAATGGAATCTGTACGAACAGAATCTGCTATCGGAATACCACATACGGTACGGTGGCTACGGCGGGGTGGGCTACTACCACGTCTCCGACAAATACATCGCGCTGTTCAGCCACTTCATCCCTTGCGGCGTTTATGAGGCCATTTACATCCTTGACGGGCTGATCAAAAACGATTCCGATATCCAGCCTGACACCTTGCATGGCGATACTCAGGCGCAAAGTGCGCCCGTCTTCGGGTTGGCTTACCTGCTGGGTATCAACCTGATGCCCCGCATCCGGAATCTGAAGCAGCTGGTGTTCTACAAGCCTGACAAACGCCAACGGTATGAGCACATCAATGCCTTGTTCAGCGAAACCATTAACTGGCAACTGATCGAAACCCATGTGCCCGACATGCTCCGGGTGGCGCTATCGATAAAGGCAGGGAAAATAGCACCGTCCACGGTATTGCGACGTTTAGGTACCGCAAGCCTCAAGAATAAACTCTACTTTGCTTTCCGGGAACTGGGGCGGGTAGTTCGGACAACCTTTCTTCTGGACTACATTGGCAGCGTGGAGTTGCGGCGAACCATTCATGCGGAGACGAACAAAACGGAGGAGTTCAACCAGTTCGTAAAATGGCTATTTTTCGGCGGCGAGGGGGTGATCGCCGAGAATATCCGCCACGAGCAACGGAAGGTGATCAAATATAACCACTTGGTGGCCAACCTGGTCATTCTTCACAATGTGGAGTCGATGACGTTAACCCTTAAAGATCTCAAGGATCGCGGCCATCATATTGATCACGATATTCTCAAAGGATTGGCCCCATACCGCACGGACCATATCAACCGATTTGGCGATTATACGCTTGATTTTGAACGGCAGGTTTCACCCATGAGCTACAACGCCAAAATAATTTAAATACAATAGGTTAAGGCACATTTTGGAGGATTTCGTCAGAATCGTTGCCGACCCTCAATTCTGCCTTAAGTCCTTTTAGCCGCTTCACGTATTGGAAGCGGCTTTATTCTACCTAAATATTTATACCGTTATCTTATAGAGTATACTTTTAGTAACTTCCTTACTGCGTACCCATCAGATAGAAACGTCGTGTGCCGAAGCTGCCTCCCAAGAGTGCAGTTAGCAGCTGCGAAATCAGCTTTTGCCTATTTATTATTAGGATTAAGGTGCGCAGCGGCGATTAGCGCTTGGGTATAAGCGTGCTGTGGCGCTGAAAGCACTTCCAGACAGGGGCCTTGTTCGACTACTTCGCCATCCTTAAGCACCATAACCCTGTGAGCCATGGCGCGGATAACAGCAAGATCGTGGCTAATAAACAGATAGCTAAGCTGTCTGCGTGCCTGTAAGTCACGCAGTAGGGTCACTAGTTGCTTCTGTACGGTGCGATCTAGTGCTGAGGTGGGCTCATCAAGCACCAGTAGCTCAGGCTCTAAGATAATCGCTCTAGCAACGGCAATACGCTGGCGCTGGCCACCTGAAAATTCGTGAGGGTAGCGGGCGGCACAGCTCTCCGGTAGCCCAACTTCACGTAGCGTTTGATTAACTCGTTGGGTGACTTCTTCAGTGGTGAGATTAGGGTAGTGAAAACGTAGCCCTTCACTCACGATATCGAACACCGGCATGCGTGGCGAAAGCGCGCCGTAAGGATCCTGGAAAACCATTTGCAAGCGGTGGCGCTGACGACGCAGTGCATCGCCGGTCAGGCTACTGAGCTTATCGCTGCCAAGGGTAATATCGCCTTGGCTAGTGACTAAGCGCATGATTGCGGAGGCGAGGGTGGTTTTGCCTGAACCGGATTCACCAACAATGCCTAGCGTTTCCCCAGGTGCAATATCAAAATCGGTAGGGTGAACCGCCACAAAAGCAGGCGGCTGGCGCTTGAACAATCCCGTTTTAGGTCGCTTAAAGCTGACACTTAATTGGCGAGCGGTTAATAGCGGAGGCGCATGTGTAATTGCCTGGGGCCTACCTTCAGGCTCGGCAGCGAGCAGTGCTTTGGTGTAATCGCTCTGTGGGTGCTGAAAGACCTGTTCAACCGGACCAATTTCCTGGACTTCGCCACGATACATAACGCACACGCGGTCTGCGTGGCGGCGTACCAAATTTAAGTCATGGCTGATAAATAGCATGCCCATGCCGTAACGATCCCGCAGTTCGCGAAGTAGTGCGAGAATCTCTTGTTGTACGGTGACGTCTAACGCCGTGGTGGGCTCATCGGCAATCAGCAGCGATGGGTTGTTAGCAATCGCCATGGCAATCATCACCCGCTGGCGTTGCCCGCCCGAAAGCTGATGGGGCCAGGCATCCAGCAATTCGCCCGCTCGCGGCAACTTGACCTGTTCCAACAGCTCCTTGCTGCGCTGTCGCGCCTCATGACCACGTAACCCTTGATGCAGGCGCAGTGCTTCGCCGATCTGCTTGCCCACACGATGAAGTGGATTTAACGACGTCATTGGCTCTTGGAAGATAAAACCGACACGGTTACCCCGCACGCCGTTCCACTGAGGTTCTGTTAAGTCAGCTAAATTGGTATCGCCCAGCCAGCGCTCGCCGTCTATAGCGGCATTGCTAGGCAGCAAGTTGACCATGCCAAGTGCTGAAACCGATTTGCCCGACCCCGACTCACCGACAATCGCCAGTGTTTCACCCGCATTAATAGTGAGTGAGAGGGAGTGAACCACCTGGCTTTCACTGAAGGCGATGTTGAGATTTTCAATTCGCAGGAGCGGTTTAGACATGGTTGGCCTCCTGAGCAGCGCCGATTTGACGCTGTTGCACATGACGAGGATCAAAGGCGTCACGTAGCCCTTCACCAATAAAGACCAGCAGCGACAGCATGATCGCTAGCGTCATAAAGGCCGTAATACCCAGCCAGGGCGCGTGTAGATTATTTTTGCCTTGTGCGGCTAACTCACCCAGCGAGGGAGCGCCAGGTGGCAGGCCAAAGCCGAGAAAGTCGAGCGCGGTCAGCGTGCCAATCGCGCCGGTAAACAGAAACGGAATAAATGTCAGCGTGGCGACCATGGCGTTTGGCAACACGTGGCGCCACATGATTAAACGTGACGGTAAGCCCATGGCTTTGGCAGCCCGGACATACTCTAAATTGCGCGCCCGTAAAAACTCGGCGCGCACAATATCGACTAAACCCAGCCACGAGAAGAGCAGCATAATACCCAGCAACCACCAGAACCCAGGCTGCACGAAGCTGGCCAAAATAATCAGTAGGAACAGCACTGGCAGGCCCGACCAAATTTCCGTAATCCTCTGGCCGATTAAATCGACCTTGCCGCCGAAGTAGCCTTGCACGCCACCCGCTACAACGCCCATCACAAGAGACCCTGCAGTAAGCACTAGGGCAAAAGCTACCGAGAGGCGAAAGCCATAAATTACCCGCGCCAATACATCACGCCCCTGGTCATCAGTGCCCAGCCAGTGGCGGCTATCAGGCGGCGCTGGGGAGGGGCGCGTCATATTCATATCGAGGGTTTGATAAGAATAGGGAATCGCGGGCCAGAGCGCCCAGCCATTGTCATCAATTTGTTGCTGGATAAAAGGATCTAAATAATCGGTACGCGTAGGTAGAAAACCGCCAAACTCGGTTTCTGGATAGTCCACTAACAGCGGGGCATACCACTTCCCGTCGTACTGCATAATGATCGGTTTATCGTTGGCGATAAGCTCGGCAAAGAGGCTGAGAATAAACAGCGTGCCAAATAGCCATAGTGATACCCGAGCACGACGGTTGGCTTTAAAGGCGGCCAAACGCCGACGGGTAATGGGCGAAAAACGTGATGATAAAGACGCCATAATCACGACTCCCGGGTTGAAAAGTCGATGCGCGGGTCTACCCACACGTAGGTCAAATCGGAAATCAGCTTGAGGATTAGCCCGATCACCGTATAGAGAAACAGAGTGCCGAATATCACCGGATAATCCCGCTGCATAACGGCCTCAAAGCCGAGTAGCCCCAAACCGTCTAAAGAGAAGA
Source organism: Halomonas sp. (assembly GCF_011050415.1). GTDB lineage: Bacteria > Pseudomonadota > Gammaproteobacteria > Pseudomonadales > Halomonadaceae > Vreelandella. The sequence goes on from NZ_DRFS01000009.1 coordinate 16,900, forward strand.
TAACCTCAATCAGCAGCGCTCCGGTGAAGAAGATGCCGAGCATAGCGGCGGGCAGGCCAGCGATAATAATCAGCATGGCATTACGGAACACGTGGCCGTAAAGCACGCGCCGTTCGTCGGCGCCTTTGGCCCGGGCGGTAATCACATACTGTTTATGGATTTCATCAAGAAAGCTGTTTTTAGTCAGCATGGTAAGCGTCGCAAAGCTGCCAATCGCCGCGGCTGTCACCGGCAGGGTAATATGCCAGAAGTAATCTTTGATCTTACCCCAGGTGGAGAGCTGGTCGAAGTCTGGCGAGGTCAGGCCCCGCAACGGAAACAGATCCCAGTAGGTACCACCAGCAAATAGAACTATCAGTAATATGGCGAACAAAAAGCCAGGGATGGCGTAGCCAACAATCACTAATCCTGATGACCAGACGTCAAAACGCGAGCCATGGCGAAGTGCTTTTTTAATGCCCAGTGGAATCGAGATTAAATAGACCAGCAGGGTGGTCCAAAGCCCAAGCGATATAGAGACGGGGAGCCGCTCTATCATTAGCTCGGTGACTGGTCGGTCGCGGAAGAAGCTGGTGCCGAAATCGAGCGTAAGATAATCCGCCATCATGCCGATAAAGCGTTCGTGGGGGGGCTTGTCAAACCCAAACTGCTGCTCTAGCTGCTCAATAAAGCGCGGATCGATACCACGAGCGCCTCGTGAGTCGTCGCTGACTTGAACGTCGGCACCGCCCATATCCAAACGGGTGCTAGCCATTGCATCAGCGCCTTCAAAGCGCGCTAACATCTGATCGATTGGCCCGCCTGGGGCCGCCTGAACGATAATGAAATTGAGCAACATAATCCCAATCAGCGTCGGGATCATAAGTAGTAGTCGGCGTAGAGTGTAGCGTGCCACAGAGCACTCCATGGTTCTTTAAGAATAAACCGAATTTAGCGGCGTCGGTGACGGCGCTGCAGTTCAGCTTCACGGTCGGTATCGACCCACCACGCATCCAGGTCCATGGCGTACTCTGGGAATGGTTCGGGGTAGCCAAATTTATCCCACACCGCAATGCGTGTTTCACCGGAGTGATAATGCGGAATCACATAAAAACCCCAGCGCAGTACCCGGTCTAATGCTTTTGCGGCGGTATCAAGTTCTTCACGGCCATTGGCACGTATCAGTTCCTCAACCAGCGCATCTACCGCTGGGTGAGCAAGTGACATGCGGTTGCGACTCTGCGGTGCCTCTGCCGCAGCGCTGGTCCAGAAGTCGCGTTGCTCGTTGCCGGGGTTGTTCGACTGGGGGAAATGGCTGATGACTATGTCATAGTCGTAATTGCGCTGCCGGTTTAAAAATTGGTTGATGTCAACGATACGCAGCGATGTTTGCACACCCAGGCGCGCCATATTGCGCAGCATGGGCTGAACCACCCGCTCAAGGCCAGAATCATACAGCAACACTTCGAGGCTCAAGGGCTGTCCAGTTTCCTGTTTAACCAGTACGCCATCTTCAACCTCGTAACCCGCTTCACGGAGCAGCTCGAGTGCCAAGCGCAGGCGCTCACGAAGATCGATAGGCTGCTCAAGAGGCAATGGGTCGGTAAATAAACGCTCAGAGCGATGAGACGCCAGCAACTCTTTCCGGAAAGGCTCCAGTAGCGCTAGCTCCTCTTCGGATGGGAGCCCGGTGGCTTCCATTTCAGAATTTTGAAAGAAGCTTTCAGTCCGCTGGTAGGTGTCGTAAAAAATATTGGTATTCAGCCAGGGGAAATCAAAGGTAAGGCTCAGCGCTTCACGTACCCGAGGGTCTTGAAACTTCTGTTTGCGCAGATTGAAAACAAATGCCTGCATCATGGAGGGGTTTACATCAGGCACTGTCAGCCGTTTTACAAAGCCCTCTTCATAGGCAGGAAAGTCATAGCCGATTGCCCAGGTAGCTGCTCGGGCATCAATGCGGAAATCCGTTAGCCCCGCTTTAAATGCCTCCCAGGCGATATCGCGATCACGGTAGTAGTCATAAATAATTCGATCGATATTGTAGCGTCCAATATTGACCGGTAAATCTTTACCCCAGTAATTCTCATCACGCTGAAAAACGATTCGCCGACCGGGGTCGACTTCACTGATGCGGTAGGGGCCTGAGCCTGGATGAGCGGCCAGGGTCGGCGAAGTGAACTCTCTGGGCTCCCAGTAATGTCGGGGTAGTATCGGCAGTTGGGCAACGATTAAAGGCAGCTCGCGAGACTCGGTATCGTTAAAGGTGAAACGCACCTGATGCTCGCTAAGCGCAATCACTTCCTCTACACCGGCGTAGTAACTGGCGTAAAACGGATTGCCGTCTTCCCGTAGTAGATTCAGCGAGAACACTACATCGTAAGCAGTGACAGGCTCGCCATCTTGAAAGCGCGCTTCTGGGCGCAGATCAAATTCAATCCACTGACGATCAGGGTCTAGGCGCACACCTTCGGCAAGCAGACCGTAGAGACTAAACGGCTCATTGGGGTTGCTGGCCATCAAAGTGTCGTAAATTTGCGAAATTCCGGTGGCCGGAGTGCCACGTATAATAAATGGATTTGTTGAGTCAAAACTGCCCCCAACGGCGGTATGGGTGATGGTGCCGCCTTTAGGAGCCTGCGGGTTAACATGGGGGAAGTAAGCAAAATCGGCTGGTAGCTCAGGGCTATCATACAGTGATAGCCCATGAACCGTTTCAACAGGAACTACATTAGCGACATCAGTATCAAGATCGCCCACGACAGCATTGCCACTAACATTGCCGCTTAATGCACCGTTAGATGAATCAGCGGCAGCGGTTACCTCCGTAGCCAGTACCGATGCGTGTAATAGCAAGCCACTGACGAACAGAAGCGTTTTCGCAAAAAACAGACCACGCGGCATTGGTTACTTCCCATGTGAACAAAGCCAACTGTTTGACGATAGTGTTACTACGTTTGAATTCAACGCCCTGAAAGTGTCAGGAGTTGGCCCGGTTGTAAAGCACCAGGACGATCAATCGCATTCCAGCGTATTAAGTCTTGCTGGTCAACATTATAGCGGGCTGCAATTGCTGAGAGGCTATCACCACTTTCAACGCGATGGGTGTCGCCACTAGCGGCTTGGGCAAGCGTCTGACGGTTGCCCTGTGAAAGCTGAGCCAATACCTGAGCATCCACTTCTTCAGGTACCAGCAGTGTCTGGGCGCTGCTTGGATCAATGCTGCCATTGAGCAAACCAGGATTTAGCTCTGCCAAGGCGGCCTGGCTGACATCTAGCATTTGGGAGGCTTCGGACAGACTCACCGGATGCGCTAGCTGTACCTTTGCGAACGCCGGTTCAGTATGTATCTCCGGCAATATGACCTCGTAACGCTCAGGATCGCTGATGATCGTCGCGATCGCTTTCAGCTTGGGGACATACTGCATGGTTTCTTGGGGTAACGAGAGATCCCAGTACTCGCCATTCAAGCCTTGGCTTTGTGCTTGGCGCTGGGCGCGATTGACGGTGCCAGCGCCCGCATTGTAAGCCGCTAGCGAAAGCATCAGATCGCCTTCGTACCACTCATCCGCCTGCATTTCTAAGTAATCTAGCGCTGCATCAGTAGAAGTGACAACATCGAGCCTACCGTCGTAATTGCCGTTGCGCACCAGTCCCAATGCATCCCCTGTGGCGGGCATAAACTGCCATAGGCCTGCCGCCCCGCGGTGGCTTTTGGCACCCGGATCAAAGGAGCTTTCGACGAAGGGAATCAGCGCCACCTCACCGGGTAAACCACGCTCGCTAACCTGCTGGGTTATCCAGGCAAGCCAAGGTGTTGCGCGTTCGGTAATGGTGACAATGTTCTCAGGGCTTGAACGGTAATGTTCAATCCATTCATCCACCCGGGCCTGAGCTTCTACTGATAGGGACGTATTTTGCCACTGAAAGCTTTCACGTAGTGTGGTCCAAGCGTCTTGGGGCTTTAGCTCCAAGGCTTCCCAAAAATGGGTTTGGAAAGCGCTAGGGCTAGGCTTTGTCGAAACCATCGAGCTATTGGAAACAGCGCTCGAAGAGGGCGTTGACGTGCCTGTGAATCCAGTTGGTCTTTCATATGCCGGAGCTGAAGCTTGAGAACTTGCTGCGGCGGCTAACATTAGGCCCATAATTACGGTACTGCCTGCGCTCAGCATAAAGCGCTGGCGAATCGTTCGATAGGTCATAGTTACATTCGTTTAGTTTCGATAGCGTTCTTAAAAACGATTCTTCCACTCGCGAAGAGTGGTGAACGTTGCGAGGTCGTTATCATTATCACCCTGGGAACCGGCAGCTTGGCGCACGCTATCTGTGCCCACGCGCAGGTAGGGGTTGATTTTCAGCTCGCGTCCTATCGTGCTGGGTAAGGTGGGGCGATCCAATGCCCGCGCCTTTTCACACTCCTGCAAGGCGTGTTTAACGTCTTCATTCTCAGGATCCGCAGCACGAGCAAACACTAGGTTCGCCAGCGTGTACTCATGGGCTGCAAAGACCAGCGTATCTTCTGGGAGTTCCGCAAATTGTTGAAGTGATGTGAACATCTGCTCAGGCGTACCTTCAAATAAACGCCCGCAACCTGCGCAAAAAAGCGTATCACCGCAAAATAGCAGCGCGGGAATTCCCGCCGTAAAATAGCTGATATGGTCTAGCGTGTGGCCGGGCGTTGCCGAGACCTCAAAGCGCCTTCCCATAATGCGGACTTCATCCCCATCGCCCACTGCTTCATCAATACCTTCAATGGATGGGGTGGCAGGGCCAATCACATGGGGCGAGTAGCGTTTAATTAACTCAGCTAAACCACCGGTATGATCATGGTGATGGTGAGTAATCAAAATGCTTTCTAACTTAAGTGACTCACGCTCAAGCAGCTCAATCACCGGAGCAGCTTCACCAGGATCCACCACGCAAACGCTTTGACTGTTATCTTGTCTTAATAGCCAAATATAGTTGTCGCTTAGGGCAGGGATCGGTGTCACGCTCAACATCGCCAAGTTCCTTTGAGAAAAAGCAGACTGTTAAAAAATAGCAAAATGTTAAAACACCTTAGATAATGCGCATATTAGCGCTTAACGGGTGCGTAAAAGGCATTAAAAAGCCGTTACTGTGGAGGGAAGCGCTGTTCATGTCAAATTCGACGACGGCAACATCACTCGCCAAACAATTGATCAATAGCCAGCCTTACTGGGAAACTGAGGCGGGGCGCTCGCTTTGGGAATCTCAACGGGCGTGCTTAGGGCCGGTTGCGGAAACCCGGGTAGGGGGCCACAGCTTGGAGATGGGCATGGGACCGGCCATGATGACCATGTCGGCAATCCCCCACGCTATACGCTGGTCGCCCACCCGGCAGTTGGCGCAAAACGATGCCACGTTAATATGTCCACCAGACCAACTTGCACTGCCGGATCGCTGCTTAGATATCATGGTGATTCATCATTGGTTAGAGCATTTAAGTGATGCCCATTTCACGCTCCAAGAGGCCGCGCGAGTAACGGCGGATAATGGCATTTTAGTGTTGTTTGGCTTTAACCCCATCGGGGTGAGTGGGCTTGCGCGTCAGTGGCGTAAACGCCAGCAGCAGTTCCCCTGGGATGGTACTTGGCGCACAGCAAATCGGCTGCGTGACTGGCTGGCGTTTGTCGACTTTGAGGTGGAGCGAGTAGACTATTGCTGTTTTCGTGGACGAATGAATGCCAAATGCGGTGAGTATTGGGAGACATTGGGGCGGCGCCATAATGTGCCGCTGGGTGAGAGTTATATGATTCAAGCGCGGCGACAACAGCGTCAGGCGCCCGTGCAACGTTTAAAATTTGGCTTAAATGCACCCGCATCGCCGGCATCATTAGGGGTTAGCCGCTCAGGCTCATCGGCCCACTATCAACCCTATCAAAAGCAACCTATGCAAACGCATTTAGCTAAAACGCATCAAGCTGATGCACATACAGCCGATACATATAAACCAGGGGATCAAGAGATTGACTAAAGAGGGTGCCGAGCAATTACCCCGAGTAACGGTGTATACCGATGGAGCCTGTCGGGGCAATCCAGGTCCAGGTGGTTGGGGCGTTGTGTTAGCCAGTGGCGAACATGAAAAGACGTTAAAAGGCTATGAAGCAAATACCACGAATAACCGCATGGAGTTAATGGCAGCGATTATGGCGCTGCGCACGCTGAATAAACCTTGCGAAGTAGAGCTCTGGACTGACTCACAGTATGTTCGCCAAGGGATTACCCAGTGGATACATAACTGGATTAAGCGAGGCTGGAAAACTGCTGCCAAGCAGCCTGTTAAAAACGCCGAGCTATGGAAAACCCTGCATGAAGAGACTCAGCGCCACCAAGTGGCGTGGCATTGGGTGAAAGGTCATAGCGGTCATCCCGGTAATGAGCGTGCCGATTCGTTGGCTAATGAAGCGATTGATGAGCATCAAAGAGGAGAGCATGATGCGCCAGGTGATTCTATTCTATACACAAGAAAGATGTGTAAACGCCGAATAAGCGAGTGAGTAAAAGGCTTTAGCGTTAATGGGAGTAGAGTTTTTATCTAAAAAGTAAACTATGGCCTGTTTTTGGCCCTTTCTGTTTACACTTACTCATTTCTCCGAGCATTTCTAGAGTTGGCAGTTGTCGATGCAAAACATACATTCGACGATTGTGGCTACTGATTATGAATAGTCATTGCAAGCTCGTACTTTTGCGACGGCTCAGGTTGATGGCTAATTACCGATCTTAGAGCGTTGAATGATAAATTGTGGAAACATAATAATGGTCGGGAGGCTAGGGAATGGAACAAGAATTTTTGATGAGGTTCCTTGAGATTGGAGTTATTGATCTCAAAGGGGATGACACCAAGCTAGATAAGCTTCGATCCACGGCAAAAAATCTGTCAGCCACTCTTATAAAGACACCCTCAAAGACCGTTAGCTTCACGATGGCGGCAGCCGATCCCAATATTGCACCTACGGATCCAGTCGTAGAAGAGGCAATGACCTCCCTTCGCAAGAACTGGGAGACTGTTGCAAACGCTTTTTCCGGGCGCCCTGTTGGCGTTTTGCGTGCTACGTTACTAGACGCGACCATGCAGGCGGCACGTTTGGACGATGCGATTGCGGTAGCTTTTGTTAACACGGCGCGTAACGCTCTGGCCCACGCTGAAACGGCCGACGAAACTGAGATTTGGCGTGAAGCTGTTAGCGAAATTGAGACCAAGGTTGATGCCCGCGCCGAGGCAGAGTGGGCAACGCCGGAGATGATAACAATCGATCCGCTGCAGTACTCGCCGCCAGTTCCAGTGTCTAAGACAGCTGACGAGGTTCCTACTGTTGATCGAGCTGATCTTCATGGAAAAATCCATTCCGCTGCGGGGGCTTGGGGGCCTATAAACCCGAATAAGTATAACCCTGGCCAGAACCCGCAACAGTGGTCGAAAGAATTTTCTGACAGGATGAGCGTCGCCATCGCAGAGGCTGTGGACGAGATGGCCGAGGTGCTTGCTCCAGCCCCAGTTGATCTCTCGGGCCCAATGTCTGCCCTGGCGAAGGGGGTCAGCGCTCACCTTGACAAAGCCTTAGCAAGCTTCAGCGGTGCGACGGCAGGTCTACAGCGCCGCACTAACCTGCTCTGGTGGAAGGAAGCAATGTATTCCCCAAGTGCTCATGAGAGTTACCTTGACCTACCACCATTCGAGGCCTCGGCCTTAATGGCGCTCGACCTACATCAACAGGTGCCAATTTACTCACCAGCGAGTGTATCGGCTTTCCTGCGAGAGGCCATCCGCTGCCTTCCAGTTGAAACCGATACACAAAACAATGATGAGCATGAGGTTGCTAGTCTAGTGCTCGACGCCTGTGCATCCGCATACATGCAACCTTTCCGCACTCTTGCTGTTAAATACGCAGCTGCACCCGTTGGGCGAGGCTCGATGCTTTCGTTGATTGGACACTCGCAGGATTCAAGCGCAGCCGAAGCAACGACTTTCCGCGCTTTAAGTGGCGTGGACGCTTCCACCAAGATGACCCCGTCCGATTGGGGAGCATATCTATTCCGTGAGCTCCAGGCCGCACGTGCCACTAGCGAGAGCTCAACTAAGCGTTCTAGAAAAGTAAAACGCTCATGAATCGGTGTCGCCATCCAAATTGTTTCGCTGACGACAACACAACCTGCACGCTGGGCCACATCCGGCTCGATATGTGCCCTGAGTGGAAACAATCCAGTAAAGGCGAAGTAGTCACGCCGGCTGACTCCGATGTGATGTTACTCCCATGGAGTGGCATGGCGATGGGGGAGTCTGACCTTAACTTCATTAGCGGTAAAATTAAGCCTATCACTGTCGGTATCGTCGGTCCTGAAAGCGCAGGTAAGACGACTATCCTGGGTGCGCTTTACCTGCTGCTGGGGGGGGGTGAGCTGATTACTGAAGCAAGTTCTTTCAGCAACTCTTACACGCTGGCAGGTTGGGAGGCGGTGGCGACCAGTCTGCGCTGGAGTCCGGGGCAGCCCCCGAGTTTCCCACCGCACACACCAAGCGGAGCTGCTCGAGCACCCGGCATGCTTCATCTTGGCTTTCGACATCTGGATGGTGCGCTGCGCGACTTCCTTTTTGCCGATGCCCCAGGAGAGTGGTTTCAGAAATGGGCGATCAACGAGCAAGCAGCAGACGCGGAAGGGGCCCGGTGGATTGCCCGTCACGCAGACGTCATCTTACTGATTGCTGACCGCCAGGCACTTGCTGGCACCAAGATGGGGACTGCTCGCAACGACTTTCAACTGCTTGCTCAGCGTGCAGTGGCCGAGGCACGCGGACGGCGCTTAGCACTGGTCTGGACGAAGGGGGACATCGAGGTGGCTCCAGCTATGGAGGCACAGATAAGAAAAGCAGTAGCTTCGGACGCATTTAGCGTGCCAGAGTTCAAAGTCAGTGTGTGCCCCCAAGAGGGGGTTGACGCTGTAGAAAACTTCCGCGAGCTATTTGATTGGATCCTTTCCACCAAACGCGCAGGGGTTGAATTACCTACGACAGAAGTATTGGGTCACGACCCGCTTTTTCGATTCGGTAGGAGATAGGTGGTGACAGCTCAACACACTATATTGTTAGTAGGAGAGTCGAATGTAGGTAAGACTCACTACGGGGCGCAGTTTTTGAAGCGGCTAATGGTCAAGTCGTGTGCCCTCAAAATGTCCGGTGCCCCCACGAACTTGGAGGCGTTCAACACCGCGCTTGGTTGTCTAACCGAAGGTAGGTTGACCGACCACACGCCAGCCAGCACTTACGTCGAGAGTATATGGCCCATTGAGGACGAAGTTGGTCGATATGCCGAACTAGTTTGGCCAGACTACGGCGGTGAACAGGTTCGCAACCTTGTCATGCAGCGCCGAATTCCAGCCGCCTGGCGAGAACGCGTACTCGGAGCCACTGACTGGGTATTACTTATCAGATTGCATTCGCTTCGGTCCGAAGAAGACTTGTTCTCACGCCCCCTGCAATCATTCGCTGCTGTTGAGATCCAGGACGAAGCCCCTACCTACGACCTGTCAGACCAAGCAAGGACAGTTGAGCTTCTGCAAATGCTACTCTACCTAGCGGAATGCCACTTAGATCGACCGCTTTGCAAACCTCGTTTGACTATCATGCTGAGTTGCTGGGATGAGCTTGAAACGACGGAGCTACCGGCTGACCTCCTAGCATCTCGTCTTCCAATGCTTTGGTCGTTCGTACGCAGCAATTGGATGACTCCCTCCGTTGTTGGCCTGTCTGCCCTAGAACGCGTACTTAACAAGACTGACGTTGATCAAGATTACGCCATCCGTGGTCCCGAAGAGTTCGGCTATGTGGTACTACCCGACGGTACGAAGAACACTGACATTACCCTGCCGATTCAACGCTTAATGGTAGATGGGAGCTAAGTGCATGCGAGTTGAGCAGGCCGTCTATGGTGAAGTTATAGGTCGAGGTCATGGACTCATAAGATCGAGTACAAATACGCCGTTAATCGCTTCCATTGCATCAAAGCTCGACTTACCAGATGCAGTCCCCACTGGAGTTCAAGGTTGGTCACCATTCGTTCGCGGCTTCCCTATTGACGACCACTACGTTCTAGCTCGCACTTTTCTAGATTCGAGTGCGTCGCGTGGCGGCATGGTGTTGTCTCACGCGCTAATCGTCAGCTTGGACGATATGTGCGAAGTTGAAAGTCTGGCCGTTCTTTTTGAGCAGTTGGCATCCACCGTCACAGACACCCCCTGTTCAGTGGCAACGCTTGAGCTTGACACTGCAAACAGCAGCCAAGCATCGGCTGCTGACCTAATCGGTACGGTCAACGCGTTGACAGCCCAAGGTCTCGCTCCAGTTGTCAGGCTGGGAGTCGAGGGTTTCGAGCACCTTGTGGATTCACTTTGGAGGAACCTATGGCCAGCCTTGAAACGAAATTTCGCGTTCCGTCTTAGCTTCGATACAAAAGACGTAGTAGAGCAACCTACACCGATGCTTATATGTACACCCGAGAAGCTCCAAGCTCGCTGGACGAAGCACCCCATAGTCAAGCCAGACGATCAAATCCCAAGTTTTGAAACAGCCGGTATCCTCTGCGGCCAGCGCGACGTGCAGCCAATCCTGTCTCTTGCCGAAGACCTCGGAGTAGAAGTTAACTCGCTCATGCAATTGAGCAGGTTTGAACGGCTGCACACCTTCCTCTCTGGCGGAGAAAGCTTAGATAATTTGCTGGCTGCCATACGCTTAGTCGACGGCCTTTCAAATCAGCCGACGCTCGGTGCAAGCATTAAGAAGAAGCTAATTAGTCGGTTCAATGTCTTGATTCCAGGTGCAAGCTGCAAGCAGTTGCTAACAATGAGAAATTTAAAGCTGTCTGGTTTTGCCAGCAGTCGGCAGTTGTGGTCTGCCGTCGAGCTTCTTGTCAGCAGTCTTCGATTTGATCCAGCAGATGACGGGGCCTTCATGGAGATAGTCACGGCCTCGGTTGAAGAAGATCTCGCATATGCGTCTTGGCGCGCTGCGGTGACAGCCGGCTTATCGACTGCAGCCCGTCGAGACAGCCCTACACTTTTTCGAGCAGTATGGAGATGGGCCAAAGACAGCCAAGATGCATTCGCAGCTGTTATTGATATTTTACCGGCTGATGCGATAGTTGAGCAGCGGCTTGCGAGAGAAGTGCCCAAAAAGCTTCACGTTGACACCCCGGATTTTTTACTCTCGCCGCTGCTAAAGAAGTGCTGGCTGACAGCGTATGGCGCTACCCTTGCTGCAATGCTACCCCCTGGCGACGCCATAGCACAGCAACTTAAGGTGGATATGGATCCAGCCCACAGCAATGGTTTGCGGTCTGTACTTCGTTACTCGAGTCCCACACAAACGTTAGAATATGCACTTTTGCATAAGGACTCACGCTTGGTCGGATTGTGCGCAGAACAGGCTGCTGTACACCCAAAAATAATGTCTAACTTTCGCTGTGATGATATTACCGAGCAACAGATATGGGGCGCTGCGATAGTCAAGGACTCTTCCTTGTGGAACGCACCCAGCAATGCTCACAGAGTGCGCGACAATGTTTTAGCTCAACTCGTAGAAGGGCTGCCCGTCGACGCTGGCTTACTCGAAGCACTGGCACAGACACCCTTAGCTGATCTCTGTGATACTTCGGAGCGGGCGCGACTGTGGTCGTTTCTGCCTGCTTCGCAGCGTGACAGCTATCTGAAAGCTACAGCAAATGGCTGGCTTGAAGTTGCGACGAAAGGGGCAGTGGCGACTATCCCTGAAGCCACACTTGAACATGCAATCATGGCGAGTTCGAACTTGCGATCCATTCTTGATAAATCATCGGAGGCGGTTGGTGCACGTCTAGCAATTGTCGGTGCCCTCCCTTCGTTCCCGGAAGAGAGGTTCATCACATGGCTGAGCAATCTCCTGACGAGTACTCGCAGCCTTTCTAATGTGGATTCTGAACAACTGGGAACGCTTGTGGCGTCCCGACGTTGGAAACGCGCTGCCGAATATCTTTCGGAACATCATGCCGCCAGACGAACGGATCTCATGCCAGGGCTCCGGCTTTGCGCAGACCTGCTCAGTTTTTATACACGTTGGATGCTTGGAATCTCAAAGCCAAGCAATGCAGAGAAGTGGAAAGCGTTTGAAGAAGAAGTCCTGGAACTGTACCCAAGTGGTCCGGATAATGGCGAACTTTGGTCACGCGCTGGAGGCAAAAATTCTGACCTGCCTGGAGGAGCTCAAACCGGGGCATCGCGTTGGCATACTGCCTTGAGCGCAGTTCGTTTAGGTGGCCGTCCGAGTGCTCGTAATCTCCTTGCAGTAATGTGCCAGGACTTTCCTTCGAATGAGAAACTGCGCTTGTATGCTAGTGACTGGGACATCGTTGGCTGGCGTTGATACACCCACCTACTCATGGTTGAAACATGGATCTAACTAGCTACCCGCAAGGCCACGCACTTCTTATCGGTGTGGCGAACTATCAAAAAGTCTCCAGCTTGCCTGCTGCTATACTTAACGACGTTAATGACGTTGCTGCCACGCTCACATCGCCGCATTACTGCGCCTATCCCCCCGCCAATGTCCTCACTCTTTTAGACTCAAGTGCTACTCGCTCAGCTGTGTTGAAAGGGCTAGACGAATTGGCTGCTTGTGTGGGTCCTGATGACACGGCCTGCGTTTTCTTCTCGGGCCACGGTGCTGTTGTAGGCGAAGACAGCGTGCTGGCCACCGTGGATACCGATCTCGCTAACATAGAGAACACATCCATTAACTCAAATGATTTAGCCACAGCACTCGCGCAGATTAAGGCAAGTCGTCTGCTGGTCTTCATCGACGCCTGTCATGCTGGTGGTGCTGCAATCTCGAAAAAATTGACTGATGGCAAAGGTAATGAGTTCAAGTCTGGTTATACTCAGAATATCCTTGAAAAGCTGGCCGTCGGGAACGGACGTGCGCTGATGGCATCATGTCGTGTTGATGAAGTATCGGCTGTATTTACAGGAGCGAGGAACAGTGTTTTCACGACTGTTCTGTTGGAGGGGTTGCGTGGTGGGGCAGACAAGGGTGCCAGCGGTTTCATCAAAGTTTTTGATCTGTTTAACTACATTTCCGAAGAAGTGCCTAAGCTCATCCCAGAACACCAACACCCTATTTTCAAAGCTGATAATCTTGAGGTGAACTTCGCGGTAGCGCTGAGCCAAGGCGGGAAAAAGTCACCTGACAGTCACGAGACTATGTCAACGTCACAAGATAGCGATCCCTGGTCAGTATTAGAAAATATCCTTATAGAGATTTACCCATTCGGGCCGAGGGACCAGGAGGTGTGGAGCCGCGCCGGTGGAGACCTATCCCGCCTCCAGCTTCATCCGACAGGTCAGGCTGCATGGCATGCAGCACTTCGCACTCTGAAACAGGGTGGTGGAGGCAGAAATATTAACTTTGTCAGTTTGCTTCGTACTGTAAGGGAAGATTTTCCGAACCAATCGCAGTTGGCGATGCTGCAAACGCCTTAAACGTGATCGTTTCAGCCTTCAGCTGGAGGAGTCTGGTGAAGCTGCCTGACTCAAACAAGCCGATCTACGGTAAAGCCGGAGCAGTTCAGTATTGGATGTGATAGGACGAATGTATTCCGGATGCTTAGGGCCATGTTCACTCAGGATGTGACCACGCTGAATGAATAATAAGAGAGAATTTTTATGACGCTACCTAATGAAAGGACACGTGCAATTATTCAAACAGAAATCTTTCTCATTGAGTTGAGCAAGGATAAATCCATTGCGGATGAGAAGCGCCAAGAAGCGCGACGTTTGCTGCGCCATTATCCAAGCCGAAAAGAAATGCTTTTGGCTGGCGAAATAGAGGAAAAACTTACGTCAGGTACTTTATTTAATCCAATTTTTTCAAGCACCTTGGACACGGTAATTCCAGACTCTCTAACATCTAGTCTCTACGAAGATACGGACCCTCAACAGCTTGCTAGGAATGTTGAGAATACGCAGAGCGCTGATAAGTCAAAGCAGCAAATTCCAACCGTGATTTGGAGGGCGGCTGTCGAACTATTTGGTGGTAATCAATCAGCAGCAGACCAATGGTTACATAGCGAGGCAATGGGGTTAGGTTGGAAACGGCCCATTGATGTCATGCAGGAGGATACTCAAAAGGTATTGGATTTGATTACTAGGATAGACAGAGGTGTTTATACGTAACCTTGTTGCTCTAAGGTGAATGGATCTTAATCCTATAGATGCTCATGGCGGTTTTGCTTGCGGCAATAAATTACCGTCAGTTTTTCAATCGATACTGGGACGCATTTTCTCAAAAGACGCGCAACCCTTGTTAGTTTTGTACCTTCTATGGGGGATAGCGCTTTGTATATACAGGCGATCCAGCCATGTGTCAGATCATTTAATTCCCTAATTTTCATATCTTTATGATTTTTTATGATCAATTATTCTTAAAAATATAATTGCGCAAGGAGACTATTCAGCCTCATTTTCCAGTACCCATAAACGCGCTTCTAGCATTGCGTGTATTTCCTTACCTATTGCATGTCGCTCTTCCAGTGTCAGGAGTATTTGTTCATTTGCATTGAATACAACCAACTGTGAAGGCTGGCATTGCTGGTCAAGCGCATTGCGGGTGCACTCAATCGCTTTTTCTAACTCCATGCCACCTAGGGCCGCGAGTATGTTTTCGTGTCTCATCATAGCTATTCTCCTGTTGTTAATTATGGCTTTATCGAGTCATAGAGTAGATGAATTACGTTTTCAGTTATAATTGTTTAAACACTCGCAACTTGAATTCTTGACCATGGCCCTCCGTAAAATCAGCGATCTAAAACCTGTGTTCACCGGTGATAACGTCATAGAATGGCAGTCGCCGAGCGGTACGCGCTACCGCTATGAGCGTGACCGTTGCGCCGTTGGCCAGGAAACAACACCCGGCAGTGAGCATTACTTCTGGCATGTGCTGGCGAACAGCAATATTACCCATGCCAAACGTCGCGTATTCGAGCTCATCAATGAAGATGAGTTCTGATAGCTTCGCTCCAATCCATCCAGACTTTCGAGACCACGTTATGCCGTAAGCTTTTCTTTGTAAGCTGCAGTTTTAGCAGAAGATGATTTAAACGTGCCCAGTGAGGCGTGTCATTGTTAATCAGATTTGATACTGCCTCTCCGAGAAAATGCGGCATTGGCTTCTGGCTCTTCACGGCTGATTTAGTAAACACCAAATTTATCCCCTACAGTTAATATCCCTCGCCTCGTTAACCAATTTTTGTAAGACATTGCTTACAACTCCTGAGGTCAATCGCTTACATAATATTGGGTTTATTCACGCTAGGGTGGAAATGGTACAACAGGAACGCCGCATTAGCATGTCGGATGCGTCACAAGTGCAAAGTGTGAAGGGATTCAGTATTGCCAGGGACGGCGTCTCTGCTCTGGTATTAGCGACAGCTAACTCTTTCCAGCATATCGTATTGCGTCATGTACGTTACTCGCCACGTAGCTAGAAGCGTTTTGTTGAAGAGGCATATCAATTCGGGCGGTGTGCTTCTCATGATCCTTATTTAGTTTATCCAGTGTTGCCATTAATCGTTCGTAGGGTGCAAGCTTTTCACCTATCTTCAAGGTTCATAAGGTGTACCTTTTGGCCCGCTTATATTATCTTGAAATCTAAATGGGTCATAAGCGTCTTTTTGGCTTATGGCCTAGGTTCAAAATAAAATTCCACCTTATGACCTAAGTTGAGGGTACAGCTCAATGGCAACGATTGGCTATCTTCGAGTCAGCTCTAGTGATCAAAGTACTCAATCTCAGCGTCGAGAGATTACGAATCGCCATAATGTCGATCGTTGGTGGAGTGACGAGGCAACATCTGGGGTGTTACCTGCTCTGAAGCGTGTGGGCTTCTCGGCCTTAGCAGAATATGTACGTGAAGGTGACGTGCTAGTGGTATATGCGATTGATCGTCTAGGTCGAGATACGGTCGATGTGCTTAATACAGTTCACTTCATGCAAAACATAGGAGTGTCAATTATAAGCCTACGTGAAGGGTTTGATTTAAACACACCTATCGGAAAGGCAATGCTTACGATGCTAGCCGCAATGGCTGAGATCGAACGCTCTAACATCCGCGAAAGGCAAATGTCTGGAATACGACGCGCGAAAGAAGAAGGCCGACACCTGGGACGGCCCAAAAAAACTGATGCTTTTGAGATAAAGCGATGGCGGGAGGAGAACGAGGCGAGCATCAGTAAAACTGCATTGCGATTCGGGATATCAGAATCGACGGTTAAGCGCGCATTAAGATGTAATAAGTCATAATTTTTTGAAGCGATGACCATACCATGTCTATATTCTCTTCAAATTTCGACATGGAGGTATGTTTTGGTAAATCTATGTTTACGCAATAAACATGGCAAGGAATGATGTTTAAAAAAACGGAAAAAATCGACATAGACCATTCCAGTGCCGATACCTAAACACATAGTTTGCGAGCATAACCAACCATTGGATGAATCGCCCCGGGTTTCGTAGACTCCTCTAGGCCTTGCTTTTTGAAAGCTAATCACCTGGTGGGCAGCATGAGCCGAAGTGGTAACTATCATGAAAACGCCGTTGCTGAAAGCTTCTTTCAACTCCTCAAACGAAGCGGCTAGACTCGACGTGTTCAATTACATTGAAATATTCTACAACCCAATGCGCCGACACGGTACAAGTGATAACTTTTCACCAGTTGAGTATGAAGGTGTTACATTAAGAGCCTAACGGGGAACCAGAATATTCGGGGCGATTCATTGGCAGCTAACCTCAAGACAGTTATTATCTGTGGCTGATGGTTCGATAAGATATTGTTTCTATGGAAAAATACCTTGGTCATGATTTCTTTAAATACTGCCACTAACATAGTTACTCAAAACCTATTTTTCAAAAGATCAATCACTCATCAACAAAATACACATATTTAATATTAGGATTGATTATTAATCTTTCATTATAGAACAAAAGCATAGATTGCCCTGAAATCTTTATCTGAAAGGAACTGGTGCTGGTTATAACCGCCGCACTTTTTATTCGTTAAGGCGGCATTCCTATATCAGTTATATTTTTTTATTCTAAATCTAAAATATCATTAATCAAAATGCTAACATTAGTACCCAATTCATCAAGCAAATTCGGGAGAGTAGAACAGAACTGCTGCTCTTGTGCTATAGCCCTTTTTATATTTTCTACGGAGATAATTTCTTGATTAAAACGACCAGATTTTTTATTAAAACCGTTGTCTAAAATTTCTGAAAGCTGCTTGTCTATGAATCTCCTGTTTCTAGCTTCAGTTACCCATTCATTGTTATGCAAATCTTCTTTCTTGTATTTAGATATATCACAAACATGCAATAATAGCCAAAACTCAAAAAGAGGGTTAGACAATGCAATTGAATAACCTTTTGTGTGACACACTGGAAGAATATCTTCAATTGCCTTTTTTCTTGAGTCTACAGACTCTCTATCAATCACAAGCCATAAAATATCTGTACCATTTTTAAAATCGAATTTTTCTTCAATATGATTTTCAAGATTTCTAAGCACATTATTTGGATCGCTCGAATTATCAAGTTTTTCTACTATCTCAATTTCCACAAGATTTTTAACATTTTCAGAAAGCTTATCAACTATTGAGCTGAAGTACTCTGGTTCAGTATTACAGCCTTCGCAACTGATAATGACTACTTTTTTAGGCTCTTTTCCTGTTTCTTCATAAATTGGTTTTGAAAAATTTCTATCTTGAAAAGGCATTTATTCTTCCCATGAAATATTCTGAAAACTTTTAAAAATAGGTACAGCACCGTACCTGCCTAACAAATAAGCTTTTTCAATTTTTTTATCGTAACGTTCTTTAAATGAGTTTAAGGAAAATAATTTAGAGCTGTCATCAGCTGACTTATCAACAAACCAAATTTCATCTCTTCTTAATAATTCAAGATCCATTAAAGTAGATTCATGAGTTGAAACAATGAGTTGAGATTTGCAGTTCTCCATGTCTAGAAACAAGTTAAAGAACTCTCTAGTAAGCTTCGGGTGCAAGCTTCTGTCAAACTCGTCAACTAAAACGGTATGACCCTCAGAAAATTTACTAATAAGAGGAATAAAATCTAACAACCTCCGTGTTCCGTCTGACTCGTCCTTTATCTCAAAAACATCCTTCTCTTTTTTACCATGTATGAAAACAAGCTTTCTTACTTTTATTTCATTATCATTATTCTTGTATAAAGTAATTAATTCACTATCTGAACCGGTTCCATGCATTATTGCCTCTTTAGCATTGCCATTGCTAAATTGCTTTATTATTTGAGACTTTAAAGCATCTGGATAATTTTTTAAGGCTTCATCAAAGTCTTCTTCAACAGTATCAATTTCCACGACACCTGTGTCAAACTT
Organism: Halomonas sp.; assembly: GCF_011050415.1. Lineage (GTDB taxonomy): Bacteria > Pseudomonadota > Gammaproteobacteria > Pseudomonadales > Halomonadaceae > Vreelandella. The sequence goes on from NZ_DRFS01000009.1 coordinate 35,329, forward strand.
ACTTAGGTACTTGGTTAGCTCTTTAGTTACATCTTTTGTAACCCCTCTAAAACCATAATACTTATCATCGGGATAAATTATATCTAGCTTGTTTGAAAACCAGCTAAAAATCTTGTTTATTTCATCTACTTCTTCAATTTGTAAATCTTTCTCGGCTATCTCAGAAATAAACAGTTGCGAGCTTTGATTTTTCATGTCATCGACATAGACTTCAAAACGTTTTTTTGTATTATTTGAGGATAAAGATTTTCCTAACAGTATGCTAGCTTCGTTTCTTTCGAATATTTTTCTTGGAGCGTTTATACCAATTTCATATAGCCATTCTTCAGTAATTTTGCCTAATGCTAAAATACAGCTAAAGCTATAAGAATAAAACTTACTATCAACTTGAACCTCAAATTCAAATTTTGTTGGTATGTTTGCATTATTTTTCTTTAAACGAAAATGTTTTTTATATGTATCAGTTTTATCCATCCCTACAACAATAATCTGACGTGCAAAATCAATTGCTTTGATTAAATTTGATTTCCCTGAGGCATTGGCACCATATATCACTCCTGTCTTAAGTAGTCGTGTAGAACCGAAATCGATAACATGATCACTTAAAACTCTGGTACTGCCCGCAGTTAGATCAAGAGTCTGCTCTTCGTTGAACGACGAAAAATTCGCAACGCTAAAGCGTTTGAGCATGGATTTATTTCCTATGGTTAATTTTTAGAGATTTTTTCTCTCAAGTCATGAATTCTATGCTTTTGCAAAAAAAATATCAATACAGACTTTACTAATCCTGTCGAGCAAATTATGAGATTTTACTATTTTGTTGCTCAATTCAAATAAAAAAATAACTATTTGTTTTTTATGATAATAATTGATATTTAGAATTGAGCTATGAAAGCATTTCAAATATATCAATATATTTTATGGCATTCATGAGCCATGTCAGTTTACGTTGATTTTCAACCCAGTTGCCTAAATGGCTGCTCACGAGCAGACAGCTTAATACTCTCAATGTCGAGCATTTTCCCCGATCGGACGGCACCAGGCCGGTTACATCCAAGTATCAAATGTTGCCCAACCACCGTAGGTTCGCCAAGTGTATGAACATGTCGCCCGGCCAGGCCGGGTCGAAGATGCGCACGTGATCGCGCTCGATGACCTCTGCGAGAGTTTGACAATAGACTCGGATCGTTAGAACACACCGCCTTTCTGGCCTGGCTAGTGCGCAAAGTTGGCAAGGAAGTATTTATAGACCTTACCGAAGGTGGCTCCTGACAGATCCACAGGGCCGAGTTTCATTAGCAGCCTAAATCAGCATCCAGTTCTCCTGTTGAGTGTAGTTGCGTGGAAGAGCGCCCCTGCGGTCTGAGTTCTCCTCCTCGATGTACTTCATGGCATCGTTGATGGCCTTGCCGATAGTGGCGCCCACGGTGAGCGATTGCAGGTAGGAAAAGGAGCCATATCGGGAAGAAAAATTCCCCCTTCGGCGAGATAGTTATATTTGCTAACTTAGCGTCAAACTCCAGCCCGAGTTTGGTTTCAGTAGCAGCTTACTTTTTATCGGCGTCCTTTAGGAAAATCTGGCCCCAGAACGGAGGATGAGAATTTAGTGGGCTTTAAGCAAGTTTCGGCCCATAACTGGTCAGCCGAAGTCTATAGCCACTTTTCTGCGCTTCCATCAACCAAGGTGTTGCTTCGGTTTGTTTTCAATTTTCTTAATATGGTTAGCCAGTAGCTTACGACAAAGCATCAGGCGACTGCACGAATCGCTGGCTAAACCTTTGACATAAAAATCGAATGAATTTATATGGCAAGAACTACTATCAGATAGTGCCTGAGCCTAAAGCTCAAACATAATGGCGCCGCACTCAATATCAGATAAACCTTTGAACCATGTGCTGTGATGTCTCCAAAAATTCAGGCAGCGAAACGTGCAGTCGTGTGGTGGAGGCAGGGTGCCTAGTACTTTCAGGCGCCCCTCCAGAGCCTCCCTGAATGCCGTATATCTGTCTTAGCACTAATTTGGCAAAGCCGCACTCGGCGTCGACTCCCTCTCGGTTAAGCTGGCCCTGCCGGATTTACTCGACCCAGTAGCCGGCAACTTCACGCTCTTCCGACCACGAGCCAAAAAGTTTCATATTTGCAGCAGCGAGTTGTTACCCATTAGCCATCTTATACTCCTTTTACCTAATCACGGCGGGCCTTGGGTAGTGGTGACATTAGTTTTTGCTGAGAGAGACCGGCAATGCTGGCGTTGTAGATGAATCGCTGAGCAATTTCAGCCATCTGGGCTACTTCAGCCCTGAGTGCGTCATTTTCTTGCTGAAGCCGTGCAATTTTGTCAATCGCGTCGAGCATGCTTTGTGGTCTTGGAACGCCCTCGACCTTATCTAGTGCATTTTTACGGTGCTTCTTCTTGATCTGATAAGCGTTCTTCAGCATTAGCTTTCTGGAGAGCGCTTGGCGGGTCGGGGTATAGCCCAGAATGCTTCTTGATGCGGTGCAGATATTGTTCCAGTTAAATACCTCTTTCTCTGGCCAATCACGAATCATTTTTGCCATCTTGTTGAGCTGTGAGTCGGTAATCGTCTTAGGCACTCTCAGGATTCCTCAGTAGATCCAAGCAGGCTAGCAGCTCATTGCCGTACTCGATTCCTAGATCTTTCCTGTCTAGTAATTTGACACCTATTGATGCGGCCTTATCTTCGACAGTTACCTGCTCATGGCTGAAATTTGTGCTATCTGAGAGTTCGATTGGGCTCCCATCCGGGATGCTCTCGTCGTTAAGTATGCTCAAAAGCTGGCCCAGGCGTTCAATCTGCGGCTCAGCCACCTGTATCCAACGAGAGGCGGCACGCTCACCTTTGTCGACAGCCGCCTTGGCTGCATTGAACGTACGAACCAAATGTTCACGGTCTTTGGCCACTGCACTTACTGCAAGGTTATCGCCTTTGCAAATTAGCAGCTCCGAGCAATTGAGGCAGTCGGCGAAGCGGTTGCACGGCCCAGCGCGCCAGGATCGGCGGCATAGCCCGAAGCGACTTCTATGGAATGGTCCCTGGCTCTTAATTTCCGCTTCTTCGTCAGTGATCGGAGCCTTGTGCGTCTGTGCTTGTTGCATTTCCAACAGCACGGCTCCCTTACTCGCTGCTTCATGCGGGTCGTCGTTTATGTAGGTGAGCGATTGATGGGGGGAGGCGCGACTGCTCCAAGTGGTGATTGTGTCGATAGATATACCGCTGCGTCGAGCAAGGCGGTTAAGCATATGGCGTAGGCTGTGTGATTTGAGCTTCGTTGCTTCAAAACCATGTCGAGTAAAAAAGCACAAGCCCTTTTTTTTATCACTAGTGGGTGCCTCCAGGCGCATACTGAAATAACTATTGTTGAAAGGGGACAGAAGAATGGGGCTTGTGTTGCTACGAACCCCAAACTGGAAGCGGAGAAAGCACATTAATGATTCCGACATTTTGAGTGGTTTATTTCTCTTGATGTCGACTGGTTCCTGGTAGGGAAAATGAGGGTTATTCTTCCGATGCTCAGCAAGTACGAGTTGCCATAGGGAGTTAAGTGTAAAGCCCGTGAGTGAATGCCCGCCGGTGTGGCTATGGATGAAAGTCTCGCCAGAACTCCGGGTCTTGAATCCCAGCGCCTCTAGCAGCTGTTTGGGTGTCAGCTCTTGATCATCGGGAATGTCAGGGCAGTTCCTATGACGATAGAAATTGATTGGATTGCCTTCCATGTAGCGGGCCAGTTGGCGGCCTTCTTCCGTTATGTGCTTTAACCGTTCAATAGCTGCCGTAGCGTGAGGGGCCATGGTGCCAGGAACCGCCTTGGGTACAAATTCCTTAATCTTTGGAGTCCAATAGTTAATGTAGTGCTGGGTTTTTCCGTTTATATCAGTCCCAACGCGTAGGCAATCGACCCGCAGCCTGAGGACCTCGCTTATTCGCATCGGTGTGCTTAGCAAAAGACAGGTAATACTGGTGATCATCGTATCAACGTCTTTAAGATTTTGCGTGTGACCACGACCAAAAACCTCAGCGATTGCAAGAAGGGCGTCCTGGTCGGGAAGCTTGGCCGATTTAGTTTCGGCATCTGCGTATGCGCCATTGGTAAAATCGTATGAGGCAGCACCGACATAGGGGTGCCTCCAGTAGTGTGCGCTGCTGGTGACGATGAAAAAGTCCGCGAGCGTTTTTAATGTACCCACTAACATACTAGCAATGTGCTGTCGCTGACTTAACGGTCGGAGCATTGCCATCACTTGGTCGAAATGGCCTTGGTTGACCTTAGTGATATCGGGCACCCCCATATCTTGCCTAAGTACTAATTCTAAGAAGCGCAATACATGCATATCCCTCCCTATGCCCGTATGCGGCTTAACCGTGTGACGATAACGTAGATAGGATTTGGCGAATTCGATAAACACCGGATGCATCAGTTGGTGCGCCTCGGGCGTCTTGCTAGGATGTAAGTCCCGGTGCTCATAATTGGTGAACCTAATAGTCCTGTTTAGTACAGGCCAATAGTTGTTTTCCCAGTTAAAGCCGGGATTGTCCGCCCAAAGAACCAAGTGGTCACGAGACAATGTGATCAGGTTTTGAAGGTTTTTCTGCGCTGTAAGTTCTTTCTTCGGAGTGAATTGGATAACTTGGGCCATCATGTAATCCCCAGTTCTAACTTTCGGGCATTGCAGCGGTCGATGCAGTTCTGCACAGCGATGATGTCGGCCGAAAGATTGATTGGCACAAGCAGGTTTCTGGCTCCGCCGATGCTTAGCGCCTGGTTTTCTTCTTCCTGTCTGTTCGTTAGTGCCTCAAGTACTTCCTGGTGTTGAGCCGTCACTAGCGGCTCAAAATGGCGGCAGCGGTAGCAAGGGATTGGTACAGAGGTGGCCGCACAAAAACTGTGTTTACCGCAATTACCGACGTTTTTTAACATGGCACTACTGGCATGCTCCAGGCGACTTGTTGGATCATCATAACGGGAAGCTTGTTCTTCGCTGTCGATCAAATTCCCAGCGAAGGCCATCGCCAGAGGCATCAGCACTGGCGACATCGCTTCGTCTAGTTTACGAGCATCCTCGGCTGGATCGTTATAGTAAGACTTAAGGCTTTTCTCGCTGGCGTGACCAAGCCAATAGGATAGGACATGCAGAGGCACGCCTTTTCGAGCAAGTTGGCGAGCGCGTGTGTGTCGGAGCCGTGTGGCACTAACTACGAGTGGCCGACCCGTGCGGTGGCTAAGGGGTGCCTCGATATCTCGGCGTCCACTAGGCTTCCAAGTCAATATTCTAGAAATGCTATGTGATTGCATGTGGAATAGCTGGTGATGGAGGTTACAGCGCCAATCTAAACCGTAGTGTTCAGCTAATTCTGATGCCGCTTTTTTTAGACGATCGGCTGTTGTAAAAAGCGGTAGTTCCTTAATTTCTGTATCTGTCAAGTGAGCACCAAGTTGGGACTTTGCTAGTGCTCGTACATCTTTGCGCTGAATCTCGAACAGGCTCCAAAGATGGTTTGGCAGAGGGTGGTGTTCGAATTTGCTATCGCGATACCCAGTTTCAGCGTTCGAATCTTTGGCGCCTGGAAAGCCTATCATAGGCCCGCTTAAGCCGGAGGTGTCGCCGGGGAGAGCGATCCTGACGTCTTTTATCTTTAGCTGAGATAATTGAGTTGGCCGTCGTGCGTACTGCATTGATAACAGTGCGATTAGAGTGCGGCTTGTTGAGAATAGGTCATCCTCGTAATTGCGCCAAATGCTGGCTAGCAATGCTTCGTACTCTTCGTTACTCAGCCAGCTTTTCTCGGGGTCGTCTGACAATATATTGCTGCTTGGGCCCCTGCTAGTATTGATTTTTAAGAGGAATTGTAGGTCTGCATCGCTAATCGCAAGAGAGTCACGTGCTTTCCACAAGAGAAAGAAGTTCCTAATGGCGCCTATTTTGTTTATGAATGTCGGAATTTTTGTTGCTTGCGAAACCCAAGTAGTGTCGAAGGTGCTCACCTTAAAACGCTTCATAGATGCACCAATCGCAAAACAGAGGTCAATGACCAACATCGGCGCGTAATCACCCTTCATCGAAAAGGCAATTATAGCCTGCTTGAAAGATTCTTTTAGAGAGGGATCAAGCTTAGAGAGAGCCTCCGTCATATTCGCACTTGTGCGCCCGATAAGACGAAATATATCTTTCTCCCAAATATAATCAAAATGTTGTTGTACAGGACGCTGTGTTCGCCGGAGCTCTGTATCAGCATTAGGATTTACGGACGGTACTGGATTCTTTGCCATTTATTACCCCGTTTATGGTGTCTGACGCGATTTCTCTTCCGATTTCATTGGCTTTCTTTTGGATGTGTCGTTGGTTGTAGAGCAAAGACATGCCCGAGCTAGGCTTCCAACCCATCAGTATTTCTCGCAGAGTGCGTTCGGCCTCAAAATCTAATCCCTCTTTGTCCGCCTTCTGCGAGAATCTGTAGTTCCAGTCATGGCGTAGCAGGTGAGGGTGGATCGGCTCTAGCGCGGGAAACATCTCCTTCAGCTTGTCCAGCGCTGAGTTGAACCCGGTTTCACTGACTGGCTTGCCTTGCGAACGCCCCGCGCGGTGGTTCACAAATAGAAAGTCATTACTCGAATTAGGTCGCCAACAATCCAGGTAAGCAATAAGTTGCTTTTCGGTCTCCGCGGATACATTCACAATACGGCCAAGGGTCTTCGCAACTGGTTGATGCACCCGCGAGTCAAACTGATCGTGGTGGTTGCGCTCGATCCGCAATTGGGCGCTCTCCCCACTGATAGCTTCCACAAAATGGTCGAACTTTAGACTTAAAAGTTCGCCACGGCGCATACCTGTCTCATAGAGGATTCGCAACATGATGACGTTCCTCATGCGAGGACCCTTGTCACCATTTTTTTGTACCCCTAGGAGCGGGTCTTCAAACAGTTCAAGCAGTGCTTGCGTTGTCTCATCCAGTAACCGCATGGCAAGGATGCGTTGTTTATTGGCTGACGAGGAGCCGCTTTTGCGTGCAACTGATGACAAAAGAGCTTCGTGTTGGCCATCGATCGCGGCTTTGATATCAGCGTTTATCTCGGTGATTACCTCGATCGCCAGCCAGCGTAAGTAATTGGCCGCGTAAGCAATGTACGTGTTGGCCTTGTTGCGGCTGATGACATCGCCCTTGCCGCCTCTGCGGCTGGCCGTAAGGTGCCTTACCAATCCGTCAATCTCGAACTGGCGCAGGAACTCTCGAAACTGGAAGCGCGCCACCAGATCAATTTGCTGGTGAGCAATCCACTCGCACACGCGCTTGATCGCCTCAAGGTGAACTTTTTGAGTCTCATGGGTACAGCTGGGCCTCACAGACCGAGCGATATAGCTTGTTGGGTAGTACAATGGGAATCCACCATTCTCAGTATCGTAGAGCTGGGAGAAACGCTCGCCATCGGCGGCGATGAAATGTTTTATTGAGAGGCTCATGTTTACATTCTAGTCTAGTGTAATAGGAAGAATAATTTAGGTTACACTTTTTTGTATAGTAAGTGCGAAGCTTAGAGGTGTTTATGTGCTCTAAAACAGTAAGTTGTGGAAGGTTTGGGTTGCTATGAGTAGACGTTTTACAGGTTACCGTACAGTAATTCTAGATACTGAAACCACGGGTATCGACCCAAAAGATGGCCATCGTCTGGTTGAAATCGGTGCCATTGAGATGGTTAATCGTCGCTTCACTGGGCGTACCTATCATCAGTACATTAATCCCGAACGCCATATTGATGCCGAAGTTGTTGCCGTCCACGGTATTGATGATGACAGAGTCGCCAATGAGCCAGTATTTGCCAAAATAGCCGATGAGTTTTGGGCATTTATTGAAGGTGCTGAGCTAGTGATTCATAACGCCCCCTTCGATGTGGGCTTTATTGATCACGAGCTGGGCATGCTGAATCAGCAGCGTAAAAGCCCTGTGTTGGGTCCGGTAAGCCAATATTGCGGCATATTAGATACGCTAACCATGGCCCGGAAAATGCACCCCGGCCAGCGCAACAGCCTTGACGCCTTATGTAAGCGCTATGATATCGATAACGGTCACCGGGTACTGCACGGGGCCCTGTTAGACTCTGAAATCCTCGCTGAGGTCTACCTGGCGATGACCGGTGGGCAAACCGCGTTGACGTTAGACGCGGCTTCCGCAGCGGAACAGGAGCAGGCAGATACGTCTAACGAGGGGATGTCGATTCAGCGCATGGTATTAACGCCTGGTCAGCTCCGTGTGGTGCGACCTACCGCGGAAGAGCAAGCAGCACATAACGCTAAGTGTGAAGCGCACAAGCTTCATTGGTTTGAGGGTGCGGCCAGCGATGCTTAGGCGAGAGATTCCCCATCATGAGCAAGCTGGGCGAGTTATTCGCCTGTCGCGCAGTATGCTGGCACCTGCACCTCTAATCGGTAGCGAGGAGCTAACCCCGTTACAGCCGTATCAACCCTGGACAGCGCAGATGCAGCCGCTGTGTTATTGGCATGATGAGCCAGTCGCACTGCTCGTTGAGTCCCAGGCGGAAAGTGGCTGGATCGATGGTCGGCAATGGATGAGTGAGCTTTCTACCGCGTGGTTTAGCCTACTCTCCACAGCACTGCAAGTAGGGGCGTGGTTAGAAAATCACCGCTTTTGCAGCCGCTGTGGTGCGCCGGCCACTAAGCTTACGGCAGAGTTTGCCATGCATTGCGATGGTTGCGGACACCGTAACTACCCGCGCATATCACCCTGCATTATTACCTTAGTAACCAGTGGTGAAGCAATGTTGCTTGCCCGCAGTCCCCGCTTTCCGCCGGGGCGCTACTCTACCTTGGCGGGGTTTATTGAGCCAGGGGAGTCGGCAGAAGAAGCGGTGCACCGTGAGGTGTTCGAAGAGGTGGGCGTGCATATTGACCAGTTGCGCTACTACCAAAGCCAGGCGTGGCCATTCCCGCACTCACTGATGTTTGGCTACTTCGCTGAAGCGACGACACGGCGAATACGAATTGACGGTGTAGAAATCAGCGATGCTGCCTGGTTTTCGCCACGTCAGCTACCGTCTCTGCCACCGCCATACTCAATCTCGCGCGAGCTTATTGAAACGCATTTGGCACGCTGGCGCTGATAGGCGCCACAGGCCTTGCGTGAACCTTATTCGCTGGGGAACAGGCTGGTCAGTTTAGTGGCCAACATGACATTGCCAGTTGCTTTTAGCTTGCCGGTCATGAACGCCGTCATGCCATTGATGTCTCCATTCATAATCCCTTTTAATGTTTCAGTGCTTAGACTTAGGCTGACAGAGGGATCGTCGTGCTCACCCTCTTGTACATCCAGTGCGCCATCTTGGATATGCAAGTAGTGGCTACCGGCGTCTGAAAAATGGAACTGGAAAACTTCGTTCATGCCCTCGGCTGCTTCAGGGTTGAAACGCGCTTGCAGTTTCTCAAGGGTATTATTAGACATCACAAATCTCTCAATTAAGTAAGTAAATTAGATTAAGGCTAGCGATAGCAGCCTGAGGAAACAACTAAATAAGGAAATGAGGTTATTTCATACAAGCGTTTCAATCAAGCGTGGTGATGGCGCTCTTTCAGTGCTGTCAAATTAGAAAAGCAAATGTCATCCACCGCAGCGATAGGATTCAATACTCTAATGGAGAACGTCAATGAGTGAATGGGTAGCAGAGGTAGCTATGTTTGCTGTGCAAACAACTATCGTAATGGCGCTGTTGGGGATTGGGTTACTCCTGTTCGCGCGCGCGAAACAAGACAAAGAGAGCGATTTAAAACTTTATATCGAGCCGCTTAACGATCAGCGTCGCCGCCGCGGCCGTCGGTTGCGGCTGGTTGCGACGCTACCGGCGGCGCGAAAAAAGCTTATGAAAGCCTTTCGTAAGGAAGATAAAAAACACCAAAAAGCGCATAAGAACGAGCATGATGCCGTGCAAGAGGCGCGTGTATGGGTGCTTGATTTTCATGGTGATTTAAAAGCATCGCAAACCGAGCGCTTTGCCCAAGAAGTGTCGGCGATTATCGATGTTGCCAAAAAAGATGACGAGGTAGTGGTTCGCCTTGAGTCAGCAGGCGGGCTGGTACATGCCTATGGGCTGGCAGCCGCGCAGTTGGATCGCCTGCGTGAAGCTGGGCTCGCCACCACCGTCTGTATCGATAAAGTAGCGGCGAGCGGTGGCTATCTTATGGCCTGTACCGCGCAGCATATTAAAGCCGCGCCTTTTGCAGTGATTGGTTCAATCGGTGTGGTGGCACAGGTGCCCAACATCCATCGTTTGCTTAAACGGCATGACATTGATGTAGAGCTACTGACTGCGGGTAAGTACAAGCGTACCTTGACCGTGTTGGGGGAAAATACTGAAGAAGGGAAGGCCAAGTTCTTAGAGGATCTAGAGAACACCCACCGGCTGTTTAAAAGCTACGTTGCCGAACGGCGCCCTGCAATGGATATAGATACTCTCGCGACGGGAGAAATTTGGTACGGCAGTGAGGCATTGCCCCAGCTGCTCATCGATAGCATCGGCACTAGCGAAGCCTATCTTGTTGAGCGCATGGCGCAGGCGCAGGTGTACACCGTCAAGCTTGAGCCACCCAAAACAGTGGGACGTAAATTGGGGTTAGCAGTGTCAGCAGGGGTCGAAAAAGCCGCGCTAAAAACGCTTGGCCTTATCGACGCCGCCGGTTGGCAGCGCCACTAAGTCTCATCTCATCAAGCGTTATGCGGCATAGTGATGCGCCAAGGTATCAATCACCGCCTTGGCGCTCTCACTACTCAAGGAGTAGTAGATAGTTTGTGACTCCCGCCGAGTATTGACTAGCTCATCACGCCTCAAGATGGCCAGATGTTGAGAAAGTGCCGACTGACTTAACGCAAGCTGTTGATTAATTTGCGTTACTGATAGCTCTTTCTCAGCTAGCAAGCAAAGTATTTGCAGACGCTTTTCGTTTGCCAATGCTTTGAGCAGGTTCGTTCCCTCCTCAATAGCGCGACAGTTATGTTCAAGCAAACGGGCAGCGGCGCTTGTAGAAGCAGACATAATGATCTCCTTGCCTACACTGTTTACAGCAGCGTTTTTATAAGCATTGTTATATGTGGTCGAGGCATCGTCGCGTTGCGAGGATCAAGTTGTTTAATGATCAGTAATTTAGCGAGTTTTGTCCAAGGCTTCGTTTAACGATTAATCAATGGTAGATAGAGAGGTTCTTGTCGACAATTTCAGGCATTTGCGTACGTCTTTTGGCGCACTTATCCCATAGTATGAAGGTGATTTAGCCGTTAACTTAATACAGTGTCGACAATGGTTTTTAAGTCTAGGTTTCATACCAAAAATAACGATGGACAGATCATGAGCCGCTACCAACAGACCTTCCAGCAGTCGATTGAGCAACCAGAGGTGTTCTGGGCAGAACAGGCCAAGCGCATTCCCTGGTACACGCCACCTACAACCATACTCAGCTACGATGAGCAGGTCACTTCACACAGCTCTTCACACAGCTCTTCACACCGCTCTTCACACAAGCATGCGCGCTGGTTTAGCGATGGTGAGATGAACCTTTGCTACGCGGCACTGGATTATCACGTCGAAAACGGCCGGGGCGAGCAGGCGGCTATTTTCTGGGATTCTCCTGCGGCGCAAGCTAAGCAAACAATCACTTATCGTCAAATGCGCGACCGAGTGGCCTACTTTGCTGGCGCATTGGCGCAGCTAGGCGTCGAGAAGGGCGATCGTGTCGTTATCTATATGCCGATGATCCCCGAAGCGCTGATCGCTATGTATGCTTGCGCCCGCCTAGGTGCTATTCATTCAGTGGTGTTTGGAGGCTTCGCGCCTCATGAGCTGGCGGCACGTATCGAAGACGCCGAGCCTAAAGTCGTGGTGGCCGCTTCGTGTGGTATCGAGCTGGGAAAGGTGTTGCCGTATAAGCCAATGGTCGACCAGGCGATCAGTTTAAGCGCTCACAAACCCGATGCCTGTGTGGTGTATCAGCGTGAAGCACTGCGTGTTGAGTTAGCGGAAGGTGACCACAACTGGGAAACGTTGGTAGCCAAGGCGCCATTTGCTGAGTGCGTGCCGGTGAAGGGTACCGACCCGCTCTATATCCTCTATACTTCAGGCACGACAGGGAAACCCAAAGGGGTGATGCGCGATACTGGCGGTTATGCCGTAGCGCTGGCTTACTCCATGCAGGCGATTTATGCGGTGGAGCCGGGGGATGTATTCTTTACTGCTTCAGATGTGGGCTGGGTAGTAGGGCACTCCTATATTGTTTATGCCCCTTTGTTGCATGGCTGCACCACCGTCGTTTACGAAGGTAAGCCTGTTAAAACCCCCGATGCGGGCAGCTTTTGGCGCTTGATTGAAGAGTATAAGGTGACCAGTTTTTTCACTGCACCCACTGCATTTCGGGCAATTAAAAAAGAAGATCCCGACGCCAAACTGCTTCAAAATTACGACATCAGCAGCCTTAAGCATCTTTATGTGGCCGGGGAGCGGCTCGACCCGCCTACCTTCCACTGGCTGGATGATCTGTTGGACGTGCCGGTGATTGATCACTGGTGGCAAACCGAAACCGGCTGGCCCATTGCGGCCAACTTACCCGGCATTGAACCAATGCCAACCAAAGCAGGCTCAGCGACCTACCCCGTACCTGGCTTCAACGTGCAGGTGCTCAATCGTGAAGGTGGGCTGGCGAAGCCGATGGAACAGGGCAGCGTGGTGATCAAACAGCCGATGCCGCCTGGCTGTTTAACTGGCATATGGCGCGACCCTCAGCGTTTCCATTCAGCCTACATGGCCACGTTCCCAGGCTACTATTTAACTGGCGACGGAGGCTATTTTGATGAGCAAGGTTATCTGTTTATTATGGGGCGCACCGATGATGTCATTAACGTAGCAGGTCACCGACTCTCAACCGGAGAAATGGAGGAGGTCGTCGGCGCGCACCCAGCAGTGGCTGAGTGTGCGGTGATAGGTATTCATGATGACCTGAAAGGCCAAATCCCCATCGGTTTAGTTATCCCTAAAGATGGATTTGATGGCGATGAGGTGGCGCTGGAAGCAGAGTTAATTGCCAGGGTACGTGAACATATTGGGCCGATTGCCTGTTTCAAACAGGTATTAGTGGTGGATCGCCTTCCCAAAACCCGCTCGGGGAAAATATTGCGCAAGCTGTTGAGGACAATTGCCGATGGCAAAGAGTACGGCATTCCCTCAACCATCGATGACCCGACCAGTTTGGCAGATGTTCATACTGCCATGCGCGAGGGCTCGGTAGGGGCGGCAGATAAAGCCACGCCTCTTGATTGACTCAAGCCGCCCAGCCTTAAGGGCGGCATTTTATGCTGTGACTTTTAATACCCTGCAGAAACCGTATAATGCTGCCCCCGAGCGGCGCCCTTTGCTATATGCAGTGTGCCGACTATCACGAGGGTTCCCTAACCCCTCTTATCATTAAAAAAAGGCCTGCCTGCATGTTCGCATTGAGTGATGCTCAACACCGTCGTTGCCTATTGGTGATGGTGATTTTCCATATCGGCATTATTGCCGCTAGTAATTATCTTGTTCAGTTGCCCTTTACCCTGTTTGGTTTTCATACCACCTGGGGTGCGTTCAGCTTTCCGTTTATTTTCTTAGCCACTGACCTGACGGTACGTCTATTTGGGAAGGGGCCCGCGCGTACGATTATTCTTCGCGTTATGTTCCCCGCGTTAGTGGTCTCGTATGTGGTGTCGGTAGTGTTTCCCCGCGGCAGCTTTGCCGGGATTGAGGCATTGTCTGAATGGAACCTGTTTGTTGCCCGTATCGCACTGGCTAGCTTCTTAGCCTATGTGATCGGTCAGTTGCTGGATGTGCAGGTATTTGACCGCTTACGTCAGTGGGCCTGGTGGGTAGCACCGGTATGTTCAACAGTGATTGGCAACCTTGCGGATACCTTTGCGTTCTTCTCCGCCGCGTTCTATAACAGCCCAGACGCCTTTATGGCTGCCAACTGGGTAGAAATTGCGGCCGTCGACTATGTGATTAAATTGGCTATTAGCCTACTCTTCTTTTTGCCGCTTTATGGTCTGTTGCTCGCGTGGCTAACGCGCCGCTTAGTGTTATGGACAGGGCAGGAAGATGGCGAACCACGCACAGCGTAACGCTTAATCATCGCTTATTAGCCACAAACGCTTAGGAGCTCGCATGACTGACATTGCCACCGTTGATCTTTACTGTATCGATTTGCCCGCTGATGAGGGGGCGGTGGATGCAATGCCGCTGGTAGTGATTCATGGCTTGCTAGGCAGCGCTGATAATTGGCGCTCACATTTGAAAGTGTGGCAGCGCAGCCGCCGAGTGGTTGCCGTGGATCTGCGTAATCATGGCCGTTCTCCCCACGCAGAAGGTATGGCCTATGCCACCATGGCGGAGGACGTCATGGCGCTGCTCGATAAGCTGTCGATTAAGCATGCCCATGTGCTTGGCCACTCAATGGGCGGCAAAGTAGCGATCAGTTTGGCGCGCATTGCCCCGGAGCGGGTCGCTTCGCTGATTGTCGCGGATATCGCCCCGGTGGCTTATGAGCATGGACACGATGATGTGTTTGCCGCATTAGAGAGCGTGCGCGACGGGCAGCCGAAAACGCGCCGCGAAGCTGATGAGCTGCTGGGCGAGCATGTCGATTCCCGGCCTACGCGTCTGTTCTTAGCCACCAACCTAGTGCGTAACGATGAAAATGTGATGGCGCTGCGGGTAGGCTTGGATTATATCAAGTGCGGCTACAGCGATATTATTGGCTTGCCGGATGGTGAGCAGCCTTATGAAGGCCCCACGCTAGTGCTGCGCGGCAGCGATTCCCACTATGTGGCTGATGACATGCTACCCGGTTTGCGTGAAGTGTTGCCTAGTGCCCGTGTGGTCACGTTGAAAAATGCCGGGCATTGGTTGCATGCCGACCAGCCAGAAGCCTTCCAGCAGGCGGTTGATGCCTTTATCCAAGCGGTGTGACGGTTAATCCATGTTGTTCGGGGTGGCGCAGGAAGCGGTTCAAAATTCGGTAGCTATCAACATCAAAAATTGAGGGCGTATCCACCAGCTGCTTTGCCTGTGCCAAGCTTGTTGCACTGCCCAAATAACACCATTGATGAATAACGTGCCAAGCAGGCTTCGCATTACCTGCCGGGCGCTCTTCAATCGCAATACTACCCGGCCAAGGCCAAACGTTAACCTGCAACTGCTGTAAGGCCGCTTGGCAGCGCTGTGTGTGTTCAGCTAGGGGCTCTTGCCCATTGCAGGCACCACGGCACTTGCCCAATTGGTTAGCGAAGCAGCGGCCTTTACCTTTTTCAAGCCCCAGTACCTGCGGGCAAAGCTGCTGCTCTTCTGCAATGCTGCGCAGCGCGCCTTTGGCCTCTCTTGCATTGCGAAATAAGCCAAACAGCATGCCTTGATGCGGCTGGCTAAGAGCGTTGCCGCTAAGTAGCTCAGGTTCGTGGGCGCCTTCAGGCCAGTGCCAGGTCGTCAGTTTGCTTTGCCGTCGCAATTGTCGGTTCATTATCGGCATTAATGTTTTGACCAGTTGGGCTTCGCGAAGTTGAGCACCTAAATCACCGGCGGTCTCTTCCCATTCGATATGCTGCACCTGCTGGGCAAGGCGCATCTCTTTATCATCCTGGTGATCGCGCTGAAAGTGGCCTAATACGCGGCTGCGTAGATTTATACTCTTGCCAACGTAAAGCGGTAGGCGATTGTGGCCGTAGAGTAAGTAAACCCCCGGGGTGGAGGGTAACGCTTCTAGCTGGGCGCTATCCAGGTGTGCCGGCAAGGTGCGGTGGCGGCGCTCTTCCTCCAGCAGGGTGAGCCATGTCTCAGCGCTGTGTTCGGCCTGCCAAGCCTGCCAGAGCGACCACAGCGCTGAGACATCGTCCCCCGCCCGGTGATGGCGAACCGGCGTGATGCCATACCGGCTGAGCAGGGCTTTCAGGTTATGCTGCCGCTCTTGAGGCGATAATCGCCGTGACATGCGTAATGTGCATATTAACTGAGCACGATAATCTTGCCCTACGCGCTTAAATTCGTTGCGTAAAAAGCTGTAGTCAAAGCGAGCGTTATGCGCCACCAATTGTCCATCACCTAGCCACTCCCGCAGTGATTGAGCAATATGGGCGAAACGCGGAGCAGCGCTCAACATATCATCGCGGATGCCCGTCAGTTGGCTGATTTGAGCGGGCACCTTGCATTCGGGGTAAATCAAGCTCGACCAGCGATCAATCACCTCGCCATTGATTACTTTAATGGCAGCAATTTCAGTAATGCGGTCGCGGGTTGCACGGGTGCCTGTCGTCTCCACATCGACAAAAATCAGAGTGGTGTCGCTCATACTGCTCCAGCATTTTTGCTAATCGTTTTTGCTAACCGTTTTTGCTGGTCGGTCTGGCTAACCGTTACAGCTGACGATTAAACGTTTGAGAGCTATAACGTATGCGGGTCAACCGCTAACCGTGAAAGGGGGAATGTGGCATCGATCTGCCCCCTTTGCAGTAAGTAAGTCTCTAATGCGTTGTAGCGCTTGCTATCAAGAGCAGCAGGGCTCAATGCCATGCGCCGTAAGATGTCATCCCAGGCAGCTGTATTGATATCGTTATCGAGCACCGGGTGAGCGGCTATTAACAGTTCCCAGGCAGCCGTGGGGTTTTCAATAATCCAGTGGCTGGCTTCTTCAACGGCGAGTACAAACCTTGACCATGTATCGGCGCGCCGCACGAGCGAGTCGCTATTGGCCAAAACTACGAGACCATCGTAACGGGGAATATCCAATGCATCGAAGCGAACCAGATGTGTGGTAATGCCTTCAGTCGCTAGCTGTGGGGGAAGAAAGTGAAAAAAACCATCTGCGACAGCGTCGGCTTGCCCTTCTCTTAGCGCTCTAGCAGGGTCGAAGTGTAGATTTTCAGGAGCAGAGTAATCATCCGTTTGCTGCACAGAGCGTGGTACTAAGCGTGGAATGCTCAGATTAAGGCCTTCCCGCGTGGTATAGCCGTAATGCAAGCCTGCTAAATTTTTCTCCACCTCCAGAGGTTCTGCACCCATGACGATGACCGCCGTCAATGGGGTCTCGATGAGGGTAGCGATACGAGTAATAGGCGCACCTTCATGGGCATGCAAATGCAGCAGAGGTTGCCGAGTTAGCGCCAAATCGACGTCTCCGGCGGTTAGCAGCTTAATCGCAATGGAAGGGTCAGCAGGGGACTGGATATCAACTTCAAGTCCCTGCGCGGCATATAGGCCTCGTTCTCTGGCTATTATCAATGCAGCATGCTGAGGGCTTAAGTACCAATCAAGCATCAGGCTAATGTTTTTAAGTGGCGGTGGTTCAAGTGGGGGAGCCGGGGTAATTGCCATAGTAGGGGCTTCATCTTCGCCCATGCTTTCCGCAGGCAGCCACAAAGCATGGGGCACCACCACCTCCGTATCCAGTGTCAGCGTAGTACTTTCCTGGACATCTTCTTGACCGTTTTCTTGATCATCATTACTTGCGTAACTAACTGAGTTTAAAAATAATAGGGTAAAAATGACGGGGAGCAAAGCAACCAGCCAATGGCGTGATAGACAGCGCAACATAGTCAGTAACTCCAAATGTCGTGACGGCGAAGTGTAGCCGCCCTAGAAAGCTCCTGACCAGTCCTTTGACCACATGCATGCGCTGAGAAGGCACAGTAAATTCAATGGTTACATGTAATAATAGCTCGGTATTGAAGTAGAGGAAGAGAGTCATGGACGCAATTTATATGTTCTTTTTGATAGGCGGGGCCTTGATGGCGCTTAGCATCTTGGCGAGCCGTTTATCTTCAATGATGGGCGTCCCCGTACTGCTTATCTTCCTCGGTCTTGGCATGCTGGCCGGCGAAGAGGGCTTACTCGGCCTCGTTTTCGACGACTACACGATGGCTTTTACCATCGGTCACCTCGCGTTAGCGATGATTTTGTTAGATGGTGGCTTGCGTACCCGCCTTAAAACTTTCCGGGTTGGTTTTAAGCCCGCGCTCTCCTTAGCCACGTTTGGCGTCTTTATTACCAGTGCCATCGTCGGCTTAATCGCGATGTGGGTGTTTGATCTGACGCTGGTTCAAGGTTTGCTTGTTGGCGCTATTGTTGGCTCTACCGATGCAGCAGCGGTTTTTTCAATGCTGAGTGGCCGTGGCGTTAACCTTAACGAGCGGGTGAGTGCAACGCTGGAAATCGAATCTGGCACCAACGACCCGATGGCGATTTTCCTGACCTTGATGCTGGTTGAACTGCTGGTGGGCGATATTGGAGGCCCATTTGAGACACTGCTTTTTTTCACTTCGCAATTTGGTATTGGTTTAATTATTGGTATTGGCGGTGGTTGGCTGAGCGCCAAGCTACTGCGCTGGCTTGATCTCGCCCCCGGCCTTTATGCCATGCTAGCGCTGGCGTTGGGGTTCAGTGTGTTCGGCTTGACCAGTGTGCTGGGCGGCAGCGGCTTTTTGGCCATTTACCTGGCAGGCTTGATGATTGGTAATCAGCCCGGTCGCCACCTTAACTTTATTCTACCGGTACACGATGGCTTAGCATGGCTCAGCCAGATAGGCCTGTTCTTGGTGCTGGGCTTATTGGTAACGCCTAGTGAGCTATGGGATGTCGCACTGCCCGCTGGATTGGTGGCGCTGGCACTTATCTTTATCGCTCGCCCATTGGCGGTATTAATTACCATTAAGCCGTTTTTCAAATTCCGCTGGCGAGAAACCTTCTTTATTGCCTGGGTAGGCTTGCGGGGTGCAGTCCCCATCGTGCTGGCCATCTTCCCGGTCATTGGTGGGGTCGAGAACGCCTCGCTCTACTTTAACGTGGCATTTGCCGTGGTATTGATGTCGCTGCTGATTCAGGGTGGCTCATTAACGCTTATGGCCAGGTGGCTAAAAGTAGAGGTGCCTGTTGGTACCGTGCCCAACCGACGTGGCCCACTGGGTATACTGCCGGAAAACGATTTTGAGCTGTTTGTGTATGGGGTAGAGAACCAAGATTTAGACGATGTGCCCATCCGTTTACTGCGCTTCCCCTCTGGGGCACTGATTTCTGCACTGTTTCGCGATCACACCATGCTTCATCCCAAGGGAAGCACGCGCCTGAAGCTTGGCGACGTAATCTGCGTTATTGGCCGCTCTACTGATTTAAACGCCCTCAACCGGCTGTTTAACGGCGATGCCAAGCTTAAGCAGGAGCGCGCCTTCTTCGGTACCTTTACCCTGGATGGCACCGCACAGATGCAGGATGTCGCCCAGGCCTATGGCTTAACGTTAAGCCCTGGCGAGCAGAACATAACCCTAGCTGAATTTATGGCGCTGCGAGTAGGTGGACACCCTGTATTAGGGGATGACGTAGATTGGCACGGCATTCATTGGGTGGTCAGCGATATGGAAGGCGGAAAAATTACCCGCGTTGGCTTACGTTTGTACTAAAAGGCGTTGACTTAAAAAGGAAAGCTGTTAGTATATGCACCCGTAAGCCGGAGGGATGGCAGAGCGGTTGAATGCACCGGTCTTGAAAACCGGCGTAGGTGAATAACCTACCCAGGGTTCGAATCCCTGTCCCTCCGCCACCTAATATGAAAAAAGCCTCTGATTCGTCAGGGGCTTTTTTTGTGCTGGCTTTGCTATTCTTATTTGGCCGTTCAATACATTTTGGCGGTGTTGGCTACTTCCTATAGTTGGGGCGTGTGTATTGTTGTGGTTCAATAAAACCAGACTACGTACCCTAATTAAATGCTCGCTTCCATAAGATCAAAAATACAGCCAGCTTGGCTGGATGCAACGAAAGCGAAAAACCGTCAAGCCGCGATGCAGGTACTAGCAAGCCTTAACAGTTTGGCAGCGGATAATACGGGCGACGCCAAGACGGTAGGTGATGGGGTATGGGAACTACGCATTTATGGCCCTGGTTAACACGCCTTTATCAATTTCCACAATCTTACCCATCAAGCAACAGCACGCTGCTAACACCACTAAATAGAGGCGCTTAGCATCGCAGCTACGTCCGCACAAGCGCCTGTATTTATGCTGGGTGGTAGTGGGGTAAAAATAAAAGTAAATGCCTCCTCTTTAATCTGCTGGAGGATGTGAGAAGGGATGTTCTCCCGTACCGATTTAGCATAGATCACCAATAGCCAAATCTGCCCGCTCTGTAAGCAGTTGTTCTGTCTTATCAGTAGTTCTCGTATTTAAGAAAGCGCGCAAATATTTACTATTCACGCTAACGGGACCTTTTCTTTCTGTTATATCCGCTTGTCGGATAGCCCAGCTTGCCTAATGTGAAGTGAGGTCTCAAGCGGTTCTTGCTGATTTTGCTCGGCAAGCGATCTACGCAACCAATTGATAATAGGCATTTTATTTAACTTATATTAAGTTATTCTTGTAAGCTTGTGTTTTAGAATACGCTAAGAAATCATTTGCCTGAGAGGTAATAGAGTGGCACTCCTCGATACAGTAGTAATGCGGAGTCTTAGCATCCAAGGTGCGCTGTCTTCTGAAGACAAGGCGCTGTTGATGGGCCTTGAACTCAGCCCTCGGCACATATCAGCCAGCGAAGTATTATGGGAGGAGGGGGCGGAGGCTGATCTGTTCTGCGTGCTCAAGGAGGGTTGGGCATACTCCTATCGTAACTTGAAAAATGGTTCGAAGCAGATCCTCAAGTTTTACCTTCCTGGCGACATCATCGGTATGCGAGATTTTGGCTTCACGCGCCGGCTGTCGAGTGCGGAGATGATTAACAGAGGAGTGATCTATCCGCTCTCATATCAGCAGCTTTTTGAACTTTTTGGACGTTCAAGCCTAGCCGTCGGCATCATGGCTACCGCAATTCGTCAGCAGGCGCTACTTTCCGAGCGGTTGATCTATCTTGGCCAGTATGCAGCCCACGAGCAGCTTGCACACTTCCTTTACGAAATCTACCTGCGGCTCAAGCGGATCGAGGCTGTGGAGGACAATAGTTTTATTATGCCGCTCACTCAGCAGTTGATTAGCGACGCGCTGGGGATGAGCCCGGTACACGTGAGTCGGACCTTTTCGATGTTACGTGAGGAGGGGTTAGTGTTCCGAGACCGTCACCACGTGAAGTTGCCAGACCCCGAGGCGTTGGCACGATTAGTAGAGTTCAATGACAGCTATATCGATGAACTTTTACCTCCCATGTTCACTGAATTTCTAAGAGCTAGCCCTTAAAGCGCCGATTGGAAAAGCGCTGACCGCCTTTATCGGTATGGCTGCTAATCGGCTAGGCAGTGCGGTAGCGCTGCGCACCATTCCCACCAACCCCACGAGCGCCACGTTGCTAAGGTTTAGCCCCTCTGGCAAGTAACGTGGTGACAATTACCGCCGAGTTTGGAGTCGCTTTTACGATAAGCCCGACCGTGTTGGCAGAGATACCGATAGTTGTCAGCCACCTATTTATAGGGGTAGTTTTAACGTGGTGCATGCAAAGGTTGATAGACGGTCGTTTTGCTGATGCACTGGCATCAATAGTGTCAACGCGCATCACGTTCATGGAAGAAGGCAAAGAGGTAGTTATGCCCAATGTAGTCGATTACCCCCACTCAGTTCAGGAAGGTCTTAACAATCTTCAGAAGCCTCGCGGTATGCCTGGAAGAAAATCTGGTATCACCCTTGTAGAGAGTGCTGAAGAGCTGGCGCGTTTGAGTAGCAACAAACTGGCTATTTTAGTGGGGTATCACGAGGGCTCCACGAAAGGAGGCGGCAACTTTATTTATCAGCCAGAAGGGAGTGGCCTGCGTATCGGCGAGTGGCTGCTTCAGCCGGGGCAAACGGTAACGCCGTATCATTTTGGCGCGCTGGAGAGTGGCCTGGATGATGATAGCGGCGATGCTTTACAGCAATTTTTTAATTTCTGTGCCACGCCAGAAGCGCGTGACTACCCGATTTATGCAGGTGGTTCATTCGGGACGAGCATTCCCTTAATGGCTGAAGGCCTCCGTTATGTATATGGATTCGACCTGGCCATTCAGGGATTGGAAAGCATGGATGATGTATTGACCGTCAAGGACTGTCGGGGCAGTACATGGATGGGCAAGATTAATATAAGAGTGTCAAAAGAGAATAGTCTGTCTAGACGGACTGGCGTTAACGGCGTTCGCATTGATAACAGCCGAGGGGCTAGGTTGTGTGACTTTAGCGTTAGTGCTGGTTCGGGCTGGGCAGTTTATTTCGGTGCTGGTAACAATAATATGTCCACAGTGGGGAATATCTCCGCTGTGGATATGGGGGCTTCGACTCGCTCCAACCAACAGCATAAGGTCACGGCCAATGGCTACAGCAATTTCGAGCGCAATACCCTCTGGCAAAGCACGACTATTGCTCTCACTGCTGATTCTGTTATCCCCAGCGATGCTCACCAGGTTGAGCGCGCCTTCTGGATTTCAGCAGCGGGTGAGCCCTACAAGATTCGTAGCTTTAATCGCGATAACCATACGATTACCGTGTACCCCATGGTTCCTGATGCTGAGCAGGTGTTAGGTGAAAACCAATTGGTTTATGGCGGAGGAGTGTGCTGCTACAGCGGCGGGCACACAGCAAAAGGGCGTGTTGGCCATGTGTATCCCATGCGAAGCGGTATTGGGCTCTGGTTAACCGGTCAATCCTCAGCGAATGTCGACGGCTACACCGGGCAGTTTAACGGTATCGATATAGCGATGGGCGCTAATCCCGAAAATGCTTTCGGCGGCAGTTTTATTGGTTCTGTCTACTTTGAGGCATCTCGTGTGGCTGATTTGGTTTTTGTAAATCAAGTGAGCTCGTTTTCATACGGCTCCATTTTTGGCTCCTGTGCTTCATTAAATACCGATAAATGGTGGAGCCTGGGCTATAAGCGTAGCAACACACCACCACGGCTGGGTGGTAAGCAGCTTTTCCCCATTGCCTTCATGAATAACGGCGAGCTCTGGACGCCAGGAGGGGGCCGTGAGATGAATTATGACAGTGCCCGATACGTTGCTAACTCCAGCAGCCCGGTTTCTTATCATGCTCAGCCGTCACGCAATACTACCGAGATTCATCTCACTGCTAATAGTCAAGGAGAAAGGTTTCGAGGCGTCACGCCTATCGTCTTCCATCTCTATGGGCAACGTGGCAGCAATGGCTCCTACCATCAATCTATTCCGGTGACGTGCGAGGAGGGTTATACCATCAATGGTAAGCCAAGCCCGTTGACCCTTCAGAACCGTGATGCGCCCATTACCCTTTATGCGCTGCTAGAAAACGGTAATAACTGGATTGTGACGTTAACCGAGCACCAAACCCTGTGACACAGCTCCGCTAAAGTTAAATAAGGGTGCACTAAGCTAAACCGTAGGCCGAATTCATAGGAGAAACCTATGGGCAAGGACGTAATCGATGCCAACCGCGCTAAAGAGCAGCTACCCGATAGCATGAGATGACGAAATAGTGAATCAGTATAAGGGGACGCATACAGCCGTAAGGGCTCGGTGAGCTTGGATTAAAAGCCGCTGGATAAGGTTGTAGTGATTAACTGATACCGGAAAGTAATTTAACGATACATGCTCTGCGCTGTATTTTAAAAATTCAACGGCCCTATGTGCGCAAGCGTACAGTAAAGATGTATTTGGAGGGACATTCTGAAGGTGGGCATGACAAAGGAAGTGAGTGGACAAGGACTTCGCGGTATGGCTGTAAAACTATCGTGCCCTTCTTAAAAGTAGGTCTATTGTCCAAGCGCTGACCTGATTGTAGTGGCATAGTGAATTTGGCCACCTAATTAGAGGTGCTAATATGCACCAAGACATCACTAGGTGGCAGCATGGCAACAAGACCAAAACGTAACTTTAGCCCTGAATTCCGGCTCGAAGCAGCACAGCTAGTCGTTGATC
>NZ_DRFS01000010.1 GCF_011050415.1 Halomonas sp.
TCTCCTTTCTACAAGAAAACCATCGGTTACGGACTGCCGGACTTCGCAGAGGAACTCAACTACGGAGTCGATCTATCAACCATCTGAGGGTGGTATCAGATTGATGGGGTGAAGGTGCCCCATCAACCATTAAATCCGTATACCCGGTTTTTTTACGCTTCTTCAATCCCATCAACAATAAACACCCGGTAGTCGGCGCCCTGGAAGCGGTGCTTGCGGGCTTCCTGGTAGGCGGGGCTTTGGTACCAGGCGCGAGCGGCGGCCATGTCGGGGAAACGTAGGATTACCGCACCTTCCATAGCGCTGCCTTCGAGCACATCAAAGTCACCATAAAAGGCCAGCGGTTGTGGGTCGTGGCCTTCGCGAGCGGCTTTGGCTTTCGCGCTGTAGCGCTCCATCTCCTGGGTATCGTGAGTATGTTCACGGGTCAGTACGACATAAGCGGGCATTAAGATTTCCTTCTCTGGCGGTTAAGAAAGCAGTTTGAGCAACGCCTGGGCGGTCGCTTCAGAAGAACCTGGATTCTGCCCGGTGATCAGCAGGCCGTCTACTTCCACGTGAGAGCTCCAGTCGTCACCCTTGGTGTACTGGCCGCCATGGTCTTTGAGCATATCTTCGACCAGAAACGGCACCACCTGGGTAAGGCCGACGGCGTCTTCTTCACTGTTGCTAAAGCCGGTTACTTTGCGGCCTGCTACCAGCGGCTTGCCATCGCTATCTTTCACATGGCGTAGCACACCGGGGGCGTGACATACCGTTGCTACCGGCTTGTTGGCAGCAATCGCTTCTTCGATAAGACGTATCGATGCCGGATCTTCGGCAAGATCCCACAGTGGGCCGTGGCCACCAGGGTAGAAAACAGCATCGAAGTCAGACAAGTTGATATCGGCCAGCTTGTGGGTAGTTGCCAGCACTTGCATTGCTTCGGTATCAGCCTCGAAGCGCTTGGTGGCGTCGGTTTGGGCATCCGGCGCGCTACTGGCTGGGTCAAGCGGTGGCTGGCCACCGGCGGGGGAGGCCAGCGTCAGTTCTGCACCCGCATCGATAAAGGCGTAATAAGGCGCGGCCAGCTCTTCGAGCCAGAAGCCGGTCTTTTTGCCGGTGTCGCCGAGTTGGTCATGCGAGGTAACAACGAGCAGAATTTTCATTTATCGATCCTTTATAGTGAGTAAAAGAAGTGTAGTGGTTGCCTGCAAGCCTGCCTCAAGAATATTTCTGGGTTCGATGAAGGCTGAACAGCATTATGGCATCAGCTTACGATTGAATAGACTAGTCGTCTATTGTGGTGTGCTATCAAATTCGCAGAGTTTTCTGAGCCACCTTTAGGTTAGGTTTCAACAAACACATGGCGCTGATGAGAGCGGAGCATTAAGTGCAGGTAACAAGTGCATGTCTCTCCTGCTGGAATATCAGGACGAGTAATAACAGTTATTAAAAGCAAATATCACACGCTAAATGGGTTGGTCAGTAAGCGCGGGGTTATGGTGAGAACCTTTCGTTTCAACTTCTAGCTCAGGCTCAATCACGATTTCGTGCTTGCGTCGCTCATTTTCTAATGTCGTTACGGCAACTTGGTAGCAATCTTCAACATGGCTGCTACCCATGTACTTCATAGCGCTGAAGCTGATCCCGCCTGCTACGGCGCTGCCTATAAAGGGTACGAATTTAGAAACGCCTTTTGAGGCTACCTTAACGCCCATTTTACTGAGCAGCGCTACGATAAGTTTCTTCGTAATGTACTTCCCGGCCATTTTACTTCCGGTATTGGAAATGGCGGTCATCACAAAGAGCTTGGATTCGGTATCAAGGCTTTCTATTTGTTCAGGCGACAAACCAAATTTTTCATTAATTTTAGGAATTAAACGCATCAAAATGGCCACATCGGAACCAATATCCACCCCCGGAATGGGAATAATAGCCGCGCCCGCAGAAAGGCTTGAGCTCCTTGTTACCATCGAATGGCACGACTTTCTGATCGCTTCGAGCTCTTCAAATGATTCGATCATCTGATACTCCTGATGTTTCGCTTGGATGATATAACCGTAGTCGACAGCGGCCTTAAATTCGAAAGGACTAAGGGCTAACACTTCTCTAGTTCTCTTCCCCGCACCCTCGCATGCTGCAGGTGGGTTGGTGGTCATATAGCGCTTTAATAATTTTGCAGTTGGCGGCTTTACCGCCCCGGCATTGGTGGACCACTTGGCGTAGTTCATTGGCAAGCACCTGCAAAGCAGCAATGCGCTCTTCTACATGTTCTAGGTGGCGGCTGGCGATCTCATCGGCGGCGGCGCAGTCGGTGTCAGGGTGGTCTGAAAGCGCCAGCAGTTCCTGAATGCTATGCAGATCTAACCCCAGGCTACGCCCATGGCGAATGAAACCAATGCGCTCTAATGATGCTTGGTCATAGTGTCGATAGCCTTGCTCCCCGCGCTGCGGCGCTACCAGTAATCCCAGCTTTTCATAGTGACGAATGCTTTCCGGTGAGCAGCCGGTGCGGGTGGCTACTTGACCAATACGGTAGGTGGGTTTCATAGGCTTGACCCTGTAACGGTTACAGGGTTTAGGCTAGTCGTTACTTAGTTGGATAACAAGTAGGTAACGGCCATGAAACTGGTTCTGGAGTTATTGAGCATTGCGTTAACGGCTGCCCCTTGGTTGCTGTTGGGGTTGATGGTGGCGGGGCTAATTAAGGCGTGGATGCCGGAGCAATTAATTCAGCGCTGGATGGGTGGGCAGGGCATAGGCAGCATTACGCGGGCAGCCGTGATTGGCATGCCGCTACCGCTATGTTCTTGTGGTGCTATTCCCACTGCGTTGGCGCTACACCGGGGTGGTGCCGGGCGTGGGCCGACCACGGCGTTTTTAATTAGCACGCCTGGCGTAGGTGTTGATTCAATATTGTTAACCAGCGTGCTGCTTGGCCCATTAATGGCGCTGGTGCGGGTAGCAGGGGCCATGGTCACGGCGATTGTGACGGGTTTATTAGTGGGTTTTACCAAGCAGTCTATTTCGGTAGCTGCTGGGTCTAGTGGCTGCTGTGAATCGAAAAGCTGCGGTGATCACAAGCAGCACAGCAAAGCGCCATCAACTGGGTGGCAACGCTCTTTAGCAGGGCTGCGCTATGCGTTTAGTGATCTGCTGGATGATATTAGTGGCTGGATGTTTGCCGGGCTGTTATTGGCCGGTGTACTGATCACGCTGGTGCCCCCCAATACCATGGCGGGGTTTTCAGGTGGTTTGGCCGCTCTGATGCTCATGGCCGTTATAGGTATTCCTTTATACATTTGTGCGGCAGCAGCAACGCCTATTGCTGCAGGGCTGCTGTTGGCAGGCATTTCACCGGGCATGGCACTGGTATTCCTGTTGGCGGGGCCCATTACCAGCCTGGCCACCTTAGCTATTCTGCGTCGTGAACTGGGAAGTCAGGCGTTGGCGGTCTACTTGGTTAGCGTATTGTTGGTCACTGTGCTGATGGGCTGGCTGTTGGATATGGTGCTGGTCATTACCGGTTGGAACCCCGTGGAGCAAGCCAGTCAGGTGCAGGAATTGCTGCCCATATGGTTAGAATCTCTGGCGTTAGTGGTGTTAGGGTTGGTGGCTATTCGGCCTTTACGCAAGCGATGGCTAGGGTTTTAGGTTAAGAGGTCAACGTGATGGGTTAAGGTTGATCGGTGGGTTAACGTAAAAGGTAGCCGAAAGCGACAACTGCTAAAGGAGTGAACTGCGAAATGAGTGAGCTGCGTAATCTCTATCCTGCAATCGACCCCTATGAGATAGGCATGCTTGATGTCGGCGATGGCCATACGGTCTATTTCGAGCGCGTGGGCAAGCCTGGCGGTAAGCCGGTGGTGTTTCTGCACGGTGGCCCTGGTGGGGGGATATCGTCGGATCACCGCCGTCTCTTTGACCCGGAACGCTACGACATTCTGCTCTTTGATCAACGCGGCTGTGGCCGCTCAACACCCCATGCCAGCATCGAATCCAATACCACCTGGCATCTCGTCAACGATATTGAAAGGTTGCGTCAGCATATTGGGGTAGCGAAGTGGATGGTGTTTGGCGGTTCGTGGGGTTCTACCTTGGGACTCACCTACGCCCAGACGCATCC
This sequence comes from Halomonas sp., assembly GCF_011050415.1. Taxonomy (GTDB): domain Bacteria; phylum Pseudomonadota; class Gammaproteobacteria; order Pseudomonadales; family Halomonadaceae; genus Vreelandella. Next base: position 4,109 of record NZ_DRFS01000010.1, read on the forward strand.
CGACCGAGTGAGTGAGCTAATTTTGCGGGGCGTCTATACGCTCACCCAAGCGGAGATCGATTGGTACTACCAGTTTGGCGTATCTGAAATGTTCCCTGATAAATGGGCAGCGTTTCAGGCGCCGATCCCCGAAGCAGAGCGACACGATATGGTGGCCGCCTACCGCCGCCGTTTGGTGGGCGACGACCATGTCGCGCAACTTGAAGCCGCAAAGGCGTGGACGATATGGGAAGGAGAAACCATCACGCTCTTGCCAGACCCCGCCCTTTCAGCCCCATACAGAGAGGGGCACTATGCGTTAGCGTTTGCACGGTTAGAAAACCACTACTTCAGCCATCGCGCTTGGTTAGAAGAGGGGCAACTCCTCGCTAATGCCGACCGGTTAAAAGGCATTCCGGGGGTCATTGTCCATGGGCGTTACGATATGCCATGCCCCGCTCGTTATGCACTGGCGCTCCATCAAGCATGGCCTGACTCCGAATTTCATCTGATCGAAGGCGCAGGCCATGCATGGAGCGAACCCGGCATCCTCGATCAGTTGATACGTGCGACTGATCGCTTTGCATCCATCTAAGCATGAGCATAAGTCGCATTTATAGTTGAGAGGCGGAAGTATCGGAGCAGTAGTTTTAATGACTAAGGCAGTCTTGCAATAACCTTGATTTCAAAATCAAATCCCGCCAGCCAAGTCACACCGACTGCTGTCCAGTTAGGATAGGGCTTCTCCGGAAATGCGCGCGCCTTGGCTTCCATGACGGTGGCAAATTGAGCTTCCGGATCAGTATGGAAGCTTGTCATATCAACGATATCGTCGAAGCTGGCGCCTGCCGCTTTAAGGACGCTGTGTAGGTTGTCGAAGGCGAGCTGCACCTGAGCGGCGAAATCCGGCTCGGGCGAGCCATCTTCACGGCTGCCGACCTGGCCCGATACGAATAGAAAGTCGCCGGAGCGAACGGCGGCGGAATAGGCGTTGTGCTCATAAAGCGCCTGGCGGCCAGAGGGAAAAACAACGTCACGCTTAGTCATGGTTATCTCCATCAGTAGGTCGAAGTTGACCTTTTGTTTACGATGGGGTCACTTTAGGCCGTCATTCGTAGTGGATAAACGGCAAATTCTGATCAACATTGTTTGTATATTTCAAACAATCACGGGTGTTTGGCGCAGCCATGGATCGATTTAACGCAATGCAAGCCTTTGCTCGGGTCGTGGAAACGGGCAGCTATACCAAGGCAGCCGGTACGCTCCATATGAGTAAGACAAGCGTAACGCAACTTGTACAACAGTTAGAGGCACGGCTACGGGTAAAGCTGCTCAACCGTACTACACGCAAGGTGAATGTAACGGCTGACGGTGCTGCCTATTACGAGCGCGTTATTAAGCTTCTGGCTGATATGGATGATGCTGAAACCAGCCTATCCAACGCATCCGTTTTGCCCCGCGGGCGAATAAGAGTGGATGTGCCCAGCCCTTTTGCACGCATGATCCTCATTCCTGCCTTGGCGGAGTTCCATGCTCGATATCCCGATATTCAAATTGATATGGGTGTGAGTGACAGGATGGTAGATCTAATCGGTGAAAGCGTGGACTGCGTCGTGCGCGGCGGGGAACTCACTGATTTATCGTTGGTCGCACGCCGCGTAGGTGACCTGAGCCTTGGTGTTTACGCCGCGCCGGGCTATTTAAAAAGCGCAGGCTTACCTTTGCACCCGCAAGAGCTGTCTCTACCCCCACACTACATTGTCGGTTTCAGGTGGGCGCGTTCTGGGTTGGCCTTTCCCTATGCAATGTATCGCAACGAAGAGCGAGTCAATGTGCAAGGTCGCTATGTGATCTCGGTCGACGACGGTAATGCTGGGCTTGCAGCAGGTCTAGCGGGGCTTGGGGTCATTTGGCTCCCCGACTACATGGCCAAGGAGCATGTTGCACGCGGGGAGCTGGTCCGCTTGTTTGATGACTGGCATCTTGAACCGATGCCGATGTACGTGGCATTTCCACCAAATCGGCACGTGAGCGCTAAGCTGCGCGTATTCATTGAGTGGGTCGCTGAGTTGATGGCACAGCATGCGCCCATTGTTGATCGACAGGTGCATAAACGCTGAGACTGCCTAAAAGCACTAAATGTTAGCGGTTTCTATGCTGTTGTGATTATTCTCCAGTTACTGTGCTTCAGTTACTGTACTTTAATAAGTTACAGGGTGTTTATTTGCTCAGCAATGTTACGAAGTAGTAAAGGAGTGGCAAATGAGAGTGAATAAGGTGGCCTGGATAGGATGTGAACCTAGCAATGCATAGAGGTGCGCTTTATCGTCAGTTGGCACCGGAGGCTCGCCAGCAGCTTGGGCTATCGCTGCTTAATAGGGTGATCTGCGTGCTGATTCTGTCGGCGTCTGCCATCGCTATTTTAGAAACAGAACCCACTCTGCGTGAGGCTGCGCCGGGGCTGTTTGCTACGCTCGAAACCTTATTTGTCTGCATATTTGTTATTGAGTACGCGCTGCGGCTTTATGCCATGGGGGAGGACCCACGCTATCGCGGCTTGGGTGGCCGTCTTCGCTATATGTTTTCGTTTTGGGCGCTGGTAGACCTTATCGCTATCTTGCCGTATTTTCTGGGCTTTATTACCTATCACAATGCGTTTTTACTACGTCTGTTGCGCTTGGCGCGTATGCTAAGACTTGCCCGTCTAGGCCGGTTTAGCCAGGCTTGGGCCTCCTTGGCTGATGCGCTAAAGTCCCGCTCTCACGAGCTGTTGTTAAGCGCGGGCGTTGCTGGTTTATTACTGCTGTTCTCCTCCTGCTGTCTTTACGTAGTGGAAGCCGCCGCCCAGCCGGAAGCCTTTGGTAGCGTACCGCGCGCTCTGTGGTGGAGTATCGCTACTCTGACCACCGTGGGCTATGGTGATGTGACGCCCATTACGGCCATCGGAAAATTCTTTGCGGGTCTAACCGCGGTAGCGGGCATCGGCATTATCGCCATGCCGACCGGTATTTTAGCCGCCGCGTTTAGTGATGCGTTTCAGAAAAAGAATAACTGACTACCTTTGCTGTTTGATGTGTCTAAAAGCGCAAGGTAGCGCCTAACAGCGGGCCGCTCATTGATACATCAACACGTGTGCCCGATTCATCTCGGTCTACTGCTAGATGTCGATAGCCTGCCGATATGTGAAGCGCATCGCTGATTTGATAATTGGCGGTAGCCATCGCCTGCCAAGTGTTATCAGACCCAACACCAAAGCCACCAACATCGGCATGTACGAGTGTTGACCATTGTGGAGACCAGTTTGAACGGAGCCGCGCAGCTAAAATTGGGTCGACCCAGTGCTCAGTTTCACTGGCGCTGATTCCAAGGGCCGGTACATTTACGTCTGCTTCGATACGCCAAGCACGCGCGCCTGCTAATAGATCAAGATGTAGGCTGGGGGTGTTGATGACTTGATAGCCTGCTGCTGCGGTTAAAGAGCGCTGGCGCAGTTTCCCTTCCGCAGTCATACCGGGGAGCAGGGCACTCTCATGACTAAGCGAGGCCCAGGTAAGGTCGGCAAACAGTACTAAACGGTCTCGACGGGCACTACCTGCCAAGAAAAAGGCTCCATCCAAGTCGTCAAACACATCACTAAATGAGCGTGATGTACTGACAGTAGGCGAATTTTCCAGTGGGCGCACATCGCCAGCCAAACCAGCCATCCAAACGTAAGGTGTGAGTTGGAAACGCCAAGTGTCTTCTTGGGCATTTGCATTCGTAGCCGAGCCCACCGCTAAGGCGATAAAGGCGAAGATAGATGGATAGAATTTGGCCATCCGAAACATCCTTATACGTTGTTTTTATAGATGCGTCCGCCCTTCATTATCAAGCGCAGGTTACGCTCAGGGTCATGAAGGAAATCAAGATTTCTGGTTGGGTCACCGTCGACTAACAGGAGGTCGGCTAAAGCGCCGGGCTCAATTTTTCCTAGCGTGCCAGGGTAGGGATTACGAGGGCCTGACAGAGCAAGCAGCTCACCATTGCGGCCCGTTGCCATCGCCAGCACTGTGAGCGGATCATAAAAGCGCGTTAATTTAGCTAATTGGCGGAGTTGATTCGGCGTATTTTGGGGGTTGAACAAAATATCGGTTCCCCAGGCCGTCTTAATATCGAAACGCTGCGCCAGCTCGTAGGCTTGAATGGTTCCCTCGGCTACTTGTCGTTGGGCTTCGCGCCGGGCGGCATCAGGGTAAACGTTTGAATCTTCGTCCTGCAGGAAAGGTTGCAGGCTCCACCATGCGCCTTCTCCCGCCATCATTCGTGCGGAGTCTTCATCGGCTAGCTGACCGTGTTCGATAGATTTAACGCCAGCTCTTAGCGCCCGCTGAATGCCACGCGGTGTGTATACATGCACCATGACATAGGTGCCCCAATCCTCAGCGGCTTCAACCGCAGCACGCAGTTCTCGCTCGGTAAATTGGGTGCTGTCGAGTGGATCGTAGGTGGAAGCCACGCCACCACCCGCCATTAGTTTTATCTGTGAAGCCCCTAGCATGAGCTGTTCACGGGTACGGCGTAATACTTCTGCTTCACCGTCGGCAATGGCAGCTACACCTTGGCGTTCCTGTTCGCTCAGTGGTGCGTTGTTGGCCCGTGGGATTTCATAACGCATCCGAAAATCGCCATGGCCGGAGGTCTGAGAGATCATCGCCCCCGCCGGAAAAATACGTGGCCCTAAGACAATACCTTCATCAATGGCGCGCTTAAGAGCGAAAGAGGGGCCGCCTACATCCCGCACCGAGGTAACGCCACGCATCAGCGTTCGCTCTGCTTCTTGTGCCGCGACTAAGTGCACATAGCCAATGTCGGCAGTCATGGCAGCTACTTGGCTAATGGCCGCTAACGTGGTGTGCCAATGCGCATCAATCAGTCCCGGCATGAGTACGCGGCCACCGCAATCGATGACTTCGGCACCTTCAGGTGCAGCATCGCCGGGTAAAATCGCTTGAATATGCTCCTCTTCTATACGCACTGAAACATTTTCACGCAGTGCTGCACCGCTTCCGTCGAACAACGTTAGATTCGTCAGTAATAGTGGGCCACTGCTCCGTTTAGGCTGAGCGCTAATCGCCATAGGTGCACGCAGGCCAGCAAACAGTGCCATAACCGCAGCAGCACCACCCATTAATTGGCGCCGTGAGATATCTGCCATCATGCGCTCGTGAAAACGTTGCAGCAACGGTGAACCGCAGCAGCAAGCTCCGTGAGTATGGTGAGCTAGCGGCGACTGGAATAAAGCGTGGGCTGGGGGCGGCATAGGCGACACCTTATGTCAGCAGTAAAGAAGCGATAAGCGATATCAAAGGCGATGTCGCATAGCCTTACCTACATATAAATAAGTTATACTGAGGTGATGCGCCACGCAAGCTATAATCAGCTATTGTTCAGGAGTGGAGATTCTTATAAAGAAGGGCTTTCCATCACCCCTGCAAATACCTACCTGGCATTTGCTCTGCTAGAAAATCCATAAATAACCGTGCACGTAGGGAAAGCGTTGCTTGTCGGTAGTAAACGGCGTTGACGGCCTGGGCTTGACGTTCGATAAGCGCGGGCAGTACATCAACCAATGTGCCTTGTTGGCGGGGTACGATGGTCATAAAGTCGGCCAAGCAAACAATACCTTCCCCAGCAATGGCGAGTTCTATCAGCGTACTACCGCTAGAGGCGGCTAGCGTTGGAGTGATGTGCAAGGGCTTGCCGTCGGCGCGAATGAGGGGCCAATGGTTGAGATGCTCCAGTTGGCTAAAACCCATCAAGCTGTGGTGGGCTAGTTCGTCAATGCTCTGCGGTGCACCGTGGCGTTCCAAGTAAGCGGGGCTGGCGAGCAGTCGCAGCGGACTATGTCCCAAAAGGCGGGCGTGCAGCGACGAATCTTCCAGTTTGCCGATACGAATGGCCAAATCTACTCGCTGTTCCAGCAGATCGACAAAGCGATCATGAGTATCTAACTCCAGCGTAATACCTGGGTAGCGAGCGCGAAACTCACCAATGACCGGCACTATAACGAATTGCATAAAACTGGGAGCGGCGTTGATTCGCAGTCGGCCTTGAGGCTGATTATGGCGATCCAACATTGCCTCTTCCGCTTCTTCCACGGCAGCCAGAATACGGCGGCAGTGGTTCAGAAAGGTTTCTCCCTCCTCGGTAAGCTCTAAGCGACGCGTGGTTCGGCGCAGTAGCGTGGCGCCGAGTTTCTGCTCCAAACGGTTAAGCGCGCGACTGACACCCGAGACCGTAAAGCCCAGCCGTTCAGCAGCGCCAGTGATGGAGCCGCTATCCACTACCGTGACAAATGCTTGCTGCTCTTCAAGCGTACTTTTCATGGTGTGCTTGTCATAAAGTGATTTACATAATGTTTAGTATTGTTGATTTTAAATCAAAAGTCTCTTGCTGAAATGTCGCTTCTTTTTTAGGGCTGCTGCTCCCACAATATGCGCCATTAGTATTATATCTATCCCGGTTAGGGGTGATAGCAAACCTTTTGGAGAGAACTCGTTAAATGAAGATTTTGCTAATTAATGGCGGTAAAAAGTTTGCGCACTCTGGCGGTGAACTCAACAATACCCTGCACGGGGTGGCGGTGAGTACGCTAAATGAGATGGGCTATGAGGTGCGCGAGACGGTGATCGATCAAGGTTATGATCTTGAAACCGAGGTGCAGAACTATCTATGGGCCGACACCATTGTCTATCAGATGCCTGGCTGGTGGATGGGGACGCCTTGGATCGTTAAGCGTTATATCGATGAAGTGTTCACAGAAGGACATGGTTCGCTCTACGCCAGCGATGGTCGTAGTCGCCAAGACCCGTCCAAACAGTACGGCAGTGGCGGCTTGCTGCAGGGTCGCAAGTACATGCTCTCACTGACTTGGAACGCACCGATTGAAGCGTTTGACGAACCGGGTAACTTTTTTGAAGGGCGCGGTGTGGATGGCGTTTACTTCCCGTTCCATAAGTCCCAGGAATTTATTGGTCTAAAAGCGCTGCCCACCTTTATCGCCAACGATGTGATGAAAGTCCCCAATGTCGACCGTGATAAAGCGGCCTACCGAGACCACCTGCGCAAAGTTCTTGGCTAATGCACTTAGCTAAGAAATGCCCACCCTGAGAGGTGGGCATTTTGGGTTATGTTATTAGGGCTTAGCGAACCCGGTCTAAGCTTTGCACGGTCAGGTCGAGTGCTTTATACATATCCAGGCGGGCGGAAAGGCCGATATCGGGATGATTCAGGTCATTGGCACGTTCCGATGGCAGTATCGGAGCGGTTAGGTCATCTGCGTCAGTCGGCTCGAAATCGTACTCTTCACCGATGGTCATGGCGCTACGCCGCAGCAGCATTCGTAACTGTGCTGGCGACAGTTCAGGTTCTATCGACATCATGGCCGCCACCAGCCCAGCCACCAATGGCGTTGCATAAGAAGTACCGCAATGCGCCTCGCCCCGTTCACCTTCTATCAGAGATGACCCCCGCACACAGGCCGCTGCTGTAATATCCACACGCATGTCGATATTCGATGCACTGCGTTTTATCGCGTACCTGGGGTCGGCAACCTGCACATCCTGATCGCTGCGCTCATGTCCTCCCACTACGAACAGTTGCTCAGTCACAAACGATGAGGGCAGGCGATACTCGTCCCGACCAGAAAATGATGATCCGTTACCTGCCGAATTCACGACTACGACATCAGGATGTTCGCGTCGTAGCCATAAAAAGAACTCTTCGAGCAGTTCCTCGTAACCGCTCATGGCGATGCCAGAACGTACCAGTGAATCAACTTCTTCTCCGTTGACATCGATGGCTCCTATGCGGTGTATCCCCCAGCTCCAATTAAGCACCCGTACGCCGTCTTCCACCAGATTTACTGAGGCGGCAATATTGGCGGTAATGCCCGCATCGGAGTTGCGATCCACAATCACCTCAAAACCTGGGCCTACCTCGTCCAGCCCGCGCAGAAAACCACTGTTGCCGCCTTCATTCCATGCCGCGGCAAACACGCCTGCCACCGTTGTGCCATGGCCGTCAGGCTTGGCAGCATCCCGCGCATACACACAGGTTCTGGTCGAATCAGTGCGGCAGTCACCCAGGTAGTCGGCAAAATCTGGAGCGTCGAAGTCTACTTCACGCTCGATGACGCCAATGCGGACTGGATGAGTCTCAATGCCCTCACCTTGGCTGGAGAGGCGCCGCTGGTAATAATTCACGGCATCCAAAAAGCGATTCGATGCCCACTCCTGATCATCTGCATCGGGTGGGGTTCCCGTTTCACTCTCAATGTTCTCTTCTGGCCCCGACTCTTCGATCACCACCGCATCGACGCTGACCTCGCTACCCAGCCTAAGTACCAGTGCATCGCGTTCAACCAAATCCTTAGCTGGCAAGCGCAACTGATAAGTATTGAGCGGAGGAATCATCCCAACTACCTCGGCGTCATACTTTTCTGCCAACCGCTGAGCTTCTTCGCCGCCCTCATACTCTTCTTCAATAATCAGGCTGATCAGATCCACGTAGGTGGTCAAACCATCCATGTTTTCCGCTACTTCTCGGTCCGTGGCTGCTAATACATGGCTGCCCTTGATGCTTACCCAAACCGGATTGCTGGATTGATCATCCTGCTCAAACCATAGCGGGCCACTTTGGGCATCTTCGCTGCTGATGCGCACACGGACTTGATCTTTATTGTGGCTGAGGGCTTCTTTAGGAAGCGGTGTACCGTTCAGCTTCACTTGAAAGTCGCTGTCATCAAGCCCGCTGACGTGGAGACAAAATTCTTGGGTATCCAGCGCCAGCAGATTGCCGCAGCGTTGCAATTGTTCGACCCTTAATGGCTCATCAGCCAGCGCGGCAATCGCCACTATCATCAATGCCAGCGCCGAAACCATTCTGCCAGCGCCCAAATACTTAACTGCCATTATCGCTACTCCAAACGGTATTCGACTGAGTGCACGCAGCTTAAACGTATTCGCTGAACGGAACATGAACACGCGTCTGACCGGCACGAACGAATATCGTTTATTTTTTAACGACTAAACCGATGACGTAGTTTTGGCAGAGTACGGGCGACGGGAGGCAGGCGAGTGACCATAATCAGCGCTGCAATAGCGGCATACATCGCCCACTCTTGCATATCGGCGCGCACTACCCAGAAGAAGTGCAGCAAGACGAGACCCAAAATCACGTAGGAAAATTTGTGCAGCGGCTTCCAGCGTTTGCCTAGGCGTTTCATCGCCCAGCGGTTGGACGTGGCGCCGAGTAAGGTCATTCATGTTTTGATTAGATCAAAAAATTATAGATTGTTAGAGTATTTGTGAATCGAAAAAGTGAAAAGTCATAGGTTTTTATCATTGGCTACGAGTTTGTGGTCAATGAAGTTAAATAAATTATTAAGAGCTTTGGAAAGTTTTTTTTCATTGTTATTAACAAATGATATTCTTATTAAAAAATCTTTTTCTGTGTTTTCGAAAAAAGACATACATGATATTGGAAAGACAATAACGTTAAATTTTTTAGCACATTCGTCTAGTTCTTTTGTGCCGAATTTAAATGGGAGTTTAAGGTTTCTAAAGAATCCACCATTTATTTTGGGCATTGGATTTTGACTAAAAAGTGATCTTGATGATAGGTTTTTTTTGATATTTATTTCTATAGATTTATTTCTTATTTTGTATGTCTCTAGTCTTTCTTTATTGAATTCTCTAAGAGAGAAATCGTTCTTTAGTAATATCCCGGCTACAATTGCTTGACAGATTGGAGGTGTGTTAACAGTGGTGAATGTCTTAATAGTTGTTGATAAGTGTGAGAAATTGTTTGACAAAGAGGTCTTGGGAGTCGCTAAATAACCAACTCTCAAGCCTGGAAACAATGTTTTGGAGAAAGTCCCAATATAAAAAACACGCTGATCAGATAGCTGTTTTATAGGCGAAATGTTTTCTCCTTTAAATCTGAAAAGAGTATAGGCATTATCCTCTAGTATATAAAAGTCATATCTTTCAGCTAGATTTATTATGTTTTTTCGATCCATCAAAGTTAAAGTGTCTGCACTAGGGTTGCAGAAATCAGGAACTGTATAAATGGCTTTAACTTTTTTTCCACTAGCGTTTATTTTTCTAATTAATAACTCTAGCTTCATCTCATTATGAAAAATTTCTGATGGAACTGGTATGATATCGATTCTCGCTAGTCTCGCTGCTCCGGCTATCCCAGGGAAAACGGGATCAGGTATGATTAAGCACTCTTTAGGAAATTGGAAGATACATAATATAGCAATCAAAACTGACTCTTGAAAACCTACAGTTGTAATGATATTTTCACTGTCAACTTTTATTGTGTAGTCTGTCAATAAGTGCTGGAAAATTATTTCATTTGCTATTCCTTTAGTAGGTGAGTATTGGTGCACAACTGTATTATAATCTATTTCCTTTTTTAAACAATGCTCTTCAAATTCAGCCATTCCAGATTTAATATGGTTCTGATACGAGTATGCATTATCAGGTGATCCGGAGGCTAAAGAAATAGCATGTGGGTACTTTGTGGAAATTCCATTTAAAATGTTGATTGACTGGTAGTAATTGCTGCAGCTTAGATGTTTTTCTAAGTTGGTATCCATTTATCTTCCTCACGTGAGCGGGTTTTGTTTTAATGCATTATGAATAGCGTTATCTAAATCTGAAATTAAATCCTCTGGGTCTTCTAAGCCAAAGCACAATCTGATTAGGTTTTCAGTTATACCCATGCTATTTTTTTCTTCAGGTGTCATCGAGGCGTGGCTACCTGTGTATGGTTTTGCAATCATTGACGTCACGCAAGCCATTCCAGTTCCAGTTCCAAAATATTTTAATTCTTTGATAATTTCACTATACCGATCGCCTATGTAATTAGGGACATCAATGAAAATAATTCCACCATAGCTTTTGAGTTGACAGTCATTTATTTCAGGATAATAGATATGATCCACATAAAATTTCTTTTCTAATTGTGTCACTATTTCTCGTGTGGTATCAGAGTGCCGTTTCATTCGGATGCTGAAGGTTTTCATGCTGCGAGATAAAAGCCAAGCACTATAGGGAGTAAGGATGGAACCAGAATAAAATCGCTCGTCCAATAGCCTTTCATATAAGAAAAAGTTATTTGTAGCTACTATTCCACCCATGACATCACTATGACCGGAAAAATATTTTGTGGCACTATAGACTGTTAAATCCGCCCCTAGCTTTAGTGGATTTTGATATAATGGTGTTGCCCACGTGTTGTCAACAACGATTAATGCTTTTGGATTAATTGATTTTATTAATGACGAAGTTTTTGTTATGTCAATTGTTCTTAGAAATGGGTTGGTTGGAGTCTCAAATATTACCATGTCAACATTTTTGATATTGAACTCTTCGTCACTTTCATTAGAAAGATCTATGATGTTAAGGCTTATATTAAGTCGTTCGCAATGATTTTGAAATAACTTGTAGGAGCATCCGTATATGTGCTTATTTATTACTAAGTGAGAGCCGGGTTTTAATAGGCTAAGGACTATATATATTGCCGTCATGCCTGTAGAAAAGGCCAGCGAGTATTTGCTTCTTTCAATGCGACATATAATGTTTTCTAATTCTTCAATATTAGGATTGTTTTTTCTTGAATAGAAGTATTCCGAGCCACTATCAAATGCACTGCACTGGAATATAGGACTAACAGATGATCTAGCCTGACTAAAATCATGCTGTTGATGGAGTAACTCTGTTTCAATTTTCATCGTTATTTACCATTTTTATTAGCTGTGGGTACATGTTTTGTTTGCCTTTATAGCCTATTTTAGGAGTGGTATCATTCATTGATATCCCTATATCCTCTATTGCTTCAGTTGGAAAATGAGCTCTGTCAAAAACTTCATGAAGATTTGAGGATATTCCCGGGGGCAATAGAAACTCAGTCCCAAGTTCTTGTGGCTTTGACTTTGCAATAATAAAGCGATAACTTTCTTTTGGCACAAGAGATATGTGCTCCCACTCTCCGTGCATCTTGTTTTCCATTATTCGCCTAAAGAAAATAATGTTTGAAATGTTCGTTGTGTTCGCTACTTGAGCATGTATTGATACAATATCTCCATGCCAATGAAACTCTTTTTTCTCGTAATCTGATATATTTAAGTGTTTTGGATTGATGGGTTTTTTAGAGTGAGTTTTTTGAAGTGTTATGAAGTTATTGTAGTGTCCGCATTTCAGACAATGACCTGTTTTATCTAAGCCAACGTTTTCTGCATTCAAACCATATCTTGTTACTAAAAGTGAAGAGCACTGATAACAATATGAGTTTGTTGCTTCATCGTCATTTATGTTGCCTAGGTAAACGTGTTTTAACCCCATTTCTTGTGCAATAGTTTTTGCTTTATGTAGCCGGTCTATAGGTGTCCTAGTGCTGTTAGCCATTTTATAATCTGGGTGGAATCGCACAAAGTGAAGTGGTACAGATGGGTCTAGTTCATCTAGTATCCATTTTGAAATGGTTCTGGCAGAATCTTCGTTATCGCTAATGTCTGTAACCATAAGGGTGCTTATTTCAACATGCTTGCCTGCATGATATACCTTCTTTATACCCTCTAACACTGGCTCAATCCAGCCGGTAGTAACTTTTCGGTAATACTCAGATGATGACGATTTTAGTGATATTGAAAAAATATCAATTACTGGAAGTAATTCATCAATAGCTTCTTCAGTAATAAAAAAAGCAGATTTATATAGGTTTATTAGGCCTGCTTCTTTTGCCAGCTTGGCCGTATCTAGGATAAACTCATGCCATACTACAGGGTCGTTGTATGTCCATGATAGCACCTTGATTCCATGTCGGAGGGCAGATTCTATCACCTGCTCTGGTGTATAGTAGTATACATCTTTGTCAGTAACGTACTTGGCTTGTGATGTTTTCCAGTTATGACAGTACCCACAATTCAGCATACACCCAATATTTCCCAAGGATAAAATTTTCTCACCTGGTGAAAAATGAAAAACTGCCTCTGTTTCGATAGTCTCTTGTGTATTGTGGACTCCTTTGCCATAATTTAAAGTTACAAGGTGACCGTTTCTATTTGCACGAACTTTACAAAAGCCGACTCGTCCTTCTTTAATGACACAGTTTCTAGCCCGGATTTCTCACAGGGTATAAAAGAAAGCGGCTGAAAGTGCTATGATTTCAAGAACCTAACCAATCCATCAAGCACCAACAGCCGCTTCCAAAATGGTACCTGAAAAGCTGACCTTCTCGCCACTCTCACGCCGCCAA
>NZ_DRFS01000011.1 GCF_011050415.1 Halomonas sp.
GCGTGAACCACCTGATCCCTTGCCGAACTCAGAAGTGAAACCGCTTAGCGCCGATGGTAGTGTGGGGTCTCCCCATGCGAGAGTAGGTCATCGTCAGGCACTTATACCAAAAATCCCCCAGGGCTGATGCCTTGGGGGATTTTTTTATGCGTGGTAGTAGTGTGAATGGTAAGTCGTGAATCGTGAGTAGAAAAACTCACACTGACCAACCACTCACCACTCACCACTCACCACTCACCACTCACCACTCACCACTCACCACTCACCACTCACCCTAACGTGCCGATTTCTGGTGTTTTATGTCAGAATGCTCTCCTTAAGGAGAAATGCCCATGACACAGATGCGCTGGGAGCAGTTACTTTCCCCCCGTCGTCTTCACGACCAACGCTCAGAAGGTACCCGAGAAATCGGTCGTAGTCCTTTCCATAAAGATCATGACCGGATTGTTTTTTCTGGCTCATTTAGGCGTCTTGGGCGAAAGACCCAGGTACACCCGCTGACTGAGAATGATCATATTCATACTCGCTTAACCCACTCCCTGGAAGTTGGCTGCGTGGGCCGTTCTTTAGGCATGATTGTGGGAGAACTTCTACGCGACCAGTTGCCTGCCTGGATCACCCCGGCTGATCTTGGTGTGATTGTACAAACGGCCTGCCTTGGTCACGATATTGGCAATCCGCCTTTTGGACATGCTGGTGAGTATGCGATTCGAGACTGGTTTCAGCGCGCCCAGCGTAGCGGTCTTTTAGAAGGGCTGTCTGACGCCGAGCGTGAAGACCTACTAACGTATGAGGGCAACGCCCAGGGCTTTCGGGTTATTACCCAAATTGAATATAACCAATTTAATGGTGGAATGCGGCTGTCAGCGGCTACCCTTGGGACGCTGCTGAAATATCCATGGACGGTGCGTTACAGTGGCCGAGCGGGTAAGTTCGGCGCTTATCAGTCAGAGCAAGACCTGCTAAAAGAGGTGGCCGAGGCAGTTGGCCTGCTGCCCCAAGGCGATCAACGCTGGTGCCGCCATCCGCTGGCCTGGCTTGTGGAAGCCGCCGATGACATCTGTTATGCCCTGCTAGACCTGGAAGACGGTTTAGAAATGGGCATTCTGCGCTATGAAGAAGTGGTCGAAATTTTGCGCCAAGTTGCCGGGGAGTTCCCGCCTGAATACGCTGAGATGGAGCGTAAAAATGTCTCTCAGCGACGGCGTATTGCGCTACTGCGTGGCGCAGCCATGGAGCGGGCGGTCAACGAGGTGGGGGCTGTGTTTGTGCAGCATGAGCAGGCCTTGTTGAACGGTACGCTCAGTGATGACCTATTGGAGTTGTGCCATCCTGACTTGGGCTGGGGGGTCCAGGCTGCTAAACAATTAGCTCGAGAACGTATTTTCCAGAATGAGCGTAAGGCAAAATTAGAAATTGGCGCCTATACGACGCTGGGAATCCTTCTAGAAGCCTTTATAGGGGCTGCTCACGAGCTGCACCACACAGGGCACTCATCCTTTAAGCATCAGCGCGTATTAGCCCTGATAGGCGAAAATACGCCGCTGCCTTCATGGCCTCTTTACGATAGCTACCGGCGAATGCTGGACTTTATTGGCGGAATGACAGACCACTACGCAGTGGATCTGGCTCAGGAAATGGGCGGGCGCCTACGTGGTGATTAAGCCGATGCCACTAAACCGAAGGTTTGCTCAGGTGCTTTAACTCCATCAACTTAGCGCGCTCGAGCAGGATGTTGATGACTTTGTCATGGATAGCGTCATCCAGTGGGCCAGGCGTTAACTCCGTTAACTGCTTGGCCAAGGTATCTCCACTCACCACTAGAATATCCGGGGCAGCCTCACTGGTATCTATTTGCCAACCTGGCAGTACTAATACACCTCGAACCGGCACACGTACGCCACAGCGGCGCTCTAACCAGTGAGTGAGCCAACTCACACCTTGCCTGGTCTTATGTAGCGGGCGTCGCTCCTGCCAATGCGGAAAGCGCAAGCGCTCGCGTTCAACCACAACGGTATTGAGCTCACTGCCATCGGAACCTATGGCCAGCGTGCGGGCCCGGGTTTCGACGACAAAAACGCCGTGAGGCGTGACAACCACATGGTCGATGGTAAAGCTGTCGGTGGGGATGTCATGAAATACATAGTAAGGATGCGCATCAGGGCGTACTAAACGCTCTAGCTCCTGACCCACGGCAAGCTCGCAGGCAAGGCCTAATTTTAGTCGGCGGATACGCTGATAATCGCGCACTAGCAGTAGTGAAAAGAGTAATACAAGTAACGTACTCAGTAAGCCATATAAGGCCCACTCGACCCAGTCCTGGCGCACCACAAACAGCATGCGTCCCATGCCATAAACGAGCGGTGCCAAGCTGATGATTGGGCCTAGAGCGCCGTTTAAAAATAGACTGGAAAAAGCTTGGTCAAGACGGTTACGCAGTGCTTGCCCGGGTTCACGAAGCGGGGCATTGAAAGGAGAGTTTACGCGCGCATCGTGTAAGCTACGCAGCGCTAATACAATGCTGCCCATTGCCGCCATAGGGAATAAGAAAATCAGCGGTAGCAAGTATTCCAGCCAAGCCATTGCAGTGCCTTGCTCAATAGCGACTTATCCAAGCGATAAGTCATGATAGTGTAAAGGTCTTAACCCCCAGCGAGTTTGACCCGATAACCGAGAGCGCTTAATGCTTCGCGCAGGGTGTCACGATGATCACCTTGAATTTCAATAACACCTTCTTTGACAGCTCCTCCCGTTCCACAACGTTTTTTAAGCGATTTTGCCAGTGTTTTAAGCTCATCGCTGGGAAGTGGGATGCCGCTGACCGTGGTAACGCCTTTGCCCTTTCGGCCACTAGTTTCACGCCGAATACGGACTATGCCATCAAGAGCCGCTATGCGTTCCCGCTCACTTGCATCTTCGCAGAGGCAGTCATCAAGTGCTTCACGACAGGCAGGGCAGGTTTTACCGTGCTCAGTGGAATAAACTAGGCCACCCAGTTGGTCACGCAACGAAACCATGCTTACCCCCCAACAGAGTGCTGAGGAACGGGTGCTTGCCAATATTCACGAGTGAGTCGCTCCACGACAGCGGGTAACTGATACATATTACTAATCATAATAGCGTTTTCGGGCGTCGTTTCGGCATCTGGAAAACGATTTAAATGAATCACGGTCATTCCTGCCTGAAGCGCGGCCCTGACACCGACTAAGGCATCGTCAATAGCAATACAATCACGGGCTTGGTATCCCATGATACTCGCTGCGTGTAGATGTAAACAGGGTTCAGGCTTCCAGCAGTTGGCGGTATAACCACTGAACAAGCGTTTTCCAAAATAGTCGCTTAACCCTGTGGCGCCTAACGCGGTGCGGATTTTGCTTTCAGGGCCATTCGATACCACGGCACTAGGATAGGCGGCCAGTAAGTCCAGCGCTTCGCAAGCACCAGGTATGGTCTTCAGCTCATGGGCAAGTCTAGTGGCCAGGTTGGCTCGCATGCCCGCTTCCATAACGTCGAGCTTTACTGGGTCAACGTCGCCGTGGCGCTGCTGGAGTTCAGCCACGATACGTCGGAAGCGCGCTCCCCGGAACTCGCCAAGATAATCAGTAGATGCAAAAGGCAATCCTACTGAATTAAGGCCTACGGCCATTTCCTCGGCTAAAAGCGGCTCGCTATCGACGAGGGTGCCATCACAGTCAAACAGCAAAAGTGGGAGCGGCATTGCGGTTCCTTGCAGCGTCTTAAGCACTGCCAGTGTTAGTTGAAGCCAACCAAACTGCTATTGAACGGGATTTTACGCTATTTGTGAACACTGTTTTGTTATTTTTTACTTGTCTGAGCATTCTCATTGAGCCAATTTAAACGGCTATCCTTATTTTGATAGCCATTCACGCATATCTTCAGGATGGAAGATAAGCCACTAAACAGCTAGTAAGGCTGGCTGCCAATGGCGATAAGATGCAAGTTTAAGATGACCGTGATGAAGAGATAGTATGCACGCACTATTTCGAGATAACTAAAAAATGGAGAATTTATCATGCGATTAACCCCTTGGATTCTACCTCTGGCGCTCAGCGCTGCTTTGCTCACGACGACAAGCTATGTGTTTGCTGATAACCATGAGGATGAGGATCAACAGCACGAACCGTTAGACGATGCCGCATTGGAAGAGGAGTACGGTATTAAAGCGGGCTCGGTTAAACGTGATCCGGTCGAGAACAGTGATAGTGACAGCGAAAGTGATTCCGAGCAGCCGAGTGACGAGGAAGACCGCAGCGAGGATGAGCAAGACGAGGCATCTGAAGAGCCTGCAGATGATGAGGCCCGCAGCTCAGCAGATGAGAGCGCCGCTGACGTTACTGAGAATGAGCGTAAAGAAATGGCCGGTGAGGAAAATAATGGCGAAATAACCGCTGATGGTGACGAGGTGGCTGAAGGCGGTACTGGCGGTACGGGAAGTGCGGAGGATGCGCTTGCCAACGGTGAAGATGACGAAAGCACCGAAGATGATGGTGAAAGTGATGAGAGCACTGACGATAACGAATAACGTCAGTGCTTAAAGCGTTATTTGGCCAGGCGGCGCGAGTTAGCACTGCTGCGCTGATGATAAGGTTTCATCGTGCGCTGGCTGGTTATCCACCACGGGGCGAGATTCCCATTCATGGAGTTAAACAGCGCTTTTTGCATTTCGAGGCCAGCTTCCATGCTGGCTTCGAGTTTTTCAGTGACCATTTTCTGGTTTTCCTGCATCATTTTGGGACTGAAAAAAGGCTGGGTTTGCCATAAATGATTGCGCATGGTGATCGTCGACAAGGAGGTTGACCATAGCTCAAATGCCATTACGCCAGCCTTCCAAATATCGAACATTGCAAGCGGGTTAGTGGGCAGCATTGGTGGCGTTGTGGTGCGCTTCATAATGGTATTGCCTCTTTATTGGAGCACGAAACCTCGTACACTGATTGGCAGTGTTAGGGTATCAATGCTGCAATGCAACATCTATTTCATCAAGCTTAACGTGTGTTAAGCAAAAAGACGACCGGCTGGTCGTCTTTGTAGAGCAGAAAAGCGAGTTGCGCGCTTATTTGATCTTGGGAGCCAGCTCGCCACGCTCATAGCGCATAGCCATCGCATCCAAGCTAATTGGCTTAATCTTGCTGGCGTTGCCTGCCGTACCGAAGGCTTCATAGCGCGCTATACATAGCTCACGCATGGCGGTAACGGTCTCTTTAAGGAATTTACGCGGGTCGAACTCTGAAGGATTCTGAGCCATAAAGCGGCGCACAGCACCGGTAGATGCCAGACGCAGGTCAGTATCGATATTTACCTTACGTACGCCGTGCTTGATACCCTCGACGATCTCTTCCACTGGCACGCCGTAAGTTTCCGAAATCTGGCCGCCGTACTGGTTAATAACTTCCAGCCACTCCTGTGGTACGGAAGAAGAACCGTGCATAACCAGGTGCGTATCGGGGATCCGTGCGTGGATCTCTTTAATGCGCTGAATAGAGAGGGTATCGCCAGTGGGGGGCTTAGTGAATTTATAAGCACCGTGGCTGGTGCCAATGGCAATTGCCAGCGCATCTACATGGGTCGCTTTAACGAATTCGGCAGCTTCCTCTGGATCTGTCAGCAGTTGCTCCATATCCAGCTTGCCTTCAGCGCCAATCCCGTCTTCTTCACCCGCCATGCCGGTTTCCAAGCTTCCCAGGCAGCCGAGCTCACCCTCAACGGATACGCCACAGGCGTGGGCCATGTCTACTGTGCGGCGGGTGACATCGACGTTATAGTCGTAGTCGGTTGGTGTTTTACCGTCTTCACCGAGTGAACCATCCATCATTACCGATGAGAAGCCAAGCTGGATAGAGCGCTGGCAAATGGCCGGGCTAGTGCCATGGTCTTGGTGCATAACGACGGGAATATGCGGAAACTCTTCGACCGCCGCTAAAATTAAGTGGCGTAGAAACGGAGCCCCTGCGTATTTACGAGCGCCAGCAGAGGCTTGCACGATAACGGGAGAGTCGGTGGCATCAGCGGCTTCCATAATGGCGCGCATCTGCTCAAGGTTGTTGACGTTAAACGCCGGAATGCCGTAGCCGTATTCGGCAGCGTGGTCGAGCATCTGGCGCATGCTGATCAGAGCCATGAAAATCACCTTATCTATGTATGTTGTAAAATCGGCTTGTTAAAACCGCAATGTTAGTGTGAGCAACTGCAGTGAGCATGCCGGTTCAAGTCGTGTCATATTAACCGCGTTTGGCAGCCGCTTCGAGTGCTGTCACGGCAGGCAGTTCCTTGCCTTCGACATACTCTAAAAAGGCACCGCCACCGGTAGAGATATAGGAAACGCGATCCGCAATGGCATATTTATCAATGGCCGCCAACGTATCACCTCCACCGGCAATAGAAAAACCTGTGCTGTCAGCGATCGCTTGAGCGATCACTTGGGTACCTTTGCCGAACTGATCGATTTCAAATACGCCCACAGGACCATTCCATAGGATGGTGCCTGCATCTTTCAGCATACTCGCTAAGTGCGCGGCGGTTTCCGGGCCGATGTCTAAAATCATCTCGTTGTCGGCCACTTGATCAACGGCTTTCACCACTGCTTCAGCTGATTCAGAGAATTCGGTAGCCACCACCACGTCGGTAGGAAGCGGAATTGATACCTTTTCCATCAATGCTTTCGCTTGGCCGATCAGGTCAGCTTCATGTAACGACTTACCAACATTGTAGCCCGCAGCGGCAATAAAGGTGTTGGCGATACCGCCACCGACAATAAGCTGGTCACATTTATCAGCCAGGGCGGTCAGCACGTCCAATTTGGTAGACACTTTTGAACCACCGACGATGGCCACCATCGGGCGTGCCGGGTGCGCCAGTGCTTTCTCTAAGGCATCAAGCTCTTTGGCGAGTAGCGGACCTGCACAGGCGTTGGGAGCAAAACGTGCAACGCCGTGTGTTGACGCTTGCGCGCGGTGGGCAGTACCGAAAGCATCCATCACAAAGATATCGCATAGCGCGGCATACTGCTTCGCCAACGGCTCCTCATCTTTTTTCTCGCCGTTGTTGAAACGCACATTTTCAAGCAGCACAACGTCGCCGTTGGCAAGATCCAGCGTTGAGCCAAGATACGTTTTGACTAACGGAACCGGGTGGCCGAGCAGTTCGCTTAGGCGGTCAGCCACCGGTGCAAGGGAGAATTCATCGGCGGGTTCACCTTCAGTAGGGCGCCCTAGATGACTCATCAACATGACTTTCGCACCAGCCTCCACCGCGGCCTGGATGGTGGGCAGCGCTGCCCTCAGGCGAGCATCGCTAGAAACACGGCCATTTTTGATGGGTACATTGAGGTCTTCACGGATCAGCACGCGTTGCCCTTCCAAGGGAAGGTCAGTCATTTTCTTCACATTCATGTGAGCGGTTTCCTCGTGTTTATGCCGTTAAACTAGCTATAAGAGTTAACTATAAATAGGTAATGCAAGCAGGCTACGCCTCAGCTGAAAGTCGTGCTAATCGCTGGCTAATATCTAGCATACGGTTAGCAAAGCCCCACTCATTATCGAACCAACACAGCAGCTTAATAAGTCGCTTGCCTGCCACGCGTGTTTGCGTGGCATCCAAAATGCCGGAACGGGGATCATGGTTGAAATCAATCGACGCCATCGGCGCTTCAGTATAGCCAAGTACGCCTTTTAAGCGTTGCTGACTAGCTTCCAGCAGCAGCGCATTCACTTCGTCGCGGTGCGTGTCCCGGTTGACGGTGAGTGCCACGTCCATGGCAGAGACATTGATAGTGGGAACACGCACGTGTAAACACTCAAAACGGCCTGCCAGTCCAGGCATTAACCGGCTAATGCCGAGAGCCAAGCCAGTGTCTACTGGAACAATGGACTGCATCGCTGAGCGAGTAAGACGCAGGTCGGTTTGATGATAGGCGTCGATCACTGGTTGATCGTTCATGGCCGAGTGGATAGTGGTCGTCACGCCATGTTCAAGCCCAAGCGCCTCATCAAGAATCGTTAATAGGGGTACTAAACAGTTGGTGGTACACGAAGCCGCAGAGAGAATACGCTGGGAAAGCGAAAGCTCTCCTTCATTAATACCCCACACAATAGTGGCATCGACATCATTTTCTGCAGGCTGAGAAAACAGCAGACGTTTGGCACCGGCCGCTAAGTGTTGCTCCGCAGTAATACGGTCTTTAAAGCTTCCCGAGCACTCCAGCACCAAATCCACATTGAGCGCTTTCCAGGGAAGGTTGCGCGGATTTTGTTCGCACAGTACTTGGATGCGCTGGCCATTGACGACCAAATACTCACCATCATTATCGACCTCGCCAGGGAAGCGGCCATGAGTGGTGTCGTAGCGAGTTAAATAGGTAATCGTCGCCAGATCAGAGAGCTCATTAATGGCCACCACTTCAAGTTCGGGGTGGTGCCGCTCGACAAGGGCTCGTAGCACACATTGGCCAATGCGCCCGTAACCGTTAATGGCAATGCGATACGTAGATGCGGAATTAGCCATGCAGAAAGGTGGCTCTTAAAAGTAAGTCATTAAACAAAAATGGGTGTAAAACGATCTCGATGATAGCGCATTTAAGCCGTCAGTTCTTAACAACTACCGGTGTCTACCCGCTACTCGAAGCTGTTAACCACCCAT
The DNA here is from genome assembly GCF_011050415.1 of Halomonas sp. Classification (GTDB taxonomy): domain Bacteria; phylum Pseudomonadota; class Gammaproteobacteria; order Pseudomonadales; family Halomonadaceae; genus Vreelandella. The sequence continues at coordinate 8,656 of NZ_DRFS01000011.1, forward strand.
TTCCATCAGTCGCCAGGCTAATGGCAGTAACAGGGCGGTGAAAATGCCGGTGAGGCTCATTCCCAACGAAGCAAATGCCCCGGCCTGGGGGCTGATCTCAAAGGCTCTTACCGTCCCAATGGCATGTCCATTCAAACCCAGTGCAAAACCGATCAAGCGCTCGTCATCAATACGCAGCAAGCGGGCCGCGAGGCTCACACAAGGAATAGTGACCACGCCGGTAATCAATAATGCCCCCATGAGCAGAGGAACCGTGCCGCCTAGCTGTTCGGTAATACCGATCGCGATAGGTGCAGTTACCGATTTAGCGGCAATGGAAGCAAGAATAGTGTCGGAGCTGCCCAGTAACCAGGCAATCGCCATTGCATAGAAAGCCGCCAGCGTAGCGGCAATCGGCAAACAAATCGCCAGTGGCCGCCATAGCTCCATGATACGTGGGAGTTGCTGGTAAAGCGGCATGCCCAATGCCACGGTAGCAGGACCTAGTAGCACCGTTAGCCAGGTGGCACCCTGCTGATATGTCGCGTAAGGCAGTCCTATCAGCGCTAACGCCCCGGCCAGAAGCAACGCCGCGATCAAGATAGCGGGCAGCCAGGAGGGGCGTTTTAAACGCTGGAAAAGAGCATTACCGATGAGATAAGCCGCCAGTGTTAACCCCACCGCAAACAGCGGAGTAGTGGTCAGCATCGTGAGCAACGATGTATCAGCGAGCATGGGTGGGTGTTATCAGCCGTTTGAGTAGCCAAAGGGTAGTAATGACACTCAGTAGCGTGCCCAGCAATAACGCAATGAGAATCGCGGTCCACTGCCCGGCCAGCTCGCCGATAATGAAAAACACACCGACGACACCGGGCATAATCAGCATAGCGAGCAGCGCAATCAACGGCTGTGCGGCAGAAGCGATGCTGGTGGGCACGCGTCCTCGTACTGCCAGGGTTGCACACAGCAACAGCATGCCAATGACGCCAGAGGAGATAGGCAGACCGGTGAAGTGAATCACCACTTCACCAATAAGCCAGTAGCTAACCAGCCATAGAAAGCCACTGAGTGCAGGCATCGCTTAGCCGATTAGTTCGTTAGCTTGCTTGACCACATTCTCGACGGTAAAGCCGAAGTGCTTGAACAGATCGTCAGCAGGTGCTGATTCGCCGTAGGTGGTCATGCCAATCACGCGGCCTTCCAAGCCTACATATTTGTACCAGTAGTCGGCGTGGGCGGCTTCAATCGCGATACGCTTGGTCACCGCTTTGGGCAGTACGCTTTCACGATAATCTGCGTCTTGACCATTAAAGCGGTAGGCCGACGGCATGGAGACAATACGAACCGCTTTGCCCTGCTGTTCAAGCTCAGCGGCTGCATCCATGGCAAGCGCCACTTCTGAACCGGTAGCAATCAGAATCAACTCAGGCGTGCCCTCGCTGTCCTTCAATACGTACGCACCACGCTGAATAGCCGCTAGCTGCGCTTTAGTGCGCTGCTGATGTGGCAAATTCTGACGTGATAGCACCAGTGCTGTGGGGCCAGAGTGACGCTTAATCGCCGCATCCCAAGAAGCCGCCGTTTCTACTGCATCACAGGGACGCCAGGTGTTTAGGTTAGGCGTTGTGCGCAGGCTGGTAAGCTGCTCAATCGGTTGGTGGGTCGGGCCATCTTCACCCAGACCAATGGAATCATGGGTAAACACGTAGATAGCTTGCTGGCCCATTAGCGCCGCCATGCGAATTGAATTACGCATGTACTCCATAAAGATCAGGAAGGTCGCGCCGTAAGGGACTAGGCCGCCGTGCAGGGCGATCCCGTTCATGACCGCGCCCATGCCGAACTCACGCACACCGTAGTGCAGGTAATTGCCGCTGGCATCTTCTGGTGTGATCGCTTTAGCGCCTTTCCAGAACGTTAGGTTAGACGGTGCCAAGTCGGCGCTGCCGCCCAGCAGCTCAGGCATTTGCGGGCCAATCACGTTCAGCGCTTCAAACGAGGCTTTACGCGATGCGATCGTTTCGCCGCGCTCTTGGGCCTGCTCGATCAGCGCTTCAGTGGCAAGCTCTGTAGGCAACTGGCGCTTCATACGGCGCTTAAATTCACGCGCTTCGGTGGGGAAGGCTTCCGTGTAGCGAGCAAAGCGCGCTTCCCACTCCTGCTGGCGGGTTTTACCTTCAGCGCGGGCATCCCACGCAGAGTAAATAGGCTCCGGGATATGGAACGGTGCGTGGGGCCAGTCTAGCTGCTTGCGGGCCAGGGCCACTTCTTCATCACCCAGAGGGGCGCCATGGGCGTCCTCTTTACCCTGTTTGTTGGGTGCGCCAAAGCCGATGATGGTTTTGCAGATAATCAGGCTCGGCTTATCGTCATGGCTCTTGGCAAGCTCGATAGCGGCTTTGACTTCTTCAGGCTTGTGACCGTCAACGTTGGGCACGACGTGCCAGCCGTAGGCTTCAAAGCGTTTGGCAGTATCATCGGTAAACCAGCCTTCCACCTCGCCATCAATGGAGATGCCGTTATCGTCGTAGACAGTGATCAACTTGCCCAACTGCTGGGTACCCGCCAGCGACGCCGCCTCATGGGAGATACCTTCCATTAAGCAGCCGTCACCGACAAAGCACCACGTGTGGTGATCAACAATCGTGTGACCCGGACGGTTGAACTGCGCGGCTAGGGTTTTTTCAGCAATGGCGAAGCCTACCGCATTGGCAAACCCCTGCCCGAGCGGGCCAGTGGTCGTTTCAATGCCGGGTGCATAGCCAAATTCAGGATGGCCAGCAGTGGGCGAATGAAGCTGACGGAAATTCTGCAGCTGTTCCAGGCTTAGCTCGTAGCCACTCAGGTGCAGCAGTGAGTAAAGCAGCATTGAGCCGTGACCATTAGAGAGCACGAACCGGTCGCGATCAGCCCACTTAGGGTCTTCGGGGTTGTGCTTGAGGTAGTCATTCCATAGCACCTCGGCAATATCAGCCATACCCATGGGGGCGCCAGGATGGCCTGACTTGGCCTTCTGAACGGCATCCATGGAAAGGGCGCGAATGGCATTGGCTAGCTCAAAACGGGACGGCATGGGGGTGCTCCTCGCCTGAAAACAGAAATAATAAAGGCGCTATTGTCGCTGACTTCCCAGTTTGCGGCAAATGTGATGGCAAATTATGGGGTCTCGTTATGGGAAGCATCGCCGTCAGCGTGTAGACTCTGCCTCCCGAGGCGGCGCTGCCGCTCTCTAATACGGGCAGGGGACACCTGCCATGATTTCCTGCTGATGCTGTGGAATACATACAGCCGTCATACAGAGGGTCGAGTGCGCGATGAGCGAATATTCCCTGTTTACCTCCGAGTCTGTCTCTGAAGGTCATCCCGATAAAATTGCCGATCAGATTTCTGACGCGGTACTAGATGCCATTATTGCCCGTGACAAACAGGCGCGTGTTGCCTGTGAAACCATGGTGAAAACCGGCGTGGCGATTATTGCCGGTGAAATTACCACCTCGGCATGGGTCGATTTAGAAACCTTAGTGCGCGATGTGATTACCGAGATCGGTTACACCTCGTCTGACGTGGGTTTTGATGGCGCGACCTGTGGCGTCATCAACCTGATCGGCAAGCAGAGTGTCGACATTGCCCAGGGTGTTGATCGGAGCAAACCGGAAGACCAGGGCGCTGGTGATCAAGGCTTGATGTTTGGCTACGCGACCAACGAAACCGATTCGTTTATGCCTGCGCCAATCCACTATTCGCACCGTTTGGTCGAGCGCCAAGCCGAGCTGCGTAAAAATGGCTTGCTGCCGTGGCTGCGCCCGGATGCCAAGAGCCAGGTAACTATCCGCTATAACGCCGAAGGCCAGCCTTGTGGTGTTGATGCCATCGTGCTGTCGACTCAGCATGACCCTGACATCAATCAGGATGAACTGCGTAAAATGATCAAGCGCGAGATCATTGAGCAAGTGATTCCTGCCGAATGGCTAGATGAGAACACCCAGTACCACATTAACCCCACCGGCAAGTTTGTGATTGGCGGCCCGGTAGGTGACTGTGGACTGACCGGACGTAAAATCATCGTTGATACCTACGGCGGTATGGCACGCCACGGTGGTGGTGCGTTCTCGGGCAAAGATCCTTCCAAAGTTGACCGTAGCGCTGCCTATGCGGGTCGCTATGTAGCTAAAAACGTGGTCGCATCGGGCCTGGCAGACAAGTGTGAGATTCAGGTCTCCTACGCCATTGGCGTTGCCGAGCCGACCTCCGTTTCCATTGATACCTTCGGTACGGGCAAAATTGACGATGCTAAAATCGTTGAGCTTGTGCGTCAGCATTTCGATCTGCGCCCTTACGCGATCACCAAAATGCTTGATCTGCTCCACCCGATGTACCAATTGACCGCCGCTTATGGGCACTTTGGTCGGGCGCCGTTCGAGCATAGCTACGCCTGGAGTGATGATAAAGGCCACACCCATACCGAAACCTTTACCGCCTTCCCGTGGGAAAAGATTGATAAAGCTGATGCGCTGCGTAAGGCTGCCGGTTTGTAAGACATTCGCTACACCGTTTGTAAGCAATGTATGAAATTGCCCCTTTGGTTTCGGTCAGGGGGCTTTTTTTATGCCCGTTGCGCTAGGCTAAGCCTCAAGGCTGGGGAGTTAACGCGAGGGATAAGTCATGCTGTTGAGTGTACGAACGTGGCTGTTCGGTGGGCTGATCGGGCTTGTCACTTTTTCCGCACAGGCTGCGGAGTGCCCGAACTGGCCTGAAGAGCGTTTAAGTCGTGAAAGCCAAGCGCTTGCCGAACATGTTCAGTACTGGGACATCGCTTACCACGAGGATGGCGTCGCACTCATTGACGATGCCCTTTATGACCAAGCCGTTGAGCGCCTAGCTACTTGGCAGCGCTGCTTAGGCGCTCAGCCGGACCATCGCCCCCTCACACGGGTGACGAGCAGTAGTGGAACCCGTGAGCACCCGGCCGCGCAGCGCGGGCTGAATAAAGCCGATGATGAGGGCGTGAGGCGCTTTACCAGTCGCCGAAATGACCTATGGATTCAACCCAAAGTAGACGGTGTCGCCATTACCTTGCGCTATGAAGAGGGCGAGCTGGTCGAGGCGGTTAGCCGGGGCGATGGTGAGCGTGGACAGGACTGGACGGCGCGAGCACTTCAGTTACCTGGCGTGCCAAATACGCTTCCCGAGACCCTTTCAGCCATATTTCAAGGCGAGCTTTATTGGCGTTTAACCGATCACATTCAGTCGCGCTCACCCTCATCCGGCGCGCGCGGTGCGGTAGCAGGCGCCATGGCCCAATCCTCTCCTGAAGCCGCGACGCTTGAGCGTATTGGTCTGTTTATTTGGGATTGGCCTGACGGTCCCACCGAAATGCCAGCGCGTATCGCACGGTTAAGTGATCTGGGGTTTGATACCGCTGACTACACCTACCCGCTGGATGAGCGTCGCGATGCCGCCTACTGGCGCGATACCTGGTTTAACGGCCCGCTACCGTTTGCCACCGACGGTGTGGTGATCAAGCAAGCCGAGCGCCCAGGCGTACGCCGCTGGTCATCATCGCCGCCTGAGTGGGCCATTGCCTGGAAATACCCCTCGCAGCAGGCGCTGGCGGAAGTGCGCGGCGTGGAGTTTCGCGTTGGGCGTACCGGGCGAGTGACGCCGCTGGTGTGGCTCAATCCAGTACAGCTAGAAGGGCGGCGTATCAGTCGTGTTTCGCTAGGTTCACTGGAGCGCTGGGAAACGCTGGATGTACGCCCTGGTGATCAAGTTGCGATCACCCTAGCCGGGCTAACGATACCCCAGTTAACTGAGGTGGTTTGGCACACTCAGGAGCGCTCGGCGTTGAGCGCTCCTTCACCACAGCGCTATCACCTGTTGAGCTGTTTTGAGTTAACCCCTGGCTGTGATGCCCAGTTGTTAGCGAGGCTCACCTTTCTAGGTGAGCAGTTGGGGATGCAAGGCGTAAGTGAAGGCACTTGGCGGGCGCTGATAGAGGTCGGCGCGATAACTCAGTTATTGGACTGGCTGGACATTGAGCCACGCCAACTGCAGCAAGCGTATGGCATCGGCAATGTTAGAGCTGCTGCGCTCATTCGCCAGTTTCAGGCGGCCCAAGGCAGGCCGTTTGAGGCGTGGTTGAGTGCCCTTGGCATGCCTCCCGGTGGCAATGCCCGCTTAGGCGACTGGTATACACTGGCGGGCTACCAGCGTGGAGAGTGGCAAGCCATGCCGGGTGTTGGCCCCGTTCGCGCAGAAGCGCTGGTGGCATTTTTTAGCCACCCTGAAGTACAAGATATGGCTGCTCAGCTTAACCGGGCGGGTGTTGAAGGCTTTTAGCGATGCTAGCTGCAGCTCAAGCCGCCAACTCAATAACTAGCCAAGCCCGGTGATGCGCAGCATTAAACCGAGGTATAGCGGAATCAGCAGTGGCGCTAGCAAGGTGCTGACCAACACGGCCAGGGCGCCTTTTTGCGGCTGAATACCCAACTCCATAGCAACCACGACCACGTTCGCAGCCATAGGAACGACGCCCAGCAGTAAAAGTGCCATGGCAAGCTCCGTAGAAAGAGGTGCCAGCCACTGAAGCGCTAACACGGCAGCTAACATGGCTAACGGCCATAGCAGATAGCGCAGCCCTAAGCAGGCAGCAACAAAACGGCTATCCCAGGCAGAAAGCGTCACTTGGCTAAGCGTCATGCCAATAATCATCATGCCCAGCAGCGTGTAGGTGGCGGGGAACACTGCCAAGGAGTTCATCACTGAAGCCGGTACGTTTACCTCAAAGGCGCTAAGCAGCAGTGCTAGCAAAAAGGCATAGATAAGCGGTAAGCGAGAAATTTTGATCAGGCTCTCACGCACCGAAAAACGCCCGCGAGCGCTGAGATAAAACCCAACGGTGAATTCGTAAATATTAATTCCCAACATACAGAACAGGTAAAGAGTAACGCCCTCGGGGGGGAGCAAAATCAACGCAATCGGTAAGCCAAAATAGCCGGTATTGCCCGTCCCTGAAGAGAATGCCAGCAGGGCCGCCTCCTGCTCACCAAAATGGTGGCGAGCGAGACGTTGTACGGCCAGGGCCATCAGACTTGCCAGAATGAATAGCGCTAATGTTAACAACAGATAGTCAGGGGTAGGGCCGCCGTTCATCAGTGCGCGAAAAATAGTAAAGGGTGCAATCAGGTAAACCAGTAACGTAGCGATGGGGCGAGGATCTAATTTAAGCCGCTGCGCAGCCAGCCAGCCTAACCCTACGTAGCTCAATAACATCAGTAATGGCCCAACCAGCGCTCCAGGTGCAAGATCCATTTACCCTCCCGTCATATGCTTGATGATTCGCTAACATGAGCCAAATTAAAGGCCAAGCGTGGAAACTTTCATTAGCCCCCGCGCCGTGGAACAGCGAGAATACCTCAAAATATCATCACTATTGATCACTTTAAGGAAACCCCATGAGCAGCCACGAGCATCCGTTAGGTATCAGCTTTGAATTTTTCCCGCCCAATACCGATGCTGGGCGTGACAAGCTGATCCACGTTCGCGATGAACTGGCCGCCCGGAACCCACGCTTTTTCTCGGTTACTTATGGTGCTGGCGGTTCTACCCAAGCGCGTACCCGTGAAGTGGTGCGTGCGGTCAGTGAAAGCGGTATCACGACCGCTCCTCACCTCTCCTGCATTGGCAGTGAGAAAGCGCAGTTGCGTGACCTGCTGTCGCAGTATCGTGAGGAGGGGGTAGACAGCTTAGTGGCGCTGCGTGGTGATATGCCGTCAGGGATGGGAAGCATTGGTGAGCTACGTTATGCCAACGAGCTAGTCGAGTTTATCCGTGCTGAAACCGGTGACCATTTCGACATAGCCGTCGCTGCATATCCGGAATCTCATCCACAGGCAGCCAACCTTGATAAGGATGTGGAAAACTTCGCGCGCAAAATGAAAGCTGGGGCCAATATGGCGATTACCCAGTACTTCTTCACCGCCGATGCTTATTTCAACTTCGTCGATAAAGTGCGCGCGCTGGGCGTTGAACAGCCGATTATTCCCGGTATTATGCCGATTACCAACTACACCAAGCTGGCGCGATTCTCTGACGCCTGTGGCGCTGAGATTCCGCGCTGGATTCGTAAGCAGTTAGAGTCCTATGGCGACGACAGCGAAGCGATTACTGGCTTTGGTACAGAGGTGGTAAGTCGTCTTTGTCAGCGGTTGCTGGATGGCGGTGCGCCAGGGCTGCATTTCTACACGCTTAACCAAGCCGCACCGGTACTCAAGATTGTCGATAATCTCAGTGGTTAAAATAGATAGTGAATGTGTTTTTAATGCCGATTTATAAGGTGATATAACGCTCTATTTGAGAACTCTCTTATGTCCGTTATAAAAAACCGGCCTGCGGTCAACCCGCCAGGCCGGTTTTTTTATGGATGCAGAGAAGGACCATTGGTTAATTCACCTGGGGCTCAAGTTTGCCCCGTATAATTCTCATCGTTATTAATGCTGTAGCGCAGGCCAGGAGCGTACGTAGATGAAGACGAAAAGGAGTCTTACACCATGTGGCTGATTACCACTATGTTCGCTTTGACGTATTTAGGCATGGCTGCCGGTAGGTTACCCGGACTTCAGGTTGATCGAGCCTGGATCGCGTTGGCTGCCGCCTGTGTGCTGTTGGTATCTGGCGTGGTGCAATTGGATGAGATCTCCAGCCATATTGATGTGGGCGCGCTGACCCTGCTTTTCGCCCTAATGCTGGTGTCGGCTCAGTTTGGCTTCTCTGGCATTTATGACCGGCTTTCCGGGTTTATTACCGGGCAGGCTGAGCGCCCTAGTGTGCTGTTGTTAGGGGTGGTGCTGCTAGGTGGTGTGTTATCAGCGCTGTTGGTCAATGATATCGTCGCCTTTGCACTGACGCCGCTGCTGTGCCAGACCCTGCTAGCGCGTGGTTTGGATCCGCGCCCCTTCCTGCTGGCGCTGGCGATGTCCTGTAACGCAGGCTCCGCCGCCAGTCTAATCGGCAATCCACAGAATATTTTAATTGGCCAAGCCGGTGGATTGGATTTTTGGGGTTACAGCTTACAAGCGTTAGTACCCGCATTAGCGGCCTTATCCATTACCTACCTGGTGATCTGGTTTTCATGGCGGCAACGCTGGGTGGTCAGCGCTATGCCATCAATATCAGCGAATATAGCGACGTCAGCAATGGACGAAAGCATGCGCTACAAACCCCTATTAGCGGCCATTGCCTTGCTGGTGCTTTTTTCAACCGCTATTCCAAGGGAGTGGTCCGCCCTGGCGGTTGCCCTTGTATTGATGATGTCACGACAAGTTGCCAGCCGCCGCTATGTGGAAGCCGTAGACTGGAATCTCCTCCTGCTGTTTATCGGTTTATTTATTGTCACTGGCAGTGTCGCTTCCTTGCCGGAGGCGGGCGCTCTGGTAAACCGCCTGCTGGGCGAGGGTGGCTTGCCGAGCAGTGTGTGGAGCATCGCTGGTTTATCGCTGCTGGCGAGCAATGTGATCGGTAACGTGCCCTTTGTGGTGCTGCTGTTAGGGCTGTTCCCCGAACTGCCTGAGTCCACGCTGGTAATATTGGCAGTGATGTCGACCTTGGCCGGTAATCTGTTACTGATTGGCAGCGTGGTGAATTTAATTGTTGCGGAAGGTGCCAAGCGTCAGGGAGTGTATCTTGGCTTTTTTGAGTTTGCTCGCGTTGGCATACCGGTAACGCTGCTGTCTGTCGCGGTGGCCGGTCTCTGGCTCGCTTGGCTCTATTAACGTTGGAGTGTAGCGCTGCAAATTGGCGTGTGTAGACTTTGCTAATCGGCTTAACTAAAAAGGCCGGAACGCTAGCGTTCCGGCCTTGTCGTTTGATTGGCTTAACCAATCATTCTGCAAACAGCATCAGCGTTATCGCCTTAAGCCGCACGTTTAAGCAGTGCTTGGTAGCTTAGTGCCGCTGCCGTGCTGCTTACGCTGCATAAGAAATATCGCGACGCCGATCGCAAGACCTGCAATATCGGTATAGATACCGCCATAAATCATAAACATGGCGCCCACCAGCATAATAACGCGTTGCCACGCTTTCACTGGCCCAAAGAACCATGCCTGGACGACGCCAGCCAACAGAATGATACCCAGAGAAGCCGTTATTGCGACGCGGGCGATTTGCATTGCGCTACCTTCCATCAGCATGGCTGGGCTGTAGAAGAACATGAATGGCACGATAAATGCGGCCAAGCCGATCTTGAACGAGGCAACCGAGGTGCCCATCGCATTGTCCCCAGATATGCCTGCGGCTGCATAGGAGGCCAGCGCCACTGGCGGCGTGATGGCCGACATCACTGCGAAGTAGAATACGAAGAAGTGGGCAACAAGCGGTTCAATGCCAATATTGATTAAGCCAGGTGCGACTACGGAGGCTGCAACCGCATAAGCAGCGGTAGTGGGCATGCCCATACCGAGCATAATCGAGATACACATGGCGAAGAACAGCGCCAGCAGCTGGCTGACGCCCGCCAAACCCAGCAGAAGCGAGGAGAAGCGCGCGCCCACGCCCGTTAGCGAGATAACCCCGACAATCAAGCCCGCACAGGCACATACCGCGATAATCTGAATCGACATGGTGCCCGCTAGCTGCAAAGCCCTTAAAATTGAGCGAATGCCCATTTTATTAGGCGAAATCCAGCTGACAACGGCGGCCGACGCGGTTGCTAAGGTACCCGCGCGAATCACCGAGTAGCCCATGAATAGTGCTGCAATCAAAATGATAATCGGAGCGAATAGGTAGGCGTGCTTAGCAAGGCGGCGGAATTGTGGAATTTCGTCCTTACGCATCCCACGCATGCCTTTCTTGGCCGCTTCGAAATCGACCATGCAATAGACAGAAAGGAAGTAGAGCGCGGCAGGAATAAGGGCGGCAACCGCAATCTCACGGTAAGGGATACCGGTGACTTCCGCCATGATGAAGGCACCTGCCCCCATGATTGGCGGCATGATCTGCCCACCGGTGGAAGCGGCGGCTTCAATTGCACCCGCACTGCGGCCGGAATAACCGACTTTTTTCATCAACGGAATCGTTAATGAGCCGGTGGAAACGACGTTGCCAGCCGATGTGCCGTTGATCATGCCCATCAGGCCAGAGGCAAAAATCGATACCTTGGCTGGACCACCACGGGCGCGACCTGCAGCAGCGAAAGCAAAATTCACAAAGTAGTCACCCACCTTCGAGGCTTGCAGGAAGGCGGCAAAAATAATAAATAAGATGATATACGTAGAGGAAACGGCAGTAGTCTGGCCGAGTACGCCAGTATCGGTGTAAAGCTGGCTGAAAAAACGCCCTACTGAGAGACCAGGGTAGCTTAAGAAGCCAGGTAGGTAAGGGCCACCGAATACATAGGCAAGGAAGATCGCCGAGATAATCACAAGCGCGTTGCCAGCCACGCGGCGGGTAAGCTCAAGGATTAACAATGATCCTGCAATCGCCGAGTAGGAAATACCCATGGGTGCGAAGGACGTGCCGGTCGACATGCGTAGTGGGGTGTTGTAAATCACCAAGAAATAGCCCGCACTTGCTAGTGCACACACCATCAACACCAAATCAGGCAGAGCAAACTTAGTGCGTACTTGACGATACGTCCATGACAGGAAAATAGCGGCGACGGTTGCCGCAATCAGCGGGTAACCAAAGTGCCACTTTTCAATATCCGGCTCAATACGCATCGCGCCACCGGCGATGGTTTGCCACATAAAGACGGTTTGCAGTAATGCATAACCGGCAAGCAGCAGTAGTAGTGAGCTCAGTACCGTCTGCCACTTAGGCGCAGTCGCTGCATCATCGCTGGCAAAGCGGGCACCGGTAAATAGACCAAAGCCCAGAATTAGTGCCCCAGCAACGTGAATAATACGGTAAGACCAGGTTTCCATCGGTAGCACATTTAGCGTCACCAAATGGAATACCGCATAGATGACTGCTAGGCTAGCAAATAGCGCCCACTGCCAGCCGGTAAAAATACGGCGGTTGGGTTCGACAATTTCTTCATCAACACCTTCAGCCAAAATCTCTGCAGCTTTTTTCTCTTCCACAGGATCACTGGAAGTTACAGCCGGGTTAGGACTGCCAGGGTTATTGCTCATGATACGTCACCCTTGGGTGTGGAACATCAGCGTGACTAGCGTTGCTAGATCAGCAATTTATGAAGTACGACAAGTGAAGGAAGGGCCGGTCCTGTAAATTCAGGAACCGGCCCTTTCAAGCAGCTAACTTAGCTATTACTGGCTGATCATATCGTCGGCAATTTCATAGCCGTTTTCGTTGAACCAGCGAGCAGCACCTGGGTGGAACGGCATAACGGTGTTGTAAACGATGTTTTCAGGAATTGATGTTTCAGCACTACGGTGAACTGACATCATGCGGTCATTGTTTTCCATCGTGATGCGAGTTGCTTCGTAAACGAAGCTTTCCGGCAGGTCACAGGCAGCAATGGCGAAGTTCCACATGGATACAGCGCGGGCATCTTCTTCCAGCGTTTCGTAAGTGCTGGCGGGAATCATAAACTCAGAAACCGGGAAGGCCTCAATGATTTGCGCCTGCTCTTCTTCGGTAAACTCAATGATGTTGACGTCAGTCTGTACTTCCAACTGGCTAACGGCGGGGATCGGAACGCCTGCTGCGAAGGCAACAACGTCTAACAGGCCGTCCTGCAACTGACCACCTAGGTCAGACCAGCCGCCATTACGACGCTCAAAGTTAACGCCTAGCTCTTCAAGGATGGCCGGGAAGTAAACATCAGAAGTTGAGCCTGAAGGACCAAAACCAATGCGCGAGCCATCAGGAATATCCGAAATTGACGTAATGCCAGAGCTCGCAAGCGCCGTTACTGAGAAGGGCGTTTCGTACATTGGGAACATTGCGCAGGCGTTGTCCATTACAACACCCGGTGCCAGCGGACTTTCACCATTCATTGCGTCTGCAGCAGGACCCATGGTGGTCATGCCGAATGCCAGGTCGCCATTGTGTACCAGTGCTAAGTTCTGAGTGGGACCGCCGGTGACTTCGCCGCCGCCAGTAATATCACCGAGCTGATCAGCAATCAGGTTTGCCCAACCAGAGCCATAGATGTAGAAGGTGCCACCTTGGCTAGCAGTACCGATGGTGAAACTGGAAGGCCAACCTTCACGATCAACTTCAGCGTGCGCGGCAGCAGCTATCAGGGCACTACCTGCTAGTAGGGCGAAGGACTTAGGCATCATATTACGCATGGCGAGATTTCCTAGCTGTTATTAGGGTTATATTCTGAGGGTAGCTGTGAGTACCTCCAGTTAATAGTGCATGAAGCAGCTATTCCTTTATATAAAAGCGATAGTTGTGCCATTTAATATTTTTTAAATAAAAAACAATTAGTTATAAATATTTTATTAAACTTTGGTGGAAAGCTATGAGACCCTAAGTGTCCGATAGTCCGCACGTTGAAGGCTATTTAGTGTGCGGTTTTCCGCACACTTTTAAGAGGGAGTATTAGCAGGGAATGGCTATATTAGCGGAGGGAGTGTTTTGTTAATTAGCCAGAGCTGAAGTGTCAGCGGGTTTTTTTACCTGGATCAAGAATGCGCACGGGCTGAATATCCTGCTGCTTCTGATCATCACGTACCCGATTAACCCGGGTGGTCATTTCGGTGAGCGCGTCATCTTCAATCGGCAATTGCTCAAAGAAGTCACAGCTAACACATTCGCGGTAGCGAATGCCGTTCTGTTCCCAGGCGCGGATACGATCCATCGCCGCGCAGCGCGGGCAAGTGACACCCGCGATAAAGCGTTTAATAGTCGACATGCAGTTCTCCAAATGTGCGGTGCCTTAGGCACCGCGCATGGGAAAGAGGTTTTATAATAGGTGCTAAGCGGCGCGAATGCCGCTATGGCGTAGCAGCGGCTCTACACTGGGCTCACGCCCTCTGAAGGCGACAAACAGCTCCGCAGCATCACGCGCGCCACCCTGCTCTAGAATTTCACTGCGGAAGCGCTGGCCCGTTTCGGGGTCAAAGATACCGGCCTCCTCAAAGGCACTCCAGGCATCCGCGGAAAGCACTTCCGCCCACTTATAGCTGTAGTATCCAGCAGCGTAGCCGCCAGCAAATACGTGGCCAAAGCTATTTTGGAAACGGTTAAACGGTACCTTGGGCAGCACTGACACTGCGTCGCGCACCTCATCTAATAGTGCCTGTACATCGCTGGCACTTGGGGCACTCAGTTCATGATGCAAACGTAGATCAAACAGTGAAAACTCAATTTGACGCATCATGCCCATGGCGGATTGGAAATTCTTCGCCGCCTGAAGGCGCTCCAGTAGCTCTGAGGGGAGCGATTCGCCGCTATCCACATGTTTAGCGAGTAGATCTAACCCTTCACGCTCCCAGCAGTAGTTCTCCATAAATTGGCTGGGTAGCTCGACTGCATCCCAAGCAACGCCATTAATTCCGGAGATATCGGCGATATGCTGTTTGGTCAGCATATGGTGCAGGCCGTGGCCAAACTCGTGGAACAGCGTAGTTACTTCGTCGTGGGTGAGTAGCGCAGGGCGACCGCCGACGGGGGCTGTAAAATTGCAGGTTAAAAAGGCGACCGGTAGTTGCAGGCCTTGGTCCGTTTGGCGGCGCACTCGACAATCCGCCATCCAGGCCCCGCCACGCTTGCCTTCACGAGCGTAAAGATCGAGATAAAAGCCTGCGATCGGTTGGCCGTGTTCAGTAATCCGAAAGTAGCGCACGTCTGGGTGATAGCGGGGCGCCTCGGTATCTTCTTCAACGCTTACGCCGTAAAGGCGTTCAACGACCTGGAATAACCCATCCACCACCCGTGGTGCAGGGAAGTAAGGACGCAGTTGCTCTTGGGAAATGGCATGACGTGCTTCGCGAAGTTTTTCACTGGCATAGGCAACATCCCACGGCTCTAATGACGCTAGGCCCAGCTCATCACGTGCATAGTCAGTTAGTTCTGCAAGCTCTTCCTTGGCTTGTGGCAGTGCGCGTCGGGCCAAGTCATTAAGAAAGTCGAGGACCTGCTCGGGGGAGTCAGCCATCTTGGTGGTCAGTGAGAAATCGGCGTAGCTGGCAAAGCCCAGCAACCGAGCGATTTCACTACGCAGCGCCAGAATCTCTTCCATAATGGCTGCGTTATCAAATTTACCCGCATCCGGTCCTTGATCCGAGGAACGGGTGACAAAGGCGGTGTATACCTCGCGGCGTAGCTCGCGGTTGTCTGCGTAGCTAACCACGGGGAAAAAACTGGGGAAATCCAAGGTAATACGGTAACCCGCCACGCCTTTAGCTTCGGCGGTTGCTTTTAACGTCTCAAGTGCGCTTTCCGGCACACCTGCTAGGGCATCCTGGCTATCAATATCTTTATGCCACGCCTGGGTGGCGTCCAGAACATTATTTGAGAACTGGTTTGACAGCATTGAAAGTCGAGATTGAATGTCACCGTAGCGTGCTTTCTTATCAGCGGGCAGGTCGACACCCGCCAGGCGGAAATCGCGCAGGGCGTTCTCAACGGTGCGGCGCTGAGCGGCATCCAGGTTTTTCCAGGCAGGCCCTTCTTGCAGCGCTTGCCAGCCTTTAAAAAGCCCTTCGTGCTGGCCCACCCAAGTGCCAAACGCTGAGAGTTTCTCAAGGCAGGCTTGATAGGCTTCACGCAGCTCTGGCGTATTCATGGTGCCGTTCAGATGAGAAACCGGTGACCATGCCTGGGTAAGCCGGTCATTGACCGCTTCAAGCGGCGCCGCAAAATTTTCCCACGTTGGCGGGGTGGCGGCCGCCTGTTCGGCAAGCCGATCAATGGCTTCGCGACTTTCACTCAATAGCTTTTCCACGGCGGGCTCCACGTGCTCGGCGCGAATCTCAGCGAAAGGGGGTAGCTCATGCGTCTCAAGCAGCGGATTGGTGGACATAGGCACCTCAAGTGGCAGCGTTCTATAAAAACGTTAGGGGGGCGCAAAACGCGCGACTATGATGACACAGTGCGGGCAGTTGGGCCGTGTTTCAAGAGCCACTGCAATGCCAGGCTCAATGCTTGTTTGAATACTTGTTTCAACACTAGGGTTTGGCCTGCACGCATGTGCCTGCTAGTCTTGCGGCCTTTTAATGCCATCAACGGCAGGAGCATGTAATGAGCGAGACGCTTGAGCGCTGGGGGTCGAAGCGGGCCTTTATCTTGGCGGTAACGGGCGCTGCGGTAGGGTTGGGAAACATCTGGCGCTTCCCCTATGTAGCCGGGGAAAATGGCGGCGCGGCGTTTTTGCTGATTTACGTGGCGTTTGTAGTGCTGCTAGGCATACCCGTCATGATGGCGGAGATATTGATTGGCCGAGCGGGGCGGCGGGGGCCGATGCAAGCCTTGGGCGCGTTGGCCGCAGAGGCTGGCGCATCGCCTCACTGGCGCTGGTTAGGGCTGTTTGGAGCATTCACCGTTTTTTGCATTTTGTCGTTCTACTCGGTGGTGTCTGGGTGGTCGATTGAATTCTTGGTTGCCTCTATTAACGGCAACTTTAACGGGGCAAGTGCCGCTGAGATTGGCGCAGGATTTGATGCTTTTTTAGCTAACCCGGGATTGTTGATTTTTAATCACTCGCTGTTTCTATTTATGACCATGACAGTGGTGGCGGCAGGCGTTGCGAAGGGGCTGGAGCGGCTGAATAATCTGCTAATGCCGCTGCTTTATCTCCTTCTGCTGTTATTGGCAGGCTATGCCGCCACCACGGATGGTTTTAGCACTGCACTGGCGTGGTTGTTTTTACCCTCTTTTGAAGCGGTGACACCTTCAGTGGTGGTGCATGCCATGGGGCACGCGTTCTTTACCTTAGCGGTTGGCGCCTGTGCATTGATGGCCTACGGGGCTTATATGCCTGAAGAGCAGAGTTTGCCCGGGGCTGCGGTGGCGGTAGCGGTACTCGATATCAGCGTGGCCTTGTTAGCGGGTATTGCTATATTTTCAGTGGTATTTGCACAAGGCATGGATCCCGCCGACGGGCCAGGTCTTATGTTTGTGACCTTACCTATCGCATTTTCGGAGCTGCCGTGGGGCTCAGCGTGGCTCAGCGTGTTCTTTTTATTGCTGCTGCTGGCTACCTGGACTTCCGCGATTAATTTAGCCGAGCCAATGGTGGCTACTTTGCAGGGTCTGGGGTTGCGGCGCAGTATTTCGACCGCCATTGTGGCATTAAGTGTATGGCTGATTGGGCTGTTATCGGCTTTTTCTTTCTCGACGCTTGCCGAGTTCCGGCCGCTGTTAGACCGTAATGTATTTGAGCTGGTCAGCAGTATACCTCCGGATATTTTTCTGCCTTTAGGTGGCTTGTTGATTGCAATTTTTGCGGCATGGGTAATGCCTCAAGAGCGTGTGGTGCATGCATTGGGCGTCGGGGAGCGTGGCTACCTAGTGTGGCGTAATATCATCCGTTGGGTGTCTATTCCATTGACCTTTATTGTCCTATTGGCTGGGTTGCTATAGTCGCTCAACGAGCCGTGCTATCGAATGACCGCCAATCGCTTAGGAGTGAGTTATGAGCAGCAGTGCGCTAAGAAGCTATCAAGGTGTTTCTCCCCGTTTGGGCGAGCGGGTGTATGTTGATCCAGCCAGTGTGGTGATTGGTGACGTTGAAATGGGCGATGACTGCTCTGTCTGGCCGATGACCGTTATTCGCGGTGATATGCATCGTATACGCATCGGTGCGCGCACCAGCGTTCAAGATGGCAGTGTGCTACATATTACCCACGCAAGTGACTTCAGCCCTGGGGGATTTCCGCTCACCATTGGCGACGATGTAACCATCGGTCATAAAGCCATTTTGCATGGCTGCACCTTGGGTAACCGTATCTTGGTCGGTATGGGCGCCATTGTAATGGACGGTGTCGTAGTTGAAGACGAAGTGATTATTGCCGCTGGCGCGGTGGTCACGCCGGGTAAACACTTGGAAAGTGGCTATGTTTACGCTGGTAATCCAGCCAAAGCGCTGCGTCCGCTTAAAGAGAAAGAGCGTTCTTTCTTCCCCTATACCGCAGGCAACTACGTTAAATTGAAAGACCGCTTTCTGGCTGACGCTTCACTTTAATTTTTCCCGCTAAGCGGTTGCCTAGCCAATCCTTTTTGTAAAATAGTCATGTCGCGGCAGCTGGAAATCTGTTAATTTATACAGTTTTCCAGGGTGCCGCATCATGGCTAATTTTCGCACGCATATTACGGTGGCAGCGGCGGGCGGCATGCTGGTGGCTTATGGTGGCTGGCAAGCTGAATGGTGGCTTCCTACCCAGGCGATGTTAATGGTTGCCTTAGTCACGTTTGGTGGCATTTTGCCCGACATTGATGCCGACCGTTCCCACTCTATTCGGTTAATTTTTAATTTACTGTCGGTGCCAGCGCTGGTGTTGGGAGCGCTGCTGTTGCAGCCGTGGCTAACCCCAGGTGCGCTGCTCATTGCCTGCGGCGGGATTTACTTCAGTGTTCGTTATTTGGCTGGGGTGCTGTTTTCCCGTTTTACGGTTCACCGCGGTATTTGGCACTCGCTGTTAGCTGGTAGCCTATGTGGCCTGGCAACCGCCGCACTAAGCTTTAACTTGCTCGACCAGCCCGCTTGGCTGGCGTGGTCCCACGGGGGAGCCTTGCTGTTGGGGTTTATCATCCACCTAGGGTTAGATGAAATATATAGCGTTGATCTTGAGGGCGCGCGGTTTAAGCGCTCGTTTGGGACGGCGCTTAAACTGGGTGATAGTCGTCGACCGGTGTCCAACCTGCTGATGCTAATTGCAACATTAACGCTGGTGCCCTGGGCACCGCCTTGGGCGGTACTGGGTGAGTTACTCCATCAAGGCTCGCTGTTATGGCGGTAGTCATCAGCATTAAGACTGTGCTTTTTTAGCTTGTCATAAAAGGTCTTGCGCGGAATGCCCAAGTGGCGGCAAACATCGGTTACCCGGCCGTGGTAACGTGCTAGCGATTGACTGATCAGACTCTTTTCAAACAGCTCTACCTGGCGTGGCAGGGTAAGCTCTTCTGTATCGGCATTGACACCTTCCAGCAATGCATCCAGGCGGTAATCAAAGGCTGCACCTAATAATACGTAGCGCTCGGCGAGGTTGCGTAGTTCGCGTACGTTGCCGGGCCAGTCATGGGCAAGCAGGGCGGCAATGTCGGGGCTGTCTAGAGTAGGCGCTTCAAGCCCGCTGCGGTTGGCGGCAACGACGGCAAAATGCTGAAACAGTAACGGGATATCCTCACGCCGCTCGCGTAGAGCGGGCAGTGGCAGGGTTACCACGTTCAGTCGGTAATACAGATCCTCACGGAAATAGCCCTCTTCAGCAGCGGCTTTGAGATCCACCTTAGTGGCTGCAATCACACGGATATTCAGTGGAACGGTTTCGTTAGCGCCAAGGCGTTCAACGCTGCGCTCTTGCAGAACGCGTAGTAGCTTTACTTGCAGCGCCATGGGCATCGATTCGATTTCATCTAGAAACACCGTGCCACCGTTAGCGTGCTCAAACTTACCGATGCGCCGCTCTACGGCACCGGTGAAGGCGCCTTTTTCATGACCGAACAGCTCTGACTCAATGGTGTTTTCGGGCACTGCGCCGCAGTTAATCGCCATGAATGGGCTGTTACGTCGCACGCTACGCTCGTGAATCGCGCGGGCCACCAAGTCTTTGCCAGTACCTGTTTCGCCAAACAGCAGCACATCGGCTTCCACTTGGCTGATACGCTGGATCATGGCCGCCAATCGCGAAATGACCGCAGTGCGGCCAACCAGTCGAGGTCCCAATGCGGCCTGTTGCACTTCCAGCTCGGCTTTAAGCCGGTGATTTTCTAAGCTGAGCTGGCGCTTTTCAATGCCCCGGCGCACCACATCCAGCAACTGGTCGCCAGCGAAAGGTTTCTCAAGGAAATCCCAAGCGCCTGCCCGCATGGCTTCTACCGCAGTAGAAATATCGCCATGGCCGGTAATTAAAATAATCGGCAGAGTGGCATCGCGGCTGTGCAGCTCGTGAAGCAGTGCCATGCCATCCATGCCCGGCATGCGAATATCGCTCACAATTACCCCGGGGAAGTCTGGGGGCAGCGCTGCTAGCGCTTGCTCCGCCGATTCAAAACAGAAAGGCGTGTAGCCTGCGAGCTCTAAGGTTTGGCTGGCGGTGATACGCAGATGCGGTTCGTCGTCGATCACCATGACCGGCAGCGTCGACGGCTCATGCATAAGAAGAACTCTCCTGGGGTTGGGTTAACGGTGAGTGGGGCAGGGTAATGGTAAAGCATGCGCCCCCGTCGGGTTGATTGACCACCTGAAGCTTACCGCCCAGATCGTCCATGATGCGCGAGGAAATAGACAGCCCAAGTCCTAGACCACTCCCCGGGGCCTTGGTAGTAAAGAAGGGTTCAAAAATATGCCCAATATGCTCTTGAGGAATACCCGGGCCGTTATCAGCGACACTGATAATGACTTGGTGTTGATGGATATGCGCTCCTAGGGTGAGTTGTGCATCAGGCGATGCTTTCATTGCCTGAAGTGCATTGCTGATCAAATTAACCAATACCTGCTCTAGGCGTACTAGGTCACCTTTTACCCAGAGGGTTTCATCGGGCCAGTCCTGGACAATGGTGATGTTGCTTTCGCGCAGGCGGCTCTGAAACAGACGCAAGGCATAGTCGATACACGCTTGAATGGAAATAGTCTCCTGACGCTCGCTACTTTTACGGGAGAACTGACGTAGCTGCGCGCTGATATCCGCCATGCGTTCAGTGAGTTCAACAATTTGCTCAAGATTCGCGTCTGCTTTTTCGTAGCGTGCTAGGGCCATAAAGCGGCGGGCGTTTTCACCATAAGCGCGAATGGCGGCCAGTGGTTGATTGAGTTCGTGGTTGATGCCCGCAGCGAGTTGGCCCAGTACGGCGAGCTTGGCTGCTTGAATAAGCTCATCCTGGGTTTGTCGCAGGTTGGCCTCTGCGCGACGGCGCTCTTCAATTTCACCAGAAAGGCGTTGGTTACTGGCGACCAGGTCACGGGTACGTCGTTCAACGCTGACTTCTAACTCATCACGCACACGAGCCAAGGTATGGCGCTCGCGTTCGGCAAATGCTTCCCGCTCGCGGCGTAGTCGTAGGCGTTGCCAGCCAATCCCTGCACCAAGAGTGACCACGCCGTAGAGGCCGCCTGCCATGAGAGCAGCGTTCCACTGAGCGCTAATCACGGGCGTTAGCGGCTTTAAAATATGCATTTTCCAGCCAAACTCGGGAATAGGCCGGGTAATGCTTAAGTAGCTCCCGCCGCTTAGTGGGCCATGGGCAAAACTGACTAAATAACTGCCAGGTCCGTAGGGCGTTTCAAGCTCGAGCCCTGACGGTGACAGTGGCTCCATGGCATAGCGCCGTGTGGCTCTTAATGCTTCACGCTCTTCTTCGTTGAGTGGGTACAGCGCGTTCATACGTAGCTCAGGGTGGCTGGCCATAAAAATAATATTGTCGCTGTCGGTTACAAATAGCTCCGCGTCTTGCTCCGCCCAGCTCTCTTCTACGTCGTCCAGGAGTACTTTAATAACCAATACCCCGTCAGGTTTGGCATCGGGTGAGGTGTCGTCGAGCCAAACCGGCGCTGAAAAAAAGTAACCCCGTTCAAGCGATTGGGTGCCCAGCCCATAAAAGCGCCCTTGTCTGCCCTGGATCGCTTCTGAGTAATAGCTTCGAAAAGCGTAGTTATGACCGATAAAGGTATTGGGGCGGTGCCAGTTGCTGGCGGCAATCGTATAGGCATCACGATCAAGCAGATAAACGTCGGAGACGCCTGCCGTAAAGCGGAAGCGATCCAGCAGTAAATTAAGTGACATCGGGTCTTGGCCATCAGGAGACGCAAGAAAGCGTTGAATTCCCTCCCGAGTAGCTAACATTTGTGGCAAGTAGTCGTAGCGCAGTAAGTAGCCATTTAGGTTGGCCGCAGATAAGCGTAACTCGTTTTCTGCGTCATCCTGCAGGTTTGATAGCGCCTGCTCGCGGGCAAGCAGGGCCGCTTGCCACATGCAAAAAACAAGGCCTAGGGTTGTTACCATTAGCCACAGCAGGCGCCAGCGGAGCGATTGACTGATCATGCCGATGCGCTGCTCGTGCCCTGGGCACGGCGAAGGGCACGCTGCGCTCGTGTTTCAGCACGTGCCATTTCCAATAAACCTTCTTCAACGAACACAAGGTGCTCGTGGGCGCGAGCCCGGGCATCCTCTGCGCGACCGTCTAAAATGGCATCTAATAGCTTGCGGTGCTGCTGCATGAGCTGACTACGTGAACCTGGCTTGGCAAATAAGTGTGCCAAATTATTCACAATGCTTTTTTCCAGCAAGTGAAAAATGCCACGAATCGTATGCAGTAACAGAACATTGTGCGCGGCTTCGGCAATGGCAAGGTGGAATGCGGCGTCTAATTTTGCTTCCTGAATAGGGTCTGCGCCCGCAAAACCGCCATCGAGCTCTTCAAAGCGCTGAATCAGTACGGCTTTATCAGCAGGTGTCGAGCGGAGCGCAGCGTAATAAGCCGATATTCCTTCCATCGCATCGCGAAATTCGAGCAAATCTAAATTGAACTCGTCATGACGTGAGAGCATTTCCAGCAGTGGGTCAGTGTAGCCGTTACTGAGGTCATTATTGACAAAGGTCCCGCCGCCTTGACGGCTGGTTAGTAGTCCACGGGCCGCTAGTTTTTGGATCGCTTCACGTAACGATGGGCGAGATACGCCAAAGCGTTGGGCTAATTCACGCTCAGGAGGAAGGCGTTGTCCTGGCTTTAAACTGCCTTCCAGCATCATTGCTTCTAGGCGTTCGGTAATAACATCGGCTAAGCGCTGTTGTCGGAGCGGTGGATAGCTCATATTGCATAGCTCATGTTGACTAGCCCTCTAATTGGTAAGACCAATATTAAAAGCTTTAAAGGGTTAGCTCAAGGGGCTAGCAACAAGCGAGTGCTATGCTTTAGGTGCAATACAATAAGGCTTTAAACTAAAGTATAGAGCCGTTAAATAGCGTTATGCTGCATCATGGTTTGGCGCTTATTGAGTGCTTCATTAATGTCGATACAAGAGTTTTTTGTAAATTGGTAAAACCAATCGCTAAGCGCTCAACACGAATTTTTCGATGGCCAAATATAAAAGTAACTAGTTAATTAGTAACTAGCGCCTCCATTGCATAGGGCTCGTCATGATCATTTCAGCATCTACCGACTACCGCCAGGCTGCCAAACGCCGCATACCTCCCTTTCTTTTTCACTATGCTGACGGTGGATCTTACGCGGAGCATACCCTACGGCGTAACGTCGAGGATCTTGCCGGAGTCGCGTTGCGTCAGCGCGTGCTAAAAGATATGTCGTCGCTCTCATTGGAAACCGAGCTGTTCGGTGAAAAGCTTGCTATGCCTATCGCTCTCGCTCCGGTGGGGCTGGCAGGCATGTATGCAAGGCGTGGCGAAGTTCAGGCGGCGAGGGCGGCGACTAAGAAAGGTATACCGTTTACGCTCTCGACGGTATCGGTATGCCCCATCGGTGAAGTAGCCGCGGCTGTTGATAGGCCGATCTGGTTTCAGCTCTATGTGCTGAAGGACCGGGGCTTTATGAAGCATGTACTTGAGCGGGCTAAGGCTGCGGGTGTTAAGACGCTGATCTTTACCGTCGATATGCCTGTGCCTGGAGCGCGTTATCGTGATGCTCATTCAGGGATGAGCGGTAAGAGTGGTCCAATGAGGCGCATGCTTCAGGCCGCTATGCATCCTCTTTGGGCCTGGGATGTGGGTATTCATGGCCGCCCCCATGACCTGGGTAACGTATCCGATTATCGCGGTAAGCCAACGGAGCTTGAGGACTATATTGCTTGGCTTGGCGATAACTTTGATCCGTCCATCTCTTGGAAAGATCTTGAATGGATTCGTGAGCAGTGGGATGGCCCGATGATCATTAAGGGGATACTCGATCCTGAAGATGCCCGTGATGCGGTGCGCTTTGGCGCGGATGGAATTGTGGTATCTAACCATGGCGGTCGCCAGCTCGACGGTGTTTTGTCTAGCGCCCGTGCCTTGCCTGCTATCGCTGATGCGGTTAAAGGCGATTTGGCCATTCTGGCCGATTCCGGAATTCGCAGCGGCCTCGATGTTGTGCGAATGATTGCAATGGGCGCCGATACAGTACTAATTGGGCGTGCCTTCATCTATGCACTGGCAACTGCAGGAGAGGCAGGCGTTTCCAATATGCTCAATCTCTTTGAGAAGGAAATGCGCGTTGCGATGACGCTTACGGGGGCGCGAAGCATTGCTGAGCTTGGGCTAGATTCGCTGGTGCCGGATTCGATTCATGGCTTAAAGAGTGCTGTTAGTGGCTCAATCTAAATCTATTAAAAAAAGCCCTTGCCAATCCGTCAGCGAATCCGTAAAGTACGCATCCGCTGCCGGGGACGCCAAGCGTTACCAGCGGTGCATAAGGTGTAAAAGCCTTGGTTTGTCAGAGGGTTAGCGGTTTTGCGTCAGGGTTGTATCGATAGCGAAAATCGCACATTGACAAACACCAGGAAC
>NZ_DRFS01000012.1 GCF_011050415.1 Halomonas sp.
TCAATTTGGCGGCGTGAGAGTGGCGAGAAGGTCAGCTTTTCAGGTACCATTTTGGAAGCGGCTGTTGGTGCTTGATGGATTGGTTAGGTTCTTGAAATCATAGCACTTTCAGCCGCTTTCTTTTATACCCTGTGAGAAATCCGGGTTAGCGGAATCATCACTAAAGAGGATGAAGTCAACATTCTCCTTACCCTGATTGAGCGTTTTAAGCCTACCTCACTACTATCGGTTTCATGGGGTGGTTATGCCGCCATGATGGCATTAGCTCAGTCGCCCAGCTCTATAAAAAAAGCGGTTCTTGCGTCTTTTTCAACCCTGCTTAATGATGGCATGCTGCGTTATATACATGGTGCACGCCACTATATTCAAATTGGTGATGTAAAAACGGCTGCTAATCTTCTTAATGATGAGGTAGGCAAGTATTTGCCCCGCTTATTGAAACATATTAATTACCGGCACCTTTCAAGGTTAGATGAGCAAGAGCTTCAGCAGGTTTGCTTTCATATCGAGCAAATACTATCCATGAACGACACCGACTATGAAAAGCTGCTAGGCAATATTGAGATCCCGACTCTTTTCGTTAATGGCAAATTGGATGAGTACACAACACCAGAAGATATTCTGATAGCCGACCAGTATATGCCACAGTGTGCCTTTGAAGTCGTACCCAATGCAGGGCACTTTCTTGACCTTGAGCATGCTGATGCACGCAAACGAATGGAGAAAATTCTGCGCGGTTTCTTGATTCCTAGCGAGCTTGAAAGGCAGGTTGCCTAATTCAAGAACCACTGTCATTCAACAGCACAGAGCCACCTCGCTAAGCGTTACAGCCGCTTAGCGAGGTGTCTTGATAGGGCCTTTAGCAACAAACAACGACGCTATCATTTTTTAATCTCAAGGATTGAGGGCTACCTGCATCAACGCACCCACTGCCAGCGGCATCACTGTCTCATCAAAATCAAAGCAGGCGTTATGATGACCCGCCGCAAGGTCAGCACCAAAGATCATATAGGTCGCCTGGCCACCGCGCTCCATTACTCTAGCCATAAGCGAAGTGGCATCCTCAGAGCCTGCTGGCGTTACATCGTGCCTTACTAAGTGGGTGATGCCAGGGTAACCGGCAAGGCAAGTGGCAACTTTTTCTACCAGGGCTGGGCTTGCAGCGCAGGCGCTGGCTGCACCAACGCACTCGATCGAGACACTAACGCCCTGCATAGCAGCAGCGCCTTTAAGGACCTCGTAGGCACGGCTTTCCAATTCGCGTTCATAAGCAGCCTCCGCGTTAGCCCAGCGCCTGAGTCAGCATGCCAAAGCGCGTTAACGGCCCTTCCTCGACAGCCTCGCCACAGCGCATGCGGGTTATTTGATCGACACAGGTGAGTCCTAACGCCGTCAGCCAGCGATCGTCGCCGGGATCCACCAAGTCGATGCGTATAAAATCCCCCTCAGCATCCGTCAGCAGCGCCAACACCAGCGCCTGCGCCTGTTCGGCACTGCGCGCCAGAATAGGACCAATATGCTCGCCGCGCCCATAGGTACGCTTTAGCGCTAACCCTTCAATGACACCCGCATTTTCAATCACCACCCCTCTATTAGCCGATTGAACGGCCAGCGCATGAGCCGGGCTGTCGGGTGAGAGCGCAATCAGTGCCGCCTGATCGCTTGCCTCCATCGGACGTAAACCCGGCTCATGCGGCGCAGACGGTGCGCCGCTGACCACTCCTTGGTATTGGCAGATGCGATTGCACGGTTCAAAGCCCAGTTTTTGGTACAGGGGCTGGCCCGCTTTCGTGGCGACCAACATCAGTGTTCGTGGGCCCGCCAGCGCCATCAGCCGTACCATCATCTCGCGCCCCAGCCCGAGGCCCTGCCAATCGTCGCTAATCACTACCAGCCCCAGGGTGGCCACAGCCCCTTGATTAAAGCAGAGCCCAGTGCCCACCAGCTCACCGTCGACATTTTCCAGCACGACGCCCTCTCCCACCTCAAGCATCTGGCGCCAATCGTCGACGCGGTGGGGCCAACCGAGTTTATGGGACAGGCTTTGCGCCCCCTCAAGATCGTTAACAGTCATTGTTCGCCACGTTAAGTTCTCACGTTCAAAGCGGACGGGAGCGCTATCTGAAGCAGACATCGAAGGGGAGTCAGTCATCACACTATTTTCCTTGAGCTGGTGTTGATCGGTTTGCCGCTACTTTGGCACTCAGGGCGGCGAGGTGCCACGCCGAAAAGGGCGTTTGGTGCAATTCAGCAGATTTAACCGTCGCGGCTATAGGTGAGCGCATCCCCTGCGCCCAACCACCCTGTACTCAGCACCCCATGCTGGGTCATCCGACCTAGGATGGTAGGCAAGCAAGACGCCCATTGGGTGCCGTCACCATTACTAATTATTAAGTCTCTCTAATCAAGGACTACTATCAAGGTATGCAATTTGATAGCGAAGAAGAGGCTATTTGTATTGCCAACGCGACGCCCTTTGGGCTTGCCGCTTACTTCTTTACCGAGAGTGTACTCAGGGCCTAGCGGGTAGGCGAAGCGCTGGAGTTCGGTATGGTTGGCCTCAACACCGGTTCCATTTCAATGGAAGTCGCCCCGTTTGGCGGCATGAAACAGTCAGGATTGGGTCGTGAAGGGGCTCGCCAAGGGCTTGATGAATATCTGGAAGGGAAAGCCTTTCATATGGGCGGGCTGAACTGACGCTGAAATAACTAACGCCGACATAACCCCACTCGCTCCTTAATTCAAAGGGCGAGCGAGTGGGAAATGCTAGTGGTAAATACTGGAGGCACTAGTAACCTCGCTGTGGATCCACACGCCCTTCCATTGGCTCGCCGCGCTGATAACGACGCAGGTTGTCCAGCAGGACGGGGAAAGCGCTATCCGGCTGCGTCATTGCGGCCACGTGGGGGGTCAGCAAAATGCGCTCGTCTCGCCAGAAGGGGTGATCGTCAGCGGGCGGCTCTTCGCTCAACACGTCCAGTACCGCCGCACTCAACTGCCCCTCGTCGAGGGCTTGCGTCAGATCGTGCTCAATCAAGTGTTCACCACGGCCAATATTGATCAGCGCCGCACCTTTAGGCATACGCGCAAAGAGATCTCTGTTGAGAATACCGCGGGTGGCGTCGGTCAGCGGCAACACACAGATCAAAATATCGCTTCCAGCAAGGAACCCATCCAGCGCTTCCTGGCCACTGTGACAGTGAACATTAGCCACCTCTCTTGGCGAGCGCGACCAACCGCTCACGTCAAAACCGTAACCTGTCAGATGGGTGGCGATGGCGCAGCCAAGTTGGCCTAGACCGAGTATACCGATGCGCCGTTTTGCAGTGGGAACGAGCATATGCGCTTGCCACTGCCCCTCCCTTTGCTGGCGCACATAGTCACCCATGCGGCGGTGCAGCCACAGCGTGGCGAAGGTGGCGTACTCAATCATGCCGCTCTCAATGGCGGGGTCGAGCATCCGCACGACCGGCAGCTCTGGAGGCAGTGAGTCAAAATCAAACTGATCGACACCCGCAGAGGTGGCAAACAGCACCTCAAGGGAGGGCAGGCACGCCATGATGTTTTCCGGGGGCATCCACGCCAACAAATAGCGAATCTCGTTAGGGTCGCCAATATCAGGCCATTGGCGGAACTCAATATCTGGCGCGTGTTGGGCAAAGAGTTCCTTCCACCGGGCGCCGCGCAGCGGGTCAGATTTATACAGCAGTACCATGGCAGCGTCTCCTTAGCTAAAACGTCATCCTACGGTGGTCTGAGAGGCAGTGGATACCAGAAAATTCGTCAAGTCGATGAAGTCATGGAGTGCCACCTGATTAGTGGTGGTTATGACTATTTACTACGCTTTATAGCGCGCAGCATTGCCCATTATCAGCGCGTGATGGAGGCACTTATTGAGGAGGAAATCGGCATCGAAAAGTGCTTCAGCTATATCGTTATCAAGACCCCCATCAATAAAGAGCAGCTCCCGCTTCGCACCTTGATGGAGGGTTAGCCGCACTGTTTGCCACCTAATAGATTACCCCTCACCCCTCCCGAAATGCTTCGATTACCCGTTCGGCCAACACCTCGCTGGCATCACCACTGCCTGCACGCTTAACTAATGCCACTTGGTAATCTCCTAGTGGCGGCAGTGAGTCGTTGTGCAGACGTTTGAGCGGCGGTCGAACCAAGCTTTTTGGAAATGCCGTCACGGCCAAATCGGCCAGCATGGCGGCTTCCTGCCCGGCACAGTGGTCGCAGGAGTATGCAATGCGATAAGCAATCCCCGCTTGATCAAGGGCATTGAGGGTAATGCGACGCCAGGCGCAG
The DNA here is from genome assembly GCF_011050415.1 of Halomonas sp. GTDB lineage: Bacteria > Pseudomonadota > Gammaproteobacteria > Pseudomonadales > Halomonadaceae > Vreelandella. The sequence continues at coordinate 4,312 of NZ_DRFS01000012.1, forward strand.
CCTGGTTGGGCCAGGGTCACCGGCAGTGGCGTTCGCTGCACGGCAACCCCATCCTCACGTCCCGCCCATACCAGCGGTTCGCTATGGACGATATCTCCCCGCGCTGCCTGACCAGGCCCTCCAGCCATCACCAGGGCCAGGTCCAGCTCGCCCTCATCCAGCCTGGCGAGCAGGTCTTTGCTGCGCCCCACCTCGACGTCGACCTGAACCGCCGGGTGCGAGCGGGCAAACTGGGCCAGTACCGTCGGCAAAATGCGCCCCACCACATCGTCCGTTATCCCCAGCCCCACGCGTCCCTCTATGGTAGGGGCTAAAAACTGGGTCACGGCTTCCGCATTGAGTTTAAGTAGACGACGGCCATAGCCCAGCAGCACTTCCCCCTCGGCCGTCAGGCGTACATGCCGCGCCTCGCGTATAAACATCGCCTGGCCGAGGATCTCTTCCAGGCGTTTGATCTGCATGCTCAGGGCGGAAGGGGTGCGAAATAGCTGCTGGGCGGCGCGGGTAAAACTACCGCTCTCGGCAATCGTCACGAAGGTGCGCAGCACCTCACTATCCAGTAGCGGCAAGGCGGCCCGGCTGGGAGCTATGCTAGAAAGTTGATTCATCACACCCACCTTTCAGAAAAACTTAACACACAGTGTAGTTCTTTTCGTTTGATTGATCCATGGTGAAGCGCCAAGCTGATAACCAGAGGTCGCGACCCTCCACTTATTAATCACAAAACACACCTGCCTAGTGAGTGCCCAGGCACCGTTTAGCGAATCGTAGGCGTGAAAATGGAGGTGCGCGATGAAGTATGAAAACCCTACCCAATATGATGCTCAGCACGCATGGAAAAAAGCGAGCCAATTGGCACCGCCGCCCAAACCGCCACAACCGCATTTTTACATGCCAGCCATGCCATCGATGCGGCTAATTCGTGCGCTCGATATGGGCATGTGGCGTTGCCGGCGGCGTTGGCTTTTCCGCCGTCATATACTGCCGTTACTGGACTACGACGATCAGGTACTGCGTGATATTGGTTATTGCCGCGAAGATATTCTCTGGGCTAACCAGCTGCCATTAAAGGTCGATGCCATCCACGCCCTCGAGGCCCGGCAAGCACCACACCATGCTAAACAGGAAAAAGCGTAAAGAGACTGGATCAAGCGCGTCGAATCTAGATAGGTTTGGCGCGCTTGATCTATATAAGCTGTTTACTTCCTATTGAGAGGTTCCCTCAACTCTGCTAAATTAACGCCAATGGTTATCATTAACATAGGAGTTATCCTCTCATGCAGCTGCCCGAAAAGGGTGCTAGCAAGGAAGCTAAGTCGCCTTCACCACCCCGGGAAGTGGATAGCAGGGATTTACTTAGCAGCTCGGGCCAACTGATTATTCATCATGAGCAACGACGCTATGTACTGCGACGCACTAAGAGTGGCAAGTTAATTCTTAACGCCTAAAGCCCTTAATATTCAAGACACACCTGTTTAGCCTAAAAGCTTATAAACCATAGCCAGCCACGCTGCAGCCCTTGCTGCGCTCAGCCAGCGATGTCTTCCATCACTCTTTGTTGGATCTCTCTGGCTCATGAAACACACTCGCGTTTTTAGCGGTCTCTGCTTAACCCTTATCCCATTTTTGGTAGCCCAGGCTGACGATACTGAGCTTAACCCTGTTACGGTCACAGGCACACGAGCCCCCACCGATCTCGCCCAGGCGCCGCTGATTATCGATATTATCGACCGCGATGATGCCGTGTTGGCAACGGCCAGCAGGGTGGAAGATGTGCTCAGTCGCCAACCTGGCTTGCATGTCGCAGGTCAAGGGCGTCGCAATGGCCAAACCCTTAGCATGCGCGGCTTTGGACGAGCGGGCGTGCTGGTGCGCTTGGATGGGGTTCGCCAAGATATTTCCACCGGCCATGTGGGCAACTTCTTTCTCGACCCTGGATTAATTCAAGAGGTACAGATAGCCCGTGGTGCGCTGTCCAGCCTTTACGGCAGCAACGCCATGGGTGGCGTGGTCAGCTTTACTAGCGTTGATGCGGATGACCTACTCGCCCCTGGGGAAGATAGCGGCGCACGACTTTCCATCGGCGGCGCCACTGCTAATGATGAGCTACGGGTAAGTATTACTGCCTTTGGGCGCCGAGATACTGCCAACGGACAAGTGGATGGCCTGTTTTCAATCGGCCGCAGTGAATCGAGCGATATCCGTCGTGCCGGTGGCGATAAGGCTGAAGAGGACGCCACCCTCAATAGCCTACTGCTAAAAGGTGGTTGGGAGCCAAGCGATGAGCAGCGAGTGTTTATTAGCTGGCAGCACTATGACGAGCGCGCCACCCAACCAGCGAATCCTCAGCAACTGTCTACCACCGACGCGCTGCGCGACCGAGATGTCGAAAGTAACAACGTCCAGATCGGCCACCGCTGGCAACCCAGTGTGGCTACCGAGGTCACCTCACGGCTCACCTTTAGTCAGCAGGATATTGATGAGCCACAGGCCAGTCGCTCACTAGACCGCGTAGGTGTGCAAAGCGACGGCTATCACAGCATGGATCATGGCTGGCTCTCCCAAACGGTAGTGTTCGGTGCCGAACTGGAACAAGCCCGCCAGCGTCCGGACGGGCAGGCCAATGGTTTTCCTCGGGCGGACATCGACACCCAGGCAGCCTATTTAGACACTACCCTTACCGCAGGGAGTTATCTGGCAGAAGGCGGCGCGGGCCAATTTGATCTTGGCCTAGGGGCACGCTACGACCGCTATGATGCGACCGGACAAGACGATGCCGATAGCGTCCATGACCAAGTGTCTCCGCGCTTCCGCCTGGCCTGGCGGCCCGACGACACCTTAATGCTGTTCTCGGGTTACGCCGAAGCCTTTCGCGCGCCGAGCCTATCAGAGCTTTACGCCAACGAACGCCACTTTGCTGGCTTCTGCGCGGGCCCCTTCTTCTGCACCCCAGATAACTACTGGATCCCCAATCCCAATCTCGCCCCTGAAACCAGCACTACATGGGAGAGCGGCGTGGTCTGGCACCAAGGCGACTGGCAGGTGCGCGCCAGCTACTTCGACACCCGCGCAGATGACTTTATCGATACCCAAGTCGACATTATGGCGGGCACCACCCAAGCGGTTAACGTGCAGCGCGCCCAGCTGTGGGGCTATGACGCGCGGGTGACTTGGCAGCCCAGCGCTTTCCCTCTGCTGACAAGCTTTGTGGGACTTTCGGAAGTCTCCGGTAAAGACCGCGACAGTGGCGACCCGCTAGGCAGTCAGACCCCGCTTGAAGCATCGCTGGGTAGCGAACTCGCGCTCTACAACCGCGCTGTTCGCGTTGGCTGGCAAGGCCGATTTGCTCAATCTTTCGACAAACAGGGCGATGACGAGCGCCTGCCGGGCTATGGCCTGCACGATGTGCATCTCGCCTGGCGGTTTACACCAAGTATCGATACATCACTGCGTCTCGCCAACGTCGGCGACAAAGTGTGGTATCGCCCCGACGGTAGCCTGGGCGATGGGCGCAGTCTGTTCGCCACGCTTAACTGGCAGTGGTAAATACCCGCAAACCATTAAGAGGTGCGTCATGATTTCATCCCAACAGATTGCGATTCTCGAGGCTTTTGACGCTGCGCGCGCCGCTCAACCGCGACTTCCCGCGATTGAGATTGCTGAACGTCTAGCCATTAGCGAAGGCGAGCTACAGTCCGCCCGTCTAGGACGAGATGTATGGACGCTGCCGCTCTCGCCCAACGATATTGCCGCCCGACTACCCCCGTTGGGGCGGGTGAAAGCGATGACTCGCTCGCGTTTAGCGGTGCTAGAACAGACCGGCGACTATCCCGAACTAAGCGGCGGGCCACACACAGGCCTGCTGCTCGACCCCGGCGGCCTGGATTTACGGCTGCTCTACACGCACTGGCACTGGGCCTGCCTGATTCGCGATCCGATGCCTTCCACCAATGAGGAAACCCAGTGGCGCTGGAGCCTTCAAATATTCAATCAGCATGGCTGTGCGGTGCACAAATGCTTTGCCTTGGAGCATCCTCTGCCTCGCCCCTGGGGAACACTAGCCGCCTTAGGCACACGGGATACACCGGCATTTACCCAGAGTATGCCTCGCCAAAAGCGCCCTATTCCTGAGGCACCGACCCTGGCCAGTGAATGGGCCGCCATGCGTGATGTGCACCAGTTCTTCGCGCTTCTCCAACGCCATCACCTGGAACGTATTGAAGCCAACCAGCTAATGGAAGGCCGCTATACCCGCGCGCTTCCCGTGCAGGCGCTGGAAACTGCACTCCACTTCGCCAGCCAGCGTGAGCTGCCGTTGATGCTGTTTGTCGCCAGCCCTGGCTGTGTGCAGATTCGTACCGGCACTCTGCCCGCTCCGCAACGTGCACACGGCTGGTTAAACCTGTTTGGCGAGCAGTTCACCCTGCACCTGGATGACGCTGCTATCGACCAAGTGTGGCAAGTCAATAAACCCAACCGCGACGGCGGTGTGACCAGTATCGAAGCCTTCGATGCAGCGGGATCTCTGGTGCTACAAATTTACGCCGAACGCCAAGAGGGACGCGCTGAAAGGCGCGAATGGCGGCAGCTATTGGACGAGCTGGGGAACTGCGAGGAGGTTGCATGACGCAGCACCGCTGGGGCATCCGCTTATGCTACGCCATGGCGCTGGGCTGGCTACTCACAGGCGCGCCCCTGGCCCATGCCGACGAGCGTAAGCACGGCGACGAACGTTGGATCGTGCTGGGCGGCGATATCGCCGAAACCCTGGCAGCCCTGGGTGCCGATGCCAACGTAGTGGCCCGCGACGATACCGTCCTCTACCCCCCTGAGATGGCCGAACTGCCCTCCGTCGGCTATCTACGCCAGCTCTCTGCAGAGAGCCTGTTGTCCGTTCAACCCAACCGCGTTCTGGCTAACCAGTATGCTGGCCCGAAAGAAGTCATTGAGCAGTTGGCCGCCGTTGGCTTAGAGATTGATATGATCGACGCCCCGCCGACCCTTGCGGCCATTGCCGATAAAGTACGCGCCGTCGCACAGCAAACGAACCGAGCCCCCCAAGGCGAGGCATTGGCCGGTGAGTTAACAAACACCCTCGACTCCTTAGCCAGCCTGCCGCCGCTACCGCCAACGAGAGCCATGTTTATTCTCCAGCACAGCGGTTTAACGCATCGCGTGGCGGGTAGCGATACCGCAGCACACACCGCGCTGGAAGCCGTTAGCCTGGACAATGCGTTTGCAGCGATGAAGGGCTACCACAGTGTCGGCGCTGAAGCGCTGGCAAAGGAGGCCCCCGAGCTAGTGGTCATTTCCAAGCGGGGGTTAGACGCTCTGGGAGGGGAAGCAGCACTGTGGCAACTGCCCGGTATGGCGCTAACGCCCGCCGGCCGCGACCAACGCTTAATTGTCATCGATGACCAAGCACTGCTCGGCTTTGGCCCCCGCGCGCCTGACCAACTTATGGCGCTGCGCCGTGATGCAGAAGCGCTGCTAGGCGCAGCCACTACCGCCCAGGTAAGCCCATGATCGCGAGCCTCAATACGTATCGCTACCGGGCCTGGCTACCGATGCGCCGTACGCCCCGCGTTTTGATTGGCTTAATCATCGCCCTTATCGCCGCACTGGCGTGGAGCGCAAGCTCTGGTGCGCTGGGCATTTCGCCTTGGGCGCTAATCACTGGGGAGGCGAATGCCCTTAGCGTACAGGTATGGTGGCAGTTGCGTTTGCCGCGCCTGCTGTTAGGCGTGGTGGTCGGCGCCATGCTGGCAGGCAGCGGCGCTGCCATGCAGGGCTTGTTTCGTAACCCCTTAGCCGACCCCACCTTGCTGGGGCTTGCCAGCGGCGCGGGACTGTTTGTGGCGCTATGGATAGTGCTGTTTCAGGGGAGCGGTGCGGCCAGTCTATATGGCCAATTTGCGGCTGGGTTTCTAGGCGCACTAAGCGTGTGTGTCATTGTGTTTGGCTTAGCCAAGCGCCAAGGCGGCGGTAGTGCCGCAGTCATGACACTACTATTAGCGGGTCTGGCCATTAACACCCTGGCGGCAGCTGGTGGCGGTTTGCTAGCCTTTATCGCCAGCGACGAACAGCTCCGCCAGCTCAGCCTCTGGGGCATGGGCAGCCTAACCAACTCGCTATGGCGCACCACAGCGCTGGCCCTGATGCTTATTCCGCTGGCCCTTTGGATGCTACTGCGCAGCGCCAGCGAGCTCGATCTACTGCAACTTGGCGAAACCACTGCCCATGCGGCGGGATTAGATGCGCCACGTCTTAAGCGCCGTATCGTAGTGGCCACCTCCCTTGGCGTTGGTCTCTGCGTGGCATTGACCGGCGTGATTGGCTTTCTTGGCCTACTGGTTCCCCACTGCCTGAGGCTATGGCTAGGGCCAGGCCACCGCCTGTTGCTGCCCGCCTCAATGCTTGGCGGCGCGCTGCTGTTAGTGGTCGCCGATACCCTGGCACGTACTCTGGGCGCCCCAGCGGAAATCCCCGTGGGGCTACTCACCAGCCTGTTAGGCGGCCCCTACTTCCTGTACCTACTAATGCGCAGGAGCCGAGCATGCTAACACTCCATCAGGCTGGTTTAACCACGACTCCCACCATCACTCCGCTAGACGCCACCATTCGCCCAGGTGAGCTGCTGGCCATTGTCGGGCCTAACGGGGCCGGCAAAAGTACGCTCATTAGCATGCTGTCGGGTTTTCGCGCCTGTGAACGGGGCGAGCTTCACCTGGATGCTAAACCACTGCGCGAATGGCCTATCACCGAGCTTGCCAGCCGCCGGGCGCTGGTCGCCCAGCAGGAGCCCCTGGGGTTTGATTGGCAGGTGACAGAGTTAGTGTCTCTTGGCAGCAATCCAGAACAATCGCTGGTCGCTAAACTGCTGGATGACTTAGATCTTACTCACCTGGCCAAACGCAGCGTGCTATCGCTTTCCGGCGGTGAACGTCAACGTGTGATGGTGGCACGCGGGGCTTGCCAGCTACTCTCAAGGCGTTCTTCCACTGCCAAGGATGGCGGTCTTTTATTGCTGGACGAGCCCACTAGTGCGCTAGATATCGGTCAGCAGCAGCGCCTGATGCGCCAGTTGCGCACCTGGGCGATACAACATCGCATGGCGGTTGTCTGCGTGCTTCACGATCTGAATCTAGCGGGCACCTTTGCTGACCGCGTGTGGCTCATGCATCAAGGGCAGCGGATCAAACATGGCACGCCCAATCAGGTGCTTGACCCCGCCATCATCGCTGAAATTTATGCTGCCGAGCTGCAACACATTGGGGGGTGCAGCCAAGGCAAGCCACTGCTTGCCCTAGCGCCTTAACAAAAGCCTTACTCAACGCCGTTCTTTACGTAACTGCGCTAATTCATCTTGAGCGATATCAACACGCACACTGCCTCGTTTCACCAGTGCTTCAGCTACCAGGGCAACTTCCTCACCTTCGGCCCCTGCCATTAGTGCGATATTTTTAGCATGCAGCGCCATATGGCCTTTTTGAATGCCGGTCGTCGCCAACGCTTTTAATGCTGCAAAGTTCTGCGCCAAACCAACCGCGACGATGATACGTGCCAGCCGATCAGCGCTGCTCACAGCTAAAATATCGAGACAGCGACGCGCGGTGGGATGCGCGCGCGTGGCACCACCTATTAATCCCACGGGCATAGGCATTTCAAGGGTACCGGTTAGGTTTCCATCGCGATCAGCTTCCCAGTGGGTAAGCGAACGATAGCGCCCGGTACGGGCTGCATAGGCATGGGCACCGGCTTCCACCGCGCGGGTATCATTACCCGTTGCCAAGACCACCGCGCTGACGCCATTCATTACCCCTTTATTATGGGTAGCCGCCCGGTAAGGATCTAAATCAGCGAAGCGATAGGCCTGCAACATGCCGTCGCGTACCGACTCTCCACCAATTTGATCAAGACGCCATGTCGCTCTGGCCCTAGCCAAGCGGCGGTCAGCCAGATTAGACAGAATACGCAGCCGACTCTCGCCGCCCGACCACTCTGCTAACGAGGGAGCGACCGCTTCTGCCATCGAATTGACTGCATTGGCGCCCATGGCATCACGTACATCCACCAAGAGATGGACAATCACCATGTCCTCCAGTACGCGCACTTCTATGTCGCGAAAACCACCCCCATGCTTTAACAAAACAGGATCTGTGGCGTCACAGATTTTTTTAATCTCCTCACGTGCTTCTAGTAAACGTAGGCGAGCAAAATCTGGATTAGAAACTCCTACCAGTTGCACCTGGGCGATCATGATGGGACTAGAGGTATCGGTATAAAAGCCGCCGGAATCGCGACACTGAAGTGCAGCATTACACACAGCAGCGACCACCGAGGACTCTTCCGTTGCCATGGGCACCAGCGGCTCTTCGCCATCAATAATTAAATTGGTAGCCACGCCGATCGGTATATTTAAGGTACCAATGACATTTTCGATCATGCTATCGGCAGTCTCTGCTGGCAGATTACCGGTGTCTGCCAAATGAGCCTCCCCATCGGCATCAAGTCCACTCAGGTCAGCTACTTTGCGCAACCGCTCGCGTGGTGAAAGTTGATAAAAGCCAGGGATGCGCGATGTTGTCGTGGTCATAATCGTACCTACATTTAGATAAAATATTGTTTTAAAAACCATCGTTGTAACGGTATTTAAATAAGCGCTTAGGCCATCCAACCCATTAACCAAGGGGCGGCGTAAAGGGTCATAAACTGCACGCCATAGTTCACCCCCCAGCGGTTTAGAAGCCCTGCTACCAGCGCTAGCACCCCTACGCCGAGAATGCCCATCACACCCGCATCCATATAAGCCAGCAGCATCACCAGCGAGAAGAACATCGCCAGGAATGCCTCGTGAGGAATGCGCTGAAAAACAAACACACAGATATGCCGGGCATAGCGAACGGCAATGGGATAGGTAATCAGTAGCGCCACCCCAGCGCCCAAAATGCTGGCCACCGCGATCTCGCCAAAACTCATCAGGTGGTGGGCATTCTGTTCCAGGGTGAGCACGGGAGGCGCGTTAAAGAAGGCATTACCTGGGCCAATCGCCATGGGGCTCATGGGGATACCTAATGCCGCCAGGGGTATCAAAATGCCAGCGATATAAGCGGCATTGGTGACCGCATCCATTGAGGAGAGCGCACGACTAGCTTTTTCAACGGTCCCCTTCACCCAACTGGACATTACTTCACCCAGGAAAATGGTGATCCCGACAGGGCTCATAAAGAAGGTGACCGAGCCAAGCACCGAGCTGGCGGTTGCAGAAACAGCTTCCTGACGAGTCAAAATACGAAAAGGATTGGGGAAGCTGCTAGTATCATCACTATCATCATTGGCGTAGATTTTGATCGTTTTAGGTTCACCGGTAGCCATTTTTCGCCGCTCTTCGCGAACGGTTAGCTGCGCTAAATTGAAGATCATCGGACCGATAGTGATACCTAGGAAGAACGAGATGAAGACAACCTGGCCTTCAGGGATCACCCCCATTCCCCAGTAGAAGTGGCGCAGTGCCTGTATCAGCGCTGCCAATATGACAATACTGATGAGACTGATGACTTTTTCGCGACTCATTAACGCCAGGAACACAGCGCCAACAAAAAATATCTGACTGGCGTACTGACTCAGCACATCAGCCAAAGGTGTCAGCAGGAAGGCCAGTAACAAGCTAACGGGAATCGCGACGAGTGTGCCAATCACCGAGCCCGAAGCCATTTTGCGAATCGCCAAGGTGGCGTGGCCTTCACGCTTGAGAATCATTGCGTGCTCGACCATAGGGGCCGACATCACCCCGCCGGGTATGCCCGCGACCGAAACGGGTATCGAGTCCGTGAGTTTTTTCGCCACAATGGCCGCCATAAAGAAAGCCAGTACGACGGGCAGGGGAATACCTGCGACTACCAACGCTAGCGTCACGGGCGCAAGTACCGCCGTTTCATCGGTGCCCGGCGCGACACCAATAGCGGTATAGACAACAACCCCTATCAACGCTGCAATTAACATCTGCAGAAGTATTAGCGCATCCATATCTACGCCTCCCCTTCAATATCTAGGCGGCGTTTAGGGCGCAAACAGACTGCATTAATTGCAAAACCCAACAGCGCACCACATAAACCGATAATTAACGGCATCGGCGCAGGCCACGGGGTGAAGATAAAGCCCCCTAGTGTCAGTGGAGTAGAGACCGCTAAGGCGATGATCAGGTCTTTACCTGTCACCGTATCGTCCCAAACGGTTAAGTACGAAGTTGTTTTATTTGGCATGCCCATTCTCCGCGGAGATCATTATTAGTGTTGTATACCCAATTAGGCTGACCATAGCTTGTGGAAAGATAAGGCGCTGAGTAAGGTACAGTTATTGAAATTGTACGAAGTACTGTACCTATAAAACAAAAGGTACAGTTCCACCGCCATTGAGAAGCCTTCATGTCAAAATCTCGCCAAGTAGCCACCGCTCTTCTAAAAGCCATCGACGAAGGGCGCCTCTCACCTGGCACGCGCGTGGCCTCCATCCGAGAAGCCGCTCAACAGTTTGGCGTATCGAAAAATACGGTGATTGATGCTTATGACCAGTTGGTTGCCCTTGGCCATTTGAGCGCCCGCCAGGGAGCAGGCTTTTTTGTAGCGCGTCCCCGTACATCCCCTATTGACGAGCCAACTCATAACCTCTCGGAGGCGGTGGATAGCGTCTCACTTCTGCGGGAACAGTTAGTCGGCAATTTTGCAGTACGTGTGGGGGACGGCCGAGCGCCCGCCAGCTGGATGGGGGGCACTGAGTTGACGCGCTTAATAAGACGCAGGACTGGCTTACCAGATGAAATGAGCGACGTCGAATACGGCATGCCTCAGGGCCACTCCCCCCTGCGCGAAAGTGTAGCGATGGCATTGGCCGGACGTTCAATCCACGCCTCCCATGAGCAAGTCATGATGACCTTCGGTGCCAATCACGCCTTCGATCTCATCATTCGTCACTTCGTTGCTCCAGGAGAGAGTGTTCTGGTTGAAACACCGGGCTACTACCCACTGTTTGGAAAGCTACGCCTGGCGAAAGCAAAATTAGTAGGCGTCCCGCGAACTGCGGATGGCCCTGATCTGGAAGAGTTTGAGAGAAAAGCCAAGCAGTATCGGCCTCGGCTGTTTTTCTTACAGCCCAACGCACACAACCCCACCGGCAGCTCAATGTCGCTCAGCAACATGCATCGGCTATTAAAGCTCGCCGACCATTACGGGGTGACGCTGGTGGAGGATGATGTTTTCGCGGATATTCTACCCAAAGGCAGCGCTCATCTTGCAGCTCTAGATGGGCTAGAAAGAGTTATTTATGTAGGCACTTTTTCTAAAACGCTCTCCACAGGCCTACGCTGTGGCTATGTGGCAGGCAGCCGCTCAATTATCCGGGCGCTGGTCGATATCAAGATGCTCACTGTTGTAAACACCTCGACCTTCAATGAGATGGTCATACATGACCTGTTAGTGAGAGGACGCTACCGGCGCCACCTTGCACAGCTTCGTGAGCGGGTTGCCAAAGCGAGCGCCACAGCAGTACGGGTGCTGAAGCAGATTGGTGTTAACGATGTGACTGGCCCAGGCGGGGGTTACTATCTGTGGGCCAAGCTGCCCACCCATATCAACACCACTGAGCTTGCTAAACGGGCATCAGAGAAAGGCATTTTTATTGCGCCCGGCGCCATTTTTTCACTACGCCCTGACAGTACCGATGCGAACTCCATGCGTATTAATATTGCTCACGCCAACGATCACCGTTTTTTGGAGTTTATTAGCAAAGCGCTGAATGAATAATCTCTACCTTTGAGCAGATGCCTAAACCAATGGTGCGGCCTCTCCATTGGTATATTTTATCCACGTTTTACCTAAGTGATTACGCAGTTCACGTCCCACGCGCTCCCCGTCCCGAGCCTCTAAAGCCGCCATGATAGCTTCGTGCTCCTCCATGGCCGTTGCCCATTTTTCGTTTTTTTGATTCGACAAATAGCGAACGCGATAGAGCTGGCGGCTGAGGTTTGCGTGCATATCAATCAGGGTGGTATTGCCAGAGAGCGCCACCACCCGGTTGTGGATATCCTGGTTTAAGCGAAAATAGTTCTGGCGATCTCGCCTTAAAAAGGCAGCCTTCATTTCATAATGAAGCGCCTGCAGTTCTGCAATATCGTCATCGCTGGCGATAGCGCAGGTAAGTTCAGCTGCGGCCTGCTCAAGCACGCTTAAAACATACGCTTTCTCTTTCATATCGGCGGGACTTACATCCGCCACCACTGCACCTCGGTTTGGCGAAATTACCACCAAGCCTTCTGCGGCAAGAATTTTCAACGCCTCACGCATCGGCGTACGCGACACCTGAAGCTCCACCGCTAAGGTTCTTTCAGGTAGACGCTGGCCCGGTTGAAAGTGATCCATCACGATATGTTCACGCAGGTAATTTGCGACTTTTTCAACGAGCCCTGCGTGGCTAGGCTGAGCAGTTTCTTGCATAAATTTATTCACATTAGGTGCGAACCCAAAGAATGGCATACCAAAACAATGCTTTCAATTTAATAACCTGAATTTAACTCAACTTTTTACTCCATATTAATCAACGATCTAACTATCAAAAGAACAACATCAATACCAAAGTCTAAACACCAACCAATTGACCCTTAAAATGGTATACCACTACATTTCATATCCATAAGCGTCACATAACCTCTCGTTTTAATGCCATTACGGTCGTCAGTGACAACACTGCAGATTGATCAGCACAGGAATTACTCACACCTCATGAACTACTTACAACATTTTCATAAAGACACGGTGGTTGAGGCCTGCATCGCAGGTGCTGGCGACTTTGGCCGTGGCGTATTGCGCCAGGCTCGGCAAATGGAAAAGCTTTCAGCGCGTATAGCAATCGATATTAATTCAGAGAAAGCTGCTGAAGCCCTGCGCCATGCGGGCATATCCGACTCACAAATAATGGTATGCCATTCCCAAAGCGATGCGCAGGATGCGTGGCAGAAAGGCTTTTTTATCGCCACTTCTTCCTTTGAAACGATTCAATCGCTGCCCTTCGACATTTTAGTCGAGTCCACCGGTATTCCCGATGTAGGGGCACGCTATGCAGAGGCAGCGTTATTGGCAGGTAAGCACGTCGGCATCGCCACCAAAGAGACAGAGTCAGTGGTTGGGCCGTACCTAACGCGCTTGGCTTATCAACAAGGGCGTTTGTTCACACCGTTAGATGGCGACCAACCTAGCCTGCTTATTGGCCTACTCACCTGGGCTAAAACCCTTGGCTTTGACATTATTGCTGCAGGTAAAAGCAGTGAATATGACTTTATCTGGGATGAAGCGAATAGCACCGTTACCTGTAATGGCACTGCGTTTCCTGCTCCCGGTTTGAACGAACTGTGGGAATTACCAACAGGGCGTGAGCGCGAGGTGGTTGAAGCACGCAGTAAATTACTCGCTGCGATTCCACAAATTTCAGTGCCCGACCTGTGTGAAATGGTTAACGTAGCCAATGCCACAGGGCTAAGCCCAGACCGGCCCGAGTTTCACGCCATGGTGCTGAGAACGGCTGAAGTGCCTACGCTGCTGGACCTTCAGGCGCAAGGCGGCGTGCTGCAGGGACTAAAGCGCCTGGAGGTATTCAATTGCCTGCGCCGCCCTGATGAATTGAGCTTTGCAGGGGGCGTCTTTGTAGTGGTTCGCTGTGAAGACCCGCACGTTTGGACACTATTACGAGATAAAGGCCATATATTGAGCCGCAGTGGCAATAGCGCCATGATTTATTTACCTCGCCACCTGCTTGGCTTGGAAGCACCGATTTCCATGTTGGATGTGGTGCTGAATAACCAAACTTCCGGCGGCGGACATGCTACGACGCCTAAATTCGATCTCACCGCACGTGCTACACAAGCTATCAAAGCAGGCCAACAGCTCGAAATGCGGGGCCACCATCGGCATATCGAGGGCTTGCGCCCGGAGCTTCACCCTGCAGCGCCACTCTCTCCAACTGCCAAGGTGCCGTTTTATCTGCTGCCAGGTGCTGAAGTGATTCGCGATATTGCTTCAGGCAGCCCCATCACCTTAGCGGATGTGGAACTGCCTGAATCAACCTTAAAAAGGCTACGCGAAAAGCAGGATCAGCTGTTTCAACTGGGTACATCAACATCCGAAGCCACTGCCATTAGCACGCTCATCTAAACCTCCCTAACGGGAATAAGAAAAGCAATAACAATCAGATTGGAGAAACACCATGTTTACCAAGCTCTTGCTCACTAAGCACACCCTCAAAATGACCACCCTCAGCATTGCGTTGGTTAGCTGCGCAACGGCTGTCAGCGCTGACGATGCAGCAGACTACCCTACAAAACCCATTCAATTCCTGGTCGCTGCCGGAGCCGGGGGCGGGGTCGATAATTTTGCTCGCGTGGTCCGCCCAATGTTTGAAGAAGCGCTGGGGGGTGCACGCATTACCGTCATTAACCTGCCTTCCGCCTCTGGTGCATTGGCTCACCAGCGCACCGCCAACGGTGCCCCGGATGGACATACGCTGGATTTCGCCTCAACCACCTACGTGACCTCCTTGGCAGCCGGGCAAAACCCTATTGGGCTGGATCAGATTACCCCTATTGCACGCATGCAGTCTGATGTGATGGCGCTATTCGTTAATCCAGAGCGCTACCCCGATTTTGAATCTTTCCTTGAGTATGCCAAGGCAAACCCAGGCAAAGTCACCGTGGGCGGCACGCACACGGCAAGCCCTGATCATGTGGCGTTTCTCTCCCTGCGCGACGCCTCGGGCCTGGATATGAACTTTATCCCTTACGACAGCACCGGGAATGCCACCGCGAACGTACTGGGCAACAACATCGACGCCTCTACTACCTCGCTAAGCCCTTTGTTGAGCTATATAGAAGCGGGCCAGATGATGCCGATTTTGGTGTTCAGCGATGAGCGCCTGGCAGATTTCCCTGACGTGGACACTACTGTCGAACATGGCTGGGACCTTACGGATGGCAATGACCGGGCAGTGTTTGTTCATGCAGATACACCCGCCCCCATTGTCCAGCGGCTTGAGGAAGTACTGAAAGGCATTTTCGATTCGGAAGACTACCAGGAGTATGCGGAGCGGGTGAACCTGACCTACCGCGAAGGCTGGATGGATAGCGACGAATACCGTCAGCGCCTTGAGAGCAATTATGAGCTCTATTCGCGGCTGCTAAGTAACGAACAATAAACAGTGAATAAAGCACTAAGTGAAGGCAAATAAGTAACTTACTTGCCTTTTGATACTCACTGGCAGGGGCTTATCATCAGGTAGCTCCTGCCACGTTCCCTTCGGGGTTTATCATGCACGCCAGGATTTCTCTCTTCGCGCTTGTGGTGGTATTGCTGGCACTCGTTAGCTTGGTGCCCACGCTGCAGTTTCCCAGCTCCGAGGAAGTTTCGACCTTTATTGGCCCTCGGGTATGGCCTTTGTCACTACTCATTGCGCTACTTGGGCTGGGCAGTGCGCTGTTACTGATCACTTGGCGTGATGCGCGGCGAGGTACCACCTATGACGATGAGCCAGACGCAGCCTCTCTGCCTCAAAAAGCGCCCGCCGCCACTCAACGCTTCACCCTAGCGTCCACGCGGCACTGGTGGCTGATTGCCGCCACCATTATCTACACCGGGTTAATCAGCATGGTGGGCTTTTTAATCGCCAGTATCGCTTTCACGTTGGTAGGTACGTTGCTGCTTGGCGCTCGCTCCTGGCGCACAATTCTCATTACCGTGGTGGTTGCCACACTGCTTATGCAGGGTGTCTTCGTCATGCTGCTTGGCATCCCGCTATGACACATATTTTTATGACGCCCCCCGATAACCGCTACTGCTTCCTGTTTAGGAGTTGATGATGCTAGAGAATTTTCTAGGCGGGCTGGCCGTGGTGATGCAGCCACTCAACCTGCTACTGCTTACCTCTGCCGTGTTTATCGGGTTTATTGGCGGTGCCTTGCCCGGTATCAGCGGCGTTATTCTGGTGGTTATCCTGTTGCCCATCACCTACGGCATGGATTCAACCACCGCCTTTATGCTGCTAACTGCCATTTATGGCGCAACCGTTTTTTCTGGCTTGATTACCGCCATACTCTATCGCGCCCCTGGCACGCCAGAAGCCGTCATGACCGCCTTTGATGGCTATCCAATGACCCAACAGGGCCAGGCAGGCAAAGCGCTAGGCATAGGCGTACTTAGCTCTGCAATTGGTGGTTTGGTAGGTACCATTGCACTGATTATCTTTACGCCCATGCTGGCTAAAATGGCGCTAAGGTTCTCCTCTCCCGAGTATTTTGCGCTTGCCGTGCTTGGCTTAACCGTGGTGGCCTCTTTGGGTGGCCGACTGATCTACGGCTTAATTGGCGCCACGCTTGGCCTGTTTATCGCCACGATTGGTATCGACCCGCTCACTGGCACCAGCCGTTATACCTTCGATAACCTTAACCTTATGGAAGGGGTCGGCTTAATCCCTATGATTGTGGGGCTGTTCGCTGTTTCTGAAGTGATGAAGCGCTCGTTAGACCAAGACACCCATCAGCCGCTGAAAAAGGTAAAGGTGAAAATCTTTGATCTGCCCATCTTGCGCCAGATCGGCACCACGCTGGCGCGCTCCTCTATTATCGGTGTGATCATTGGCATTCTACCGGGCATTGGTGCCAGCACTGCCGCCATGGTGAGCTATAGCGAAACCGTGCGCTGGTCCAAACACCCTGAGAAATTTGGCAAAGGGGCACCGGAAGGCATTGCTGCGCCTGAGTCTGCCAATAACGCTGCTGCCATGGGCGCCTTAGTGCCACTGTTTGCCCTGGGCATTCCGGGCAGTGGTACCACAGCGGTAATTTTGGGTGCTTTTATCATGCACGGCCTGCAGCCTGGCCCGATGTTTATGATGACCCATAGCAGCCTGATCTATGCGGTCTTCGCAGGCCTATTTATCGTCAACTTTATGATTCTGCTGTTTTCAAAACCCTTTATCACCCTGTTCACCAAGCTTTTGAACGTACCCTACTCGGCACTCAGCCCAATCATCATTATGTGCTGCATCGTAGGCACCTATTCGGTACGTAATTCGATGTTTGATGTGTGGCTGATGCTGGGTTTTGGCGTACTGGGTTATCTGCTGGAAAAGCTAAAATTCCCGCTGGTTTCGATCATTCTCGGCTTGGTGCTCGGCCCCATTGCAGAGAGCGAGCTACGTCGCGCCCTGTCGATGTCTCAAGGCGATATCGCGATTTTCTTTACTCGTCCGATTAGCGCAACGCTTCTCGCTATCGCTGCGCTGCTGCTGGCGGTGACCATTATCTCACCTCTCATTAAGCGCGCACGCATGAAAGCTGCCACGCACTGAACCCTGACAACGGAAGCGACGTATGACAATCATATTAGGCGCCATTGCCGACGACTTTACCGGGGCCACCGACCTCGCCAATAACCTGGTGCGCGGGGGCATGCGCTGTCTGCAGGTGATTGGCGTGCCTTCCGAGGAGATCGATCTGCGAGAGATTGATGCGGTGGTGGTAGCGCTCAAGTCCCGCTCCTGCCCAGTTGAAGAGGCCGTAGCGGACTCCCTCGCGGCACTGCATTGGCTCCGCCAGCAGGGCGCCCGCCAGCTGTTCTTTAAGTACTGCTCCACCTTTGACTCCACCGATCAGGGCAATATCGGCCCGGTGGCCGATGCGCTTCTCGAAGCCCTTAGGGATAGCCAAACCGTGATGGTACCCGCCTTCCCGATTAATGGCCGTACGGTCTACCAGGGCCATCTGTTTGTCGGTGATCGCTTGCTTAACGATAGCGGTATGCAGCACCACCCATTGAACCCCATGCAAGACGCGGATTTAGTCCGCGTGCTCTCCCGCCAAACGCCACACCCGGTGGGCTTGGCCAACCGTGCCGTGCTGGCTAAAGGGGCGGAGACTACCCGCGCTCATTTATCAGCTTTGGCGGAGCAAGGCGTCCGCCATGTGATCTGTGACTCTCTGGATGAACAGGATTTGGATGTATTGGCCGACGCCACCGTCTTGATGCCGTTAGTCACCGGTGGCTCTGGTCTGGGACAGGCGCTGCCAGCCCAGTACCGTGCCCAGGGCTGGCTGGAGAAAATTACTGAGCCGGGCCGTTTATCTCCTGCCTCGGGCGGTGCGCTAGTGCTCTCCGGCAGTTGCTCCCGGGCAACGCTGGCCCAGGTGGCGGACTTTCTGGCCAAGCACCCTGACGGTGGCTTTGCCCTGGACCCCTTATCGCTGAGCGAAGGAGACAAACAGTGGGAGCAGGCGCTGGCCTTTGCCTTGGAGCGTTTATCCAGCAACGCTCCGCTACTGATCTACGCCTCGGCGGACCCAGAGAAGGTCAAAACCGCGCAAGCCGAGCTGGGCGTGGAGCGTGCGGGCCATCTCGTCGAAGAAGCCTTGAGCCAACTGGCCGTCACGCTGGTCAACGAAGGCGTGGGCCGCTTGCTGGTGGCTGGGGGGGAAACCTCGGGCGCAGTCGTCTCAGCACTAAGGATCAACACCCTGCGCATCGGCGAGCAGATCGACCCCGGCGTGCCCTGGACCCAAGCCCCACTGCCAGGGCGGGAGGCGCCGCTGTCGCTGGCGCTAAAGTCCGGCAACTTCGGTGGGGTGGATTTCTTTACTCGCGCGTTTGAGGTACTGGCATGAGCGTGCACCTTCGCCATCATCATCAGAACAGCCTGCGGGAACAGATCAGCACCCTGGGCAAATCGCTATTTGATCGCGGCCTGACCATGGGCTCCAGTGGCAATATCAGTGTGCGGCTAGACGATGGCGGCTGGCTGATGACACCCACCAACGCCTGCTTGGGGCGTCTGGATCCTGCACGAATATCCCATCTGGATAACAGCGGCCAGCTGCTGAGTGGCGATAAGCCTACCAAAGAGCAGTTTTTGCACATGGCGATGTACGAGGAGCGGCCACAGTCTGGCGCTATCGTACATCTGCATTCCACCCATTCGGTGGCGGTGTCGTGTTTGCCGGGCGTTGATCCTTGCGACTGCATTCCCCCACTCACCGCCTACTACGTGATGCGGGTGGGCAAACTGCCGCTGATTCCCTATCACATTCCCGGCGACCCCAAACTGGGCGATGCGGTGCGGGGCTTAGCGGGTAAACATAGCGCGGTACTACTGGCCAACCACGGCCCGGTGGTGGCGGGGAAAAACCTAGAAGCAGCGGTTTATGCTACCGAGGAACTGGAAGAGACTGCCAAGCTTTACCTGCTGCTACGGGGCGCAAACCCGCGGGGGTTAACGCCCGAGCAGGTAGCCGAGTTAGAAGCACGTTTTCCGAGAGACTAAACCGGCACCTTATGAGTCGAGACCACCTGACGAAGCCCCATAAACGAGCGGATCTGGCGCACGCCGGGCAGGTAGAGCAACTGTTCAGCGTGCAGCCTGTTGAAGCTTTGGCTGTCCCGGGTGCGTACCAGCATAAAGTAGTCAAACTCCCCTGTGACTACATGACACTCCATACAGCCTGACACCTTCTGGGCCGCCTCTTCGAAGGCGGCGAAGGATTCCGGCGTCGAGCGATCCAGCACCACACCAATCAACACCACCATACCTGCCTGTAGCTGCTCCGGGTCTAAATGCGCCACCACCCGGCTGATTACCCCATCCCGCTTGAGCCTTTCCACCCTGCGTAAACACGCCGCCGGGCTCAAGCTCACCTGCTCTGCCAGTGCCACATTGGAGAGCGTGGCATCGTCCTGAAGCAGTTTAAGGATACGCCGATCTGTTCGGTCTAGTTCTGCGGCCTGATCATCAGGTTCAGGGCGTGAACGGGAGGTTTTTGAGCGCACTATTATTTACCTTATTCGTCTATAAACACTATTTAAACCCACATAAAACATGTTTTATCAACTTTTATTGCTTTAAACCAGCCAACTTTGCAACACAAAAATCATAGCTAACACTTACTATAAATAGCAGAGAGCACGCCAATTGTTCACAACAACCTTAGCCGCCCTATATCGTCCCCAATGTTTTAAAGCTGGAGATTGCTATGAACCTCGAACGCTTCCCACGTTACCCACTCACCTTTGGCCCCTCTCCCATTACGCCGCTCAAGCGGCTAAGCGAACATTTAGGTGGTGAAGTTGAGCTCTACGCCAAGCGCGAAGACTGCAACAGCGGCCTGGCCTTCGGTGGTAATAAAACCCGCAAACTGGAGTACTTAATTCCTGAGGCGCTGGAAAAGGGCTGCGATACGCTGGTATCGATTGGCGGCATCCAGTCCAACCAGACCCGGCAAGTGGCAGCAGTGGCCGCTCACCTGGGCATGCAGTGTGTGCTGGTGCAGGAGAACTGGGTCAACTACTCCGATGCGGTATATGACCGAGTGGGTAATATCGAGATGTCGCGCATTATGGGCGCCGATGTGCGCCTGGATGAGGCGGGGTTTGATATCGGTATTCGCCCAAGCTGGGAGCAGGCCATGGAGGATGTTCGTCAGCGCGGCGGTAAGCCATTCCCTATCCCCGCTGGCTGCTCCGAGCACCCCTATGGCGGTTTAGGCTTTGTGGGCTTTGCCGAAGAGGTGCGTCAGCAGGAGAAAGAGCTCGGCTTTAAATTTGACTATATCGTAGTGTGCTCGGTAACCGGCAGCACCCAGGCAGGCATGGTAGTGGGCTTTGCCGCTGATGGCCGCGCTCAGCGAGTGATCGGTATAGACGCCTCAGCCAAGCCCGAACAAACCCGCGATCAAATCCTGCGCATTGCGCGCAATACGGCTGAGCTGGTGGAACTGGAAGGCGGCATTGCCGATGACGATGTGATTCTGGATACCCGTTACGGCGGCCCGGAATACGGCCTACCCAATGAAGGCACACTGGAAGCCATTCGCCTGTGCGCTCGGCTGGAAGGCGTGCTCACCGATCCGGTCTACGAAGGCAAATCGATGCACGGCATGATTGATATGGTGCGCAATGGTGAGTTCCCCGCTGGCTCAAAAGTGCTATATGCCCACCTGGGAGGCGTACCTGCGCTCAATGCCTACAGCTTCCTGTTTCGTAATGGCTAAACCAGCTGCTTAGCTTATCAATACCGCCTGAGCGATCATATCGGTCAGGCGTCTACACTTCCTCCCGCGCTCGTAATGCTCAAAACCTTCCTCCTTTCCCATTAATCCAATACTTTCACAGCCCCTCTACATAGCTTTCAACCAAGCCTGTCGATAAAATCTTCAATGAGCCATCAAGAGCTTTCAGGTGATTGGATTGAAAATTAATTTTCCAGAGGATGGACTCTATGCGCGATGATGAAAAATATGCCAATACCGAGGAGCAACTGCTGTATCTTCAAAAGCTGTTAGATGAAGAGGATACCACTGCTCTAAAAGCGCTATTCACTGAGCTCGATATTTTAGCAATTGCGCGCACACTTGAGTCTTTTCCTGCTAAAACTCGTGACGTACTTTGGACGTACATTCCTGAGGAAATAATCGGTGAAGTGCTGGCAGAGGTCGATGAAGACATACGTGCTGACTACATCGAGGATCTGTCCGCAAGCGATGTAGAACAGATCGTTAAAGGCCTGGATGCCCAAGAAGTTGCTGAAGTATTAGATGTTGCTGACGAGGCCATAAAGACAAGCGTTTACGCAAGCTTAGATGAAGATATCCGCGCTCACGTTGAAATTCTTCATGCCTATGAAGATGATGTCGTTGGGCGCTATATGGATCCAGAGACGGTTAATGTAAAGCAAGGTGTGTCATTAGAGGCGGTGCAACGCTATATCCGTATTCATCATCTGCTCGACGATGAATCGCAGCAGATCATGATTACCGATAAGGAAAAGCGTTTGCTCGGCACTTTGACCTTAATTGACTTAATCAAACAACCACAAGACGCCGTGGTTGACGATTATATGGATGATTTTTTTACTCTAAATGATCAAATGAAAGTCAGTGATGCCGCCGCATTATTGCGCTCTAAAGAACTTCACTTTGTCCCGGTATGCGATAGTGATGGGTTATTGGTTGGGCAGTTAAACGCTGCCGACGTACTAGAAATCACCCAAGACGATGCAGATCTAACGCTGAAGCATATGTCAGGCGTTAGCGACGAAGAGGAAGTGTTTACGCCCATTTTGCGCAGCGCAAAAAGTCGTGGCATTTGGCTGGGTATTAACCTATTAACCGCTTTTTTAGCCGCCTTCGTGATTGGGCAGTTTGAGGCGGTGTTGGATCAGATTGTGGCACTGGCCATTTTGATGCCGGTAGTCGCGAGCATGGGGGGAATTGCCGGAAGCCAGACGCTTACCGTTGTAATTCGAGGCTTAGCGTTAGGTCAGCTCGCGGGTAACAATAAACAGTGGCTCTATAACAAAGAGCTATGGGTGGGTATGAGCAACGGTTTGGTGTGGGCGTTAGTAGTCGGTTTAATTGCCTTCATGTGGTTTGGCGACCCGCTGATTACGCTGGTCATCACACTGGCGATCTTTATTAATATGAGCCTAGCCAACTTATCAGGCGTGCTGATTCCGCTAGTGTTGAAAAGGCTGCAGATTGATCCGGCTTTGTCGGGAGCCGTCATTTTAACTACCGTGACCGATGTAGTCGGCTTTTTATCCTTCTTGGGGCTCGCCACATTGATTATCCTGTGACCCACATTTTAGCGGCAGGCGGCGCAGTGTTTGCCAAGTTGAGCAATGGACGCTTCGCCCGCTAACGTTTATCTAATGCTATGCTTTGCAGCCCCGCGCCTACGGGGCTTTTTGATGTATGGCTTTTATTCACGACAACGAGGCTTCAATGCTCCCTGACTACTCCGTCATCGCTTGGCTGTTAATCGTCTTTTCCGTTTACCTGACCGGCGTTTCAAAAGGTGGTTTTGCCGGTGGCTTCGGTACGCTCTCGGTGCCACTGATGGCGCTGGCGATTAGCCCCACCCAGGCAGCAGGTCTGCTGTTACCGCTGTTGCTAGTGATGGATGTATTTGCGGTAAAGGCCTGGTGGGGCAAACAGTCAAATGCAGAAGTGTGGCGCTTTGTGCCAGGGCTGTTTATAGGCGTGACGGTGGGCACGCTGCTATTTGGAAGTCTTAGTGAGGCAGGCGTCCGCCTGGCATTAGGGATTCTCTCAGTCGTGTTTGCCGCCTATATGCTGCTAAAGCCTGTCGCTAAGAAACCTATTTCCAGCCGTTGGGCGCTGCCCGCCGCCAGCGTTTGCGGATTCACCAGCTTTATCGCCCATGCGGGTGCACCGCCAATGAACATGTACCTGATGCCGCGCAAGCTTACTAAAGAGACGTTTATTGCTACCTGTACGATCACTTACGCCGTCGTCAACACCATCAAATTAGGCCCTTATGTATGGCTTGGCGAGGTCAACATGACCAGCGCCTGGGCATCGCTTCTGCTGGTGCCAATCGCCTGGATCGGAGTACGAAATGGGCTATGGCTACAAAGCCGCGTTAATGAAGCGCTGTTCTACCGCGTAGTGATTATCGCCATGTTCTTGGTAGGGATTAATCTCGTCTGGCAGGCATTGAGCTAGGCTTATCATTCAAAGCTGTTTCCACAGACCGTTTTTACTCCCGCACCAGCAAACCACGACTTTCACGTAGAAGCTGTAAGCTATCGCTTAAAAGCTTGTAAGCCATATCTTACAATCGTGTAAGAGATCGTGGTGACTTGCCCCAAATGCCATTTAAAGGGTTTTTTTTCATATCTTACTCGCTATCCTGACTGTTTCTCATTTATCGGTTACAGGAGCGGCTCGATGGCAGATGGCACCGGCTTGCAATTCACTCTAACGCTACCCAGCGTTGATGAGATTGCAGTAATCGATTTCACACACCGTGAAGCGCTCTCCCAGCCCTTTGAGCTGGCGCTGAACTTGGCTAGCAAAGACGGCACTCTTGATGCTGCCGAGCTACTGGATCGAGAAGCCACCCTGACCATTTGGCAGGACGGCGCTCCGCTGCGCCGGATACATGGTGTGGTGAGTGAATTCGGTCGGGGTGACAGAGGCCATCGTCGCACCTTCTATTCCTTAGTGCTTCGCCCTGCCCTGTGGCGGCTCTCCCTGCGCCAAAACTCACGGATTTTTCAAAAAGTCGACCCGCTTACTATCATTAATACCCTGTGCGACGAGCGGGGTATTACCGATGTGAGCTTTGCGGTTAATCGTGAACTCGCCGAGCGCGAGTACTGCGTGCAGTACCGCGAGACCGATCTCGCCTTTATTGAGCGCCTGGCCGCGGAAGAGGGCCTGTTCTACTTCCATGAATTTGACGAGAACAGCCACCGGCTGGTCTTCGCCGATGGCCCTCAGGTACTTACCAATCTTGGAGAACGGCCTTATAACAGCCGTGCTGGTGGTACTGCGCCCACCCGCCATGTGCGCAAGCTTAGTCACAAAGCCCGCGTCGCGGCCGCCTCCGCCACGCTCAAAGATTACAGCTTTAAAAACCCCGCCTATGCACAGTTGCATGAGCACCTGGGGCGTGATGTTGAAGCCCATGGTCAAAACACCGACTACGAACACTACGACTACCCTGGCCGCTATAAACAGTATGCCTCCGGTGAACCCTTCACCCGCATTCGTCTAGAGCAACTACGCCGCGAGGTTATTACCGCTCAAGCGGAAAGCGACCTGCCCGAACTCGCCCCCGGTCTGCGCTTTACCCTGAGCGATCACGATACCGACAGCCTCAATCGCGATTGGCAGGCGATTAGCGTTCTTCACCACGGTGAACAGCCCCAGGCGCTGGAAGAAGACGGGATGACGCAGAACGATGGTAGCGGTATGACCCGCTATCATAACCAAGTCACCCTCATCCCCGGCGATGTCCCCTGGCGAGCAACGCCTAATCCCAAGCCACGTGTCGATGGCCCCCAAGTAGCATTTGTGGTCGGCCCGGAAGGCGAAGAGATTCACTGCGACGAACACGGCCGGGTCAAAGTGCAGTTCCCTTGGGATCGCTACGCTGAGCCCAACGACACGGCGAGCTGCTGGGTACGGGTCGCCCAAGGTTGGGCAGGCGGCGGTTACGGCAGTATCGCCATTCCCCGTATTGGCCATGAAGTGATTATTTCGTTTTTAGAGGGCGACCCGGATCAACCGCTCATCACAGGTCGCACCTACCACGCCGTAAATACCGCGCCTTACCCGCTGCCGGAACACAAAACCCGTATGGTGATCCGCACCCAAAGTCACAAGGCCGAAGGCTTCAATGAGCTACGCTTTGAAGACGAAGCTGGCGAAGAGCAAATCTGGCTCCACGCCCAGAAAGATTTAGAGCTGTTAACCCTTAACGACCGCACCGAAGAGATCCGCAATGACAGCTTTTTGCGCGTCAATAACGACCGCATCAGTGAGATCGACAACGACGACCACCACACGGTGCACGGCAACCGCTTTGAACACACCGAAGGCCAGCAGCACTTCAGCGTGGCAGGCTCGCTACATATCAAAGTGGGCCAAGCCTGGCTAAGCGAAAGCGGCCGAGAACTGCATATCAAAGCAGGCCATAAAGTAGTACTTGAAGCCAGCGATGAACTCACCCTGAACGCCGGGGGCAGTTTTCTTAAGCTGGACAGCAGCGGTGTAACGATGGTCGGCCCCAAAGTGCGCGTCAACGCAGGCGGTAGCCCTGGCAATGGTTCCGGGCAAGCGGTGGAAAGCCCGCTGCTGCCGGGGCATGCGGTGGCGGAGGCGCATGAGCGAATTGAGAATATTTCACAAGCTGCGCTATTGAAGACCAACCTTAAGCTGCCAGAAGTATGCGAAGAGTGTTGGCAGAAAGCATTAGCTGAAGGCCAGAGCGCGATACCAGGGGAACAGGCATGAAGGCTGATACTCTTCCGCCATGGCAACGCTCCTCATCATCAGAAGCCCCTGAAATAGAGCGCTATGCCTTAATTGAGCTATCTCACCTACCCGTATCCGCACGAACGGCTCTGTTCAATGAGCTGGTTCAAGACAGCCATTATTGGCCGCTAGTTAAAGATGAAAGCCAGCCCCATTTGCAGCGCGAAGGCCCGTGGGTGTTACAGGTTAGGCAAGACAAACTTGATAAACTGCTAGCGCTCGATGGCATCGTATGTGCTTTACAAGGCTGGATCGAGAGTCCACTTACCGGAACTGAACTGGCTAGCCATCTGGCTCCGGCCATGGCGGTGGAAAACCCGCAAAAGCAGCGCTCATTACTACGATTTTATCTCCCCGATGTCATTACCCAGTTGCATAAGGATGCGCTTGAGAATCCAGCAAACGCACTGTTTTTAGGTGTTACTCGCTGGTGGTATCGAGATGCAACATTAGGCTGGACGGCTCTTGAAGGGAAAGCCTTGCCAGAGAGCTTGCCCCCATGGCAACTGACAGTAGATGAAGCCCGCTGGCAATCCCTACACGGTGAGCCGGAGGTTATGCAATTGACCGCCGAGTTAGTCGATTTTTCACCGTCCTTATTTGAAGGAATATGTCTTTGCGAGCGACCCCGTCAGGTGGCTAAAGCGCTAATGCAAGCCAGCAACTATGGTTTGACCGCCATTGCCGACAAAAGAACCTTTGTCTATGTGCAATTAAGCCAGGGCAATGACGCTTGGGCATCAGAAGATATGCAAGGTCTTTTACAGCGCGCGTCTGGTGGTGAAGCCACTCTGGCTGACTTACTGACAACCACTTACCAGCAGGCTGAGGAGTGTTAGTTCGCTGGGCAATAAGCCGTTATATGCGCCTGATACCTGTTTGGCTTCAGGTGTCGTTGGCTGCCTTGGTGGTTGTATGGCTTGCTTGGGGCATGATTTTTAACACTTCAAAGAGTGGCTCTTTAATGGGGCATAGTTATATAGACCGACCAATTTACAGCTTTTGGGTTGATGGAAATTGGGGTGGGAATCTTTCTGCCTACACTGGCGGTTTGTATACGGGAGGTGGGACTACCTGCTGCTGGCCCTTCCAGAGCGGCACTGTTGAGGTGGTGTGGATTCTAGACGTTACCCCTGAAGATATAGAATCTGGACTAGAGGAAGAAAGGCATAGCATAACTGTATCAATGCCGTCCTATAGCCAAGAGGATCAATACTTGCACGTTCACTTCCTTCCAGACAATCAAGTCGAGCTTGCTTGGAGTCCAGACTTACAGTCTCCGCTTTCTGAGCGACTCCGAGATAAGTAACGTAGCTAGGATTAATGATAAGCACTGTGCGGAATTTATTATGAAAAAAAGGAATTATTTACCATGTTAGCTCGCTGGGCAATAAGCCATTATCTGCGCCTAATACCTGTTTGGCTTCAGGTGTTATTGGCCTCTATAGCCATTGTATGGCTAGCTTGGAGCATGTTGTTTAATGCATCAAAGAGCGGCTCACTGGCAGGCTATAACCATACTGATAGACCTATTGGGAGCTACTGGGTTGATGATAATTGGGGTGGAAATATGAATGCCTACTCCTGGGGTGGCACCACCTGCTGTTGGTCTTTCAAAGGAGACACTGTCGAGGTGGTATGGATACTAAGTAGGACAGGAGATCAGAAGCGCCAGGGGATTGAAGAAGAAAGGCACAGCATAATTCTCCCTATGCCAGAACATGATCCAGAGGATCAGTATCTACACGTCCATTTCCTTTCTAATAATGAGGTGGATTTAGTATGGAGTGAGAATATTCGTTCGCCAAAGTTTGAGCAATATCGTGGTTCGGGAGTTGACTGAAAATGAATGAAACAATTATCGAGAGTATTTGCTCATTAAACTCAAGAAGAGAAAGTAGTCTGACAGGTCGCCTTGGGGCTGACTGTAGCCAAATATTGGATATAGGTTTTTTCTTTGATGGCATATCAAAAAACTTAGAAGCAGACATTCAAGATAATAAAGTTAGTAACGTTGGAAGTTTATTCTTAGCTTATCCCCCAGAAGAAGAAGGTAAGCTTGGCGCTCCGATTCGTAGGCATTATTATTCTGGTCTTGGTACTTCTTTTGACTCCAGCCTTTCCGAAAATATGGTGGGTGCTGCTCATCGTGTACCTAGCGAAGCAGTCGGTACGGGTGAAGGGCAGTTGCGCTCCAGTGGCACGGATGCCGCAAAAGACGTTCTCTCTGGTGGTGGTTCGGGGCGCTGGTACGAAGTTTTTGGGCGTTCATTGAAAGTATCCATAACTCAACCCTGGAACTGGGTAAAAGCGGCCCGGGATGCCGCTATTCGCACGGGTATTGAAGCCGCTGCACCTGTCCGGGACACCTCTATTGCCGCCAATCTCTTAATGAGTGGAAGCCACACCCGCCTTTCCTCCGCTGTTCGCGATTTCCACAATAGCGTTGCTGATGTTAAGCAAAACAGTGAGCTACCGTTGGCCAGAATACGTGTCTCTGTCTTTGGCTTCGATTTTGGTGCCGCCATGGCAAAAGCATTTGTACGGCGGCTGCTGGATGAAGTGTGCGATCAAGACGGGGAGCGCTTTGTTTATCAGGACAGCGATGTGGAGGTGGTATTTGTAGGCTTGTTGGACTGTGTGGATCGTACCCATGCCGAGATGGGACTGCTGGATTGGTTTCACCCGTTAAGCCCGGTACTTGATGATGGCGGAGAGCTACATCCGGGCTGCCAGCGAGCGCTGCATCTAGTCGCTGCCCATGAGCGGCGTTTTTACCGCCGTTGCCGTCCGCTGGGAAGGGAAAATCCGCAATGGCATGAAGAACTATGCCCTGGCATTAGCGAAGATATTGGCGGTGGCCTAGTAGCCGACGAACAGAAAGCCAGCGCAGAATTATCGCGTGCTGCCCTGCACCGCATGTATCGCCGTGCCACTATCGCTGGCGTACCTTTTCCGCCATTGGATACGCTGAAGGAGCAGAACGAGTTTACTGCTCAGTGGTTTGAGCTGAATGACGAAATCGAAGGTTATTCATTACCTGCTTTGGCACGCCACTATCAACGATATACCAATTCTCGACGCAGTCCTACAGGTGAAAACTTTCGCCTCCATACCCTGGTTTATCTGGCCTGGCTAGCACAACGTTACCGTGACTATCAGGATACCCTGGCTGCTCTAGAAGCGCGCGAGGATGACTTGCCCAACCGTTATTACCATCGCACGATTGGTTCACTGGTGGCATCGGTTTCAGGCTCTCAAGAAGAGTGGTCGATTCAAACGGCAGAGCGCGCTGAGATTGATGAGGCATTGTCAGCATTAAAGCAAGCCTGGGGCTGGCTCGATGATGTGGACAGCGAGGCGAAGGATATACGCCGCCGCGAACGTTCATCAGACAGGAATACCTATTTGCATGCCCGTGCAACGCTTCGTAATCACTCTCAGTTAGCTAATAGTTGGTATCAGTGGACAAGAGAAGAGTCACCTCCTGAGCTACCTGAACCTGTGGGCCTTTTATTTGCCTATGGTTTGCATGACAAGCAGCCCGAAGAGATGACTTATCGAAATCGGCAACCTTCACAGCTCGTTGGCGGGTATCGTTTTATGACGTGGCGGGGTATTGATCAGCCTTGAAACTTGGCACTTGCGACCACTTTCATACCCCACAAGAGCCCCAGAGCCCTTTTGCTTACCGTACGCTTTCTGGTCAAGCGCAAGGTGGCAGAAGAAAGCATTAATATAGGGCAGACCTCCGTAACCTCTACATCACGCCTTCGCATCGCCCTACAGGCAAGAGTCGAGTGGGAGCTTGGCGAAATGGTGCTGCCCACTCCCCTACTTAAAGAGTACGAACCTTACGCCGAAGGCCAGCATGATGCACTACCGGGCCGGTCAGACCGTACGGTAAACAACCCGATCACTAATTTGATCAACTCCTTGACGGGGTGCCACCAGGATCCACGCTATTGGTATATCAAGGAATTTCAGATATGAGTGAGGTCACGCCCTCCCATTACGGTTCTGCTGCTTACCAAGCCGGTGACATTCCCTTAATGCCAGCACCGCAAAGAAAACGTGAACGTGTCGGTGAGGAGCTACTGCCCTTTGGTGATTACGCTGGCATTGACCCCTATCAGCAGCTTTGCGAAGATTCTGAGTTCGTTCAGCATCAGGATAGTCTGGATAAGGCGTTTTATAAGACAAATGACTGGTGGTGGGATCACCAGCGCATTCGTTTTCTAGAGAGCAAGATGGGAGTTACAGCTCTTCTTTTGCTGCTTCCCTATGTGTGTGCTGTCGCGCTTCTTGCATTCGTGGTTTATATAGGTATTGAGCTGACTTTTTTTTTAGACCCTGTGATTGGGGGGTGGGCGATATTAGCAGGAATGATTTTTTTCGTTTTAGGGGTGACTTTTATTTTTGTTGTGATGCCATACGTTAGTCGATTCACTATGAGTGGTGCTATTTGGCTGGTAACGCCCCTTCACAAATATTTTTCTCATCAGGGACAGCGCTACATGGAAAGCCGCCAAAGCGAGCTAAACCGCCAAACAGGTCTGGCTAGCTTTGCCCAAGGCAAGAAAACGCCGCCGCTAGTTGCTCCCTTTATCGAATTTGATGGCTATGTAGAGCGAGTGGTACAGCGGGGCGGTATCTTCTATCGGCTGATGTTTGTGCATCGCTATACCGGTAAGCAGTTCAGCCAGACCTCTCTTAGCACCATCGTCGATCACAAGCACGAAGTGCATGCCCTCTGGGATATGCTGCAGCGCTACATGGATGTTAGCCAGCCGATGCCCGATGTGCCGCGCCTAGAGCCTTTCCGCCATCTCGACCCCACTACCGCCGAACATGACCAAAAGACCGGGCGCGAACCGCGCTACTGGCGTGATCTGGATTTAGAGGAGTGGAAAAAAGGCGATGGAGCCGCTCACCTAAAGGCGCAGATGGAGTACCCCTGGTCCCGTCAGCGCTGCCAGCTTACCCCACAGTTGGGTAAGGTTGAGATGGCTACCTACCGAGAGCGGCAGCAAGCGGCAGAAGCATGAAAGAGGTAAGTTCTTCACATTACAGCGCTACTGCTTACCGAGCCGATGACATTCCTGCCATGCCAGCACCGCCCAAGAAGCGCGAGCGTATTGGAGAGGAGCTACTGTCCTTCGGCGACTACGCTGATATCGACCCCTACCAGCAACTTTGCGAAGATACCGAATTCGTTCAGCATCAGGATCGTCAGGACAAGTCATTCTTCGAAACTGATGACTGGTGGTGGGATCAACAACGAATTAGATTTCTTGGTAGTAACTACAGCATGCTAGCCAGTTTTACAGTGATTCCATATCTTGTGGTTTTGGTTTTGGGTGGGTTTTGGCTTTACGTTCTTATAAAGCTCCCTGGGTTTGAGGGAGGTGCTTTTTTAAATAGTATTTATACGCTTGTTGTCGCTATTGTGGGTTATGTGGGAATTTTTTTAGTTGGACCTCACCTTACTCAGTTAATAGTGAACGGAGTGACTTGGATTTCAACTCCTATTCATAAACGGATTGCCGAAAAAACCGACAGCTACATCCAAAATCGAAGCAGCGAGTTCAATCGCTATACCGGCATGGCAAGCTTCGCTCAGGGCAAAAAAAAAGCCACCTTTGATAGCTCCCTTTGTAGAATTCGATGGCTATGTGGAGCGAGTGGTACAGCGAGGCGGTATCTTCTATCGGCTGATGTTTGTGCATCGCTATACCGGTAAGCAGTTCAGCCAGACCTCACTCAGCACCATCGTCGATCATAAGCACGAAGTGCATGCCCTATGGGATATGCTGCAGCGCTACATGGACGTAAGCCAGCCGATGCCCGATGTGCCGCGCCTGGAGCCTTTCCGCCATCTCGATCCCACCACCGCCGAACATGACCAAAAAACCGGGCGCGACCCGCGCTACTGGCGCGACCTGGATTTAGAGGAGTGGAAAAAAGGCGATGGAGCCGCTCACCTAAAGGCACAGATCGAGTATCCCTGGTCACGGCAGCGCTGCCAGCTTACCCCGCAATTGGGTAAAGTTGAGATGGCAACCTATCGAGAACGGCAGCAACTTTCCTGAGTAACTACTTTAGCAGCAAGAGCGCTGAGTACTTTCCTTACAGGGCCACCAGCACCAACCCCGCTAACATCACCAAAGTGCCAATAGCCTTTGCCCTAGAGGCAGGCTCTTTAAGCCATAGCACGCCCATCAGTACACCCACGGGAATAGAGAGCTGGCGCAACGCTACGATATAACTGACCTCTTCGGTGAGCGCCATGGCCATTAATACCAGGCCATAGGTGCAGGTCATCATCAACCCTGTGACGATCAGCATGGCTATCCCCCGCTGGCGAAGCGCTGGTAGGCGGCGGCGCTCTGCGGGTAGCATTGCCAGCAGGGGAACTGCCCAGGTTAGCGTCATCAGCGCTTGCAGCACCATAAATACCGCCCCGGCGGTAAGCCCGCTATGCCCTACCGCTTGCATGACACCCAGCGCCTGCTTGTCGATTAATGAATAACCCACCGTGCCCACCGCTGCCAGCAACGCAAACCCCATAGCAGGCGTTAAGTATGTGGATAGTCTGCGCGCCTCTGGATGGCTCAGCGGCAAGCAGAGTGCGCCCACCACCACTAGCACCATGCCAACACCATCCCAACTATCCAGCACGCGATTGCCCAGCAGCGTAATGGATACCAGCGGCACTAGCACCACCGGCAGCGCCCGGGCGATGGGGTAAAGCACACTGACCTCCCCCCGCGCATAGGCCCAAGCTAAGCCGCCCATATAGAGCATTTGGCACAGCCCTGACAGCGCCAGCCAGCCCCAGAAGGCCGGTGACAGCGCAGTCAACGATGGTCCCAACCATAGCAAGGGCATAAGCACTGCCCCACCTGCGCCGTAGGCCAGCGCAAATGCCCCCAACGAAGGGGCATTGCGTTTACCCAGTACGTTCCACCCTGCATGCATACATACCGACACCAGCACTAATGTAAGAGCGGCTGGACTCAAGGGCGCTCTCCCTGTTGAAGGCGGCTATGAATGGCCTCTATCACCTTAGGCAGCTCGGCGATGGTCTCAATGCAGTAATGCGGCTGTGAGGAGGCAAACTCGGCCGCCACACGTTCATGGGCAGCTTGGCACTCTACCTCGCTGAGCGCCTGATACTGATCAAAGGTTAACCCCAGCGCATTGCCTGAACAGGTAAGCGCGACGGTCCACATACCGGCGCTGCGCCCTTCCAGTATGCCCGGCGTGGTGTCATCAACTTTCACGCATGCAGCGACATCGCTAACGCCTAGCGCAATGACATTGGCCAGCGCCTGGGAAGGATGCGGGCGGCCATTGGGCACTTCATCGGTGGCCACCACATGATCTACCTGCAAGCCGTTAGCCCCTGCAAGGGCGACTACTTTTTCCATCACTACTAATGGATAGCCGGAGCAAGAACCAATCTTAAGCCCCTGAGCACGTAGCATCGCTAAGGTGTCGAGTGCACCGGGAATGACCGCCGAGTGGTCAGCAATTTTGGCGATTTGTAACGGCATAAAGCGCTCGTAGAGGGCCGTCACGTCACTATCGGTTGGCGCATGGCCTACTGCTTCGGCAAAGCGTTCGGCGATGGCCGGTTGATTACATAGTGTGCGGATATGATCCCACTTGCCCATACCCATGGGGCCGCGGGCTTCCTCCAGGCTAATCGCCACTCCGAGTTCGGCAAAGGCTTCAACAAAGATCTGGGTCGGCGCAAATGAGCCAAAATCAACCAGGGTGCCTGCCCAGTCACAGATAACCGCCTGAAGGCGCTGAGGAGTTTGATAATGCATTAGGCGCTCCCTGATTGTAAAAATGACGGTGCAGATGAGTGTGAAGATGAGCTTGAAGAAAGAACAACGCCCATCTCACTCAGCGCATCTTGGATAGCCACCAACAGCGTTGCTATTACCGTCACATCCAACTGGCCGATGCAGCCGATGCGAAAACTATCTACCTCGGTTAACTTGCCGGGGTAGATTAAAAAGCCGCGCGCCTTTAGCGCCGCGTAGAAGGCGTTAAACTCAAAGGCGGGGTCGGTGGGGCTTAAAAAAGTGGTGATAATCGGCGATAGCCATTCGTCTTCCAGCAAGGTACTGAAGCCCAGTGCTCGCATGCCTTTTACCAGCGCATCACGGTTACGGGTATAGCGTGCACAGCGCCCCGGCACACCGCCCTCCTCCCGGTGTTGGGCAAGTGCGGCCTGAAAGGCCACCACGGTATGCGTGGGTGGAGTAAAGCGCCATTGACCGCTGCGCTCCATGTACTCCCACTGGGCGGACAAATCCAGACTCAAGGAGTGCGCACGGCCTTTACCGGCAATCAGCAGCGCTTGGCGAAGTATCACAAAACCAAAGCCCGGCACACCTTCAATGCACTTGTTGGCAGAGGAAATCAGTACATCGATGGGGGTCTTCACCACGCTGATCGGCACGCCCCCAAACGAACTCATGGCGTCCACTATCAGCGTCTTACCCGCAGCGTGTACCACCTCCGCAATCGCTTCTAGCGGATTCAAAATGCCCGAGCTGGTTTCGCAATGGACTAAAAATACCGCGGTTATATCAGGATACTGCGCCAGCAGCGCTGCGACCTCATTCGGTTGAGGCGGCAGGTAGTCGCCTTTGTCTAACGTGATATAGGCACGTCCCATGGTATCGAGCAGTTGAGCAGCCCGCTTGCCGTAGGCACCGTTCATCAGCACCAGCACTTGGCCATCCGGATCGGTAGCGCAGGCCAGCGCACTTTCTACCGCAAAGGTACCGCTGCCCTGCATAGGCACACAGGCATACTCGTCGCTGGCTGCCTCAGCCATGGCCAGCAACTGCGTTCGAATGTCGGCTGTTACTTGGTTAAAGTCGTCATCCCAGGAGCCCCAGTCGCGCAGCATCGCTGCTTTGGTGGCGTGGGAGGTAGTCAGCGGCCCTGGGGTTAATAGATACGGCTCTTTTACGTTATCAACCATTTTGGTCTATACCAGATTTTATTGATAGATTAGTCGCTGTTACGGCGGGCTGTCTAGCCCGCCAAGCGCCACCGCTGAGCGTTATTCAAAAGCACATGGGTAAGTGCTGTGTGAAGCAGCTTAACCACCAAGGACGTCAGGAAGATCAGCACCGCCATGGCCGCAGCGCTGGCAAAGTAGCCCGCCTCATCCAAGTGCAACACCGCCACCGAGGCAAGCCGCGTATCGCTGTTATAGAGAAACACCACCGCGGACACCGTCGTCATCGCGTTAACGAACAGATACACCGAAATATCCAGCACGGCGGGCAACGACACCGGCAGCGTTACCCGGCTGAACGTGGTCCAAAACGGTACTTTCAGTGACGCACCGACGGCTTCAAACTCAGGATCGAGCTGTTTAAGTGCAGTGACTGAAGTGAGATGACATACCGTGTAAAAGTGCACCAAGGTGTTCAGCACCAGAATTGCCATGGTGCCGTAAAGCCAGTTAAGCGGGTTGCCGGCCTGGTTGAAAAAGAAGATATACGCCAAGCCCAGCACCATGCCCGGCACCGCCATGGGCAGCATGGCCATAAAATGCAGCCCTTGGCGCAGTGGCCGGTAGCCTTCACTCTTTTCGATCAACCAAGCGTTAAAGAAGATCACCAGCGTGCCTATCAACGCCACGCTAAAGGCCAGTTTAAGCGAGTTAAACCACGCCCCCCAGCCACCGCCGCCTAAGCCTTGAAAGGTATAGTGCTGTAGCGTAAACGACAGGTTATAGGGCCAGAACTGTATCATTGAGGCATACACCGCCGTGCCAATCACCAGCAAGATGATGCCCGCGACGGCGTAGCACAGTAGCGCAAAGCTCCAGTCGCGTAGTGGACTAGGCGTTGGCTGCCACGGCACTGCCCGGGCTGAAAGCTGAGCCACTTGGCGCCGCTGTATCCAGCGGTCAACGATAAACGAGAGCACCGCAGGCAGCAGCAGAATAACGCTGACCACCGCACCCATTTGGAAATTCTGCTGGCCCACCACCTGGCGGTACACATCGGTGGCTAACACACTGAACTGGCCACCGATAATTTTCGGCACACCAAAGTCGGTAATCGCCAGGGTAAATACCACAAACAGGCAGGAAATCAGCCCGTAGCGAACGCCCGGTAGGGTAATGGTTAAAAAGGTGCGCCACTTCGGCGTACCCAATGCTTCGGCCGCTTCATAGAGTCGTGCATCGCTATTGGTCAGTGCGGTGGTCAGCAGCATTAGTGCGTGGGGGAATATCCAAAAACTCATGCCCATCACAATGCCGATGGGCCCGTAAATCGAGTGCCCTGCCAGCACATCACGCAAAAACCCCTGATTGCCAAACAGATAGACCAAGCTAATCGCGGGCAGCAGCGAGGGCGCCAGAATGGGCAAAATCGCCAGCATACGAAATAGCCGTTTGCCTGGCATACAGGTGCGGGTAATGCCATAAGCGCATATAAACGCCAAACTCACTACGGTGACCGTGGCCATCAATGCCACGCTCAACGAGTTGGCAATGGAATTTACCAGTGCGGGGGTTTGAAAATAGCGGATGAAGTTAGCAAGACCAATAAAGTCGCCTGCTCGATCTTGGAGGCTTTTTATCAGCATGGTGACCAGTGGAAATAGTAGTCCCACCACCAACAGTGCCACGCCTGCCAGCAATACCAGCAAGCGGATCAGCGCCTCTGGTGAAACGCTTGCACTGCGCTTAGGCACAAACCTTGGTAACGTCCTCTCGGTCATAGGGGGTTACTCCCAGCCGGGTAAAGGCACGCAGCATCAGCGGGGATGTTGATTCCCAGCGTCTGCCCCAGGCGTAGGTTTAGCTCGCTGCTATCGCGGCTGGGCACATCGGCCAAGAGCGTTTGATCAGTGCCTAGCAAGCGAAGGGTGACGCGCTGAAAAGCGCCCAGAAACTCGATGTCTGTAACCTCGCCTGCCAGCATCCCCGCTTGGCGTGTTAGCGCCACCACTTCTGGGCGCACCGCTAACCGAGCGACCTCACCTACTGGCAAACAGTGCGGCTGACAAGTGAAAGGGGTTGCCGCCAGTTGCACCTGAGTGGCGCTGTTGACCGTCACGTCGAGGAAATTCATCGTGCCGATAAACGATGCAACGAAGGCACTGGCAGGCTGGTGGTAGATCTCGGCTGGGGTGCCCACCTGCTCAATCACACCATGGTTCATCACCACGATGCGGTCGGCCATGGTCAGCGCCTCTTCCTGGTCGTGGGTTACCATAATGGTGGTCACCCCCAGGCGTGCCTGGAGCGCTTTAATCTGGCTGCGCAAATGGCCGCGCACACGGGCATCTAGCGCCGAAAGCGGCTCATCGAGCAACAGCAAACCTGGCTCAGTGGCTAGCGCCCGTGCCAGCGCCACCCGCTGCTGTTGCCCGCCGGAAAGCGCCGCTGGGTACTTCTGCTCACTGCCACTGAGATTCACCAGCGCCAGCAACTCAGTTACCCGAGCAGTGATACGCGCCCGATCTACCCGGCGGTTACGCAGCCCGTACGCCACGTTGTTAAACACCGTCAGGTTGGGAAATAGCGCATACGATTGGAACACAATGCCGAAATCACGCGCCTGAGTTGGCTGGGTGGAAATATCGTTACCGCGCTGAATAAGCGTGCCCGAAGTTTGCCGGGCGAGCCCTGCAATGGTGCGCAACAGCGTGGTTTTACCACAGCCGGAGGGGCCCAAAAAACATACGAACTCCCCTTCGTTAATGGTGAGGGAGATATTGTCCAGGGCGGTAAAACTACCAAACTGTTTAGTGACCGCTTCAATGCGTAAATGCGGCGTCGTGGGGGTCATCACCGTTGGCGAGTCCGCCGCCAGCAGCGAGGTCATGGTGGTGTGCATAACATCTCCAAGCCCCGGCACTAGGCCGGGGCAACTGATCTCAAGTGGCGGCTTACTGTTCGGTTTTGCCGTCATAGCGGCGCTGCCATTCGGCCAACACACGCTCGCGGTTAACCGCCGCCCATGAGAAGTCAGCGTCAATCATGCGATCAGTAATATCGGAGGGGTAGTTTTCGATCGGCTGAGCTACGCCAGGGTAAGCAACCACAGCATAGCCTTCGTTATAAAGCTCATTGGCTTCACGGGTGACGATCCAATCCATCAGCGTTTGTGCGGCGTCGCGTTTATCCGTGCCTTCCACAATCGCGGCGGCTTCCATATCCCAGCCCAGGCCTTCTTCAGGGAAAACCACTTCAATCGGAGCACCCTGAGACTTCAAACGCGCAGCGCGGAAAGCAAACGACACGCCAATCACGGCCTCACCGGTAGCCGCCAGGCTGCAAGGTGCTGAGCCTGAGTGGGTGTAACGGGAAATATTATTGTGCAAGCGATCCATATAGTCCCAGCCCTGCTCTTCGCCCCATAGCTGCAGCCAGCTGGCCACATCCAGGTAGCCGGTGCCGGAAGAATTAGGGTTGGGCATGATGACGTGGCCGGCAAATTCAGGCTGGGTCAGGTCTTCCCAGGAAGTCGGCATAGGCACGCCCTGGCGCTCACCCTCAACGGTGTTGTAACAAATAGCGGCAACCCAGGCATCCATCCCCACCCAAGCCGGGTCTTCGCCATCTTGATAGGCAGCATCGACAAATTTAGCATCCAGATTTTCCACACCTTCCGGCGCGTAGCGCGCCAGCATGCCCTCTTCTTCCAGCACCAGTAGGCTAGTGGCGGCCAGGCCCCAAATCACGTCAGCCTGGGGATTGTTTTTTTCCGCTAGCAGGCGAGCAGTAATAACACCGGTAGAATCGCGTACCCAGTTAATGGTGATATCCGGGTGGGCTGCGTTAAAGCGCTCGGCGTATTTTTGCAGGTCGTCTGATTCAACGGCGGTATACACCGTTAATTCGGTGGCCTGGGCATATGAGGCAAGCGCAACGGCACCTGCTAGCAATGTGGAAGCGAATAAACGGCGTGGCATCATGGTGGTGGTCTCCTGGCTAGTTGGTATAGACCAGAAGTTTGCCGCTAATAAATGACACTGGGATGACGCTTGTTTGACGGATTGTTTAAGTTCTTATGTATGCGAGCAGGCAACCATTGCTAGGCTTTGTCTGAAAAGTCGGCGAGCGAAGGCCAGACAAGGCAAAAATCGGCGAAAAGACGGAGTTTACATACAGTACATGAGTATTTTGATCGGACTCGCGCACGAGCCGATTTTTAACGCCGTATGGTCGAGCGCAGCCAGTTTTCAGACAGAGCCTAGGTTTGGCCCGACAGCTCCACGCAGATACATAGCGAATCGTGTAGCCAATGCTCTTCATCAAACTCAATTGGCCGCTGCTGGTCGTCTAAAATTGCGCGACGAATATTAAGACCTGCGGTGCCGGGCGCCACAAATAGCTCTTCAGCATCAATTGGTGCAAGCGCCTCTGAAACCATGCGGATAGAGCGGTTGGCCAAGTGATGCCCCCAGCGCCCGCGCAACAACCCCCATAGCGATTGATCGGTATAGATCTCTAATAGCTCCGGGGCGCGGTCGGGCACTACCCAGAGTGATTCCACTAATACAGCGCGATCATCCACATAGCGGCGGCGGCGAATATGGTGAAACGGCTGGTCATCAGGTAGCCCCAGGGCACGCGCAGCGGGAGGATGGGGGCGTGTTTCCATACTCAGCACGGCTGTTCGCGGCTGACGTCCCTGAGCACGCACATAATCGTTAAAACCCGCGTCGCGGGTGGGGTCATAGTCCAGACGAGCAGGTGAAATAAACCAGCCACGCCGGTTGCTGCGATGAATAAGACCTTCGCCCTCCAACTGTGACAATGCTTGCCGTAGCGTCACGCGGGTGGTGGCAAAACGCTCGGCCAATGATCTCTCAGCGGGGAGTTTGCCTTCCCACTGCGCGGCATTTTGGTCGATCAAATGACGCAGCTGTTCGGTTAGCTGTAAATAGTACGCATCAGACATGCACCAATTTTCCTGGCAGGGCGTTAGGCCGTAAACCGCTTGGGAGGCGCGGCTGTTCGCCAGTCTAAGCGTCGCCACCCTTCAACGCTAGCTACCTCAGCCAGTACCGGATCCGGATTGACCGCTACAGGACAATCGACGTATTGCAATAACGGTAGATCGTTGCGGGAGTCTGAGTAAAACGTGGTGTGGCTGGGGGTGATCTGCCGTTCGCCCAGCCACTGCTGTAGGCGTAACACCTTCCCGCCACGATACGAAAATATACCTTCGCTTTGGCCGGTGTAGCGGGCCTCTTCATTAATGCCACGCTCTACCGTCAGTTCCACCGCCAATACGTGCTCTATCCCTAACACCGTCGCTACCGGCTCGACGAGGTGACGCGATGAAGCCGATATTAGCACCAGGGTGTCCCCCGCCTGGCGATGCTCTTCAAGGCAGGTCCAGGCTTGCTCAAAAATACGCGGCTGTAGATGCGTCGCGACAAAGCGCTCGACCTCTTTTTGCACATCCGCCACTCGGCGACCACGCAAGGGCGCTAGGGTCATGGCTAAGTACTCTTCAAGCTTTAGCTTGCCTGCGTGGTAGGCCTGATGCATTTTCTCCGCGCGAGCCATAAAGGCTTCGGCATCGCTGATCCAACCTTGCTCTATCATCCATAAATTCCAGCGGTCGCTGCAGTCTCCATCCAGGAGGGTGTCATCAAGATCAAACAGGGCCAGGCGCATGGGAGCACTCCTTTCATCGCGGGTTGGCGGCGCGTAGGTTATGCCACAGATCATGACAAGACGATGACGCTGGCGGTTAATATAAAAGGCGGCGAGCGTTAATCATCAAATCGCGCAGCGATAGTACCTGGAGCGAGCGGCAATGCTTGGCAGCGCTGCCAAATGCGCTCGTAGGCAGGCCGTAAGGTTTCGGTCATTTGTTCGGCATTAGCAATCTCGGGCCTAAGCCGCTGCATAGCTTCGCTAATACGTTTGGATATCTCACGTTGATCAAGACGGGTTAATTTGCCATCTGCAGCGACACATTCGCCGTCTACCAGTACGCTATGAATTCCGTTGCCGCTTTCCCCAAATACTAATTGCCGTAAAGGGTTATTAAGCGGCGTAAATGCAGGGGCATCCAACCGATAGAGCACCATGTCTGCACGCTGGCCAACCTTTAAGCAGCCCAGTTGTTTCTCAAGCCCAAGCGCTTTTGCGCCGCCTTGGGTAGCAGCATAAAAGGCCTCTTCAGCGCCCACCCAGCGGCGATAGTCATTACCACGCAGCTTGTGCAGCAACGCCGTATTAGCGACCACACGTAGCATATCCGTGGTCTCTAACGAACCGCAGCCATCGGTGCCCAGACTAACGTTTACCCCGGCATCCAGCAGTTGGCGAAGGGGCATCAAGCCTGAACCCAGCTTCAAATTGCTGTTGGGGTTATGCTGCACGCTGGCACCATTAGCGGCAATCCGCCCAATATCATCATCTGTCAGCCACACGGAATGAATAAGCGATGTGCCTGCTGCCAAAAAGCCCAATTCGTCCAAATGTTGGAACAGCGTTTTGCCTCGCTGATGCCATGCTGAAGCCGCCTGTAAGCGGGTCTCCTGCACATGAATAATCACCGGCAAGCCGGTGCGATCAGCCAGCGCACGCACCTCTTTTAAGAGGCCATCGGTGCAGCGCTGTGGGGCTGACGGTGCTAAAAGCACACCGACTCGGTTATTACGTGGGTGGCGCGTTGCCGCCAGTGACTCAACAAAGCGCAAATACTCGGCGATGGGCGTTGCGTTACCTGGGGCTAAGCTGGCCAACGTTTCATGGCTAAACTCTTCGTGAATAAACGGCACGCTTTCATGAAAAGGCACGTCAAATAGCGTCGGCCCTACCAACGCGCGAATACCTATATCTTCATAAGCCTTTAAGGCGGCCTGCACATGGTCAGGGTTTAAAACCGGTGACGCATTGAAATCATCGATAATACAGGTGGTGCCCGACAGCAAGGCTTGGCTAGCACCGACCAACGTACGTAGGTAAATATCATCAGCGGTTAGCGGCAGCGGCTTGGCTGGCCGTACGTAATTCATCCACAGCTCAAGGGGCAGGCGGTCATAACGTCCCTTGTGGAAATTTTCATGGGAGTGGTGGTGGCCGTTAATAAATCCCGGAACGGTAAAGGTATCAGAAGCATCGACACACTCGCCCTCTACTGGCCGGCTTCCCGATGGGCGGATGTCGTCTATCACGCCATTACGAATGACGATATCCACCGGCCCAGTGCCGACTGAAACACCATCGCTATTCAGGGCCAACGTACCCACCAGCGTTATGGTCTTGTTCATATTGGTTTTATCCATACCGGTTTTCCACAGCGCACACAAACAAGCAGCTCCTGACTCAGGAGCTGCTTGAGCGGGTGGCGTCTTTATTCGCCGAGGTAAGCAGCACCCAGTGCTGCCTGCTCAGCCGTTAAGGCTTCAGCAAAGGCTTCATGGTCAAGAAACTGGATACCTGAGCCAATCTGACCAATCAAGCGTAGAAAACCTTCATCCTGAGTTAAGCGCTCAAAGCCATCGCTGAGTTCAGCCACTACTTCAGGCGGTGTGCCTGCGGGTGCCATTACGCCCCGCCAAAACTGGAAGACAACATCGTAGCCCTCTTCCTGGCAGGTGGGGATATCCGCATAGGCTTCAAAGCGCTGAGTATCGGTAACACACAGACCAACGAGCGTACCCGCGTCGAGATGCTCGCCCACCACACTGGGGTCGCCCGCATAGGCCATGGTATTGCCACCCACCAGTTGGGTCACCGCAGGGCCGCCTCCACCAAGCTCTACGCCGCGCATATCAATGTCAGCCGTCGACTTGAGCATTTCAAAGACGGTAAAGGTAAAACCATTGCGGTTATCGGAGCTGTAAACCAGCTCGTTGGGATTGCCTTCGGCGTAATCGTCCAGCTCTTCGATGGTTTGAAAAGGCTGATCCGGCGTCGTAACAAAAATCGCAGGGCTGTAATTGATGCGTGCTACGGCAACAAAATCATCCATTTCGTAAGGTAGGTCTTCGACTTGAGGGCGCAACGAGTTAATCGTTGGGTCACCAAACAGCAGCAAGGTGCCATTGGGCGTACTGCGCGCCACTTCAGCCGCAGCAACGGCACCACCACCGCCGCCACGAATAGTGGAAAT
Source organism: Halomonas sp. (assembly GCF_011050415.1). GTDB lineage: Bacteria > Pseudomonadota > Gammaproteobacteria > Pseudomonadales > Halomonadaceae > Vreelandella. Next base: position 47,317 of record NZ_DRFS01000012.1, read on the forward strand.
TAGCGGGCGGCCCAAAAAGTCCTCCCCCACCGCAGTGATAATACCAGCATGGAGTGAGTGCGACCCACCGGCTGGATACGGCGTTACGAAACGGATAGGTTCATCGGCTAAATGGCTATCTTGAGCTAACGCTTGCCCAGCAGTGAGGGTCGCAGCGGCCATAAATGAAGCGGCTATTAACGTACGAGCAAAAATGGGACGAGTCATGAGGTAACTCCTTAGTGCTTTTGGGACGGGGAAGGAAGACGTTTAAAGCGCTTTTTAATAATTCCTGCCGTCGTTAGCCCACGCCAAGCCATCACGACGATGACCAGAGCTAATAAGACCAGCAGGATAAGGCTGCCTGGACGCGACCAGAAGATCGCCAGGCTGCCGTTTGAGAACACCAGCGATTGGCGCAGAGCGCTCTCAAAACCCGGCCCCAGCAACAGGCCAATAATTAGCGGTGCAACGGGAAAACCTGTACGCCGCATGACATAACCCAAACCACCGCCCGCCACTAATACCAACAAATCAAAGGAGCTGGAGTTGACGGCGTAAGCGCCACACAAACAGAGCAGCATGACGCAGGGATAGAGTACGGTGGGGGGAATACGCGTGACCTGTTTGAGCCAGCGAATCGCCAATAACCCAAAACCCAGCAGCAGCACATTGGTGACCAGCAGCACTAAGAACATGCCAAATAGAAAGCCGGGATTTTGCTGGATCATCAACGGCCCTGGCATCATGCCCTGCGCCATTAAGGCACCGATAAGCACTGCAGTAATCGTGTCGCCGGGGATACCAAAAATAGTCATCGGAATAAGCGCGGCGGGCACGACAGCGTTGTTACCGGATTCCGCGGCGGCTAGACCTTCCAGTGAACCTTTTCCAAATTTTTCTGGCTCGCGAGAGCGACCCCGGGCGACCCCATAGGCAATCCAACAGGCAATTTCAGCCCCTAACCCCGGTAGCGAACCTAAAAATGCACCTAACGTGGTTGAGCGAATAATCGTTGGCCGCAAGGCCCAAAACTCAGCCCAGCGCAGCCGCTCGCCGCCATGTTCCACCACCCCGGCATGACTGTTTTCCGCCGAATGCGAGGGAGGATGAGTGAGTTGCATAAGGATTTCGCTGAGTGCGAACATGCCAATTAGTAGCGGAATTAACGATACCCCCGCTAATAAATCGGTGCTGCCGAAGGTAAACCGCTGATAGCCAGTCATGGGGTCAAGACCAACACAGGCAACCAACAGGCCTAGCCCTGCGGCAATCATGCCTTTGAGAAAGCTTTCACCGCTCACCGTCGCGATCATGGTCAGCGCGATCAGATAGAGCAGCGCAAACTCTGGTGATCCAAAGCGGATAGCAATACTGGCCAGAGGTATGGCCACCACAATCAGTACCAAGGTTGCGAGAAAATCAGCTGCAACCGAGCTATACAAACTCAGCTCTAACGCTTTGCGCGACTTGCCCTGTTGCGTTAGCGCATAGCCATCCTTAGCCGTTGCGGCCGCCGCCGCCGTTCCCGGGGTATTGACCAAAATGGCCGGAATCGAGCCGCCATAAATGGCCCCTTTGTAGATTCCCAACAAAAACGGAATGCCGATAGTGGCGTCCATAAAGAAGGTAAAAGGGGCAAGCACGGCGACCGCCATGGTGGCGGTAAGCCCAGGCAGCGCGCCAATCAAGATACCACCGGCCAGACCTGCAGAAAGCGCCAGGAAGGTCCACGGACTGGCCAGCATTGCCAGCCCCTGCTGCAGCACACTCAAGTCAATCACAGCAGAATACCCCGCGGAAAATAGATCCCCATCACCCCTTCAAACAGATGGATGACAACCGTAGGAGGAATAACTGCCAAGGCCAGTAGTACATACCAGCGCTGCTCACCAAAACACACCGCTAACAGCGGCACTGCCAGCATGCTGACTAACCAAATACCCGCTACGTTGATCAATAACGCCATCGCCAGCATTAAGAGGAAAGCGATAAGCGCTACTCCGGTACGGCCCCGCTCAAATACAACGTTTGCGTTGGCTCGCCATGTCCCCAACAGCATGATCACTCCCAAGCCGGTGACCAATAGCGCCACAAGGCCAGGGAAAAATGCCGCCGAGCCAATATCTCCCGGCGCGCCATAGGGGGGTGGTGTGCCGTGCACAATGCGCAAAAAGCTAATTCCAATGACAATGACCCCTAACGCAAGTAACGACGTAAGCAGTTTGCCAATAAGTAGAGGGTTACTGGCCCATGCTTTTGACATCATGCTGGCTCCGCGCGCATTAGCAGAAGTGCTATCGCTGAAGAGATCACCACGCGACACCCCCTTCTGGTCGCGGCTTGGGCCGCGCGGGAGCAGGCAGGTCGCAGCGCAGAAAGGCACCGCGCCCAGGCGTACCTAAATAGTCGCCATCCCGCCAGACCACTTCACCTCGCGACAGGGTTAGGGCAGGCCAAGCGGTGACGGGAATGCCTTCGTAGGGGGTGTAATCAACGCCATGATGTAAATCCACATTGCGAATGGTGCGCTCAAGGCCGGTATCCCAGATCACTAGATCCGCATCAGCACCAATGGCAATTGACCCCTTACGCGGATAAATCCCATACATGCGCGCTACATTGGTGGCCGTGAGCGCCACAAACTGCTGAATGGTAATTCTGCCGGTCTCTACACCGTGGCTAAACAGCAGCGCTAAACGGGTTTCAAGCCCTGGAATACCGTTGGGAATGCGCGCAAAGCTGGCATCTTCCCCTGCCGCAAACTTGCCTTCAGGGCCTTCAAAGGTGAACGGTGCATGATCCGAGGAGAACACCTGAAAAACGCCGTTTTCTAGTCCATCCCAGACGAATTGCTGATTCGCCTTATCGCGAGGTGGCGGGCTGCAAATGCACTTGGCACCCTGAGGGTCATCGTCTAGGCCCAGGTCATCGGCCGTTAAGAATAAGTACTGGGGACAGGTTTCGGCATAGACGCGTAAACCATGTTGGTGCGCCCAGCGCAGTTGCTCCATTGCTTCGCGTCCGGAGACATGCACAATCAGGATGGGCACATCGACCAGCTCGGCGTAGGCAATGGCGCGATGGGTGGCTTCCCGCTCAACCAGCATGGGCCTGGCGGCGGCATGGTAGCGGGGTGCCGTATGGCCATTGGCAAGCAGGCGCTCGGTTAACCAGGCAATGCAGTCGGCATTTTCGGCGTGGACCATTACCATGGCACCGTGTTCACGGGCAACCGCCAGCACATCAATGATTTCACGATCTGCCAACTTCAGATCGTCGTAGGTCATGTAGATTTTAAACGAGGTGTACCCTTCGCGGATCAGTTCAGGTAGCTCTAAGGCAAGCACGTCGGGAGTGGGGTCGGTGACAATCAGATGGAAGGCGTAATCGATGCACGCCTTGCCCTCCGCCCGGTTGTGATAATCCTCGACTGCAGCCCGCAGGCTCTGGCCCTTAATTTGGCAGGCAAAAGGGAACACCGTCGTGGTGCCACCGCAGGCCGCTGAACGTGTCCCAGTGAGGAAGTCGTCGGCCATTTTAGAGCCATCGGACGTCGGCTGATCCAGATGGCAGTGGCCATCAATACCGCCAGGCAGTACCCAGCGCCCTGCCGCGTCGATCTCCTCCTTCCCCGCCCCCAGCGCATTGCCCAAGGCAACAATGACCCCATCGCGAATACCAATATCGGCGTCAAAAACATCGGCGGCGGTGGCACAGCGCGCCCGACGGACTACTAAATCGAACTCAGCCATATTACAGAGTCCCTTCCATCAAACGTCCCCAGCCTTTGACTGGAGTAGTTGCGTGCCCCGTCATGCGCATCATTTTCCATACCACTGTTGCGGTGGTATCCAACACCGGCACGCCTAGCTCCGCTTCCCACTGGGCCACTAGTTGAGCAGAGTTGAGGTTGGTACAGGCGACGACTATCAAGGGAGCGCCCTGTTCAGCGACCCGCCGTACCTGGGCAGTCAGGGTCTCGGCGCTCACCTCGGCAAAGGCAAAATTTTCACTGATGCTAAGGTGATCTTCCGCAACAATGCTGAAACCCTCAGCGTGGTAATTCGCCAAAATACGCTGCTGTACGTCGTCGGTATAAGGTGTCACTAAACCGAATTCACGCACACCGTGCTCGGTCATGATCTCGTTAAGCGCCAACATGGATGTGGTGGCTTGAATACCCGTTTCAGCCTTAATGCGCTGGCACAAGGTGACGTCGTGGTCAAAGCCGAGCCAGCCTGCGGAGGTACCGCTCCAACCAATCACATCGACCCTGGCATCGGCGAGTAGCTTGGCGGCAGCCAGCACATGGGTATCGTCAAATTGGCCCAACGCCCGCTGACTTAGGGCTATTTCAGTGACACCAAAACGAGAAAAATGCGCAGTGACGCCAGGCACCTGAGCCACCATTGCGGAGGTTAATGGCTCTAGTGCGGTATTCGAAGAAGGCGTTAAAACACCAAAGCGGCTACGTGGCGTGGTCATTATAGTGCTCCTGAATTTATAGGTTGTGTGCCTTAAGGGATGCTTTGCCGTCCGATTAACTGACCTAATGCAGGCGATAAGCCTTGCCAGTTTTTTTCAGGCGGTGGAGCGTAGCTTCCCGCCGTCGCTTTATAAGGGCTCAGCCTTGCCAGTAGTTCCGCCTGATGAACGGCACAGCTCACACCATCCACAACGGGCACCGGAATCCGCTCTGCTACACTGCGTGCCAACCCTGCTAGCGGTGCGCCTGCAATAATCAACACATCGGCCCCGTCTTCGCGCACAGCGGCTTCGCACAGCGCCACTAGCTGCTCACCTTTGTCCTGCTGAACGCTGCCAATGTTGGGCAGCGGTTCATCTAAGCAGCGGATACTTGCCAGGCGAGAGGCCATTCCATAGCGGTCAACGGTTTCGCTGTACCAAGCGCGAATACGCCGCGAAATCGCCACAATACCGATGCGACCGCCCAGCATGGCGGCACTCATCAGGGCACTCTCAGTAAGCCCAACCACCGGGATCGGCAGCATTTCACGGGCAGCCTCTAAGCCAGGGTCGCCGAAGGCCGCAATGATCGCGGCGTCATGCCCCGCGTAGTGTTCCGCAAGCTCATTCAATGTTGCATAGGCCCCGACCGCTGCTTCAGCGCGGGTTTCGATATAGGCCACCCCAAAGGCAGCCGTGCGCAGCGTCAACTGTGTATCGCCGCTTGCCGAACGCCGCGCCTCAGCAGCGATAAGGTCGGTGACACTTTGCGAGATATTAGGGTTAACAATCAGTAGCTTCATAAAGGCAGTCTCCACCGCATCAAACCTGAGCCCGGGCACGCGCCCAGAGCGCTTCAGCCGCGTGCTGCGCATCGGCCAGCAATGCGGGCGTATCGGCCAAGCACAGCTCGCCTTCTTCAACCACTATCTGGCCGTTGCACACCACCATCTCGACATCCCGCCCTTGAGCGGTGTGTACCAAGTTGCCGAGGGCATTAATCAGCGGCACTAAGTGCGGGCGACGGAAGTCAAACACCACTAAATCAGCGCGCTTGCCGGGGGTAAGTGATCCCAGCTCTGCATCCAACCCTAACGCTTTAGCGCCACCCAGAGTGGCCATTTCCAGCACGTGATGAGGCTGCCAAGTGTCGTTAATCTCGCTCTCCTGCACCCGGCCCATAATCAATGCCCAGCGCATCACTTCCACCATATCGCCGTGCATGTTGTCGGTGCCTAGGGCAAGGTTTGCACCTGCAGCGCGTAACCGCGTGGTGGGGGCAATTCGACCGCCGGTGGCATTACCCCGTGGGATATGGGCAATGTTGGTGCCGGTACGGCCTATGCGCTCGATATCGCTGTCGGTCACGTACATACAGTGGGCGGCGGTAAAGCGCGGGCCCAGCAGCCCAACATCTTCCAGCAGCTCACTAGGCGTCATACCGTCACGCTCCATCACTCGACGGTTCTCTTTAACGCTTTGGGAAAGGTGGCCATTAACGTGAATACCCAGCGCATCGCGGGCAGTGGCAACTTTGGCTAATAAAGCACGGGAACAGGTATCAGGCGCATGGGCAGCAAGCTCTACGCCTAATCGGCCATCCAACTTGCCTTGCCAGCGCTCGTGAAGCGCAATGGCTTCATTCAGCGTTCGCTCGCCAATCCCATCGCGGTGCTCCCAAACCCCTTCGTGCACACGGCTGAAATCCACATCGTGAATGCGCCCGCAGGTAATCACCCGCATGCCTAGCTCGCCCATGGCAGGAAGCGTTAAGTCGGCATGCACATAGCTGTCGTTAATCAGTGTTGAACCAAATAACAGCGCTTCGGCGGCCCCTAACCGTGCCAAGGCAACGGCTTCCTCTTCGCTCACTTCATGGCCATGGGGCACACCCGGGGTATAGGCCGGTGCGAAACCCATATCTTCAGCAACGCCGCGCACCATGCTCAGAATGGTGTGGGTATGCACATTGACGAAGCCTGGGGTAATCACTCGGCCGGTTAAATTAAGGGTGCGGCGCGCGGGGGGTAGCGGCTGTGCCGGATCATTTGGCTCCACCTCGACTAAGCGGCCCTGATGAATCACCAGGCGGGCATTTGGAATTTCGCCCAGCAGTGGATCAACCGTCAGCACCCGAGCGCCATGGATAACCAAATCAGCGGGATGCTGAGAATCGAATGGTTGCGTCATTATCTGCTCCGATAACATTTAGTAGCCAAGCGCGCGGGGCAGCGCAGTGACTAACTGAGGAACGAAGATGCATAGGGCAAGCACTGCAAACTGGAAGGCCACAAACGGCAGCGACTCTTTTACAAGCTGCATCATGGGCACTTTGGTGATGCCGCTCATAACGAAATAGAGCACACCTACCGGCGGCGTCATCATGCCGACGACCAGGTTGTACATAAACAGAAAGCCGAAGTAGAGCGGGTCGATGCCATAGGTCAGCGCAACAGGCGCAAACAGCGGCACCAACATGATGTAAGCAGCGTTAGATTCTATAAGCATGCCCACCACGACCAGCAGCGCCATGGTGAGTAAGATGAAGGTCATCGGGTCGCTGGTCAGCTCCTGAATAAAATCAGACAACATCATCGGCACCATCTCGATGGTGAAGATGAATGTCAGCACAGAAGCAAACGCAATCAACGCGCCGACCATTGCCGATGTGACTGCAGCACGGTAGAGACAGCCAGGCAGGTCGGAAATTTTCAGCCGCCGTGTGACGACAAAACCGATCAGCGCGGAGTACACCACGGCGATGGCAGCGCCCTCGGTAGCGGTAAAAATGCCGCCGACAATCCCGCCTACGACAATCACCGGCATCATAATGATGACCATCGCGCGTCGCCCTTGGTACAACACATTGGCCAGATTAAAACGCTCGCCGGTCAGCGGATAACCCCGCTTCCACGAGATCCAGCTGGCAATCACCATAAAGCCAACGGCTAGCAATATCCCGGGCAGTATACCGGCGATAAAAAGCCCGCCCACGGAGACCGAAGAGCCCGCCATCAGCGCATACACGATCATTGCATTGCTGGGGGGAATCACCGGCCCCAAATTAGCTGCGGAGGCAATAACGGCCCCTGAGTAAGCATCGGGATAGTACTTGCGTAGCGAGGGAACCAAGGTGCTTCCCATAGCGCTGGCACTTGCAACCGCGGCACCACTGACAGAGGCAAAAATAGTCCCAGAGGTGATCGTCACATGGGCCAAACCACCATGCATCCGTCCGACCAAGCTGTTTGCGAAGGCAATCAGGCGATCCATAATGCCAGCACGCACCATTAGCTCACCGGCCAACATAAATAGCGGAATAGCCATTAAGGGGAAGCTATTAACCGCATGCATCATGCGCTGCGGCATGACCACTAGCTCGAAGTCGAGCATCCATAGCCCCGCTAGAGAGCCAAAACCAAGCGCAAAGGCCAACGGCATACCGAAAAAAGCCAGGGCCAGAAATAAACCAATTGCCATCCACGTCATGACAACTCCTCCCAGGTGCGCGATCCACCCCATGCCAACAGCGCTAAGTGTAAAAAGGCGTGGGCGCCGCAAATCAGCACAGCGATGTAGTAGATGGCAGAGGTGACCGGCAGGGTCGGCATTAGCTCCGGCCAGCGATCAACTGTCGCGACCCACGCGCCAATCATCACCATCAGCATCAGAAGCGTGGAAACACCGGCCATCAGGCGAAAGAGAACCTCCTTCAACCAAGCGGGCATCATCATCACAAATAGATCGATACCGACATGCACCCCGTGTTTCACGCCATGGGGAATGGCCAGGAAGATCGCCCACACAAAGCACAAGCGTGATAGCTCATCGGCGGCGTCAATGGAGGAACCAAGCACATAGCGCCAGAACACCTGAAGCGCCACGATGGTCACCATTAGCGCCATGACAGCAACAATGCCCCAGTAGGTAACGGCATCTAAGCGTTCAACGACCCATTTCGCCCGTTGAAAAGCAGTGCTGAAATGCGGAGGCACAGGCCCCCGCTTAGTATCATTTTGAGGTGATGCAGAAGTAGGCGTCATGGCAGGCCTCACAGTGCTGCTTCAGCTTCCTGGGTGACCAGCTCAATGAACGCAGGGTCTATACGATCCTTGAGGCTTTCCGTGACTTCCAGCGTAGCTTTGCGCAGTTCAGCCCGTAGCTCCGGTGAGATCGGCGTAAACTCCATGCCGTCTGCAATTAGCTGCTCACGCCACTGTTCCTCTTCATTCGCGGCGGCTTCACGCTGCCAAGCCATTGCATCCGCCATGGCGGTATCAATAATGGCGCGGTGCTCTTCTGAGAGGCGCTCGTAGCTACGCTGGTTAGCCACGGCATTGATAAAGTCATAGAAGTGGCCACTATCTGAGAGGTACTCCTGTACTTCGTTAAAGCGACGGCTGGCGATGATGTTGTAAGGGTTCTCCTGGCCATCGAGGACACCCTGCTGCAGCGCTGAATAGAGCTCTGATACATCCATCGACACAGGGTTGGCACCCAGTGCACGGAAGGTCTGCAGGTGAACTTCATTAGGCTGAAGGCGAATGCGCATGCCCGCAAAATCTTCTACAGAGGTAATGGGGCGCAAACTGTTCGTCACATGGCGAAATCCCAGCTCACCATAGCCAAGGTTAACGAACCCTAGCTCTTCCATCTTTTCGTCCAATTGCTCGCCAACGGGACCGTCCATAACGGCAAACGCCTGTTCACGGTTATCAAACAAGAAGGGTAAGCTCACCGCCTCATACTCAGGTATGGAGCGCGTGAAGTAAGCGATCGACGTAAACACAGCGAAGATAGTGCCAGAGCGTACTTGGTCAACGTTTTCAGTAGCACCGCCTAGCTGCATGGCGGGAAATAGGTCAATTTGCAGTTCGCCATCAGACTCGCGCTCTACCTGCTCTTTGAACACTTCCATGGCGCGTGAAACAGAGTGATCGGTGGGGAAGTTGCCCGCTACACGCAGTCGTTCAGCCGCCTGTAGCGATGAGGAGAATAGGGTCGCGGCCGTCAGCAGCGAGGCCAGCTTTACAACGTTAGCTTTAGAGATCATGGGGAGGCTCCAGCGGTTTCATGAAGTGACCATCGCCTGCGGGAACGGGCGAGTACTTGAAATGAAACAGCAAGCGCCATGCCATTCAGCGAGTTGTGATTAAAAAAAAAGCCCTAAAAGCAGCACAAACCAATGATTTACAATAAAATTAAAAGAGTGCAAAAAATATTCAAGTGATATTGTCTCATAAATTGCATACAATTTATTAAACATAATAATGCACATAATTGATGCTTCTCAGGATACCCCTGCACTTGAATAGTGCGCTATTCCAAATTTTTCACGTTTTGAACACAGCACTACAGACCACCGTATCCTTACGGCATACTGAACGCAGTTTTCGACAGGATAAAATGACCATGGACGCCGTCCCGACGACCAAGCCTGCCATTGAGCAGATAGCAGAGCGCATTACTGACGCAGTAATGGAGCATCGGTTACCGCCTGGTATTAAGCTTGTAGAGGAGAAGCTAGCAAGTGCCTTTGGCGTTAGCCGGACCAAAATCCGCCAGGCCCTGACCCTGCTTGCTAAAGAGGGACTAGTAACCCTGCATGCCAATCGAGGCGCATTTGTGACTCGCCCAAGCGCGGCTGAAGCGCGTGATTTATTTGCTACTCGTCGGCTCGTTGAGCCTGAAATCGTACGCAATGTAATTGCCCGAGCTTGCGAACATGATCTTGCTCGATTGCGTCAACATTTAGTCGCTGAGTCGGAAGCCAGGCAGGAAGGAGATCGGCGCAGAATTATTCGCCTTTCGGGGCAGTTTCATATGCTGCTAGCGGAAGTCAGTGGCAATAAATTTATCGAAAAACTGATGGCAGAACTGTGCCCTTTAACCTGCTTAATTATTGCGCTTTACGACGCGCCACAAACACCTGCCTGTCCTGAAGATGAGCATAAGCTAATCGTAGATGCCATTGCTGCCCACGATGAAACGGAGGCTATTAAGCTAATGCTGCATCATTTGGAGCACATTGAGTGCGAGTTACAGCTAGATACCGAACCTAAGCGTGATATTCACTGGGAAACACTTTACGGCTAGTTTGTTTAGGCTGGCGTTAGCTTAGCCACTGCGCCGCGAATTCGTCGGCTGGCAGCGGGCGGCCAAACCAGTAGCCTTGCGCTTCGTTACAGCCCATTTCGGCCAACAGTCGGGCTTGCTCGCGTGTTTCAACGCCTTCGGCCACGGTCTTCATCTCTAACGCTTTCGCCATGGCGATGATGGTTTGTACGATGGTGCGGTCATGGTGGTTATCAAGCATTTCGCGCACAAAGGAGATGTCAATTTTCAGTGCATCGGCGGCGAACCGGCGAAGATAGGAAAGCGAGGAGTAACCAGTTCCAAAATCGTCGATAGAGAGTGAGTAACCCGCTTGGCGCATGGTGTGGGTTATCTCAATCGCTTGATCAGGGTCGCGCATAAAATCACTTTCGGTGAGTTCTAGTGCAATGGCGCTGGTGGGAACGCCCGCCGTTAGCTGGGCAATATGAGCCGTTAATTTCGGGTCGGCAAACTGTTGTGCGGAAATATTGATCGAGAGTCTGCCCGGTAGCGCCGTTTGGTGGTGGTTACGCCAAGCTATTAACTGCCTAGCAGACTCCTCCAGCACCCAGTCTCCCAGGGGTCGAATCAAACCGCGCTCTTCTGCCAGCGGAATAAACTCACCTGGGCTTACCCAGCCCCACTCGGCGTCAAACCACCGGCAGAGTGCTTCAGCGCCAGTAATCTGCCCACTGGCAAGATCCACCTGTGGTTGATAATAGAGTTCCAGTTGATGCTCAGTAATTGCCGCACTAAGCCGCTCGCTCATCAGTTGGCGCCGTTGTAGCGCATGCCGCATGGTTTGGGTATATGGGCAAGTGTTGTTTTCTCTCCGCTTGGCATGATGGAGCGCAATACTAGCGGCATTGAACAGCTCGCCAGCCTCATTGGCATCTTGTGGGTAGCAGCCAAAGCCGATACTTATATCAAGATGAAAGAGACGCCGATCCAACTGAATAGGACGGTTAATCGCTGAACGTAATTGTTGGACGATCGTGCTTAAGGCATTTTTCTCGGTACCTACCACCAACATGGCAAACTCATCGCCCGATAAACGCGCCAACAAACCAGCCGCAGGCGTCATCTGTTGCAAACGATCCGCTACGGTAACTAGCAGTTGATCCCCCACGTGATGGCCATATAAATCGTTAACTTCTTTAAATCGGCGGATATCCAATAGCAACAAACAGAGCGGATGTGATGCTTGCTGCGCTTCTCTCCACATACGCCCCAACAACTCCATAAATCGAATGCGATTAGGCAGACCAGTGGTGCTATCCGTATAGGCCAATTGGTGCATATGGCGATGGTCTCGACGGCGTTCAAGCTCTGCGGATGCGCCGGTGGACAATATCTGCAGTACGGAGGTTGCGAAAGCATTAGTAGTCAGCGGTTGGCGGTAATATACGATCATGACGCCGATCGCCTCTCCATTCGCATTATCCAAGCGCCGCCCAATCCACGCCCGAGCCTGCATGGCTGTACTTAGTACGGGCAACGGCGGTCCATCATGAACAACGGCTTCACGCTCGAGCACTACCTGTTCACATGTCGACCCACGCAGCGCAAAAGATTGAGGTTCAAGCTGGCTTCCATCTACCACCATACTGACGGTGGTTGCTTGGCCCACCACATGTGCGACACCCTGAGGAGAGGTGTGAAGCAGAGCAATAAGGCCTGCATCGGCTTCCAGCACCTCCACTAACGTGGCTATCAATTGTTGAAAGTAATCATCGCCAACCCGAGTAGTAACGGTGGAGGCAACCTGCACCACGGCATTTTGGACGCGTTGAGACTCTTGCTGATCAGTAACGTCCGAAATAAACCCTTCCAGACAGACCACCTCGCCAGCCTCATTCAAAATCGCTTGCCCCTGCTCCCACATCCAGCGGTAGCTGGTATCACGGTGGCGCAGGCGGTAAAACGCGCGATAAGGGCGCCTGCTGGCAATAGCCAGTTGTACCTCTTTAAAAAGCTGCTCTTGATCATCAGGATGAATAAGGGCAGCAAAGCTTGTCAGCCGATTATTTTGCAACTCATCCGACCGATATCCTGTCAGGTCCTCAGCTCCCTGGCTAACCAGTTGCATTGTCCAATTAGCATCATTCAAACAACGATACGCCATACCAGGCAGATGATTTAACAACGTATCTAAACGACGCTCGCTCTCCCGCGCGACCTCTTCGCTCTCTTTTAAAGCCTCTTCCGCTTGATGACGGCCAAGCTCGGCTCCTGCCTGTGCGGCGGCAATACGCAATATCTCACTCGATAAATCATCAATTTGCATCGGGTCATTTTTAAGCACCGCTAACAACCCAATAGGCGAGCCATCTACCGCATAAAGAGATAGCCCCATATAGCTATCGGCACCTAGCGTATGTAGCAGACTATCATTAGGAAAGCGTAACTGGACATCGCAATCATAGAGGCAAAACTCACGTCCCAAGACAGTTTCGCAGGGTGTTCCCGCTAAGGAGTAAGTGAAGTTGTCTTGAGGCGCACCGTTTGACCAAACGGCCAATGTTTTGGCCGCACCTTGCTCAGCGATGGCGGCCACTAATACATGCTCAACACCCATTATTGCGGCTAAGCGCTCAACCAAGGCGGCATAAAAATGCGGCGTTCCACTTTGGCCCATTCCTTCTGCCAACTGGCGAAAAATATCTATCGCTTCCAACCTCGTTCGCATTAGTCCACTCACTTATCCCCGCTTTTTATTCAGCTTAGCTTGAAGATTGCTTTCAAAGAAGCATCACTGAAGCATCTAAGTACTAATAAATAGTAGTGAGATGCTTATCAGGGATAAATAGCAGCTCTTTAACGCGTCATTGCTTCAGGAAGGTAGAGAACAATGCCAGGGAAAAGGTGCATCAAGGCAATCGCCAACAGCATCAAAAGGAAGAACGGTAGCGTGGCTTTAGTAATGGTCAGAATATCTTTACCGGTTAGGCCCTGAATCACGAACAGATTGAAACCAACGGGCGGCGTAATCTGCGACATTTCGACAACGACCACTAAGTAGATGCCAAACCAGATCAAGTCAAAACCGGCAGCACTCACCAACGGCATCACAATGGCAGTTACTAATAAAATCAGCGATATACCATCAAGAAAACACCCCATCACCAACAGCAAAAGTGTTAGGGCAATCAGTAGCATGGTGGGCGAAAGCCCCATTTCGCCAATCGCTCTCGCCAGTTGCATCGGCACTTGCGTAAAGCCCATTGCAGAGGTCAGAAACGACGCGCCGGCAATAATGAATGCGATCATGCAGGCCGTACGTACTGCCGCAAACAAAGAGCTCGTAAAAATTTCACGATCAAAATGCCCATTAAAGCGGGCAATAATAATCGACAGTACGACACCCACCGCTGCCGCTTCTGTAGGTGAAGCCAGACCACCATAAATAGAAAAAATAATACCGCCAATTAATAGCAAAATTGGCATCAGAGACCAGGTATTGCGCAGTTTTTCAGCAAAGCTCATGTCGGACTCATCGGCCCCCGTCAGCCCCTCCCTGTTGCCTTTAAGCAGCGCCCACAGAATGAGGTAGCTCATAAACATCGCCAGTATCATCAGGCCAGGGCCGATACCGGCCATAAACAGCCTGGAGATCGACTGCTCAGTGACGACGCCGTAAACGATCAACACAATAGACGGCGGAATCAACAGCCCTAACGTGGAGGCGCTGGCCAGGGTGCCAATCGCCATATTGCTATCATAGCCACGCCGCTCAAGCTCCGGCAGCGTCATTTTGCCCACCGTGGCACAGGTCGCCGCCGATGAGCCACACACCGCTGCAAACATGCCGCTACCAATAATATTGGTATGCAGTAGACGACCCGGTAGGCGATTTAGCCACGGCGACAGGCCACGGAACATATTGTCAGCAAGGCCCGAGCGAAACAGAATCTCGCCCATCCAGATAAACATCGGCAGTGCGGTTAGGTCCCAGCCGTAGCTAGCACTCCAGAAATCCGACGCCAAGATAGAACCTGGCGAAAACGAGCTGAAGAATTCTAACGCGATCCAAGCAGTGCCGATCAACGCAAAGGCGATCCACACCCCACTGCCCAGCAGCAGGGCTAAGGTAAAAACGGTAGCCAGACTTAGTAGTAGCACGGGGGTCTCTCCAGAGTAAAAGGCTTGTGCTGGGTGTCCACGAATCGCGTTAATGTGTGCTGGGTTTTCATAAACTCAGTGCATCTCGCTATCATCAGTCGCGGTAGCCTCACGAAAACTGGAGGGGTCACGAGCCGCTATGCGCAGCGCCATAAACAAGGCTTCTGCAAGCGCCAGACACAGCAGTCCTACGCTAGTGGCCAGAACAGTCTGGGGAATCCACAGCGGAATGGATAAGAAGCCCGACGATACATCGTTGTACTGCAGGCTCTCTCTTGCTAGCTCAATCAAGCCATAACTTAGCAACAGGCTAATCGCCAGCGCCACAATCAGGCCAAATACCTCAAACCAAACGCGAATGGCCGACGGCAATCGCGAGATAAGCAGCGTCACACGGATATGGGCATGATGGACAAAGGTGTAGGCCAACCCCAAAAACGTTGCACCCACTAGAAGATAGGCCGCCAACTCCGAAACACCGGTAATACTTAGGCCTAGCCGACCAAAGCCAGCCAGTTTTAGCAATGCGTCTATCAAGCGGAAAGTAACCTGCAACGCTATCAGCCCACAGATCGTTACCATACAGGCCGCCGCTCCCCAAGCCCCTAGGCGATAGAGTTTGTCGAATTTAAATCTCATGTTCGCAGCCTCACCATTCACGTGGGAACAAGCACTTAAGAAAAAGCACTTAGGGAAAAGCAGGGTCGGGGCCAATGCCACCTTCCCTGCGAGAGATATCAAGAAATGACTTAGCTGCCGCGCTGCTCGCGATAGGTCTCGAGCGCCTGCTTAGCTTCGTCATCGGCACGTGACTGCCAATCTTCAAACAGCACATCGCCTGCTGCCTGAAGCGCCTCTGAAATTGCGTCGTTAGGCTCAGAAACCGCGATACCGTTCTCTTCTAGCACTGCCAAACTGGCATCGTTGTCTTCACGGCTCATTTCCCAGCCACGCTTTTCAGCCTCAGCGGCGGCTTCCATCAGCGCTTCCTGCGTCGCTTCATCTAAGCGATCAAAACTACGCTGGCTGATAAACACGATATTTTTCGGTAACCACAGGTTGGCATTGGTGTAATCACTTACATAATCCCAAGCGGCCATGGAGTTACCGGTAGAGCTTGAGGTAATCATGGCATCAACGCGACCGGTGCTAAACGCTGTCGGTATATCGGATTCTTCGGTTTCAGTGGGGCTGCCGCCTAAGTTGTTCACGAAGCGCTGGGTATTGATGTTAGGGGCACGAACGCGCAGACCTTCAAACTGTTCAGGGTCGGTTAGCGGCTCAGCGGTGTAAATGCCCTGGGCGGGCCACGCCACGGCGTATAAAGGAATCAAACCTTCATAGGCAAACAGCTCGGTGATCATTGGCTTGGTGGCTTCCCACAATGCGTAGGCATCATCATAGCCGCCCGCGACACCCGGCAAGGTATCGACTTCAAAGATAGGATCATCGTTGGAGAGCACGGAGAGGAATACTTCCCCTGCATCAATGGTGCCACGACGAACCGACGGTTTAATTTCACCGTGCGCCACCAATGAACCACCGCTGTGTACGGTGATGGTTAGCTCGCCGCCGGTGGCTTCCGCCACATCTTCGGCAAACTGCTTGGTGTTTTGGGTATGAAAGCTGGCATCGCCGTAGGGCGTGGCCATGGTCCATTCCGCGGCGTGAGCCGACACGGTTAAGCCGCAGGCGGTCGCCAGTAGCAGAGAAGTCGTTATGGTCTTGCGCATCGTGAGAACCCTCTTATTTCTATTAATAGTGTGGTGCTTTTAGTGGTTTGTTGCTGTTGCTTTGGTAGTGCCAGAGGAGACGCTTGGGGAGATCCAGCGCCCAGAGAAAAGTGTTGTTGTCATATCAGCACGACGCGCCTGGGCATAGCTGCAGGCGCATTGTTGAGCCAAACGGGAAACGCCGCGACAAAAGCGCGGATGATTAGCGCTACGCCATATCACATCGTAGTGCATAGCCGGTAACGGCACCGGTAGTTCAAGGCGATAAAGTGCCCCCTGCTGCCACTCATCCAGTACGGTGGAGACAGGCAGCGCGCCGATCCCCAACCCTTCCGTGGTCATGCGTACAATCGTCATCAAGGTGCTAACGCAATGAATACGCGGGCTGGCGACTCCCTGCTCTGCCAAGTAGTGCACTAATTCTGAATGAGGGCGCGCCTGCTTACCAAACGAAATAAACGGTAGTTGCGTGCTCCATGCGTCGGCACTTTCGCTCAGTAACTTGGCGTGCCTAGGGGAGACAAACATGCCCATCTCATAAGGACTCAATGACTCGTACTCAATCTGTTTTTGCGGTAAATAACCGTTCATTGCCAAGACGATATCCAGCTCATTGCCCAATAATCTCTCGTTCAGAACCGGTGAATAATCGACCGTCAATTCAATCGTCAGCCCGGGGTAGCGCTCGGTCAGTTGGCGCATAAAGTCGGGAAACCAGCTGTGGGCTATGGTTTCAATCGTGCCGAGCCGTAACGGTGCAGAAAAGGCCTCTTCGCTATCGAATAACTTCATTGCCTCATCACGCTGGTGCAGCATACGCTCAGCGTGCATAAAGAACTCGCGGCCACGCATCGTAGGCTGAATGGGCCGAGCGGAACGCTCTAGCAGCAACTCACCTACTGTCGTTTCCAAACGCGAAATACGCTCAGAAATGGAAGGCTGAGTGAGATGCAAGCGAGTCGCCGCTTTACGGAAGGAGCCTAGCCTTACCGCCCATACGAAAGCCTCAAGTTCTTTAAAATCCAACATACTGAATCGCCTAAGCTAGGCTTTATGAATGAGTCGGTCGCCGCCGCTAAAACCGTTCGAGCGTGCAGCATAAGACGAACGTGATGCCTCTATCATGCAACTTTGAGACCATCTCCAGCAGTGGCGACTAACCAACGTTATTATCACGCCACGCTTATAGAGTGATAAGCGTATCGCGGCCAACCGTCAACCATTTTTCCTCACAATAACAATATGATAGGAGACTCCGATAGTAAGTATCGTCAAAAACGATTGGCACTCAGCAAGTCGTGTTCATATATTGGTGTTGGTTTAACATTCAGCGCGTGTCTGATCAGCGCATAAAAATAGGAGTCGTTATGGCTATTCCTCTGCTTAATTGCGACATGGGCGAAAGTTTCGGCAACTGGACGATTGGATTGGATGCCGACGCCATGCCTTATGTCGACTGTGCGAATATCGCCTGCGGCTTCCATGCGTCTGACCCCCATGTCATGCGCCGCACTGTCAAGCTGGCGGTTCAACATGACGTCCGCATTGGTGCACACCCTGGCTTCCCCGATTTAATGGGCTTTGGCCGCCGTTCAATGGCCTGCTCGCCGGAAGAAGCGGAAGACATGGTGCTCTATCAGGTAGGCGCATTAGCGGGTATTTGCCAAGCGGAAGGTGCTCGGTTGAGCTACATCAAGCCTCATGGCGCGCTGTATAACGACATGGCGGCCAACCCGGCGCTGCTCGAAGGCGTAATGCGCGCGGTGCGTGCTTATGACCCCACCCTTCCGCTAATGATTATGTCGACTGCCGACCCCGAGCCACACCGCGAGCTGGCCGCCAAAATGGGCATTACCTTGTGGTTCGAAACCTTTGCTGACCGCGCCTACGACGCCAACGGCCACTTAGCGTCACGGCGTTTGCCTAACGCCGTACACCACGACCAAAACACCATCGTCAATCAGGCCATTATGCTGGCCAAAGGCGAGCCGCTTACCGCACTTGATGGAACACCGCTTCACTTAGCCTGCGATACGCTGTGCGTTCACGGTGACAACCCTGAGTCAGTGGCTGCCGTGCGCGCTATTCGCGAGGCCTTTCAGGCGCTGGAGCAGGCGTGAAACCAGGCAAAATACGCATAGAAACCACCGCCATGGACGCCTTGATGGTACGTCTATTCGATACCATCGACGAAACCAATATGGCGTGGGTCATTGCTGCAGATCAAACGCTGCGCAAAGCCTTCGGCGCGGCATTAATTGACTTGGTGCCCTCTTACACCACGCTGTTAGTCCATTACGACTGCCAGCAGGTAACCCATACCGACGCCCTGCAACTTATTCACAAGGCGCTTTCAGGCCTTACCCCTGTGGATACTCTAGCCGGTGAGCTGCACGATATCCCTGTGTGGTACGACGAAAGCGTGGGCCCTGAGCTGCCCGTTGTCGCCAAACGTGCGGGCATAAGCGTGGACGAGCTGATTAAGCAGCACTGTAACCACGATTACTGCGTGTTCGCGCTAGGTTTCGCGCCTGGCTATGGCTTTATGGGTTTAGTGGATGAAGCATTGGCCACGCCGCGTCTGAAAACGCCACGCCGAAAAGTAGCAGCGGGCAGCGTTGGCATTGCGGATCGGCAAACCGCGATTTATCCGCTGCTTTCGCCGGGTGGCTGGAACATTCTTGGGCGCACCAACGTACCGTTATTTGAGTATGCCAAACGTGGTGATCCGCTGTTCCGCCCTGGCGACAAGGTGCGTTTTAGAGCGATCTCCCGCGCGGAGTTTGAAGCGGACGGTGGCGATACCACGCCGATGGAGGAGCGTCCATGAGCCAAACAGCTATAAATGACGCGCGCAAGGGGATGCTCGTTAAACAGGTTGGCCCACTGGCGCTGATTCAAGATGCCGGCCGATTTGGCGTCGGCCACTTAGGGGTTACCCAAGGTGGCGCCGCTGACTGGATCTCTTTTCGCTGGGCCAACTGGTTACTGGGTAATGCGCCAAACAGCGCCGCATTGGAAATCGTTATGGGCGGTGGCCTAAGCTTTGAAACCGAAAGCGAGGTGCGTTTAGCGCTGGCAGGCGCTGATTTAGACGCCCAATTGGATGGCAAACCACTCGCCCCCAATACAAGCTTCAAACTGCTGCCCGGCCAACGCTTGGTGTTTCGCCAGCCGCGACTGGGCTTACGTGCTTACCTCGCCTTTCCTGGCGGGTTGAATGCGCCGGAAGTGCTGGGCAGTCGCGCATGCACTGCCCGTGAACAAATCGGCGGCCTGCATGAAGATGGCAAGCCACTAAAAGTGGGTGACCATCTAACCTGGAAAGGCACCGCCCCAGCGGTGCGCCGTATTGTGGAAGGCCAAGGCCCGCGCATGCCAGTGTCGGGCTGCCACTTACCCATCGTGCTCGGGTCGCAAATCGCTTCGTTTAGCGGGCGCACGCTTTTTCAAGCATTTAACCAGCCGTGGACAGTCGATAATCGCGCTGACCGTATGGGCGTACGTCTCACGGGCCCCGGCCTGCATGGCTCGCTGACAGGCATTATTTCGGAAGGCATTCCGCTAGGTGCTGTACAAATACCGCCGGATGGCCAACCCATCGTGCTGATGAACGACCGCCAGACGATTGGCGGTTACCCACGCTTAGGTGCCCTTACCCCGATTGCCTGCGCGACCCTCTCCCAGTGCCTTCCCGGCACCGAAGTGTGGCTAACGCCGGTCAGCGCCAGCCAGGCACAGGATGATTATCGGCAGCAACTGAGAGTGTGGGGTTCGCCCTGATCGCTGGCATGTAATAAATAGCATGAAGGCACCCCACACAGGGGGTGCCTCCATTTATAGTGTTACAACCTACTTAGGTGTTTAAGCGCCGATAATTCCACCATCTTCGCGGGTGATGACCAGCGTTGCAGAGCGTGGAATCGCGTTGCCACCATCAGGCCAATGACTGACAGAATTGCCGTTGGCAAAGTCTTCTGCTGTCGTGGTCGCGCCGGGGTGCTGCACGTTGACAAACATAGTGCGCTGATCGGGTGTCGTCACTACGCCAGTAATTTCCTGCCCAATGGGGCCGGTCAGAAAGCGTTTAATCTCACCCGTTTCAGGATCGCCGACAAGCATCTGATTATTGCCAAACACTTCGAAGATGCCCGTGTTCATCACGCTTTCACTGATATCCGTTTGTATCCATACCCGGCGGTCGGGATCTATCCACAAACCGTCAGGGCAACAGAAAATATTTTCATCGTTCAGTGAGTGGCCCGCTAAATCGCGGCTGTCGTCCTGATCTCCGGCAACAACAAACAAATCCCACTCAAAGCGCTCACCCGCATGAGTACCCTCTTCTTGCCAGCGAATGATATGCCCAAAATTGTTGTTAGCGCGTGGGTTGGCAGGATCTTCGTCGCCCTCTTCGCGGCGGGTATTGTTGGTCAGCGTAAAATACACCTGCCCGGTTACCGGGTCGACCGCGCCCCACTCGGGGCGATCCATCTTAGTGGCACCCACAAAGTCTGCAGCGCTTCGCGTGTTGACTAAGATATCGGCCAAGTCTGTAAAGCCGTTGTCAGGCGTCAAGCCATGCTGGCCGGGTGCGAGTGCCAGCCACTCACCGCTGCCATCTTCGTTAAATTTCGCAACGTAGAGAGTCCCTTCATCCAACAGCGAGCCATCCGCTGTGGCCGCCTGATACGGCTGGCTGGAAACAAATTTATAGATGTATTCGAAGCGGGCATCATCTCCCGAGTAGGCGACTACTGGCTGTCCTTCCACCGCTGGCGCGAAAATAACCCCTTCATGGGCAAAGCGACCAAGATGCGTGCGCTTGATGGGGTCTGCCTCGGGTGCCATAGGATCAATTTCCACCATCCAGCCAAAGGCATGGGGCTCGTTGCGGAAATCGTCAGTGGCACTCGCCCCTTTGCTGCTAGCGTCAAAACGGCTAAACATGTCGTCGTCACGGTCAGCGCGGTGCCACTGATAACGCCCGGTGTCACGCGTTTCTATGCCATAGCGAGCCTGACGGCGATCAATGTCAGTGTCTTGATTGGCGAAATAACCCGCCCAGTTTTCTTCTGCTGCCAAATAGGTGTTCCACGGCGTTACGCCATGGGCACAGTTATTCAGTGTGCCTCGGGTCATGGTGCCGTCAGGGCTATATTGGGTTTTAACGTGATCTGTTTCCGCCACTGGCCCAGCGAGGCGCATAGCCGTTTGCGCGGTTACTCGGCGATTGTGAGGATCCTCCACCACTTCCCACTCGCCACCCTCGCCCTGGCGAACACGCACAACAGTGACGCCATGCGCATTCATCTCCTTAATCACCTGATCAGCATCCCGGCTGCCATCCTCATGCTGGGGGAAGCCGTTACGATCCAGCGCCAAGCCGCTGGCCGCCGCATGTAAAAAACGCGGTTCAACATACTCATGGTTGAGGACAAGCAAGCCATCGGTGGAACTGTCGTTCAGAGGGAAGAAGTGCATGCCATCATGGTGGCTTCCCACCTGATGCCCCTGGTCATCACCGCTGGCCTCCAAGGAATAGGCAGGCATATCACCACTGACGGGGGTGCCCATGGGAATAAAACTCTGCACACGGTAACCTTTAGGTACCACAACGTTATCGGCAGTGCTTACCGGTACCGCTTGAAACCCCATGCTGGGAGACGACGCTCCACCCTGTGCGGCAAAGGCCGAGTTAAAGGGCAGTTTTGTTGCCATTAGGCCAGCAATGACCGTAGCCAGGCTACCCTTCAACATGCCTCTTCTGCTCAATCGTTTTTCGAGGATATCGCCAAAGTAAGCATTGTGAGAGGCGTTGCTGAGCGGCTCATCACCTGCCGCCAAAATCGGGTCAACGTTACCAGGTATAGTGCGTTTCATTGTGATAACTCTCCCTAACATGTGATGTTTTAAGCACGGCTTTAAGCACAGTTTTTGTATGCTGCAACTTAATAAACTCGCGGTAAGCATCGTTGACATTCGTTAAGGAGCCATGACACTAACATTATTTTTTCTTATCACGCTTTTTACTCAGCTCTTCAGAAATGGCTGCCCAAAAAGCGTCTCTTGAAACTTGTAAGGCGGACTATACAGAACGTTTGAACCATCTTTACCGTATCTAGTACCGAGATCATACCCTGGTCGTAGAACCACTTTTTCGACAGAGCTTGATCTGCACCTTTGCTGGCTATCACCTTGCGGTAAGCTCGCGCCATGAGCGAGGCTGCCGCCGCTTTCGTACACCATAGCGCCGCCAGTAGTACCTGGCAGACCACCACGCCTCTCAGGGTAAGACGCACGACACTGTTCGGCGTGTCATTGCGTCTTCGGATTTCCCCTCGCGGGAGACACTTACCGGGCGTTCAGGGGACTTCCACCCCCAAGTCATCCTGAGCCCCCAGGAACATGCGCGCCATGACTGGCGCACAACAGGGGCTTTATCAGCATCTCTTGTCTCAAGCGCATCAATTTCTAGCCATCTGCAGCTCTTTAACGACGATATCGCCATCGATCACGATAGGCTCATCATCCAAAAACAGCGAGCAGTTACGCATCGGTATATCCAGGTGGCAGGCGGTATCGTTAGACCCGCCCAGCTCGCTATTTGGGCCGGTTGAGAACATCACGTTGCCGTAGAAACTGCGTGGCTCCATGCCCATGCCCCCGGGGAACTCACCCGGTACCATGCGGTGCCACTTGGCATTCGGGTTCATGCCCCAGCCTACATGGCTCATCCCCATGCCACGCGGATCGTTAAAGCTATCCATATAGGATTTCACTAACTCCGCATCCAGGCCGCCACGTATATCCGTAATCCAGCCCTTCTCAATGGTGTAGGTAATGGGCTCTCTGACATACATGTTTTGCGGTAGCAAGATATCACCCGGCGCCACCACAATGGTCCCATCCACGCCATCGTCATCACCGCCGGTAAATACAAAGCCAGAGGGCCAGTGGTCCCAGCGGCCTGGCTCATCGGTACAGGCATACTCGGCAACGGTAGCGTAAGTATTCAGTTGGTAGGTGACATCGGTACCGTGGGGCGAGGTGATGCGCATTACTTTGGCCTTTTCCAGCAGCGCGGCGGCTAGTTCGACCTTCTCCCTTAACTCCTTGGTGGGCATCATTCTGGCTAGCAGTTCCGGGGGCTCAACTGCGGTTAGAATACGCGTGCCCGCCGCTTGAATCGCCATTTGCTCCGGTGAGAAAAGCAGGAAAATACAGTCGATCAACATATCGCAGTTTTTGAGCGCTTCCACCGCATCGGGCATGCTGGCAAGCCCCGTTGTTCCCACGTTCCAACCACCTGTGGGTAGCGGCGCGGGCAAGCGCATATGATACATATTGGCGCCTAAACGCTGCCCCGCCGCCAGAAAGGCGTCGGCATAATCAAGGCGTTCGCTGCCCTGGGTCAACACCACCAGCTTCTCACCTTCATGTACACCAGACATTTTTAACTGCTGAAGGCAGATTTCCGTAAAGCTTGCATGATCCATAAAGACTCCTAACTTCCCAGGCGAAAACTCAGCTATCTCGTGACCGGGTAAGTATTAGCTGAGAGCGCTCGTGCTCGCTTTTAGGCACACCAAGCGCTCTATATTGTCAGGTATAAACAGGACTTTAAAAGCCTAGACGGCCGCTCCTTTGGTCGGCTGTGCGGTGGTAGGGTGACGCTTTTTACTCAACTCTTCAGTGATGGCCGAAAAGAAAGCATCCGTAGAGGCTTGATGAGGTTTAGTGGCTAAACTAACGCCAATAAACAGCACACTAGCGACCACAATGCCCCATACGCCGGAGGGTAAGCCCAACAAAGAGTTACCGGTGGCATACATCAGCAGTACGAAGACACTGGTACCGACCACACTCGCTAATGCACCGGCAGAGGTACCGCGTTTCCAGTAAAAAGCACCGATAATGGCAGGTACCATCGCCACTAAGCCTGATGAGGCAGCCACCGACAGCACCGCAATAAGATCAAGCTGAAGCTCGGCAAACCCTAGCGCCATTAGCGCAATCACCGGCACCACAAATTTACCCACCAGCAGTTGGCGCTTTTCACTAACGTTCGGTTTGACGTTGGCATAGACATCACGGGACACCATGGAGGCCAGGGTCAGCATGATCGAATCAATGGTAGAGACAGCGGCGGCCATAATGCCGATCATCACAATCACCCCGAGTACTGGCGGCACAAACTCCGATGCCAGCAGGGTAGGCGTGGCTAAATCCGCACGTTCTAGGCTCGGGAAAGCAGCTAAGGCGGAGAAGCCCCATAGCACAGAAACCATGGTGTAAATAAAACCAAACACTAGGAAGCCAATCAGCATATGGCGCATTGAGCGCAGCGAGGAAGGCATAAACAGACGCTGGCTGACCTGAGGATTAGAAAGACTAAAGAAGAACCAGGGAATCGTTAGTCCTAGGAAAGTAACGAAGCTAAATAGCCCTGAGCCCGGCACGGTTAACGACTGCGGGTGCTCCGTCGCCAGGGTATTGAATAGCGCGCTGAAACCACCCAAACCCTGAATAACCAGCAAGGCTACCAGCGTTGAGGCGACAATCATCATGATGGCCTGAAGGGAGTCGGTCCACATGACTGAACGAATCCCCGCTATATAGGAGAAGAAGATAGCAATCACAGTTGCAAGCATCACGCCGGTGCTAAAGGTGATCGCCCCATCGGTAATGCCTTGCAACAGGTAACCAACACCCGCGAGCTGCACGGCTGAATAAGGAATGAGGAAAATACAGCTGGCAATCGAGACAGCCATCGCCACGTGCTTGCTGTTGTAACGGTGGCCCAACATCTCGCTTGGCGTCACAAAACCAAACTTCTTGCCAACAGCCCAGAACTTGGGCCCAAAGATAGCCACCAGCGAAACACCGGCAAAATAGATAATTTCAAAGCCCAGCGCACCAACGCCGCCGGCATAGGTGAGGCCTGCCAAGCCCACCATCATAAAGGCGCTATAGGTAGTGGCACTGTAGCTAAGCGCCGAGACAAAGCCGTTCATTTGTCGGTTGCCCAGGAAGTATCCAGACATACTTTCTGAAGGGCCTTGACGGGACAGAATCGCAATGCCAATCGCGATCACTAAGTAGATGGCAATGGACCACCAGATGAGTGACTCAGTCATTGCTGTGCTCCTCAAAATCTTTAGTGATGAACACATTCAGTGCAATGACGACTAGCCCTGCAACGGCCCAAAACAGGAAGCTGCCGTACCAGAGCGCCACGCCGCTCAATAGTGTGTAAGGCACTAAATAACTAAGCAGGACGACCGCCCATACTAGCCATATCCATTTACTGCGTTTCATAATCCACCTCGTTTTATGACGTCAGGGAGTAGAGTGTGTGTTGTTGTGGTGAGGCTGGCGTAACTCAGTGATACGTTTTTCTAGTTGTTGCCAAGGCGCTTTGTCGGGTGCAAAACGCGCTCGGAGATAGGTTGCTAAATCGGCGACCTGGGTAGTGCTAAAACTCTCGGCAAAGCCCGGCATATTGCCGATGCCAGGCACATGATCCGCGTGGACACCGCCAAGAATTGACTGAATAACATTATCGGGATGATCGCTATGCAGATTGGTATTCAGCGCCAGATTGGTGCTTGCGCGTGAAAAACTCGGCACACCGGTCTCCACATGACAGGCCGCACAAGCACCCTCGAACAGGCGTTCCCCCGCCTCCATGCCTGGTGAGCTCACCGCCGCACTGACCAACCGCTGTTCAGCCGCCGCCATGGTTGCCTCGCTATTGCCGGTGGGAGCCTGCATCTGCGCAGCCACATAGTGGGCAATCGCCCGCACATCGTATTCAGGTAGCTCTGCCAAGCCTGCCACGACCGGTGCCATAGGGCCTGAGGCAACACCGTGCAGCGCCGACTCGCCATAGCGCAGATAGTCGAAAAGCGATGCTTCACTCCAAACAACAGGCGCTTGCGAAAGCGTATTGAGCGGCGGTGCTTCCCATCCATCCACAAAGGCACCTGCCAAGTAAGCGTTACCGCTTTTCTCTGCACCCATGGCATTGCGTGGGCTATGGCAGGCGCTGCAGTGGCCTAAGCCTTCGGCGAGGTAAGCCCCGCGATTATACAATTCACTCTGCATCGGGTCTGGCTGGAAGGGGGTGGGGTCGTGATAAAGCGCGTTCCAACCCGCCATCAAGGCACGCACGTTGAAGGGGAAAGAGAGTTCATTAGTCGGCTTTTCAGCGGCAACGGCTGGCTGGGCCATTAAGTAGGCATAGAGCGCCTGCAAATCGGTATCGCTTGTTTTGGCAAACGCCGTGTAGGGGAAAGCAGGATAAAGGTGGCTACCATCACGGCTGATGCCATGGCGCATCGCCCGCTCAAACGCCGCGTAGGACCATTGGCCAATCCCGGTGGCTTCATCCGGGGTAATGTTCGTGCTGTAAAGCGTACCAAAGGGTGTTTCAAAAGCCCGCCCTCCCACATTGGTACTGCCCCCCTCAGAGGTATGGCATGCCGCGCAGTCACCAGCGGCGGCGACCAAGCGCCCGCGCTCAATGGTCTCGGCGGAATAAAGATTGGCAGCGGGTCGAGCGACCGGCGCAAGGGTGCTTTTCCAGGGCCATGCCATTGCCGCGGTGCCTGCAACCGTGGTCAGCGCCGCGGCGGCTAACCAGCGGCGGCCAGTGGCTCGCTTAAGTAAACGCTGCTGTGCTGCTCCCTCCGTCGTCGCTTCCTTTAACGCCTCACGTACACGCTTGGCTGTAAAAGGGGGCTGGCGAAAACGGATGCCGGTGGCATCAAATAACGCATTGGCGATAACCGCAACGCCGGGCGAAAGCTCCGCACCAGTTAATACGTCACTCGATGCAGGACGCAGCGACGCTGTTTTTGTTTGGGTAACGGCTGGGCTGTCACGTTTAACTAGCTCACCCGGCGCAATGTCAACGCCTCGTTCTGGCGCATCACTCCCATCGCCCCACTCATCAAACCCAGGTGCTTGCCCCAAAAGGGGGCGGGCTTCACCCAATATTCGTTCTTGGAGCGTTTGCTGCAGGCCCGCCGTATCCACCTCAGGACCATCATCTTGACCAACAATTAATCGCGTTAGCTGGACATCGCCCGTCACTCGGTTGACCACAACATCGGCAATCCAAGCAGAGCGCACCCCGGCCTCCATCCGCTGATGACGATCAGGCAACTGAGCAAAAGCAAAACCGCGCCCCTGCAGAAAATCTTGTGGCGCGGAGTCGGTAGGTTTCTTAAATGGCACTTGCCACCCAGCGCGCTTGGCTACCGACTCAATCAATTCGATAGAACGCGCATCCGTTAGGTGACGAAGGCGCAGCGAAACAGGGTCTTGCCTGCTATCGCGAGCCACTTCATCTAAAAAGGATTCCCGCGCAAAGGCCTGCTGCATGCCTAATAGTGTTGCACTGCTAGGCGTCTGGCCAGGTTGCTGGAGTCGCGCTGAAAGATGTTGGTCTCGAAAGACATAGGGTGACAAGACATAGGGTGGCAAGACTGAGTGTGGCAACGGCGTCGGATCGCTATCGCCTGCTGGCACTTCCTGTATAGCTTCCGGTATAGATTCTGGTGCTGCTGCCCTGCCGCTTAGCCAGAGCCCAACCGCAGCTACTTCACCGCTGCTGTTCGCCTGCTGATAGTGATAGCGGGCTATCTCTCCACTATCGGTAAGCTCAGCTTTCAACGACATTCGCTGGGCCTGGCCTAGCGCCTCAACGTCTTGTGTATAGCGTGCATCTAGCCAAACCGCTACCGGGCAACCCAGCGTTTGGGACATAAGCGCGGCATCTACGGCGGCATCATCACCGCAGTGGCGCCCGAGTCCGGTCGCTTGACTAGACATCGGCTGCTGATCGAGGCTGTAAAGCTCAACCTGACTAGCATCCAGGCCGGTTAAACTCGCCAAATCCTGCTTAAGTGCCACGGGGGTGGTTGTTTGCCCCCATATCTTCAAATGGTGATCGCCAACATCGGCGACTACCCAGCCTGGGTGATTGCCCCAGCGCATACGACTAGGCCAGCCATATACACGTTGCGCTGAGACGCCAGCTTGAGGCTCTTGATGGCGCAGTGAACGGTGCTCACTGCCCGCTTTCTCACTATGCCTTAGCGTTTGCTTTAGCCTTTCATTGGGCTCGCTGGGAACCGTTTGCCACTCAATCTGCAGCTGTTTAGCGGCGTCTCTCGCTACCGCTAAACTCTCCGCCACCACGCCCACGAAATTGCCTTCCACCACCACATCAACACGACCCGGCAATGACGCTACGCTGGCGCTATCGACACTCACTAAGTGAGCGCTCTCAAAGCGCTCACCGCTCCAGTGGTAGTAAGGTGGGCGGACAACAACACCATAGCGCACATGGATAAGCTGCGAAGGTAGCCCCTGACCACTACCTTCTTGGGATGGCAGCGTAAGCTTACCCATGGGTTGTCTCCTGCTGCGCGGCGGCATTGATCACCACGGCACGCTGCGCGGCTTGGAGAATCTCAACATGGGTACCACATCGGCAGAGGTTATGTTCGAGAGCAGCACGAATCTGCTGAGGAGAGGGCTGCGCGTTATGATTGAGCAGCGCACGAATCGTTATAATCATACCGTTTAAGCAGTAACCGCACTGAGCCGCTTGCGCGTCGATAAATGCTTGTTGCACGGGATCAAGCTGACCATTCTGGGCAAGGCCATCAAGGGTTGTAATGTCATGGCCCGCGGCGGCTGAAACGGGCAGCACACAAGCGCGCGCCGCCATGCCATCAATCAGCACGCTACATGCGCCGCACTCGCCCAAACCACAGCCATATTTAGGGCCATTGAGCGCCAGATCATTACGCAAGACATTGAGCAGCGGCGTATTCAATGGCACCGCCACTTCCCTCACCTTTCCATTAACTGTCAGCTTTAGCGTCATAGGGGATCATCATCGTTATTGTTAAAGCGGCCTTCTTACTTAGATATTACTAATAAAGCCTAGCTATTAAACCCTTCCTGATGCACCAGATGAGTGCGAAGCAAAATAATCACGACCATTAAAGGTGCGTACGCCATAAAAAATGCTCTATTAAACGTATAGCATTCAATGGATACTTTCTTCAAGTTTTTAAAAATACTGAAAATATAATAAAAAATACACTAAAATCAATCAATTATTATGATCAGCCAGCATTTAATCCTACAAAAATATTTTCAGAAATTAATTCTTGACCAACAAATAAATGGTGTATACGTTGTTTTATAGCGTTCATAGACTCCCTTGGAATCGCTTCCACACAGCATTTTCAACAGGGACATGTGACTAAACAGCGAGGAAACAACGATATGAATAATAAACCCACCATTGCCGTTATCGGCGCAGGTCTTGGCGGCGCGGCTGCAGGAGCGCTGCTGCAGCAAGCGGGCTACTCCACCAAGGTGTATGAACAAGCCCCTGCATTTTCTCGCTTAGGGGCCGGTATTCATCTTGGCCCAAACGTCATGAAAGTCATGCGCCGTATTGGCATCGAAGATCAGCTCAATGCCATGGGGTCGCACCCTGATCATTGGTTCAGCCGTAACGGCATGACAGGCGAATACCAGTCACGTATTCCCCTGGGTGAGTTTGCGCGCGAAAACTATGGCGCGTCTTACATCACCGTTCACCGTGGAGACCTTCACGAATTGATGGTCAGTACATTGGACCAAGACAATCTCTTTTTTGATAAACGCTTAGTGGATGTGGACGAGACTGGCGAAAAAGTGGTCATGACTTTTGCCGATGGCTCCACCGAAGAGGCGGATTTGGTGATCGGCGCAGATGGCGTCAACTCGCGCCTTCGCGAGAAGCTGCTCGGCAGTGAAGCGCCCATTTACAGCGGTTGGGTTGCCCACCGGGCAATTATCTCGGCGGAAAAGCTCAAGGCGTACGACCTGGATTTTGAAGCGTGCGTAAAGTGGTGGTCCGAAGATCGCCACATGATGGTGTACTTCGTGACCGGTGACGAAAAAGAGTACTACTACGTGACGGGCGTGCCTGAGCCTGATTGGAATCACGGCACCTCTTTCGTCGATAGCTCCCGGGAAGAGATGCGCGAGGCTTTCAAGGGCTACCACCCCACCGTACAAGCGCTGATCGACTGCACTGAAACCGTCACCAAATGGCCCCTGCTGGAGCGTAATCCTCTACCACTGTGGCATGAAAACCGCCTGGTTCTGCTCGGTGACGCCTGCCACCCCATGAAGCCGCATATGGCCCAGGGCGCCGCGATGGCCATTGAAGATGCCGCCATGCTGGTGCGCTGCCTTGAACAGGTGGGTGCCGACGATTATCAAAGCGCGTTTGAGCTTTACCGTACCAACCGATTTGAGCGCGCATCCCGGGTACAGCAAGTTTCCCACGATAATACCTGGCTGCGAGAAGATGAAGACCCCGCCTGGGTGTTCGGCTATGACGTTTTCGAGGTACCGCTGAAACAACCAATCAACGAAGGGAGCCCGGTATGAGCAGCACCTATCTTTATGGTGGCAATGTCCAGGCCAATGGCATTCGTCAGCACTATTTGCGCTTTGGTGACAGCGTTGAGACGTCGCGCCAGCCGCTGGTGCTGATACCGGGCATTACCAGCCCAGCCATTACGTGGAGCTTTGTTGCAGAGCGCCTGGGTCAGCACTTTGATACCTATGTACTCGACGTTCGTGGGCGTGGTTTGTCCTCGACTGGCCCAGACATAGCTTACGATACCGACACCTGTGCCGATGACGTTATCGCCTTCATTGATGCACTGGAACTCAACAATATCATCCTGGCGGGTCACTCCATGGGGGCACGCTTTGCGCTTCGCGCCGTGAATCGCGGCGCCAAGGGCATCGATAAGCTGGTACTGATCGACCCGCCGGTTTCAGGGCCAGGCCGCCGGGAGTACCCCAGCAAACTTCCCTGGTATGTCGACTCTATCCGCGACTGCACCCAGGGTGCGGATATCGAGACCATGCGCCACTACTGCCCCACCTGGAGCGACGAGCAGCTACGGCTGCGCGCCGAATGGCTGCACACCTGCTTTGAGCCCGCTATCGTTCAGGCGTTTGAAGAGTTTCACAGCGTCGATATCCACCAGGATTTGCCTGGCATCAAGGTGCCCACGCTGCTGATGTGTGCGGGCAAGGGTGGGGTTATCCAAGATGAAGATCGCGCCGAAATACGCACCCTGCTGCCGACGATTCGCATTACCACCGCAGAACAAGCGGGCCATATGATTCCCTGGGATGACTTCGATGGCTTTTTTGCCGCCTTTGAAGACTTCCTGGGTACACAACTCTAATAAAGGCCAATGATCATGACCTCCAGCGCTACCACTAAAACATACCGTATCGGCCAGATTGTCCCCAGCTCCAACATCACCATGGAGACTGAGATCCCAGCGATGCTGGCGGCGCGGCAGTTGATTCGACCAGAGCGTTTTACCTTCCACTCCAGCCGTATGCGTATGAAAACCGTCAGTAAGGATGAGCTGGCCGCCATGGATGCGGAGTCAGACCGCTGCGCCCTGGAGCTGTCTGACGCGGCAGTCGATGTTATGGGCTACGCCTGCTTGGTGGCCATTATGGCCATGGGCCCTGGCTACCATCGTGAATCCCAGAAACGGCTACGCAGCCGCACCCAAGAGAATGGCTGCGATACGCCAGTGGTTACCAGCGCAGGTGCGCTGGTCGATGCACTGGGTGTGATGAAAGCCAAGCGCGTCGTGGTAGTAGCGCCCTATATGAAACCGCTGACCGAGATGGTGGTGGACTATATCCGCCAGGAAGGTATTGAGGTACTCGACTATCGGGCGCTTGAAATCCCCAACAACCTGGACGTTGCCCGCCACGACCCCGCCAATCTGCCTGAGATTGTCGCTAGTCTCGACTTAACCAATATCGATGCGATTGTGCTATCAGCCTGCGTGCAAATGCCATCGCTGCCTGCCGTTGCCAAGGTAGAGGCCTTAACCGGCAAACCAGTGGTGACCGCTGCTATCGCGACCACCTACGCCATGCTTAAGGCGCTCGATTTAGAGCCTATTGTGCCGGGTGCGGGTGCTCTCTTATCAGGAGCTTACTAGGAGATAGCACTATGACGAACCCCAGCCAGGCAGCCAGCAGCGGTGCTGGTGACAGCTCTTTAGACGACAGCTTAGATAACAATTACAAAGGCGTCTGGGATGGGCGCATTGGTTTTGGCAAAAAACCCGTGTTACTGGTAGTTGATTTTATGCAGGGCTACACCACCCCCGGCTCGCCGCTATTTGCCCAGGGCGTGGTGGATGCCGTGGCCAATATGCCGCCGCTATTAAGCACCGCGCGGCGGACGGGTACGCCCGTGATCCACACCAATATTCTGTATCACGCCCCGGATCAAATAGATGGTGGAATCTGGGTGAAGAAAGCACCGGTGATGCGGGCCATGGTGGCAGGTAACCCTTACGCGGCGTTCTGCCCTGAGGTAACGCCTACCGAAGACGAGCTGGTAATGACCAAGCAGTATGCCAGCGCTTTCTTTGGCACCTCACTGGCCTCCACGCTTGTTGCGATGGGTGTCGATACATTGATCATCACCGGCTGTTCCACCAGCGGCTGCATTCGCGCCACCGCCGTGGATGGGCTGCAGTATGGCTTTCGCGTGATGGTTATTCGCGACTGTGTGGGCGACCGCCACCCTGCGCCCCATGAAGCCAACCTGTTTGATATCGATAGTAAATATGGGGATGTGATCGATAGCAAGGTGGCCATTAAGCAGCTCTTGAGCCAACCGAGCGCCCCATAAACTAATTGCAGCTGCAAAGCCACGCTACCCATGGCCCTGCTAGATAGAAACTACATAGAAGAGGAGAACAAACGGCATCAACGCACGCCAGCAAGCATCCCTAATAATAACCCTCACCGCGTTGACCCCTGAAAAATTGCATAGGTAACTATCATGAAAGCACGACATCTATTCATGTCATCTACCCTGCTGCTAAGCCTGCAGTGGGCAGCACCTCTGCTGGCTGATGATTTTCCTGAAAAACCCATCAACATTGTTGTGCCCTGGCCAGCAGGCGGTGCTTACGACCTTGCCGCAAGGCTGATGGCTGAGCATGCTAGCCAAACCTTCCCGGTACCAT
This sequence comes from Halomonas sp., assembly GCF_011050415.1. Classification (GTDB taxonomy): domain Bacteria; phylum Pseudomonadota; class Gammaproteobacteria; order Pseudomonadales; family Halomonadaceae; genus Vreelandella. The sequence continues at coordinate 80,828 of NZ_DRFS01000012.1, forward strand.
TAGTTGTTCAAAACGTCACCGGTGCGGCAGGCTCAACTGGAGTAAGGCATGTGGCAGATGCCACTCCCGATGGCTATACCATTGGCGTGATGGGAACCCATGCTATCGCCCAGAGCTATATGAACCCCAACGCGACGGCTTTAGAGGATCTAACACCTCTGGTGTTCATTGGCCCAGAGCCCGCCGCTCTGGCGGTCACCCTGGATGCAGATATCGGCGATGTGGCCGCTTACCTCGACACTCTGAAAGAGGCGCCCGGCAGTATCATCAACGGCAATGACTCCCCCGGCGGTTTCTCCTACATCGCCGCTACCATGCTCGAAAACCAGTTCGATGTTGAACTGACCAAGATCCCCTATCAAGGCTACGCGCCTACTGTGTCCGCAATGCTTTCGGGCGAAGTTATGTCTGCACTGCTGCCTATTCCGTTATTAGCCGATCAACATAATGCAGGGCAACTCAACTTATTAGCTGTCGCAGCCAAGGAGCGCCATCCTTTCTCCCCCGATGTGCCCACTTTCAAGGAGCAGGGCTATGACTTCATCGCGGAAGATTTCTTCATGCTCTACCTTCCCGGTGACGTGCCCGAAGAGCACAGGAACAAACTGGCTGAGATGTTCTATGAGCTGCTTCAGGATCCATCGTTTCAAGACGCCGCAAATGGCATTGGCTTGGTGATTCAACCCAAACCACAAGACGAGACGGAGCACTACCTGGCACAGCGTGCCGATGAAGTTTACGAAATTCTTACCGAGTCGGGCCTAGTAGATGACTCACTGACACGCTAGCGTTGAGCGGAGCACAGCCGATGACTACTTCAGCTTTTCGACCAGTCGCCGCTTGGCGCGATATGGCCTGTGGTACTTTTTTCTGTGGGTTTGCCCTGGTAGGACTGGTTAGCGTCGTCAACAGTTCGGCACTCATGAATATAGCCTGGGCCAAGGGCTAGACCCAGGCCCCGCCTTACTACCCCTGATCACGCTGGGCCTACTGCTCACCGGTGGCACTCTGATTCTGATGAAGGGCGTGTGGCGGTGGGTGCTACACATCAGAAACCACAGTCAAGCCCTAGCAAGCTCCCCGACAGAAGAGAGCCGCCCCTCCTTTCCCCCCATAAGCCAGCATCTCCATGCGGCGGCACTGCTGGGAACCCTGGCGCTCCTGCCGAGCACTATTCAATGGCTTGGTTTCCTGCCCGCGGCACTTATCGTAGCCACCCCCTGGTTGATCTGGCTGGGCTATCGCCGCATCCGACGGGTCGCTCAGGCCACGCTCCTGGGTTGCCTGATCTCTGGCCTGCTATGCATCAGTCTCTATGTGATTTTTATCATACTGCTCGACGTACCATTGTGATGCCCAATCCAGGAGCCGATCATGCTGATTGAAAGTTTTATTACTGCTCTGATAGGTACACTGCTTTCGCCCTGGGGCTTATCGCTGGCTGCGCTGGGCGCACTTTTAGGCATCGTTCTAGGGGCACTGCCAGGCGTGAGTTCTACGATGGCACTGGCCATATTGCTACCGCTTAGCTTCAGCATGGAGGCCCATCTGGCGATCCTGTTCCTGCTTTGCGTCTTTGTCGCCAGCGTTTACGGAGGCTCAATCTCCGCCATTCTGATTAATATTCCGGGCACACCGGGGGCCATTGTAACGCAGTTGGATGGCCACCCGATGGCCAAGGCAGGCAGAGCCAGAGAAGCGCTTGTTTATGCACTGATTGCCTCAACGATAGGTGGCGCTTTTGGACTGGGCTTACTGGTGATTATTGCGCCTCTGCTCGCCGCTGTTGCCATGAGCTTTCGCAGTCCTGAATTCGCTGCTGTTGCCATCTTTGGGTTGGTTCTGCTGGCGTATGCATCTCCCGGCACTACCGTTCGCGGCTTACTGGTCGGCGCCATTGGCCTGATATGCGGCATGGTCGGCTTCGACGCATTAACCGATGTTCCCCGTTTCACGTTTGACACCCGTACCTTGCAAGGGGGCGTCGAATTGGTCCCACTCTGTGTAGGATTGTTCGGCTTGGCCGAGGTACTGAAACACCTTAATTCCTCTCACCAACGCGCACCTGCCGTCAGTATGGCGGCAATGCAACAGACCCGTCTGAAAGTAAAAACACTGCTAAAAAGCTGGAAATCCATGCTTCGGGGTTCGCTGATTGGCGCCTTTGTTGGCGCTATTCCTGCCGCAGGGTCGGCCATCGCGGTGGCGATTGCCTACGCCCAGGAAATGCGCTTTTCCAAACATCCTGAGCAATTTGGTCAGGGTGCAATTGAGGGTGTAGTTGCGCCGGAGGCTGCCAACAGTTCGAGCATAGGCGGCACCATGATTCCCATGATGACGCTGGGTGTCCCAGGGGATGCCATCACAGCGGTACTGATGGGGTCGCTATTGATTCATGGCTTACGTCCAGGGCCAATGCTGTTTGCCGAAAACCCGCAAATGGTTTCCAGCATTTATGCGGGCTTTCTTATTGCGCTTCTTCTGACACTCATCATTGGTCTTTTACTGATGCGCTGGCTTCCCTTGATTCTGCGCATACCTTCCCATTTGTTACTGATCGGCATTGCTCTGCTCTGCGTGGTCGGCGCCTATGCCATCCGTAACAGCATGGCTGATGTGTATATCATGCTATTTTTCGGTGCGTTGGGGTATCTGCTGCATCTCCTATCGCTGCCGAGTGCACCGCTGGCGTTCGGACTCATTCTGGGGCCACTTCTGGAAGAGAACCTGCGGCGCAGTCTTATCCTAGGGCGTGGCTCCTGGGATATATTTCTGCATAGCCCGATTGCAATGAGTCTCATCGCACTATCAATCTTTACTATCGCCCTGCCTTTCGTAGCACCACTGTGGGTTCGCTTGAAAAGCGACCTCCAGCGATTAAAGGTACCCTTTTAATAACCCATTAGCCGGCAGAATCCGCATTCATTTTTTCCAGCAGGTGCATTAAGGCAACTCGTTCCGCTGGATTGAGGTTCTTCATGGTTTGATCACTGATCTGCTTGGCGCTGGGCACCATCTCTTCTACCAGGGCGGCGCCAGGTTCGGTGATCACGACCATCACCTTGCGCTGATCGTTAGGATCGGTGGTTAAGGTAATCCATTCGCGTGCTTTGAGGCGCTTAATAACCCCACGAATCGTAGCGGGATCAATCGCGGTGGCATTGACGATATCGGTGAGCGAACTAGGCCCACGTTCCATCACCGTGCACAGCGTCACAAACTGAATGGCGGTTAACTGCTTGTCGTTACTGTAGCGCTGAAAAATAGCCGTATGGCGCTGGTAGGCTTTACGTAGTAGATGGCCCACTTGCTCGGAAAAATCATACCCCTGCTCAGAGGGCGTATGATGCTCGCCAGAAGACGAGTGGTGGAGCGCACTATCCGTTGTCATTACCTATCCTTAAATATTGGCGACGTCGTAAATCGAGTATGGCACTGGTTAACACGATGATGCATCAACGTATAAATTACTGCTTGCGCTGGGTCAATCCAGCATGCTTTTATGGTGTGTACGCTATAATTTTACCTTAGTTTTCGCTCAGACATTAGCTCAAATTGACATAAAAACACGAAACTCAGAGATAGCTCGGGAGGCACGTCATGGCTGTTAAATCAGACTACACAAGGCAGTCGCTGCTTCACGGGTCGGATCTGCTGGTGATCTATCGCGATCCTGTTACGCCTCCCAAGCCTGCGCCGGGACAACCGGGTACACACTCTGACTTCACCCCACGTGAGCCCGAAATATTCATTGCTATATTGAGTGATGGTCATATCCTCGCTTTCAACGGCCACGTGGATTTGGGCACCGGCATACGTACGGCGCTGGCACAAATTGTCGCTGAAGAATTGAGCGTTGCCTTTGACGACGTCACCATGGTGCTGGGCAATCCCTTTGAGGTACCCAATCAAGGGCCAACGATTGCCAGCGCGACCATACAAATCACCGCGGAACCACTGCGCCGAGCAGCGGCACAAGCGCGGGAGTACCTGCTCACGCTGGCGGCTAGCCGCCTGAGCGTTGAGCGCGAAACACTTTACTGTCAAGCCGGATCTATCCACACCAATGATAAGCACACCAGTGATAAGCCTCTTCAACCAATAAGCTATGGCGAGCTGCTCGCCGGCGCTCGGCATGCCTTGAAATTAGCTGACAGTTCGCCCCTCAAGCCCATCAGTGATTACACCGTAGTAGGCCAATCTACCTCCCGTGTGGATATTCCTGACAAAGTCACCGGCAAATTAACTTTTGTGCACGACTTACGCTTACCGGGCATGTTGCACGGACGAGTGATCCGCCCACCTTATGTGGGTCATGATCGCGGTGATTTTATAGGCACCAGCTTAGTGGCCGTTGACGAAAACTCCGTGGCTAACTGCCCCGGGCTGATTAAAGTCGTTGTTATCGGTGACTTCGTAGGTGTCATTGCCGAGCGGGAAGAGCAAGCCGCTGAGGCCGCCAAACAGCTTAAGGTTGAGTGGCGCCCTATCGTAGGCCTGCCTCAACTGGATAATATCGAGAAAGCGCTGCTTGACCTGCCCAGCAAGCAACGCATTCTGCTGGAAGAGGGCGACCTAGACAGCGCCCTTGCAACAGCGAGTCATCAGCTCAATCGCACCTACATATGGCCTTTCCAACTACATGGCTCCATAGGCCCCTCTTGCTCGGTCGCCGATGCCCAAGAAGGCGCTCTCCACGTTTGGTCCGGCACACAGAATCCGCATAGTCTACGCGCAGACCTTGCGCGGCTGACCGGGCTTGATGAAAGCGTTATCACCATCACCCGAATGGAGACCTCGGGCTGCTATGGGCGTAACTGCGCTGATGACGTTGGTGCCGATGCAGTGCTGCTTTCCCAGGCTGTGGGTCGACCTGTTCGCGTGCAATTAACTCGCGAGCAGGAGCACACCTGGGAGCCGAAAGGGGCAGCCCAGTACATGGCTATTCAAGGTGGCTTGAATGTTGATGGTAGCCCTACAGGTTATCGCTTTAGCTCGCGCTACCCATCAAACAGCGCACCCACCTTGGCACTCTTGCTGACCGGGGCCGCCCCACCTGTCGATATCCCCTTCGAAATGGGTGACCGAACATCAGTACCGCCCTACCGCTACCCGCACCGGCAGATTATTTGTGATGACGTGCCCACTCTGGTGCGCGCCTCCTGGCTACGCGGTGTCTCAGCGCTACCCAATACGTTCGCTCACGAAAGCTATATCGATGAACTTGCCTATTTAGCGGGCGTAGATCCTGTTGCCTATCGCTTGCGTCACTTGACTGACGACCGCGCCGGCGAGCTTGTCGAAGCACTCATCAAACGCGCGAACTGGCAGCCCGGTATCGCCAACACTAACCCATTAAGCGACGGTGATTGGCGCTATGGCCGCGGCTTCGCTTATGCCCAATACGTGCATAGTAAGTTTCCGGGCTTTGGCGCGGCACTCGCCGCCTGGGTGATTGAACTTAAGGTCAATGTTCAGAGTGGCCGTATCGTCGTCGAACAGCTATACGTCGGCCAGGATGCTGGTCTCATGGTGAACCCTGCCGGTGTACGCCATCAGGTACATGGCAACGTGATCCAGATGCTCAGCCGCACGTTAAAGGAGCGGGTAACCTTTGAAGAGGGCTTGCCCACCAGCAAAGAGTGGGGCGGGTACCCCATCCTACGTTTTTCGGAGCTACCTGCAATCGACGTTATGCTGCTTGACCGCCCTGAGCTGCCGCCATTAGGGGTGGGCGAATCTGCCTCACTGCCTGGCGCGCCCGCGATTGCCAACGCCCTCTTCGATGCCACCGGGGTAAGATTTACCCATCCACCCTTTACCCCAGACGCCGTTCGCAAGACACTGGAAAGCTCCCTCAGCTACTCCATGGACGACGTTAGCTAATGCACCATCTAGATCTCCAGGTTATTGAACGCGCACTGAAATGGGCCAATCAGGGAGTTACGGTGTGGCTCTGTACGGTATTAAAAACCTTTGGTTCGTCACCCAGAGAACCGGGCGCCATGCTGGTCACCTGTCAATCAGGCGAATACGTTGGTTCACTGTCAGGGGGATGTGTCGAAGATGACTTCATCGCACGGCTCCAAAAGGGTGAGTTTAACGAACCGGTGAAGCGAGTACGCTATGGTGGCGAGGGTGATTCAGCCAATATCCGTTTACCCTGCGGAGGCAGCCTTGAAGTACTGGTCGAGCGTCTAGTGCCCAACACCGAAAACCTCACTCACCTGGAAGTGATGCATGCCACGCTACTGGGGCGCCAACCACTCACCCGCTGTATCAAATTGGATGGCAGCGGCAAACGCTTTAACCCTTCGAATACTACTGATCCCGCCGTTACTTTCGATACGGCTAGCGTCAATATCCGCATCGGGCCAGCGCTTCGGCTGATCATCGCAGGGATCTCCTCGATTTCTTCGCCCTGTGCGCTGTTTGCTCATTCGCTCGGTTTTGAAGTAATTGTTTGCGATCCCAGAGAAGAAGCTCGGAAGAGCTTCAACGTAACCGGCGTGGAAATACAGGCCGTGCTGCCCTCGGTATTTATCTCCTCAGGGGGCTGTCATGCCAATACGGCCGTTGTTGCTTTAACCCATGATCCGCGCATTGATGATTTAGCCATGATTGAGGCTGTCCGCACCGATGCCTTTTACATAGGCGTGATGGGCTCCCTTCATACTTCGCAACAACGTGCCGAACGGCTGCTACGCTCCGGAGGGCTGACGGAAACCCAGGTAGCAAGAATCGCCATGCCGATTGGGCTTAATCTAGGAAGTAAAACACCAGCGGAGATTGCGCTAGCCGTGATGGCCGACATTGTCCGTCTCTATCGAGGTAAAGCACGCAATGAGTTATAGCGGCATTACACTCATTGCAGCAGTAGCAGTTAAGAGACGCACCTCTGCTGGTTTCAAAACATTACGTATACGGCCTACATGCCAGGCCGTTTTAAAATCATTAAAAAAGACCTATTAAAACAAAATAGATAAAAAACAATATCTTAAAAATAAAAAACAAAATGACTAATGAACAGCAACATACATTAAAAATAAAACGTTACATATAAAAACAATAATAGCGTTAGCAGTAACTTTTCTTTTAAAGAAACGTTAAAAATAACCTTTTCGACTTAAGTTTAAACATTAGAAGCCGTTAATTGTTAACGGTAACAAGAGAACTTCCAGGGAACCATAAATAGCCAGCGTATGGCGCTGCTCAATAGACAGTGACCTACGACTGGCCTACATGTCGAGGCAAAAAATGAAAAAAATTTCTCGTCTTTCGCTGACGCAGAAACTGCTAGCCGCTGTTGCCATTCCACTATTGGTGGTGGCCGTCATCTTAGGTTTTATTGTCAACCAACAGCTGAATAAAGCCATTCCTCCGCTGATTGATAATGCCGGTATGCGACAAGTAGACGCACGAGCTGATGAAATCAGCCGCTGGATTACCGGCTATCGCAATTGGATAGCAGTGCTTGCCAAAGATGAACGTCTGGTCGAAGACGTACCGCTTGCTACTCATCGCGATTGGCTTGAAAAGCGCTACCCACCGGGCGGAACAATCGAGTCACTGTTCTTTTCTGACGCATCAGGTGCCACGTTAACCCACGCAGGCGTAAATCTGGAAATTGCCGAGCGGCCCTATTTCAGAACCTTGGTGACCGACGGTACTCAAGATAGTCTTCTCAGTGATCCTGTTATCTCCATGGTCAGCGGGCTGCCTACCGCCATTGTTGCCGATACTGTTTTTGATCAGCGCGGCAATCGAGCGGGGCTTCTAGGTATGACCGTTTCAATGGCAGCCGTTTCCGACATTACCTCCGATATCAATGTGGGTGAAGGCAGCTATGGCTGGTTAATCGACAGCCAAGGCCAAGTGATCGCCCACCCGGTTGAAGAGTATCGTATGTCGCTTAATTACACCGATGCTGATCAGCAAGGCTACCGAGGCTTGGATGCGCTGAGCCAACAGATACTTAATGGTACGGCTGGTTCAGGTGAAATCACCATGCCTAGCGGCGAGCAGACGGTTCTTATGTGGAGCCCCGTCGAAGGCACTTCATGGGTGGTTGGGGTAACCGTTCCCATTACCGCCTTTACGACGGTGACCAACAGCCTTCTTCAATCGCTATTACTGGCTGGCGGACTAATGGTGATACTGCTATTGGTGGTGGTTGCCTACGCAGCACGGCGCTCTCTCGCGCCCATCAAGCAGACGGCCAATGCCATGGCAGACATTGCCCAAGGAAAAGGCGACCTAACGCGCCGATTAGAAGCCAAAACAAGCGATGAGATCGGCGAGCTAGCCCATGGCTTTAATGCTTTTGTGGAGCGCATGCAGTTAACCCTTCAGGAAGTCCGCCAAAATGCTCGCACCGTATTATCAGATGCCAGCGACATGGCCGATAGCACTCAAGAGCTTTCATCAAGAACCGAACAGGCAGCGGCAAACCTACAGGAAACGTCCGCGTCCATGGAGCAGATTCACTCGACGGTGGCACACACTTCCCAAGCCTCTGAACAGGCTAATGGACTCGCGCTAGAGGCTGCCAACGCCTCAGAGCGGGGCACCGAGTCAATGAACCAGATGGAAGCCAAAATGGCCGCCATCAGTGATTCGGCCAATAAGATAAGCAACATTATTGGCTTGATTGACTCGATTGCGTTTCAAACCAATATATTGGCGCTCAATGCGTCAGTGGAAGCTGCCCGCGCCGGTGAGCAGGGCCGTGGTTTCGCCGTAGTTGCTAGCGAAGTGCGTACGCTAGCAAGCCGTTCAGCCTCTGCGGCGCATGATATTCGCGCATTGATTGATATGTCGGTTAGCCACTCAAGAGAAGGCAGCGATATCGTCAAGGCAGCCGCGGAACGTATGAATGAGATTCGCCTTAGCGTTACCCAGGTCTCAGATGTCATCGCCGAGATTGCCGCCGGTGCTCGCGAACAAACCACCGGTATTCAGCAGGTTAATACGGCGGTGGCCGAGATGGATATGATGACTCAGCAAAATGCTGCCATGGTCAGCCAAAGCGCCACTCTTGCCTCAGCAATGCGCGACAACGCCCGCAGCCTGGATCAGTTAATGAGTGAGTTTGTGCTCAATGAAGGTGGCGCAACAACGGCGGCGTTGCCACACAGCATGCCGACAAAAGAGCGCACTGCATCAGGGGCAGTAGTCACTCAAACGCCTCGCCGCCATACCCAGAGTGCCCAGCAAAAGCATGAAGTTGCGGAGTGGGAGGAGTTTTAACGCCTCATTCTACTTCTGACATATTGCAAGGCCCAAGGCTGCTAAATAGCTTTTTGGCAATAAAAAACCCCGCATCCGAAGATGCGGGGTTTATTTTTTGTACTAAAGCTCGCAGTGTTTACGCGATATCAAAACGATCCGCGTTCATCACTTTTGTCCAGGCGGCGACGAAGTCTTTGACAAACTTCTCGTCGTTATCGTCCTGGGCGTAGACTTCTGCGTAGGAGCGCAGAATTGAGTGAGAGCCAAATACCAGATCAGTACGAGTAGCGGTCCACTTAACGGCGCCCGTTTCACGGTCGCGGATCTCGTAGAGATTGTTGCCCGTGGGCTTCCAGGTATTCGCCATATCGGTCAGATTGACGAAGAAATCATTGGTCAACTGGCCTTCACGATCAGTGAATACACCATGTTTGGTACCACCGTAGTTGGTACCAAGCACCCGCATACCGCCCAATAGTACGGTCATTTCTGGGGCAGTCAGGCCCATGAGCTGAGCGCGATCCAGCAACATCTCTTCCGGCTTAACCACATAGTCTTTCTTGAGCCAGTTGCGGAAGCCATCGGCCAACGGCTCCAATGGCTCGAAAGACTCAGCGTCGGTCATTTCGTCGGTTGAATCACCACGGCCTTTCGAGAAAGGTACACGTACATCATAGCCCGCGGCTTTTGCTGCTTTCTCAATCGCTACGCTACCTGCCAGCACAATCACATCGGCAAGGCTTGCTCCGGTATCGGCAGAAATCTTCTCGTATACCGCTAACACGCTGGAAAGGCGAGCAGGCTCATTGCCTTCCCAATCCTTCTGGGGCGCCAAGCGGATGCGGGCTCCGTTGGCACCACCACGCATATCAGAGCCGCGGTAAGTCCGCGCGCTGTCCCATGCCGTGCTAACCATGTCGCTAATGCTCAATCCGCTCGCGGCGATTTTCTGCTTAACCACTTCTTCGCAGTAATCGGTGCTACCGGCCGGTACTGGGTCCTGCCAGATCAAATCTTCAGCGGGCACTTCAGGGCCGATGTAGCGTGCTTTGGGCCCCAGGTCACGGTGAGTCAGCTTGAACCACGCCTTGGCAAAGGTGTGCTTGAAGTACTCAGGATCCGCCATGAATTTTTCGCAAATGGCGCGGTAAGTCGGGTCCATTTTCATGGCCATATCTGCATCGGTCATGATCGGATTACGACGGATAGAAGGGTCGCTGGCATCAACCGGCTTATCTTCTTCCTTGATATTGATGGGTTCCCACTGGTGAGCACCGGCCGGGCTTTTGCGCAGCTCCCACTCGTGTCCGAACAGCAGGTCAAAGTAGCCCATGTCGAACTTAGTGGGGTTAGTGGTCCACGCGCCTTCAATACCAGAGGTAACAGCATTGCTCGCTTTGCCGCCCATGCTTGGGTTGCCCCAGCCAAAACCCTGGTTTTCTACGTCAGAGGCTTCAGGCTCAGCAGCCAGTGCTGCCGCGTCACCGTTACCGTGGCACTTACCTACCGTGTGACCACCGGCGGTGAGGGCAGCGGTCTCTTCGTCGTTCATCGCCATACGGGCGAAGGTTTCGCGTATCTGTTGGCCGGTTTTCAGTGGATCAGGTACGCCATTAACACCTTCAGGGTTAACGTAGATCAGACCCATCTGAACCGCGGCGAGGGGGTTTTCCATGGTTTCTGGCTTTTCAACGTCAGCGTAACGTTCGTCGGAAGGCGCCAGCCACTCTTTCTCATTACCCCAATAAATATCTTTTTCGGGGTGCCAGATATCTTCCCGTCCAAAGGAGAAGCCATAGGCGGGAAGACCCATGGATTCATAGGCAACGGTACCGGCCAAAATCATCAGGTCGGCCCAGCTAATTTTGTTGCCGTATTTCTTCTTGATCGGCCACAGCAGACGACGCGCTTTATCGAGGCTAACGTTGTCTGGCCAAGAGTTGAGCGGCGCAAAGCGCTGGCTACCGGTACCGCCACCACCGCGACCATCAGCCAGACGATACGTGCCCGCTGAGTGCCATGCCATACGAATCATCAGACCACCGTAATGTCCCCAATCGGCGGGCCACCAAGATTGGCTGTCAGTCATTAGCGCATGCACATCTTGTTTGAGAGCATCAAAATCAAGCTTTCTGACTTCTTCACGGTAGTCGAAATCAGCATCCATTGGATTTGTTTTACTATCATGCTGGTGCAACATATCCAGGTTTAACGCTTCCGGCCACCAGTCTTTATTTGAGGTGCCCGCAGAGGTATTACCGCCATGCATTACAGGACATTTACCGCTCATAGTTCTCTCCCCTTATTGCCTTTGTCTTGGCTGCTTTTGTCTTGGTTGCTACCAAGCCAACTAACGGTGAGCGTCCTTACGATAATGGTGTCACTCTGCAGGTTGCACAGAAGAAAGGACGCTTCACTTACTTGGTACTGTTTTAGAACACATTTATCATAGGTACAATTTGCTTTTTGCGACCGCTCCAATAGTTTTTAACCATCGCCTCCTTTTATCCCTTTATTGAGTAAACTCTTCGGTGTCGATATCCACTTGCTGTGTTTCGCTATAACGCCCCCCAGCCACTTGGTCTGGTGTCATCATGGCATTCAACTGAGACAGCGTAGTGACATCAAGGTTAAGCATTTCTGCCGCTAAATTTTCGCGCATGTGCTTAACAGAGCGCGTACCAGGGATAGGAATAATGTCTTCGCCTTGAGCTTTCAGCCACGCCAGCGCAAGCTGGCCAGGCGACACACTTAAAGCTTGCGCCAGTACGTTTAACTGCTCAAATAGTTTCAGATTATGAGGGTAATTTTCAGCACTAAAGCGCGGCATGTTCCGGCGCATATCACTCTCTTCAAGACGCTCAGGGTCTTGAAGGGTGCCGGTTAAAAATCCCCGCCCCAGGGGACTGAAGGCGACAAGAGCCACGCTCATTTCACGGCACGCTTCAAGCAGGGCGATTTCTGGATTACGCGTCCAGAGTGAGTATTCCGATTGCACCGCTGCAATCGGGTATTCAGCCACCGCCCGGCGCAGCGTGGCCGCAGAGATTTCAGAGAGACCCACACCACCAATCTTGCCCTCTTCCACCAAGCGCCCAAGCGCCCCCACGCTCTCTTCAATAGGCACTTTGCGATCCAGGCGATGCAGATAGTAAATATCTAAATGGTCGGTACGCAGGCGGTCAAGGCTCGCCTCACACTGTTTGCGCAGGGTTTCCGGACGACCATCGATAACCCGCGTGCCTAATTCAGGGTCAATGGCCATGCCGCATTTACTGGCAAGAACAAGCTGGTGCCGTTTGCCTTCGAGTGCTTTGCCAACCACCCGCTCATTGGCCGTAGCGCCATACAGTGTGGCGGTATCAAAGTGGCGATAGCCAATATCAAAGGCTTCATCCAGGGCGCGCAGAGCGACTTGTTCCGGCACGGGGCTGCCGTAGCCATGGGAGAGGTTCATGCAGCCGAGACCAATGATCGGGGATTTAACTGAAGTGAGGCGCTGAAAAAAACTCGTCATAGAAGTTCTCATCTTTTAGGTACAGTTTTATAACGTTTCACCGCCAAACTGCAACGCTGCTAAATGACGATAGAGCGCGCTGGTGGTGATCAACTCGGCGTGGGTGCCCGCCGCGACTAGCTTCCCTCCATCCAGCACCAGCAGCCGATCAGCGGCAATCACGGTGGCCAGCCGGTGGGCAATCACGATGCTGGTGCGACCCACCATCAAACGATCCAGCGCCTGTTGCACAAGCCGCTCGCTCTCGGCATCCAGGGCGCTGGTGGCTTCATCCAGCAGCAGCACGGCGGGGTCTTTCAGCAGCGCCCGGGCAATGGCGAGCCGCTGGCGCTGACCGCCGGAAAGCTGCACGCCCCCAGGCCCAAGAGGGGTATCAAAGCCTTGGGGAAGTGCTTCGATAAAACCAAGCGCGCTGGCATCTTGCGCGGCAGTGCGCAGCCGTTCGCTACTCGCTAGCGGGTCGCCGTAGCGCAGGTTTTCGGCCACCGAGCCGCTAAAAAGCACCGGCTCCTGGGACACCAAGCCCATGGTTCCCCGCAGGCTGGCAAGTTCCAGGCTGCGGATATCCAAGCCATCCAGGGTGATGCGCCCCTGGCTAGGGTCATAAAAGCGCAGCAGCAGTGCCAGCAACGTGCTTTTACCTGCCCCTGAAGGCCCCACCACAGCTACCCGTTCGCCGGGTTGAATATGCAGATCAAACCCTTCAAGAGCTGGGATTTCCCTACCCGGATAGGTGAAGCTAACGCTCTCAAGGTTAATCTCGCCCCGCGTAGGCGTGGCTATAGGTTGCGGGCTCAAAGGCGACTGGATGGCGGGCTGGGTATCGAGCAGTTCCAGTAACCGTTCTGCGGCCCCCGCCGCGCGCTGTACATCGCCAGCCACTTCGGCCAGTGTCGCAATAGCGCCCGCTGCCAATACGGCGTAGAAAATAAAGGCCGAAAGTTCACCGGCGCTCATCGTGCCGGCTAATACCGCCTGACCGCCCTGCCAAAGCATGATGCCAACCGCGGTGAACACCACAAGCATCGCCACGCCAGTTAGCCACGCACGCTGCTGAGTGCGCTCCACGGCGCTGTCAAAGGCTTGCTCGACGCGCTGGCCGTAGTGAGCTTTATCCACCGCCTCGTGAGTAAATGCCAGGAGTGTCTGAATACCGCTCAGCGCCTCTTCGGCATAGCGGCCAAGCTCCGCCACGCGGTCCTGACTGGTGCGGGAAAGCCGCCGCACCCGGCGTCCATACCAGACAATCGGCAACAGGGTGGCCGGGATACCAATCAGCACCATCGCCGAGAGCCACGGCTGGGTGATCAGCATTAACACCACCGCCCCCACCAGCATGACCAAATTGCGCAGCGCCAGCGATACTGAGGAGCCAAACAGGCTCTGCAGTACGCTGGTGTCCGCGGTTAGTCGGGAGGCGATTTCCCCAGCCGCGCGGCCATCGCTGGCGCTTTCAAAAAAGCTCGGCTCCAGCGTGAGTAAGTGGTCAAACACCCGTTGGCGCAGGTCAGCGGCCAGACGTTCGCCAATCCAGGTTACTTGGTAGTAGCGCAATGCAGAGGCCATCGCCAGCACCGTCACTACCGCCAGCATCAAACCCAGCATTTGCGCCAACGCCCGCTCATCTGCCGCTAAAAAGCCGCGATCAATCACCAACCGCAGCCCATTGCCCAGCAGCAGTACGCTGCCCGAGGCCATCAGCAGCGCTAAACCCGCTAACGCCAAGCGAATTTTGTAAGGCCGAAGCAGGCCCAGTAAACGCAGCAGCACACGGGGGTTAGGGCGTTGATTCATGGTCATAAGTGCTCAGCAATATAAACAGGTGATCGACCATAGCAGGAGTCGGTTTGCAAAGCATGAAAAAGCCCGCGATCACTCGCGGGCTGTAAGGTTAATGGCTGCTGTAGGGGTTACTCAATCAAGGGCAGCAGCGTGGTTAGGCTATCCCGGGCATCGCCGTAGAACATCCGGGTGTTGTCTTTAAAGAACAGCGGGTTTTCGATACCCGAATAGCCGGTGCCCTGGCCCCGTTTGCTAACAAACACTTGCTTGGCCTCCCACACTTTTAACACCGGCATACCGGCGATGGGGCTATTGGGATCCTCTTCAGCGGCGGGGTTAACGATATCGTTGGAGCCAATCACAATCACCACGTCGGTGGTGGGGAAGTCGTCGTTGATTTCATCCATCTCCAACACGATGTCGTAAGGCACTTTGGCTTCCGCCAGCAGCACGTTCATATGCCCTGGCAGGCGTCCGGCGACCGGGTGAATCGCAAAGCGCACGGTTTTACCCGCGGCGCGCAGCTTGCGTACCAGGTCACTCACCGCACCTTGCGCTTGGGCCACCGCCATGCCGTAGCCCGGCACGATAATCACGCTATCGGCATCGTTTAAGGCGCTGGCCACACCACCGGCATCAATGGCCACCTGCTCGCCTTCGATTTCCGCTGCGGGCCCAGTACTTCCGCCAAAGCCGCCCAGAATCACATTGATAAAGTTGCGGTTCATCGCCTTACACATAATGTAAGAGAGAATCGCCCCCGATGAGCCCACCAGCGCGCCGGTCACAATCAACAGGTCGTTGGAGAGGGTGAAACCGATGGCTGCCGCCGCCCAGCCGGAGTAACTGTTGAGCATGGAAACCACCACCGGCATATCCGCACCGCCGATACCCATAATCAGGTGGTAGCCGATAAAGAAGGCAAGTGCCGCCAGCAGAATCAGCGTCCAGAAGCCTGCGCCATTGAGGTACAAAATCGCTAACAGCAGTGAAAGTGCCGCCGCCCCGGCATTAAGCTTATGCCCACCGGGTAGCTGGCGCGGTTTGCCATCCACCTTGCCCGCTAGCTTGCCAAAGGCGACCACCGAGCCGGTGAAGGTCACCGCACCGATGAAAATGGCGAATACAACTTCTATCTGCAGAAAGGTCAGCTCATCAGGCGCTTTGGTGGCGACCAATGCAGCAAACGCCGAAAACTCCTGCATAACGCCATCCGCGGCACGCGCTGCCATCACCCGGCGGCGCTCTAAGTCTGCACTCCAAGCCACAAACACCGCTGCTAAGCCGACAAAGCTATGCAAGGCTGCCACGAGTTGCGGCATTTCGGTCATCTCGACCTTGCCCGCCACATAAACCCCGATGCCAGCACCGATCACCATCATCGGGATCAACCACCAGTAGCCGCCAATTCCCGGCCCTAAGGAGGTGAAAAACACCGCCACTGCCATGCCGATAATGCCGTACCACACGGCGCGTTTGGCTTTTTCTTGGTTGCTTAGCCCGCCCAGCGACAGAATAAACAGCACGCTCGCCGCGATTGCTGCGGCAGATACGAATCCTTGTCCTAACATATCGTCTCTCCGCCGCTTAAGATTTTTGGAACATGGCCAGCATCCGGCGTGTCACCAGGAAGCCACCCACGATATTAATGGTCGCAATCAGCACCGAGATCGCCGCCAGTACGCCTACCACAGCGCTGCCGGAGCCAATTTGCAAAATGGCCCCCAAAATAATGATGCCGGAAATCGCATTGGTCACCGCCATTAGCGGCGTATGCAGCGAGTGGCTGACGTTCCAAATCACCTGGAAGCCGATAAAACAGGCCAGTACAAAGACAATAAAGTGCTGCATAAACGACACCGGGGCCACTTGGCCCAACAGCAGCATCAGCGCGCCACCGACGGCCAACAGCCCCACTTGGCGCTTGGTTTGCGCTTTAAAGCTGGCTAGCTCAGCGGCTTTTTTCTCCTCTGGCGTGGGGGCTTTCTCTCTCTTCTTCGGCTTAGCGGCGGCTATCGCTTTTACTTTGGGCGGTGGCGGCGGGAAGGTGATCTCCCCCTGGTGGGTCACCGTGGCACCGCGGATCACATCGTCATCCATGTTGTGATTGATCACGCCCGCTTTCTCAGGCGTTAGATCGGTCAGCATATGGCGAATATTGGTGGCGTAGAGCAGCGATGCCTGGGTGGCCATGCGCGAGGGGAAATCTGTGTAGCCGATCACGACCACGCCGTTATCGGACACTACCCGCTCATCGGGCTTGGTCAGATCGCAGTTGCCGCCCTTCTCGGCGGCCAAATCGATAATCACCGAGCCGGGCTTCATGGCCGCGACCATATCGTCCAGCCACAGTTTGGGCGCGGGACGGCCAGGGATCAGCGCGGTGGTAATGACGATATCCACATCAGGGGCCTGTTCGCGGAAGCACTCAAGCTGTTTCTCGCGAAACTCAGGGCTTGAAGGCGAGGCATAGCCGCCGCTTTCAGCGCCATCCTGGCTCTCGTCAAAATCGAGAAACAGGAACTCGGCACCCATGGACTCGATCTGCTCGGAGACCTCGGGGCGCACATCAAAGGCGCGCACCACGGCGCCTAGGCTGGTGGCAGTACCGATCGCCGCCAGGCCCGCCACGCCAGCGCCAATCACCAGCACCTTGGCAGGTGGTACTTTACCCGCCGCGGTGACCTGGCCGGTAAAGAAACGACCAAAGTTGTTGCCTGCTTCGATCACCGCCCGGTAGCCAGCGATATTGGCCATGGAAGAGAGTGCATCCATCTTCTGGGCGCGGGAGATGCGTGGCACCATATCCATGGCGATCACGCTGGCGCCCTTGGCCTTGCACGTCTCCAGCAGCGCTTCATTTTGCGCGGGCCAGAAGAAGGCGATCAGCGTTTGGCCTTCCCGCAACCGTTCGGCCTCTTCCTCCGAAGGCTCGCGGACTTTAATCACCACCTCAGCGTCGCGCCATAGCGCGTCAGCACTCTCGACAACGGTAACGCCCGCCTCACGGTAAGTGTCGTCATTAAAGCCCGCGGCAAGGCCAGCGCCTGTTTCAACCAGGCACTCGTGGCCCAGCTTTTGAATCTGCTTTGCGCTCTCTGGGGTTAGCGCGACACGTGCTTCCCCCCGAGCACTCTCCTTCGGAGCGCCTATTTTCACACCTGTTCCCCTTATTCAGACCGCCGCCAGCGCCAATGAAAATACTCAGCGCTATCCTTAAATGTGCAATACACATCGCCATTTAGCAGTCTAGGATCTAACGGCATGCCTGCCTGATACTATTCAACCTTTGATTCAACTCGGTTGTTTAACTACATTGACTAAGGTCGTAACCTTTTATCTACCAGCTATCTACCAGCAAAGGAGAGTTGCCCCATGTGGAAAAAACCGACGTATCAAGATGTGCGCCTAGGCTTTGAAGTCACGCTGTATATCTCAACTCGCTAAGCCAGTGCCCTTACCCCACCTGCCTCTACCCGAGCTTGGGTAGAGGTTTCAATGCCGATAAATACTTTTAAGGACAGCCGATGCATGTGTTAGTACTCGGCGCGGCAGCAGGCGGTGGATTTCCACAATGGAACTGCAACTGTCCGAATTGCTACCACGCTCGCCAAGGCAGTAAAGATCATCCGCCATGTACACAGTCATCCATTGCGTTAAGCGTCGATGGCAAGCAGTGGTTGCTATGTAACGCTTCACCCGATATTCGCGCCCAGCTAAACGCCAATTCAGAACTATGGCCAAGTAAGCTACGGGGCAGTGGGATAAGCGGCGTGCTGCTGGTAGATGCTCAAATTGATCACGTCACTGGGCTACTCTCGCTAAGAGAAGGCTGCCCTCTGGATGTATGGTGTACTCCCAATGTACATCGAGACCTCTCCACCGGCTTTCCGCTTTTCCCCATGCTGGATCACTGGGGTGGGTTACGCTGGCAGCCAATAGGCTTGGAAGGTGATCACGATGTCGACGAGTTTACGATCCCCTTTCTGCCGGATATCGCACTCACCGCTTTTGCGCTGCACAGCAACGCGCCGCCCTACTCACCACGGCGCGGTTCGCCCTCCTGTGGCGATAATTTAGGGTTGTATATCGTCGATCGTCGCAGCGGAAAGTCGCTCTGCTACGCCCCTGGGCTTGGTAACCCTACCCCACTGGCCATGCGCTTTTTAAACTCGGCCGATGTAGTGATGGTGGACGGCACCCTGTGGGAAGACGATGAGATGCAAGCGCTGGGCGTTGGCACCTCTACCGGTCAACAGATGGGCCACCTGGCGCTTAATGGCAGCGGTGGAATGCTCGAACTGCTTGATGAACTCCCCAGCACGACACGGCGTATGTTGATTCACATCAACAACACCAACCCGATTTTGGATCGCTCCAGCGAACAGGCCAAAACGCTAAAGGCCGCTGGTATTGAAACCGCTTATGACGGTATGAAGTTTACGCTTTAGACGTACCGCTCATGATAATGACAATCTGGAGGTCGATCATGACGCCATCTTCGATAACGCCCGGCACGCCTGCCTCCCCGCTAAGCCAGGAGGCGTTCCGTGAAGCCCTGCTGAGCAAAGGGCAGTATTACCATCTCCACCACCCCTTCCAGCAGGCGATGGCCGAGGGTGAACTCACCCAAGAACAGCTGCAGGGCTGGGTGGCAAACCGTTTTTATTACCAGCTAATGATTCCCCAAAAAGACGCCGCGCTACTCGCCAACTGCCCCGATGCGGCCACCCGCAGGCGCTGGGTGCAAAGACTGCTTGATCACGATGGCCATGAGGGGGAGGAAGGCGGCATAGAGGCCTGGTTAGCCCTGGGTGAAGCGGTGGGTCTTTCCCGTGAGGCGCTGCTTTCCCAGCAGCACGTGCTGCCGGGCGTGCGCTTTGCGGTGGATGCCTACCGCCACTTTGTGGCCAGTGCGCCCTGGCAAGAGGCGGCGATCTCTTCGCTGACGGAACTGTTTGCCCCCCAGGCCCACCAAAACCGTCTGGATACTTGGCCCAAACACTACCCATGGATTGACGAGCAGGGTTACCGCTACTTCCGCAAGCGACTAAGCGAGGCTCGCCGGGATGTGGACCACGGATTGGAAATCGCCCTGAGCGTTTGCACCTCCGCGGCACTTCAGCAGCGGGCGCTGGAGATCCTGCAGTTCAAGCTCGATGTGCTGTGGAGCATGCTGGACGCCATGACCCTGGCCTATCAGCTTGGCCGCCCGCCCTACCACACGGTCACCCAGGAGGCGGTCTACCATCGAGGGCTAGAGCGCTCTACTTATTAAGGGGAGATTCACTATGTCGCAGCAAGTTACCTCTTCACACCAGGACGTTTACCAATTGCGACGCGGCTGGCGGCTACAATGGGAAGCCGCTCAAGAGTGCCACGTGATTCTATACCCTGAAGGCATGGTAAAACTTAGCGCGACCGCAGGAGAGATTCTTCAGCAGGTAGATGGGCAACAAAGCGTTGGCGACATTATCGCCACGCTACAGCAGCGCTACCCTGATGCGGACACCTTAGCTGACGATGTTGTGCAGTTTCTTGATGAAGCTCGTACCAACGGCTGGCTGGCCGTTAAGGAAGCCCAGCATGGTTAGTCACCCCGCAGTTAACCAAAACGTTCACACCACCTCCCCGCCCTTATGGTTGTTGGCGGAGCTTACCTACCGCTGCCCGCTACAGTGCGCCTACTGCTCGAACCCGCTGGCGTTTACCCGTCACCAAAACGAGCTGGATACCGAGGCATGGTTCGATGTACTGCGCCAAGCACGCGCCATGGGGGCCGTGCAGCTTGGCTTTTCCGGCGGCGAGCCGCTGATTCGCAAGGATTTAGAAGCGCTGGTGAGTGAAGCACGACAGCTGGGATTTTATACCAACCTGATCACCTCTGGCGTTGGGCTCACCCCCCAGCGCGTGGATGCCCTGGCAGAGGCAGGCCTTGATCATATTCAAATCAGCCTTCAGGCCGCCGATCCTGAACTCGCTCAAGTGCTGGCAGGCTCCACTAAAGCGCATGCCAATAAGCTGGCCATGGCCAAAGCGGTCAAGGCGGCAGGCTACCCCATGGTGCTGAATGTCGTGCTGCACCGGCACAATATTGACCAGATTGGCGACCTGATTGCGCTCTGCGACGAGCTAGGTGCCGATGCGGTGGAATTGGCCAACTGCCAGTATTACGGCTGGGCATTTTTGAACCGTCAGGCGCTGATGCCGACACGTGAGCAACTGGTACACGCCGAGGCGGAAACCAACCGCTGGCGGGAAGCCCTGGCGGCACGGGGGCGTGACATGTCGCTACTGTTTGTAGTGCCGGACTATTTTGAGCAGACACCCAAAGCCTGCATGGGCGGCTGGGGCAGCATATTTATGACCGTTGCGCCGGACGGCGCCGTGCTTCCTTGCCATAGCGCTCGGGACCTACCCATGGCATTTCCCAATGCCCAGGAAACACCGCTAAAAGACATTTGGTACCAAAGCGATGCCTTCAACCGCTTTCGCGGCACCCAGTGGATGCCAACGCTCTGCCAGCAGTGTGACAACCGCGATAAGGACTACGGCGGCTGCCGTTGTCAGGCCTATTTGCTGACGGGTGACATGAACGCCACTGACCCGGTGTGCCAATATTCGCCGGATCATGGGCTGATCCAGAACCTGCTGGCCGAAAATGCCCAAAATCCCCACGACCAGGATGCTCTCATCCCCCGCAACGCCCGCCAGTCAAAGCGTTTACAGGCGGCCACAGCAGAGTTGATCCACCGGCAATGAAGCTAACCCTTGCCGAGGCGGCGGCGCCCACCGACACCCTCGCCGAGCTGCAGTGTGACGCTCAAACCGTTTACTGGCTGGCCCGCTGCCCCAACGCAGGGGTGATGCAGCTGTGGCAGTGGCTTGCCAATGGCAGCGCATCGCCTCACTGCCTTGTAGAAGAAGCAGTTGGCAGCCGGGTGAATGAGTACGGCGGCGGCAGCTATATACCGCTTCTAGGCGGCGTTGCCTGGGTACGCCAGCACGACCAGGCACTCATGTACCAACCGCAAGGCGGCACTGATCAGTGCTGGCAGCAGCACTCGCAGACCGCCTACGGCGGGCTATGTGCCGATCCTAAGCGTGGGCGAGTTATCGCCGTCGAAGAGGATATTCACGGTCAGCGCTTGGTAGCAATCTCGCCACAGGGGCGTCAGGTCATCAAAGAAGGTGCCGATTTTTACGGCGCCCCCGTGATAAGCGATGACGGTAGCTATCTGGCCTGGGTCAGTTGGTCGCTGCCGCATATGCCCTGGCAACGCAGCCAGCTCAACGTCGCCACGTTGACGTCACTCGGTCAGCTTGAAAATAGCCAGCAGTGGGATTTTGGCGCGGCGGTTAGCCAGCCCCAGTTTGCCCCCCATAACGCGCTTATCTGCATGAGCGATCACCCAGGCTGGTGGCAACCCTGGCAGGTGAACTTGACGACCCCACGCTGTCTTAGCAGCACACCGGTTGACCATATCACCACGCCGTGGCAACTGGGCGAACGCCAGCACGCTTGGCAAGACGGAAGGCAGCTCTACTGCCAGCTGCACCAGGGCGCGGCGCAGCTTTACCGCTGCACCGGCGGGCAGAAGGAAGCCCTCCTAGACGAACCCGGTCGCGTGGCGAGCATCGCCGTGGCAGAGCATGGCGACTACGCCATCGTACAAAGCGCCTCCACCGGCGCCCGGCTAATACGCCTTGGCGAGAACCGCTCACGCCGCTGCCTCGCGGGGCAGCCGCCGTTGGCACTGACGACGGCCACCGCTCAGTGGTTGGAAGCACCAGTGGGCCACGCGAGTGAGACCGTTCACGGTTTTTTCTACCCAACGCGTAGCGATGACGACGCACCACTCATTGTGCGCGTCCACGGTGGGCCAACCGCCGCCACCTACCCCGTTTACGACCCGCTGGTAGCCTACTGGCAGCAGCAAGGCTTTCACGTGCTTGATATCAATCCCCGTGGTAGCGGCAACTTCGGTCGCAGTTACCGGGAGTGTTTGGCTGGCCAGTGGGGCATCAGCGATACCGAGGACGTGGTTGCCCTGGTGCATGCTGCCAGCCAGCGCTACCACATTGACCAACAGCGCTGCTTTATTCGCGGCCAAAGCGCCGGAGGGTTTACCGCACTCAATGCCCTGGCGGCCTCTCGGCTGTTTGCCGCCGCCACCAGTCTCTACGGCGTCACCGACGCACTCACCTTAGCGTCAAAAACCCACCGCTTTGAATCCGGCTACCTGGGCTGGCTGATTGGCGATGATACCCAGCTCGCCCAGCGCAGCCCAGCCTATCAGGTCACTCGCTGCACCCGCCCTCTACAGGCACTGTTTATCCAGGGAGGCAAAGATGCCGTCGTGGTGCCGGAGCAGACCCATGCCATGGCGCGGCATATTGAGCACCATGGGGGCGAGGCGCAAACGCTACTGTTTGATAATGAAAGCCACGGCATACGCCACCCTCACGCCCGCCAAACCATGCTGGCCCGCGAACTGGCGTTTTATCAACAGCGCTTTTGTGGTGCTTAGGTGTCCAAGGCGATGATTAAACAGGGCTTTCCCCAAACTCACTGTACGCTTGCCAACGGTATGCACGGCAGCGTGGCCCACGCCACCCATTTAACCCGTGCCCACGTTAGCATCGCCATTGCAGCGGGCTATTTAGATGAGCCCCCAAATTTGCCGGGGTTAGCTCACCTGCTGGAACACGTAGTGACCACTGCGCCGCTGGCAGCCTCCCCCAACAGCAGTCTGCTCACCTGGTTTGCCCAGCACCAGGGCAGTTTGAACGCGCAAACCGATGATCACGTTACCGATATCCACTTTACGGCTCCCCTTGAGTTGCTTGAACAGGCGGGATTAATGGCGGCGGCCCAGCTTGCCACGCCGAATATACCCCAGCAGGTGATACACAACGAAGTCGCTGCCATTGACGCGGAATGGCAGGCACGCCAATCAAGTTCCACTATGCGCGAGCTGGCGGCCTTCGCCGCGCTGGCCGACCCGCAGCATATCGGCGCGGGCTGCCGACACGGCAATGCTCAAACCCTGGCGCAAGATTTGGCCAGGCTGCATAACGCACTAGCGGTCTTTCACCAGCGCCATTACCACGCTGGTCGCGTCAGCATTGCGCTCATAAGCCCCTGGGGCATCGGCCCCATGATTGATCTTATTCAGCGCATGGCGGCGCTGTTTAAACCGCCTATTGACGGTGATGGAACACGGATGATTGCACCTCGTTGGGGGCGCTTACACAGCGTCGACGGGCCAGCAATCACCTCTGACGTAGCGAGTGGTATGACGTTGCTTTGGCCGCTGCCACCTACCCTCTCGGGCAGCCAGTTTTTAGCCCTGACTCAATTAGCCAGTGCCGTTAACCAGGGTCTGTTGATTGAGCAGCTTCCCCCTTCGCTAAACGACTACTGCGCCACCGCTGCTCCCAGTGGTGCCACGGATACCTTTCATCTCCAGCTCAGCGGGCACCTTGACGCCGCTCAGCGGGAAGCGCTGGCCGTGGCACTGAGCGAGCGCCTGAACAGCCTGCTGGCCGCCCTGCCGAGCCAGGATGAGTCACTATGGCAGCCGCCAACTAACACCGAACAGCTGGCGCCAGCCTGGTTTACCCACGCTCGTCATCAGGCGCTGGCGCGAAGGTTCTCCGGAACATCGTCGACACCCCCCTTCTCCTCCAGCAGCGTCCGCTTTCTAGTGCCCGACGTATCGACACAGAGCAAGGGTTGTGTGACAGAGGCACGCCAGATCGACGCCACAAGCATCCAGCGTTGGTGCGGCCACTACGGCGTCAGCGATGATTTTCCATCACTTGCCGATACCGCCTGGGCCGCCTGTTTTATCCCCAAGGCAATGATGACCCTTGCCCCGCTGGCCGAAAAACGGCTTGCCCGCCAGGGCATTGTCGTCCAGCAGAGGCAGTTGGCCCAAGGCAGTTGGGTGATGACCTTGGGCGCTGATGCGGTGGCAGCCATGGGCACGCTATTAGAATCCGCCAGCTTAACAGCCAAGACACCCGCTCACGGGTTGCTGGCCCAGCAGCTATTACAGCGCTTGATGCCGTTTCCCGACACCCCTGCGCTATGGGTTTCCCACTCGAACGGGGCTGAGGCCTTTGGTCAAGCGCTGAGGTTATTGGTCAGCCAGCCGATAGCCGCTTCAGGAGACAAATGCCCTTCCCTCGGCACTATCAGCGAGACCGCCAACGCCAGCACCGCGATCATGCGTACGCTGCGCCTGCCGGGCACGCCCGCTCAGCGCTGGTTATTAGCCCTTGCCGAACAGTACCACAGCGCCGCTTTTTTTCAGCAAGCAAGGTATGAACATCAACTGGGCTATGTGGCCGCGGTGCGTCGGGGTGACGGAGCGCCCTGCTCCCTTGGCTATGTGGTGCAAACCGCTGACAACGCAGAGGGCGTTGCAGCCACGCTGACGAACATCACTGATCGCTTATGGCAAACCTTTGATGAACATCTGCCGTCAATGCCCGTGCCCCCCGAAACGCCCCTCGCCGCGCTGATAACCCAGTGGCAAAGTTTACTGGCGGGTACCACACAGCCGCTGCACCGGCTGCCATGGGATCAGCTCGCACTCAGTGAACAGCTATGCGCAGTGGGCGACCAGGGCCGCTGGCAAACGCACTGGCTGGATAGTACAGGGCGCTACTGGGTTAGCGACTGTTCATATAAACCCTAGTTTTTTGCGGCAAAGGCGACAAGCTCATTGTAAAGCCAGACGCTGGCTGGCTCATTGGCATATAGCCCGTGCTGCATCAGGGTCATTTTTAATACCGGCAGCTCTTTCGGTGGCTCCACCAGTCGCACCGGCAGCATGGTGACAAAACGCTCTGCCATCTGTCGTGGCAGGGTCATGATCGCATCCGTCAGCGCCACCACTCTTGCCGCGGCAATATAGTTAAGGTTTTTGGAGATCACTCGGCGGTTTAATCCGTGCTGTACCAAGCAGCTATCAATATTGCTGGGGCGCAGGCCGCTGATGTCGGCCAGTTCTACATGAAGCTCCCGGGAAAACTGCTCAATATCCAACGCACTCCCTACGTGGTCATTATGGTTAGCCGCTAGACAAACCAGCTCCTCATCCATCCAAGGCACTTGAATAACGCCGCTAGGCAAGGTGTCTTGGCTATCCAGGCCGACCACCATATCCACCTGGCGCTGCTCTAGCCCCTCGCTCAGTACATCAGGAGTAATGAGTTCAATGGAGAAGCTAATGCCCGGCGCATAGGCCAGTAACTGGCTAAGAAAGGGCGGGTACATGACTTCTTCAAAATAGTCCGTAGTGGCCAGGGTAAAGCGCCGCGTGCTGTTGGCGGGTGAGAACCGAGGAGGTGGGGCAAGCCCCTGACGCAGCATCGCTAAGGACTGCTGCACCACCGGCAGCAGAGCCAGCGCCCGCGGGGTTGGCTGCATACCGTTTTCAGTGCGAACCAATAACGGATCATCCAGTGATTCCCGTAGCCGTTTAAGCGCATGACTTAACGCTGGCTGGCTCAAATGCAGCTTTTCTGCCGCGCGAGTGACGTGACGCTCGCGCATCAGCATTTCAAATACCAGCAATAAATTGAGGTCAAAATGGCGTAGTGAGCGCATGGTTTCTCATCATTCACATAACGAATAATTAAATTCTAAACATTCATTTAATTTATCACCAGAAATTGCTTATTGTCTGCCGCTCATTCGCCCGCAAGCGACGACCAGCGAAAATCCAGCACTTAAGGAGAAACACACCGGTGACCCACCCACTAACTCAAACCATGCCCAGCCTTTATGGCGATGTGATTTCTACCTTTATGGGCGTAGCAAAAGCATCGGATCCTAAGGAAACCGACGCCGACGTGGTAGTGAGTGGTGTTCCCTTTGACCTTGCATGTTCTGGCCGGGCGGGCACCCGTATGGGGCCAAACGCTATTCGCCAAAGCACCGCTAATTTGATCTGGGAAGGTAAGCGCTGGCCCTGGGACTTCGCTTTAGAGGAGCGCCTGAAGGTGTGCGATGCGGGCAACGTTGACTACGCCTACGGTGAACCGGAGAGCTTGGTCGATAACCTGGAAACTCACGCTCACCGCTGGTTAAAAGCGGGTAAAAAGATGCTCACCCTGGGCGGTGATCACTATATTACGCTGCCGCTGCTGCGCGCCCATGCCCGTGAGCACGGCCCGTTGGCGCTGATCCATTTCGATGCCCACACCGACACCTACGAGCAGGGCACCCGCTTTGACCACGGCACCATTTTTCACCACGCCCTTAAAGAGGGCCTGGTAGTGCCGGAGCACTCGCTGCAAATTGGTATTCGTACCAGCTACGACCGTCACAACCACCCTTACGAGGTGCTGGATGCGGACTGGGTAAATGATAACGGCCCCGCTGCCGTGCTGGAGCGCATTCGCGCCAAAGTCGGCTATCACCCGGCTTACGTGAGCCTGGATATCGATGGCCTCGACCCCGCTTATGCGCCGGGCACCGGCACCCCGGTCTGCGGCGGCATGACCACCGACCTGATGCTGAAAGTCATCCGTGGCATGGTGGGCATGGAACTGGTTGGCATGGATGTGGTGGAAGTAAACCCCGCCTATGACCACGGTGACATTACCTCACTCGCCGCCGCAACGTTAGGGCTAGAGTTTTTGTATACCCTGGCGGCGTCTAAAAAGGCATAGTCAGCTTAAAACGGGTAGGCCAATGCGGCCTACCCAACCATTACCAATTCCACTCGCTGCGCGCCACGGCGTCGTGGGCGTGGAGGCTTTCTGCATGCACAACCTTAAGCTGGAAGCCTGATACATACGACATTTTCCGCAGGGTTTTATCGAGGCGTCTTGCCGCATCTTCACAGAACATCAGGTTCTGGCCGTTGGCGAGGGCAAAGGCCTGCTCATCGATGCGTTTTACGGCGGTTTGCAGCGCCGTACCGAGGGTTTGTTCGATACGATCAATCGAACGCTCAATGGGGAGCTCAGCGTGATCGTCCTCAGCCAAGCGTAACGTGCACTCTACAAAGCTGCGCTGACTATGGGGCGTCGCCAGGATGCCCTCTTCGCTTCCCAACCACGCAGCCACTGCCGATTTGGTTAACGGAATTTCCGAAAAATCCTCTTCAAAGGCCTGTTGAATCAACTGCCGCGCCAGCGCCGCCGAGCAAGGACAGGTCGATGAATAGCCTACCGTCAGCCCTAGCTCAGCCTGAAAACCAATGGGGGTTAATTGGCAGCGCAGTGAAAAGGGGTAGCTTTTCCACCCAGCCAGAGGGCTAATCAACGCTTCCCGCTTAAGCGGCAGCTCGCCTTCGAGGGTCAAATACGCATGCTGGGAAAGGCCCTCTTGACTGGCGATAAAGGTTTTCAACACCTCTTTAACCGCTGGGAGCGTCAGCGGCGCTTGCTCTAACGGCTGCAGCGCCAGGTAGAGACGCGACATATGAATACCCCGCGCCTCTGGATCCTCAAGGCTTACCCCTGCCGCCACTTTGGCGTTTACACCGCTCGTCCCTAGCCGAATAGGCAGCGCGATGCCCTCCATTCCCACCCACGTCAATGTGCTTGTTAAGCGGGTTGTTTGGCTTGCGACATCGGGTAGGGTCAAAACGGTCATTGGGTTACCTCTTGGGAGGAGTGGAAAAAGTTGTACAGCTCAGCCACGGTGTCGGGCGCTACGTTTTGGGTAATAAACACAAAGCGTGATACCCGATCGCTCACACTGTTGGCCGGCAATGGCGCGGGCGGATGGAAAATGTGCTGCACGCCATGTAGCGCTAGCGGCGTATCTCGATCAGTGAGATGCACAATAGCTTTAATGCGCAGCATTTTGTCGCCCATTAACGACATCAAAATGTCCAGCCAGCCCTCCAGGGCATCAGGCTCAATAAGCTCGTTCACACTAAAACAGAAGGCATTAATGTTAGCACCGTGATGAGAAAGCGCATCGGGCTGATGAGGGCTCAATGGCGACTTTTTCAGCGGAGCGGCAAAAGCAGACGGCTGACTATCGGCCTTGTGCAAGGCGTAGCTATCAGCTTTGAGCCACCGCTCCACCTGGAAACCCTTGGTGTCGCCACCATGCAACCCCGCCCCCACCAGCAGATCCGCCGAGAGTTCGCCGTTAATCACCTGCCATTGCTCTGCCGCCGGGTTCAGCTTGGCCAGTTGGTTGGCCAGACGGGAAACATCCACTTCGCTCGCCAGGTCAGTTTTGGTGATTAATAGCTTGTCGGCAACGGCAACCTGATGTTGTGACTCCTGATGGGCATCCAGGGTCGCCAAGCCATTCGCCGCATCGACGCAGCACACCACGCTGTCCAGCTTAAAGCGATGCGCCAGCCAGTGATCGGTCATCAGCAGGTGCAGCAGCGAGGTGGGTGCGGCCAGCCCTGTGGTCTCAATCACCACCCGGGAGGGCAGCGCTTTCCCTTGCGCTTCCAAGTCTTCCATGGCTTGTTGCAGGGTACGGCTAAGATCGCCACGCAGCGTGCAGCATAAGCAGCCGCTGCTCATTTCGATCACTGCCTGCTCATCGCTGTGAGTAATCAGTTGGTGGTCCAAGCCGATGGCACCAAACTCATTGATCACCACCAGGGTGTTGTGCATGGAGGTTTGGTGAACCCAACGGTTCAGAAGCGTGGTTTTGCCGCTGCCCAGGAAGCCAGTCAGCAGATTGACCGGTACTAACGCCTGCTGCTGCATAACACCTTACTCCCAGCGTGCTTTGCGATAATGGTGTTCCTGTTGCTCCTGACGCTCTTTCGCCTCAATGCATAGCTTCGCGGTGGGTCTAAACATTAGCCGTGCCAGGCCAATGGGTTCGCCGGTCTCTTCGCAATAGCCGTATTCGCCGCTTTCAATGCGTTTTAAGGCTGCCTCAATATTTTTGAGCAAGCGGCTCTCACGATCCGCTTGGCGTAAGGCCAGGCGAAGCTCCTCCTCAAAAGAGGCCTGGTCCGATTCATCGCTGTCACGCTCACGAGAGGCGATGACGTCTTTCATCTCCTTTAAGTGCGTTTCAATCTCGGCACGCTCGGCCAGCAGTCTCTGGCGGAAAAACCTTAGCTGCTCGTCATTCATATAGACACTGGCGGGCATGGCCAATATCTTGGCTTCCCAGGCTTTCTCAGCTGATTCGCTCTGTTCTTGCATACTCATACTTGTCTCTTGAAGGCTCATACTTGTCTCTTAAATGCCCATACAGCACGCTCGCATACCACTGCTACACTGCTGAAATAAACGTTATAACATAGCATAAAAAACGATCGTCGATCATCGCCGCTAACCGGTGGTTAAACGTTCCAAGCATCCTGATCAATCACCTCGCAGGCATCGACCAGGCGACTATTGAGCCTACCGGCCAGGGTCTGTTTCGCAAGCCCTGAGCCAATAGCGTGCGCTACCTCGGCGACGCTTACCGGGTGGTCAAAGTGGCGCTTGGCGCCATCCGGCAGGGTGATGGTTACTGCCTGTTCTAGGGTGGGCATGGTCATGGCGTGAAACTCTTTGCAAGCACAAGGGTGGGAACAAGCAAGGCGCTGGTATAACGTGGTTAGCCACTCACTGGCTCATCGGCGAACTGCCACTGGGTGCCCTGTGGGGTGTCGTGGAGCACCACGCCGGCCGCTTCCAGGGTCTGGCGCAGGGCATCGGCCTGGGCGAAATCGCGCTGCTGGCGGGCTTGATGGCGTTCTGCTACCAGCACTTCCACCCTGCTGGCGGGCAGCCGTGGTGGCGAGGCTTGATCCGGCAACTCCCGCAGGGCGTTTAAGGCGCTTGCTGCCGGTTGCTGTAATAAGCCGACCAAAGCGGCGGAGGCACGCAGCCGTTGGGCGGCTAACCGGGCATCCTCTTCATTGGCGGCATCGCCAATGGCGCTTGATAGCTCGTGCAGACGGCTAATAACACGGGGCACATTGAGGTCATCCCGCAGCGCTTCCAGCACCTCGGCATCCGGCGCTACGCTGTTTTTTTCGCCCTGCTCCCGTGCAATCTGCTCCCCTTCAGCCAGCTCATCCCCAGTGACAGCGGCTAGGCGGCGGTACCAGCGCGCCAGGGTTTGTCGCGCCTGGGCCAATCGCCGGGGGTTCCAGTCCAGCGGGTGGCGGTAGTGGGTCGCCAGCAGCGCAAAGCGGATCGCTTCGCCGGGTGCCTGGCTGAGCAGATCGCGCACTAGCAGCACGTTGCCGAGGGACTTGGACATTTTCTGCCCCTCGACGGTGATGAAGCTGTTGTGCACCCAGGTATGGCAGTACAGGGCGTCGTGGGCACAGGTGCCCTGGGCAACTTCGTTCTCGTGGTGGGGGAAAATCAGATCCTGGCCACCGCCGTGAATATCGATGGTATGCCCCAGGTGTTGGCCGATCATCGCTGTGCACTCCACGTGCCAGCCGGGGCGCCCACGCCCCCAGGGGCTCTGCCAGCCGGGCATTGCTGGCGTTGAGGGTTTCCACAGCACGAAGTCGAGGGGGTTACGCTTGTAGGGGGCGACTTCAACCCGGGCGCCGGCCAGCATGTCTTCAGGACGGCGGCCCGATAGCGCCCCATACTCAGGGTAAGAGGCCACATCAAATAACACATGGCCCTGGGCCTCATAGGCATGGCCGCGGGTGATTAACGTTTCAATAAGAGCGACAATATCGGGGATATGCGCGGTCACCCGAGGCTCTATATCCGGTGGCAGTATTTCCAGCGCCTGCATATCCTGGTGGTAGGCCTCAATATAGCGTTCGGTGATCGCACCAATCGGTACGCCAGCTTCTAATGCGGCGGCATTAATCTTGTCATCCACATCGGTAAAGTTGCGTGCGTAGACCACCTCTGGGTAGTCGTGGCGCAGCAGGCGGGCAAGGACATCAAAAACCACCGCTGGGCGGGCATTGCCAATATGCGCAAAGTTGTAAACCGTAGGCCCGCAGACATACAGGGTCACCCGGTCGGGGCGTTCGGTGCGAAGCGGCTCTTTAGCGCGCGTCAGCGTGTTATAGAGGCGAATTGGCGCTGTCATATTGTCTCCACAATCAACAATAGCTTTATTGTTACATTATAACATAACAATATCTAGCTAGATTCTATCTCTAGAGCCGACTGTCATGGAGTTTCAGCAGTACGCAAATCTATTTAAGAGGATTTGAAATCTTAAGAGGATATGAAACCTGATGCTTTCAAAGAATATATTGCCTTACTCAGATTCGTCAGTACGCTGGGGCGTAACCAACAAACCTAGCCGAATGGCTTCATGCACTAAGCCTGCGGTATGCCTAACACCAAGGCGGCGCATGATATCAGCGCGGTGGGTCTCGATCGTCTTGATACTAACATTAAGCTGGTCAGCGATGGCTTTACTGCGAAAGCCTTTTGCCACCAGTGTTAATACTTCACTCTGGCGAAGAGTTAAGGGGTTTTCATGGATGATTGCAGCTCCAACTATAGAAGTAGCATCAACAAACTGCTCAGGCTCCATAGCCGTGAGAACGAAACGTTCCCCCAGCGCTGCCTTACGAATGGCCATTTCCAGTTCGTTAACGTCCGCATTCTTATGCAGAAGCCCGCAGGCTCCCTCTTCAAAAAGGCGGCGAATAAAACTATCGCTAGAGTATGTAGAAAGAACAATGACGCGAATATCAGGACAAATATCGGTAAGCTGACCTAACGACTCCAGCCCTTTTAAAGAGATAACCGCTGCGTCAATAATTGCCACATCAACGTCTAAGCGTGCAGCATCTTTCATAAGCTGTTGCTCAGTTTCCACTTCAGCAACCACCGACATACTGTCGAAGGTTTCGATAAGGGCACTGATCGCGGAGCGTACTAAGCGATGTTCATCGGCCAGTAAAATCCGGATGGTATCTTCTGAACGTTTCATGGAAATAGGGCACAGACCTTGAAAGGTAAAACCTGACGTAAAACCCTCTCGCTAGCGCGGGTTCAATCACTATGAATGGGACTATTGTTTGGTTTTACTCCATTCCTAGATGCAAAAGCCTGGAAGAAACGAATAATTGAAATTTGGCTGCACCTGCTCAACCCCGCACGGTAACGCACTGACTAACAAATCAGTATAAGCAAAAACCCTGATTATAGTTCTTATTGCAGTATCCCAACATGCTGGGCTTTACCGATGATCTCCTCAATTGAAAGTCGGTCCTGTACGACATAGAAAGGCCTGCTGCCGCCCTTAAAAATTTCCTCCATTGCCAACACTTCAGACAGTCGATGAAGTATGGTTGGGCATAAAAACACCTTTCCTTTCACCGCAGCATGGAGCGCTATTTCTAGTTCAACGACGCCCGCCTCGCGTAATAGAAAGCCGCTAGCCCCCACCTGAAGAGCGCGTCTTACCTCGGCAAGACTTGGGTTCACAGAAAGAAAAACAACGCGCGCATTGGCACCACTGCTGCGTAACTCCTGAGCTGCCTTAAAGCCTGCCTGGCTGGGAGACTGCGCATCAATCAACACCACATCAACAGATAAGTGTTGTGTCAGCTCGGCTAACTTACAGGAACTGTAAAGGCTTGCCACCACCTCAATATCGCTAAAACGCTCAATGACCCGACAAAGTCCTTCACGAATAAAGCCGCTATCATTAATGATTACGACTCTAATAGATGACTCAGAATTGCCTTGTGGATTCATTAGCGCACCTCCACCTATGCCTACCTATCTCGCGGCGCGCCCTGCCCATTAGAACGTTCCATGTTACTTCAGCTTACAAATTAGTATTTTATTTTACGTTGTAAGCAATCTTTACCGCTAGTCAATTCAGCTTTATTTAAATAAAAATCAGCAAATACCAGATATACCTATAAACCCTTAGATATATTTGAAAAATACCAGTAAGAATGATTAAATCAAACCATAATCGAGTTGATAGTCAGGAGTGAGGGTGCCAACGGATGACACCCACGCCCGCTATATGCGTCTTTTAGGCGAAGACACTCGGCTTGCCGAATTACGTTCACTTAACATCCTAGACACCCCTCCAGAAGAATATCTCGACCGATATACCCGCCTGATATCCCAAGTTTTCAATTGCCCTATAGCGCTAATTTCTTTGGCTGATAAAAACCGTCAATGGTTTAAATCTTCGGTAGGCATGGATGATTTTGGAACTGGCTACTCTTCACTGAATTACCTAAAGCGCCTACCTTTCGATGTACTTAAAATTGACAAAAACTTTATCGACGGACGATCTAACGGAAGAATTCATGCTTCTCCGCGCCGATAAATCCCTCTACTTAGGTAAGCACCATGGCCGAGATCAGGTGGTGATTGAAGGAGAGCCTTAAAACTCGCGTGACATTAGCATCAGTGTTAACAAAGCTAGCTAATGGACGGCTGTCGCGCTTTCTTGATGCTTCATTAATAAACCACCTAACACTCAATGGCATTAACAGCTAATCCACCTTTGGATGTCTCTTTGTACTTATCCAACATATCTCGACCTGTATCGCGCATGGTGCGAATCACTTTATCCAGCGATATAAAGTGAGTGCCATCGCCACGCAGTGCCATTTGAGCGGCATTGATGGCCTTTACCGTTGCAATGGCATTGCGCTCAATACAGGGGACTTGAACCAACCCACCAACAGGGTCGCAGGTTAATCCTAAATTGTGCTCCAGCCCGATTTCTGCCGCATGCTCAACTTGTTCGGGCGTTCCACCCATTACATCAGCCAAGCCAGCTGCCGCCATGGCACAGGCTGAGCCGACCTCCCCTTGGCAGCCCACTTCGGCTCCAGAGATCGAGGCATTTTTCTTGCAGAGGATGCCAATGGCGCCTGCCGCCAGCAAAAAATCCACCACGTTTTTCTCACAGGCATTGGGCTGAAACTTCATGTAGTAGTGTAATACCGCCGGAATAATGCCCGCGGCGCCGTTGGTGGGTGCCGTTACCATGCGCCCGCCTGCAGCATTCTCTTCGTTAACGGCGAGGGCAAAAATATTCACCCACTCCATCGCGGAGAACGTCGAGGCTATCAGGCAGTCGTTCTGCTCGGCCGCTTGAAGACGCTGGTGAAGCAGCTTGGCCCGGCGTTTAACTTTCAACCCGCCCGGCAATATCCCTTCATGGGTTAATCCATTGTCGATGCATTCACACATCACTTGCCAGATACGCCACAGCTCGTCTCTGATCTCCTCCTCTGTGCGCCAGACTTTCTCATTCTCCAGCATCAGTCGGCTAACGCTTAGCTGCTCTTTTTTACACAGCGCCAAGAGCTGGTCAGCGGTATCGAAGTTGTAAGGCAGGGTAACGCCACCCAAATCGTCTAGCGGCATATCCACCTGGGCTTGTTCAACGACAAAACCGCCGCCCACCGAGTAGTAGGTATTTTCATACACCAAGTCGCCCTGGTGCGTGAAAGCAGCGAGCCTCATGGCATTAGGGTGGTGGGGCAAGCTCTCTTCATGAAAATAGAGGTCACTCTCCCAAACAAACTTCACCTCTTTTTGTCGGCCAAGCGCTAATGACTGACTCTCTTTAAGCGCCTGAATGGCGGGCTCAATAATCGAGGGATCTATTGTGCTAGGGCGTTCACCCATCAATCCCATAATAATCGCGTTATCGGTGGCATGGCCGATACCGGTAGCCGATAGCGAACCATATAGATGGACTTCAAGATGCCCCACTTCATTGAGCTGCCCGTTTTCACGTAGGGTGGTAACATACTTAAAAGCCGCCTGCATGGGCCCAACGGTATGGGAGCTGGAGGGGCCTACTCCAATCTTAAAAAGGTCGAAAACACTGATAGGCATTGGAGCACCTCTTGACGTTTAAACAGGGGACAATCAGGCGGTGCCTGAACGTTTTTATAATCTATTAAGTGTCTGATACAAGAATAAATAAAATTAAGTCATCTTCTATTGATGATATTTTTTATATTTATTAGACAGTCATTTTAAGTACGGTTTATCACGCTTAATAAAGGACCACTTGGCGCACTGGCAAAAGCCTGATTGCAGCCATGGCAGCCCAATTATATAAGCGCGCTATAACCATTATTTAATAACCGCACTATTAAAAATGCGTTAGTTACCAAACACCACCGTGCGCCCTGAATAGAAAAACACGCGGCGTTCCAAGTGATAGCTAATCGCTCTAGCCAACGTTAAGCACTCGATATCACGCCCCTTGGCAACCAGATCCTCTGGGTAGTGGGTATGATCCACAGGCTCCACTCCCTGGGCAATAATCGGCCCTTCATCAAGGTCGTTATTAATATAGTGCGCCGTCGCGCCGACCAACTTAACCCCTTTCTCATACGCCTGATGATAGGGCTTGGCGCCTTTAAAACCGGGCAGCAGCGAGTGGTGGATATTGATGGCCCGGCCTGCTAACAGCTCACACATGGAGGGTGAAAGCACCTGCATATACCTTGCCAGCACCACCAGTTCAGCGTCGGTATCCGCGATGATTTCGCGTATCTGCTCCTCCTGCTGCAGTTTCGTCTCGGGCGTGATCGGCAGGTAGTGGTAGGGCAAATCGTGCCATGCTGCCAACGGCTCCAGATCAGGATGATTGGAAATCACCGCTTTGATATCCAGCGGAAGCTGCCCTGTTCGATAACGGTAGAGCAGATCATTCAAGCAGTGGTCGGCCTTGGAGACCATGATCACGGTGCCGGTGCGTTTCCCAGGTGCCGTCAACTCGAACTGCATATCGAATTCGTTGGCTCGTGCTGCAAAACCGGCCTCAAAGCGCTCTTCATGGAACTCATCTTGCTCTGGGCGAAACTCAGCGCGAATAAAAAAGCGCCCGCCCAGCCGATCATCGAAAGAGTTGAGTTCAGTGATATAGCACTGCTGCTCTTTTAAAAAGCGTGTGACGACGTCCACCGTTCCCAAACGGCTAGGGCATTGGGCGGCAAGGATCCAGGTATCACTCATTCGGCTCATAGTGCATCTCTACTTAGCGGCAGATCGTCTCGGAAGATCGTAGCAGCCGAAACAGTGTTCCGGCCTGCCAACTTATTGTTCTACGTTAACGCCGTACTCTGACCCGGCATCCAGTAACCAGCGGTAGCAGTAGTCGGCAAAACTGCGCCGCACCACTAGCTCCCAGCGCTCTTCACTAGGGCGACGAAGGATAGTGGTCGCCTTGGCGAAGACCGTCGTGACGCCCTTCCCCACCGGGAAGTTGCTGGGGTGAACATCGTAGATCACCGTTTTCATCAACAGCTCTAGGGCCGCCTCACCGGAAACCTCCAATAGCGTCTGCCCACCGCTAACGTCGCTGATGGCGTAATGGGCGTCCCCCAAATACTCACGCAGCTTCGTCTCCAGCGGAAACTCTTCCCCACCGGGCACGATCACCAGCCACTCGTCCGGGGAGAGCCACTGAATGGAGCGCTCGCCGCTGGCATCGTGCACCAGCGCTTGGGGTTTGCCAGGCAGGCTGATCCCCAGCACCTCGCGCACCGCCTCATCAAGCACGATGGCACCACCACGCAGGATCAGGTGCCCAAGCATGGCCCGCTCGCGTAGCTTAAGCCGGTAACCACTGCCCCGAGGCGCGCCACTGTGACGATAGCTATAAGCTAATGGGGACTCTACCGGGATCGCGGTATCAGTACGGGTGTCGAAAGTAGCCGCGTTAGACATGCTGGCGCTCTCCCTTGGGGTCGTAGAAAACAGTGCTGACGATTTCAGCTTCATGGGTCTGGCCGTCTGCCATGGGCAGGTAAACCGTTTCGCCCAACTTCTGATGGCCCCCCTTAACCACCGCTAGCGCAAACCCTGCATCCAGAATAGGGCTGTAGTAGCTGGAGGTAACATGCCCCACCATGGGCATAGGAATCGCATGCTTGGGATCAAGCACGATCTGAGCGCCCTCTTCGAGGATCACCTTCGGATCCTTGGGCCGGAGACCCACCAACTGCTTGCGGTTCTCGCGTTTGGTATCACTGCGCGTCAGGGCGCGCTTGCCAATCCATGAAAAAGGTTTGTCGTAGCCTACGCACCACTGCATCCCTAAGTCTTCCGGGGTGACGGAGCCATCGGTCTCCTGGCCCACGATGATAAAGCCCTTTTCAGCCCGCAGAACGTGCATGGTTTCGGTGCCATAGGGCGTCAAGCCATACTTCTCGCCATGCTTAAACAGGGTCTGCCACACATGCATGGCGTAGTTGGCTTGCACGTTGATCTCAAAGGTCAGCTCGCCGGTAAAGGAGATGCGAAAGACCCGTGCAGGCACCCCCGCCACTTTCCCGGAGCGCCAGTCCATGAACTTGAAGCTATCGCGGTCAAGATCGATATCACTGATCTCGGCGAGCAGCTTGCGCGCTTCCGGGCCAGTGATGGTCATGGTGGCCCAGTGGTCGGTCACCGATGAGAAGTAGACATCCAGCTCCGGCCACTCGGTCTGATGCCACAGCTCCAGCCATTCCAGGATAGCCGCTGCGCCACCGGTAGTGGTGGTCATCAAAAAGTGGTTTTCAGCCAGGCAGCTGGTCACACCGTCGTCGGTGACCATGCCATCGTCTTTACACATCAGGCCGTAACGGCATTTACCAACCGCCAACTTTTCCCACTTATTGGTGTAAATCCGCGCCAGGAATTCCCGCGCATCCGGCCCTTGAATATCGATCTTGCCAAGCGTCGAGGCATCGAGGATACCGACCTTCTCGCGCACCGCCAGGCACTCGCGAGCAACCGCCTCGTGCATCGTCTCGGTCTTGCCACTCATCTTCTGCGGATAGTACCAGGGGCGCTTCCACTGACCGACGTCCTCGAACTCGGCGCCGCGCTCGACGTGCCACTGATGAAGCGCGGTGTAGCGTTCGGGGTCGAACAAGTCACGACAGTGGCGACCGACAATGGCACCGAAGGTGACCGGGGTATAGTTGGGACGGAACACCGTGGTGCCCACCTCGGGAATAGAGCGATTCAAGCAACGGGCGGCAATCGCCATGCCGTTGATATTGCCCAACTTACCTTGATCCGTACCGAACCCCATGGCGGTATAGCGCTTGATGTGTTCGATGGACTCAAAGCCTTCCCGGGTCGCCAGTTCAATACCTGCGGCGGTAACGTCGTTCTGTAGGTCAACAAACTGTTTAGGCCCGCGCAGGGTGGGCTTCTCATGGGGCACTTGAAACAGTGCTACCGCTGGCCCCTGCTGAAGCCGTTCGGCGCTCGGTATATTAACGGTCTGGGCGGTATACCCCATGGTGGCAACCGCTTTGATGCCTGCCTCGACCCCCTCGGCGATGACATCACCCAAGGCATAGGTGCCATTGACTCCACCGCACGCCTGAACGCCCTTCACCAGCCCCGGCACAAAGCCAATAATATCGTCACGCCAGGTAGGCCGCGCACCGGTGTGGGAAGCCAGGTGAATCACCGGGCTA
Organism: Halomonas sp.; assembly: GCF_011050415.1. Taxonomy (GTDB): domain Bacteria; phylum Pseudomonadota; class Gammaproteobacteria; order Pseudomonadales; family Halomonadaceae; genus Vreelandella. The sequence goes on from NZ_DRFS01000012.1 coordinate 119,714, forward strand.
TAGCCACCCGAACTGGCGATGGTGTCACAAGCCAGTTCCTGAACCGGGCCGCTCACTTTGAAAGCGTCAATATCGATCTTGGCAACCCGTGCCCCGGTGACCCGATTACTGCCCTTCGCCTCTATCACGGCACTGCCGGTGATGATCTTGATCCCCTGGGCTCGGGCAGCATCGATCCAGTCACCCTTTGGTGCCTCACGAGCATCGACGATCGCCACTACCTCGCAGCCAGCCTCCTTCCAGTCTAAGGCGGCGCGGTAGCCGTAGTCGTTGCTGGTGGAGAGCACCAGTTGGCGCCCCGGCACCACGCCGTAGCGACGAATGTAGGTAGACACAGCGCCCGCCAACAGATTACCCGGCACGTCGTTACCCGCATAAACCAGCGGCCGCTCGTGGGCGCCGGTGGCCAGGATCACCTGGCCGACGCGTACCCGATGCATTCGGGAGCGCACCGGGCGGTGGCCATTGACGACGGGGGCCGTTTCGCCCAGGTGCTCGGTGCGCCGCTCGTGCAGCGTTACAAAATTGTGGTCGTGGTATCCATTAACGGTAGTACGGGGCAATAAAGAGACGTTCTCACATCCGGCTAACTCTTCCAGCACCTGAGCAGCCCACTGGTCGGCGGGTTTGCCATTCAGAGTTTCGCGGCTCTCCAACAGTGAGCCACCCATCTCTTCTTGCTCATCGGCAACCATCACCCGTGCACCGCTGCGGGCAGCCGCCAATGCTGCCGACAAGCCTGCTGCGCCAGCGCCAACGACCAGCACATCACAGTGCTGATTGAAATGATCGTAGCTATCCGGATCGTCTTCCATAGGGCTGCGGCCCAGACCCGCCGCCTTACGAATGTACTTCTCGTAGGTTAGCCACATCGACGCCGGTGCCATAAACGTCTTGTAGTAGAAGCCCGGCGGCATAAACTGCCCACCCAGCTTGCCCACCAACCCCATCAGGTCGCGCTGTACATTGGGCCAACCATTGGTGCTTCGTGCGGTCAGGTCGTTAAACAGCGCCTGCTGAGTGGCGCGCACGTTAGGCACCTGGGCCGCTTCGCTGCTGCCCAACTGAACGATAGCATTGGGCTCTTCGGCGCCAGCAGCCACGATGCCTCTAGGGCGCGAATATTTGAAACTACGATTAACGATATCCACGCCGTTAGCCAGTAGTGCCGAAGCCAGAGTGTCTCCTGGGTGGCCTTGATAGGGCTGGCCATTGAAGGTAAAACTCAGCGTGCGGGTGCGGTCGATACGGCCGCCTGTGGCAAGCCGGAACACTTGCTGTTTGGACTGACTCATGCCCGCACTCCTTCTTGGTGGCTAACAGCGGCAGCTTCGCGGGACTGCGTTTGGTTAGCAGCAGTAATCGACGGCTGCTCACCCATCTTGTAGGTCTCGAGAATTTCGTAGCTAACCGTGTGACGCGTTATGTTGAAAAACTTGCGGCACCCAACCGCATGCACCCACATCTCATGATGCACACCCCGAGGATTATCGCGGAAAAACAGATAGTCACCCCACTCCTCGTCACTACACTCCTCAGGATTTTTAGGCCGCTCGATATGCGCCTGGCCCTTGGGGTGAAACTCCTCTTCCTCACGGTGCTCACCGCAGTAAGGGCAGTAGATATAGAACATTTGGAGACTCCTCGTACAAACCCTAGTGGGCCACGCCGGCGGCGCCGTGCTCATCAATCAGCGCACCGCTATGGAAGCGGAACATGGAGAACGGTTCGGCAATGGGGTGCATCTCGCCCTTGGCCAGACTGGCAGCGAACACATGCCCCGAGCCTGGGGTGGCTTTAAAGCCACCGGTGCCCCAGCCACAGTTGAAGTACAGACCCTTCACCGGTGTTTTGGAGATGATTGGACAGGCATCCGGGCAGGTATCGACGATACCGCCCCACTGACGATTCATACGCACCCGAGAGAAGATCGGGAACATCTCGACGATCGCCTGGAGAGTGTGCTCAACGGTGGGGTAGCTGCCGCGCTGTCCATAGCCGTTATAACCATCAATGCCCGCGCCAATCACCAGATCGCCCTTATCGGACTGGCTGACATAGCCATGCACGTGGTTGGACATCACCACGGTATCGAGAATTGGTTTGATCGGCTCGGAAACCAGGGCCTGCAGCGGATGGGACTCCAGCGGCAAATTAAAGCCACCCATCTTGGCCAGCACGCTGGAATTACCGGCGGCCACGCAGCCCACGGTTTTGGCTTCGATGTCGCCACGGTTGGTGTGTACCCCATAGATCTGTCCGTCACGGATCTTGAAGCCAGTGACTTCGGTCTGCTGCAGAATATCCACGCCGTGGGCATCGGCACCGCGGGCGTAGCCCCAGGCCACCGCGTCGTGGCGCGCTACGCCCGCACGCGGCTGCCACGACGCCCCCATCACCGGGTAACGAGCGCTCTTGGAGCAGTCCATAATCGGCACCAACTCCTGCACACCCTTGGCGTCCAATACCTCACCGTCAATGCCATTCAGACGATTGGCATTCACCCGGCGCTGGATATCGCGCATATCCTGCAGGGTATGCCCTAGGTTGAGCACCCCTCGTTGGGAGAACATGACGTTGTAGTTAAGATCCTGGGAGAGCCCTTCCCACAGCTTCATGGCGTGTTCGTAAAGGGCTGCTGCTTCGTCCCATAAGTAGTTTGAACGCACAATAGTGGTATTACGGGCGGTATTACCCCCGCCCAGCCAGCCTTTCTCAATCACCGCCACGTTCTTGACGCCGAACTCTTTCGCCAAGTAGTAGGCCGTGGCCAAGCCGTGACCGCCACCACCGACGATAATCACGTCGTACTGCTTTTTAGGCGTGGGGTTGCGCCACTGGCGCTCCCAGTTCTCGTGGTGGCTCAGCGCGTGCTTGACCAGGCCGAAGCCGGAATAGCGTTGCATAGGGCGCTCCTCTTAAGCTATGGACTCGACGGCTTCGACGGCTGACTCAGCATAAACAGGGTGCTGGGCACACACATCAGTCACTTTGGCTTGCACCTCGGCTTCAATGGCAGTCGTGTCTTTGCCTGCCGCCAGCACGTCTAAAATGTCGCAAATCCAGCCAGCCAGATCGCTACACTCCTGGGCATCAAAGCCGCGCGTGGTGACCGCCGGGGTGCCAATACGCAGGCCGGAAGTCACAAAGGGGCTTTGGGGATCATTGGGCACCGTATTCTTATTAACGGTGATATGCGCACGGCCAAGGGCGGCATCCGCATCCTTACCCGTAATGCCCTGGCGGATCAGCGAAACCAGAAAGAGGTGGTCGTCGGTACCGCCAGACACCACGTCATAGCCGCGCTCCATAAACACCTTGGCCATCGACTGTGCGTTCACAATTACCTGCTGCTGGTAGCGCACAAATTCCTGGTTCATGGCCTCCTTAAACGCCACCGCCTTAGCGGCGATCACATGCATCAATGGGCCGCCCTGCTGCCCCGGGAAGACCGCCCCATTGAGCTTCTTGTAGAGCGCCTCGTCGCCATGGGCGGAGAGAATCAAACCACCCCGTGGGCCGCGCAGCGTTTTATGGGTCGTCGTGGTGACCACATGGGCGAAGGGAAGAGGGCTGGGATAGAGGCCCGCTGCCACCAGGCCAGCGACGTGGGCCATATCAACCATCAACCAGGCACCGACCTCATCGGCGATGGTACGAAAACGCCGCCAGTCCACCACCCGCGAGTAGGCGGAGAAGCCTGCGATGATCATCTTCGGCTGGTGCTCACGGGCCAAGCGTTCAACTTCTTCGTAGTCGATCTCGCCGGTTTCAGGCTTAAGGCCATACTGTATAGCGTTGTAGTGTTTGCCCGAAAAATTGGGAGCAGCACCGTGAGTTAAGTGGCCACCATGGGCAAGGCTCATACCCAGCACCGTATCGCCCGGCGAGACCAGCGCCATAAATACAGCGGCATTGGCCTGGGCACCGGAGTGCGGCTGCACATTGGCGTAGTTGGCACTAAACAGGTTGCAGGCGCGCTCAATGGCCAAGGCTTCAACCTTGTCAACGAACTCACAGCCACCGTAGTAACGGCGACCTGGATAACCTTCTGCATACTTATTGGTTAGCTGCGTACCTTGCGCTTCCATAACAAGTTTGCTGGTGTAGTTTTCGGAGGCGATCAACTCAATATGCGCTTCTTGGCGAACTGTTTCTTCAGCAATTGCTTCAGCAAGCAGACTGTCGTAATTGGCCAAACGGGCATTGGGGGAAAAATTATTCTGAAGCATTACCGCCTCCTCATTCGTCACTTTGTTATTAAGTGCTCGACATACTCTTTAATGCTGATAAACCAAGGTCGCTTTCAACCAAAGTTACGATCAACGCGTTGTTACCGCGATACTATCGTTGGGCTCTGGGTCCAAGATGCTTGCCGACGTCACCACGCGATGCATTTGCGACATCGGCAACATTTAGCCGACGGGTTCATAGGAGGTACCGAAAAAGCAGCAGCAATAGCGCCGTTTCAGCAGACAAGGCCAATTGAGCACTCATAATTATTAGCCGTCAGAGGTGCGTAAAATGAATGTTTATTTATTATCAATAAAACCAAAACGCCCTTTACGGCAGTAGCCATAAAGGGCGTTTTACTGGCTGTATTAAAAGCAGTTTTTAAGCCTAGAAATCAACGATGAGATCCCCCTTGGGACGACTACAGCAAGACAGAATATAGCCTTCTTCAACATCCTCCTCGGTAATACCGCCGTTATGCTCCATCTCCACCTCACCCGATTTGAGTTCTACACGGCAAGTACCGCAAATACCCATACCACAGGCTTTGGGAATATGCAGACCAAGCTTCGCAGCCGCCGCATGAACTGTTTCGCCTGGCTGGATGCGGACACTTTTTCCTGAAGAGGCAAATTCGATACTAAACAAGTCGCTGGTATCGACATTTTCGGCTTCGACCTCTGCCTGTTCAGCCAGCTCAAGGACATCTTCCCGTACCTCAACCGGCGTAGCGCCAAAGGACTCCTCATGATAGTGCTCCATATTGAAGTTATTGCTACGCAAAATATTTTTGACGGCGTTCATGTAGGGGGTGGGGCCGCAGCAAAAAATCTCCCTCTCCATAAAGTCTGGAACGATGAGTTCGAACAGCGGCTGGGTAAGGTAGCCGCGGTAGCCGGCCCAGGCCTCACCAATATCCTCCTTGCTCTCGCAAATGATATGCAGCTTGAACTCAGGAATGCGCGAAAACATATGCACCAGTTCACGGTGATAAATGACATCGCGGGGAGCTCGTGCGCTATGCACAAACTCAACGTCCACAGCGGCATTGGTATCAAAAAACCAGCGCGTCATAGACATCAGTGGCGTAATGCCCACGCCACCAGAAAGCAGCAGCACTTTGTCGGCTGGATAATCGATGGAGTTAAAATTGCCTACCGGCCCGTGCACCACTAGCTCGTCACCCACCTTTAAATTGGCGTGCAACCAATTGGATACCTTGCCCCCCGGTACTTGTTTAACGGTGATGGAAAAGCTGTAAGGGATAGAAGGTGAACTGGAAATCGTATAGGAGCGCATGATCGGCTGATGATCAATCTCAAGCTCCAGTGTCACAAACTGACCGGGCTTAAAGAAGAACATCACAGGCTGCTCGGCCATAAAACAGAAGGTACGTACATCCTGGGTTTCTTGGATCACCTTAACGCAACGTACCTGATGGCGGCCATTGGTCCAGGTTTGGGTCGTGACCGGATTGAAGAAATTAGTTGTCATTATCGCCTCTGCCTGACCAGCCTTCCTCGCTATGCATCACCGAGTCGTATTTGCTATACGACCAGTACCGTTGAGCTGCATTTTGGGGACGCGCCTGCTAACCGACTTACCTGACAGCGACGCGTACTTACCTCGTGCCACTCTTTATCGTTTAGAAAGCTCTTTTTTAGTCGTCGCTACGTCACCTTATGTCGCGGGCAGATAATTGGCAGGGGTTAGCCTGCAACACAATCTGTCACTGATTGAAGCCACATTTGAATAAAACGCCAGGTTACGCACCAGAACAACAAGACAAGCAATCTTGACTAACGGCTGACGCGCGGCCCTTGAGAGGGAAGCGGTGGTTTACGAGGATACTGGTATGCAAAAAAGTGTTTCTTATATGATGGATGACCCGCTCACCGCTGCTCGTGAAGTAACGGCTCAGATGCTGCAAACAAGGGCGCGTACCTTTTCGCTTCCCCAGCCGTTTTATAACGATGCCCGGCTGTTCGCTCTCGATATGCAGGAGGTTTTCGAGAAAGAGTGGCTATTCGCGGGAATGACCTGCGAAATCCCCACCAAGGGTAATTTCATCACGCTGGATATTGGTGATAATCCCATTGTCATCGTACGCGGTGGTGAAGGCACGATTCATGCGTTTCATAACGTTTGCCGCCACCGCGGCTCGCGCCTTTGCACCAAGGATAAGGGCAAGGTGGCAAAACTTGTTTGTCCCTATCACCAGTGGACCTACGAGCTTGATGGTCGGCTGCTATTTGCTGGTAGCGATATGGGCAGCGACTTCAACCTCGATCAATTTGGGCTGAAACCGATCAATGTTCGCACCGCCGGTGGCTTTATGTTTATCAACCTGAGCGACGAGCCGCCCGAGATTGATGACTTTCTGGAAACACTTGAGCACTATCTTGAGCCGTACCAGATGGATAACGTCAAGGTCGCCGTAGAGTCCAGCATCATCGAACAAGCCAACTGGAAACTGGTGATCGAAAACAACCGTGAGTGCTATCACTGCAACGGTGCGCACCCGGAGTTGCTTAACTCATTGCAAGAGTTTGACGACACCGACGACCCCCGTGCGACACCTGCTTATAAGGAGCTAGTGGCGCGCAAACAAGCCGATTGGGATAAGGAACAGGTTCCCTACCAGTTAAAGCGGCTTGGACAGCGTAACCGCCTGACCCGCACGCCACTGCTAGACGGCATTGTCTCCATGACAATGGACGGTAAACCCGGCTGCAATAAGCTGATGGGTCGCTTAACAAGCCCTGATATGGGCTCACTACGCATCCTGCATCTGCCCAACTCATGGAACCACTTCATGGGTGACCACGCGGTGGTGTTCCGGGTACTTCCCCTTGGCCCGCAACAAACCGTGGTAACCACCAAGTGGCTGGTGCACAAGGATGCCGTGGAAGGCGTTGACTACGACCCTGAGCAGCTTCGCCGCGTATGGGATGCGACCAACGACCAGGATCGCCAACTGGCCGAAGAGAATCAGCGCGGGATTAACTCCAGGGCTTACCAACCCGGCCCTTACTCTGAAACCTATGAGTTCGGTGTAATCGATTTTATCGACTGGTACGCCGCGCGGATGCTTGAGAATTTAGGCTACGACGCACCTACGCTGCATTTAGCCCAAGGGTGAGTATTGCAACTTAAAAGCAGCATCCGAGGGCTCAGCCATAGGAACTGGCAACGTGTACACATAACAGACAGCTGTGTACACTTTGCCATAAAATTCATAGGGACGAGCCTGATGCCATCCACCGATACACCCGCTACCAAGGGCTCCCAAGACGTCTGGCTCGATGCGGCATTTGAGATGCTGCTCGAATCGGGCGTCGATAGCGTGCGTATTCTTCCCCTGGCCAAGCGGCTAAAGCTTTCTCGCACCAGCTTCTACTGGTTTTTCAAGGATCGTGAAGCGCTGTTGGAGGCACTGATCGCACGCTGGCGTGAAAAAAACACCCTGGGATTGGTGCAGCAGACCGAAGCCTATGCCGAGAATATCATCGAGGCGATGCTCAATGTCTTCGACTGCTGGCTGAACTCCCAATTGTTCGACTCCCAACTAGAGTTCGCCATGCGCAGTTGGGCGCTACAATCAGCAGCGGTGGTGAGTGAAATCGAGGCTGCCGATGCCACCCGTATCGAAGCACTGGCGCGGATGTTCGAGCGATACGGCTATGATCCGCTGGCGGCCAACGTGCGTGGCCGCACTATCTACCTAACCCAGATTGGCTATATCTCGATGAACACCCAGGAAACACTCGAAGTGCGCATGCAGCGCATCCCGGCCTATGTCGAGATATTCACCGGCCAGCCGCCTGATTCAAGGGAGCTGCAACGCTTCCATGCTCATCATGAATATTCTCCAGCCGGAACCGACTAGCCCACAGCAAGCCTGATCGTTGATCGCCACCCATCGCACCGCCGTGATGGCGGTAATATATGCTCGCATCAAAAATGTACATTGATGAACATTATATTGACAACAGTGAACATAGACGCCTAGATTTATCAAATACACAATAAAATGGCGTCCTGTCCATGCTTAATGATCCGCTGCTGCAGCCCTTTCAGCTTAAACATTTGATCCTGAAAAACAGGCTGATGATGACATCCCACGAGCCTGCTTACCCTGAAGATGGGATGCCCAAGGCGCTCTATCGGGCTTACCACGTCGAACGCGCCAGGGCTGGTCTAGGCCTAACCATGACCGCCGGATCGGCGGCGGTGTCCAAGGATAGCCCACCCGTATTCAACAACATCATGGCCTACAAGGATGAAGTGGTGCCGTGGATGAAAGAGCTCACCGACGCCTGCCATGAGCACGGCACCGCGGTGATGATCCAACTGACCCACCTGGGCCGGCGCACCCGTTGGGACAAGGGCGACTGGCTGCCAGCAGTATCGCCATCTCATCGTCGCGAGGCCTCCCACCGCGCCTTTCCCAAGCAGGTCGAGGATTGGGATATTGAACGCCTGATCCGCGACTACGCCGACGCCGCCGAGCGCATGCAAGCAGCTGGCCTGGATGGCATCGAGCTGCAGGCCTACGGCCATCTGATGGATCAGTTCTGGTCGCCGCTGACCAACACCCTCGAGGCGCCCTACGGTGGCGATCTCGACAACCGACTGCGCTTCACCTTCGATGTGCTGCGCGCCATTCGCCAGCGGGTTGGTGAGGCATTCATCGTCGGCGTGCGCTACACCGGCGACGAGATGCTGCCGGGTGGGCTGACTGCCGAAGAAGGCATGACGATCTCTCACCGTCTCAAGGACAGCGGCTTGGTCGACTTCCTCAACGTGGTGCGTGGGCATATCGACACCGACGCGGGCCTCACCGATGTGATCCCCATCCAGGGCATGCCCAGCGCCCCGCACCTGGATTTCGCCGGCGAAATACGCCGCCAGGTCGACTTCCCCACTTTCCATGGCGCCAAGATTCAGGACGTGGCCACCGCCCGCCATGCCATCGCCTCGGGCAAGGTCGACATGATTGGCATGACCCGCGCGCATATGGCCGACCCGCATATCGTGCGCAAGATTATCGAAGGTCGCGAAGAGGAGATTCGCCCCTGCGTCGGTGCCAACTACTGCCTCGATCGCATCTATCAGGGCGGCGCCGCCTACTGCATTCACAACGCCGCCACTGGGCGCGAAACCAGCATGCCCCACAATATTCCCAAAGCGGTACAGCGACGGCGGGTGGTGATCATCGGTGCAGGCCCGGCAGGGCTGGAAGCCGCCCGAGTCGCCGGCGAGCGGGGCCATCAGGTGGTAGTGATGGAGGCCGCCAGCGATGCCGGCGGGCAGGTGCGACTCACCGCCCAGAGTGAGCGACGTCGCGAGATGCTGGGCATCATCGACTGGCGCTTGGCACAGTGCGAAGCGCTGGGGGTCGAGATCCGCTACAACGTCTGGGCCGAAGCGGAGGAGGTACTCGCCGAAAAGCCCGATGTGGTGATCGTGGCCACCGGCGGCTACCCCATGGAAGACCAGCCTGCGGTGGGCTGCGAGCTGGTGGTCAACAGCTGGGACATCCTCTCCGGCCACGTGGCAGCAGGCAAGCGGGTGCTGCTATTCGACGATGCCGGCGACCATGCCGCCATGCAGGCAGCGGAAATCATCGCCGCCAGCGGCGCCGAGCTCGAGATAATGACCCCGGATCGCACCTTTTCGGCGGAGATCATGGCCATGAACCTGGTACCCTACATGCGTGCCCTGCAGCGCCCCAACGTCACCTTCACCCCTACCTACCGGCTGAAGTCCGTGGCACGCGATGGTGGCGAGCTACTGGCCAAGATCACCAGCGACTACATGGACCTTGAGCACGAACGGCGCATCGATCAGGTGGTGGTCAACTACGGCATCACGCCAATGGCCGACATCTATTTCGAACTCAAACCGCACTCCAGCAACGGCGGAGAGGTGAACTACGATGACCTGATTGTGGGCGCCCCCCAGGGCGCGATTCGCAACCCGGATGGCCACTTCCAGCTGTTCCGGATCGGCGATGCCGTCGAGTCCCGCAACACCCACGCAGCCATCTACGACGCGCTCAGGTTGGTTAAGGACCTTTAATACAAAATCCTGTCTTCCACCTCCATTGCTCCGCCATCGGATGGCTCTTTTCCAGCAGACGCAAGACGACAAGCGGCATACTTGAACTCAGGGATTTTACCGTAAGGATCCAGCGCCGGGTTGGTTAACAGGTTCGCCGCTGCTTCCCCGTAACAGAACGGCACGAACACCATCCCCTCTGGCATCCCCGGATCCACCCTCGCTTTAAGGGTGATGGAGCCTCGCCGGGTGGCGATCGTCAGGTCATCGCCCGGCACCATGCCAAGCCGGATAAGCTCAGCGGGCGCCAGGCTCGCTACAGCTTCCGGCTCCAACTCATCGAGCACTTTGGCACGGCGGGTCATGGAGCCGGTATGCCAGTGCTCTAACTGACGCCCGGTAGTCAGCACCGTTGGGTAGTCGTTATCGACCGGCTCATCCGGTGGCAGTGGGCGCGTGGGCGCGAACTTCGCCCGGCCACTAACGGTGGGGAAAGCATCGCTGAAGACCACATCTTGCCCCGGTGCGTCCTCCGCTGGGCAGGGGTAGGTCACCGACTGCTCGCGCTCCAGACGCTCCCAGGAAATATGGTCGAGAGAGGCCATGCCTTGCTTCATCTCGGCGAAGACATCCCGCGGATGCTGGTAATTCCAGCCCAGACCAAAGCGGTTGGCTATCTCCTGAATGATCCACCAGTCCGGCTTGGCCTGGCCCGGCAGCGGCAGCGCCGCACGCCCCATCTGCACCTGGCGATTGGTGTTGGTAACGGTGCCGTCCTTCTCGGGCCAGGCGGAGGCAGGCAGAATGACATCGGCGAACTGGGCGGTCTCAGTGACAAACAGATCCTGCACCACCAGATGCTCCAGCTTGGCCAGAGCGGCCCGGGCGTGGGCCAGATCCGGGTCCGACATCGCCGGGTTTTCGCCCTGGATATACATGCCGCGAATGGTGCCTGCGGTGATAGCATCCATGATTTCCACCACGGTAAGACCGGGCGTGGGATCAAGCTTGCTGTTCCACAACTCTTCGAAGGCACTGCGTACCTGGGCATCGCTGACCGGCTGGTAGTCCGGCAGCACCATCGGGATCAGCCCAGCATCAGAAGCACCCTGAACATTGTTCTGGCCGCGCAGCGGATGCAGGCCGGTACCGGGGCGCCCGGTCTGGCCGCAGGCCAGAGCCAGCGAGATCAGACAGCGGGCGTTGTCGGTGCCGTGGGTGTGCTGGGAAATGCCCATGCCCCAGAAAATCATCGCCCGCTCGGCGGTGGCATAGAGCCTCGCCACTTCACGGATGGTCTCGGGCTCAACACCGCACAGGCCGCTCATCGCTTCGGGGGTCATATCCACCGTGTGTAATTTAAGGGCCTCAAAGCCCTCGGTATGCTCGGCAATATAGGCCGTGTCATAAAGTTCTTCGCTGATGATCACATTGAGGATGGCATTAAACAGGGCCACATCGGCGCCCGGTGAAAAGCGCACGCTCAGGTGGGCATAGGCATCCAGCGCCTGACCACGCGGATCGAGAATCAAGATCTTGGTACCGCGCTTGGCGGCCTGTTTAAAGAAGGTGGCGGCCACCGGATGGTTTACTGCGGGGTTGCAGCCGGTAAGAATCACCACATCGGCCTGACTGGCCTGCATAAATGAGGCGGTGACCGAACCTGAGCCAATGCACTCCATCAGCGCCGCTACCGAGCTTGCATGGCACAGGCGGGTGCAGTGATCCACATGGTTGGAGCCGAAGCCGGTACGCACCAGCTTCTGGAACAACCACGCCTCTTCATTGGAGCACTTGGCACTGCCAAACCCCGCCAGGGCGTCAGGGCCATGGGTCGCTTTAAGGTCGACAAGCCCACTGGCGGCAATCTCCAGGGCTTCATCCCAGCTCGCCTCCCGGAAATGGGTCAGGGGCTGGGCAGGGTCGAAGTCCGGATCGATCCCCTTGGCGACACCGTCGCGACGAATCAGCGGGGCGGTGATCCGGGAGGGGTGGCGCGGATAGTCGTAGCCGAAGCGACCTTTGACACACAGTCGGTTCTCGTTAGAGGGGCCATCGCGACCCTCCACATAGAGGATCTCGTCGTTCTTGATGTGGTAGGTGAGCTGACAGCCCACCCCGCAGTAGGGGCATACCGAGTCGACCTTACGGTCGGCCACGGCAGAATCGCCGCACCCCACTTCATTAACCAGAGTAGCGGGCATTAGAGCGCCGGTGGGGCAGGCCTGAACGCACTCGCCACAGGCCACGCAGGTGCTAGCCCCCATGGGGTCGTCGAAATCAAACACGATCTTGGACGCCGCACCGCGATGCGCCAGGCCGATCACGTCGTTGACCTGCACTTCGCGACACGCCCGCACGCATATGTTGCATTCGATGCAGGCGTCAAGATTCACACCCATGGCAGAGTGGCTGTTGTCTTGATTCAGGCTATTCGCTCGAGGCGCCACATGGTGCACAGTGGGCGTCTCGCGATCGCTGCGCTTGGGCAGCTTGCGCCGAACTTCAGTGGCATCGATGGCCAACTGGTCGGCCATGGCCCAGAAGTGACTTGAGCGGTCGGGACTCTCTTCTCGCTCTGGCTGGTCGACCAGCAACATCTCCATGACCATCTTGCGGGCCGTATGTGCTCGTTCGGAGTTGGCGCTCTTGACCACCATACCGGGGGCTGCCTGACGCAAACAGCTGGCGGCCAGGGTACGCTCGCCCTCGATTTCCACCATACAGGCGCGGCAGTTGCCATCGGCCCGGTAACCGCTGGTGTCCTTGAAACAGAGGTGGGGAATGATCTCACCGGCCCGCTTGGCCACCTGCCAGAGACTTTCACCGGGGGTTGCATTTACCTCTACGCCATCCAGCGTCAGGGTAAAGCTTGCGCCTGGGTTTTGTTCACTCATGCTCATGTTCATCCCCCTACCCCTTGACGATTACGTTCTGGGCGGCAAGTTCGCCGCGGAAATCCTTGAGCAAGCCCAATACGGGGTTAGGCGCCGCCTGACCGAGCCCACAAATCGAGGCGTCTATCATCACCTGGGAGAGCTGGGTCATCAGTTCGGCGTCCCATTCGTTCCGCTCGAGCAGCGTGAGCATTTTTTCCGTACCCACCCGGCAGGGCGTGCATTGACCACAGGACTCATCGGCAAAGAAGGCCAGCAGATTGGTAGCGACCCCCTGCAGATTGTCCTGATCGGAGAGGACGATCACAGCGGCCGAACCAATAAAACAGCCGTGCTCCTGGAGAGTGTCGAAATCGAGGGGGATATCGGCCTTGGTAGCGGGCAGAATGCCACCCGAGGCGCCACCGGGCAAATAGGCCCCCAGGCGGTGGCCATCGGCCATGCCGCCGCAATACTCGGCAATCAATTCGTTGAGGGTGATCCCTGCTGGCGCCAGATAGACGCCAGGGCGTTTGACCCGACCCGAGACCGAGAAGCTGCGCAACCCCACGCGGCCATAGCGGCCCTGGCTGGAGAAAGCCTCAGCGCCGCGCTGCCAGATCATGGGGATCCAGTAGACGGTTTCAACATTGTTGACCAGCGTTGGGCGGTCAAAGAGCCCTTTCTGAGCTACAAACGGTGGGCGATGGCGGGGTTTGCCTGGTTTGCCTTCCAGCGACTCGATCATTGCCGACTCTTCGCCGCAGATATAAGCGCCTGCGCCACGGCGCAGCACGATATATCCCGGCGCGACCAGGCCAGCCGCTTCAAGTTCGCCAATGGCCTCGCGCAGTACGCCGTGTAACGCAGGATACTCATCGCGCAAATAGATATACAGCGCCTCGGCGTCTATCGCCCAGGCACTGACCAATGCACCTTCAAGAAATTGGTGCGGCGAACGCTCCAGGTAGTAGCGATCTTTAAAGGTACCCGGTTCGCCCTCGTCGGCGTTGATCGCGCAGTAGCGTGGGCCAGCTTCCTGACGCACGAACGTCCATTTCTTGAAGGTGGGAAAGCCCGCGCCGCCCAGGCCACGCAGATTAGCCTGCTGCATCGCCTCAATGAGCGCTTCTACCGTGACATCGCCGCTATGGCAGGCTTGCAGCAGTGCCAGGCCACCCTCGCTACGATAGTCGTCAAGTCGCTGCCAGTTCACGGCGGCGGGGTGAAAGTCTCCCTCCTCGATCACCGATGCAATACGCGCCTGGGTGGCGAGCAGCACATGATGATGCCCCACCTCCACTACCGGCGCCATATCACAGCGCCCCATGCAGGGGGCACGCAGCACCCGCACCTGCTCGATATCCATATTCGCTTCCAGCTGTGCCTTAAGCGCCTCAGCACCGGCCAATTGGCAGGTTAGGGAGTCACAGACGCGAATGGTCACCGCGGGCGGCGGCAACTGGTCATCATGAACGACATCGAAGTGAGCATAGAAAGTGGCGGTCTCGTAGACTGCCGCCATGGGCAGGTTCATATAAGCCGCCAGGGCACGCAGATCCGCCAGCAGCAGATGCCCGCGGTTATCGTGAATGGCATGCAGATGTTCAATTAGTAGGTCGCGACGGCGCAGCGTGGCGTCCTGGCGTTCGTCACCCAGCAGCTCACGCAACTCCTCAAGAAGACGGGGGTCGAGTTCACGGCCGCGGGGCTTGCCGCGGAAGCGGCGCTTGGGAATTACGGTCTGGACGGTCATGGGTTACTCATTATTATCTTGATCAGCGTTATGCCGAATGAACAAAGACGGCACCCCGCGGGGCGCCGTCTAGGGTCGAGCAGTCCATTTACGAGCTAGCTATTTACAAACTATCTATTTATTCCGCTTATCTCGCAAGGCCTCGCCATCAGGCAGGTAGGCGTTTTAAGTAGCGACGTTAAGCAGCAACGCTGCCATGGGGGTCAATGACAAATTTCTTAGCCGCACCGCCATCGAAGTCGGCGTAGCCCTGGGGTGCCTGATCCAGGGTAATCATTTGAACATTGACTGCATCGGCGATTTTAACCTTACCAAACAAAATCGCCTGCATTAGTGGGCGGTGGTACTTCATCACAGGGCACTGACCGGTGTGGAAGCTATGGGATTTGGCCCAGCCGAGGCCGAATCGCATGCTTAAAGCTCCCTGCTTGGCAGCTTCGTCAGCAGCACCTGGATCTTCCGTTACGTACAGCCCCGGAATGCCTATTTGCCCACCGGCACGCGTCAGCGACATCGCCGAATTGAGCACCGTTGCAGGCGCTTCTTTACCATGGTTACAGCCACAGGCGTGAGCTTCGAAGCCGACGCAGTCGACAAAGGCATCGACTTCACGCTCGCCGAGAATAACCTCAATCTTATCGGCCATATCGCCGTCCTGGGTCAAGTCGATGGTCTCGCAGCCAAAGCTGCGGGCCTGGGCCAAACGCTCTTCGACCATATCGCCAACGATCACGCAGGCGGCGCCTAGCAGTTGAGCAGACACTGCTGCCGCCAATCCAACCGGGCCAGCACCGGCAATATAGACAGTACTGCCGGGGCCGACACCGGCAGTTACGCAGCCGTGAAAGCCAGTGGGGAAAATATCGGAAAGTAGGGTCAGATCCTTGATCTTCTCCATGGCCTGATCAGTATCTGGGAACTTCAGCAGGTTAAAGTCCGCATAAGGAACCATCACATATTCGGTCTGACCACCGACCCAGCCGCCCATATCCACATAGCCATAGGCGGCGCCAGGACGGGCTGGATTGACGTTAAGGCAGATGCCGGTACGGCCTTCTTTACAATTACGGCAGCGACCACAAGCAATATTGAACGGCACCGAGACCAGATCACCCTGCTGGATAAATTCGACGTCGCGGCCGCACTCAACTACCAAACCGGTGATTTCGTGGCCGAGTACCAGGCCGGACGGTGCAGTAGTACGGCCCCGCACCATATGCTGGTCGCTGCCACAAATATTAGTGGTGACTACCTTGAGAATCACGCCGTGATCGCACTTGCGATTACCGATGGCGAGTTCAGGATAAGCGATGGACTCGACGGCGACCTCGCCCGGCCCCTTGTAGACTACTCCGCGGTTGGCTGCGTTCATGGCTGGCTCCTGTGACTTATTGTTGTGGTCTGCATGGTTGATTGCACTACCCCACCCTAGCCCCTCCCCGCCATAAGACTTACCCCAAAAAGGCATTCACGTATCTATTCAAGACAGCCTAGTCAAGACGAATAGATGGAGGTCGCTTTCAAGATACTCCTCCTCCAAAACAGGGCCAACAATCCATAGCGTCGGCAATGGTGACGCATATCCGACACCTAACAAGAGCCTCCAAGGAAACCTTATGAATAACGACGACGACCCGGTTCTGTCGCCCGGACAGGACAATACTCAGATCATGGGGTTGGACTTTCATAACCCCGTCTTTCCGCTTTCCGCTCTAGCCATCCTGCTGTTTATTATCTATGCGCTGGTCTATCCAGATGCTGCTAATACTCACCTGGGGCTTGCCAAGAACTGGTCAATTGAATATTTCGACTGGCTATTTATGATTGCTGGCAATGTTTTTGTGGTGTTTTGTCTCGTTCTGATCTGCTTGCCACTCGGGCGGATTCGTCTCGGCGGCAAAGATGCGAAGCCGGAATATACCCGCACCTCCTGGTTCGCCATGCTGTTTGCGGCGGGCATGGGTATCGGTTTGATGTTCTGGAGCGTTGCCGAACCGGTGGCCTACTACACTGACTGGTATGGGACGCCCCTGAATGCACCCGCAGGCACGCCGGAGGGCGCCAGCGCTGCCATGGGGGCGACCATGTTCCACTGGGGACTTCACCCCTGGGCGATCTACGGCGTGGTGGCACTCTCGCTGGCATTTTTTTCCTATAACAAGGGCCTGCCGCTGACGCTTCGCTCCGCCTTCTACCCCATCCTGGGCGAGCGAACCCGGGGCTGGGCCGGTCATATCATCGATATTCTTGCCGTGCTGGCCACCATATTTGGTCTGGCCACCTCGCTTGGTTTTGGCGCTACCCAGGCGGCTGGCGGCCTCGCTTATTTATTCGACATCCCTAATACCATTGGCACCCAGCTGGCGATCATTGTGGTGGTCACGGTAGTTGCGCTGTTCTCGGTCTGGCGGGGTATCGACGGGGGCGTCAAGCTGTTCTCGAACATCAATATGGTCATCGCGGCGGCGCTGCTGCTTTTCGTTATCGTAGCAGGGCCGACCCTGATGATTCTGACGGGGATTGGCACCACGGCGCTGGACTACGCCAGCCACCTGCTCCCGCTGTCGAACTGGATTGGCCGTGATGATGACATCTGGTATCACGGCTGGACCATCTTTTACTGGGCGTGGTGGATCTCCTGGTCACCATTCGTGGGTATGTTTATTGCCCGCGTATCCCGGGGGCGCACGGTACGTGAGTTTCTGATCGCCGTACTATTGGTACCCACGCTGGTCACGCTGGTATGGATGAGCGCCTTTGGCGGCACGGCGCTTTACCAGGCTGCCAATAGTGTGGGCGAGCTGGCTAACGGTATTAGCGACGTCTCACTTGCCATGTTCCATATGCTGGAGCAGTTGCCCTTGACCAGCATCACGTCAACGCTGGCGATTATTCTGGTGCTAGTGTTCTTCATTACCTCATCCGACTCCGGCTCGCTGGTGATCGATAACATCACCGCCGGCGGCAAGACCGATGCGCCCAAGGGTCAGCGGGTATTCTGGGCAACGCTTGAAGGGGTGATTGCTGGCGTGCTGCTGTACGGTGGGGGAAGCACGGCACTTAACGCGCTTCAGGCCGGCGCGGTGGCCACGGGGCTGCCCTTTACGCTGGTACTCTTGCTGATGTGTTTCAGTCTTTATAAGGGACTTCACCAGGAGTGGCAGCAGATCAACGCGATGCCCAAAATAGCTAGTTAATCAGCTTTCTCTACACACCGCTCGCCTACTCGGCGAGCGTTTTTCTTTTTGCCAGCCAGGATCACCACGCCGCCCCCCACGACCTCGACGCTGATTGGCGGCGGTGTGGTTATCCTGGTACTGGTACTGCATGCCTGGCTAGGATTGCGCCTTGAAAGGCAGCGTCTGCAGCTTTACCCAGGCTTTATCGTCAAATAGCCAATAAACAGAAAGCCCGCATGGAAGCGGGCTTAAACGGTGATTAGAGACGTGATGGGGTTTGCGTAAGTAGCTGTCGAGCTGTTATCGCTGCTTACTCTCCATTTACTCTCCACGGGGAAAGCGTTGATTCTCTTCGACTACGTTGAGATCCATATGGTTGCGCATGTAGCGCTCCGAAGCCACCTGCAACGGCTGGTAATCCCAAGGATAGTAGGCACCATTGCGCAGCGCTTCGTAGACGATCAGTCGGCGCGCCTGGCTCTCGCGCACGTTGGCATCGAAGCGTGCCATGTCCCAGCGCTCCCGGCAGTGCTGCTGAAACTCAAGGAGTAGTGCTGCATGCGCTGGATCCTCGGCCAGATTGTTAAGCTCGTGCGGGTCCTCTGCGAGATTAAACAGCTGCGGTGGATCGAGCTCGCAGTGGTTAAACTTATAGCGCCCCTGACGGATAGTCACCAGCGGCGCATAGCTGCCCTCGGCGGCGTACTCCATGTAAACCGGAGTCTCGCGGCTGCCCCCCTGCATAAGCGGCAGTAGCGACTCACCGTCGCTCCAAGGTTCGATCGCGCTAAGGTCGATACCCACCAGGTCGGCCAGCGTGGCATTAACATCCATCGCCGACACGGGATCATCAACCCGGCGCGGTTCGATCCCCGGTGCACTGATCATCAAAGGCACCCTTGATGAACCCTCGTAGGGACTCATTTTAAACCACAGTCCGCGCTCGCCCAGCATATCGCCATGATCAGAAACGAATAGAATAATCGTATTGTCCAGCATACGGGTGCGCTCAAGCACATCGAGGATGCCGCCCACTTTGTCATCGATATAGGAAAGGTTGGCGAAATAGCCCTGGCGTGCGCGGCGGATATTCTCGGGCTGAATAGCGAACTTGGTATAATCGTTTGCGTTGAAGATGCGCTGCGAGTGCGCATCCTGCTGGTGGTAAGCAATCTCGCTCACTGCCGGCTCAAGGTGATCGCAGTCGTTGTAGAGATCCCAGTATTTACGCCGTGCCACGTAAGGATCGTGTGGATGAGTAAAGCTCACGCACAACGCCCAGGGTCGATCATCGTGACCGCGCGCAAGGTCATAGAGTTTCTGTTCAGCGTGGAAGGCGACTTCGTCGTCATACTCCATCTGATTACTGATTTCAGCCACACCAGCACCGGTGATCGAGCCAAGGTTGTGGTACCACCAATCAATGCGCTCACCGGGTTTACGGTAGTCAGGCGTCCAGCCAAAGTCAGCCGGATAGACATCGGTGGTCAGGCGCGACTCAAAGCCGTGCAACTGGTCCGGGCCGACGTAATGCATTTTGCCTGATAGGCAGGTGTGGTAACCGGCGCGGCGTAGATGGTGTGCCCACGTCGGAATACTTGAGGGGAACTCGGCGGCATTGTCGTAGACACCGGTGCGCGAAGGAAGCTGACCCGACATAAATGCGGCACGACCAGGTGCGCACAGATAGCTTGGGGTATAGGCATTGCGAAAGCGCACCGAACGTTTGGCCAATGCTTTCAGGTGTGGCATGTGCAGAAAGTCTGCGGGCCCGTCGTCAAACAGCGTACCGTTAACCTGATCGGCCATTAGCACCAAAATATTGGGTTTAGTCATTGCCGTCCCAGTGTTATTGAATTTAGATAAAGACTCAGCATGCATTTATTGATGAAGGGAAAACGAGCTAACTTAGCTGGCTTGATATCAGCCCAGCACATCTTCTCCTTTGAGTAGTGTAAAAATCGCCTCGGCGCCCTGCTCGGGTGTCACATCGCTAAGCAGTTGACCACCGCCACTATCGGCCTTGGCGGCCGCGGCCTTAAAACGGTCCCGCGCTGAAGCTGATTTGACGATTTTGAGCCGTTTAGGTCGTTTACGCGCGGGTTGTTCACTCCACTGCGCTTGTAGTTCATCAATCGCGCTGGCACACGTACGAGTAGCAAACTCACCGCGCCGGGCCGGACCAAATGCGTTCTGGCGTGCAACTGGCGCACTACTATCCACCGTCGCAATGGCTGGTAGACGTATCCGCAGGCGGCGGCGCTTACCACGTGGCAAAGCCTGCAACACCGTAGCGATGCCTCCTTCAATGCTTTCCACCTGGGCGAGCCCACTGATAACCGGCCAGCCCAGTATTTCAGCCAGCATATAGGGTACCAGCCCTGAACCCTCTCCTGTCTCGGCGCGAGTTCCCGTTAGCACCAGATGTGGGGCAGCGTCACGCAGCCAGGCGGCTAATGCTGGGAGGACATCCGCCCCCAACGATTGTTTGATCAGGCTAATCTCTCCAAGCCCCATGCCCAGGTAGCTACGTAGGGCCTCTTCGCTAGGAGCACCATTGTCGCCAGCGTGAATGAGTTGAACGTTGGCATTACCTAAGGACAACGCCATTTCCACCGCACGGGCATCATGGTCAGCGCGCCGAGCACGTGCGGTCAACGGATGGCGCCCCACAGATACCAGGACGGCAACGCTGAGCTCCATTTTACTCAATGGATTGGCGTTATGCGGCATTGCGCTTCTCCTGCTGCTGTTCCCGATATTGCTCGATCCGTGCCACCAGCGCGGCGAGGATATTACCGGCATCGCCAATCACTGCGAGATCAGCCCGCTTGACCATATCGCAGCCAGGATCAAGATTGATCGCCACCACCTTGTCGCAGCGCTGAATACCCTGCAGGTGCTGAATGGCACCTGAAATACCTACTGCCATATACACCCGGGCGGTCACCCAGGTACCCGTCGCCCCGACCTGACGATCACGGGCCATAAAGCCGTCGTCCACCGCGACACGCGACGCCCCTTCGGTAGCACCGAGCACTTTCGCGGCGTGGTGGAAGGCGTCCCACTGTTTAACGCCGTTGCCGCCGGAGAGGATAAACTCGGCCTCGGCCAGCGCTACCCCAGCGGGATCCACCGCCACCTGTCCCAGGTCTTCTATACGCGACAGTGTGGCAGGAATTGATGCCGACAGGGTCAGCTGTTCGGCTGCGTGACGCGTCTCATCCACCGGCTCGGCGCACTCGGCCAACGCCAGCGCAACCCGCGGCAGCGGGCGTTGAATATCCAGGCTACCGCCGCCACCACGAGCGGTACAGCGCCAGCCCATCGGCGCCTTATTGTCAGCCTCAATCTGCCATACGCCCGTGGCAGCTCGCTCGCCCAAGCGCACGGCCAGACGCCGCCCCAGATCAGCCCCGCCAAGGGGTGAGTCAGGCAGCAACCAGCAGCGCGGCGTCATCTCCCGCTCGACGGCGCTCAAAGCCGCCAGGCGCGCTTCAGGAGCAAACCCCGCGTAAAACTCATCATCAAAATGCACGACGCGATCAATGCCAGCTTCGCCCAGCGCTTGCTCCTTAAGCTCGCCGCCCCCCTCGCCCTTATACTCACCAAACAGGATCGCCACCACGGCGCCAGGACGTTCGACGTCGGCATCTGCCACACGCCGGGCCAGCCCCAGCAGATCCTTGTCATGAGAGGAGAGACGCCCGCCAGTCATATCGGGCACCACGGCCACCAGGAAAGCAGGTTGATCAATCACTACCGTGCGACGGCTATCGCGAGCCGCCGTGGTTGTCGCAGTGGGCTGCCCGCCTTGCTGGAGGCCACTGCGGTCAATTCGCTTGATGCCATTGGGGCCAATAAAGCCAATGGCGCGAGGGTTCCTGCGCACCACGCCGTTAGGTCCCAGCCATTCGCTGATGGCAACAGCGCCGCCCCCGTTTCCACCAAGGGCGGCGATCACTCTGGCGTGCTCGGGGTGCAGGCGGTTGCGGGCAATCCACTCGCGACGCGGGTCGCGACGAATAGTCTCACTCATACGATCACCTCCTCAGCAGTCGTTGTTGCAGCGGGCCTGCGGGATTCGCCAGATGCATTACCCACGGGGCACTCTACCAGAGCATCCGCCACCAGCTCGGCGATATCGCGCACCTTGGCGCTGGCATCCACCACGCCTTCCAGCATGGCAGTGCACTGCGGACAGCCAACCGCGACCAGCTCGGCGCCGCTTTCCTTAACGTCATTCATGCGCATATCGGGAATTCTGCGCTCGCCGGGAATATCGGTAATCGGTGCCCCACCGCCACCACCGCAGCAGCGTGAGCGGAAACCGGAGCGCTCCATCTCCTTGACCTCTATGCCCAGCGCCTTCAGCACTCGCCGCGGTGCCTCGTATTCGCCGTTGTAGCGGCCCAGGTAACAGGGGTCGTGATAGGTGACGCTGCCGCCTTTCCAAGGGGCAAAGGTCAGCCGACCGGCGTCATACAGTTCGGCAATAAAGGTGCTGTGGTGGCGCACCTTGTAGTTGGCATTGAAATCGGGGCCGCCCTGCCCTTCTTGAAGAAAGTCGCCGTACTCATTGCTCAGCACATGAAAGCTGTGGGGGTCGCAGGTAACAATCTGCAGAAAACGATACTTGGCCAGGGTAGCAATATTGCGCTTCGCCAGAGACTGGAACGTCGCTTCATCGCCCAGGCGCCGCGCCACATCGCCACTGTCTCGCTCTTCATTCCCTAACACAGCAAAGTCTACCTCGGCGGCTCGCAGCACTTTAACTAGCGCCCGCAGAGTGCGCTGGTTACGCATATCAAAGGCGCCATCCCCCAGCCATAGCAACACGTCGACCTGCTTAAGATCTGCCATGAGCGGTAGGTTAAGATCCGCCGCCCAGTTGAGCCGCGAGCCAGGATCGAAACCACCGGGGTTGTCGGTGGCGATCAGATTGTCGAGCACTTCGGCGCCTTTGTTGGGCGTTTTACCGCGCTCAAGCGTCAGGTGGCGGCGCATATCGACAATCGCATCCACGTGCTCGATCATCATCGGGCACTCTTCGACACAGGCGCGGCAGGTGGTACAGGACCATAGGGTCTCGGCGTCGACCAAGGTTTTCCCTTCCAGAGCCACAATAGGCCCATGGGGCGAGCCAGCGTGTTCACCTACTGGCTTACCGGGGTAGGGTGAACCGGCATAAGCAGCATCACTGCCCCCGGCCATGCCCACTACCATATCCTGGATTAGCTTCTTGGGGTTGAGCGGCTGACCGGCGGCAAAGGCCGGGCACACCGCCTCGCAGCGGCCGCACTGCACACAGGCATCAAAGCCCAGCAGCTGGTTCCAGGTAAAGTCAGCGGGCTTTTCCACGCCCAGGGGAGCCGTCTCATCCTCCAGATTCAGTGCCTTGAGGCCCGTTGAGCGGCCAGTGCCGCCTTTTTTCGTTGAGAAGCGCTCGGCGCGGCGATGGAAAGCCAGATGCAAGGCACCGGCGAAGGCGTGCTTCATGGGCCCGCCCCAGGTCATGCCAAAAAACATTTCCCCCAGGCCCCAGGCCACAACCCCCGCCAGCACCAGCGCCAGGAGCCAGCCACCACTGCCTTCAAGCAAACCTTCGGGCAGCAGACCCACCGTGGGCAGGGTGATCAGGAAAACGCCTAGCGAAAACGCCATCAAACTCTTCGGCAGGCGCATCCATGGGCCCTTGGAGAGCCTAGCGGGCGGATTAATGCGGCGGCGCGCCACGAAGAGGCTGCCGACAAACATGGAGGCGCTAGCCAGTAGCAACAATCCGCCTAACAATGGGTTAGCGATACCAAGGCCATGCACCAAAATCATCAGCATGGCGGCTGCCACGAAGCCACCGGCGGTGGCCACGTGGGTGTTGGAGATCATTTTGTCACGCCCCACTACATGGTGCAGATCCACCAAATAGCGGCGCGGCAGTGCCACCAGCCCCTTCAGCAGGTTAACCCGCGAGGGCCGCCCCTGGCGCCACAGGCGTATACGGCGTACAGCGCCGATTACCGCCAGGGCCAAAGCGGTGAAAATCAGTATCGGCAAGAGCGTTTCGAGCATAGTGCTCACCTCATCTTTGTTGCTATTGGCTTTGGCGGCGGCGCTGCTCCGGGGGAAGACCTACGCGAGGGCGCTGTAACCCCTCCTTGGGCGCTACTTTTGCCATCTGACCGCCATGGATGGCGGAAATGCCGTAAACGTATGGAACTGTTTTACGGCCCTGTCAAAAGACCCTCGCTACGGTCTCCCCCCGGCGCCCCGGCTCTCGCTCAGGTCAAAAGTCCTTGCAGATTCGCAAAGCATCGTAGATGGCCGCATGGGTGTTGCGCGGTGCCGTGCAGTCGCCCAGACGGAAGAGCAGGAAGCCATCTCCTTCTTCGTTCAGGCTCGGCTGAGGCTGAATGGCGTAGAGCGCCTCCAGATCCACCTGCCCTTTATTGCGGGACTGCTCTTTGAGGGCGTAGTAAAGCGCCTCATCAGGGCGTACGCCGTTCTCGACCACGACCTGATCCACCACACGCTCTTCCAAAGCACCGGTGTACTCATTTTCAAGCACCGCCACTAGGCCATCGCCCTCGCGGTAAACCTTATGCAGCATCAGGTCGGAGGACATGATCACCTCCTTCTCGTAGAGGCTGCGGTAGTAGGTGGGGAAGGTGGTGCCGCCCACCGCCGCGCCGGGCTTGATATCGTCGGTGACGATCTCTACCTTGGCGCCCTTGTCGGCGAGAAAATCCGCCGCCGAGACGCCGGAGAATTCGCAGATGGCGTCATAAATCAACACGTTTTTACCTGGCGCCACTTTGCCTGAGAGAATATCCCAGGTGCTGACCACCAGGCTCTCCTCGGTATTCTCCGAGTAGCCCCACTCGGGGTGCTGGCTAAGGAAGGGCTGGCCACCGGTAGCAAGCACCACGATATCCGGGCGCAGATCGAGCAGCGTTTCCTCATCGGCGCGAGTACCCAGACGCAGATCGACTTTAAGACGCGCCAGCTCCAGCTGGTACCAGCGGGTGATACCGGCGATCTGATCACGCTGGGGCGCTTGGGCGGCAATCGTGATCTGTCCGCCCAAGGCGTCAGCAGCCTCAAACAGAGTGACATCGTGACCGCGCTCGGCGGCTACCCGCGCTGCCTCCATACCGCCGGGGCCACCGCCTACTACGACGACTTTGCGTTTGGCGCCTTCGGTCTTCTCGATGATATGCGGCAGCCCCATGTACTCCCGTGACGTCGCGGCGTTTTGAATACACAGCACGTCCAGACCCTGGTACTGGCGGTCGATGCAGTAGTTAGCGCCCACGCACTGCTTGATCTGATCGATCTGGCCCATCTTGATCTTGGCGATCAGGTGAGGGTCGGCAATATGTGCCCGGGTCATGCCCACCAAGTCTACGTAGCCCCCTTCGAGGATACGCTGGGCCTGATTGGGATCCTTAATGTTCTGGGCGTGGATCACCGGTACGTTCACCACTTCCTTGATCCCCGCCGCCAAGTGTAGGAAAGGCTCCGGCGGGTAAGACATATTAGGGATAACGTTGGCGAGGGTGTTGTGAGTGTCGCAGCCAGAACCGATAACGCCGAAGAAATCCACCATGCCGGTGGCATCGTAGTAGGCGGCGATCTGCTTCATATCATCGTGAGAAAGACCATCCGGGTGGAACTCGTCACCGCAAATGCGCATGCCGACGCAGAAGTCGTCGCCCACTTCAGCACGTACGGCTTTAAGCACTTCCATACCGAAGCGCATACGGTTCTCGAAGCTGCCGCCCCACTCGTCCTCACGCTTGTTGACCCGTGGGCTCCAGAACTGATCGATCAAATGCTGGTGCACGGCAGAGAGCTCAACACCGTCGAGGCCCCCTTCCTTTGCCCGGCGAGCGGCCTGGGCAAAGTCGCCGACAATACGCCAGATCTCTTCTTCCTCAATGGTCTTACAGGTCGAGCGGTGCACCGGCTCACGGATACCGGAGGGTGATACCAGGGTCGACCAGTCGAAACCGTCCCAGCGGGAGCGGCGCCCCATATGGGTAATCTGGATCATGATCTTGCCGCCATGCTTATGCACGGCATCGGCCAAATTCTGAAAGTGTGGAATAATGCGATCAGTAGACAGGTTTACTGAGCTCCACCAGCCCTGAGGGCTATCGATGGAAACCACCGAAGAGCCACCACAGATACATAGCCCACAGCCGCCCTTAGACTTCTCTTCGTAATACCTAACGTAGCGCTCAGTGGTCATGCCTCCGTCAGTGGCATGCACCTCAGCGTGAGCGGTACTGACCACACGATTGCGGATGGTCAATTTGCCAATCTGTATCGGCTCGAAAATTGCGTCGAATGCCATGTTTGTCTCTCCTCGACCCCAGGTTAGCGGGCAGTGTCGGTCATCGGCTGGACAGTAAAGATGCCTACATCACAGCCGTGTTCGGCGGCACTTTGCGTCTGCTCAGCAACGGTACGCAGTGAACTTCCGCGTGCAGCGAGGATTTGGTCCATGGCACCGGCAAACCAGCCGGTGAACATGTATTCAACCTTACGGCCTACCTTGCCCAACTGGTAAACGAAGGCGCTGTGCTCTAGCCGTACTCTTGCTGTACCGGCATCAAGATCGATCTGCTCCGTAATAAAGAGCCCCCAGCCACGCTGGGAGAGGCGCAACATATAGTGTTCAAAAACGTCCACGCCCTCGAGCCCATGGCATTCGGCCTCTTTCTCGCACCAGTGCCAGGCGCTCTTGTAGCCAGCGTGGTAGAGAATTTCAGCGTACTTCTCGACACCTAGCGCCTCCTCTACCGCCACATGGTTGTTAATAAAGAAGTGTCGCGGCACATAGAGCATAGGCAGGGCATCGCTCGTCCAGACGCCGGTTTCGCTATCCACTTCGATGGGCAGTGCGGGGGCCAGTTTGGTCACGGTTGTATTCCTCGGATCGTTGTTATGTCAGGTTGTCGACGGGGCTACCCCGGGAGCATGCCTACGAGGAGGCGCTATGAATCCATCCTTGGACGCTACCGACGCCATCCCTGGCGTCGGACCTCCTCTACGGCATGCTCCCGGCGCCCCTCACTTCGGAGACAGCCGCCTGCTCTTAGTCAGGCGCCCCACACATCCTTAAGCACGCGCACCCAGTTCTCGCCCATGATCTTGCGCACCTGGGTCTCACTCATGCCACGTTTGAGAAGTGCCTCGGTGAGGTTGGGGAACTCCCCAATGGTGCGGATTCCTTTGGGATTGATGATCTTGCCAAAATCGGTCAGGCGACGGGCGTAGCCCTTGTCATGGGTCAGCCACTCGAAGAACTCTTGGCCGTGCCCCTGGGTGAAATCGGTACCGATACCGATGGCGTCCTCACCGACGATATTCATGACGTACTCGATCGCTTCGCAGTAGTCTTCGATGGTCGAGTCGATGCCCTTTTTGAGGAACGGTGCAAACATGGTGACGCCCACGAAACCGCCATGATCGGCAATGAACTTGAGCTCTTGATCGGATTTATTACGCGGGTGCTCTTTGAGACCGGAGGGCAGGCAGTGGGAGTAGCAGACCGGCTTTTTGGATTCGAGAATCACCTCTTCGGATGTCTTGGCACCGACGTGAGAGAGGTCGCACATGATGCCGACGCGGTTCATCTCGGCGACGATTTCACGGCCAAAGCCGGATAGACCGCCATCCCGCTCGTAGCAGCCGGTACCCACCAGATTCTGGGTGTTGTAGCACATCTGTACGATGCCCACGCCCAGCTGCTTGAAGATCTCTACATAGCCAATTTGGTCTTCAAAGGCGTGTGCATTCTGGAAGCCGAAGATGATCCCGGTTTTGCCCTCTTCCTTCGCCCGAGTGATATCATCGGTGGTGCGAACAGGACGCACCAGATCGCTACACTCCGCCATCAGCTGGTTGGACTTGACAATATTATCGACCGTGGCCTGAAACCCCTCCCACACTGAAACGGTGCAGTTGGCAGCGGTAAGGCCGCCGCGGCGCATGTCTTCAAGCAGTTCGCGATTCCATTTGGCGATGATCAGACCATCAATGACGATGGCGTCATTGTGCAGTTCAGAGGGGGTCATAGCTAAGCTCCAACATTGGTTAATGTAGCGAGCATAGCGCTGACGTTGGATTGGACTGCTCTTGGAAACGACGGTGGAAATTCCAAAAGCGTCATTGTTTCGTGAATACGACCATTACTCATGCTCCTGCAAACTTCGCAGTGGGGTGAGATTTAACTAGTCAGTTGTGATCATAAAAAACGCTCCCCGAAGCTGGGAAGCGCGTTTCAATTAGTGCGTTTAGCGGTATTAGTTTAATAGCTGCACGCTGGCAAACGTAGGCTCCCCCTGAGCACAGGCAAGCGCTTGTTGGGCACTTGAAGGAGGTTCGTTTTTATATGGCTCGCCCCCCCATCGCTTGATTAACGATGGCGCATTACTGCCGCTCCCCTGGCGGTCCAATCCACCCAGGCGCTCATTTCTTGGTGGTACTCCAAAGTATTCGCGGTAACACTTAGAAAAGTGGGGCGTAGAGACAAAGCCGCATACCGATGCAATTTCGATGATCGAAAGCGGCGTTTGCTTGAGCAATTGTCGAGCGCGGACTAAGCGTAATTTGAGGTAGTAGCGCGATGGGGAACAAAGCAGGTAGCGTTGAAATAGCCGCTCTAGCTGACGGCGGGAAACGCTGACATAACTCGCTAGTTCGTCGAGTTCAATTGGCTCTTCAATGTTAGCTTCCATTAAAGCGACGATTTCCAACAGCTTCGGTTGGGTAGTGCCCAGTACATGTTTCAGAGGCACTCGCTGCTGGTCTTGCTCGTTGCGCACACGCTCGTAGATAAACATCTCGGAGATGCCTGCCGAAAGCTCACGTCCATGGTCGTGGGCAATCAGATTAAGCATCATATCCAGCGGTGCAGTGCCGCCAGAGGCGGTGAATCGATCACGATCAATAGAGAACAGGTGCGGCGTCAGAATGACGTTGGGGAAAGCTTCCTGCATGGAGGCCAGGCACTCCCAGTGCACGCTGGTTTGATAGTGATCAAGCAACCCTGCCTGCCCTAGCGCCCAACTGCCCGTACATACTGAACCTAATCGTTTCAATTGGCGCGACTGCGACTGCAGCCAGCGTATGTGCTCGCGGGTAACGCTGTGTTGCGGTCCTACCCCACCGCAAACAACTACCCATTCAAGCGATAACGGGGTATGCATAGAGGCATCAGGCGTCACCTGCAGTCCATCACTCGCGCGTACGGGCAGGCCGTCTTGGGTCAGGGTATACCAACGATACAACTCGCGGCCGGCCAGCTGATTAGCCATCCGCAAAGGGTCTATGGCTGATGCCAGCGAAATCAGGGTGAAATTATCTAACAGTAGAAAGCCAAGGGTTTGCGGTTCGCCCGCACGATTGGTATTTGCTGCCGTCTCTTTAACTTGATTTGATGTCATGGTCCTACCCTCCGTCACCTTTTAAATCATCAATTTTTTTCTTATTAGAATGTTAGGTGTCGCTGGCGTCTTTTGGTTTCCTATTACAGAAGTGAATACTCACTTGCACAGGGGCATAGCTCTTTGGTCGTATATTGACACGAATAGGGCGGATAGCGACAAAATCATCGCGCAAATTTGACCGCCAGTCGCAAATGAAACAGTGAAGGTCGCTCCCAAAGTTTTTATAGATTTCGAGTCAGTTCCTTAGTGAGATACCGAGGGCTATAGCAATAAATCGTCATTGGCATCACGCCCTTTCCCGAGCTTGAGCTGTCTTTTATTAACCAAAACGCTAATTGCCACTATATGACAGTCGACCGTTACTATGTCTTATGGTTGACCCTCACAGCACAACAACAAAGGTAGTTAAAAATGAAAATAGAGCGTCCATTTCCGCTCCATCTCCTGCCACCATTGGCTGCCGCTACTTTATTAGTAAGTTTTTCAATGCAGGCAGCAGCCAATGAGTCGGTCAGTATTGGCGTTGCTCCTACGGCTTCGGGCTGGTACTTCGGTTACTCAGAACTTTCCCGGCTGATTAGCAACGACTCCCCTTTAGAGATCTCAGTACGCGAAACGGGGGGGTCCCAAGAAAATACCATTCGCTTGGGGAGAGGCGAGATCGATTTTGCGCTGGTAGATGCGCCTGGCGCCTACGAGGCTTACCACGGCGAAGGTCGGTACGAGGGCAACGCACTTGAAGATATCAGAATGGTACTGTGGGTTGCCCCTTCCACCATGCACTGGGCAGTGCGCCAGGACAGCGGTATAGAAACATTTGAAGACTTGGACGGCCAACGCTTTAACCCCAGCAGCATTGGGGGCGGCGGCGAGTACATCACCGAATTAGTATTCGACACACTCGAGATCACCCCCGATTATCAGCGCATGAGCATGTCGGATGCTTCAGATGCGGTGGTGGATGGCCGGATTATCGGGTTTAGCTATAACGGTATCCCGCCTATTCCTGCTTTTACCGAGGTTCACTCCGCACGCCCCTTACGCGTACTCTCAATGAGTGAAGAGCAAGTAGCGACCGCCACGGAAGCGCTGCCCTTTCTATCTGCCGCGACGATCCCCGCAGGCACTTATCGCGATATGCCGGAAGCCACCACGCTGGGCACCTATATCGGCGTTGCAAGTAGTACTGACCTATCCGAGGATACTGTTTACGAGTTTACACGCGCCTATTGGGAAAATGTCGAACGTCTGGGACAGACATTTGCGCCGGCTCAGGGCGTAACGCCTGAGATTTCGGTTGAAAACACCGCCTCTCCGCTTCACGCAGGCGCTGTACGCTATTACCAGGAAATTGGCTTGGACGTGCCAAGCGAACTACTGCCTCCTGAAATGCAATAGTGCTGACGCCCCGCCTCTTAGTTTATTTGGACTTTGAGGGGGGTATGCTTGTTCAAGATTGTTAGTCCCTCCCCATAATGCAGATTTTTTCGATGCAGTTACTAACTGACATGAAAGTTATTGTCGATTGCCCGACATGATTGTTACTATATGTAATATTTTTTTATAATTTGTAGGAACAAAAAAACAACATGTGCCGCCGTTGCCAATATCTTCTTCCTTATCCAAGGTGCCGAGGAGTAACTGCGCTGACTGACTCCCTAAAGAGGCCGCTGATTTACACAGGGAGAACGACCCTTTGCCGTCACTAATAAAGCAACACCGTGTGCACTGGTTGACGGGACAGTTTCATGAACCTAGCAGAGAAGCAATGTATCGCAGGACAATCAGGCCAAGAGTACGGTTTGAAGCCTGCCTTTCATTGACCTTAGTGGCATTAATCTTTGGCATGTTTGGTATTTCGGACTACTACTATCTTGGCATATCCAGAGAATTTTATACGTTGGTCGCCATACGTCTTGTGGTAGCTAGCTCTTGTCTGTACCTGGCACTCATTATCAGGCGCTGGGGCAACTATTCCCGTAACATTTGGTTGCATGCATTGCCGCTGTGGATACTGGCGACAGGAATAATATTGATTGTTCCCTTACGCCCGGAGACTTTCGCCACTCAATTAATAGCAGTCGTAGTGGCCATCATCGCTTTTTACCTTCTGATCCCGAACCTCCTCACAGTTGCGACCCCCGCCAGTATCTATTTGAGTATTGGGTTTGTCGCGGCCGCCGTCATTTTTGCGGAGATTTCGTCAGTGATGACGCTTCGTATAGCACTACTACTGGTTATGACCAACCTAGTGGGATTTTTTGCTTTACGCCGTTTAGAGTCCCTGCAGCGTAAGCAATTTGCCCATCTTCACGAAGAACGTGATCAAAATCGCCTGTTACTCAAAGAGATAGCTCACCGCCAATCACTGGAAGCACAGCTGCGTATGCTCGCAGAGCAAGATGCTCTAACGGGCTTGGATAGCCGAAGTCATTTCATGAAACGGGCTCAGGCCCTGCTTAAGCGCTCACAACTAGATAAGGCGCCGTTTACCCTTTTCATGATCGATGTAGATCATTTCAAATCTATCAACGATACCTGGGGTCATAGTCATGGCGACTGGGTACTAACTAAGATTGCGGGAGCCTGCATACAATCCCTCCGCCCCCAGGATGTGATTGGGCGTTTCGGAGGCAAGGAGTTTTTAGTTGCCCTCCCAGACACCAGCCTCGACGATGCCCAAAGGGTGGCAGAGCGCCTGCAGCAGAAAGTCACCGAGCTGCCGTTGAAGGAAGAAATGAGCGAACTGCGACTGAGTGTGACGATAGGTATCGCTATAGCTCACGCCGAAGAGAGCAACCTTGAACCCCTAATCAAACGAGCGGATCAAGCGCTTTACGTTGGCAAACGTAACGGACGGAATCAGGTAGTGATGTCTGGCATAGGGCTGCCGGAAGGCTTTTCCAGTTAAGAAAATCAGACATTTCCCTGTCAGCGTCCCTCTCTATCCTTTAGCCACTGGTCAAACACCTCTGGCAGTAGTGGTTTAGCGATGAAATAGCCCTGCACCTCGTCGCAGCCCAGCTGGGCAAGGCGATGGTAGGCGGCCTCACTTTCTACCCCTTCGGCCACCACCCGGTAGCCTAGGTTATGGGCCATTGAGATCATCGAATTGACCAACGTTTCGGTGCGCGCATCCTGATCAAAATCGGTGATGAAGCGGCGATCAATTTTAACTGTATGGGCAGGAATTTCATGCAGATAGGAGAGACTGCTATAGCCGGTACCGAAATCATCAATGGCAATTCGCAAGCCCGCCGCGATAAGTATTTTGAGTTGGTCAGCGGCCCCCTGCCCCTGGCTAACCAAGGCGCTTTCAGTCAGCTCTACCTCAATGGCAGCGCTTGGTAATGCCATCCGCGCCATTTCATCCAATAAGTGTGCGGCAAAGTCTTCTTCTTCAAGATTAGTTGCCGACACATTAACCGACACCTGAAGTTTTTTACCCTCTTGATACCAAGCTGTCGCCTGACGAACTGCGCGGCGTAACACCCACTGCGTGAGCGGTTTAACCATCGGTGTGTTTTCTATTAGTGGAATAAACTCGCCCGGTGAAACCTCGCCCAACGTTGGGTGATGCCAGCGCAACAGCGCTTCCACGCCAGAGCACTCCGCACTATCAAGAGATATACGTGGCTGAAAAACCAAATAAAGCTGATCGTCGCTTTCCAACGCTTTTTCAATATCTCTCAGCAGAATAAAACGCCGTTGGTAATGGGCATCAATATCCGATGAATAGAGCCCCGCCCCCTTTTCAGCTAGGCGAGCATCAAGGCCCGCAGCAAAGGCACTTCGCAACACATCCCCAGCCGCTAACGCACCAAGATAAAATGGCGCAATACCTATAGTGGGATGCACTAAAACAGGAACTTCACGGGAAGTTACTAATGCCAGCAAAGCTTGACGCAATCGCAATGCCTCATGTAGCAAGACTGCATCGCTTGCGTGCTCCACGAGATGCACAAACTGACATCCACCAAGATAATAAAGCTTCACCTCCGGGCTGATAGCCTGTTGCAAGCAGCGAGCGGCAATCCGCGCTAGTTCATCAAGGAAGCTGGGGCCCATGGTACGATGAAGCACACTCAACTCACGCGCGTCGACCACCTCGGTGAACATCGCAGCTTTTGGGCCATTGGGGGTATCTCGCTCCATATCCTGCAGGTCTTCGGCAAACTGGTTACGGTTGGAAAGGCCCGTTAATGGGTCAATTCGCCCGAAAGCGTGCTGCAGCTCAATCTGTGCCATGACCATGGCTGCCAAGTCACGAAGCGTCGCCTGCTCCTGCTCTGTCACTTCACGTGGTTCAGTGCCCAGTACACACATCGCTCCCAGCGTATGGCCTTCCCGCGTCACTAGCGGTGCGCCCGCGTAAAAGCGGATGCCCGACTTCGCTAAGTAGCTATTTCGATAGCAATCAGATGTGAGAAGGTCCGGAATAACAAGCGTTTGCGAGGTAGCACAAACATCCGCACAGGGAGCCGCTTCACGGGGAATCTCCCAATGATCGACTCCTACCCTGGATTTAAACCACTGGCGGTTTTCATCGGTAAGCGACACAGCAGAAATTGGCAAGTCAAAAAGTTGACTGGCCATTCGCGTAATCCGATCAAAGCTCTCACTAGCCCGGATTTCTCACAGGGTATAAAAGAAAGCGGCTGAAAGTGCTATGATTTCAAGAACCTAACCAATCCATCAAGCACCAACAGCCGCTTCCAAAATGGTACCTGAAAAGCTGACCTTCTCGCCACTCTCACGCCGCCAAA
>NZ_DRFS01000013.1 GCF_011050415.1 Halomonas sp.
CAGCATCATATCGTGAACTATTTAATCGGGTATTACAGCCAGCTTAGGCCTCACCAGCATAACGGTGGTATGAGTCCGAACCAGGCAGAGGAAAAGTACTGGGTTAACTATAAAGCGGTGGCCAGTTTTACTTGACCACTACAGACCTGCGCTTAGCTAATAGCTACTTGAATCGTCTTATGATGCAGTTCTAGGCGCTAATGATGCTATCTAAGCAAGTTTGTTGAGTGCAGCAATATGGGAAATTTTAACTTGCCAGGAGGTTGAATGCCGACCGCTTCAGATAGCCCAGATCGTTTGACAGTTTTGAAAGAGTTCGGCAGTGATCCTGGATCATTACACGCCGATATTTATATTCCGAAGAACTTCCCGAAGAACGGACCGCTCGTTGTCGTACTGCATGGTAGCACCCAGTCCGCGGAAAGCTACGATCACGGTTCAGGCTGGTCTACTCTCGCCGATGAATGTGGGATAGCGCTACTTTATCCAGAACAAAGAAAAACCAACAACCCCCTTAGCAGTTTTAACTGGTTCAAATCTGGCGACACCCGGCGTGGGGGCGGCGAACCACTCTCTATTCGTCATATGGTTAAGCAGGTCGTCGATGATCACGCTATTGATCCCTCCCGCGTTTTCATTACGGGGATGTCATCTGGTGGCGCAATGGCATCTGTAATGCTAGCGACCTATCCGGAGGTGTTCTCTGGAGGCGCTATCATTGCCGGGCTACCTTACCGAAGTGCTGATACGCTGATGCAGGCGTTGGTTCGCATGAAGGGATATGGTGGCCCGTCAGATAGTAGGCTAGACGCGCTGGTGCGCGATGCCTCAACCTTCGAAGGCCCCTGGCCAACGATCTCGGTCTGGCATGGTGGTAGCGATTCAACCGTTGATAATGCCAATGCTGACTCCATCGTGCGGCAGTGGCAAAAAATCCATAAGGTTGGAGGGGCGCCTACACGAGTAGAGGAGGTTGGTGGATTTCCCCGACAGGTCTGGTGCAATGAGGAGGAGCGGGAAGTGATCGAACAGTACATCATTGAAGGAATGGGCCACGGTACGCCAATTATGACAGGCGGGGAGGAGGGGCTTGGGGAAAAAGATAAGTATATGCTGGAGGTTGGTATTTCTTCGACTCGCCACATAGCTCATTTCTGGGGGCTTACAAAGTAGCGGCGGCTCCCATCAAGTTAACTATCTTTAAAACGAGAAGCGAAAGGAAAGCCTCATGGACAAGGACGTAATTGATGCCATTCGAGCCAAAGAGCAGCTACCCGATAGCATGACAGATGAAGAAATAGCGAGTGAGTATAAGGGGACGTATACCGCCGCATGGGCTGCGGTGAGCTTGGATCATAAGCCACTTGATCAGGTAATGGCGGATACGATGGCGAAAGTTTTCCCTTTTATGCGCAAGAATAAGTGATTTGTGATTGGCAGCGCAGCGCTAGAAAACGCTCCTACGCGCTGCCGCCTTTATGATTCAATCAGGCTGCTACGTTTTTTTGGAGATGCAGGTAGAGAGGGTCAAACTCGCCTGCTATTTGTAGCTTTTGCCAGTCAGGTACCGTCATTTTAACTTTCACATTGCTGATCAAACCGTCTGCACGAAGCGCCTGCAGTACTCGGTTGGTGTGAACCTGCGTAATACCAGTGGCATCTGCTAGTTCGGCCTGGGTAGCTGGCATCTCAAACGATTCATCATCTGCAAGACCTACCGCCTTCAAACGCATTACCAGTTCACACAGTAAATGCGCGATTCGTGTATAGGCAGGGCGTTGCCCATTGTTCAACAGCCATTCCCGAAAGATAGAGGCATGGACGAGCGTCTCTCGCCAGAAGGCAGCGGTAAGGCGAGGATAACGCTCGCATAGGTTGCGTAAATCCTGGTGTTGAATAAAGCCAAGCTTGCAAGGGCTGATCGAGGCGATATTAATATCTATCACCTTCAGGTGCAGGCTTTGCATGTCGGGAAGGTCGCCGGGCACATACAGGGCGAGTATCTGGCGCTTACCCTCAGCAGTCATTTTATAGATACACGTATAGCCCTCAAGAATCATAAAACACTGAGTGGGTTGATCTCCAATTCTCACGATGTCTTGATTAGTCTTGATATCGGATACTTTAATGGGCAATTCATGCAGCCCCTGCTTCTCGTCATCGGTAAGAGGGAAGATACTTTCCAGTTTACGGATCATGAGCTGATTTGGAGTGATAATTGCTGTAGTCATGCTGTTGACTCCACGAGACGCAATAACGAAGCTATGCGCCGCATTATCGGTACTTTATATGATCCGGCTAGTACCCAGTGACAGAACATTGGCTGGCAATGGATACTAGTTATTTGCGTCACTAGCTTGTCACGTTAATCTTAAGTGCGTAGCAATAAAGCTATCAAAGTCCTGCTCCATTAACCTGTTCCGCGCATACAGTCGCCGTAGGCCATGGTGTCACCTGATCGCTCGGCTACGTCACGGCAATCAGAGGTTCTGGATGACGTAGGTCCTGAGCTGCAACCTGCTAGTATCAGGGCGAGTAAGCAAAGGGCAATAAGCGTTTTCATTGGACGTCCTTTTAGTTAATGCGTTTCGAAATCATTCTCTAATATTAAACATCATCGGCGACGTCATTGTCGATTGGCTTGCAGTAACCTACGGGCCGCAAGTCCAGCGGCCACTGATCGCTGACTGGTCAGTGCCCTCAAGTGTTATATCCGCTGGATAAGGGGGAGACTCTCCACTGCCTTCAGCCTCACCGGTTACTGTGATTTGAATCGAGTGGCCATCACCTTCAAACGTGGCGCCACGCCACATGCCATCAAAGCCACCAGGTGCACTAACTTGGCGCAGTTCGTTGTCGACCTTGACCAGCCCTTCGGCGGGGTCAGATGAGGCAACGACACCCATCGCAACAAGTAGCACTGATTCACTGTTAGTGGTGAAAGAACAACCAAGCTCACCCTGCAGTGATGCGTTGCGCATATCATCCTCAGAGAGTGCAGATAAGTCATGTTCTTGAGCAGTATGATCGCCAGTATTATGTGACTCAACTTGCTCTGGCTCCATTTCTTGAGAACAGGCGGCCAGTAACACAGTGAAGGCAGTGATGGTTATTGCTTGGGTGGTCTTCATCGCTAGAACTCCATTTCCATGAATAAACTGCAAACTTGGTCGAGAGTGGAACATCGTACAATGCATAGATGTCGTATTGCTGTGTTCTTTCACCAGGATAAGCATATGGATCGCGTATTTGCATGGGATCATCAACACAGCCAAGTGGTTTACCGCATCCCTGGGCATCATCATGAAGACGGTCGCGATGACAGCGATCTGTCACCGGTATGGCTGCCAGCAGACGAATCAGATTTACCCGAGGGCATCTCGGTGGAAGATCTACGCAAAGTAGACGTAAAGTCGTAAAAGAGTAGCTTAGTTAGCACGCCGCGCTTACTGGCAATGATTGTGTAAGCAATGTGAGTGGAGGCTCTGCTAGTAGCCTCCACTCTTTTGGGTCAACTATTTTTTTAGGTCAATTATCGTACTGCTGATTCAGAGTTTTCACTTCTTCATCAGCTTCAGGTTTAGTTACACAGCGGTGCCTGACAAGCTCTCCATCCCGTGCACTTTCTTCCCGGGTATCCACTATCCACCACTCTGGCTGTGAATCAATTTCTGCTCCTTCCTTAACTGCTCGATAGACGACAAAGGTCGACATTTTCCTCTCCTTGGTATGTGAGCCAGCCTTAACTGTAGACCAACGATAGCTTTTTTGACGTCTTGCTAAGGCAATGAGCGTAAATGACTATGTCTGATTGAGTGTTGCTCGCTACCTGCCATTGACATCAGTGGCAAAATAAAGACTACGTATTCACTATGTTATACTAAAGTATATTTCAATAATTTCAGTTATTTATTATCGATAGCATAATCATTGAGGTGAATATATTGAATACGTAGTCTTTTTCTTCTAGAACTAGTTATGTTGAATCTTGCCAGGGCTGCCTTAGACGTCGTGGCAGTCAACTCGCAACAAAAATAATGACAATAGGAGATTAACGTATGAATCACTTCCAGCTTACTCCACGCAAAATCTCGACATTGGCGGGCGCTGTCGCTCTGGCAATGGCTACCACTGCGGCTGCGCAAGCCGAGCGAGTTATTGATGTAAGTTTGCCACTAGGCCCTGACTCTCAGCAGGGGGTAGGCGTATTGAAGTTTGGCGAAGAGTTAGAGCGGCTTTCAGAAGGACGTTTGAGCATTGAGCCGCACTATAACAATGCACTAGGGGCTGAACGTGAAGTTGTAGAAGGAATGGGGTTCGGCATTATTGATGCTGGGATTACTTCAACAGGGCCAATGGGCGGCTTTGTCGATCAATTTATGCTGTTTGATTTACCCTTTATTTTCGAAAATCATGACCATGCGTATGCCTTTCTAGACAGTGAGCATGGCGAAGAGCTTGCTCGTCTGGCTGAAGAGCAGATGAACGTTAAGTTCTTGGCATGGATGGAAAACGGCTTCCGTCATAACACGAACTCGGTGCGTGCACTCAACACTCCTGAAGACCTTCAGGGGATTAATCACCGGACTCAAGAGAGCAGGGTACAGGTAGACACCTGGGAAGCGCTGGGTGCCAATGCAACCCCAATGGCTTGGACTGAGGTCTATACCGCGCTACAGCAGGGAGTAATGGATAGCCAGGAGAACCCACTACCCACTATTTACGATGTGAATTTTTATGAAGTGCAGGATTATCTAAATATTACTCAGCATGTCTACTCACCGGCGCCGCTAATGATGGGGTTGGATCTGTTCAATTCGTTTAGCGAAGAAGACCAGGCCATTATTCTTGAAGCAGCACAATTAGCCTTACCCTTCCAGCGTGAAGCCAGCCAAGAGCTAGAACAGCGCTACCTTGTTCAGCTTGAAGAACTCGGCATGACCGTTACCCAGCCTGATCTAGAGCCTTTCCGTGAAGCAGTGCGCCCTGTGATTGAGCAGTGGTCGCCTACGGTGGGTGAAGAGCTGGTTGAGGCTGCTCTCAACTTTGATTACTGAGCCCAGGAAATACGCGGGGGGAAATCCTCCCGCGCTTTTTCGCAAATGGTGAGGCAGCTATGAAGTCTTCTCTAATGCTGATCAACAGAGTCATTGACCAGTTTAATCGTGTCGTCGGCTGGGGCTTGGCGTTCCTGCTACTGACCATGACGGTGCTGATCTTCTGGCAAGTGTTTGCCCGATTCGTCGTAGGCAAGCCATTATTTTTTTCGGATGAAATAGCCCGTTTTGCGATGATTTGGCTAACTTTTATTGGCGCGGGCTACGCCTATCGAAAGGGCGCGCTTATTTCTGTCGATATCCTTTTGGAATATTCAGGGCCTCGTTTCGCTTCCGTGTTACGCGTTCTAGTGGTGCTTTGTTCGGCGCTGTTTGCTCTGATTATCGTCAAATACGGGTTTGACCTGGTGGGGCGCGTGGCTAGCCAGACGGCACCCAGTACCCGCGTATCGATGATGTGGCCATATATGGCAGTACCGTTGGGCGGCATCGTGATTCTTGTTAATAGTGTGGGGCTGCTCATTGACGAGGTCGTCGGTAAAGAGCATCCCAAACAGGCTGAAATTCAACCGCCGGAGGTTAGCTAATTATGGCCATCATGCTATTCCTCCTGCTGTTGGGGCTGTTTCTGGTGGGGGTGCCGATTGCCTTTTCGCTAGGGTTGGCGTCCGCTATTACCGTATGGCATGGCGATTTAATGCCCATGCTGATTGTAACTCAGCAACTAATTGGCTCTGTGAATTCGTTTCCGTTGATGGCGATTCCGTTTTTTATTCTGGCTGGTTTCCTGATGCAGCACGGCGGAATTTCCGAACGCCTGGTTAATTTCTCCAACACTTTGGTAGGGGGGATGACCGGCGGGTTGGCCATGGTGGCGATTGTCACGTCGCTGTTTTTCGCGGCTATTTCTGGTTCCGGTGCAGCCACTACCGCGGCAATTGGCTCTATCTTAATTCCCGCCATGATTGCCCGTGGCTACCCCGGTAGCTATGCGGCTTCAAACCAGGCGGCTGCAGGGGCTCTTGGGGTGATTATTCCGCCCAGTATTCCACTGATTCTGTATGCCATTGCCGCAAATGTATCGGTGGGGGATATGTTCATTGCTGGTATCTTGCCCGGCATTTTGGTCACCATATCGCTACTGATATTTGCTTACATTTTTGCCCGCAAAAATGGCATTGGCGGTAACCAAAAGAGCACACCTAAAGAGATGCTGCTTGCGGCGCGTAAAGCGCTACTGGCGATTCTGATGCCGGTGATCATTCTGGGTGGCATTTATGGCGGGATCACCACGCCAACCGAAGCGGCGGTCATTGCCGTTGCCTACTCATTTATCGTCGGCTTCGTGGTATATCGCGAGATCAAACTGCGTGATTTAGTTCGCATACTGCAAGATTCTGCGGTTACCACTGCCGTGGTGTTGAGTATTATCGCTGCTGCCGGGCTGTATGGAAGAATTCTGCAGAGCCTGCGGGTGCCTGCCATGGTCTCGGACTTTGTGCTTTCAACTATCGGCAGCCCTATAGCATTTATCATCATGGCCAACGCACTGCTACTGTTTGTCGGCATGTTCATTGAAGCCGCCGCGGCGATTCTTATTTTTGTACCGATTCTGCTGCCGATAGCGATTAGCTTTGGCTTCGATCCAGTGCATTTCGGCATCATCATGGTGGTCAACCTGGCCATGGGGATGTTTACCCCTCCCGTGGGTTTAAATCTCTTCGTAGCTTCACAAATTTCTAAGATCGGTGTAGCTCGGTTAACCAGCGCAATCCTGCCGTTTGTGGCAATCGTGCTGGTTAACGTGCTGATTATTAGCGTGATACCTGCATTATCCACGTGGCTACCGTCACTCTAATCCGTCACTGAAGTTCCTAATAACAAGGAGAAAAACTATGTCAGTTATCGAAAGCTTAATACCGCGGCAAGGCTTAAAGGTACTGGTGACCGCAGGCGCTAATGGCATTGGGCTAGTTATTGCTCAGGCATTTAAGGAGGCAGGGGCAAGCGTGCATGTGTGCGATGTCGATGGAGCTGCGCTGGCGTCACTGCCGGAGGGTATTACCTATACGCTAGCAGATGTCAGTAAAGAGGCCGATATTACCCGACTATTTGAGGATGTGAAGCAGCTCGGTGGGCTTGATGTGGTGGTTAACAACGCGGGTATTGCCGGGCCGACGGCAGGTATTGAGGAGATCGGCGAAGAGGAGTGGACGCGCACCATTGATATTAATTTAAACGGTCAGTATCGCGTTGCTCACCGTTCTGCGGCGCTACTGCGTGAGAGCCAGGGGTTAATGATTAACCTTGCCTCCGTTGCTGGGCGTTTAGGGTTTGCCTACCGAACGCCTTATGCCGCGAGTAAATGGGCAGTCGTTGGGCTAACCAAAAGTCTGGCCTGTGAACTAGGTCCGGAGGGTGTTCGCGTCAATGCGATTTTACCCGGAATTGTTCGCGGCCCGCGGATTGAAAATGTAATTAAAGAGCGTGCTGCTAAACGGGGCATTAGCTACGACGCTATGGAGCAGGAGAATCTCGCTAAAATTTCCATGCGTAAAATGGTCGAGCCTACGGATGTTGCGGCAATGGCACTATTTTTATCTGCCCCAGGCGGCGCGAATATCTCTGGGCAGGCGTTAAGCGTATGTGGCAACGTTGAAACCTTATAACTTGAATCCTTATAACGACAAATAAAAGGCGCATATTCATGCAATCAGTAACTGAAAACGCGCAGCTACAGTCAAGGACAATGACGATTGGCGTGGTCGGCGCAGGTTTGATTGGTCGCGCTTGGGCAATTGTATTTGCCCGGGCTGGCTTTAAGGTAAGAGTATACGACGTTAATGCCACAGCGCTTGAGCATGCCGCTGCGGCGGTTCGGCAGTCACTGATTGATCTTCAGCAGGCAGGGCTAGTTGCTGAGGTTGAACAAGTGATGGCCAACATTCGCTTTGATGGGAACCTCGCTAGCGCTATGCAGGGCGTGGGGTACGTGCAGGAGTGCGGACCCGAAAATGTTGAAGGTAAAAGAGCTATTTATCGTGAGCTAGAAGGGGTGGTGGCAGACGCCACTATTTTGGCCAGCTCGACCTCCGGCATCGCCGCGTCGCTTTTTAGCGATCACTTACGCCATCCCGAGCGCTGCTTGGTCGCACATCCGGTCAACCCGCCTTATTTAATTCCACTCGTTGAAGTAGTGCCAACGCCTAATACCTCGGAAGCGGTGACCAATACCACTTTGTCGCTAATGGAGGCCGCTCAACAGGCACCGATTTTAGTGCGTAAAGAAATAGAGGGGTTTGTACTCAATCGCTTACAGGGCGCGCTACTTAATGAAGCGCTGCGCTTGTTCCGCGATGGCTATGTCTCTGCTGAAGACCTCGATAAAACCGTGAAATACGGGCTAGGGCTACGTTGGTCATTCATGGGGCCGTTTGAAACCATTGATCTCAATGCGCCTGCTGGTGTGGTGGATTACGCCAGCCGTTATGGCCCTTTGTACCACCAGGTAGACCAGCAGCGGGGGAGAGAGAACCCTTGGGAAGAAGCAACGCTAAAAGCACTCGATAAAGAGCGTCGCGCCTTATTGCCCAGTACTGAGTTGTCGGCTCGTCATGAGTGGCGTGATCGTCGATTGATGGCGCTGATGGCCCATCAACGCACAATGCCTGAATAACGCGCTTAGATTATTACAATAAGGAGGCCTCAATATGGCTCAGAAACGTAAAGTTATTATTTCCTGTGCGGTGACCGGTGCGATTCATACACCTTCCATGTCGCCGCACCTGCCGGTAACGCCTGAAGAAATTGCCAAAGCCAGTATCGCGGCTGCCGAAGCGGGCGCAGCGATTTTGCATCTGCACGCCCGCGACCCCGTTAATGGTAAACCCACTCAAGACCCCGCCGTGTTTGAGCAGTTCTTACCCAAGATCAAAACAGCTACCCGAGCAGTGATTAATTTAACCACGGGGGGGAGCCCCCATATGACCGTCGAAGAGCGCATGCGCCCGGCGATGGAGTTTCAGCCTGAACTAGC
Source organism: Halomonas sp. (assembly GCF_011050415.1). Classification (GTDB taxonomy): domain Bacteria; phylum Pseudomonadota; class Gammaproteobacteria; order Pseudomonadales; family Halomonadaceae; genus Vreelandella. Next base: position 9,094 of record NZ_DRFS01000013.1, read on the forward strand.
ATCGATGAATATGGGGTCTATGAACTTCGGTTTGTTCCCAATGCTAAATCGCTACCACTCTTTTGAATACCAATGGGAGCGTGACCACCTGGAAAATAGCCGCGATTTGGTATTTAAAAACACCTTCGCGGATATTGAGAAGGCGATCACTTTGGGCACGAAGAATGGTACTCGCTTTGAGTGCGAATGTTACGATATCGGTCACCTGTATAATCTGCGTAATCTTGTCGATCGCGGGGTGGTCGACGGTAAGCTATTTGTACAGAGTGTCTTTGGTATATTAGGCGGCATTGGCCCACACCATGAAGATGTGCTGCATATGCGCCGTACCGCCGACCGCTTATTTGGTGAGCGTTATGAGTGGTCGGTATTAGGTGCTGGTAGTAGTCAAATGCGCATTGCGGCGCAATCAGCTGCCATGGGTGGACATGTGCGGGTAGGGCTAGAGGACTCACTCTGGCTTGAGCCCGGCAAGCTGGCAAAGCAACGCTTGCCAAGTAAAGCGGGTACGCGAATTGTTAGAGTCGCTCTCTTTTGAGATTGCCACTCCTGATGAAGCGCGGGAGATGCTGGAGCTTAAAGGCGCCGATAGCGTGGGCTTTTAAAGTAGCTGGCTTGGGACTAGGAGGCTCCGGCAAAAGCCTCCTTATCTGTATTACGTATGACAAAGCGCTATTAAGCTCGTTAACTAACCGCCCAATAAGTTGAATCAATGAAACGAAAATCCATCACTTCACGGGATGTTGCCCTGCTTGCCGGGGTATCCCAATCAGCGGTAAGTCGCAGCTTTTCTCCAGCGTCCAGTGTGTCTGAAAAAACGCGCAAAAAAGTGATGGAGGCGGCACGCCAACTAGGCTACCGGCCAAACACCATCGCCCGTTCATTGATCACCCGTTCAAGCCGTACCATCGCGGTAGTTACCTACAGTTTACAGAATCCTTTTTACGCCTATTTGCTTGAGAAAGCCTCACGCTTTTTACAGCAGCAGGGCTACCATCTACTGCTGTTTTTTGCACCTCAGAATGGCGATTTTGACATGGTGGTAGATGACTTAATCCGCAGTCAGGTTGAGGGGGTGCTGATGTTGGCGATAACCCTGACGCAACACCAGGCCGCAGAAGTAGCCGATTTTGGCATCCCGGTTGTGATCATCAATCGCACTGTGGAGTATTCAGGTATTAGTCAGGTCGGCAGCGACAATTTCCAGGGTGGCTACTGGGCTGGACGCTACCTAGCGTCACTGGGACGCCAGCGTATTGCCTATTTGGCCGGCATTCCGGAATCGACCACTAATCGCCAGCGCGAGGAGGGGTTTAAAGCTGGCTTAGCAGCAGAAGGACAAACATGCTTTTTATACGATGTAGGGCATTATCGCTATGATGATGCCTGTGATGCTGCGCGACGTTTGTTTGCAGCGCGACAACGTGAGGATATGCCCGATGCACTCTTTGCAGCCAATGACCTAATGGCCATTGCCGTCATGGAAACATTACGTGATGAGCTGAATTTAACGGTGCCTGATAATGTTTCAGTAGTGGGGTTTGACGATATGGCGATGTCGGCTTGGCCAAGCCACTCGCTGACCACCCTGCAGCAGCCGGTAGAACAAATGATCGCTAGGGCCACGGAGCTTTTGCTTAAACATATTAATAACCCTGACGCGTTACCCGAGCAGTTAGTCTTACCCGTGACGCCTCGGATTCGTCAAAGCACGGCGCCAACAGTGCTTTCTAAAAGCACTTACTAAAAGCATGCTGAATATCAGCGTTTTAATAAGGTATTTTTTTAAAGCATATGTCGCTGGCAGGCACTATTTAATTCACGTGTGGCCCCATTGTGTTTAACTCATTTAGCGCTATCATATGTTTAGTTTGATTTTATTAGTCCCCTAAGGAAACTCCGCCATGTTGAAAGGTTTGATCGTATGCTTTGCTGTGCTTTTTGCACAACTGGCGGTTTTACACGTAATTGATGCACGTCTGTACAGCTCCCCGCAAGATGCCCGTCAAACAGCAGTAACGCCGGTTACCGCGCATAAAGATGACGAAGAAGAAGCACAAAGCTAAGTAGTATCTTGTTAGTCGATGACCTAGCGGCATGGTTCGTGCCGCTAGGTGTTCGGTTGATAACAGGTAATTAAAGCATCTCTTCTAGCCAGGCATTAAAGGCTTCCCATGAGCGCTGATCCGCGCGTTCGTGGTAGGCATCACTACCGAATACACTGAAGGCATGCGGTGCACCTGAATAAATGCCGACTTCATAAGTCACACCCGCGGTTTCTAACTCTTCAGCCAAGATGGCAACATCGTCTAGGCTGACTGCGGTGTCGGCACCGCCATGCGCAATGAAAATAGGTGCCGTATCGCTTGAGTAAGCCTGCCCTGCGGGCGTGGTTAAGCCACCATGAAAACTGGTATAAGCAGCAATACCCTCGGCTTCTCCAGAGCGGGCGATTTCCAAGGCTACCGCGCCACCAAAACAGTACCCCATAATGACGGTTTGCTCGATGGCCCCTTGTTCTCGTGCTTGCGCTAAGCCAGCAAGCGTAAGGGTCCGCATCCGCTCTCTATCTTCGTAGAGGCGGTTGGTGGCGGCACGCTTATCATCGACCTCCTGAGGGCGGTTGCCTTCACCAAATAGATCGACAGCAAAGACATCGTAACCTTCACTGGCCAGCATATCGGCCCGCTGGCGCTCATAATCATCCAGCCCGTCCCAATCATGAATGATAAGCACGCTGCCTTGTGCCTCTTCGCCAGCTGAGACAAAATAGCCCTGGAACGCTTCGTCGTTTACCGTATAGGCCACGTCATTGCCTGCAGGTGAGAAGGCTACGGCAGGTAAGGCCAATGCAAATAGTGCTAACGAACTGGCAGGGAGTAGAATTTTTTTCATCTTTACGGTGTCCTATAGGAAGTGTTTAGCTAGCATAGACATTTCTTGCTAAGCTGAAACAGCGTTGAACCACTATTTGCGTGGAAGACAAAGGCTTGCGTCTGGAACTCGGTAACGGCATGCTTGTCCGTTGTTGGAAATACCATTAGGGAGCATTAACACATGGCTTACAACGATTCACGTATTGCACGTCCCCAGTCGGGCGACGTTGCCAATAGTGTCAGTACCAACAAGGTGTTGCGTAACACCTATGCGCTACTCGCGATGACCTTGCTGTTCTCAGCAGTGACGGCTGGCGCAGCAGTAGCTCTAGGCATTCAACAAATGAACATCTTCGTGTTCTTCATTGGTGCTTATGGCTTGATGTTTCTTGTTCACAAAACGGCTAACTCTGCAGCCGGTTTGTTGGCAACGTTTGCGTTTACTGGCTTTATGGGCTTCACGTTAGGGCCAATTCTGTCAGCATACTTAACGCTGCCAAACGGCGGTGCGTTGATCATGAACGCATTGGCAATGACGGGTCTTACCTTTGTTGGCTTGTCAGCGGTTGCGCTCACTACCAAGAAAGACTTTAGCTTTTTAGGCAATTTCCTGATGGCGGGCGCCATCGTGTTGATCCTGGCCATGATTGCAGGGTTTATCTTCAACATTCCTGCGCTGTCTCTGATGGTTTCTGCAGGTTTTGTGCTGTTTGCTTCAGCCGCTATCCTGTATCAAACCAGTGAGATTATTCATCGCGCCGGTGAGACTAATTACATTCTTGCCACTGTTACGCTCTACGTATCGATCTACAACCTGTTCGTGAGCCTGTTGTCTATTCTAGGCATCATGAGCAACGACTGATCGTAGATAGCATGAGATGCATGGTTTAAACGTGCATTGTGCTAGATAAGATGACAGGCCCTATTAGGGTCTGTCTTTTTTTTAGGTTAACCACCACCGGGTATTCGCTAATGAAGTATGGCTTATTAGTGATGGGGGCACCCTATAGTAGTGCTTCACCACACTCGGCGCTGCGCTTTGCCCATGCCATTATCGCCCGTGGGCACTGTTTAGCTGGCGTGTTTTTCTATCATGACGGGGTGCATAATGCTTCATCGTTAATGGCGCCCCCTCAGGATGAACTCAATCTCTGCCAAGCATGGAGTGAGCTACACCAGCAGCATGCGGTGCCCTTGGATGTATGCATTGCTGCAGCGCTACGCAGAGGATTAATGAGCGAGACTGAAGCGCAACGCCATGGTAGGCAGGCCTTTAATGTAGTGCCACCGTTTGAATTAACGGGGTTAGGCCAGTTGCTTGAGTTACAGCAGCGCTCTGATCGTTTCATTACCTTTGCTTAATAGGAGTATCCATGGCGGCATCAGATGCTTTGCTGGTTGTTATTCGTCACGCACCGCATAGCTCCAACTTATTACGGGAGGGGTTAGATGCGGCATTAGTGGCTGCCGCCTTTGGTAAGCCAGTACATTTACTGTTTATGGGGCAGGGGATAATGGCGCTGCTAAAAGAGCAGGGCAGTGGCGCGCCTGGGCAAAAAGCAACGTTACCTATCATCGACATGTTGGAAATGTATGATATTGATAAACTCTTGGTGCCAGAAGAGACGCTACGCACGATGAAGATTCCACCTGATCAATTGGTAGAGGGTGTTACATTGCTGGCCGCTGATGAAGTAGCGTCGATATTTCAGCAGCATCACCAACTACTTAGTTTTTAAAGGGGCAGCAATGATGCTACATATTCTCACAAAAGCGCCCCATAGCACCGCAGCAATACAGATGCAGCAAGTGGTTGGGGAGGGTGATGCGGTAGTGCTGATTGAAGAAGCCGTTACAGCAGTGCTTAATCCAGAGTGGCTTGCTTGGAAAAGTTATCAGTCGCGTATTTTTATCTTAGTAGAAGACGTTGTGTCTCGAGGGCTAGCCAGTATCGCTAAAGCAAATGCTCTTCCTTTAATCGATATGGATGAACTTGTAACGCTTACCGAACAGCATACTAAGTCAGTGACCTGGTACTAATGATGCCCGATTCAAAAATATACCGTTATCTTGATTCAAATAAACAGTGGCCGCTAGATCCAGAAGGATACCTTGTTAATCAATCGGACTGGAGCGGAGCTGTCGCTGAGTTGATGGCACAAGAAGAGGGACTATCTTTAACACCTGAACATTGGGAGATTATTGACGTAGTGCGTGATTTTTATCAGCGCTATGAAATGGCGCCTGCCATGCGGCCGCTCGTTAAGGCAACGAAAAATGCCTTGGGAGAAGAGAAAGGGCGCTCAATTTATCTAATGCAGCTTTTCCCCGGTAGCCCGGCTAAACGCATTGCCCGACTTGCCGGTTTGCCTAAGCCTACCAACTGTCTTTAAGGCGGGCCTTTTGCACTGCAGTTAAATAGCATCGCCACGGGTGCAAACTGAAAGTACGATTGCGTCTTCTTGGCTGGTGGATACCAGTGCATGCCCCATATCACTATCGAAGTAAATGCTGTCACCTTCAGCCAGCACCAGTGGGGCGTAGAACTCAGTGTACAACATAATGTCGCCGTGCAAGACCATCAAAAACTCTTCACCATCGTGACGTACCCACTGGTGATACTCGTCAAAGCTGCGCGCTCTTACGATCGTTTTAAAGGGGATCATGCGTTTTTGAGCTAGCTGATACCCCAGTAATTCGTGTTCGTAAGTTGGGGTAGGGTGCAGTTGCCCTTTTCCTTTACGGGTCAAATCCCGCCGCCCCATGGTATAGCGCTCCCGTTTAGGAGGCGTAAGCAGCTGTGGGAGATCAATGTTAAGACCGGTAATCAGCTTTTGCACTACGCTGAACGTAGGTGAAACTTGGTCGTTCTCAATTTTGGATAGCGTTGAACGTGCCAGCCCCGTACGTTGGCTAACATCTTCCAAGGTCCACTGATTGGCGAGACGGATTTGCTTGAGCCGCTCGCCTAAGCGTAGCGGCTCAACAAACGGTTTGCTTCCCGATGCGATACGCAGCGCGGCATGTTCTTCAGAAGTAGCGGTCATAAATCGTCACATTGGCTGCGTTAGCTTGGGCATTTGAAAACGCGCATGATAGCACAGCTCAAACTCGCGCCGTCGAGCAAGTGTAATGTCTAGGGCTCTAATGTCTAAGGAACTTATGTCTAAGGTACTGCAGCAAAGGGCAGTCCTAACAGCGCTTTCAAGTGGGCTTCTACGCCGCTGGCGAGCGATTTATGATTGTAGCCACCCTCAAGCACGGAAACGATGCGGTTGTCGGCGTATAGCGTGGCAATCTCCATCGCCATATGGGTAATCCAGTAGAAGTCTTCATCTTCCAAGCAAATATCACCCATTGGGTCATCACGGTGGGCATCAAATCCAGCGGATAGCATGACTAAATCAGGCTTAAAGGCATGTAGGGCGGGCAGCCAATGATTTTCAATAATGCGCCGAAATTCAGGCCCGTCAGTGCCCACTTCCAGTGGCGTATTCACCACGTTTTGCCACTCACTGCGTAAATAGCGCCATGGGTAAAACGGATACTGAAAACTGGTGCAGATCAGAATTTCAGGGTCATTTTTAAAAATATCAATGGTGCCATTACACTGGTGCACATCAAAATCCAGAATAGCGATCCGCTTGGCACCATATTTGGCGCGAGCGTGTGCAGCACCAACGGCAATATTATTATAAAAACAGAAGCCCATAGCATCACTGGCTTCAGCATGGTGCCCCGGCGGCCGGACAGCACAAAAAACATTATCGGCCTGGCGCTTAAATACCTGATCGACCCCGCGAATCACTGCGCCCGCTGCCACTCTAGCAGCCTGCAAGCTATCAGGATTCATCATGGTGTCGCTATCCAGCGTCACGATACCTTCTTTAGGTAAGCACTTTTCCAACGCGCGTAGATGTCGTAAGGGGTGTACCCTAGCTAATGCACCTTCACAGGCTTCTTTGGCATCAGCCTGCATGGTTTGCTGTAATAGGCCAGCAAGCGATAGGCGAGCGCGAATAGCCTCCAAACGCTGAGGGCTTTCAGGATGTTCAGGCCCCATATGGTGCAATGAACAGTCCGGGTGAGTAAGGTAGGCGGTAATCATTCAAGCGCTCCATTATTATAGATGTCACCTTAATCGCCCCCAGGCCCTGCGCGACAGTCTCCATAAGTCGTATGGCCGCTATCAATTTCAGAGGAGACTTCTTTGTGAGTACGCGTTTTTTGCATCATTTTTTTGAACCTCGCTCAATAGCGGTGTTCGGTGCCTCTGAAAAACCTGCTTCACTGGGTGGCTTAGTGCTGGGTAATATTCAAGAGGCGGGCTTTAAAGGCAACCTTTGGGCGGTCAATCTAAAAGGGTATCCTCAAGTATTTGACGTACCCTGTGTTAGCCGCGTTAACGAGCTACCGGAAATACCCGACTTAGCCGTGGTTTGCTCACCGATCGACGGCGTTCCTAGCCTAATTAAAAAGCTTGGCCAGCATGGTGTTAAAGCGGCGTTGGTGCTTTCCGGTGGTGCTCACTTAGACCGCGACAAAGGCAATAAAGGTTCGATTCGTGAGCGCATGCTGACCGCAGCACGGGTATCAGGTATTCGTGTCCTAGGTCCTGAGTGCATGGGGTTAATTGTACCGGGTAAAAAGCTCAACGCGTCTTATGCCAGTCAGCCAGTAAAAGCAGGTCGTGTAGCTTATCTGGGGCAGTCCGGCATGCTTGCCAACGCCATGATTGACTGGGCCGCAGGGCGTGATGTGGGCTTTTCACACCTGATTACCGTGGGCGATAGTGTCGATGTACTGCTGCCGGATTTAATTGATTATGTGAACCAGTTTTCGCCTGCGCAAGCCATTCTGTTACACCTTGAACGCATTAATGACGCTCAGCACTTTATGACGGCGGTGCGCGATGCATCACGAAATCGTCTGGTCTTAGCGATAAAGAGCGGGCGAACGCCTGAATCGGATATTTCCGGGATGGCTCCCACGCCAGGCATTGCTAACCGGGATGTGGTGTTTGATGCAGCGTTTGCACGAGCAGGGGTTGTCCGCGTTGATGATTCTGATGAGTTACTTGATGCACTTGAGACGCTGTCGCGAATGAAGCCTTTAAAAGGAGATCGTTTGGCGATTGTCTCTAACGGCTTAGGACCTGCCATGTTAGCGATTGATAAGCTGATTAGCGCGGGTGGCAAATTAGCCGAGTTCAGCGCCGAAACCCAGGCAGCGCTCCATCAAAGCCAGGTAGACATGAGCAAGCCGGGAGAAAATCCGGTGGATATCGGTGGCAATGCCTCACCCGAGCGTTTTGTACAAGCCCTTGAGATTGTTGCTTCCGATGCCAATGTGGACGCTGTACTGGTCGTGCATGCGCCTACACGCATGGCACCTTCGCTGATGACAGCGCAAGCACTGATTGATAACCGCAAGAAATTTCGTCGCAATCTTCTGACCAGTTGGATGGGTTTAAAAGAAGCCCTTAACGCCCGACATGCGTTTAATTTAGCCGGCATTCCCACTTATATTTCACCTGAAAAAGCCGTTAAGGCGTTTATGCATATGGTGATTTATCAGCGTGTTCAGGCGCTGCTACAGGAGATCCCGCCCAGCCTACCGTTTTCAACCAGCCCTGAAATCCGTGCGCAGTGCCGCCTGCTGATTAAGCAGGCAAAAGAACAAGGCAGACAAACATTAACCCACTCTGAAACGGCTCAAGTGCTTGAGGCCTATGGGATTCCTACCGCTCCCAGTGTGTATTTAGCCAACCCGGAGGAAGCGCTTGCCCGCGCTGGGGAAATTAGTGGCACCAAAGCACTTAAAGTGGTTCATGAAGGCAACTGCCGTCCTTATCGTTACCGCAAGCATCCGCATAAAATTTCAGCGGGTTTGTTACAGGACTTAGAAACCCCCGAGCAGCTAGCAGAAGGTGTTCGCCAACTGGGCGAAAAGGTCTTTGAGAAATTTCCTGAATACGCGATCCGAGAATACTGCCTGCAGCCCATGCAACGTGGTAAGCACTCGATGCAGATCTGTGCGGGTATTACCCGTGACCCGGTTTTCGGCCCATTGATCGTGTTTGGTATCGGCGGCTATAAGGTGAATGTATTGGCGGATCGACAGGTAGCTCTGCCGCCGCTCAATATGAGCCTGGCTGCGGATGTAGTGGGTAGAACCCACGCTGCTTCGTTAATTCGTGAGCACTCTGCTGACCCTGAGCGTGATATTCGGCATCTTTGTCAAATGTTAGTCAAGCTATCGCAAATGGCCTCAGATCTAGGTGATCTACGTGGGTTAGAAATCAATCCACTGCTACTTAACCGCGATGGCATGGTGGCTGTCGATTTCGCCATGGACTTAGGCACACCCGCTCGATTCGCTATCATGCCGTACCCCGAAGAGCTAAGAGAGTGGGTAACGCTTAAAAATGGCTGGCAGGTCGAGGTGCGGCCCATTCGAGCAGAAGATGCACCGCTGATTACCACTTTCCATCGTCAGCTCTCAGAAGAGAGTATTCGTTTCCGCTATTTCCACAATAAATCCAACTTAACTCAGCGCGATTTATCGATTCTTTCGCATATTAACTATGACCGCCAAATGGCGTTTATTGCCGAGTATTTAGGCGACGATGGCAGTAAGGAGATGTTGGGAGTAGTGCGGGTATGGAACGATCCCGACAATATTCGCACTGAGTTTTCAGTGATTATTCGTGACGATTTACAGGGGCTTGGCATTGGCAGCCTGCTGATGAAAAAGATGATCGATTACTGCACCAATATTGGCACCTTGGAAATGATCGGCAAAATCATGGTCGACAATCACCCCATGCGCGCATTGATGAAGCATCTAGGCTTTAAATGTCGTTACAACATGGAAGAGCAGGTGATTGATGCGGTTATGCGCTTAAATGAACCTGACAGTGAATGGCAGCGTCACCGACTGGAAAGTCTTCCCGATTAACGTGCCTAAATTGGTTTTAACTAATCGATTTTCAACAGGGCTAAAGGCCTGCTTAATCATCAGCAGGCCTTGAAACGCATTTTAAATGCGCTGTCAGCGTATTAGAGGCCTCGTTAGGGGGCTAGGCGGAAGCGGTTCCAGTCACCACCATCACGGCGTTCAAAGCGCAGCCGGTCATGTAAACGGCTTGGCTGGCCTTGCCAAAACTCGATCATTTCAGGTGTCACACGGTAGCCGCCCCAGTGAATAGGTCGCGGAATCTCTTGCCCATCATAGGCTTGCTCAAAGCGGCTCTGACGCTCTTCAATCCACTTACGACCTGGGATCACAACGCTTTGGGTGGCAATCCAAGCACCAAGCTGGCTGCCACGGGGGCGACTTGAAAAATACTCATCGGATTCTTCCGCCGAGACTTGCTCAACGGGGCCTTCGATACGCACTTGGCGGGAAAGGGAAGGCCACCAAAAGGTCATCGCCGCGTAGGGCACATTGCTTAACTCGCTGCCTTTATGGCTATGATAATTGGTGAAGAAGACCATGCCTCGCTCGTCAAATCCCTTTAGTAGTACTACGCGAGCGTGAGGCCTGCCTTGGCTGTCAACGCTTGAGAGCGTCATTGCATTGCCATCTTTGCCCTCTTTTTCTAAGGCCAGCGTAAACCACTCATCGAATAACACGAATGGATCTTCGGGTGCCTGGGACTCATCTAACCTGCCGCCTTCATAATCACGCCTTATATCGGCTATGTTACGTGTCATTGAATGCTTCTCCCTTGAATTTTCATCCATGTTCGCTGGTCTCTGTGTAAAGCTCAAGTCAGCGTCATCAATGAACGTTAAACGTGCGCCAACACTGCTGTTATTTTAGCCAGTATTATGTCTAACTGTCTCGAATTCTTTGAGAAAGTCGTAATAAATGCGAAACTCTCTCACTATCTATTACGGGCTCACCGACTGTTAGCTCACCCGTGCTGGCTCACGATTGCAGAAAGAGGCTTGGGTATGCGCAATACCAAGATAGCTATTGAGGTGTGGGATATTTGGATCCGACTGTTTCATTGGGGGTTGGTCCTCGCTGTGCTGGTCTCTTTTTATACTACCAAGACCGACGGAGCACCTTTTCTCTTTCCCATCGAAGTTCACGCTCAAGCGGGCTACTTAATGCTAGGGCTGCTCACGTTTCGTTGGCTTTGGGGTGCCTTGGGTAGCGTTTACGCTAGGTTCAGTACGTTTTTATATCCCCCCTCTAAAACCGTTGCCTATTCAAAAGCAGTGATAAAGCGTCAAACCCGCGCCTATGCCAGCCACAATCCATTGGGCGGCTGGATGGTGATAATTATGCTGCTCTCGCTTAGTTTTCAGGCCGTGAGTGGTCTTTTTTTAAGTGATGATATCTTCTTTCAGGGACCGCTTTACGGCCTGTTCGGACAAGATGTCAGCAGTCAGCTTAGAACCTTACACTATTACAACAGTGATCTACTGCTGATTCTGATCGGGCTGCATTTGGTAGCGTTAATCGTGCATCGGCTGCTGGGTGAACCGCTGCTCGTAGCTATGCTTTCCGGCACCAAACATGTACACCAACAGCCAGTGGATGCGCGTAACGAGTCGCTGAATCCTTCCACGCTACGTTTACGCGCAGTCGGCATCTTATTTATCGCTGCTGGTGTCGTACTCTGGATGTGGTTTTAGAGTGTCGTGGGGTTAGCTTACTGACGGAGCTGGCGGCTGCGAAAGCGCGCGTAGCCCATACAGCCGGTAAATAGCGCCAGTGCGATAATCGCCTCAAGAACACCACGCACACCTTGTCCCGGCAGGGTGACTAACATCACGCCTTGCGTGAAATAAAGCAGGCTGACAAAAGCTAGCCAGGCATGACCCCGCGCCCGTTTACCAATGATAGAAGGTAGAAAAAGCACCAGAGGTAGCACAAAGGCGACCACTGGGCGCCAGTTAAACTCGTCACCTTGCAGCAGAAACCCCCGATAAATCACCAGTAACAGCAGCAGAACAAAGCTTACCAGCACTAGCTGGCGAGTTTTTTGGGTAAGGTTATCAATCCCGTGACGTGCTTCCATATCTTCTAACCACTGTCTCATACTGCCTCCTGACGCATGGCGTGAAGTGCAAGAGCGAGTCTAGCCAGGCGTTTGCCTTGAGCAACGCATAGTGCGCGCTCGTGATCGTCTACCGAGCGATCGCTGCGCGCACCTGCCAGATGGCTTGCACCATAGGGGGTGCCACCGGTTTGTGTCTCAATAAGGGTCGTTTCGCTGTAGGGAACACCGGCGTAGACCATGCCATGGTGTAACAGCGGAACCAGCATAGTCAGTAGGGTGCTCTCCTGGCCACCGTGCAGGCTTGAGGTTGAAGTGAACGCACAGGCGGGTTTGTCAATCAGAGCACCGTTCATCCAAAGGCTGCTAGTGGAGTCAATAAAATATTTTAGCGGTGCCGCCATATTGCCAAAACGCGTAGGGCTACCCAATGCCAACGCGCTGCAATTGCGCAGATCATCAAGGTCAGCGTACACCGCACCTTCTGCTGGAATCTCAGAGTCAACGGCTTCACAGGTGGTAGAAACCGGTGCCACAGTGCGTAAACGTGCCTGAATACCGGCTACGCTTTCTACACCGGCGGCGATTTGTTGCGCCATCGTGGCCGTCGCACCTGAGCGTGAGTAGTAAAGTATTAAAACGTAGGGCGTCATATCACTCATAGGGATTCCTGAAGGGGCGATTAAATAGAGCTTTTAAAAGCTGCCTTGGCAAAAGTTAAGGGCTATGTTACCAGAGCGAGTGGGATAGCTGAGCTAATGATGAGTTGTCGTGCGAGGAAAAAGCATTTTGTGCTTCGGGCAAGCGCAAGTAGACCCAAGCGCTGCTGCCATCATTAAGCCTCTTTTTAACGCGTTCGTAGCGAATACCTAATCGTTCATAGCGATCCAGACGGGCCAATTCAGTTGCATCGACACGTAGCCGCAAGCCCTCAACCTGACTATTGGGCTGCGGGGAAAGGTCAAGCCCATTACGCTGGTATCCTTCAAGCACGGCTTCTTCCGGCGCGCCAAAACTGCCCATTACCACAAACCGTATAGGGGCGTAACGCAACGTGCCGTACACAAACACATGGTGTGTGCGCTGTTCAATATCGGGTATTTCATCGGGGCGATCATAAAACCAGGGGCTGAGCATCGTGAGCCATAGCCATCCAGCAACGCTGATTAGCCCCAAACCACTAACTACCAATAGGCGCTTAAGCCAAGCCATGATGCCTCTCTTAGAGTGGTTAAAGGTTGGCTGCGTAGCTTGGCGTGCTAAATAGCCGATGACAAGACCTAGGTTATCGACTTATTTAATCTGCTCAAGCAAACTGCCTGGGTTTGCTAGGCTATGTATGTAAGCTTAAGTATGCAAACTAGGTGATTATTAGACCCTACCGGAGGAGCCTGCCATGAATCAGCCACTTCGTGATGAGATGGATTTCCGTGCGCTAGTAGGCGATGTTAAGCCGCTACCACCGAGTAACCGAGCAGCCCCTTCCTCTAACCGAAAAAAACCTTCCGAGGCTCAACTGGCCCGGCGTGAATCGGCCGCAGAAGAGCTTGGGTCGCAAAACTTTCTATCCGATGACTTTGTCGATCTACGGCCCCCTTTTGACCCCATCGAGTTTCGCCGTGAGGGAATCCAGCAGGGCGTTGTCGATAAACTAAGACACGGTGGCTATAGCGTTCAGGCGCAATTACATATGCTAAGGCGACCGCTGTCTGAGTGCCGGCGCATGCTGTTCCCCTTTATTCAAGACGCTTACGCCAACGACTTACGCTCTGTGTTGATCGTGCACGGTCGTGGACGTGAAATTGATAGCCCCGCCAACGTACTGCGCTCGTATCTTGCCAAGTGGCTCAGCCAGTTTGAGGAAGTGCAGGCGTACGTATCCGCACAGCCTTCAGAGGGTGGGCTAGGCGCGACCTGGGTGATGCTGCGCAAAAGTGACCGCGCCAAAGCTAATAACCGCGAGCGTCAACAGAAGCGGCGGGGTTAAACCTTAGGTGTTAAACCATAGAAAAAGGGCAGCCTGAGGCTGCCCTTTAGCAAAAAACGCTGTAAAGCCGTTTTCGAGTACTTTACTCGCTAGCGGCTAAACGTCGCTCAAAAAGCGCTTGGCGCTCTTCCACATCGGTCTGATAGCGCACGCTGATAAAACTTAGCGCACGTAGTGCGTCTTCTGGATGCTGATCATCACGAAGCGCCATGGCACTAAAGCCACAGCGTCGCATGTAGTCCAACTGATCAACTAATACGTCACCCACGGCACGGACTTCACCACTATAACCGTAGCGCTCGCGCAGCAAGCGGGCGATGGTGTAGCCACGGCCATCGGTAAACGCAGGAAAATCAACCGCAATCGCGCTGGCACTGCTTAACTGTTGGCCCAATTCAGCATTTAGCTCGGTATCGCTCGTTAACAGCGGTGCAAGCTCAGCGTCATCTTGATTGGCTTGCCATAGCGCCAGCGGTACAAACGCCGGGCGCTGCTCGGGTAGGGTCTCAGCGTCGTAAGAGACACACCAAGCGTTCTCGGCCGCCAGCTCGCCATTGGCAATCAGGTGATCAACATGAACCGGCGTCTGCTCAACCGCTTCAACTTGCGTCTCATCAGGTGTATTAGGCATAGACACGCTCCTTAAAGGGTTTTAGGCCAATACGGCGGTAAGTGTCTAAGAAACGTTCATCTTCATGGCGTTGGGCCACATAGACTTCGAGTACTTTTTCGACCACTTCAGGTACATCTGAGCGGAAAAACGACGGCCCAAGAATCTTACCCAGCGATGCATCATCGGTTGAGTTACCACCAATCGAGATTTGGTAATACTCTTCACCTTTTTTATCGACACCCAAGATGCCGATATGGCCAACGTGGTGGTGACCACAGGCGTTCATGCAGCCGGAAATATTCAGATCCAGCGGGCCAAGGTCGTACAAGAAATCCAAGTCTTCAAAACGCTCTTGCAAGGCCTGGGCTATCGGAATAGACACTGCATTGGCTAAGCTGCAGTAGTCGCCGCCAGGGCAGCAGATAATATCATTAAGCGTGCCAACCGTCGGGTTTGCCATGCCTAGCGCATCAAGCTCTTTCCAGAGCGCTTCCAGCTCATCGACCGGTACGTCAGATAACACCAGGTTCTGCTCGTGAGTGACGCGCACTTCACCAAAGCTGTAGCGGTCAGCCAAATCAGCCACCGATTCCATTTGATCAGCGGTGACATCACCCGGTGCATGCTCGCGGCGTTTTAGCGACAGCGTTACCGCTTTATAGCCGGGTACTTTGTGATCTGTCACATTGTTCGTCACAAAGCGTGAAAAGCTGCGGTTTTCAGCGCGTAGGCGGTCAAACTCTTCCGTTGCAGAGGCTGCCACTGGGCGACGATCTGGCTCGGGGAAGTGACCTTTAGCAGCATCAACAGCCGCTTGGTTAAGCGTTTGCGGGCCATCTTTTAAATGTGCCCACTCTTCGTCAACCCGGCGACGAAACTCTTCAATACCCAAAGCCTTAACGAGGATCTTAATCCGCGCCTTGAACTTGTTGTCACGACGGCCGAACTGGTTGTAAACCCGTACGCATGCTTCCAGGTAAGTCAGTAGGTGCTGCCAGGGCAGGTCTTCACGTACCACGTCGGCAATCATCGGTGTACGACCAAGGCCGCCACCGGCGAGAACTTTGATACGCAGCTCTCCGTCACTGTTGTACCAGAGACGCAGGCCAATATCGTGCACCTGAATAGCCGCACGGTCTTGGGCCGCACCGCTAACTGCGATCTTAAATTTGCGAGGCAGGTAAGCGAACTCCGGGTGCAGGGTAGACCACTGGCGGATTAGCTCGCACCAAGGGCGCGGATCTTCCACTTCATCGTTGGCGATACCAGCAAACTGGTCGCTGGTGGTATTACGGATACAGTTACCGCTGGTCTGAATCGCGTGCATCTGCACCTTGGCCAGATCGGCCAAAATGTCCGGCACATCTTCAAGGGCAGGCCAGTTTAGCTGTAAATTTTGCCGGGTGGTGAAGTGGCCATAGCCACGGTCGTAGCGCCTAGTTATCTCCGCCAGGGCGCGCAGTTGATTACCCGCCAGCATGCCGTAAGGAATCGCAATGCGTAGCATGGGCGCATGACGTTGAATATAGAGGCCGTTCTGCAACCGGAGTGGGCGAAACTCTTCTTCTCCCAAACGCCCAGCGCGGTAGCGTTCCATTTGGTCGCGAAACTGCGCGACGCGCTCATCGACCAGGGTTTGGTCGTGAATATCATAACGGTACATGTGGCACGATCCTGCTAAAAGCGAAATGGTCACGTTGAGACGGACGTTACTGTAGCGTCACCTTAACGCGCGCGTCATATTCTACAAAAGAATATATAATTATCTTTTTATTTCTAAAAGGCATTTAGAGCACAGCTTTTAAGTATGCCTCTAGCTCAACCCAAGCCCAGCCAACCACTTAAAGGGCAGGGGCGAGCCATTGGCGCCGCTGCCATACCCACAAAAAACCAGCCGAGTTAAGCAACCGATAGAGCAATTGCATTAACCATATGCCAAGTAAACCTTGGTCTAGCTCAATACCGACCCACCAAGCCAGGGGCAGAAACAGTAACCACTGCATGCCTAGCGTGAGGGTCATTACCGTACGCTGAGCGCCCGCACCCATCAGCGCCTGAGCAAGTACTAATGCGGCCGCATCAAAAATAATCATGATGCCGGTTAACTGTAGTGGCAGCTTACCTAGGGCAATCAATTCCTGACTGTCAAAAAACACCCCTAATATGCTTTCGGGTATTAACAGCATCGGCAGTGCCAGAATAGTAAGCAGTAGCCAGGCAACACTCAAGGCATCAAGCCCCCAGCGATGAGCCTCCTTTTGCGCATCGCGTCCTATGGCCTCGCCCACCAAGCTCATAGCGGCCACGCCTAGACCCACTCCCGGCAAAATCAGCAGTAGCGACAAATTAATCAACACATGCCCAACCGCCACACTCGCCGTGCCTAATTGGCTTAGTAGCCAAAATAGAACCGCATAGCCAGCAGCAAACCATAGCTGCTGAATAGAGTGAGGTACAGCAAGCGCCAGCGTGGCTTTCAAGGTGGTTCGATTCGGCAAATAGGTCAGAAGGGCTGAGCAAGGAGTATCTTTTATACTGACCCAATACCAAACCACCAAGCCAACAAACAGTGACAGGGTAGTGCCTGCACCTGCACCGCTGGCCCCCATTGCGGGCAGCCCAGCCAAGCCGTAAATTAATCCAGCGCTGGCCACGACATTGAGTAAATGAACCGCCACTATAATCCGCAAATAGAGGTGGGTCTGTTGTCGGCCGTTCCAGTAACCGCGAAAACAGAGTGTTAAGGCAATAGCCGTTAATGACACCACGCGCCAGCGAAAGTACTCCACGGCAACGCTTTGTACATCAGCTGTTTGGGTAATCAAGCCAACAAGCAGGGGTGCCTGCCACCAGGCCCAGAGAGAAAGCGGCAGGGCGACAACTAGCCCAATCATTAACCCCGCATGCAGCGGCTGAGCAATATTCGTGTGGCTAGCGCCTTCATGCTGGGCAGTTTGTGACTGCACGCTGGAGGAGAGGCCAAACACAATAGCGGTTAGCATAAACATGGCGTAACCGCCGACTCCTACGCCCGCCAATGCGACTTCACCCAAACGCCCCACCAAGGCGGCATCAATCAAGTTGAGCATGCTTTGTGACAGCATGCCCAGCATGATCGGAAAGGCTAAGCTCATGACCTTGCCATGGCGACCAGCGACAAACAGCATTAATTAGCTCGGGTCGTAAGAGAGCACTGGTGAGAGCCAGCGCTCCATTTCCTCAAGGGGCATCTGCTTACGCTCAGCAATCGCCTCAACTTGATCCCGGGTAATCTTGCCGGTAGAGAAGTATTTAGACTGCGGGTGCGCAAAGTACCAGCCGGAAACCGCTGCCGCTGGCCACATGGCGAAGTTCTCTGTTAGCGCCAGGCCAGTATTCTCGGTGGCATCCAGCAGCCGGAATAGCGTGGCTTTTTCGGTGTGATCCGGGCAGGCAGGATAGCCAGGGGCAGGGCGAATGCCCTGGTATTTCTCGGCGATTAGAGCGTCGTTATCCAGCGTTTCATCAGGTACGTAGCCCCAGAACTCTTTGCGCACCCGCTCATGCATACGTTCGGCAAAGGCTTCCGCAAGGCGATCCGTCAGCGCCTGCACCATAATAGCGTTGTAGTCGTCGCCCGCGGCCTCATAGGCTTTGGAGAGTTCATCAACCCCGTGGCCGGTAGTGACCGCAAAACCGCCAATCCAATCGGCTTTGCCGCTCTCTTTGGGGGCAATGAAGTCGGCCAGGCTGTAGCAGATACCGTCGCGGCCCTTGGTGGTTTGCTGACGAATATGGTACAGACGCTCAACCACTTCGCTGCGCGACTCGTCGGCGTAGACCTCAATCACATCATCATCGACGCTATTGGCGGGCCATAGGCCGATAACACCGCGGGCCTGAACGCGCTTCTCTTCCACCAGCTTACGCAGCATTACCTTGGCGTCTTCAAACAGGTTGCGCGCAGCTTCCCCCACCACCTTATCGTCAAGGATTTTGGGGTACTTACCCGCGAGCTGCCAGCTCATAAAGAAGGGCGTCCAGTCGATGCGCTCGATTAGCTCTTCGAGGTTGTAGTTGTCGAAGCTTTTCAAGCCAATCACGTTTGGCTGGGCAGGCGTGTGGTTATTCCAGTCGGTACGGAAGCGCCGCTTGCGGGCCTGGGTATAGTCCAGATCCGCGGCTTTAGGGCGACGTTTGGCGTTGCGCTCACGTACCTTTTCATACTCTTCGCGAATCTCAGCGACGTAAGGTGTTTTTAAAGCAGGCGTGAGTAATTTGCCCGCTACGCCCACCGCGCGTGAAGCGTCGGTGACGTAAATCACTGGGTGATCGTACTGGGGTTCAAT
This sequence comes from Halomonas sp., assembly GCF_011050415.1. GTDB lineage: Bacteria > Pseudomonadota > Gammaproteobacteria > Pseudomonadales > Halomonadaceae > Vreelandella. The sequence goes on from NZ_DRFS01000013.1 coordinate 27,914, forward strand.
TTTAACCGCAGTGTGCGCTTTCGAGGTGGTCGCACCACCAATCAGCAGCGGTAGATCCATGCCGCGCCGCTGCATCTCTTTAGCAACGTGCACCATTTCGTCCAGCGACGGCGTAATCAGGCCCGAGAGGCCAATAATATCGGCGTTGTGATCTTTGGCGGCCTGCAAAATTTTATCGGCGGCCACCATCACACCAAGGTCGATTACCTCGTAGTTATTACACTGCAGCACGACACCAACAATGTTCTTACCGATATCATGAACATCGCCTTTCACCGTCGCCATCACGATCTTGCCTTTGGCCTTGGTCTCTTCGCTCTTCTCCGCCTCGATATAGGGGATCAAGTAGGCCACCGCCTGTTTCATAACCCGCGCTGACTTGACTACTTGAGGCAGGAACATTTTGCCGTCGCCAAACAGATCGCCGACGACGTTCATGCCGTCCATCAATGGGCCTTCAATGACCTCAATGGGGCGTTCGGCCTGGGCACGCGCCTCCTCGGTGTCATCTTCGATATAGACCGTAATACCTTTGACCAGCGCATGCTCAATGCGCTTATTGACCGGCCAGCTGCGCCACTCAAGGTCCTCTTTTTTCGGCGCGCCGCTGCCGTCGCCTTTATACTTATCGGCAATATCCAGCAGTCGCTCGGTGCCATCACTGCGCCGGTTGAGCACGACATCTTCAACGGCATCGCGAAGCTCAGCGGGGAGGTCGTCATAAACGGCGAGCTGGCCGGCGTTGACGATGCCCATGGAAAGGCCTGCGCGGATCGCATGATAAAGAAACGCTGAGTGAATCGCTTCGCGTACCGGGTTATTACCGCGGAACGAGAACGAGACGTTAGAGACACCGCCCGAGATCATCGCGTGGGGCAGGTTGTCACGAATCCACTGAGTGGCTTCGATAAAATCGACCGCGTAGTTATTGTGCTCTTCTATACCCGTGGCAATGGCAAAGATATTCGGGTCAAAAATGATGTCTTCGGCGGGGAAGCCGATCTCATCGACCAGCAGGCGATAGGCGCGCTGACAAATTTCGGTTTTGCGGGCGAAGGTGTCTGCCTGGCCATCTTCGTCAAAGGCCATGACCACGATAGCAGCACCAAAGCGGCGGCACTTGGTAGCTTGTTCACGGAAAGCGGCTTCGCCCTCTTTAAGTGAAATGGAGTTCACCACCGCTTTACCCTGAACGCACTTCAGGCCCGCTTCGATAATGTCCCATTTGGAGGAGTCGATCATAATCGGCACGCGGGCGATATCGGGCTCACCAGCGATCAAGTTAAGAAAGCGCACCATGGCTTCCTTGGACTCAAGCATGCCTTCGTCCATATTGATATCGATCACCTGAGCGCCGCTCTCTACCTGCTCAAGGGCGACTTCTAACGCCGTGGTGAAGTCCTCTTCAACGATCAACCGCTTAAAGCGCGCCGAGCCGGTGACGTTAGTGCGCTCACCGACGTTGACGAATAGCGAGTCGGCTTCAATATTAAACGGCTCAAGCCCTGATAAACGACAGGCGCGGCTGCGCTCTGGAATAACTCGGGGCGACATATCGCGCACGGAATCGGCGATCGCTCGGATATGCTCTGGCGTTGAGCCGCAGCAGCCGCCAATAATATTGACCAGGCCGCTTGCCGCAAACTCGCTAACAATCTCCGACATCTCTTCAGGCGTTTGGTCGTACTCACCAAACTCGTTAGGAAGACCGGCATTGGGGTGAGCAGAGACAAAGGTGTCGGCTTTAGTAGCGAGCTCTTCCAGGTAAGGGCGTAGCTCTTCGGCGCCCAGTGCGCAGTTTAAGCCTACCGAAAGCGGCTGAGCGTGGCGGATAGAGTTCCAGAACGCTTCGGTGGTTTGCCCAGAGAGCGTACGGCCCGAGGCATCAGTGATCGTGCCAGAGATCATGACTGGCAATCGCTCGCCACGATCATCGAACAGCTCTTCCAGAGCGTAAATAGCCGCTTTGGCATTGAGCGTATCGAAGATCGTTTCGATCATAATCAGATCGGCTCCGCCCGCGATTAGCGCTTCGGCGGCTTCATAGTAGTTCTCACGCAGCTCATCAAAGGTGACGTTACGCTTGGCGGGGTCGTTGACATCCGGAGATAGCGATGCAGTGCGCGAGGTGGGCCCTAGCACGCCCGCCACATAACGGGGTACGCCGGTTTCGGCGGCAACGGCATCGCACACTTCACGGGCCAGACGCGCTGATTCGCGGTTGAGCTCAACCACTAACGCTTCCATGCCGTAATCGGACTGAGACAGCTGGGTGCTATTAAAGGTGTTGGTCTCAATAATGTCTGCGCCGGCTTCTAAGTAGTCGCGGTGAATGCGCGCGACCACGTCAGGGCAGGTGAGTGCGAGCAGATCATTATTGCCTTTAAGATCCGAGGGCCAGTCACTGAACCGTTCGCCGCGAAAATCCTCCTCGCTCAACTGAGCATTCTGCAGCATGGTGCCCATACCGCCGTCCAGAATCAGGATACGTTCAGCAAGGCGTTGGGTGAGGGTTGCGGTCAAAGCACTATCAGCCATGGCAGGGGAAGTTCTCCAGCGTCACAGTCGTCAAAGGGGATGTTGTTATCGTCGGAAAAGCAGCATCAGTCACTATAAGGCGCGCAATGATAACAAAAGCGAGTGCAAAACGCCCCCTTGAGCATAGCTCTACAATGCATAAGTGAAGCTATAAGATGCATAAGTAGAAACAATGAAAGCGCTAACATTGAAAAGCAGGCCGCAAATAGCCTACTAAAACAGTCGGGATTGTGTCGGCGCGCCGTTTTGCTTACCATAGAGACAAATGACATGTGAAGTGGCGCCGCCACTACCACGGGAGGAAGACAGCCCTCATGACCACGACTAGCGAAAAAGAGACCAATACCGATATTCAAGGTATTGATATTACAGACAGCGCTCAAGAATATCTGGCGGAACTGCTGGAAAAGCAGAATGTTGAGGGTATCGCTGTACGCATTTTTATTACCCAGCCGGGCACGCCCTATGCAGAAACCTGCTTAGCCTACTGCCGACCTGGGGAAGAAGAGCCCACTGATGTCACGTTGGAACTCGAGAAAATTAACGTTTTTCTCGATAAAAACAGCTTGGCCTTTTTGGAAGAGGCGGTGGTGGACTTTAACGCCGACCGCATGGGTGGCCAGTTGACCATTAAAGCGCCCAACGCCAAGATGCCTAAGGTCAACGCCAACAGCCCGCTGGAAGATCGCGTTAATTACGTGCTTTACAGCGAAATCAATCCAGGCTTGGCGGCCCACGGTGGCGAGATCAAACTGGTAGAGCTCACTGAAGAGCAGTACGCCATCCTAGCCTTTGGCGGCGGCTGCCAAGGCTGCGCCGCGGTTGATTTAACCCTGAAGGATGGCGTTGAGAAAACCCTAATGGAGCGCATCCCCGAGCTTGCGGGTATTCGTGATGTCACGGATCATACGGATACTACTAACGCTTATTATCGTTAATAAGTCGTTTAACACAGTAGATCTATAAAACGGCCACCTTAGACGAGGTGGCCGTTTTTTTTTATGCAATTTACGTTAACGTTTTGGCGATGACTGCTTTTCTGTCAAAGAGTCGGGCAGGTCGGTGAGCTGTTGCTGCAGGACTTCCATTCGATTCCAGAGCTTCTCTTGCCACGCTTGCTGCTGCTCTTTTTGGTGCTGCTCATATTGCTTTGCATGCTGCTCTGCCTGCCGATCAAACGCTGCCTCCAATTCAGCTAACTGCGACGATAGGTCTAGATTCTGCTGCTGGGACTCGCTGAGCTGTTTCTCACGATCGCTAACGTCTAGCTGCTGTTGGTACAGTGCTTTTTGAACAGTTGATAACTCTTGGCTTAACGTAACAGCGCGCTGCTCAGCCTGCTGTAAGCGCTTCTGCTGCGTTTTCTCTTCTTGGGCACGTGCTTGCTGGGCAGCATCCAGCATGGCCATTAACCGGCCCTCAGCCGCTTCGTGGCGCTGCTCTTCTTGTGATAGCCGCTTTTCAAACACCGCTTGCTGCTGCTTGAGTTCAGCTGAATGCTTTAGCGCATGCTCTTCAGCCTGAGAGGCTAGCTGATGCTTATCCCGTTCAAGTTGCTTTACTTGGTTACGAGCCTCTTCGGCTAACTGCTGCCAATGGTTTTCACTCGTTTGACTTGCGGCCAGCTCCCGACTTAGCGCCTCCATCCGCTGCTCAATATGGCGCAGATGTTCGGCGAGGGCGCTTTCCCGCTGCTCCGCATTGGCTGCCTGTTGGGCAGACGACTCTACTGCTAACTGGGCAGCTTCCACCTGTCGATTAGCTTCTTCGCGGTAGTGGAGAAGCGTCTGGTTAGCAACCTCCTGGGCCTCGCGCCACAGCTCACTGGCCAATGTGACAACGACTTCTGGCACCCCCTTCGGTGGGGGCACATCACGATTTTGCTCACGTTCACTGCGCCAAATGCGGAAGTGTTCGCTAATTGTTGTGAAGCTTCCAGTACCTAAAACATCGCGAATACGCTGAACACTTGGGGTATCGCCGCGGGTCAGCAACGTATCGATAGCGTGCTGAACATCACTGTACTGAATGCCGTTGCGAGCCATGGTGTCGTCCTTTTCCTTCAGGTTCTACTGTGGGCGATTTAAGACATCTTTTAACAGGGCCATTGTCGATATTTATCGTCTAAAAAGCAATTATTACGTATTATGTAATATGTAATTTTATTTATTATACTAACAGTAAATTCAAGATTACCCGTATTATCTTGAATTTAAAGAACTACAGCGTCACAATTTAGAGCAGTGAATCCAATAAAGCCGTTAAGCAGGGTAAAGATCGCTATGGCGAATGATTTAATGTCACCCACCGGCCAGCCATTGGCGCTAAATGAGATGCCGAGTGGCGTACGGATTAGTGCAAAAAGCGATGCTCAGGCGGTGATGGCATGGCTTGATGAGTACACTGACAGCCCCCAGACCTGGAAAGCGTACCGCCGCGAATCAGAAAGACTGCTGCTTTGGTTGGCTAGCCAACACTTAACGTTGGCGAATATTAACCGTGAGGTATTACGCCGCTTTGAAGAATTTCTGGCCGACCCACAGCCCAGCGAGCAGTGGGTCGGGCCTTCAAAGCCGCGTGCCCATCCCGCATGGCGGCCATTTCGCGGTGCTTTATCGCCCGCCAGCCGTCGTCAAAGTCTAGTGATACTGCAGGGCATGTTTGCCTGGCTGGTGGAAGCAGGGTGGGTCAACCACAACCCCTTTCGTTTGATGCGCGATAAATCGCGGCGCCTGAATAATCAATCGCCCCATATTGAGCGCTACCTGGAAAGCGAACTCTGGGCTTGGTTATGGCAATGGTTGAACAGGCCTGTCGCAGTAGGGCAAGAAGTATTAACAAAAAGGACCATAGAGAAGGGCAATCGCGCCCATTTTGAGCAGAGCAGGCTGCGATTCATCTTTGGTTTTGCTTACTTGCTTGCACCACGGATTAGCGAAATGGCTGACGCACGCATGTCAGATTTTCAACGAAGCGAAGGGCGCTGGTGGTGGCATGTGGTGGGCAAGGGCAGCAAAGTGGCACGCATTCCACTGCCCGACGATATGCTGGACTGCCTGGGCCAGTGGCGCCAGATATTAGGATTACCTCACGACCCAAGCGCGCTTGAAGCGGATACGCCGCTACTGCGCGCACTGGATGGCCAACGCAGCCTTGGCCACAATCAGCTTTATCGGCTTATTAAAGCCACTTTTCATCAAGCCGCACAATCACTTGAAGAGGAGAGCGGGCCGCCACAGCATGTTGCCGCGCTGCGCCAGGCAACACCTCACTGGCTACGACACACCTCGATTACTCATCAGGCTCAGTCAGGCATCAGCCTACGCCACTTAGCAGAAAGCGCCCGTCATGCGCGCCTAGACACCACCTCGCGGTATCTGCATAACGAGGATATTGAGTGGCACAGTGAGCAGCAGCGACATCGGTTAAGCAATTCGCCCTCGAGCCGTTATAATGGGGCAGATGCGTAAATTAAGCGGCACCAAAAGAGACCAACGAAAAGGAAGCACCATGAGCACTTCAGGCGCCGAGCAGGCCCAGCAAGAGCTGATCGAAGATTTCGAGATATTTGATAACTGGATGGATCGCTACCAATATATTATCGATATGGGCAAACAGCTACCTGAATTCCCTGAGGCTTGGAAAACCGACGAGTTTAAAATTCAAGGCTGCCAGTCGAATGTATGGATGCGTCACGAAGAGGATGGCGATAAGCTACTTTTCAAAGCGACATCGGATGCCGCGATTGTTTCTGGTTTGATTGCCGTACTGCTCAGAATCTACAGTGACCGCACGGCTGCTGAGATTCGCGCGACCGAGCCACACTTTTTGGCAGACTTGGGATTGGACAAACATCTTTCGCCAACGCGCAGTAATGGCTTACATGCCATGATTGAAAGAATTTATTCTGTTGCCCAGCAACAGAAGTAGGCTAAAAACCAGGCGGGAAAGAAAAGCTAGTGGCAAGGAAAAACCTAGCGGGGGTGACGATCACAGCAGGAGGAGGAGGGTGATACCTCTTCGTCTTCACGACAAAGCTCCTCGCTGCGCCCCCCAGGCACCGGGTCCATACCGCCGGGGCTACCGGGATGACATCTAATAATGCGCTTGGCCGCCATCCAGCCACCCTTTAAAGGCCCATGTACCTGAATCGCTTCAATGGTGTAAGACGAACAGCTTGGCCAGAAGCGACAGCGCGGGCCTAAAAGGGGGCTAAGCGTATACTGGTACACGCGAACAGCACCGATCATTGCTTTCGCCAATAACCAACGCGGCCAGGAGTAGAGGACTGCTCTCCAGCGGAGCATGATTAAGACTCGGTCTTTTTGCCGTAGAGGAGGTCGGGGTCAATCAGCGGTTCACTGGTGATCGCCGCATGCTGATCACCTAACTCATCCACTAGCTCATCACCTAACTCCTCAGCCACGGCAATATAGAAACAGCTGCGACGCCCAGTGTGGCAGGCAGGGCCTGTTTGCTCTACTTGCAGTAAAAGTGTGTCGCCATCGCAATCGAGGGCCGCTGATTTTAACTGTTGCTGCTGACCCGATGATTCACCTTTGCGCCACAAAGTTTGCCGTGAACGGGAGTAGTAGCAGACACGGCGAGTTGACAAGGTTTCTTCCAGGGCTTGGCGATTCATCCACGCCACCATCAAAACCTCTTTTGAATCGTGCTGCTGAGCAATAGCGGGAATAAGGCCGTCGGCATTGAAGCGAACGGCATCTAACAGTGTGGCAATCGCAGGTAGACGATCATCTGTCGTTGCCCGTTCGAGCTGTTTAAAAAGAGCCTCTGAAGGTACTTGATCAAAACGGGACATACCATTTACTCGCTAGCTGTTCGATGAATTAGCCGTTCGGCATGCCTGACAAAGCCCTTGGAGCTCTATCGTTTGGCGCTCAACATTAAAGCCCTGGCGCTGTGCCAAGGCGGCTAACTGCTCACTAATCTCATCTAAATGCAGCTCTTCAACATAGCCACACATACGGCAAATAAGTAGCTGAAAGCCGTGAGCATGCTCGGGGCAGGCGCATGCCACGTAGGAGTTTTGCGACTCGATACGATGCACCAATCCCTGATCAATTAGAAATTCAAGCGCACGATAAACTGTTGGCGGGCGAGCGGCCGCGTGCTCAGTAGAAAGCTTATCCAGCAGATCATACGCTTTCAGCCCGCCGCCATTTTCGGCTATCAGCTCGAGCACGCGTCGCCGAATAGGGGTAAACCTCACCCCATTAATATGGCACTGAGATTCCGCCTGCTGCAGTAATATATTCGCGTGGGTCATGGGCAACTCATTGAATGTTCTTAGCTTCGGCTCTGTATTAGCCTTAGTCTACGCGCTAGCAAAGGAGGTGTCAGGGCTTTATGCCGGCTCGTTAACGACCAGCTCACTCTGCCTGGCAAAATGATGCTGGGCAAACGCCACACGCTCCTTCACAGGCACTCCATCGGGCTGGCGTTCAATCAGATCAAGGCGGCGGCGTAAGCCTTCACCATTGGTCATTTGAATAGCCAAGCCTGGTCGGGCGTTAAGCTCAAGAAGCATTGGGCCGTATTTACGGTCTAGCACCATATCGGTACCCAGGTAGCCTAACCCGGTCATTTCATAACAGCCTGCCGCCAAATTAAGCAGCGTTTCCCACTGGGGGACAACTAAACTAGCCAAGTCATGCCCGGTGTCCGGATGGCTAAAGCAGGGCCGATCAAACTGTACAGCTCGCAATGCGGCACCTGTGGCAATATTTAAGCCAACGCCCACCGCACCTTGGTGCAAGTTAGCCTTGCCGTCAGACGCAGCGGTAGAAAGGCGCATCATCGCCATCACGGGATAGCCCTTGAACACAATAACCCGAATATCAGGCACGCCCTCATAGGTGTAATCCATCAAACTTTCGTCAAAATTGATCAGCGTTTCAATGACCGCCACATCAGGGGATCCGCCCAGCGAGTAGAGGCCTGAAAGAATATTTGAGACATGGCGCTCGATGTCGGCAAGCGTTTGATGCATACCACTGGGCTTGATAAAGACATTATCCTGGACTTTTTCAATCACCAAAATGCCTTTGCCGCCGCTGCCCTTGGCAGGCTTTATAACAAAGCCTGCATGCCCGGTCAGCATTTGACCTATGTGCTTAACCCCAAACTGGGTGGTTACCGTGCCTATTAGTTCCGGCGTTGTAATCCCATGCTGCTGTGCCAGCAGTTTGGTTTTAAGCTTGTCGTCCACTAGCGGATATAGGCGGCGGCGATTGTAGCGACCAATATAACGAATATTGCGCCGATTCATGCCAATGATGCCTTTATCGCGCAGCCGGGTTGGCCAAGTCCAATTATTGAACCAGCTCATGACGGTTTCTCGTCGTCAGTAATTGGCTTAAAGCGACGGAGCTCAAGCAGGCGGTAGCCAGTGTAATTACCCAGAATAAGGATCAACGCCATCAAGATTAACTGCACGCCCAGGAAGTTGAACGTAATGTGGCGCACCCAGGGGTTGTTCATCGCAAGGTAAGCAAGAACAGCGGTTATCAAACTCCCCCCACCTTGAATCAGCACCTGTTTGGGACCCTCTTCTTCCCAAAGAATCGACATCCGCTCGATAGTCCAGGCAAGAATAATCATTGGGAAGAAGGTGATCGTAAGGCCCGCACTAAGCCCCATACGATAGGCCAGTACGGTAAAGATTGAGATAATGGCAATGACCGTAATGATGACCGCCGACACCCTAGCTACAAGCAACAAGTTCAAGTAGGAAAGATAGTTACGAATCACCAAGCCAATCGCCACAATCAGCAGAAAGCCAATTAACCCCGTCATCAGCGTGGTTTGAATAAAGGCGAGGGCGATCAACACCGGCATAAAGGTGCCGGATGTTTTGATCCCCACCAATACGCGCAAGAACACCACCATCAGTGCACCGATAGGGATCAGCAAGATGGTCTGGAACAGCGCCTGCTCCTCCAGCGGAAGGCTGTGGATTGAGAAGTTAAGCAGCGTGTCGTCAGAGTAATGATTGCGCACGGCCGCTGAGGCTGGTTGATCATGGGTCATCATTGAGAAAGAGACCCGTGAATTCGAACCACCTTGTACTTCCAAGACGGCTCGGCCACCCGTTTCCCAAAGCAGTAGATTATCTGGCCGACCTTGCTCGCCAGTGAGAGGATGGAAAATTGACCATTGATCACCTTCCTCGTTAAACACCTGAATCCAGCTGCTTAGGGCCTGTCGGCGACGTCCATCTTCCAGTAACAAACCACTCACTTCACGGGCCGACACGTCCGCCTCATTAAGCAAACGCACGACCAGGGCGGCTGGGTTTTCCTGAGTCAGCAGCAATCGCGCGTTTTCACTTTGACGATCACCATTAATATCGCGGATCAACTCACGGGCAAAGGTCGCGTTATTTGCACTGCGTGCCCAGGCTTGATCAATCAACTGGCTAGCCGCTGAATCGTAGGGACTTTGCCAAGGTGTTACTGCGGTCAGCTCAGGCGGCGTTTGAACTGGTGAACGGGCATCTTGTGAGACCAACATCTGCACCGAGTAGTACAGCTGTTGTCCGCCCGTTGCGTTACGAATAGTCCATTGAGCAGTACGGCCTAATTCATCGGCCCTGTAAGCAAGCCCATAGCCTGACGATGCCGTATTCTCAGTTAATACACGGAAACCTGCCTGATGAGAAGGCAGCGCCATGTCAACCTGTACCGGGCCATCCTGGGCATTAAAGGTAATAACAGCCTCAATTTCCCACACCTGACGCTGCTCACCAGGTAACCAAGGAATTTCAAACTGCACATGGCGATGTACGCTGGTAGCAATACCCGCAATTAACAGCAGGCCGACAATAATATAAAACATTAACCGTGACATGGAGATTCCTTTCAGCGTGAAGCGCCAGGGGAGAGCAGTTACTCTTCGTTATCATCTTCATCAGCTGCTTCATCTTCAGCAGCTTGATCGGCTGGCTCACCACCAGGGAATTCGGGGCGATCATGCAAATAGGTATCAGCCACATCAATCAAGGCGATATCCATTAAGAAACGGCGGCCGAGCAGCACCGGATAGACCAAGTGAGTGCGGTCATTAAGGGTAAACTCTACATTTTCGCTAATAGGACCTAGCGTCATCAACAGCGAAATAACGGGCCGTGACTCTTCACCTGAGGCCTGAAGAATCCGCACCCGCCGCTCGATGGGAGCCTCAATCCACTCATCGCGTTGAGACTCAACCACAACATCGTCTTCGTTAAGCGCGAGCTTAAAGCGCACCCAATCTTCACCATCCCGCTCAAAACGGGTGATATCTTTTGCAGAGAGCGACGAGGTATTGGCGCCAGAATCAACTCGTGCTTGTAGATAGGTGCCAACCCCAGGGAAACCAACCCACTCGCTACGACCTACCAGTGTTTTAGTGGTCAGCGCATCATCGACTTCACACTCTTCACGGATGATGATGGGATCTTCATCACGCGCCTCAAGCTGCTGTACATCTTGGCGTAGATAGCGCAATAGACTGCCTACTTCACGCATATCAGCGGTCAATACCTGCTGCTGATCCAATTGACGCGACTGGAATTCAGACTGAGCATTACATTGCTGGGTCAACTGACTTTCCAATTCCAGGATGCGAGCATTAAATGACGCTTCGCTTAACGGCGGCGGGTCATTGGATTCCGGCTGGGTAACTGCACAGCCTGCGATCGAAAGCGACAAGCCAGCCATTAGCCACAAAACACCTGGGCGCATAACGAGAGATATCCTTGGACAATAAGTGGAAGAATGATAAGGAGAAGGGAGACTAGTGTCCAACGCCATCACCGTTTTTTGGGCACTCACTTTACTTGATTTAACATAATATATATTAAGCGAACTGATAGAGTGCTGTTACAGTCGGTCTCACTGATACCTTATGCATGCAAAATACTCTACAGTGATTATACGACCATTAATCTCCATACAGGAATATCGTCATGATTCGATCACTCCGTTTAGGCTTCTTGACACTGCTCTTCCTATTAGTCGGCTGCGCTGGCGTGGATATTGAAGACTATGCTGATTCTGAACCTAGGCTTGATATCGCCGAGTATTTTACCGGCACGACCCGAGCCTGGGGCATGGTGCAGGATTACTCCGGCGAGGTACAGCGGCGTTTTACCGTGGACATCGATGGCACTTATGAAAATGGCACCCTAACACTCGATGAGTCCTTCCTGTTTTCAGATGGTGAAACAGACCAGCGAGTTTGGACATTTGAACGAATCGATGAGCACAACTGGGTCGGCACTGCCAATGATGTAGATGAACGTGTTGAAGCACGCCAGTATGGCCATGCGTTCCATATGCGCTATCCATTAGCTATTGAGATCGACGGACGCATGATCACCTTTACTATGGATGACTGGATGTACCTGCAGCCAGATGGTCGCTTGATCAACCGGACCGCCATGCGCAAATTCGGCTTCAAGTTAGGCGAAATCACCCTTGTATTTGAACAAACGGAAACTTAAAAAAAACCACACATTTGACGAGTAATCAAAAAAAGCAGCCTGCTTTCAGCTAGGCTGCTTTTTTCTATTTCAGGCGTGCGCTACATCTCTAGCCGATGTTATTCAGATGCTGCGTAAGAACCATCTTCCTGGTGCACTTCATTACCCGTAATTGGCGGCGTAAATACACACGCAACGGTCATCCCTTTTTCTTTACCACGCAGAAGGTGCTCATCGTGCTGATCTAACAGATAGATATCACCTGCTTTGATCGGCCAGATTTTACCGTCGGCTAGGGTTTCTACTTCGCCCTCGCCTTCGTAGCAAAATACGGCTTCATAGTGATTTTTATAATGAATATGCGTCTCAGTACCAGGAAATATGCGGGTAATATGGAACGAGAAACCTGCATTATCGTTGGCCAGAACAAGCCGCGTGCTATCCCAGTTGCCGTTTTCGGCGGTCACTAAACGATCTGTTTTACGTGCTTCTTCAAGATTACGAACGATCATAGGATTACTCCATTGCAGAGCGGCTGGCGATTACCAACCGCTGTCTCCCTAACCAAAACGCTAAATACTACTATAAGTATTACTACTAGCTATTAATGCTAGGTTACTCGCTAACAACAGCTTTGACACACATTTCAAGAATATCCAGACCCTCTAATAGGTCCTCATCGGTAATCGTCAGCGGGCACAGGCATTTAACCACTTCACCGTCCTGACCACTGGTTTCAATCACTAAGCCATGCTCAAACGCCTTGCTGGTGATTTTGTCAGCGATATCACCTGATACCACATCAATACCGCGCATTAAGCCACGGCCGCGCTCTGTAGCTGGCATGCCATTTTCAGTTAACAGCGCCACTAACTTTTGGAAACGCTCTTCAACGATACGTCCTTTGCGCTGAACGTCACGTTCAAAGGTATCATTGGTCCAATATTTTTTAAGGGCCGCTGTCGCTGTTACCATAGCCAAGCTAAAGCCACGGAAAGTACCGTTGTATTGACCTGGCTTCCACTTATCTAACTCAGGGCGCATCAGCACGTGCGCAAATGGCAGGCCAAAGCCAGAGAGCGACTTCGAGTTAGTGATAATGTCGGGGGTAATACCCGCGTGTTCAAAACTAAAGAACTTACCGGTACGGCCGCAGCCCGCCTGAATATCATCGACAATTAATAGAATGTCGTGTGATTTACAAATACTTTCTAAACGCTTCAACCACTCCAGGCCTGCAACGTTAATGCCGCCCTCGCCTTGCACAGTTTCAATGATGACACCCGCAGGAATATCCAGGCCGCCCGACTTATCATTGAGCAGCTTCTCGAAATAATCCAAGGTATCAGTATGTTCACCCATATAGCCGTCGTAAGGCAGGAAGCTGGCCCCCTGGGTGGGTATGCCGCCTGTCGCTTCACGGAACTTACGATTACCGGTAGTCGCCAATGCCCCCATGGTCACGCCGTGGAAGCCATTGGTGAAGGTCACAATGTTGTGACGTCCTTTCGCTACACGAGCCAGACGGATAGCTGCCTCAACGGCATTAGTGCCCGTAGGGCCTGGAAGATGAACTTTATATTCCAGACCACGGGGCTTGAAAATCACTTTCTCAAGCGTTTCTAAATAATCACGCTTGGCATTTGTCCACATATCAAGGCCATGAACAACACCATCTGTCGATAGGTAGTCGATCATTGCCTGCTTCATATGCGGGTTATTGTGACCATAGTTCAGAGTGCCCGCGCCGGCGAGAAAATCAATGTACTCACGACCGTTTTCATCGGTTAAACGCGCATTCTGCGCTTTGGTAAACACCACCGGAAACGAACGAGAATAAGTACGTACATTGGATTCCATGCGTTCAAGCGTCTGGGTCTGCATTGGCGACCTCCTAATTTGATCATTTTGCCTATCAGGCGTGGATAGCCCGGAGCAACATGAACGGGAAAAATGAGAAAACTAATTCAGTACTAAGACGCGAATTAGAAGCGGTCTGTTTGGAAGGGACCAATACGGACCAAGTTTTCCGGGTCATGCTCTCCCCCGAGCTGTTCGGTAGAGAAGTATTCTCGACTATTTAGTGGAGCGTGCCAGCGTGAAGCTAAGCGACGAAACAACCCCCATGAGGCAAGGTTGTCAGGCGTAATAGTTGTTTCTAAATGGTGTACATCATCAAGCTCATCCCGCGACATGATCGCTTCAACTAAGCGACGGGCAAGGCCAGTCCCACGCGCTTTTTCTCCTACCGCAACTTGCCATAAAAAGTAGGTATCTGGCGCATTGTCTTTTACATAGCCGGACACGAAACCAACGATTTCACCCTCTTCGTTAGTCGCTATTGCACAGGTGTCTCGAAATTGGGTTGCTAACAATAAGTAGGCATAAGCAGAGTTTACATCCAACGGTGGACACGCTTTGACAAGCTCATAGATACCCCAGCCGTCATCTGCATTCGGCTTACGGATATACAGAGGTGTCTCTGCATGACCGACCACAGCGTCAGCAACGGTTGGCCGGGCAAGGTCGGCAGAAGGTGTAAAAGGCTGCGTGGGTGCACTCATGGTTATGCTTCGCTGTGGCGAATTTGAGCGCCATTATAACAGCTGATTATGAGCAATTCAAAAATCATATTATTCACCACCCTGTTTTGCATAATTTCTTGTTATATGAAATAGCATCACTTGCCCACTGAAAACATAAACACCGACTAGTTAGCTGCGCTAATTATTTATCTGCGCGTCAGGGTCCGCAGCGTAACAAACTCTTCTGCGCCTGTAGGATGGATGCCAACGGTGCGGTCAAAATCTGCTTTTGTTAAGCCTGCGCGCACAGCGATTGCAATACCCTGTATCACTTCGCCTGCCTCTTCTCCCACCATATGAGCGCCTACCACCACATCCGTTGCATCGTCCACTATCAGCTTCATTAAGGTACGTTCGTGACTACCAGATAGGGTGTGCTTCAAGGCACGGAAATCAGTGCTATAAACGCGAATATCAGAAAATTTCGCTCGTGCGGCCTCTTCGGAAAGTCCCACTGTACCGATATTAGGATGGCAGAAAACAGCGGTTGGAATGGTGCTGTAATCCAAAGGTTTCGGCACCGTATCCCTAAAGTGGTGATCCACTAACTGCATAGCTTCTGCCAATGCAACCGGGGTCAATTCTGGCCCTGCGGTTAAGTCACCTAGTGCAAGAATTGAAGGCAGCGCCGTTTCGAAACGCTCGTTGACGGGAATTTTACCCTGCTTGTCTAGTGTTAACCCGAGAGCTTCAAGGCCAAGATCGCTTACATTAGCGTGTCGGCCAGTAGCGGCCAGCACCACGTCTACTTCAAGCATCTCACCCGTGGTGAGATAAACATTATAAGCAGTCTCAGTAGCCTCAATACGCTCAATGTTAGTGTTGAAGTGAAGGTTTACGCCTTTGCGCTCCATCTCAGCGCGGGTGAATTCACGCACCTGCTGGTCAAACCCTTTTAAAAACAGTTCGCTGCGGTAGATAAGGTGCGTTTCACTTCCCAAGCCATTAAAAATACTCGAGAACTCAACGGCAATATAGCCTCCCCCAAGTACCAAAAAGCGCTTAGGAAAGTTATCCAGATCAAAAATTTGGTTTGAATTTAATGCATGTTCACTGCCAGGAAAATCGGGTACCCATGGCCAGCCACCCGTAGCCAGCAAAATTTTGTGTGCTGTTACGGGCGTATCGCCTTGATCGTTTTTTAGCATTACCGTGTGGGCATCCACTACCCGGGCTCGGGCATTGAACAAGGTGACCCCAGCGCCTTCCAGCAAACGTTGATAAATACCGTTAAGGCGTTTGATTTCACTAATTTTGTTATCACGTAAGGTAGCCCAATCGAAACTTGCTGGGCCAGGCAGCTGCCAACCGAAGCCAGCGGCATCGTCAAAACTGTCATGAAAATGCGCTGCATAGGAATAAAGTTTCTTAGGCACGCAACCAACGTTAACGCAGGTTCCGCCCAGATAACGATCTTCCGCAATGGCGACCTTAGCACCTGTTGCCGCAGCCATCCGCGCAGCACGGACGCCGCCAGATCCTGCCCCGATGACCAGAAGGTCGTATTCGTATTCAGTAACGTCTGTCATCGTTTACTCCTATTCATTTAGCATTCAGGGCGCTCATAGCACACCCGTACCCTACCCGCGCTTGTTGACCTGGCCGACGGGGAAGGTTAAAACCATTCGTCTATTTTATACTTACAACAGCTTATACTTATTGCTGTTTTAGATCCGTTTTCCGGCCTGCCCTTAATATCATTGGAGACTCTATGTCTGACCCTATTGCGACGCTACTGGATAATAATCGCGCCTGGGCTGAACGCATGTGCGAAGAAGACCCCGAGTACTTTAAGCGTCTCTCCAATCAGCAAAACCCTGACTATTTATGGATTGGCTGTTCAGATAGCCGAGTGCCCGCTAACCAAATCATTGCGCTCCCGCCTGGTGAAGTTTTTGTCCACCGTAATGTCGCCAATTTGCTCCACCATACCGACATGAATGCACTTTCAGTGGTTCAGTATGCGGTCGATGTCCTGAAAGTCAGCCATGTGATGATTGTCGGACATTATGGTTGCGGCGGCATTAAGGCTGCCATGATGGGTGGTGAGTGTGGCGTGGTCGATTATTGGCTACACTCGGTGCGCGAACAGTACACCCGCCACCGAGACACACTTGATCACCTACCCATGGATGAACAGATTGATCGTATGTGTGAGCTTAACGTTAAAGCCCAGGTCAATAGCCTGTGCCGCACCAAAATCTTGCAGCGTGCCTGGCAGCGTGGCCAGGAAATAGCAGTCCATGGCTGGGTGTACGGTTTGAGCGACGGCCGTGTTAAAGATCTCAATTGCACCATCAGCGGTTTAGAACAAGTTGAAACGCTCTACCGTATTGATCGTTTACAAAAAGGCGATTAAACGCTTTTACAGCGTCTGCCGTTTTGCTAATTAAAACGGTAGGCGCGATGACAGCTTCGACAGCTTGTTGCCACATCTGACAACGCCCGCGCCGCGCCACGGTAATCTTCCTGGTGAGCGGCTTCAACCAAGATGCTAACCTTGCTTTCAAGGTCAGCAAATCCAGCACTAAACGCATCCCACTCTTCCCAGATAGCCGGCCTTGCCTCCGACCCACTGCCATGGGTGCCTGCTATAAAAGCGGCTAATAAGTGCTCGGCATGGG
Organism: Halomonas sp.; assembly: GCF_011050415.1. GTDB lineage: Bacteria > Pseudomonadota > Gammaproteobacteria > Pseudomonadales > Halomonadaceae > Vreelandella. Next base: position 45,148 of record NZ_DRFS01000013.1, read on the forward strand.
CGCGCTCCTGAAGCTCAACTAAGCGTGGTGCAGCAGCGTCAACATCTTGGTTATTAACCAGATCGAAGCGCAGTTGGCGCACTAAACTCTCGATGTCTTTCAGCTCTTCTCTACGCCAAATCACCGCTTCCCGCTCACTTGAGAAAGGTGTGTCGCTAACGCTCTGAGGCATAGTGAGCGCAGCTGTTGCTTCGTCGCTCCCCCAAGAAAGCGGAGCAACGAAGAGTAGCGTCAACACACTAGCTAACGCGCTTATTTTGACCCGCGTCTGTTGTCTAAATAAAGACTGAAAATCAACCTGCATGTTGAGTGCCGATGGGACAGGTCACGCCAGTGCCTTTTAACCCACAGTAGCCGTTTGGATTTTTATCAAGATACTGCTGATGATAACCCTCAGCGTAGTAGAACGTTTCCAACGGCTTAATTTCAGTAGTAATACGCCCTTTGCCAGCTTTATCAAGCGCCTGCTGAAAAGCAGCAGCGCTTTGCTCGACTGCACTAAGCTGCGCTTGGCTGGTGGTAAAGATCGCAGAGCGGTACTGGGAGCCAATATCGTTACCCTGGCGATTACCCTGGGTAGGATCATGCTCTTCCCAAAATATCTGCAGCAGCGTTTCGATCGCCACTTGCTGGGGATCATAAACCACACGGACGACTTCAGTGTGGCCAGTACGCCCTGTGCAAGTTTCTTCATAGGTAGGGTTGGGCGTTTGTCCACCCGCATAGCCAGCCGCCGTCACGTAGACCCCTGGAAGTTGCCAAAAAAGCCGCTCTACCCCCCAAAAGCAGCCCATCCCAAACACGATTTCTTCATATCCTTCCGGGAAAGGCGGATGCAGTGAGTGACCATTAATTGTATGCACTGCACTAGTTTGTATGGGAGCCTCGCGTCCAGGCAATACTTTATTAGCACTCGAAAATAGCGACATATCGCCCTCACTTTAACGCTGGTTAAGAATTACAGGATTGCCAGAGCGGGTAAACGTGTAGATTAAATCCACCGCTTGATTGGTTCCCGACACGGCTTGTACGTATAGGTTACGCCATAGCGTGTAGCGTAGTGTTAGTTCTGCAATGGGTGAGAAAATTCCCACCCCATAGCTGATCCGAATATCGTCGGTCAGTTGGCCACTAACAGCAACCTGACTCTCATCGCCCGCCCCGGTCGTATCGAGTGTTAAATCGTCAATACCAAACGCTTGACCAATTGAGCCCACTGCGCCACCCGTGCGACCTAACGACATGCCAATTAATGCGGTGGTTAAAGCACTATCGATACCGCCACCTGAGGCGTCCGGTGCACGACCACGTAACAGATAAGAAAGTGCGCTCGTTTCATTCATGGCAGGCTCAGAAAATATTGCTACATTTGGCTCTTGCGCACTACCTGACACCCTTAAGCCGGCAATCACCTCATCCTCAGTGATATCAGGGTTACGAATCGCCTCAAAATCCAACGTAGGCAAATCGGGGGGGCCACTAAACAGCAGTTCCCCGCGGCGAATAAGTAGATCTTGACCAAATGCCTGGAAACGTCCGTTAACTAAGTTAACATCGCCAAACAGCTGAAGTGCCCCACCACTCTGACGGATTTCCAATGAGCCGCCCAGGCCAGACTCTAAACCATAGGCTGAGAACTGCATATCGCTACCGAGCGTTAAGGTGACTAGTACATCGAGCTCAATGCCAGCCGCCACAAGCTCATCGGACGTACTGGGGTCCTCACCGCTAACTGCTAAGCGCTGTACTTCGATCGCTGCCTGACGGTCATCACGCTCGGTAATAATAATTTCATCACCGCTAGGCGTAATGGCCGAAGATGGCATGTCACCAATTTCAAGCCGTGCCCAGGGCAAATTAATATCGCCCCTCACTTGAAGCTGCTCTGGGGTAACGCGAACACGAATGTCAGGGGCCGCTTCTAACCGCCCAAATTGCGGCAAAACGATTAGTATTGGCTCTTGAACAGCATTCAGGTCAACACCAATCCGCCAATCGTCACTGCTAGGCCAGTAGCCATCGCCGGTTATCACCAAACGCCCACGCTCTGCGGCCAAGTAACCGTCAATATCGCCTTGATCACCTTCGAAGGAAACGATCAACTCGCCACCTTGAACATCAACTGGAATATCAGGGCCATTGACACGAATGCCTCTTAATCCAAGCTGCCCCTGCAAATTAGGTTGCGTCGTAGTGCCACTAATTTGCACACTGCCGGTTAGGTCACCTTCCAGCCGATCCATCCCCACCATCATAGGACGATAAGGCCGCAGCGAAACATCGTCTGCGCGCAGCTCACCTGTCAAGCCACCCTGACCGATGGGGTCATTAATGGATAGGGTTAGACCCAGCTCACCCGCCTCGGCAAGAGAGAGTACGATATTTGCATCAGCTTGGGCCTGATTGGCCTCGACCTGAGCATCCAAGTTGATTCGGGGGAGCTCAACTGGCTGACCATAATCATTAACGGCGGTAATCGCCAGCTCGCTTAAAATACGGACGTCTGCCTGCCAGCGAGCACCACCCTGACGCCAGTTAGCTGCTAGATCGGCGGTAGTATCTCCTTCTAACTGCCACTCCTCTGGCAAAAAGGGCTCCAGCATTTCCATTGGCACTTCACGTAGCGTAAGCAACGCACTCCCCTGCTGAGCCGACGCATTAATCGCCTCTTCAGAGCAGACAACCCCTCCCTCTTCACGACGTAGGCAGAATGGCGAAAGCCTCGCCTGTCCATCAGCAAGGTTGTAGCGTAAATCCAAAGGCGCTTCGAGGCGGATACTTCCCGCCTCAGAATCAATTTCCAACGGTGTAATGCGTGCTTGATACAACTGATTTTCTTGATTTAGTCGGCCGTCCAAGGCAATCAATGCACGGCTTAATACCGCGTTCTCCTGCCCCTGAGCCGTTAGCTCTAGCTGATGTTGGGAAAGACGGCCAGATAGATTGGCATTGACTTGGGATAGTGATTGGCCACCCGCCATAACGTTTTGCAACGCAAGCTGCACATCAAGAACAGGGTCATCAAGACCGCGTACATCGGCATCAAGTTCGAGCCGTTCAACACGATTTTCCGCAAAGCGCAGCCCATCCCCTCTTAAGTTGGCGAGTAGTTGAGGCTGGCTAAAGCTACCGCTCGCCCGCAGAGTGCCGACTAATGTTCCCGCAAGGTCAGGTGAAAGCGTTTGTAATTGTCGTAATGCGATATCCGCATTAAGCGACATGGCTTGCTCGCTGATTTGCCCCGCCGCTTCGAGGCGATTATTCCCTTGGGTGAACAGCAGTTGGTCGATATCAATTTCCAAGTTGCTGTTAGCTTCAAAAGCGGCCTGTAGCGTAAGCGGGTAGTCACGCAATTCACCGTCGATAGCCAAGGCAGGTACACTAATTGCCCACTGATCTTCTAGCTGGCGAACTGAGAGCTCAATATCGCCATTGAGATTACCCTCCAACTGATCAACAAAATGCGCCGGATCAAACTGATCCAAACGAATAGTCGCATTGACTTGTAGCGGTGATAACCAATTAATGCTGCCTTCACTGCGCAGTGTGCTTTCTCCCACGGCGAGCGTGAGAGGTTGCCAGCTAAAATGCTCAAAATCACCTTCGCCGCTGACACCTACTTCAGTACGCGGCAGGCTTGGGCCTTCGACAATAAAAGCAAGCTGTGCACGGTAGTCGCTGAGACTTCCGGTCACCTGAAGGTCTAAATTATCAACAACATACGCGTCCGCAGAGGCATCTTCACCCTCGCCGTTACTATCTGTCGCTTCGACAGGCAACGGCCACTGCACTTGTTCGCTCTGCACCTGCAATTGAAAAGGCAGTGTAGGGGATAACGCATCCACTTCTCCATTTATCGAAGCGCTCACTGTGCCGGTGGCTTCAAGCTGCACCATCAGCGCATCGAGTGGGCCGGCAAGTTCCAATACCAGGGTTTCACTGCTATTTTCAGCAAACAGCTCAGGCGCTCGATTATGCAGAAACAGTTCAGTGCTTAACCGAGCTTCTAAAGGATAATTACCACTTAAGACGACCGTCGCCGTGAGTTCAGCCTCTGCGTCTGGCGTAACCACCACTAGCTGCGTTATCTCAACCCGATCCCCCTCGCTAAAGAGCCCTAGTTGAAGTCGCTCAACGTGATATTCAAAGACACCCTCAAGACGAAAATCATTAACCGTAAACTCAGGTATCTGGATATCTACTGGCAGATTTATTTCAGGTAATACAAGTTGCTCACGCGCCTCTAGGCTCTCGTTAGCAGATGAGGCTGCAAGCATTGCTTCTTGTTGAGGCTGCTGGAGCAATATCGCGGCGTCAATAGCTTCGGCATAGAGCGGTGTTTCAATCTCTTGCGTTAGCTGAACACCTGGCGATGGCGGCAAGTACACGCGGGGTTGCTCTAAGTGCGTTGGTGCTAAACGTACTTGGCTTCCTTCAGCAACGGCCGCTGAATTTAATGATTGCCAATAAACTTCGGTACCGTTGGCTAAACGCAGATTAACATCGTCAAGTTGGAGTGAGCGTAACTCAATTGGGAAAGGAAAGCGGATAGAGAGCGGTGAACTCTCTTCGGCAGGTAGCTGTTCTTCGCCAGCTGACCCTAGTCGAATGTCAGCCCCCACGACGCGTAAGGTGCCGATACACAAACGCCCAGAGAGTACGCAGTCATCGGCCCACGCCAATTCAAATTCATCAATGGCTACACGGGTTGATCCCACCTGAAGTTGAAACTCTTCAAGCAGAATGTGATCCAGCAGCCCCCCTTGGTGATGCGTATAGGAGAAGAAGTCCCGCTGCTCACCTTGAGAGAGCAACACGCCCGTTCCCCAAGGTGATAACGCCACCCCAATAATTAAAGCAACAACGCCAAATAACCAGATAGGCAGCACGATGGCGATGCGTATCAAACTCCAGAGCAACAGCCAGACGCGATACTTGGGAGACAGTACTTGGCGTTTTTCAGACGTAGATGTTTCAACCTGTGACAAGTCTATCTCCTAAAATTCCGGCCCGATGGAAAAGTGCAAACGCCAATCGTCTTCATGATCAAAGGGGTGTGCAACGTCGAAGCGGATGGGTCCGACCGGCGAGATCCAACGCACCCCGGCGCCGGCGCCTGTCTTCAAGTCATTGGGGCCCCAGTTATCAAATGCATCACCAGTGTCAACAAAGGTGGCGCCCCACCAGTCGCCGCTAACGCGGCGCTGATACTCTAGGGTCGATGTGAGCATCTGCTGGCCGCCGCGAAGCCGTCCTTGCTCGTTACGGGGTGAAAGACTTTCATAAGAGTAACCACGCACACTGCGGTCGCCGCCAGCGAAAAAGCGTAATGAAGGCGGTAGTTTGTCAAAGTCATCTGTTTCGATAGCACCCAGGCTGAGCCGTGCCAAGAAGCGGTTATCATTGCCGATGGTGCGTATCCATTCGGTATCCCCTGTCAATCGCGCAAACTGGGCATCAGAGCCCCAGGCGGTGTCCGAGTACTCTACCGAAAGCTGCTGCCTGTCACCCCACAAAGGAAAACGCTGTGGCCGTGTTCGCGTGCGCGACCACTGCACCCCAGGATAGAGCAGCCATACTTGATCTGCGTCGCCGCCCTGCTCAAAATCTACGTAGCTTGTACGTAGGTACAGGGACTGAACCCAATCGTTGTCAAACTGCCACCGGCGCGCCACCTCAACGGTTGCTTCCAACAGCTCGGTATCATTGTCATCTAGGTTGCGAACGCCATATTGCAGGCGATAGCTATCACGAAGGGGGTCTTCTAAGGGAAGGTTATATACCCCGGTAAAACGCTGTTCTGGGGCGGACAAATACAGGTCATGATTAAGGCTGTGACCATATTGATTGATCCACGGCTGCTGCCAGCCAAAACGCAAGCGTGGACCTACATCGGTTGCATAGCCGATACCCACTTCAAATTGATGGCGGTCGGCAGGCTCTACATTCACATCAATGGGTAGCCGCGTGTTATCGGGATTAGTAATACTTAATGCGCTAGACAAAGCGGCCATACTGACACGGGGGCGTTCAGGTTGTGAGGCAGTCGCCTCACTCCACCATGCATCTCCACCACCAGGAGGCGCGATAACCAACTCTTGAGCAGTCTCAAGACGTGGGCGCACAGAAACCGAGCTAAACCACCCGGTTTCACTAAGGCGTTGGTTGTAGCGGGCCAGATCCTCCGCCAAGTAGGGATCACCCGCTTCAAATGGCTGAATACGGCGTAAACGGTCTAGTTCAATATGGCTACCGGTAATAAAGCTTCTACCAAACTGGTAGCGAGGCCCACTATTGAAATCCATATAAAGGCGGGCGCTTTGTAGATAGGGGCGAACTTCCATACGTCGGTCAGTAAAGCCCCAGTCAAAGTAACCTCGCTCAATGGCCAGCCCAGTAAATTGGCTACGCAACCGATCCCAAGGAGCGTGTCGTAATACGTCCCCCTCTTTTAGCGGGAAAGCATCTAAGGCATCCTGAAAAGGCTCATCATCACGTGCATCACCTTCCACATTGATTGAGAGCGTTTCAATTTTTACTTGAGGGCCAGGGTCAATTTCAAGCCATACCCTGTTCGCAGTGGCACGCTCAAGCGTGATATCTGGCTCGTAATAACCAAATACCCGCATGGCTTCCTGCGTACGGCGACGAACCTCACCTTCTAATCTTACTTCGGTATATTGTTCTACATCAACATTCTGCAGGTAGGCTTGTATGTTGCGTTCTACCGCACCCGGGACGCCGGTGATAGTGGCATCAACCGCAAATGCTCCAGATGACACACAAAACAGCGGTAGCGCGATGCAACATGCGCGTCCAGTGGCTGAAGTCCATCGCCGTTGTCTTCCCATACATTTTTTTCCTAAACTAAATCAGCGGCTTCATCGCACTATTGATAGGCGGACTATCTGTTTATTGATGGTCTAGCTGTTTATTAATGTGTAACCCATAAACGCCCTGCTTACTTTTCGTCATTGAGATTGAAAGGGTTCGCTCAACGAAGCATTTCTAGTTGAGCACTGAAAGCTAGTTGGGCTTGGCGAACTTGGCGAACATCGCTCTCTAGCGTATTTAGGCGCTGGGTCCATGTTTGTTCAAGGGCATCCAATGCTGCCTGATCGAGAGGCGCTTCTGCCTCTGTCAGCGATACTTCTAACGTTTCCAAACGCTCTGCCATAGCTTCTCGCTGGGCGGCTAATTGCTCCTCCCACGTACTGCTAACACTAGCGATTTGAGACTCCAGCGAGGCCAAACGCTGATCGGTAAGCTGCTCTAAATGATCAACTTCCTCCATTAAATTACGACGCCCCGAGGTTCCTGCTTGCTCAAGTGAATCTAACGATTCGCGCAGGGCGGCTAATTGACGGTCACGTGACTCTGCCTGCTCTCTAAGCTGCGCTAACTGTCTAAGCAAAGCATTCATAGAATCACTGGTTGCGGCTTCCTCGTTGGTCGAAAGCGCGCCATATAACTCCTCGCGGGTATCTAGCAACGAAATAGCCAATTGTTCTTGCTCTTGAAAAAGCGTTGCCATCTGAGCTTGTACAAAGGTTATCGTATCTTGTACATCAGTGTCACCCGAGTCGAGTCGAGCGTGAACGTTGGAGACTTCCCCGCTTACACGCTGCAGCTCATCTAACAATCGTTCACGCTCGTACCAAAGTCCAGCCGCCGCCGCAGCTAGCAGCCCAATTATTAGCATCATGAATAACCAAAGCGGCCATAATTTCGGGCCTTTTCGGTATCGCAGGTGCTGAGCCGTCAAGCTTTGATCCACATCGGGCACAATGCGAGAGGAGGCGGTGGAATCTGGCATGACATTTCCTCAAAGAGTCTTCGGGTCGGCACGACGGCCTATACCTCGATACATTAATCCACTGCTGGCAACAAACTCGGGGTCATAAATATTGCGCCCATCCAATACTAACTTACCCTTTAGTAACGAAGCGAGCCGATGCCAGTCAGGGTTCCAATACGTCTTCCATTCAGTAACCAGCATTAACACGTCAGCGCCCTCACATGCCTGGTAAGGATCATGAGAAAAGGTGCGCAAATCGTCCCGCTCGCCCACAACGGCGTGAAGCGCTGGAATAGCCGCCGGATCATGCAATTGCACCTTAACACCCTGTGCCCAGAGCGCCTCTAGGAGTATTAACACCGGGGCATGATCGATACGCGCAGTGCCTGGTTTGAAGGCAGCGCCCCAAATGGCCACGGTTTTACCACTGAGCTCGCCGGCAAAATGGGACCACAGCTTACGAAACAGCGTCTCTTTTTTCTGTTCGTTGATATCCATGACCTGCTCAAGCAGCGCAGAGTAGCGTCCACTTTTTAACTGCACATCAGCTAAACGCATCAAGTCACGGGAAAAATTAGGCCCACCGAACCCACATCCCGGGTACAAATATTCAAAACCAATGCGTGAATCCGCCCCCATTCCTTGGCGGACATGTTCAACATCAACCCCTAGCGTATCAGCCAAACCCGCAATTTCATTCATATAGCTGATGCGTGTCGCCAGCATGCCGTTAATCGCTAGCTTGGTTAATTCCGCTGCTCGCCGCGGCATGCATTGAAAAACTTCGCTGCGCCGATTAAAAGCACGCAAAAGCTCTCTTACCACCTGCTCTCCCGTGGCATCGTCGCAACCTAATAACCTTCGTGTTGGTCGAGTAAACGATTCCCATGCACGCCCCTCTTCCAGCGTATCAGGAAGGGCAACGCTGGTGTGCTGAGGGCCCATCAGCGTATGCAAGCGTTCCGTCTCACCCACAGGGAAGGTGGAATTATTCACCAACACAATACCGTGCTGATCCGCTAACAGAGGGTTCTCAACCAAGACACTGGCCGCTATGCGTTGTGCCGGCGATAACGCTAACCAAATCACATTAGGCACAATGGCGTCATCAATCCGCTCAATGACCTGAAGCGTACCTTCTGCCATCCCCTGTTCTAGATGATCCATCAAGTGGGGTTCGCTGCGTAACCAATCCACCTGTGAAAGCGCCGTCCAGGGCGCGTCGGCATGCGGCAACCACTGAACTTGGTGGCCTACCCAAGCTAATGCAGCAGCGGCTGTTGCTGCGCTTAATTCGCTACCGTAAAGTAACACCCGCATGGGTTACACCCCTTGATAGTAACGTGACAGCAGAGCTTGGAAAGCTTCTCCAAACTCAGAATGACGGCGAGCAAAAGCTAACGTAGCTTCCAAGTAGCCCAGTGGATGCCCACAATCGTACGTCGCTCCTTGCATACAATAAGCCTGAACGCCCGATTGCTCGCGCAGCGTTTCCAATGCGTCAGTCAACTGTATTTCGCCACCGGCACCGGGTGCGGTTGATTCAAGAATTGAAAAAATACTGCCTGGCAATGCATACCGGCCAATGACCGCTAGATTCGAGGGTGCCGCTTCACGCGTTGGTTTCTCTACCATACCGGACAGCTCCGCTGACTCTTCAGGCGCTGGTGCCTCACCAGAAGGCGCCACGATGCCGTATTTCACTACGTTTTCCCAGTCCACTGCTTCCACCATTAGCTGTGCGGTCTTGTGCTTATCAAAGGCTGTTAACATGCCGACTAAGTCAGATGTTTGGTTGGCGCTATTATCTACCAGCACATCGGGCAACAGCACCGCGAAAGGTTCGCCATCACCAATAATTGGGCGCGCGCAAAGTACTGCATGCCCTAACCCTAACGGCTTCCCCTGGCGGATACTGATAATACTGACATCGTCCGGTACCAAATTACGCAGCATCGCGAGGAGCTCATGCTTACCTTTTGCTTCTAGGCTATCCTCAAGCTCCGCATTAGTATCAAAGTGGTTTTCTATTGCACTTTTATGGCTACTGGTGACCAAAACAATTTCACGGATCCCGGCGGCAATCGCCTCTTCGACCACATATTGAATCACTGGCCGATCAACAATCGTAATCATCTCCTTAGGAATAGCCTTAGAAGCTGGTAAGCAGCGAGTGCCAAATCCAGCGACGGGGAGTACGGCTTTGCGAATCATACAGAGGTCCTTTTCATGCGTTCCGACACAGGAGTGGTTAGAATGTCCATAATACTACCTCGCTAATGGACGATTACGAGTGCTAATAGCCAATTACCAGTCATTTGGCTTACCCCATTCGCTCAATGCTCAATGAAAACGGGAGTAACAATATGCAACCGACACCACAGGATAGCACTGCTAATCGCTATCAAGGCAACGTCGATGCAGCGGAAGTTGCCAAATTTGATGCCCTTGCTAGCCGCTGGTGGGACACTCAGGGTGAATTCAAACCGCTGCACGAGATCAATCCTCTGCGTCTTGATTTTATCGATGCTCGTGCTGGCCTAGCGGGTAAAAAAGTACTTGATGTAGGCTGTGGAGGCGGTATTTTAAGCGAGTCAATGGCCCATCGCGGTGCGAAGGTGACGGGTATTGATCTTGGTGAAGCTCCCTTGGAAGTGGCTCATCTACATGCACTAGAACACGGCATTAGCATTGATTATCAGCATATTAGCGTTGAAGCAATGGCGGCCAAACAGCCTGGTAGTTATGACGTTGTCACCTGCATGGAAATGCTGGAGCACGTGCCTGACCCTGGCTCCATCATTCGTGCATGCAGTGCACTGGTTCGCCCAGGGGGGTACGTATTTTTCTCAACGATAAATCGCACACCTAAATCTTATGCGTTTGCAATTTTAGGGGCGGAGTACGTTCTTAAGCTGTTGCCACGGGGTACGCATACTTACGCCAAGTTTATTCGCCCATCAGAAATGGCCGCCTGGGCGCGACAAAGTGGTTTAGAGGTACGCGAACAAACGGGGCTTACCTACAACCCGATTACGCGCCACTACCGCCTAGTTGCCCACGATGTTTCGGTTAACTATATGATGTACTGCCGTAAAGTGAGTGACTAAATGCCGATCCACGCGCCCCAAGCAATACTCTTTGACCTGGATGGAACGCTGGTAGATACCGCCCCTGACTTGGCTCAAGCCACCAATGCTTTACGTTACCATCATGGTTTAGCGCCGCTACCTTTTGAGGTGATTCGCGGCCAAGTCTCTAATGGCGGCAGCGCCTTAGTCACTCTGGCGCTGGGGCTGGACGCTTCCTCTGATGAACATAGTCAAGCTCGGGAGTTTTTGCTTGATGCCTATGAGCAGGCAGTAGCTGTTCATAGCCGAGTTTTTTCGCCATTAGATGTGTGGCTAAAAGGATGGCATGGGAATCGGCGCCCTTGGGGGATTGTGACCAATAAACCACGGCGCTATACCCTTCCACTGTTAGAGGCATTGGCGCTACAGCCAGGCGCTCTGCTCTGTGCAGATGATTTAAGCGTCAAGAAACCAGCACCTGAACCACTTTGGGAAGCGGCTCGACGTTTAGGCGTCGCACCCGAACAGTGCTGGTATATCGGAGACCACGTGCGCGATATGCAGGCAGCCAGGGCAGCCGGTATGACGGCAGTAGCGGTTGGCTATGGCTACATCAGCGAAGAGGATAACTACCAGCAGTGGCCAGCAGATCTGTGGTTTGAGGAGTGTCAGCAATTAGTCGATGCCCTGGGCGCCTTCAGCCAGGCGCCAAGTGAAACAGGACATCTAGTTTAATTCGCCCCACCCCAGCCGCTAACGAATAAAGCTCTACACTTTTGGCGGCTGGGCATCTAACTTCTGACCGCTGGTGCCAGCACTATCAGGCCCCATTAACCACAGGTAGGTGGGCATAATGTCTTCAGGCGTCCGCAGTGTGAATGGGTCTTCACCAGGGTAAGCTGTGCGTCGCATTTGAGTACGCGTAGCACCGGGGTTTAATGTATTGACGCGGACATTGGGCTGATTCGCCAATTCATCGGCCAATACTTCAACAAACCCTTCGGTGGCAAACTTAGAAACAGAGTAAGCGCCCCAATACGCACGCCCTTTGCGACCAACGCTTGAAGAAGTAAAAATTACCGAGGCATCTTCAGACTCTTGAAGTAGCGGTAACAGCGCCTGCGTCATCCATATGGGGCCGTTAATATTAACCTGCATGACCTGCTGCCACAGTTCAGGATTATATTGCTCAAACGGTGTAATACGCCCCAACAAACCCGCGTTATGTAAAAGCCCGTCTAAACGGCCAAACTCTTTGTCCAACGTTTCGGCCATATCATGAAAATCTTTAAGCGTGGCGCCTTCAAAGTTAAGCGGAAAAATGGCTGGCTGTGGCCCTCCTGCCGCTTCAATTTCATCATACACGCGTTCTAATTTGGCAATAGTGCGCCCCAATAGAATCACGGTTGCCCCATGCTGGGCATAGCTCAACGCTGCCGCACGGCCAATCCCTTCCCCTGCGCCGGTTACCAACACGATGCGATTTTCCAATAGGTTGGGCGCTGGTTGATAGTCGATCTTGCAGCTCATGCTGATTCCTTGAAGCAAAAATTATTAACTCGCTGATTGGCGTAAGAAGTCATTCGCTAGGCCAGCAGCGCTACTCTGCGGGTAATCATCGCGCACTTGCTCTAACAGTTCACGGCTCCGTTCAGCCTCGCCTTGACGCGCCTTAACTAACCCTAATTTATATAGAGCATCGGGCACTTTACTGCTTCCGCTATACTCTTCAATAACACGGCTAAAGGCCTGGTCAGCCTCATTTAAATCGCCTTCTGCCGCATATAACTCGCCTAACCAATAGTGTCCATTGGCCGTTAAGCTTGTATCTGGATGTGCAGATACAAAGTTTTCAAAAGCTGCAATCGCTTCATCAAAACGGCGCGCCTGAACATGCGCGAAAGCAGCTTGGTAATCTGCCTGCGCATCTTCACTTACATTGCGAGTCGAGGGCGCATTGACCACTTGCTCTGCCGCTGCCGGTTCGACAGCAGGGGTGGACTGCTCAATCTGAGATGGCCCACTGCTCATTAGCCGATCCTCAATATCGAGGTACTGCTGTTGAGACTGGCGACGGAGCTGCTCAAGCTGATGGCGTAGCTCTTCAATCTGGCCACGCAACTGCTGGATTTCCTGACTATGCTCTTCTACCTGGTTAAATAACACCAGGTTGCCGCTAGACGCTTCTTGTCGCTGCGTCTGCTCATAGAAGCTACTGCTGGACGAATTGGATAAATCTTGAACAAGCGGCTGCTGAGCAACGGCTGTTAGGGGCAATACGGACAGCGGGAGCACTAAGGCTCCCGCACCGCACAGCCTCTCAAAGTAACGTTTGAGACTGTGATTCATAATGACTCCATTGATAAAGTGCGGCACGCCAAGGCACGCCGCCCTCATCAGTAGTTAAATGCTCAGTAGTTAAACACAACACGACGGTTCTGAGAGTATGCACTCTCATCCTGGCCGCTAACTGCTGGACGCTCTTCTCCGTAGCTGACAACACTCATTTGTGAAGATGATACACCTTGAGTATTCAAGAAACGACGAACCGCTCCAGCACGACGCTCGCCCAGCGCCATGTTGTATTCACGTGTGCCACGCTCATCGGTATGCCCATGAAGAACGACTTGAGCATTCGGGTTGGCACGCAAATAACGCGCATGAGCCATTACAACAGACTCATACTGGCTGCTGATGGTGTCACGGTCAAAATCAAAATAAATGGTGCGAACTTCAGGAATGCGCGAGTCGGCTTGCTGACCAGCGCCTGAACCAGAACCGGTAGTAGAACCGTACTGACTACCCGTACCTACGCCTGAGGTACCAGTACCAGAAGTACTGCCATCCTGGCTGCCGTACGAGTCACCGTCCTGGGTTCCGCCGGTGCTGGAACAGCCAGCGATGACTACGATTGATAACGCTGCTGCTAATGAGCGAGCCAACGGTTTAATTTGCATAATCAGACTCCTTGCCTGAAAACTAATAATTTCGATGTTAATCAATTTAGTTCTTAATTTAAGAACGGTGACCAAGCTGGATCACGTACATCACCTTGTGCTGATGGCAGTCTAAATGATGAGCGACCATCGGCAGAAACAGCACTAAGTACTCCGCTGCCCCCTTGTTGGGTAGCGAAGATTACCATGGTCCCGTTCGGTGCAACACTAGGAGATTCATCTCTTGTTGATTCACTTAATACGACTAAGCGATTACCGCTTAGATCTTGCCTTGCTACTTGGTAGCCACGATCAGAACGGTGCACCAAAAATATCTGTTCACCATCGGGTGAGTAGCGCCCACGAGCATTGTAATTACCCGTATAGGTTAGACGCTGTGCTTCTCCACCGCCTAATGTGTACTGATAAAGCTGAGGTCCACCGCTACGATCCGAAGTGAACAGAATGCTGCGGCCATCTGGCGACCAAGCTGGCTCGGTATCGATACTATTACTTTGTGTCACTCTCTCAACAGAGCGACTGCCAACATCCATAATGTAAATTTCTGGTTGCCCATCTTTAGACAGTGACATGGCAATGCGACGGCCATCCGGTGACCAAGAAGGCGCACCATTGATGCCATCGAAAGAGGTCGCTTGAACCCGCTGACCACTGGCAACATCCTGTATATAGATGGCAGGACGTTCGGTTTCAAATGACACATAGGCAAGCTTGGTGCCATCAGGTGACCACGAGGGTGACATAATGGGCTGATCAGAGGTTAAAACCTGCTCACTGCGACGGCCATCAGCATCGGCAACGTACAGACCGAACTGCATATTATCACCCACGCCTTGTGCGGTGACATAAGCTATCTTTGTTGAAAACGCGCCACGGATATCAGTGATTGCTTCAAAAATCTGATCACTGATGTAATGTGCTGCACCGCGCAAATCATTCTGGCTGACCGTGACGGTCTCACCAATGATTCTACGCTGGCCGCTAATGTCCATTAGCTCAAATTGAAGTTGATAACCACCGCCCGTTTGTTCGGCCCGGCCCACAACTAAATAGCGCACATCTAATGAACGCCAGGTACCGAACTGTACATCGTCAGACCGGCTAGGTTGTTCAAACATCGCGCTGCGCGCCAAAGGGTTAAAGTAGCCGCTACGTTCAAGATTATCTTGGATAATTTGAGCGACGTCTTCAGGCATCCCTTCAGAACCAGCAAATGGTACAACCCCTATAGGCAACGCTTGATCGCTGCCCCGGGTGATCTCAATGGTTAAATTTGCACTCGCGACACTGCTGACAAACAGCAGCACACAGAATAGCCATATCTTGCTAAAGCTTTGCATCAGCGAACATCCCCCGGGGTAAATCGCAGATTAAACTGACGTAAATTACGCTGCTGATCGGCTGGTAAATCTCGCAATTCACCAAACGGTGCAGCATGTTCAACGGCCTGCATGACAGACCGATCAAAAGCACTATCGCCGCTTGATGAGACAATCGACGTTGCCAATAATTCTCCTGATGGGCCTAATCGTACTTGTAGCGTAGCACTCATCGAGTCACTTGCACCGGGCGGAATCACCCATGCCTGCTCGACGGCACGGCGGACAATATTAATAAAGCTATTGGCTGCCTGGGCGGCTTGCTGAGCATTCGCAGCAGCTTCTGCCTCTCCTGCTAGTTGCCGTTGCATGGCCGCCTCTGCCGCTTCCGCGGCCTGACGCTGGGCTTCAGCATCCCGCTGGCGTTGAGCCTCTGCCTCCGCCTCTCGCTGGCGCTGGGCTTCGGCTTCTCGCTGACGTTGGGCTTCTGCTTCAGCCTCTCGCTGGCGTTGAGCTTCTGCTTCAGCCGCTGCCTCCCTCTGGGCCTCAGCTGCTGCCTCAGCCTCTCGCTGGCGTTGAGCTTCGGCTTCTGCCTCAGCTTCTCGCTGGGCCTCTGCTTCGGCCTCTGCCGCAGCCGCTGCCTCTGCTTCGCGTTGAGCTTCTGCTGCCGCTTCCTGTTGGCGTTGAGCCTCTTCCACTTCCCGCTGGCGCTGCGCGGCGGCTTCAGCTTCAGCCTCTCGCTGCGCCGCCGCGGCTGCCTGCTGCTCAGCTAATTGAGCAGCCTCTTCGGCGCGACGCTGCGCATCTGCTTCAGCGGCAGTACGTGCGGCCTCTAGTGCTTGAGCTTCTGCCGCAGCTGCAGCCTCCGCCGCTTGCTGTGCCGCTTCATCAGCGGCTTGCTGAGCGGCTTCTTCTGCAGCTTGCTGTTCATTAGCTGTAGGCTCATCGGGCGCTGCAGGTTCTGCCGGGGCTTCAGTGGGGGCATTCATTGCCGCCTGCTGTTCAGTGACCTGCTGAGCCTGATCTGTAAACGTCTCTGTACTCACTAGCGTCGCCTGAACAATAGACGAGCTATCAGTCTCAGCCGTGCGACTTGGCAAGCTGACTAAACTAAACACTACGATCAAGGCATGCACTGCTAACGCCAGAATGGTCGGCCATTTATAACCTACATCCTGAGGATCACGAGAAGTGTTGACTGGCATGTGCGCTTTGCCCTTACCCATCTTGCGGCGGCTCAGAAAGCAGCCCCACATTAGCGACGCCCGCACCCTGCAACGTGCTCATTAGCACCACAATTTGCCCATAAGGCACATTGCGGTCACCGCGTACCATGACAGGCGTACCAGGACGCTGCTGTAAAATGGCCATCACCCGTTGTGACATTTCATCCAGTGACACTGACGTTGAGTCTTCACCTAAGGTAATGAAGTACCCACCGTCACGATCAACCGAGATCACTATCGGATCATTATCTTCCTGAGAGTCAATTGGCTCAGACGATACCTGTGGCAACTCCACCTGTACGCCCTGGGTCAACATAGGAGCGGTAATCATAAAGATCACCAGCAGTACCAGCATGACGTCAATAAAGGGGACAACGTTGATCTCCCCCATTGGCTTGCCTTTACCGCCACGATTGAACGGTCCTTGCATGACTGTCTCCCTTAGCTTGCGCTTGGCTTGCCGTCACGACCTTGCAAATTACGGTGCAAGATAGCGTGAAACTCTTCGGCAAAATCTTCATATTTACCGAGTAGCCGGGCAGCATCGTTAGACAGACGGTTGTAGAAAATAACCGCAGGAATAGCTGCAAAAAGCCCCATCGCCGTTGCGATCAACGCTTCAGCAATCCATGGTGCAACGGTTGCAAGGGTAGCCTGCTGAGTTAGTGAGAGCGCCTGAAATGAACCCATAATCCCCCACACAGTACCAAACAGCCCAATGTAAGGGCTTGCGGAGGCAACGGTTGCCAAGAAGACTAAATGAATCGTTAAGCGATCCTCTTCTCGCGACCATGCCACACGCATACTGCGCTGTACGCCCTCTAACACGGTGTCAGCGTCTCGTGTTTTGGGCATCAGGCGATTAAATTCACGAAAGCCTGATTGAAAAATATGCTCGGCGCCGTGGCGCGGGTCATCGGCAGGTATTTCCCGATACAGCTCATTCAAGTCGACACCAGACCAAAAAGACTCTTCAAACTGGTTGTATTCTTGCTTGGCACGGCGTAGCGCGATACTGCGCTGAAAAATCACCACCCAAGAGAGGATCGAGCCCACCACCAATAGCAGCATGACCAGCTGTACGACGGTACTGGCACTCATTATCAGGTGGGGAATGGACATGGTGTTATCGTTCACAGGTGCCCTCATCAATCTATTAGGGTCGGTATTGCCGACGCAGTGAGTGACCTCTTGGTTAAGAGGCCCGTGTCAAAATATTAAGCGATGCAGGCCATGCTTTAGGCCGCAAACGCTCGGCACTTAAGCAGGCTATCTCGACTGTTGCTGTGCAGAGGAGTTCCTCATCGCGCCACACTTGCTGTTCAAATGTCATACGGCATCGCCCAACGTCTACAACGTGTGCGCTAATTTCCAGCGCATCGTCTAAGCATGCCGGTTTAGCGTAGTGACAAGCCAAGCGGTATACCACTAGCTGTGTACCTTCGTCTAGCAGCGTTTGTTGGTTAAGACCCATTTGACGTAGCCATTCGCTCCGCGCCCGCTCCATAAACTTCAAGTAGTTAACGTAGTAGACAATGCCGCCCGCGTCAGTATCTTCCATATAAACACGCAGCTGCAATCGATAACCATCTATTGCGGGCACACTCACGGGCGACGCTCCCCTTCCATATCGGTCGACTGCTCGTGAGGTACGCGATCAAAATGCAGCCAGGCTTGGCGTGTGACCACACGGCCCCGGGGTGTACGCATAATTAACCCTTGTTGAATTAGGTAAGGCTCGATCACATCCTCAATGGTGTCACGCTCTTCGCTAATCGCCGCTGCCAGCGAATCAATGCCCACCGGACCACCGTCAAATTTATCAATCATGGCTAGAAGAAGTCTTCGATCCATGTGATCTAAACCGTGGTGATCCACATTAAGCATATTGAGTGCGGCGTCAGCCATCGCTACATCGACGACACCATTGCCTTTCATCTCAGCGTAATCACGCACGCGACGCAGTAGCCGGTTAGCGATTCGGGGCGTCCCACGTGAACGTCGAGCCACCTCAATTGCGCCATCATGGCTGGTCTCGACGCCCAATAAACGCGCCGAACGCGCGACAATTTCAGTTAGTTCTTCTAGGTTATAAAACTCAAGCCGCTGCACAATCCCAAATCGATCACGCAAAGGAGAAGTTAACAACCCTGCTCGGGTAGTCGCACCGACTAATGTAAAGCGCGGAAGGTCGAGCTTGATCGAGCGGGCAGCTGGCCCTTCTCCAATCATGATATCCAGCTGAAAATCTTCCATGGCCGGGTAAAGCACTTCTTCAACCACGGGTGATAAACGGTGAATTTCGTCAATAAAGAGTACGTCGCCAGGTTCCAAATTGGTGAGCATGGCCGCAAGGTCGCCAGCACGTTCGAGCACCGGGCCTGAGGTCGACTTCATGCCCACGCCCATCTCGGCGGCAATAATATGCGCCAAGGTGGTTTTGCCTAACCCGGGGGGGCCAAACACCAGCGTATGATCAAGACTCTCTTCACGTAACCGTGCGGCACCAATGAAAATTTCCAGTTGCTCACGAACACGCGGCTGGCCAATGTAATCATCAAGCCGCTTCGGGCGAATTGCATAATCAATGCGCACCTCGCCCTGCTCAGGTTCAGCGGCAATCAGCCGGTCATGTTCTAACATAAGCACTCATTCTTAATCACTTTTTCCTTAATTCGAGCGGCAAACACGTTTCCCTTCAGCAGCCATTGGGAACTACGCCAGCTTAAACTGACGGTTCAGCCGTTCATACGCTGGGTTAGCGCAGCTTTAATAAGCGCTTCGGTGGACTGATTGGGATCGATACCCGTGAGCATCTTCGATGCTTCAGTAAGCTTATATCCTAGACTGACAAGCGCGGCTTCCGCATCGGCAAGGCTATCCCGAGCAGATGGCCGACCACTAGCGGCTTCAAGAGCCAGCAACGCATTGCTGCCATCTTCCCACTCGGGGAACCGGTCACGCATTTCGATAATCAGCCGTTCGGCGGTTTTCTTGCCGACACCTGGCAGGGTTGTTAACGCTTTGCTGTCATTATCACGCACGCAGCGCATAAAAGCGTCTTCATCCATACCGGACAGAATCGCCAGGGCGAGTTTGGGTCCAACACCGTTGACTTTGATCAGCGCGCGGAACAGTGCACGTTCATGCTCTCGGCCAAAGCCATACAGCAGGTGGGCGTCATCTCGAATGGTTAAATGAGTAAATAGCGAAACGCTCTCGTTGAGCCCAGGAAGCGCAACCAGAGTATTCATTGAGGTTTCCAGCTCATAACCAACACCTTGGACGTCAATGACAATCCAGGGGGGGTGCTTTGCCACTAGTTGGCCACTCAGACGTCCAATCATAAAGTCGCTCGCACGGATGTATAAACAGTTGGGTGAAAAACAAGCGTTTACTATAAAGCTAGTCTGTACAAGTGACCAGTAGTACAACCTTTCGCCAAACGGTTAAATTAAAGACGCCAACGTCCCGTGGAGCGACTACGCCCTCGCGATACGGCGGCAGGCAGGCCATTAGTAGTGAAGGTATGACCGTTATAAGCATGTGTTAGTGCAATGGCTAGTGCATCAGCAGCATCGGCTTGAGGCGTGGCGGAGAGCTGCAGAATAGCGGTGACCATATGCTGAACCTGAGCTTTATCCGCCCCGCCTTGGCCGGTGACGGCCTGCTTAATTTGCCGGGCGGCATATTCGGAAAGACTTAAGCCATGATTGGCCATACACACCAACGCCGCGCCACGCGCCTGACCAAGTTTTAATGCAGAATCGGGGTTTTTGGCCATAAATACGCGCTCAATGGCAACCGAAGTAGGTCGATGTAGACCCACCACTTCACTAAGGCCTGCATAGATTTGTGCCAATCGCTGCTCTAGCGCACCGTCAGCGGTACGAATACAGCCACTCGCTACATAACAAGGCTTAACCCCAATCACATCAATCACGCCGTAACCGGTCACACGCGAGCCAGGGTCGATTCCCAAAATACGGACAGCTACAACGGGCTTCTTTTCAACCATGACGCAGGTACTCATGAGTGGGCTTAACACTGAACGTTAGTAATATACAAAAACACCGACGCCAAGGCGTCGGTGCTGGTCAGTCACTCAACTGATTTATTCAGCGGCCGTTTCCGGCTGGGCTTTTTGGCGCAGACGGATATTGAGCTCTTTTAACTGCTCGGGGCTTACTTCACCGGGCGCATTGGTCATCAAACAAGCGGCACTTTGGGTTTTCGGGAAGGCAATTACTTCACGAATAGTCTTGGCACCTACCATCAACATTACCAGACGATCCAAACCAAACGCTAAGCCACCATGGGGCGGTGCGCCGTACTGAAGCGCATCCAGCAGGAAGCCGAATTTCTCTTGCGCTTCCTCTTCACCAATGCCCAGAATCTCAAATACCGTGCTCTGCATGGTTTGGTCGTGAATACGGATAGAACCACCACCTAACTCCGTGCCATTGAGCACCATGTCGTAAGCGCGAGACAGTACCTTGGCAGGATCAGCCTTTAGCTCTTCAGGAGAGCAGGAAGGGGCCGTGAAAGGGTGGTGTAGCGGGCTAAGACGGCCGTTGTCATCCGCCTCGAACATTGGGAAGTCGACTACCCACAGCGGCGCCCACTGTTGAGTATAAAGCTCAAGATCAGCACCTAACTTGACACGCAGTGCGCCAATTGCTTCATTGACGATGCGCGTCTTATCGGCACCAAAGAAGATAATATCGCCATCTTCAGCGCCAACTCGGTCGAGCAGCTCTTCAACGATGTTTTCCATAAACTTAACGATCGGTGACTGCAGACCTTCAAGCCCTTTGGCGCGTTCGTTCACTTTAATCCATGCCAAGCCTTTGGCACCGTAAATGCCAACAAACTTGGTGTATTCGTCGATCTCTTTACGCGAAAGCTTAGCACCGCCAGGCACTTTCAGGGCCGCTACGCGACCATCTTCCGCACTTGCCGGGCCAGAGAAGACTTTAAAATCGACCTGCTGCATAAGGTCATCGACATCGGTCAGCTCGAGCGGAATACGCAAGTCAGGCTTATCGGAGCCGAAACGATCCATTGCTTCCTGCCAGGTCATGCGCGGAAATTCAGGCAGCTCAGCACTAAGAACCTCTTGGAAAAGCTGACGAATCATGGCTTCGGTGATGCCCATGATGTCATTCTCTTCCACAAACGATGCCTCGATATCAATCTGGGTAAACTCAGGCTGACGGTCGGCGCGCAGATCTTCATCGCGGAAGCACTTAGCAATTTGGTAGTAGCGATCAAAGCCCGCCACCATCAGTAGCTGTTTGAATAGCTGAGGAGACTGGGGTAGTGCAAAGAAACTGCCTGCGTGAGTACGGCTAGGCACCAAATAATCCCGCGCGCCCTCAGGCGTGGCGCGAGTGAGTACCGGCGTTTCGATATCCAAGAAGCCCTGGTTCTCCAGGTAAGCGCGCACGTTATGCGATATACGCGAGCGCAGGCGCAGCTTTTCAATCATGTCGGGACGGCGCAGGTCGATGTAACGGTGCTTTAAACGCACCTCTTCGCCCACTTTGCCATGCTCATCCAATTGGAACGGCGGCGTGATAGCTGAGTTCAGTACCTCAACCTCTTTGGCCAACACTTCGACCATGCCAGTGGGCATATTGGCATTCTGTGTGCCTTCAGGGCGCAGCCGAACGCGTCCGGTAATACGCAAAACATACTCGCTGCGTGCACGGTCGGCAGTAGCGAACGCCTCGGCGGTATCTGGGTCAACCACGAACTGAGCGATACCATCGCGGTCGCGCATATCGAGGAAAATTACCCCACCATGGTCACGGCGGCGATGAACCCATCCGCATACCGTAACCGTTTGATCCACCAAAGTTTCGTTCAGCTGGCCGCAATAATGGCTGCGCATGTCAAATCCTGTTCTGTTACGTGGCAAGTAGTGTGTCGCAGATCTTCCCGACCCTGACTGCTGCGGCTATGCCGCAGCACCGTTGTCTTTGGGAGTGACGCTCTTGGAAGTAGTACTGGTACCGCTTGTTTTACCGGCATCGGTAGAGGCTACTTTGCCGTCAGCGACCAGGTTCTTTTTACTTCCTGTTTTGAAATCGGTTTCGTACCAACCGCCGCCGGCTAAACGGAACCCCGCTGCCGAGACTAGCCGTTCCAAGCCATCGCTTTGGCATGCAGGACAATCTTTTAGAGGATTGGCGCTGATTTTCTGCAATTTTTCCAGGCGATGGCCGCAGGCCTTGCACTCATATTCATAGATGGGCATCTTAATGGCTCCTAATAAGCTCAACCCTGATCAGCTTAGGTTCTTAACATTAAGCTCTGAAAGGCTCAGTTCTTAATGCTTGAAGCTTGGCCTCAAATCAGGGCGCTTAAAAACGCAGTTCTTAATAGAATAATGGCGAACACAACGCTGCCAGGCTGCCAATATGTGGCCAGACGGGATAAATTCCAAGGCTGCGGTTGATAAAGCGCCACCATTATACCCTTTTGTGCCCCCTGCCGAGCAAGGTTAAGCAACCTCCGGCGATTAATGGAGACAATTAAATGCCACACGCAGTGATACTGGATGCAGAAAGTCTCGGCCCCAAGATCGATTTAACGGCGATTGAGGAAACCGTTTCTCACCTTGAGGTATTTCAACAGAGCAGCACCGATCAGGCATTAGAACGCCTCGCCAATGCTGATATTGCAATCGTAAACAAGGTTGTACTGGATGCAAACACCTTGCAGCAACTACCCAAACTACGCTTGATTTGCGTCTTAGCGACCGGGCTTAATAATATTGACCTTGAGACTGCGAAAGACCGAAATATTGAGGTTAAAAATGTGGCTGCTTATGGTACGGCGAGCGTATCACAGCACACCTTGATGCTAATGCTGGCGCTGGCCAATCGGTTGCCCCTTTATCAGCGTGATGTCGCTGCCGGAGAGTGGCAGCGCAGCGCTTTTTTCTGTTTGCAGGATCACCCCACATTGCAACTAGCGGGCAAGCACTTGGTGATGGTTGGACAAGGCGAATTAGGTTCTGAGGTCGCTCGCCTGGCAGAGGCCTTTGGCATGCGCGTTACCTTCGCCGCCCGCCCCGGCAATGAAGCTAATGACCAGCGAGCCTCGCTAGACGATTTATTGCCTGACGCCGATGTTATTAGCCTGCACTGCCCTCTCAGCGACGCCACAAAACATTTGATCAATTCAGAGCGCTTGGCCAACGCCAAACCATCGCTCTTACTAGTCAACTGTGCCCGAGGCGGCGTTATTGATGAGCTTGCCGCATTAGAGGCACTGCGCAGCGGCAAGCTAGGTGGGTTAGGGGTTGATGTGCTACCCGCTGAGCCGCCTAAAGATGGCCACCCCCTGCTGGACGCCCTCAGTGAGCCACTCAATTTAATTGTGACACCTCACAATGCCTGGATCACGCCCGAAGCGCGCCAAAATATTGTCGCTCTAACGGCCAAGAATATTAGCGAATGGAAATCGGCATAAACTTTTGCCTACCTTTGGGGCCTCAACAGGCCCTAATGTGTAGCAAAGTGGCTAGGCGCGCGGCACTGATCCAGCACCTCTAACTCTACGTGTGTTACGTGCGCCCTTTCCGATCCTTCCCACAACCATTCGCTCACCCGCTTGACGGCCTCGGACTGACCGCATAGCAATACCTCTACGCGACCATCGGGCAGGTTTTTAGCATAGCCTGTGAGGCTATGCTGAAGCGCCTTCTCCTGCGTAGCGCGGCGATACCAGACGCCTTGTACTTTGCCAGTAACAACGGCACGCACACAGCAGGTTGTCATATTATCTCCCTCCGTCACTCTTCCAGACGCTGTCTTTTCAATGGCACGCGAATGGTTCGCCTTAAACGAATTCTTGTTTGATAAGCACAGCGCTATTGCGTGGAATTAATGGCCGACCTCGACGCAGCAACAGTGAACGAGTAAATGCTGCACCAAACAGTAAAATTAACGAGCTGTAGTAAACCCAGAGCAAAATCATAACCACTGAGCCTGCCGCACCATAGGTGGATGCTGTAGCGGTATAAGCTAGATAAAATGCAATCAAGCTACGACCCAATGTAAATAACACAGCGGTAACAGCAGCACCAATAAGTACATCTTGCCAACGCAATACGACATCAGGCAACACTTTAAAAATAGTCGCGAACAGCAGAATAACAACACCAAGGGAAATCAGTGACTCAATCGTCATCGTCAGAAAACTGGCATAGGGAAGTAAATTATCAGCCGCTTGAAGCATACCCCTCAGAACTACTCCCAAGACTAATGAAACCAACAGAATAAAACCAATAGCGAGCACTACCGTCAACGACAAAAAGCGACTTTTTAGAAAAATAAACACGCTATTGGAAGTAGGTTTAGCCGTTACACCCCAAATGGTATTAAGTGAAAACTGCATTTGAGCAAATACCGTGGTAGCACCCACTAGCAGGGCGGCGACCCCTAAAAACGTAGGTAACAATCCTGATTCTTCTATACGCGATTGGGCAACGGCTTCTTGTATAGCGACCGCAGCATCAATACCTAATGCGCCTTCCAACTGAGCAACAATTTGCCCCTGAGCCGCTTCTTCACCTAATACAACCCCTATGACGGTAACAGCGATAATAACCGTGGGTGCCAATGAAAAAAGCGTATAAAACGCTAACGAGCCTGCATAGCTAAAAGCATTTCGCTCAAGCCAAAGCGCAATGGCATCCTGTACTACCTGCCACCAGAAATAAGCCGCTCGTTTAATCATGTCCACTCCCTGTATGACTACTACTGAAACGTTTTTTAAGAATAATCAACATCCTACTTTTCTAGCATACCTAACCATAGCGCTTAGTCATAACACCTAGTGCAGTTTTCTAGTACATTGCGCCTGCCCCGCACAGCGACTCATAATGGTAGTCTGAAATCACCCAACGATAAGGAAGCTTCGATGGTCAATGATATTACGCGTTCTGCGACCGCCTGTGATTTCGACTGTTTGGTTTTTATTGGGCGCTTTCAGCCACTCCACTTGGGCCATTTAGCCATCATTGGTGAAGCGCTCAAGCGCGCCCGACAAGTGATTATACTGGTCGGGTCAGCTTGGCAAGCTCGTTCACTACGCAACCCTTGGCGTTTTGATGAGCGTCAGGCAATGATTCGCGCCACCTTTGATGACGCTGATAATCAACGCCTTGAAATTACCCCCTTACTGGATGCGCTATATAACGACGATGTCTGGGTACGTGATGTACAGCGTAAAGTGCGGGACTTGGCAGTGCCGGCCAACGCTCGCTTGCCGCGTATTGGTTTAATTGGAGCCAGTCGCGGTCAATCGAGTTACTACCTTTCGCTCTTTCCCCAATGGGAGTCCGTTAGCGTTCCACCCGTGGAGGGCATTTCAGCGAGCCAAATTCGCGAGCGTTTGTTTCATTCTCCTGGTTCAACGGATGATTATTTAACCACCGGCGCTTATCACGACTTACCCCCTGGCGTCATCAGAGGGGTGAAGCAATTCTGTAAGACCAGTGCCTATCATCAACTGCTAGAAGAGCAGAAACTATTAGACCAATACCGCCAAGCGTGGGCGCAAGCTCCCTACCCGCCTATTTTTGTGACGGTCAATGCGGTAGTGGTTCAGTCAGGCCACGTACTGTTAGCAAGGCGCACGGCAGCCCCTGGCAAAGGGCTTTATGCATTACCGGGGGGCTTTATTAATCCTCATGAACGACTGCTAGACGCCTGTCTTCGAGAACTGCGCGAGCGCTTGCGCTTGAAAGTTCCTGAACCCGTTCTTAAAGGCTCACTGCGTGGCCAACGCTTATTTGATGAGCCCCATCGCAGCTGGCGTGGCCGGACCTTAGCGGAAGCTTTTTATTTTGCACTTCGCCCAGAGCAACAACTGCCTCGTTTAAAACCTGTCAAAGGCGGAGATCATGCCCGCTGGGTAGCCCTTGCGGATCTTGAACCCGACAGCTTGTTCGAAGATCACTTCTTTATTATTCAGAATTTTTTGGGGTTGCCTGCCGATTTCGGGAGTGGCTAATTCAAAATAACCAAACGTTGCTGGTGAATAAGTACTTCAGGCGTGCAAGAAATCACGCGGCAACTTCATCATTTGCCGCCATAGACGCTCGACGCCCGGTTTATGCACCATAGAGCAACGGTATAAGCGAATCTCAAGAGGAATATCCCAACTCTGATCGCCAGCTCTCACCAAGCGGCCACTTTTAAGCTCTTCCTTGATACAAAAATCAGGTATCCATGCAACGCCGACACCTTGCAGCACCATGCCTTTTAGACCTTCCGCCATGGCTGTTTCATACACGGTGCGAAGCTTCATGCGTAGCGGATCATTTTTTAGCAGCATACGCACGCTGCGCCCTAAAAAAGCGCCTTGCGTATAGGAAAGGTAGGGTATAGAAGCGTCATGCTGAAGTGAGAACAGCGGCTTCCCCTGGTCGTCTGGCAGCGATACGGGCAGCATATTGACCTTGCCAATTGAAAACGAGGGAAATACCTCTGCATCCAGCTGCATGGTGGCAAAAGGGTCGTAATAAGCGAGCATTAAGTCGCAGTTGCCCTCGCGTAGCACATGGATAGCCTCGCCTACGTTCATTGCGACTAAGCGAGTAGGCAACTCGCCTAAGCCTTTCTGTAAGCGGGAGATCCATGGTGGGTAAAAACTCAACGCTAATGAGTGTGCGGCAACAATGTCCAATGCTTCATTAGCAATTGAGAGGCCCCGCAAATGGCTCAGCGATTCATTTAATTGCTCCACTAAATTGCGTGCTGTTACTAAAAACAGCTGCCCTTCTGGAGTTAACCCTACTGGCGTGGTAGAGCGGTCTACAAGCGTGACATCAACGGCTTGTTCTAACGCCCTTATGCGACGGCTAAAAGCAGGCTGAGTTACATGTCTTTGGCGTGCCGAAGCTGAAAAACTGCGCGTACTAGCAAGTGCTACAAAGTCTTCTAACCATTTTGTTTCAAGGTTCACCCATGACTCCTTGTCCTACCTAGCCCACTTATTATTGAACTGGCGCCGTTAAGTAGGCAGCTCGAGAAATGACCTTCATCCACATAGAACGCTGGTTAATTTCATCTATTGTAACTCGGCGGCAATTTTCAAAGTCAGCCTCTAGCATTGTCTCAACGCTGGCGGCAAAATCGGGACTTGGAATAAAGGCCGTAATTTCAAAGTTTAGGCGAAACGAACGATTATCTAAGTTTACTGTACCAACGGTTGCTGCGTCACTATCAACTAGCATTACTTTTTGGTGTAAAAAACCTGGGAGATAACGGTATATTTTTACACCAGCCCTCAACATATCAGGTAAAAATGAAAAGGCTGATAAAAAAACGAGCAAGTGATCTGGACGCTCAGGGATCATTACACGGACATCAACTCCTCGCATCGCAGCAAGACGTAGCGCATCCTGAACCCCCTGATCGGGAACAAAGTAGGGACTGGTCACCCATAGTCTCTCCTTAGCGCTATGAATTACCTGCTGAACCAACAAACTCGCCGTATCCTGACGATCTGCGGGCCCTGAAGGGACAATCACTACATGGTGGTCGCTTGACGGGAGGGTCTCCGCCAGCCAATGTAAACTGATCACTTCATCAGTAGCCCAGTGCCAGTCCTCCCAGAACGCCTCCTGCAAGCCCAGCACACTGGGTCCTTCAAGCTTTAAGTGTGTATCGCGCCAAGGTCCATGCTTAGGATCTTTACCTAAATATTCGACCCCAACATTAAAGCCACCTACCCAACCTTCTTTGCCGTCAGCGACCATGACTTTACGATGGTTACGAAAGTTAAGTTGAAAACGGTGCTTAAAACCTCGTGAAGAACGAAATGCGCTAACAGCGACGCCCGCGCTGATTAAATCTACTAAGTAGCCCTCATTCAACTTGCGACTGCCCACTTCATCATAGAGAAAATAAACCCTTACACCGCGTTGAGCAGCACGCTGTAAGTGACCTTGCAATTGCTTACCTAATGCATCATTTCGAACAATGAAAAACTGCACCAGCACATACTGCTCAGCACGATCAATACCATCAAACAGGCTAGCGAAAGTGTCTGTACCATCGATTAGTAATGTCGCTCGGTTACCATGCGTTAACGGCATCATAGCGAGCTGCTCTACGGCTTGAATATCCGGACTACTCGAGGGAGCCACATAGGGCAACACATTGGCCCGATAGCGCACTAATACTCGACGTAGCACAGTGTCACGCTGACCACGAGCAGAAACATAACCATAAAAACGCGGTCGCCCAAAAAACCAATAGGCCGGAAGAGCGACATAAGGGAAGGTCAATAGCGAGATAATCCAAGCGACCGCACCCTGCGATGTCCTGCTAGACATCAGCGCCATGATGGCTGAGACGATGCCTAAGAGGTGTATCAATAGAATGCCGGTCCCTAGCAACCAGGAGGCCATAGCCACATCCTCATGCGCGTAATTCACGCCAAACAAATAACAATAATGCAGGGGCCTCGCCTATAGCGAGGCCCCTGCCAGCTGCAAGTTAATTAATAGACGTTAACGGCCAACCAAAAGAAAGCACGCTGTTACGCAGATTGAGCAATAATCTCTTTCCACTTGGCTGGACCTGTTTGATGCACAGAGGTGCCGAGGCTATCGACCGCCACTGTTACTGGCATATCTTCAACTTCAAATTCGTAGATTGCCTCCATGCCAAGGTCTTCAAAACCAATCACACGTGATTTCTTAATCGCCTGAGCCACCAGGTAAGCAGCTCCACCCACGGCCATCAGGTAAACAGCCTCGTTATCACGAATGGCATCGATGGCCAGTTGGCCACGTTCTGCTTTACCCACCATGCCTAGTAAGCCGGTTTCTTCCAGCATGGTACGGGTAAATTTATCCATCCTCGTCGCTGTCGTCGGGCCAGCAGGACCTACTACTTCATCGCCAATCGGATCAACCGGACCCACGTAGTAGATAAACCGTCCTTTCATATCAACGGGCAGTGGCTCGCCTTTGGCTAGCATATCGATCATGCGCTTATGAGCAGCATCGCGACCCGTTAACAGCTTACCATTCAGCAACAGCGTGTCACCTGGCAGCCAGGTTTTGACTTCTGCTGGTGTGACCGTGTCGAGATTGACTCGCTTAACGTTAGCACCGGCTTCGCGAGTGATTTCAGGCCAGTCTTCAAGCTTGGGAGCCTCAAGCACCGCGGGACCAGAGCCATCCAGCGTAAAGTGGGTATGCCGTGTTGCTGCACAGTTAGGAATAATCGCCACCGGCTTATTAGCCGCATGGGTAGGATAATCTTTGACTTTAATATCCAGAACAGTGGTTAAACCGCCTAACCCCTGAGCGCCAATACCACTTTTATTAATCTTATCAAACAACTCCAAACGTATCTCTTCGGCGCGGTTGCTAGGCCCGCGGGCCTGCAAATCCTGGATATCGATAGGATCCAGCAGTGCCTCTTTGGCAATCATCATCGCTTTTTCAGCGGTACCACCGATGCCAATCCCCAGCATGCCCGGCGGACACCAGCCAGCGCCCATCTTCGGAAGCTGCTCCATCACCCAATCCACTACGCTGTCGGATGGGTTAAGCATAGCAAATTTGGACTTGGCCTCGCTGCCACCACCCTTCGCTGCCACGTGAATATCGACGGTGTCACCGGGCACGATCGAGTGGTGAATAATTGCTGGTGTGTTGTCTTTGGTGTTGGCACGTTTGCCGTCTGGATCCGCCAGTACCGAGGCACGCAAAACATTGTCAGGGAGCAGGTAGGCGCGACGTACACCCTCATTGATCATGTCGTCAAGGCTCATATCCGCGTCCCAGGTAACGTTCATACCTACATGAACAAACACAGTGACAATACCGGTATCCTGGCAAATTGGACGATGCCCGGTTGCACACATACGCGAATTGATCAGAATTTGCGCAATGGCGTCTTTAGCGGCCGGGTTCTCTTCGCGCTCGTAGGCAGCGGCCATCGCATCAATAAAATCTTTAGGATGGTAGTAAGAGATATACTGAAGAGCATCGGCAACGCTTTGAATAACGTCGTCCTGGCGAATCACGGTCATGAACTAACTGCTCCTAGGTTGTCGTCTAGTCAGCGGCTTTTTCTACGTATGCAGAAGTTGCCGTCTTAGCGTTGGGTAAGTATACCGTATTGCCCCTCCTGCGGCAGCACTCCTCTGTGCTCAACTGGTCGCTATCGGTAGCGCTTTAGTCGATGCTTGTCATAGATCAAGATAACGGTATAAAATAAATAGAATCAGCAGCATGGAAGCCTCTAACCTCAACGCCAGAGGACTTAGGCAGGCTGACAGCGAGGGCAGAGATAGAGTCTTCGTGAACCCACCATTTTGCGCTCAATGACGGCGCCGCAGCGGTGGCACTCAAGCCCAGC
The DNA here is from genome assembly GCF_011050415.1 of Halomonas sp. Taxonomy (GTDB): domain Bacteria; phylum Pseudomonadota; class Gammaproteobacteria; order Pseudomonadales; family Halomonadaceae; genus Vreelandella. The sequence continues at coordinate 75,918 of NZ_DRFS01000013.1, forward strand.
ACGTTCAAACACTGTAAAACGCCACTGCCGCCGAGCTTCGCCAGCCTGAATGGCTTGTTCAATCCAGGCTGGCGTATTAGTCACTCCGGCCTGCTGATAGGCCTGCTGGGTAATGGTCACGATGCATTCAGCGAGATGCCCCATCTGGGAGTCGGTTAAATCAATCGGCCGCTGTTGAGGGTGCAAACCCGCAAAAAACAGAATTTCAGAGCGCAGATAATTGCCTAACCCCGCTACCAAGCTCTGATCGAGTAACAAGGCCCCTAACCGCCGCCGCTGAAACTGCTTTAGCCGCAACCGCTGTAACACTTGGTGTGGCGTGATGCCTTGGCTTAGCAAATCAGGGCCAAGCCTGGCTAAAAACGGATGCTCGCTGAGGTTGTCTTCATGCCACAGCGAGACATCAGAGGCGCTATATAAGCTTGCGCAACGCCCTTCTGCAGTTAAACGAACGCGCAATGAGCGTTTTGTCGCAGGCGGCTTATCTTCCCGGTGTAGTTTCCAAACGCCATAAAGCTGATTGTGGGAATAGAGCACACGCTGATCAGCAAACCGAATTAACATCGCTTTGCCCCTGGTATCTACCCGTGCAACCTGGACACCCACAAGGGAGGATGCCTGTTCGGCAAGCTCTGGAAAGGCGAACCAGGCATCTTCTATTACCTGCCCGCCTATCTGCTGCTCAATACGATCCGCCGCACGCCGAATTTCTGGACCTTCAGGCATGCCGTTAGCCCAACATCAGCTGTTTTTCTTTCATCTGGTGAAGCTGATCACGCAGCCGTGCAGCCTCTTCAAACTCCAGGTTTTGCGCTGCTTCAAACATCGCATCTTCAAGCTTGCTAATAGCGCCCAGCAGATCATGCTTGCTCATAGTAGATAAATCATACTCGGCCGCACTTTCTGCCACCTTGCGCTCATTGCCACGCCGACGGCTGCTCTTTTTACCCGGCGCCTGAGCCGCTTCAAGGATATCAGCCACTGAACGCGTCACGGTTGTCGGGGTAATACCATGCTCTAAGTTGTGCTCGGTCTGTTTCGTGCGCCGCCGTTCGGTTTCATCCATCGCTTTACGCATGGAATCGGTAATGCGGTCGCCGTATAGAATAGCTTTACCATGGGCATTACGAGCCGCTCGACCGATGGTTTGGATCAAGGAGCGTTCAGAGCGCAAAAAGCCCTCTTTGTCTGCGTCTAAAATCGCCACCAGCGAGACTTCGGGAATATCCAGGCCTTCACGTAGCAAGTTGATGCCCACTAACACATCGAACTTACCCAGACGTAAATCGCGGATTATCTCGACGCGCTCAACGGTATCGATATCCGAGTGTAAATAGCGTACACGTATACCATGCTCGTCAAAATACTCGGTTAGGTCTTCGGACATTCGCTTGGTCAGCGTAGTCACCAGGACTCGCTCACCGACAGCGGTACGCAAACCGATCTCTGACAGCAGATCATCCACTTGGGTACTGGCAGGCCGCACTTCAATCTCAGGATCCAGTAATCCGGTTGGCCTCACCACCTGCTCAACGGTTTGGCTGGCGTGATCAGCTTCATAGGGGCCTGGGGTAGCGGAGACAAAAATAGTTTGCGGGGAAATCGACTCCCACTCCTCAAACTTCATTGGCCGGTTATCCAGTGCGGAGGGCAGCCGGAAGCCATACTCCACCAATGTCTCTTTGCGAGAGCGATCCCCTTTATACATACCGCCGACTTGCGGAACGCTAACGTGGGACTCATCAATAAACAGTAGTGCGTCATCGGGCAAGTAGTCGAAGAACGTCGGCGGCGGCTCCCCTGGCGCACGGCCTGAAAGATAGCGGGAGTAGTTTTCAATGCCGTTGCAGTAACCCAGCTCCAGCATCATCTCAATATCGTAAAGCGTTCGCTGTTCCAGGCGCTGCGCTTCAACTAGTCGATCATGCTTACGCATCCACTCTAAGCGCTCTTTTAGCTCGCCCTTGATTGCGTCAATGGCGCCTAAGATGGTTTCACGCGGTGTCACATAATGCGACTTCGGATAGATGGTCATCCTCGGGACTTCACCGCGAACGGCACCGGTTAGCGGGTCGAATAGACGAATCGTGTCGATCTCACTGTCAAATAGCTCCACGCGGACCGCTTCCTCATCCGAATCGGCGGGGAAAATATCGATCACATCCCCGCGTACCCGGTAAGTACCGCGACGGAAATCCATATCATTGCGGGTATATTGCAGCTCGGCCAAACGGCGCAGGAAGGCACGCTGATCAATCAATTCACCCCGGGTGAAATGTAGACGCATCTTCAGGTATTGATCCGGGTCACCTAGGCCATAAATTGCCGAGACTGACACCACAATCAGCGCGTCACGTCGTTCGAGCAGTGCTTTGGTGGCTGAAAGGCGCATCTGCTCGATATGGTCATTTATCGAAGCATCTTTCTCGATAAAGGTGTCCGAAGAGGGCACATAGGCTTCTGGCTGGTAGTAGTCGTAGTAGGAAACAAAATACTCCACCGCATTATCGGGAAAAAATGACTTAAACTCCCCGTAAAGCTGTGCCGCCAGGGTTTTATTGGGCGCCATCACAATGGTGGGACGCTGCTGCTGTTCGACCACATTGGCCATGGTAAACGTTTTACCCGACCCTGTTACCCCAAGCAGTGTTTGATGGGCAAGCCCTGATTCCAGGCCACTGATCAGCCCTTTAATGGCGGCAGGCTGATCGCCAGCAGGCTGAAATTTTGACTGCAACCGAAAGGCTTTGCTCATTGTTACTCCTAAAAAGGGGGAAACTTAACCACATAAAGCTAAACCAAACTGACCTAAACAAGACGCGTAGCAATCTCGACCGTGGAGTCAGTCATCAATCGCTGGATGGGGCAGCGATGACTAATATCTTCAAGCCTGGCACGCTGTTCAGGATCATCAATACCGTGAAGTTCTAATGCCACCTCTAACTTGTAGAGGCCCTTTTTTTCCTGGCTATCATCTCGCCGCACCGTCACAGTAATACCTTCAAGCGGCCACTCTTTGCGTTTAGCGTACATTTGTACTGTAATCGCCTTGCAGGTACCCAATGCAATATCGAAGTAATCGTGAGGGTCTGGCGCACTATCCTCGCCACCCACCACTTTGGGTACATCTGCGTAAAGATCTTCTAAGCCTTCAACCACCACCCGCTGCCTAAAAGCGTGGTTGCGCTCACTAATCACAGTAATCGGTGGGTGCATTAGAATACCTTTATGCCTAATTTAAGTTTTTCTATCGCGTTTATGAGGGTTTCTCGCTTCGCCCTGCCGTCAACATCCGCCCCATGACGACCCACTTCGGCACTATCAACGCCTTCAAGCATCATCAATGCTGTGGTAATTTTGTTAACTTGATCGACCGTTTTTACACCCTGAAATGTTAACGATTGCTGCGCCATTCTGTGTCCCTGCCTATTGACCTATGCAAAACTGATACAAGGCAAAGAGTCTAGCACGCTAATGGTGCCTTGCAATCAGCACCCCCTGCCCGCACCTAGTAACTAGCGTATTTAACTAACCGCGTATTATTCATTTCATCAGGAGTTTTTATGGCGACCGCCACTTCCCCTAGCGCCCCTTTTGGCAGCGTCCGCCTTACTCACTTAGCCGCTTTGGATGTGAAAGGTGCGGATGCCGAAAAGTTCCTGCAGGGTCAAACCAGCGCCCAGGTCAGTTTAGCGAATGGTCTCTTTGCTCCGCTTACCTGTTTCTGTACGCCAAAAGGGCGAATGCTGGCCAATGCTCAGTTACTGCGCCTAGGCGATGACCACTTTCGCCTACTGCTGAGCACAACCTTAATAGACAGCTTAGCCAATCATCTTAAAAAATTCGCTGCCTTCTACCGGGCTGAACTACTCCCTCAACCGGGCGTTATTTTCGTCGGCGCTAATGATGATGCCCAAACGTTGGCTGACCAGCTCGGCCTAGCCCTCCCCCAGCAACCAGCAACTCATACCACCAATGCCGACGCCTGTGTTTTACGTTACCCCGGTGAGACACCTCGCTGGCTGTTCTGTTTCGAAGCCGAATCCAATGGCTCAGTTGCAGCGGCTAAGGATGACGAGGCGAGCCGCAGCGCATGGCAACTTGAAGATATTCGCAGCGGTTTAGCCTGGGTAACCGATGCGCAGCAGGATCACTTCTTACCGCAAATGCTCAACTGGGAAGCACTCGGCGGCATTAGCTTTAAAAAGGGCTGCTACACCGGCCAAGAAGTCGTCGCCCGCGCGCATTTTCGGGGCCAGGTGAAGAAACGCTTGATGCGCGCTAGCGTGAAGAGCACGGCGCTAGCGGAGATAGGCGCTAGCCTTGTGAATGGCGAGGATAAATCGGTAGGCGAAGTAGTGGCGTTTGCATCAAGTGAACAAGATAGTATTGAATTGCTGGCGGTTATGAGCACTAAAATTGCCGAGGAAGCAACGCCAGTCTTTCTAGCGGGAGAACCTGTTACCTTTTTGCCCCTGCCCTATGCGATTGAGCGCCTAGACCCCGAACAGATGGCAATCACTATCAACGGCCAGCATTAAATAACGACTAGCACTTAGTAAAGTTCAAGTCGAATAACTGCGTGGCGGTGGCACTGCTCTGCGCCGCCACATGGTTTTCCGATTGTCCGCGCAGCTTGCTGACGACTGCACATATTTGACTGATCCGGCACGGTTCATTGCGCATGCCCTGATAACCGCTTAGCGGCATATCGGGGCTATCGGTTTCAAGCACAAATGCATTGTCAGGCAGTGCTGCTACCGTTCGATGCAAGCGCCTGGCGCGCTCGTAAGTCACCGCGCCACCCAACCCCAGCTTGAATCCTAAATCGAGAAACTTAGTTGCCTGCTCTATTGAGCCGGAAAAAGCATGAATAAGACCAGCCTTGGGAAGCTTGAGCTGACGAAGGCGCTTAGCCACTTGGTCATTAGCCTGAACGCAATGCACCACGACCGGCAATCCATGCTGTTTGGCTAGCGCCAGCTGTGCATCAAAGTAGTACCACTGGGCTTCAAGAGTATCGCTAAAACGCCCATCAATACCGCACTCACCCACCGCAACAACTTCTGAATAATGACTAAGCATGTGGTCAAGCGCGGCAATATCCACCTCTTGATGCTGCTCCACAAAGTAAGGGTGAAGACCAAGGCATACTGAAGTATCTGCACGTTCAGCCAGCGCCAGCACCTGCTGCCAGCGTGATCGAGTAGTGCCCGGCACAACAAAGTGCGCTACGCCCACTGCTTTAGCGGCCTTGAATACCTCCGTTCGATCACCATCGAAATGAGCAAAATCTAAATGGCAGTGAGCGTCAACCAGCATCACAACGTACTTAAGCCTCAGTGCTCGCGGGTGGGCTGGAACCGAATATCTGGCCAGCGCTCCTGGGTCATCTGCAGGTTAACCCGGGTCGGCGCGATATAGGTGAGATAGCCACCGCCATCAATGGCCAGGTTAGCGCTAGCTTTACGCTTAAACTCTTCGAGCTTCTTAGCATCTTCACAGTAGACCCAGCGGGCGGTTTGCACATTCACGCCTTCATATAAGCAGTCTACTTTGTACTCTTCTTTCAGGCGGTGAGCGACGACATCAAACTGCAGGGTACCTACGGCGCCAAGAATCAGATCATTGTTATCCATTGGCATAAAGACCTGGGTCGCGCCCTCTTCGGAAAGCTGCTGTAAGCCTTTTTGCAACGCCTTCATTTTTAGCGGGTCTTTGAGTCGTACGCGCTTGAAGAGCTCGGGTGCGAAGTGAGGTATGCCGGTAAAGCGCATATCTTCACCCACGGTAAAGGTATCACCGATCTGAATAGTGCCGTGATTGTGCAGGCCAATGATATCGCCAGGCCAGGCCTCTTCCACTTGAGAACGATCGGAGGCCATAAACGTCAGTGCATCGGCTATTTTTACATCTTTGCCAATACGCACATGGCGCATCTTCATATTTTTTTCGTACTTACCCGAACACACCCGTAGAAAGGCAATACGGTCCCGGTGATTGGGATCCATGTTGGCCTGAATTTTAAATACAAAGCCCGTAAACCGCTCATCGCTGGCAGTGACAACTCGCGTGTCAGTTTCATGTGACTGAGGAGGCGGGGCGTACTCAACAAAGCCATCCAACATTTCACGCACACCAAAGTTACCCATGGCAGTACCGAAATAGACCGGCGACAATTCGCCACGGCGATACGCTTCAAGATCAAACTCATGGGAAGCACCACGCACCAGTTCAACTTCCATGCGCAGCTCTTCGGCCTGATCTTCTCCTAATGCGGCATCCACCTCTGGGCTATGTAGCCCTTCAATACGCTTGTCATCAGGAATGCGGCTGCCCTGCCCCTGAGTATAAAGATGAATCACATCGTTATAGAGGTGATAAACGCCTTTAAAATGACGCCCCATACCAATTGGCCAGGTCATGGGCGCACACTGGATGTTCAATACCGTTTCGACTTCATCCATGACTTCAATCGGGTCTCGGATATCACGATCCATTTTATTGATAAAAGTTAAAATCGGCGTGGTGCGCAAACGACAAACTTCCATCAGTTTGATGGTGCGATCCTCAACGCCTTTAGCACCGTCGATCACCATCAATGCGGAGTCAACGGCCGTTAGCGTACGATAGGTATCCTCAGAGAAGTCTTCGTGGCCAGGGGTATCCAGCAGATTGACGATACGGCCACCATAGGGGAACTGCATTACCGAGGTGGTTACCGAAATACCCCGCTCCTGCTCCATTTTCATCCAGTCAGAGGTGGCATGGCGGTCATTACGCTTACTCTTAACCGAGCCTGCAAGCTGGATCGCGTTTCCGAACAGCAGCATTTTTTCGGTGATCGTGGTCTTACCAGCATCAGGGTGCGAAATAATAGCAAACGTCCTGCGAAGCTCTGCTTCACGGGCTAGTTGAGTGTCTTTCATTATGCCTCTTCGACTATGTGGTCTTAGCGCGGCTATCAGTTAGTCGCTTTCAACTAACCTAGCCATCGCGCTATGAGCAATTTCCAATGCCGCAATTGTAACGCCTGGAGGCTACTTTTGTCGCGGCTGGCGTCAAGGTTCGCCCCCTAAAGACAGACCAAAAAAAACGCTGAACAGGTCAGCGTTTTATCGTGCTATGCAAAATTATTACAATTAATAAGCGCTATGCGAAGGTATTCACCTGCGTACCAACCACACCTTCTTTAGCCAGATCCGGCTGATCGCTGGTATTTGCCGAGGCCAATACTTCAGTTACTTGCTCGGCCTGGGTCTCTAATGCCTCTTTAAACACCTGCATTTGCGCCTGCTCTGCCGTTTGCGCCTGATTCATATACAACGATGCGCTCACAGAACTGCTAATGCCTACATCCATATTTCCACCTCATGGTATGCAAATGTACTTACAAGCTAGCAAAGAGGCATCGCTTAAGCAAAAATATCACCCGCTTTAATTAGCCTCATCACAAAAAATAACGAGAAACTCTAAAAGCGGTCGGCACGAAACGGCGCCATGTCGATTTCCGTTGGCTGGCCTTCCATCATATCTGCCAGCAGTTGACCCGTAGCAGGGCCTAACGTAAATCCTTGGTGCCCATGCCCAAAGGCTAGCCACAAGCCAGGGTGCCTTGGCGCCGGGCCAATGATTGGCTTCATATCGGGCAAGCAGGGACGTGCTCCCTTCCATGGGGCTTCATCGCGTCGCTCGCCTAGCGGAAAGACACTGCGCGCTACACTTTCTGCAGCAGCTAATTGCTTTACATCTGCCGGCGCATCCAAGTGATCAAGCTGCGCGCCGGTGGTCAACCGAATGCCAGCATTCATTGGCGCCAGCAGGTAGCCAACTTCGGCATCCATCACCCAGTAATTGAGTTTAGCCGTGCCTTCTGGGGCGTAATGCATGTGATAGCCACGCTTAACGAAGGTGGGGAAGTGATAGCCCAACTCTTTTAACCAGCTACCCGCCCACGGGCCCAAGGCGACCACTACCTCGTCGGCTTCTAACACTTCGCTCGCAGTCTTTACCTGCCAACGCTCGCCCAACTGCTGAACGGATTGAATATCGGCTTGAAGGATACGCCCGCCATCATTGCTGAATGCCTGCGCATAAGCGGCTACCAGCGCCCCAGGGTCAGCAACGGTCCAGGGGTCGAGCCAATGAATCGCAGCAATAATATCGTTGCTAAGCGAAGGCTCTTTAGCCTCTAAGGCAGCGCGATCAAGTTGCTCGAACTGTACCCCATAGAGACGGCGCGCCTCTTCAGCGTCTTTAAGCCGGGCAGCCAACTTTTCAGGTGTGCGGTAAAGTTCAAGCCATCCTTGCCGTCGTACCAGATGGCCGGCGCCTGCCGCCTCTATCATGGGTCCGTGGGTTTTAAGCGACAGCTGAATGAGAGAAGCATACTCCGGGACGATTTTTTGATACGCCTTGGGCGCGGAATTCATCCAATAGCGCAGCAACGGCGAAGCGGCGCTAACCATACCCGACGGACGATAGCGAATATCGACTCTGCGATTTGGCAAGACACTGAGTAGCGTTTTGACATCGCGCGGAAAAGGATAAGGCCGAACGGCTTCGCGCTGGATAATCCCCGCATTACCAAACGACGTTTCTCGACCAGGCTGGAGACGATCCACCAACGTGACGTCATGACCACGCTGCTGCAGATGCCAGGCAATGCTGACACCGACCATGCCTGCTCCTAAAACCACCGTTTGACGCGCCATTGTGATGCACTCCTCAATACCAACCAGATCCACATACGATAAATAATAACTAATTGAAAAATAACACCAAACATACAGCTTTTATAGAGTCGAAAACTCTCTTTTTAACCAGATAAAAAGTGTTTAATGCTATCAAAGCAGCTAGAAACGACGACTTCCCTATAAACGGCATAACAATTGCTTAGATTCTATAAGGAAACGCTAACAATGGATTGTTTATAGCCAAGGAGTAATTAACCCCTACCCAACGCAACTTCATCAAGCACTAAAAAGATGCGCGCTTCGCACCAAAAAATTCCAAGGACAACGTCATGTCTGCAACGCTCGAACTGGATCAATCTCTGCTTGACACCTTGTGGGTGCTATGGGCAGCCGCCCTTGTATTTGTCATGCAAGCGGGCTTTCTATGTTTAGAGGCCGGCACCACGCGCACTAAGAACGCTATTAATGTCGCTATGAAAAACGTAGCGGACTTTGCCATTGCCGTCAGTGTTTTCTGGTTGGTTGGGTTTGGCATTATGTTTGGTCTCTCTCAACATGGCCTTATAGGCACCACGCTCTTCGGCTGGCAATTAGAAGCATCCAGTAGCTGGGTAATTACGGTATTTATTTTTCAAGCGATGTTCTGCGCAACGGCTGCCACCATTGTGGCTGGCGCAGTGGCAGAGCGTATGCCTTTCTTCGCCTATATGTGGACAGCGTTTTGGATTGCCATACTCATCTATCCGGTATTTGGTCACTGGGCATGGGGCGGGCTTTTGGGGGGCGCCCAAGGATGGCTTAACGCACTAGGCTTTGTCGACTTTGCAGGTGCAACCGTCGTGCATAGCGTGGGAGGCTGGGTAGCGCTTGCAGCGGTGCTTTGTATTGGGCCACGCAGGGGGCGTTTTGCTCACGGCAAACCGCCGACTGCTTTCCCTTCAGGCAACCTGCCCCTGGCGATGCTTGGCGCACTATTTATGATTTTAGGTTGGTTCGGGTTCAATGGAGGCAGCACGCTCGCGGTCAATACGCAGATCCCAGGGATATTAGCCAATACCATTTTAGGTGCTGCTGGCGGCATACTTTCCGGCATGCTGATGGGACTTCGCACGCGCCGCTACGCCGACGTAATGTATGCAATTAATGGCGCTATTACAGGATTGGTGGCAGTCACTGCCGGCGCACACGCCCTTTCTATGCAAGCTTCCTTCATCTTAGGCGCTATTAGCGGCGTATTGATGGTACTGAGCAGCGAGTGGCTGCTTAAAAAGCACATTGATGACGCCGTATCCGCCATTCCGGCTCATCTTGTTTCAGGCATATGGGGCACATTAGCGCTGCCATGGGTTGCCGATTTAACCCTTTTAGACACCGGCCTTTCTCGCGCCAGTCAGTTTGGCGTGCAACTCACGGGCGTTGTTGTCTGTGGCGCCTGGAGCTTCGGCACTGCATGGCTCCTGTTTCGTATTACTCGACGGTTTTTACCCATCCGCGTCTCTTCAGACGCTGAAAAAATGGGCCTTAATCTTGCTGAGCATGGCGCCAACAATGAACTCAATCAGCTACTTGAACATATGCGCCAGCATGAAGAACAAGGCGATATGCATCAACGAATTGAAGCCGACCCTTTCACTGAAGTTGGTGAAATTGCCGCTAGCTATAACCGTGTCACTGCCGCATTGGAAATGGCCGTTGGCCATACCCGCGTTATGCTTCGCAACCTCCGTGATGGCGTGATCACTTGGCAGGCAGACGGTACCTTGACAAGTCTCAACCCAGGCGCTGAGCAGCTCTTTGGCGTTAGCGCTTCACACCTTATTGGCCAACCCGTTTCACAGCTACTCCCAGGGCACCGCCTTACCCCTGGCGCGCGCCATGAAATCAAGCGGCGCACCCCAGACAAAGACATACGGTATTTGGAAATACTGATTAGCGAGGGCGCCAGTGGCTCTGTATCTGAGCGCTCAGGCATGGTGCGCGACATAACCGAACGCAAACAGCTTCAAGAGCAACTAAACCGTGAACGGGACCTTGCACGCACCACGCTTGCCTCTATTGGCGATGGCGTCATCACCTGCGATGCCAGTGGCACCGTGACCTTTATTAATACCGAAGCCGAAAGGCTAACTGGATGGTCACTTGAGGAGGCTACCGACTCCCCTATCCAACGGGTTTATCAACTAATTGATGAAAGCAGCGGCGAATTCCTTAGCAATCCCGCACGCCAAGTGTTAACCCAACTCACGCCTAAGCACTCCACCGAGCACTGCCTACTCATTCAGCGCAACGGCACTCACACGCCTATTCAACACACGGCGTCACCGATTCGCTCACGCAGCGGGATCACCTTAGGTGCCGTGGTGGTGTTCCAAGATGTCAGCTTCACTCGCAACCTTGCCGAGCAACTGAGCTATCAAGCCAGCCACGACAATTTGACCAACCTGTTAAACCGACGCGCTTTTGAATCAGAGCTGACCACCCTTCTCAATAGAGACGACGGCCTACATGTACTGTGCTATCTAGACCTTGATCAGTTCAAAATCGTAAACGATACATGCGGCCATTTAGCTGGCGATGAGCTACTACGCCAAGTAGCGCTGAAGCTAAAAGCCCACGTACGCAGCAGTGACACCGTGGCGCGCCTGGGAGGTGATGAGTTGGCACTACTGCTGCCGGACTGCAGTATAGAAAAAGCGCAAATGATTGCGGAAGCGCTACGCAGCGATATTGAAAATTATCGCTTTGCTTGGCAAGGACATACCTTTGGTATTGGCGTAAGTATTGGCTTAGTAGCGCTTAAATCTGCTGAACCCATGCAACTTGCCCAAGCACTACACGCCTCTGATGCTGCCTGCTACGCCGCTAAAGAGGCAGGTCGCAATCGTATCCACTGCTACCAGCCCGACGACCACTCTCTACTGGAGAAACACGGCGAGCTGCAATGGGTGCAGCGCTTGCAAAACGCGCTGGATAACGATGCTTTCAGGCTTTTTGCTCAGCCGATTAAAGCAGTTTGCGCTACCGGATCAGGTTACAGCGAAATTTTAATTCGATTAGAAGAGCACAGGGAGCTTATCGCACCCGGTAGCTTTCTCCCCGCTGCTGAACGCTATCACTTTATGGTTCGCATTGACCGCTGGGTAATACGCAACACACTGGCATGGCTAGGCGATCAAAACCGCCACTCCGAGCAGCCATCGGCGGGTGTTTGGGGAATTAACCTCTCTGGGGCCTCACTATCCGATCCTGATTTCTGTCAGGACTTGATTACACAAGTAAGCACGGCGGGATTACCTCACCACACGCTTTGTTTTGAGATTACTGAAAGCACGGCCATTGCCCAGCTCTCGCGGGTGAGTGAATTAATTCATACATTAAAGGGTTACGGCTGTTATTTCGCGTTGGACGACTTCGGCACCGGTCTTTCTTCATTCAGCTATTTGAAAGAATTACCCGTCGATTTTCTTAAAATTGACGGCAGCTTTATCCGTAATGTACATCAAGATCCAATTGACCGGGCAATGGTCGAAGCCATTCATGCGGTGGGAAAAGCGCTAAATATCGAAACAATCGCCGAGTTCGTCGAAACCAATGAAACGCTCAATGCGTTAAAGCAGATAGGCATTGATTACGCTCAGGGATATTTACTCGGTATGCCTGAACCACTGACACACATGGCAGGCAGCCGTATAAAAGTGATGCCGCGCTAGCGTCCACCCGGCAAAAATAAAAGTGAGGAACCAGAAACAAAAAAACCCAATTAAGGGCTTCGAGTGATGATTAATAATTTACAAGAAAGGAGATAAATACATAAACAAAGATAGATAATTAAAAATATAGGTAATGGGGTGGATGATGGGATTTGAACCCACGACCACCGGAATCACAATCCGGGGCTCTACCCCTGAGCTACACCCACCACAACCTAAAAATGGTACGCTTATATTGTCAATGGGGTGGATGATGGGATTTGAACCCACGACCACCGGAATCACAATCCGGGGCTCTACCCCTGAGCTACACCCACCAAAGACAATCTAACGTAGAAACAAGTATCGCATGCTTGAAGGAATGATTCTGACAGGGTGTTACCACTGAATTAGATGGCACGCCCAGCAGGAATCGAACCCGCAACCTACGGCTTAGAAGGCCGTTGCTCTATCCGGTTGAGCTATGGGCGCACAAAAAGCATTCAGAAATAACGAATACTGATGAGCACTAGACCACAACCAAAGCTTGGAAAAGCAAACTTCTACCTTTCACGTAAAGTGTGGTCGGGATGGAGGGATTCGAACCCCCGACATCCTGCTCCCAAAGCAGGCGCGCTACCAGACTGCGCTACATCCCGATTTAATCACCTTTGACGCTACCGCCTGGTCCGTCTCAAGCGAGGCATATATTACTATTTCTAATTTTAAAGTCAACCATTAAAGTGATTGTTAGTTTAGATGCTTTGCCTGGATGCCCTAGCGTGCGAAAATTGCGGTCTCTATAAGCGCTGTTGGTTATGCGCTTGGTATTCGCTTTTTTCAACGCTCCACAGGGATTCCACTACATGACCGCCCAACTAATTGATGGCAAAGCCATCGCTGCTACTGTCCGTCAACAGGTTGCTGAAAAGGTTACCGCACGTAGAGCAGCAGGCGTGCGGGCACCAGGGCTAGCCGTGGTTGTAGTTGGGGAAGATCCCGCCTCTCAAGTCTATGTTAATAACAAGCATCGCGCCTGCGAACAGGCGGGCATTCTCTCTTTTCAGCATGCGTTACCAACCAACACCTCTCAGCATGACCTGGAAGCTCTTGTCGACCAGCTCAATAGTGACCCTACTGTCGATGGCATACTGGTTCAGTTGCCGCTGCCTAAGCACCTCAATGCTGGGCCTATTTTAGAGCGCATTCTCCCTGACAAAGACGTAGATGGTTTTCACCCCTACAACCTGGGTCGCTTAGCGCAGCGACTGCCCGCGCTTCGCCCCTGCACCCCCAAAGGCATTATGACCTTACTGGAGCAAAGCGATATTCCGTTACGCGGCCTTGATGCCACCGTTGTGGGGGCGTCTAACATTGTCGGCCGCCCCATGGCATTGGAGCTGATGCTTGCGGGTTGCACGACAACGGTATGTCACCGCTTTACCCAAAACCTTGAAGATCACGTTAGCCGCGCCGACATTGTCGTCGTTGCCGTTGGCAAACCAGGGCTCGTTAAAGGTGAGTGGATTAAACCCGGCGCTATCGTGATTGATGTAGGTATTAACCGCCAAGAAGACGGCACCCTAGTGGGCGACCTAGATTTTGCAGCCGCTGCAGAACGCGCTAGCTTTATCACCCCGGTGCCTGGTGGCGTTGGCCCGATGACGGTGGCAACGCTGCTTGAAAACACCTTAGAAGCCGCTGAACAGCACGACTTGGCCCAGCAGGCGCAAGGTTGATTCAAGCGATTTCAAACCTTTCCTCAAGGAGCATTGCGCAGTGAAGCGTATAGGTATTATTGGCGCGATGGCGCAAGAAGTGAGCACTCTGGTTAGTCAATTAGACAACCCACAGCGCTACGAACATGCTGGCTTTGTATTTCATTCCGGTACTCGCTATGGCCTTGAAGTCATTGTACTGCAATCGGGTATTGGTAAGGTGAACGCCGCCGTGGGTACCGCTATTTTACTGGAGCGACACCAGCCCGATGCAATCATCAATACCGGATCAGCGGGCGGGTTTGCTGCAGATTTAAATATTGGTGATGTGATCATTTCTGATGAAGTTCGCCATCACGATGTTGACGCGGTAGTGTTTGGCTACGAGATAGGACAAGTACCCGGGATGCCCGCCGCTTACCAGGCCGATACAGCGCTGCGAGAAATCGCACGTAACGCCATTGCGTCACTAGGCGAGGTTCAGGTGCGGGAAGGGTTAATCGCCACAGGGGACGCATTTATGGCCGATCCTGCGCGGGTTGCGGCGACCCGCGCGCAGTTCCCGCTCATGCTTGCTGTTGAAATGGAGGGCGCTGCGATTGCCCAGACCTGCCACCTCTACCACTGCCCGTTCGTGGTTATACGCGCCCTTTCAGACATTCCTGGCAGTGGCGATAATCACCTGACGTTTGATCAGTTCCTGGAAGTAGCGGCCGACCACTCTTCACGCATGGTCGATGTGATGCTTAAGCAGCTTGGCACTGCCTAGCCATCGATAGCAAAAGGGTCGATATTCTCGACCCTTTTGTATTTGAAGAGGTTGCACAACCGCTAAGCGATCATCTTCCAATTTAGCGTTTCACCCGCCAGCAGCGGAATAATCTGCGCGCCCTGAGCATAAGGGTAGCTTTCTGGCAAACGCCACGCTTTACGCTCTAACGTAATGGTATCTGCATTCGGCGACAGCCCATAAAAACGTGGCCCATTTAAGCTCGCAAACCCTTCTAATTTATCCAAGGCATCCATTTCCTCGAAAGCGGTCGCGTAAAGCTCAATGGCTGCAGGCGCTGTATAGGCCCCGGCACAGCCGCAGCTTGACTCTTTAGCCCCTTGGGAGTGGGGAGCACTATCGGTTCCCAAAAAGAACTTATGGCTGCCGCTAGTGGCGGCCTTCAAAAGCGCCTGACGATGCTGCTCCCGCTTGAGAATAGGCAGGCAGTAGTAGTGCGGACGAATGCCACCCACCAGCATTTTATTGCGATTAAACAACAGGTGATGAGCGGTAATCGTGGCCGCTATAGTGTCCGGGGCCTGGGCAACAAATTCAGCCGCCTGTTGCGTAGTAATGTGTTCAAAGACGACTTTTAAGGCGGGGTGGCGTGCCAGGAGCGGCTTCATGATTTTTTCAATAAACACGGCTTCGCGATCAAAAATATCGATCTCTGCATCGGTCACTTCACCATGCACTAACAATGGCATACCCACTTTGACCATCATCGCAATCGCCGCGTCGCAGTGCGCCAAATCCGTGACGCCAGAGTCAGAGTTAGTCGTCGCGCCCGCGGGGTAAAGCTTAACCGCCTTAACAAAGCCACTTTGTGCTGCGCGCTCAATCTCCTCTGGCGGCGTGGTATCCGTAAGATAAAGTACCATTAACGGTTCAAACGCACTGCCTGCTGGTAGCGCGTCTAATATACGCTGGCGATATTCAAGCGCCTGGGCGGTGGTAGTAACCGGTGGCGTAAGGTTGGGCATAATAATCGCCCGCCCCATCTGGGCAGCGGTATGACCGACAACTGCTTTTAATGCATCGTCGTCACGTAAATGGAGGTGCCAATCATCGGGGCGGGTCAGTGTTACAGTGTCCACGGCAAGTCCTGTACTGGAGTTGAGTCGGCTAAAAGAGGCATACACAGTATACGCAATTAGGCGGCTGGATAAATCCAACGCTGACACCCACAGCACTCGCTAAGTGTCGTATCATGGCGACAGTTTTTTCATAGTTAGTTTTAACCGCTATTTTTAACAGCTAGTTTTCACAATTGGCTTTTAACGGTAAGGATCCGGTTGTTTATGCAGAACGTGCGACGCTATGCGGATGTCATTGCCAGCTTGGAGGGATTGCTATGGCTAGGCCTTGCCTGGTCCATTTCGCTATCCGCCTATCTTGGCAGCACGGAACCCACGCTAGCCTGCCTATTGGTGATCGGCGCGCTGGTAGTGTTCAGTTGGGCGCATCGACCTCTGCGTTACCTGTTGTGTCGTTATCGTATTCGTAAACGCCGTACCGATATGTGGATCCACATTTTGGCGCTACCCCTACTGCTAGCGATGTTTTTTCACATCATGCTGGAAGCCTTACTAGGCAGTGCTTGGCTGCCACCAAAAATGTTGTTATTCAACATACTGGCCTCAGCCGGTTGGGCGACCTTCGTGATGACCCTATTTATTAAATTTGTCATTCACGGTGTCAAAACGTCCGCTAAGAACGTTAATTAAGTATCTCAACCAAGATCATAAACCAAAGCAGCGCCTTTATGCCTACCGCTCCGCCTCTTCCGCTATCCACGCCTAATCGCAATCTGGTGCGGCTCACCATCGTCCGCGGGATCACCTGGACGGGGTTTTTACTGGCCATTATCGTCGGCGTGGAGCTACTGGCTTTTGATTTACCGGTGACAGCCGTCGTGAGCGTAGTGATTGCAATGGGTATTCTTAATATCGCCACTTGGTGGCGACTGGGTCGTCCCCGCGCGGTCACGCACCTTGAGTATTTACTGCATTTACTCGCTGACATTGCAGGGCTAACGCTGCTGTTTTATTTCTCAGGCGGTTCAACCAATCCCTTTATTACTTATTACCTTGTGCCGGTCACTATTGCCGCGGCAACGCTACCCTGGCGCCATGCCTGGATCATTGCCGCTTGTTCCATGGCTGGGTACACCTTTTTGATGTTCTCTTACCACCCCATCCCACAGTTGGGGCATATTAATAGCGACGGCCCATTAAGCCTGCATGTACTTGGCATGTGGCTTAATTTTGGTCTTTCTGCGGGCCTTGTGACGTTTTTTATCTTCAAAATGGCCCATGCCCTGCGCAGCCGAGATCAAGCGCTCTCAAGAACCCGAGAAGCCGCGCTGCGCAACGAGCAGGTGCTGGCCGTCGCGACGCAAGCGGCCGGAACCGCCCACGAACTAGGCACGCCACTCTCCACCATGGCAGTGCTGCTAAAAGAGATGGAGGATGAGGCAGCCCCAAACTCAGGGCTTCATCAGGATATTACCTTGCTGCGCCAGCAGGTAGATGTGTGCAAGTCACGGCTGCAAAATTTAGTCTCCAATGCTGATCGACGCCGCATGGCAGAGCCCGAAGTACTTGACGCGGAGATTTGGCTAGCTGGTGTGGTTCAGCGTTGGCTGGTGTTACGTCCCGATGTCAGCCATCAGTTTGATGTTTCAGAAAAACGTGGCAGGCCTTGGCTAGCGGTAGATGCCACGCTTGACCAAGCGCTGACAAACTTGCTCAATAACGCCGCTGACGCTAACCCTGAACACATCGCCATTCGCTTAGACTGGCAGGAAGAGAGCGTCATCATCGATATTCGTGATCACGGCCCTGGCGTTGCGATGTCGATTGCAGATCAGTTAGGTGAGACGTTTATTTCCACTAAAAGTAAAGGCATGGGGATTGGTTTGTTTTTAACCCATGCCACCATCAATCGCTTTGGCGGCGGCGTAAGCCTGTATAATCACCCGGAAGGGGGTACGCTAACAGAAGTTACGCTGCCTCGTTGCGCGGCTCCCAGTTAATACACGAGCGCCCCAAGCATCTCCTTTAATGGATTGAGGACAACATGCAAACGCGAGAGCAACGCCTGCTGATCGTTGATGACGATGAAATGTTTTGCCATGTGCTGAACCGGGCATTAACGCGGCGTGGCTATGAAGTCATCGTTGCCCACGATGCAGAGCAAGCGCTGACCATGGCCGCGCAATTTTCACCCACCATGGCGACCCTAGATCTAAAGCTGGAAAATAGCTCAGGGTTGAAACTGCTGCCCGAACTACTTGGCATTTTGCCCCACTGTCGTATTGTGGTGCTGACTGGCTACTCAAGTATTGCCACCGCAGTCGAAGCAATTAAACTCGGCGCCGTCAATTATTTGTGTAAACCAGTAGATGCCGACGACGTACTCGCCTCGTTTGAGCGCCAGGATGGCGATCCGGACATTGAGCTTGCGGATAATCCACCCTCAATTAACCGGATCACTTGGGAACATATTCAAAAAGTGCTTCAGGAACACGATGGCAATATTTCCGCCACTGCCCGTGCTTTAGGCATGCATCGCCGCACCCTACAGCGCAAATTACAAAAACGCCCGGTGCGTCGTTAACGCCTTTTAAACCAGGATATTTGCAAAGCCCCCCGCCGTCGCACTAGGCGACTGACGGGGGAGAGCCGATGCTTAATGCGCGGTCCAGCCTAGGTCAATATTAAAGCTTGAGCCGGTCACCGCTCCTGCAGCGTCGGAGGCTAGGTAGGCAACCAACTGCGCCACTTCCTCGGGCTCTATGAGGCGTTTAATCGCGGCCTGTTTAAGCATGATTTTTTCGACAACTTCCTGTTCGTCCATATTGTTCAATTTTGCCTGATCGGCAATCTGGTTATCCACCAGCGGCGTTCTTACATAGGCAGGGCAAACCGCATTGGCAGTAATACCTTGCTCACCACCTTCCAATGCTGCTGTTTTGGTCAAACCAATCATGCCGTGCTTAGCACTGATGTAGGCGGCTTTGCCAGGCGATGCCACCTGAGCATGAATGGAGGCCACGTTAATGATTCGGCCCCACCCCTTCTCGCGCATGTGCGGCCATGCCGCTTGAGTAAGTAAAAAAGGCGCCGTTAGCATCAAATCCATAATCTGGCGCCACTTCTCTTCTGGAAACGTTTCAATTGATGCAACGTGTTGAATACCGGCATTGTTGACCAGAATATCGACACCACCAAAGCGCTTAACCGCATCGGCCACCGCCGCACGGCAGGCATCAGGATCGGTTAGATCGGCCTCGAAAAAAACAGCCCCCGCTTCCTCTGCAATCGCTTTGCCCGCCGGGTTAAAATCCACCGCAAGCACTTGATGGCCTAATCCGCAAAAATGCTTAACGACTGCAGCACCAATACCACTGCTGGTACCGGTGACGAGTGCCACGCGCGGCGTAGTAACGGCTTGATTGGTCATGGGCATTTCCTTTTACTAAATGAATGAAAGAGAGTGTGACTGCGAGTGTGCATGAATCAGTATAGTGGCCGCCCCCTCCTAAGCGTCAGCTTGTGGAGTAGGCTGCATTAAACGCGACATCATTTGCTGCGCCAGCCTTGCTGCTTCCTGCATGCTGTCGAGCTCACCTAAATCACGCAAAATAGCGCGCTTGTAAATTTCATATCCGCCAGGTAAACGTTCTAACACTAAGCGATAGCTCCCTGAGGGTAGCGCCATTGTCAACGTCTCCTCCAGAGGAGCAGTGAGTTTGGCCTGATCGGGCACCACTACCAACCAAAGCCCAGAGGGCGTTATAAGTGCCCCCACCATACGCTCAGCACTTTCACGCTGAAAGCAAAGTGCATCAATGCCCAAACGGGGGTTCCAACCCTCTTGCTGCTTAATCAATGCTAAGTGCGTATCGCGGTATGCCCGCGCCAATTCGGCAAGAAAACCATACTCCTCAGCAGTAAGCGTTTGCATAGTTGTCCTTAATGATCTCCGGGTGATAATCGGTATTAATAGTCAGCGTTAGTCAGCCGCTATTGGCGTAATGCACTCTGCTCAGCCACAATAGGAGCTCATTTATCTTCTCGCAGTATGCCATTTGCCACTCAATCAGTTACTGCTAGGTTACTGATCAATTTGTACTGGCCAATTTGTACTGGCTAAGTCGTTACAGACTACTTTGCTACTTACCCCTACTAACGTAAAGGAGCGACACTCATGTTTGTGGTTATTTTTGGTCGAATGTCATGCCCATTTTGCGTGCGCGCAAAACACCTTGCCGAACATCTGGAAAAAGCCGGTAAGATTGAAGGTTACCGCTATGTAGATATGCCTTCAGAAGGCGTGACTAAAGAAGATATCGCCAAAACGGCAGGCAAACCGATTCATACCGTACCGCAGGTATTTGTCGATCAAGCCCATATTGGCGGCTTCACTGAGTTTGATCAATTTGTTCGCGACAAACAGCTGCGTTAAACCGCTCGTTAATACCCGTTGAACCCTTGCGGCTTGTGCTTGCCTATACTGAGTACTTACTTAACGGCTCACGCTAGTGTGTGCCGCATGTGGGCAAGGAGTTCAGCATGCAGCGTCAGGAGTTTGTCCAACAGCTCTGGCTTGACTATATACATACCCATCCTGATATTGGCGCCTTAAGGCTGTGGCCGCTTTCCAGCGCCGCCGAGTATCTTGCGCTGGTGACACTGAATTACGGGCCCTTTTCAGCCATGGCTCTTGCCGGCAATTTAGCGCATATGGGCTACCGTCCAATCGGCCAATACGCGATGGCAGATAAAGGCTTACTCATTCACCTGCTAGCACCCAACGACGGCAGCAGCTGGCTAGTGCTGGCCGAATTGCAAATGGGGACGCTTTCAAAAGCACCCAGAGAGGCCATTGAAGGCTTAGTAAAGCAGTCGCATCCTCAGGACTGCAAAGGACACAACCTGCTTTGCCGCGGTCGTCCATGGCCTATGCCCTCGTGGGCACTCTACCAACAGTTACAACACGCCCATCCACTGGCTGGCTGGCTGGCGGTCATGGGACCTCGCCTACACCACGCCGGTTTTGATTGTAGTCAGTTGGGAGAACCATTAATCAAGCTTGATCAACGACTCAACGAAGTAGGAATGCCAAGTCTAAACGGGCAGCAAAACGGAGTTTTTGCGGTGTCATCACTACTGGATCATCGTTTCTACCCAACCACTCCAAAAAAAGTGGTGTTTAGTGAGGGCGATGAGCACCGGTTATGTTTAGGCGGTTTGGCACTGGTGCAAAAACACGTTGAAGATGACCATGAGCGCATCGCCGAAGTGCTACTCCCCTTCCATACCCGTTGTGAAATGGCGTGATACGATTTAAGGGGCTTTACACCTAAGTCGTACCAACGCCATTTTATTAACCGCCTAGGCTCACAACGGTTACTTAGGCGTCAAAGGTCATTTCGGGGACGTGATCAGGAACGATTAATTTGCCCGCCGTTTTTTCGATAATTTCCTCGACGCTAACACCAGGAGCGCGCTCTTTGAGAATAAAGGTGCCGTCTTTAATTTCAAGATAGGCCAAATCAGTCAAAACGCGGTTAATGCAGCCAGCCCCGGTCAGCGGCAGTTCACACTTTTCAAGCAGCTTGGACTCACCATGCTTGGAGGCATGGGTCATGGTGCAAATGATGTTATCCGCACCAGCCACCAAGTCCATCGCGCCACCCATACCTTTGATCAGCTTACCGGGGATCATCCACGAGGCAATATTGCCCTGCTGGTCAACCTCAAAAGCACCCAGTACGGTTAAATCCACATGACCACCGCGAATCATGGCGAATGACTCGGCAGAGGAGAAAATCGCGGCACCGGGACGCGCGGTAACCGTCTCTTTACCCGCATTGATCATATCCGAATCAAGTTCGTCTTCAGTAGGGTAACGGCCCATACCCAGCAGGCCATTTTCGGATTGCAGCATCACGTCGATGCCATCCGGGATGTAGTTGGCCACTAGGGTGGGAATACCAATGCCCAAATTGACGTAAAAGCCATCTTGGAGTTCGCGTGCGACACGCTGAGCCATCTGTTCTCGTGTTAAAGCCATGGTGACTTCCTTTTGTTGAATCGTTAAATGAGAAGCTAGGGAAACGTTTAAAATCTACGTCATTTGAGACCTAAGTCGTTTGAAACAGCTACGGCCTAACTACGCACCGTGCGTTTTTCAATACGTTTCTCAAATGTGCCTTGAATAATCCGATCCACATAAATACCTGGCGTATGGATCTGGCTAGGCTCAAGCTCACCCGGCTCCACAATTTCTTCAACTTCCACTACAGTGATTTTTCCCGCGGTAGCAGCCATGGGGTTAAAGTTTTGCGCAGTATGGCGATACATAACGTTGCCATAGCGGTCTGCCTTCCACCCTTTAACGATAGCGAAGTCACCTGTAATCGCTTCTTCTAAGATGTAGTGACGGCCATTAAATTCGCGCACTTCTTTACCATCACCAATTGGCGTGCCGTAGCCAGTCGCGGTGTAAAAGGCGGGAATACCCGCACCGCCAGCGCGCATTTTCTCAGCTAACGTGCCTTGAGGGGTTAACACCACCTCAATCTCGTCGTTGAGCATTTGCTTTTCAAATAAGGCATTTTCGCCAACATAGGAGGCGAGAATCTTACTGATTTGGCGATCCTCAAGCAGTATCCCAAGACCAAAACCATCAACACCGCAGTTGTTGGAAACCACGGTAAGATCATTGACACCGCGCCGCTTGATTTCTGCAATCAGATTTTCAGGGATACCACATAATCCAAAACCGCCAGCGATGACGGTCATACCGCTCTCGATACCTTCCATTGCTTCTTCGTAGGAAGCTACACGCTTATCGAATCCTGCCATTGTTATGCCTCACATTGTTGTCTTAGATATGCGTTGTCTTTGAAATACGTAGACATTGACATGTAATTTGCGCGCTACGTTAGTGTCAGTGTTGTGCCAGATGATATATTTGTTAAGTTTGTTTTTCTTATCAATTTATTTTTAAAACTTATAAAAGGCTTTCCATGACCGTCAAACAGCTACGCGCCTTTCTGGCGGTTGCCCAAACGTTGAGCTTTACTCAGGCCTGCGAACGTCTCCATTTATCTCAGCCAGCGCTCAGTTTAGCGATCAAAGGGCTTGAAGAATCATTGGGGGGCAAACTGTTACTGCGTAGTACTCGTAGTGTGAGACTAACCTCAGAAGGGGAATCTCTGCTACCACTCGCCAAACATCTGCTCGCCCAGTGGGATAATACCGAAGAGCGGCTGCGCCAGCGCTTTACACTTCAGTTGGGCCGCTTGAGCGTCGCAGCTATGCCTTCGTTTGCCTGTAACTTACTGCCCTCGGCATTGGTCAAGTTTCGCCAGCAGTACCCTAAAATCAATATTACGGTACACGATGTTATCAATGAAGAAGTCACCGAGATGGTGCGCTCTCGCCAAGTAGAATTGGGCATCGCCTTTTCACCCGATGCCACCGGCAGCTTGCTATTCACCCCGCTATTCGAAGACCATTTTGTCGCAGTGGTGCCGCCTACCTCCACATTATTGCAGTTCTCGCGGCTTTCTTGGTCCGCACTACTTGAGCACGATTTTATTACGCTTCAGCGCCCTTCTATGGTACGTCGACTGCTTGAGCAGGAGCTAAGTAAACAGCATATGGAACTGCCTGTGGCATTTGAAAGCCATCAGCTCTCCACCGTTGGCAGAATGGTGGCTGACGGCCTGGGGGTTAGTGCAGTGCCTTCTATGTGTATTCGCCAAATGCATGAACTGGGCGCACGCTGCATACCGCTGACGGCACCCGCCGTATCTTGCCGAGTAGGCATTTTGACCCAGCAGGAACTGTCCGTTGCCGCCCATGCATTACGCACCGTATTGCTAAAAACGGTTCAAGCGCCCTCGCTACCTCTAAGCTAAAACATCATCAAGCTACCCAATTGCCCTAGGTTTATGCTGGGCAGCGTGGCTACGATCATTTAGCATTCGGTATTAAGTTATTCGTCTGACGGTAAGGATACGCGGTATGCCTATTTTAAAGGGGCTGGTCAGCGCACTGCTGCTGGTGCTCAATACGCTATTCTGGGGCGTACCTCTTATTTTTTTAACCCTGCTTAAAGTGGTTGTTCCTGGACAGCGCCTGAAACAGAAGGTATTACAGGGCTTAAATGCCGTCGCCCTTAATTGGATTGGTTTTAATCTGTGGTGGATGCGGCACTGGCTTAAGCCTGACGTCACTATCAGCGTACCCAAGAATTTGAGCCCTCAGCAGGGCTGGTTGGTCATATCCAATCACCGAAGCTGGACCGATATTTTTATGCTTTTCATGGCGTTGCATCGGCGCATTCCAATGCCACGCTTCTTCCTTAAACGTCAATTAATTTGGATTCCCATCGTTGGCCTGGCGTTTTGGGCACTTGAGTTTCCTTTCATGCGCCGCTTCAGTCGGGAGCAGATAGCGAAAAACCCTAAATTAGCCACCATTGACCGTGAATCCACCGAACGCATGTGCCGACAAGCTCGCAACAATCCCATTGCGATTTTTAACTTTGTAGAAGGCACTCGCTTTAGCGTCCTAAAGCGTGACGCCCAGCAAAGCCCATACCGCCACTTATTACGCCCTAAGGCGGGCGGTGTGGCGCAAGTGCTTAGCCTACTAGGAAGCCAGTTAAATGGCATACTGGATGTCACGATAAGCTATACCAATCCCTCCCCCACCTTTTGGGGATTTTTGTGCGGCAATGAAGCCCCCATTACGCTGCACGCACGGCAACTGGATATTCCTCAGTGGATGTACGCACCGGACAACCACGATGAAAAGCAGCATAAGGAACGTTTCCACACATGGATCAATTCACTCTGGCTGGAAAAAGATGGTTTGTTGGACGGCCAAACCGATCACGATTAATAGCGCTGCTGAGTAGCTGTTTATTAGCTGGGGTATTGGCTGGCTGTGCCAGTGACCCACAGTCATCATCTCAGCGTGCGGCAGCGCCCAGCGGCGGCCAGATCAGCGGCGACTGGGTTCAAGTGCAGCGGGGGGATACTCTCGGCCAGATGGCAGCGCGAGCTAACGTGCCGTTAGAGCGCTTACAGCGCTTTAATCCTAGCGTTGATGCACGACGCCTGGAGGTAGGACAACGCCTATTACTTCCTACCCAGCAAGAGCGAGCCCCCTCTGGTGGGCCATATCGTTATCAAATACGCCCTGGTGATACTTTCTCAGGTATCGCTCGCCATTTCGGCACCACCAGTGGTCGCATCCAGAGTGCTAACCCAGGTACGACGCCCACAAGCCTGCGGGTAGGCCAAGTGATTAGCGTGCCTCTTAGCGGCAGTGCCGCAGCAAGCTCTGCCGGCAGCAGTAGCGCCTCTAGTGCTAGCGCCAGCCCATCCGCCGCTGCACCAAGCCAACCACTGCCGGCCTCTGCACGCCGCTGGCCCTGGCCGCTGGAAGATTACCGTGTAGTGCGCCGTTTCGGCGCGGACAGTCGTGGCACTCTGCAGCCCATGCTACTCGCCACCCAGGCGGGTGCCCGAGCGCAGTCGGTCGCCCCAGGTGAAGTGCGCTTTGCCGATGGCATGCGTCAGCTAGGCGAAGTGGTGATTATCCATCATGCCGATAATCTACAATCCGTGTATGCCCTTTGTGAGCGCATATTGGTCACTGTCGGCCAGCAGGTCAGCACTGGCGATGCACTATGTGAGGTGGGTCAAAGTGATTCAACCCAGCGCTATGATCTGCTGTTTGATCTGCGCCAGGGCGGTAAACCTATCGACCCCAGGCAGGTACTGCGCTAAAGCACTTCCCCAAACCCAACGGCCCCTGCTTAGACAGGGGCCGTTGTATATAGGTAAGCGTCAGTCTAAATATTAACCGCGATAATAACCCGGTTTTACAAACGGCGTAGGAGTCACGACCATAGGTAACTGCTTACCGCGAACCACAGCAAATACGGTACTTTGCGGTGCTTCCAGTTCACGCGTCACATAGCCCATTGCTACTGGTTTACCTACACTTGGGCCAAAACCGCCCGACGTAACAACACCGACCTCATTACCCGCTTCATCTACCAGAGTCACACCCTCACGCACCGGTGCACGGCCATCGGCTAGCAGCCCAACACGCTTGCGGATGTGATCTTTGGCATCGACCTGATGCAGAATAATATCGGCCCCAGGAAAACCACCCGGGCGTTCGCCACCATGACGGCGCGGCTTACCAATCGCCCAGATTAATCCGGCTTCCACCGGGGTAGTCTCCATATCCATATCATGACCATAGAGACATAGACCTGCTTCTAGACGTAGTGAATCCCGCGCGCCCAAACCAATCACTTCTACCTCAGGCTCTGCCAACAGCCGCTCGGCAAAGGCTTCACAAGCGTCTGCCGCAACTGAAATTTCAAAACCATCTTCGCCGGTATAACCGCTGCGACTAACCCATACTTCCTGGCCAGCGATAGTGAAACGGCCATGCTGCATAAACACTAACTCGCAGGCTTCCGGGCAAAGCCGTTGCATCACATCACGTGCCTGCGGGCCCTGTAGCGCCAGCAGCCCACGGTCGAGCGGCTCGATCGTATGTGTGGAAGCTAAATTTAACCGCAAATGCGCCAAGTCCTGATCTTTACACGCCGCATTCACGACCAGGTAAAAATGATCTCCGGCGTTCACCACCATCAGGTCATCAATAATGCCGCCTTCGAGGCTGGTGAAAATCCCGTAGCGCTGGGCACCTTTCTCCAGTCCAACCAAATCAGCAGGAATCAGCGTTTCCAGAGCTTCAGCGACGTTGTCACCGGAAACGGTAATTTGCCCCATGTGCGAAACATCAAACAATCCGCACTTTTGGCGCGTATGTTCATGCTCTTTTTTAACACCCAGCGGATACTGCACCGGCATATCATAGCCTGCAAAAGGCACCATTTTGGCGCCCAGTTTGAGGTGTAAAGCGTGCAACGGCGTTTGCTTCATTTCGGTCATGGGCCTTTCCTCACTTAAAATATTCGTTCATAAAAGAGAACGGGAAGCCACTTCACAAGTGCCTTCCCGACTCTGTTGTTATTCGATACTCACATGCAGCGCGCTGCAAAAAGCGGTATGGATTATTGGTCGTGGTCCAGCTCTTCACCCGGCAGCACGTCTTTGCCGTCGAAATAGTCCTTGGTCAACTTAAAGACTACCGGCGAAAGCAGTGCCAAGGCAATCAAGTTAGGAATGGCCATCATGGCATTAAAGGTATCGGCCATTAACCAGATAAACCCGAGCTGAGCAATCGCACCCAATGGAATCGCTAACACGAACAGCACCCGATAGATCATGATCGAGCGCGTTCCAAACAGGAACTGGCAGCACTTCTCACCATAAAATGACCAGCCCAGAATGGTAGTGAATGCAAAGATAGCCAGCGCCACAGCGACAATTTGATTACCAAAGCCCGGCAGCGCGGCATCAAACGAGAGCGCGGTCAACGATGCTCCCGCCTCACCATCTATCCAGACCGTTGAGGTCAAGATAACCAGTGCAGTAATCGTGCACACGATGATGGTATCAATAAAGGTGCCCAGCATAGCGATCAAGCCCTGACGTACCGGGTTTTTCGTTTTTGCCGCCGCGTGGGCGATAGGCGCGCTACCAAGCCCCGCCTCATTAGAGAAAATACCCCGTGCTACACCAAAGCGAATCGCCGCCATCACCGCAGCACCCGCAAAACCACCCGCGGCGGCCATTGGGTTAAAGGCGTAGTAGAAGATCAAACCAAACGCTTCACCGATCTGCCCGGCATTAATGATCAACACCAGCAGGCCTGCGACCACATAGGCAATGCCCATAATCGGTACCAGCTTGCCCGCGACTTTCGCAATACGCTTGATACCACCCAGGATGACAGCCCCGGCTAATACCATAATGATCACACCCGTGATCCAGTGCGGCACCCCAAAGGTGGCGTCCATTGCATCCGCTACCGAGTTTGACTGTACGGTATTGCCAATCCCGAAGGCAGCCACGGCACCGAAGAAAGCAAAGACACCGCCTAGCCACAGCCATTTTTTACCCAGGCCATTTTTGATATAAAACATTGGCCCGCCAACATGGAACCCGGTGCTATCGGTTTCACGATAACGCACGGCCAGTACCGCTTCGGCGAACTTAGTTGCCATGCCGACTAATGCAGTAATCCACATCCAGAAAACGGCACCTGGCCCACCTAACGCAATGGCCGTTGCAACGCCAGCAATATTACCGGTACCAATGGTCGCGGAGAGTGCGGTCATCAAAGCATCAAAGGGAGAAATTTCCCCTTCATCGCCCTCTTTTTCCGCCAGCTTGCCCGTTTTAGGTTTTGGTTCACGGCCAGCCCACATTAGCTTGAAACCCATGCCGAGCTTTCTAATCGGCATCAGTTTCAAGCCAAGCTGCAGGTAAACCCCCACGCCTAGTAATAGCACCAACATGACGGGTCCCCAGACCACGCCGTTGATGACCCCTAACAGATTAGTTAATGCTTCCACGCGCTTCTCCTCGCCCAGTTGGTTTGCGACATTTATACATTATTTACGATACGTAGCCTGACGCTGCTTAGGCCTATTTTGGCTATCAAACTCCCGACTGTCACGGAGTCATCACGCATGTTTTACACCATATACTCAGCAAGGATCTATGGTGATGTCGCTTGTGCATAGAGGATGCCGCTTATTTCATAACCAAATACAAACGAATAACGTATTGCAGTGACAATTCCTAAAGCCCTCAGCAGGAGCGAAGAAGAAATTTGTTTCCGATTGGAAACACGTTAACATGCAGCATTATTCGCTCAGCTACTCCTCTGACTATCGACTAATGACGATGCACTAACCGATAGTCGCCAAGGCGAGCGACAACCGCTAGTATGCTCGAGTCCAGAAAACTGTTTCATATAGGAAAACATCATGAGCAATCTTCCTGCCAATCTTCGTTACGCTGAAAGCCACGAGTGGGTGCTTGACCACCAAGATGGCACCGTTACTGTCGGCATTACTGATCACGCCCAGCAAGCGCTAGGTGATGTGGTGTTTGTTGAACTTCCTGAAGTAGGGGCAGCACTGACCAAAGGTCAGGAGTTTGGTGTTATCGAGTCGGTTAAAGCCGCTTCTGATCTCTACTCCCCGGTGGGTGGCGAAGTGATTGAAGTAAACGAAGCCCTTGAAGACGCCCCAGAAACGGTCAATGAAGCCCCATATGAAGGCGGCTGGATTATGAAAGTACGCTTAGATAGCGATGCCCTTGACGGCCTGCTTGACGCAGACGCCTATCAAGCCACGCTTAGCGCTGACGACTAAATTTTGTATTTAAGCCTGCCCTTAGTGGCAGGCTCTTTGCTTATTGCCCCTGCACGGTTCTCTCTTAACGTTCGGAATCTTTCCCATGCCTATTGAAACACGCCGCCTGGCCGAGCTGGCCGACCACGATGCTTTTATCAAACGTCATAATGGGCCAAGTCCCGATGACGTCACCACCATGTTAAAAGCGCTCAATATGCAGCACATGGAAGATCTGATTGAGCAGACTGTGCCCAGCGACATTCGTTTAGGGCGCGAGCTGGCGCTTGATGAACCGCGCAGCGAAGCAGAAGCATTAGAGTATCTGGCACAGCTAGCGCGACAAAATCGTGTGGCTAAAAGCTACATTGGTCAGGGCTACTACGGTACTCACATGCCGGCGGTTATTCAGCGCAACGTGCTGGAAAATCCAGGCTGGTACACGGCTTATACCCCCTACCAGCCAGAAATTTCCCAGGGTCGCCTAGAAGGCTTGCTGAACTTCCAGCAGGTGGTGATGGATTTAACCGGCATGGAGCTTGCCAATGCTTCACTGCTAGACGAAGCCACCGCTGCTGCCGAAGCCATGGCACTGTGCAAGCGTGGCAATAAGAAAAGTAAATCCAATGCTTTCTTCGTCGCCGACGACGTTTTTCCGCAAACCCTGGATGTGGTTAAAACCCGCGCCGAGTTCTTTGGCTTTGAGCTGATCACTGGCCCGGCTGAAGAGCTCGCCAATCACGATGTGTTTGGTGCCTTAGTGCAGTACCCCTCGGCAAGCGGCCAGGTTCGCGACCTTGCTTCGCTGATAAGCGCAGCCGCCGACCGTAACATCATGACCTGTGTGGCCACCGACCTTCTGAGCCTGGTGCTGCTGAAAGAGCCAGGCAAGTTCGGCGCTGACATTGTAGTAGGCAACTCCCAGCGCTTTGGTGTACCAATGGGCTTTGGCGGCCCCCATGCGGCTTTCTTTGCCACCTCTGACAAGCTCAAGCGCTCTATCCCTGGTCGTATCATTGGCGTTTCCAAAGATAGTCGCGGCAATACAGCGCTGCGCATGGCCATGCAAACCCGCGAACAGCATATCCGCCGCGAGAAAGCGACCTCGAACATCTGTACCGCCCAAGCACTGCTGGCCAACATCGCAGGCTTTTACGCCACTTATCACGGTGCTGAAGGGCTACGTAAAATTGCCGGCCGCGTTCATCGCTTAGCTACCCTCCTTGCAGAAGGCTTAAAGCAGGCAGGTGTATCGCTCGCCCACGACAGCTGGTTTGATACGCTACGCCTAACTGGCGTTGATGCAGGCAAGATCCATGGCCGCGCCATGACCCATGATATTAACCTTCACTACTTTGCCAATGGCGATGTTGGTATCAGCCTGGATGAAACCACCACTGCGCACGATGTGGCGGCGCTGCTTGATGTACTGCTTGGCGATGAGCACGGCCTTTCTGTCGCCGCGTTAGACGAGCAAGTGATCGCTAACGGCACCTCTGGTATTCCCGCTGCCTGCCAGCGTGAAAGCGACTTTTTGAGCCACCCGACGTTTAACCGCTACCGCAGCGAAACCGAAATGCTGCGCTACTTAAAGCGTCTAGAGAACAAAGATCTGTCACTTGCCCATGCGATGATTCCGCTGGGCTCTTGTACAATGAAGCTCAACGCCACCAGCGAAATGATCCCGGTTTCCTGGCCTTCATTTGCCCACCTGCACCCGTTTGCGCCACGCGATCAGGTAGCTGGCTATCACCAAATGATTGACGAGCTCTCGGCCTTTCTGGTGGAAGTGACCGGTTATGATCACATTTCCATGCAGCCGAACTCCGGTGCTCAAGGTGAATACGCAGGCTTAGTGGCGATACGCCGCTATCAGGCAGCTCAGGGAGAAGCCCACCGCGATGTCTGTTTGATTCCAAGCTCTGCCCACGGCACCAACCCCGCCTCAGCAGCGATGGTGCAGATGAAAGTCGTCGTGGTGGAGTGCGATCAAAACGGCAATATCGACATGGCTGACTTACGCACCAAAGCTGAGCAGCACCGCGATCAGCTCTCGGCCATTATGTTGACCTACCCGTCTACCCACGGTGTGTTTGAAACCAGCGTGCGCGAAGCGTGTAAGATCGTTCATGATAACGGAGGCCAAGTCTATATCGATGGCGCCAATATGAACGCCCAGGTGGGCTTAACGCGCCCTGGCGATTTTGGTGGCGATGTTTCTCACCTTAATCTGCATAAAACGTTCTGTATTCCTCACGGGGGCGGCGGCCCAGGCATGGGCCCTATCGGCGTTAAAGCGCACCTGGCGCCTTTTGTCTCTAACCATGTGGTAACGCCGATCAACGGCGTGAACAGTGACAGCGGTGCGGTTTCTGCAGCAGCCTTTGGCAGCGCCTCCATTCTGCCGATCTCTTGGGCTTATATTAAGATGATGGGCGCGCGGGGGCTGCGTGAAGCGACCGAGCTTGCCATTCTTAATGCCAACTATATTGCCAAGCGTTTAGAAGCGTCCTTCCCGATTCTCTATCGCGGCGAGAATGGCAACGTCGCACACGAATGCATCATCGATATTCGTCCGCTCAAAGCAGCCTCTGGTATTAGCGAAGAGGATATTGCCAAGCGCTTAATGGATTACGGCTTCCACGCACCCACCATGTCGTTCCCGGTACCCGGCACGCTGATGATTGAGCCGACGGAGTCTGAGTCACTGTATGAAATTGATCGTTTTTGCGATGCCATGGTAGCGATTCGAGAGGAAATTGCTCGCGTGGAGAGTGGTGAGTGGCCGCTGGATAACAATCCACTGGTCAATGCACCGCACACCCAAGCAGATCTGATGGATAACGACTGGCAGCGGCCTTACGACCGTCAGCTAGCCGCCTTCCCGACCGCTGCAGTAAAAGCCTCGAAATACTGGCCGGCGGTTAATCGCGTTGATAACGTGTTTGGTGACCGCCAGTTGATCTGCTCTTGCCCCAGCATTGACGAGTATCGCGACTAGCATCACACTAACGCCCCTGATGCCTTATAACGTTGATGGCATCAGGGGCGTTTTTTCTTGCACTCGCTGGGCATGAAAACCGTTTAACAGCTTCTCGTAACGCTTGGGCAGAACTGAGTCGCGACGGCGAAGCAGATAGAGCACTTCATTGACCGCATTAGACAGGTTCAGCGCTTTTACTTGGCGCTGCCAGGGGGAGGTTTCCAATACCAGTCTGGAGACTACGGTAAACCCTAACCCGCGGGCGACGGCATCCAACACCATGCTAACTTCGTTGGTGAAGCCTTGATGACGGAAATGCGTCATTGAGCGAAACTCATCCGGATAATTGGCGCGCAATAACGCATTGGCGTGGTTGATGCCATCGTAATAGTTAAGAAACCCAATACCCATTAAATCGGAGAGAGTACTGCCCGCAAAATCAGCTGGCACGACTAGGCATAATGGCTCTTGATGCCAAATAGAGCAGTCAAGTTCAGCGTGATTCATCGCCTCTGTTACAATGCCAATATCATAACGACCTTCGAGAAGATCATTCACAATTTCGTGGTTAAAAGCGAAGCTATAGTTAACCGTTAAATTGGGGTGCATTTGCTGCTGACCCAAAATATAGGGGTAGAACATCAGCCCCACGCTTCCAGGTGAAGCAATCCGGCAATCACCACTATCTAAAGAGTCATCATCTAAGCCATGGCGAAACTGCTCATGCTCGGCAAATAGCTTTAATGCATAATCGTAAGCTCGTCGCCCTGTTTCCGTTAGCGTAAAGCTACGCCCCTTTCGCTCTAACAACTCTTTATTTAAATAGCTTTCCAACTTACGTACATGCTGGCTTACACCCGGCTGCGTCATTTCCAAGCGGTGAGCAGTGCGAGTAAAACTGCCTGTTTCCACTAATGTAATAAATGTACGAAAATATTGGGCATTAAACATAGTAAAGAACCATTGTTTTAGCAGCATCAGGTTAAACACGCCTTATAGTAGCACAGCGGCTTGGTTGCCCGTTGCGCCGCTGTACCTGCTGCCAGGGCATGGTAGACTGCCATTAGCTAACAAACGACTAGGGACAGCTCCGCTAATGACCGAAACAGTTAAACCCCGCGCCACCCTCTCCAGCATTATTTCTCCTGAAGGAAGCCTTGAAGTCCTTTCTCAGCATGAAGTGAATCGCCTGCATAGCACCTCTCAGAGCGGCCTTCATGATCTGGTTCGGCGGTGTGCACTGGCGGTGCTCAATTGCGGTAACCCAAGCGACGATAGCCTGGCGATATTGGAAGCCTATAAAGATTTTGATATTGAAGTATTGCAACAAGATCGCGGTATTCGCCTAAAGCTAACCAATGCCCCAGCGGAAGCGTTCGTTGATGGCCACATGATTCGCGGTATCCGTGAACACTTATCGTCGATCATTCGCGATATTGTTTACGTCTACAACGAGATTCAACACCATAAACGTTTTGATCTTAGTACCGCAGAAGGTACCACCAATGCGGTTTTCCATATTCTGCGCAAAGCGGGCACCTTAAAACCTGGCCGCGATCCGAGTTTGGTAGTGTGCTGGGGTGGTCACTCTATTTCCCGGGAAGAGTATGAGTACACCAAAGATGTGGGCTACCACTTAGGCCTGCGTGATTTGGATATTTGTACTGGCTGCGGGCCAGGTGCAATGAAAGGGCCAATGAAAGGGGCAAATGTTGCCCATGCCAAGCAACGACGCAAAGAAGGCCGTTACCTAGGTATTTCTGAACCCGGCATTATCGCCGCCGAAGCGCCCAACCCCATCGTTAATGAACTGGTGGTAATGCCAGACATTGAAAAACGTCTGGAAGCTTTTGTGCGCCTGGGGCACGGCATTATTGTCTTCCCTGGCGGCGTTGGGACGGCGGAAGAAATTCTCTACCTGCTGGGCATCTTGCTGCATCCCAGCAACCAGGATATTCCCTTTCCGTTAATTTTCACCGGCCCCGCTGACTCCGCGGCCTACTTCCAGAAAATCGACGAATTCCTGGTCTATACACTCGGTGAGGATATTCGCCGCTACTACACCATTATTACCGGCGACCCGGTTGCCGTCGCGCGCACTATGCGCCAGGGCGTCGACGAAATCGCCCAGTTCCGACGCACCCACCAGGATGCGTTTTATTACAACTGGCGCTTGACCATCGCGCGTGAATTCCAAGCAACCTTTGAGCCCACCCATGAAGCAATGCGCTCACTAGCACTTCACCGCCAACAGCCTACCCACGAGCTAGCCGCCAACTTGCGCCGCGCTTTTTCAGGTATTGTGGCTGGTAACGTAAAAGAGCCTGGCATTCGTGCAATTAAAGCTCACGGCCCCTTTATACTGACGGCAGAACCCGAGCTAATGCAGCGCTTGGACGAACTGCTGACGTCCTTTGTGGCTCAAGGTCGGATGAAACTGGATGGCCAACCTTATACGCCTTGCTACGTATTGAAATAGATAGCCAAGTAATGAATAAGCACTGAAATAGCGCCGTAGAGAATCACAATGCCAACCTAAAACCCAGCCGCCCAACACAGGCGGCTGGTCATTTAGGGATAATCGGACTCGCCCATGCTAATTGCGTTTATTACGTTGCTAATCGCTGGAATCGTCAAAGGTGCCATTGGCTCAGGCGTGCCGGTTATTGTCATACCGATTCTTACCATGCTCTATGACGTTCAGTTGGCTATCGCAGTGTTGCTCGCGCCTAATCTTTTTAGCAACGCATTGCAGGTATGGCAATATCGTCGCCACCTGCTGCCTTTGCGCTTCTTGGCCGCTTTCTCTATCGCAGGTGGGCTGGGAATAATCCTGGGCACCTGGGGCCTGGTGGTATTATCACCGGACATACTTTCACTGGGTGTCGCTTTTGCCATTGTGCTGTATCTGGCCATTAAATTGGCGAAGCGACACCTCGCTCTGCCCTTACATACCGCCACCCGGATCGTGATTCCAGTGGGCATTTTGGCGGGTGTGCTGCAAGGCGCTGCGGGCATGTCAGCACCGGCCTCGGTTACGTTCTTAAATGCCATGCAACTAGAGCGACGCGTTTACATCGGCTCAATCTCGGTATTTTTTGTTGCCATTACCAGCGTGCAAATTCCAGCCCTGCTCAGCACAGGCATTTTGACGTGGGAGCGCGCCCTGTTTAGCATAGTGGCACTGCTCGTTATTCTAGCTACCATGCCCCTGGGCGCTAACCTGGGCAAACGATTGCCTCACCGTTGGTTTGACAACTTGATTATGCTGCTTCTCGCGGCTATTGCCTGCAAAATCTTCTTTGATACGCTTGTTGCCTAATCAGCTTTTACACCAGGTCGCTCTTGAATAGTTCGCCGATTGGGGAACCAAAGCAGAAAAAAGTGGCCGTAATAGTTACTCTTATGGGGAATTTTTCTCACCTTGCACCGACGAAAGGAACTCACAATGTCGATGATTAACCAGTTAAAAGATGGAAAAACCAAAGATTTCGCTAAGCACTGCTATGAAACCAGCTCTGTTGAGAGATTGCGGGCCGCGGCTGAAGGCAAAGCAGACCAAGCAGAAATGGAGCATTGGAATCTGAGTGAAGGCCAGTGGGAAGAGGCTATAGCCACGGCGCTCGCGGACCATGAAGCTAAAGATTCAAAATGATTAACTAGCAGTCGATTGTTTGTACTGACAGCAACCAACGCCTGCCACCTAAAATAAAAGCCCTGCAGGAGTTTATCCGGCAGGGCTTTTTAGGTATTAACTCAGCGACTTCTAGCTTGGCACTTACTCACGATTTGATAGCGTAACGCCTGCATACTCTTCACGCAGGCGCTCTAATCGTGCAGTCTCGCTCTCGGTCAAATCAGGAGCATCCCAGAGTGCTTTATTGTCAGAACCACGCAGGCCTTCCAGCGTCACAGTCAACACCGCGCTGCTAGGTATTTGAGCATCCCCCCAAGGGCCAAAGCGATTGGGGGCAAGGCTCGATTTAAGTGTTTCACCCGGCTCAATACCGCCAGGAACAGCGTAATAAAAAGACTCATCGACCCAAGGTACCGAGCGACCAGCACTGGTGAGGACGCCGCGCAGTAACAGCTCAGAGATAGCCTGATCAGTGCCATTGGTCACTTCAAGATCAATCACCGGTTCAGGGGCACCGTAGGGGCTAGCGCTCATATAAAATCGTGCTTGATCAATAGTAAAGCGATCTAGCTGCTGCTTGTCACGGACGGCGTTCGCCTGTTTCTCTTCTAATCGTGTCAGCGTTCGAATCGCTTGCTCGCGCTCTCGTGAACGTCTTTCACGTAGAATCTGATCGGCGCGATGAATCACCTGATCTCCCGTTAAGCCATGCATTTGTGCATTAGCAGATTCGGCGATCTCAGCGGCATTCATCCGCTGCGGGTTGAGAATATCGACACCATCAAAGGTGGCGGTGGCAATGATAATTAAACCGCGATCAAATTCGTCACGTTTGTAGCTCGGTAGCGAAGCGCGCACCTTCTCAACAGAGACAACGGAGGCAGGCATGGAGCTAGTATCAATTTTGGGATCTGAGCAACCCGCTATCATTATGAGCGATAGTGATATTGCAGAAAGCCTAAGACGGCTCCACATACGGTACCTCAAAGCAGGCAGATAAGATTGCTGAGGAGCTTAACGGAAAGCGCTATTTAGCTCTACCCTTTGCTGCCTGCGCAACGCGTAATACAGGCAAAAAACCGCCATCTCAGTTACGCTAGCGTCGTTACTTGAGCTCCATGACAGAAGGATAGCCATATCAATGTTAGGATTTCTGCAGGGATTTTCCTATGGCTTGTTTATGACCTGCCTGCCCTGGCTGCTGGTAGGCCTGTTCAACCCTGCCCTGGCACTTCCAGGGCTAACTCCCGGGCGCATGCAAGTAATCATCCGCTATTGTTTGGTGATTCCTTTCATTAGCATGCTGCTATGGTTGACCTCTCTTTGGGGTGGCTTCAGCCCCAGTTTACTGGGCTGGCTGGCGGGCATTGTCGCTATTCCCGTGGCGCTGCCAATCGAGCGGACGCTGCGCGGTTGGTTGGCTCGCCGTCGCGCTCGTCGTCAGATGAAGCAAACAATATACGAAGACCTTAGACGTCGCGCTGAAGAGGAACGAAATGCCTATGAGGCTGGCGTATCAGTACTCGATCCGACAAAGCCACCCGCGGGAGCAGATGATTTGGTTCTGGCCATGTGTCGGGCCAAGCAGACCCTGCTTGATGTGCAGCGTCCTGACCTTGCGATACTCTCCGACCGCCTCTATAGCCGCTATCGCCATGTTATGGATGTGCTGGGTGAACGATTTCACACTGGCGAGCTCGCCTTTGAGCGTTCGCGAGGTCTGGTAACTCAGGTATGCCTTGGCGCGGTAGATACGCTCACCACTATGGCATCGCAGGCGCGAGGAGTAATTAGCGTGGACGGTAACTACGTGCGAAGCCGTTTGGATCGTGAGAGCAAACGGTTAAGCGAGGAAGAGCGCGCCGCCCTAGTACGTAGGCTTGATCTGCTCGTGGAGACCGAGCACCGGCTAAATAAACTCTCGGCACGAATTGAATCGGCCTTAACCGTGCTCGACGACACTGCGGTTTCCATGGCCCGTATTGAGACAGCTCGCCCGCAGGCGGTGGTTACCACCGAGAAGGCGCTTGAGGATCTGCGCCGCTTCGTGGAAGGCGCAGATCGTTATTCACGCAAAGATTAAGCCCGGCCACATAATGTGCAGGACGCACTGCGTAGATAGAGTCACGTAAAGTTCGTAAAACAGTTATAACGGTTTTATTGTTAGCTCAGGAGATGTCCATGACTCAGCAACCTGATGGTGAACGTCGCCTCTCACTACCACCGGTGGACGAGATCGCGAGCCAGTTAGGCACTAGCCAATCAAAGGCAAACCAGGTTGATCCGACCAACGCCACTGACCATGACTTCATACAAGACATCGCGTCAGACAGCGACCCTGAGCTTGAGGCAATGGCTGAGCGTTTTGTTGACGAGATCCTAGCTGAGGGTGCCGAGGCATCAGCAGTTCACCAGCGGCGTGCCGTTGATGAGATGGGCCTTGAATTGCAACAGCAAGCTGCTCATCGCAGTGCCATGTTGCAAACGCCCCTGCGTCAGTTAGCCGACCAGGGCGACGAAGGCGGGCCGGTGGCCAAGGCATTGACCGACCTTCGCGGGCGCATGGAGGGCCTTGACCCCGCTCGCCACCGCCTGGCGCCGACCGCTTTGGATCGCGTTCTGGCGATCATTCCCGGTCTCGATAGCCGCCTGCAGCGCTACTTTCGAAAGTTCGAAAATACCCAGCAGGCACTGGATGCGATTATTGAGGATCTGGAAGGCGGTCGCGACATGCTCCATCGTGACAACCTCACGCTGAGCGATGATCAGCAAGCGCTTACTAAAATCCTGAGAGAACTGAACCGCCAAGTTGCCCTCGGCCGCATTATCGACCGCCGGCTATGCGATGAGACCGCCGTGCGCGATAGCAATGATCCACGTCGTCACTTTCTTGAGGAGGAGCTGCTCTTTCCTCTGCGTCAGCGTATCGTCGACCTACAGCAACAGCTAGCGGTCAGTCAGCAAGGCGTGCTGGCGCTAGAGGTCATTATCCGCAACAACCGGGAATTGATACGCGGCGTGGACAGGGCGATTAACGTCACCGTTTCTGCCCTCACGGTCGCGGTAACCGTTGCTATGGCGATGGCCAATCAGCGCCTAGTGCTGGATCGCATTGAAGCGCTCAACACCACTACGTCGCAGTTGATTGGCGGCACAGCTAAAGCGCTGCGCCAGCAGGGCGTAGATATCCAAAAGCGGGCCTCCTCGGCGATGCTGGACATGCAAGTACTTGAAGAGGCTTTTACCGAGGTTATGGGCGCCATTGACGATCTATCAAGCTATCGCCAAGAGGCTCTGCCCCGCCTGAATGAACAGATTGACCGCATGGCGACGTTAGCAAAGCAGGGAGATGCGTCCATCGCACGACTTCAAGAAGGTAATGAATCGCAGCCAAAGGATGGCAGCGCACCTAGTTAATTTGCCAGGGTTCGCAGAGCGAAGCAGAGATAACGTAAATACCGGCCCACTGAAGGGTCATGAGCTACCTCAGAGAAAGCCTGCAAGCACATTGATAGTAAGTGCCAATACGCCAAGATTGAAGGAGAAGGCCAAAATGCCATGAAACGTGACCACGCGACGTAGATAAGATGTTTCGACAGCAACATCCGAGACTTGACAGGTCATGCCAATGACAAAGGCGAAGGAGCAAAAATCCGCAAACTTCGGAAGGTGCTGGCCGGGGAAAAACAGCACCCTATGAGATGGGCTCACCATTTTTCTGACATCGCGTCCGTCAAAAGGCACGGGCGTGCCGGCCTGCGCCTGCCTGAGCACGGCAGTGATCCGGCTGTCGGTGAAACGGGCTTTCTTCATGGAATCTCCTTGGAAAAGCGTACGGGGAAATTCCACTTCTGGCGTCAGCCAATGGGCGGGGGGATTACTCCGGGAAAGTCGGCTCGCGCTGGAGATATTTTCGCAGCAGACACTCAGCTCTGTGCCGTCGGACGGATTACGATGCTTCCAACATCCACTTCCGGCGGTTGCTCAATTGCAAAAAGGATGCCACGCGCGATAGCGTCAGGCGAGATCGCAATACCTCCAAGTCCCTCGTCAATCATTTTCTTCGCGGTTTCATCCTTAATGCCGTCAACGAAACTCGTAGCGATCACGCCTGGAGAGATTTCGGTCACGCGAAGATTCGGGCCTGACTCCTGCCTCAGCACCTCGGTCGCCGTGCGCACCGCGTTTTTTGTGGCGGCATAGACGCCCATGGTCGGGGAAACCTGGATGCCCGCCGTAGAAACGACGTTGACCACGTGCCCACTCCCCTGATGCGCAAACACCGGCAGTGCAGCAGCGATGCCATAAAGCGTGCCGCGGAAATTGATATCGATCATCAAATCCCAATCCTCCACGCACAGCGCATCAAAACGAGAGATAGGCCCAACCCCAGCGTTGTTCACTATGACGTCAAGCTTGCCGCCCTGCTCGACCGCCAAGGCGACAAGTTCTTCAAGCTCGCCCCGATGACGCACATCGGTTTTCTTGAACACTGCTTTGCCGCCAGCGGCGTTGATCTCGTCGGTCACAGCCTGAAGCGCCGACTCACTTCGGGAACCCAGAACGACGAACGCACCGTGCTTTGCAAGCAGCTTCGCCGTTGCCCGGCCGATACCGCTGCTTGCTCCCGTGATCACTACAACCTTTTTTGCGATACTCATTGCGGCTCTCCTAACGAAACATTCCTGAAGGACCTGAAGGATATGTACTAGAATAAAGACTGTCTATGCGTGAATATCCATGAAATTATCGCAATCATCTAAAAATTCGTACGATCCTCTGTCAGACGTCCTCGACGTTCTTGGAGCAAGGGTCGTTAGACGTACTCGTATGGAAGCAGCGGGGCTGTGGGCGCTCGCGTTTCCTGCCATTGACCGGCTCAAGTTTGTCGCCTTGCTGCGCGGGAGC
Organism: Halomonas sp.; assembly: GCF_011050415.1. GTDB lineage: Bacteria > Pseudomonadota > Gammaproteobacteria > Pseudomonadales > Halomonadaceae > Vreelandella. Next base: position 116,640 of record NZ_DRFS01000013.1, read on the forward strand.
CAGTGGTTGATGCTTCCGGGGCGCGAGCCGCAACTTATGCATGAAGGGGACATATGTCTGCTCGGACGAACCGCATATGTCGTGGCCAGCGACCCCGACGTGACGCCTACTGATGGGCGGATTCTCTATGGTTCCGGCTGCGACGTGGCCCACATCGGCGGAGACGACACGATCGGTATCGGAGGAACCGTCACGTTCACTGCGTCACATGCAGACTTCCTGCTCGACAGGCTGCCCGCGTTTATGATCGTTTCGCGGTCTTCGCCCGCGTCTGGAGCCATCGCGACGATTCTCGCGCTTGTAAGCAAGGAGATGGAACGGGACATGATAGGGAGCGACATCGTGAGTGCCCGGCTTGCAGACGTGCTGGTGGTGGAAGCGATCCGAGCGTACGCCGAGCATGCAACACAAACTGAAATGGGATGGCTCAGCGCGATCTCCGAGCCTCGGCTTGGCAAAGCGCTCCGCGCAATGCACGCAGACGTCGCGCAACCCTGGACAGTGGCTCGGCTTGCCAGCGTGGCGGGCATGTCACGCGCTGCCTTCTCTGCCGCATTCACACACCGAATAGGACAGCCGCCGCTTGCCTACTTGCGCGCATGGCGGCTCACCATTGCCCGGGCCGCACTGATGCGTGGTGATATGACCGTCGCCCTCGCCGCAAGCAAGGTCGGTTATACGTCGCAGAGCGCATTTACACATGCCTTTCGGCGTGCTTTTGGCTGCCCTCCGAAAGCCGATGCCCGTTCGTGAAACTTTCCGCAGGATGAGGCACACGCCAGCATGCGTAGAGTGCTTGCCGCCACTTCTTACGCCGACCGGTTTGATGCCGCGCTATCGCTGACGAGAGATGCAATCAAATCGAAGCGCGTGGTCGCTTTTCATTGAAGAGCGGCCTCAAGCGATTTCAGCCACGCCATCGTGGCAATACCTGCCAGCATCTCCAGCAACGAGCTGGTGGCATGGATGGCGACCGTCCCCGGAACCGATCAATACTGCCACGTAGCAACTGGGCGATGACTTCAGCGAAGAACGTGGACAATCCGACGATGATCAGCAGGCCCATTCGGGCATCCATTTAAAAACAATACGTTACGTTACATCCATTCCCATGGCCGGAGACAGTTCCTGAATGGCGTGATTTACTCCCACTCAATTGTCTAAAACCCAGCCAGAGCACTGATCTGGCTTTTTTTAATGCGCGGGACGCTTGTTGCCTACCCTTGGACTATAAAAATCATACGCTGTTGATTTTTTAAAATAAAAATAGCAGGAAATTTTTCTGTGCAGTTTCGACATCTATCGAAGTCGATCGCCTTTCCGCAACCGCGGTGGAATAAATCGCGAAGTGCAATTTCCTTGAATTGAAGCGGGCCAAGTGCCGTAGCTTGCGCCGCTTCACCGGCCAGTGGAGTTGCACATGAACTATCGGCACCTGACCCTGGAACAACGCTACCAGATCGCCGCCCTGCACCGGGCTGGGTTCTACATCACCGATCCGAGTAGGAACTGCAAGCGGTAGAAGATCGGCTGAATGACCGCCCTCGCAAACGACTCGGCTACCTGACGCCCAGCGAGGTATTCTTTAACCACGATCACATTGCACTTCAAAGCTGAATCTACCGCCTGAGCACCATCGAGCAGGGCTTCGCTTTCAGATGCAGGATCGCGACTGTTGTTCCCACCGCTGCCTAACGACTGAATTGAGCCGTGCCGCGAAGCGAACTTCCTCTATTAATTAGCTGCTGTTGTATTAAGAGCAGTCGAAGACCACTTTTTATGAGAGGCCGGTACAACGTTGATCTTATGCATACGGTGAATAACAGCTGTGAGCTGCACGGGCTAGGGAACTCAGAACACCGCCTAGCGTCAAATCAAACAATGAGCTATACCAAATCTTCAAGAGTTAAGTTATTGCCCCAATTAAACTCAGTTGCATCTTTCGCCATCAAGAACTAGGAGGTTTATATGAGAAAATGGATTATATTGGCGCTCGTAAACTGGCTTCGCAAACCAGCAAATCGACAAAAAGCTAAAGAAGCATGGAATGGGTTTCGTGGGCGCAGCGCCGCAAGTCGAGCCTCTCGACAGCCTCAGGCTTCATCGCGTGAGCCATCAGCGACTCGGCCCGGCGATACGTTCGACCATCGGCCATAAATCACAGGCCCGAGTATTGGATAAACGTAGAGCTATATTCAGAATTTTTGCTGCATAGATTATTAATACGAAAAGCCCTGCTGGAGTTTTCAGTGGGGCTTTATTGTGATAGTAGGTTGGCCGCCTGAAAGGCGCGCTCTCCAGTTATTATTCCACCCTAGAAGTCAGCCAAAGAGGGTTGAGTGAAGCTTGAGATCATAGCTATATTGGTGGCCTCTCAACTACGAATAAGGAGAAAGTGTTGGACAAAGCCGCCTACCACAGTCGCTGGGATCATATTGAGCAGATACAGCGAGAGCACAGCAACCTTCCTGAATCGGGCGTAGAGAACCGGGCAGCCCTTCATAAAGTACTGACCAACACCTTCCGAGAGTTCGTTATCACCTGTTATTGCGATTACTGGCGCTATGCCTACCAGTCCGCAGCCTTCTCCCTCATCTCTGAACGAGACGTGCTCATTGCCCGAGCCATCAAAGCTCACCACTGGACGCCGGGCATTGCCGCCAGCCTATCCAACTACGACCTAGCTCTATCTCTGATTGACGAACTGGCAGCGTTCAAACTGACGGAAATGGCCATTCACGTTTCCTACATGAACCTGCAAGACCTTCCCAAGGCTGACTATCAAGCACTGATCGAACCACACGAATAACTGAAGCTTGCACTAGCACCCATGTGTTGAGGAGTGCTCTTTATTCAAATAAGCACTGAGTACAAAACGAAGAAGCAACAATTCATAAATTGTTGCTTTTATAGGAAGGTGTGAGCTGCTAATTACTTTTTGTTGCCAGTAATTCCTTCAGTTACCTTTCGCAGCCCCTTTTCAACGAGATGTTCATCATCACTTTCACCGTCAACTTCATACGGGGATGGAGCGCCGTGCTCATATACCTCTGCCCCACAAGCACCACATTTGGTGGTGTGTTCCGGCTTGTCTGCAACTTCGGGCTTGTATTCCTTACCACATTTTCCGCACTTATTGACATGCTTCATGGCAGATCTCCTTTTGCCGTACCCACTGCTATTGAGCTGAAGGCAAAGGAATAGGTTCCATAAACACGTGGCAAAAGGATCACGTTGATCACTCATACCCAACGAGAAACTGACGACAGAGATTAGAAAACCTTCAAACACCAGGGAAATGGAGCCCAACCTGTACACAACGCCTAATGGGATTGAATCAGGGGCTCTTCAAAGGGCGGCATACTGTAAAGAGTCTCGTTGGGCCAGTGGAATAATAATCTAGGGGAAGGTCAATATCAGCAGCGATTCAATCGAGAGTTATTTGTATGCTTCAATACCTCTTTCAACTGCCAAACAAAAACGGCCACTATAGCAATTAGCTAAGTGACCGTTTTATATGTTCTTGGTCGGAGCGACAGGATTCGAACCTGCGACCTTTGCAACCCCATTGCAACGCGCTACCAAGCTGCGCCACGCTCCGCTGTCTTTATTGGCCGCTACATCTTTGCCTCAAGACGGTGCGTATACTAGCTTTTTATTGCATAAATGAAAAGCCCTTATAGCGCTTTCTTTTCAAGTATTTGTCATACACCGGTTATGCTTGCACCCGCTACGATGGTCAGTTCTGATCAGCTTCAAGCAGCAGCTCTTTCATGGGATCGTGTACGCTGGGTGTGGTAACCAACAAATGCTCAGGATATAGGTCTGCCGGCACTTCCTGCGGTACTTCATACAGATGACCTACACGTGCGCCCGCTTCTCGTGCGATAACCCAGCCTGCAACAAAATCCCAAGGCGAAACGCTTTCGTAGTACGCGTCTAAACGACCACAAGCCACATCACATAAATCAAGCGCGGCGGCACCATTACGGCGAATATCTTGGCAATGTGTTAGCACCGCTTCTAAACGCTTAAGCAACTGCTTACGCGCCTCTTTACGGTAAGGAAACCCGGTGCCTACCAACGTATGCGCTAGCGAATCTGCACTACTTGGATGGATGGGCTGTCCGTTGCAAAAAGCACCGCCACCTTCAGTGGCACTGAAGGTTTCACTTAAAAATGGCGCATGAACAACACCCACTTTGGCGACGCCATTTTCCATCCAGCCAATCGAAACCGCCACATGGCGCAAACCTTGGGCAAAATTCACCGTTCCATCAATGGGATCCACCACCCAGAGCTGTGGTGCATTCACATGCAACGCGCTTTCCGGGGCCAGCTCCTCACTCAAGCGTGCTTCGCCAGGAAAATGTTCTTCCAACCGCTGACTAATAAGCCGATCAACCGCCACATCCACATCGGTGACCAGCTCATTATCTTTTTTTAATCGATGCGCGAAATCTTGCTGCTCTCTAGCGGCGATGATCACCTGCCCTGCTTCTTCAGCAATTGAAATAGCGATCTTTAAGCGCGCCTGTAAAGTGTGGTCAGTCATTGAGTCTCCCGTGGGTGAAATTGAACCGTTGTGACTGTCCACCTTAATCCGCCGAGATGTAATTTTCGAGACACTTATGGTGATGGCTTAGCGCAATACATCCACTAACACATCAATCACAATACGCGTAGCCGCTTCGATCAAAACAACGTCAGCGCCCACTCGCTCCCACTCGTAACCGGGGTAGCGCGGTAATTGCGCTGCTAACTGGCCATCAAAGCGCTTAGCAATGCCCGGCGGCAATGGTTTACCACGCTCTAAATTACGCTGAATACCTGGCGGTAAGGGTTCAGCTCGCGGCGCGTCATGCTGGCGCAATAGTTGGCGTAGTTCGCGCTCATTAATGCGCGGTAAGTCAATGCGACCCTCACGCTCTGGGCGGTGTCGGTTAGTCTCATGCTGATGGGCATTATCCCGTGCTCCGTGTGCGGGGGCATGAGCAGGTTGAGCCAACGCGATACTATTGAGCATTGATGCACTAAGCGCACTGATGATAATTATTCTAAGAGGGTTCACTGTAAGCTCCTCGCTTAAGGTCAGAGCTTACAGTGTAAAGAACAAATGCGTAGGGATTGAGGAAATAAAGCAGCCGCTCCTAAAGAACGGCTGAAAAGTAGCAAAAAATCATAAAATAATTAATTAGTTGGGAAATCATCTTGGCAGCCACGCGGGCGAATATTAGATTGGATTGTTGCAGAGCAATTCCAACTCCCATTATTTTCACGAACTACTCTCATCGTATTGGAGTCATTGCCTCCAAAACTTCCAAATGTGAAAATAATACTAGGAGTGTTCGTACCGATATTAGCGTAAGAAACTGTATTTCCACCAGATACAGAACCGTTATCAAAACCTACAAAATCCTCAAAAGCTGTATCACTAGTGAACTCATCAGAAGGGTTAATTCCTGATGCTATTGCTGCATCAAACCCAGTTTGAAGTGATCTTAAAGTAGTGTACGCGGAAGTTGCCTCTGCCCGTTGTGTATAGGACTGATACTGAGGAACGGCCACCGCCGATAGAACACCAATAATTGCGATTACGATTAGTAGCTCAATCAGGGTAAAACCGCCTTGTTTGGTATTGCGGGTGACCGGCTGTGCAGGTTTCGGCATTAAAGTATCTCCTTAGGGGGCAAAGGTAATTCCTAATAAGGAACAAGTTTCCTTAAAAATAGTTAGGAACTATAGACATTACATTAGCTTGCGCGATATTTTTTTACAACACGCACTGTTAACGCTATCGGCTTAGCTGACTAAAACTTGAACTGTTAGAGATGTCAGCCATTGAGTGTCTATAAACGCTAGTTTTATGGTACAAATAGACCGCCTACGCTGATGTTGAACAGGTCCCTGAATGAGCCAGCCCCCCTTTGAATCAACTTTGAGTCACGCTGCTGCACGGGGTGGTCTGCGTGGTATTGCCCAGCGTTTAGTCAATCATGGTTTGTTAAGCGATGCCCAAGCAGCGACAGCTGAAACGACGGCTTCCGATCTGGAAATATCGCTACTGCAGCATGTGATTGAGAGTGGATTAGTCGACCCAATCGCAGCAACGGTGGCGGCTGGATGGGAGTACGGCCTTCCCGTGATTGATCTTGAGGCAATGCGCCTCTCTACTCTGCCGCCTGCTACTGATTACCCCATTAAAGTATTGCAAAGCCTTAACGTTTTGCCGTTAGCCCGCCATGGGCATCGCCTTACCGTGGCGGTACCCTACCCCGCGACGTTGACCCAACTTGATGAGCTGCAGTTTGCAACGGGGCTCAGCGTTGAAGGCGTTCTCGCTCCCGTTGATCAAATCACTGTCGCACTCAATAACTACCTTGCTCAAAATGAGCGTGGCATGCTTGATGAGCTGGAAGATATTGACGATGCAGTGAGCTCGCTAAACATTGTGCAAAGCAGTGATGGCAATGAGGTACCGCTCGAAGAGTCCTCCCAGAACAGCGAAGATGCACCCATCGTTAAGTTTGTTAATAAGATTTTATTAGACGCTATTCGGCGGGGTGCGTCCGATATCCATTTTGAGCCTTACGAAACGCTTTACCGGGTACGCTTTCGCGTTGACGGCATGTTGATTGAGGTGGCCAGGCCACCGTTTGCGATGCGCAGTCGCATTGCCGCCCGCCTTAAAATCATGGCCCGCCTGGATATTTCCGAACGCCGCTTGCCGCAAGATGGCGCGATTAAGCTAAAGCTTTCACGGACTCGCTCTCTCGACTTCCGGGTTAACTCGCTACCCACCGTTTATGGCGAAAAATTAGTGCTGCGGATTCTAGATCCTACTGCGGCGCAGCTTGGCATTGAGCAACTGGGCTTTACCGATGAGCAGCGCATACACTACGAGCATGCGTTGAAACAGCCTCAGGGCATGATCCTAGTCACTGGTCCAACGGGTAGCGGTAAAACAGTATCGCTTTATACCGGCATTAATATTCTTAACAAAGTTGAACGCAATATTTGTACGGCAGAGGATCCGGTTGAAATTAAAGTATCAGGGATTAATCAGGTCAACGTATTGCCTAAAATTGGTCTTGATTTTGCCAGCGCCCTGCGGGCTTTTTTACGTCAAGACCCTGATGTGGTGATGGTAGGTGAAATTCGCGACCTTGAGACCGCTGAAATTGCCATTAAAGCAGCTCAGACCGGTCACTTAGTGCTCTCCACCGTTCACACCAACTCGGCTGCCGAGACGCTGACACGCTTGGCTAATATGGGTGTTACTTCGTTTAATATTGCCAGTGCGGTGAGTTTAATTATTGCTCAGCGCCTAGCGCGCAAGCTCTGCAAACACTGTAAAGAGCCTGTAGAGATACCCCATGAGGCACTGCGCAAAGAGGGCTTTAAAAACGAAGAAATTACTCAGGCAACGATCTACAAACCGGTAGGTTGCAAACACTGCACACATGGTTATAAAGGGCGCGTCGGTATTTATGAAGTTGTGCCTATTACAGAAGCCATGCGCCAGTTGATTATGCGCGATGCCAATGCACTCGACATTGATCAGCAAGCCCGGCGCGAAGGTTACCCTAGTCTTCATCGCAGCGGACTACTAAAAGTCATGCAGGGGATTACCAGCCTTGAAGAGGTTAACCGAGTGAGCAAGGAGTAAGGCATGGCTAAAACGACGCGTCGACGCCAAACTCCCGCTATCAAACTGTTCCGCTGGAAGTGGGTAGGCAAAGGTCCACAAAATAGACCCTTAAGTGGCGAAATGATTGGCCGCAGTAAAGCCGAAGTAGCGGCCGAGCTAACCAAGCAAAATATTGTTATTGGGCGTATCAGTAAAAAGGGTGGCCTGGGTGGCAGTGGACGCATCTCTCCCAATGACATCATGGTCTTTGCCCGTCAGATGGCGACGATGATTCGTGCAGGCATTCCCCTCTTACAGGCACTTCAAGTAGTCGCTGAGAGTCTCAAAAAACCTGCTATGGTGGCGCTGGTTCAGCACATGATGAGCGATGTTTCATCGGGCTCTAGTTTTTCTGACGCCCTTCGTCGCCATCCCAAGCACTTTGACCGTCTGTTTGTTAACTTGGTGGATGCTGGCGAGCAATCAGGTGCACTAGATCAAATGTTGGATCGTATTGCCACTTACAAAGAGAAAGTAGAATCACTCAAAGCACGCGTTAAGAAAGCCCTCTGGTATCCCACGGCGGTTATGACAATTGGTATTGCGGTCACCATGCTACTGCTGATTAAAGTGGTGCCTGAATTTGAAAGCATGTTCCAAAGCTTCGGTGCTGAATTGCCCGCACTAACCCAGATGACAGTCAATCTCTCAGAGCTTGCTCAACGCTACTGGCTTGCAGCACTCGGTGCACTGATTGGCTTAGTGCTGGTGCTAAAAATAAGCATTGAGCGCTCCCCTAAAATTGCCTACCGCATGCATGCGTTGTTACTTCGCTTGCCGGTGATAGGCGATATTATGCATAAATCAGCTATTGCGCGGTTTTCGCGCACGTTAGCCACCACCTTTGTTTCCGGCGTACCGCTGGTTGAGGGCTTGGATACCGCGGCAGGCGCCACAGGCAACAAAGTGTATGAACGCGCAGTGGTACAAACCCGTCAAGACGTCGCCACCGGGCAGCAGTTGCACTTTGCTATGCGAATGACCAATCGCTTCCCACCGCTGGCGATTCAAATGGTCAGTATCGGTGAGGAGGCGGGCTCGCTTGATGCAATGCTCAATCGTGTAGCTGACTATTACGAAGAAGAAGTCGACAATAAAGTCGATGCCCTCACCTCGCTAATGGAACCGATCATCATCGTCGTCCTTGGCATATTGGTGGGCGGTGTTGTTGTATCCATGTATTTGCCTATCTTTGACTTAGGCTCAGCCCTATAAGCTTTTATCTACTTATCGACGTTAAGGAGTTTCATGCACCACCTTCCACTAATCATGTGGTTCATCGTGTTATTCGTCGGGTTATGTCTAGGCAGCTTTCTTAACGTAGTGATTACACGGCTACCCGTTATGTTAATGCGTAGCTGGCGCAACGAAGCTCGGTCGGCTCTCGAGCTTGGCGCTGAACCGACGCCACGCTTTAATTTGGCAACACCAGGTTCGATGTGCCCACGCTGTGAAACCCCTATCAAATGGCATGACAATCTGCCGCTTGTTGGCTGGATTAAACGCCGAGGGCGCTGTGCGGAGTGCCAAACCAGTATCAGCGTGCAGTATCCGCTGGTGGAATTGGCCGGTGGCCTGCTGGCCTTGTCGGTATTAGCTCTTTACGGCCTCACATCACAAGCACTGTTTATTTACGGCGCTTGTTTAGCACTGCTAACCCTTGCGGTGATCGATTTTCACACCCAACTACTGCCTGATGTAATTACCCTACCGCTACTTTGGGCGGGGCTGCTATTCCAGTTACTCTTTCAGCCCTTTATGCTATCCAATGCCGTGATAGGGGCAATGGCAGGCTATTTAACGTTATGGAGCTTCTATTGGCTATTTAAGCTGGTCACCGGGAAAGAAGGCATGGGCTTTGGTGATTTCAAGCTGCTTGCAGCTCTTGGCGCTTGGTTAGGGTGGAGTTTTCTGCCGCTGATTTTAATACTCTCAGCAGGCCTGGGCGCCATTGTGGGTCTCATCGCGCAAACTTGTTTGCCACGTTTGCGCGGCAAACCCATGCCCTTCGGCCCTTTTCTTGCGCTGGCGGGCTGGGTCGCTTTATTAGTCGGTGATGAGCTAATGGCCCTATATCTTAGCCTGCTTATTTAAGACTTAGCTTTTTATAACTAAGCTATTTAAAACTAGGCTATTTAAAACTTGGCGATCTGGGGTAATACATGATTATCGGCTTAACCGGGGGGATAGGATCAGGTAAATCCACCGTTGCACGCGCCTTTGAAACACTGGGCGCCCCATGGGTCGATGCCGATGATGTGGCTAGAGAAATTGTCGCCCCAGGTGAGCATGCTCTTCTTGCCATCAACCAACGCTTTGGCGATCTCGTCATCAATCCAGATGGCACGCTGAATCGCGCCGCTTTACGCACGATTGTATTTAATGACCCTGCCCAGAGGCAGTGGTTGGAGTCGATCACCCATCCCAAAATTAGGCAGCGAATACTGCAGCATCTAGAGGAACTCAGCGCTAGAGGCGCGCCCTATGTGCTACTTGTATCACCACTTCTATTTGAGTCAGGTCAGCATGCCCTGGTTAACCACACTATCGTGGTAGATATTCCACAAGAGCTACAATTATCGAGAACCCTACAACGTGATGGGGTGAGTGAAAGTCAGGTGCATGCTATCCTCGCGGCCCAACTTCCCCGTGAGCAACGGCTAGCAAAAGCGGATCATGTGATTGATAACAGCGGTGATCACGCCAGCATGATGCAGCAAGTGTCACGCCTTGATGAACTGTATCGCCGCCAGCCTAGCGCCTGAACGCTTGCCACTTATAATGTATTAGGAGTTTTTATGACGCGCCCCGCTAACGATTCCCCTCTTGAGGTTAATTGCCCGCAGTGTGCTACACGTGTGCCCTGGCTACCCGAAAGTCTTTATCGCCCTTTCTGCAGTAAGCGCTGTCAGTTATTGGATCTGGGCGCCTGGGCCGAAGAGTCTCATCGTATATCAGGTGAATCTGCGATGGATGAAGCCGATATAGAGACATTATTAGCTCAAGCAGACCGAGATGCGCCACTCTCTTAGAGAATACTAATTGACTATGCCCAAGTCCCGGCCAGAACGATCACCTTCAGCGTATCAGGTGCTGCTTCAACTGGAGCAGCAGTTTGACCACCTGCTTGATAAGATTGAGGCTGCAGCCTCACTATACGAGCAGCAGATACCCCCCACATGGGTCTTTAATCAACCAACACCTGATCGTTACTGGTTACGTGAAGCGCTTTTCGATATGTGGCATCAGCAAGACCAAGATGGTCGGGAAACACGCAATTACATTGCAATCATCGCAGCTAACGAAGAGCTACTCGAAGCGATACACCACATTAATCAGGCAAAAGCCGGATTAAGTGAACGGTTGCAACACATTAAACAGGCGTTGCCTGAATCATTCAGTGATGCAAAAAGCCGCTTACCCCAGCGCCACCCTCAGGTAGACGAAGCATTACGCCGCAATGGGCTAGCCAGGCTACATCTTAAACAGAGTTGGCGGCAGCTACCTATCGCACAAGCGCCTGTCTCCAGGGTTCGTTTTGCATGGTATAGCAGCGGCAGATCTATTAAACGGATGTCTGTGCAGGAAGCTGAAAAAAGGCTTTTACAGCTCGACACCGACGCAGCCCATATTCGCATTCAACTACGCAAACTAGCCGATATCCCTAGCAGTGAAATGCTTGCTCAGGTGCAAACACAAGCGCCACTCATGCGGGCAAACCTATTTTTTACTGAACCACTCGCCGATGGACACACAAGGCAAGCACTTAATGCCGCCATGCCTATCTTTGTTCCTGAAAACAGTCAGCGATTGCCTCATATTAATGCGCCTCCCTTACAGCCCCCCACCACTCGCACTCGTGCGCGGCGCCGTGATGAAAAGCTCGAGCAGGATGCCTTTTTGCCCAGCCTACGCATTTATCGCTACCGATAAGCGCTCCATACATGCTGGGCATGCATACTATTATTGTTGCTCGCCGGGCACTGTATCCAGCTGCCACAACTCATAACTGAGCAACGTCTCTGCTAGCTCAGCAAGGTCGTAATGCCCGACGCCATATTCAGCTAACAGTGCCTCAAAGCGCTGTTTGAAAAGACGATCCTGCTCCTGCTGCTGCTCTTTTTGTTTAGCCTCTACGTCATCTTTTTCAAGCGTAGCAAGCGATCTTACCGGCGGCCCCGTGGGTATATCAAAACCACTATCGGGGTCGTCTAATTGACGTAAAGCCTGTGCAAAAGCGTCATCCAGCTCACGAAATTTACGCAGCTTCTCACGCTCATCTAACTGCTTTTCAACCTTTTGATATTTCATCGATGTTTCATTTACACCCTGCTTGAAATGGTCGATATGACTGCCAACGTAGCATTTTTTCACAAATACTGTGCACAAACGCTTAAAGCTACCGAGCAAACTTGCCTTCGCCCCCCACTTACCAGCATAAAGACAACACTACTATGCATTTTAAGTTGATAAGTATGTTTACGACCAGTGACATAGTCAGCGGCAACTTACTCAATTGATGCCAAGCACCATTAATACTCAAAGATAGCCTAAACAAAGGTTTAGCTCTCACCTGCTAGCTGAGCACTATTTTTTCAGCCAGGCTATCTCAACATCAACTAGCACTGGGAAAGTGCTCTACAGGCGTGTTAACCGCGCCCTGTAAGATTACCGCATAGGAGGCCAGATAATGTTCAACGCGATGACACGAGCTGAGATCTGGCTGCAGGACACGCTTGATAAACCACTCGGCATTGAAGACCTTGCTAATCACCTAGGATATTCGGCTTCTCAAGTGCGTCGCCAATTTCGTCTAAGTTTTCATATTTCGCCTAGCGCCTATCGTGAAAAGAGACGACTAGAGCGTGCTGCTGTATTGCTATCCCTTACTCCGCTAAATATAGCGCAAATCGCGATACGATGCGGATATCACAACCACTCTTCTTTTTCACGAGCGTTTCAGCGCCACTATCAGCTAACGCCGCGTAATTTTCGACTCACACTTAAGAGCACACTGAATCAGCAGAGATCGGCCCATGGCTTCGCTACCAGTATTGAAAAATCCAACGACCGTCAGATGATTCTAACGCGTCTTTATAAAGCGCCTGACGATATCCCTGGGCTTGGCAATACTAACTACCACAACAAGCACCTAGCATGCCTTCAAGCGCGACTACGCCTATCCACTACTGTTGTCGCAATGCCAGACTTACTGACTGATAAAATTAATGCCGTAAATAGCGATATTGGCCATTTAACCCGTACCGATATTGGTCTTTACTTAGGCCACAAGGACAACGCACAAAATATTGCATTACCCGTACCCTACCGGCGGGTCGATATTCCTACACATTACTATGCAAAAACATGCTTTCAAAATCTTGCGCATCTACCAAAAGCGCTAAGCGATACTCTTTCACATTTGCTACATAGACAGGACAGTTACCATATTAGTGGTCACTCTCCCCAAATTTTATGGCAGACAGATCACTTAGAACTTCGCATCCCATTAGCGGGGTAGCGTTAACAGCGTTTATACACGGCGGGAACTCTACAATAAAAAGCCGACATTTCTTTTTAGAAATGTCGGCTTTTATGTTACTTAGTCTTCCATGCGAACAAGCCAGGACTCAACCGCTTCGTCACCATGCTCATCTTTCCAGCTACGTAGACCTTTATGATTGCCGCCACGTGTTTCAATCACTTCACCCGTTTTAGGGTTTTTGTAGATTTTAAGGCGACGCTTACGACGTGCATTGCCGCTAGCTGTCGTCTTAGTAGTACGCTGTTCTGAAGAAGGATCCAGCAAAGCAATTACATCACTTGGGCGCTTGCCAAACTCAGTCATTAGCGCTTCAAGTTTAGCCTTAAATTCCAACTCACTTTTGAGACGCTGATCGCCTTCTAAACGCTGCAGATCTTCTTGTAGCTGCTTTAGCTGCTGTTCTTTTTGGATATATTCATTAAGTAATGACATCGGGGTTCCTTTAGTATCGTATCCAACTGAACGGGGCCCAACTGAAAAGGGGTTCAACTGGTTTAGGTGCTCACGAGACAAGCTTAACACCTACAAGTTCAGAATGCCGGGACATTATTCCTGTAAAAAAGCTAACTGACAACAGTCTAGTTGATTTTCACTCAATTACTAATCGTTTTTTTAAACTTAACAGGCATTAAAGCAGCATGAACCATAACGACTCATGAGTAATAGTGCAATGTAGCTATTTCCCTATTACAAACAAAAGCGCCGCCCATAAGGGCGGCGCTTTTACAAACCAATAACTAATAATTTATTAGTCTTGGCCCATTTGCTGCTTGATCAAGTCACCGATAGTGGTCGGACCACCTGCAGTTTCTGGCTCTTGGTCACGCAGTTTCTTCAGGTTCTGACGCGTATCATCTTGGTCTTTCGCTTTAACCGAGAGACTAATCTGACGGCTTTTACGATCAACACTCACGATACGAGCTTCAACACTGTCACCCTCTTTCAGTACATTACGCGCATCTTCTACACGGTCAGCACTGATTTCAGATGCTTTCAGCACAGCAATAACGTCAGTCGCCAATTCAACTTGAGCTTCTTTAGCATCAACTTCAATCACACGGCCGGTTACAATGCTGCCCTTGTCATTGACTGACAGATATTCAGCAACAGGATCGGAATCCATTTGCTTGATACCTAGAGAGATACGCTCACGCTCTGGGTCAATCGACAGGATAACGGCTTCAGCTTCGTCGCCTTTCTTAAAGCTGCGAACAGCTTCTTCGCCAGTATCAGTCCAAGAAATGTCAGACAGGTGAACCAGACCATCAATACCGCCTTCAAGGCCGATAAAGATACCAAAGTCAGTAATAGACTTGATGGTACCTGAAACACGGTCGCCCTTGTTATAATCAGTATTGAAGGTTTCCCATGGGTTAGCGGTGCACTGCTTAATACCCAGAGAAATACGACGACGCTCTTCGTCGATATCCAATACCATCACGTCAACATCATCGCCCACTTGAACGACTTTAGACGGATGAATATTTTTGTTGGTCCAGTCCATTTCAGACACGTGAACCAAACCTTCAACGCCTTCTTCCAGCTCAGCAAAGCAACCGTAGTCAGTCAGATTAGTGACGACAGCGTGTACTTTCATGCCTTCAGGATAACGCTCTTTAATGTTGACCCACGGATCTTCGCCAAGCTGCTTCAGACCCAGTGATACGCGATTGCGCTCACGGTCAAACTTCAGAACTTTGACGTTGATCTCGTCGCCAACGGCAACGATTTCAGACGGATGCTTAATACGCTTCCACGCCATATCAGTAATGTGCAGCAGGCCGTCAACACCGCCCAGGTCTACGAATGCGCCGTAGTCTGTCAGGTTCTTAACGATACCTTTAATCTGCTGACCTTCTTGCAGAGTTGCCAGCAGCGCTTCGCGCTCAGCACTATTCTCTGCTTCCAGAACCGCACGACGTGATACCACAACATTGTTACGTTTCGGGTCGAGCTTGATGACTTTAAAGTCTAGCTCTTTGTTTTCCAGGTGCGCAGTGTCGCGAACAGGACGAACGTCAACCAACGAGCCCGGCAAGAATGCACGGATAGAGTCAACTTCGACTGTGAAGCCGCCTTTGACTTTACCGTTGATAACACCCTTGATGATTTCGTCTTTCTCGAAGGCTGCTTCCAGAATCTTCCAAGCTTCTGCACGCTTGGCTTTTTCACGGGACAGACGAGTCTCACCGAAGCCATCTTCAACGGCTTCCAGTGCAACATGAACGTCGTCACCGATAGCGATGTTTAGATTACCGTGTTCATCGCGGAATTGTGACGCCGGGATCTGACCTTCAGATTTCAGACCAGCGTTGACAGTAACCCAGTCACCGTCAATGTCGACAACCTGAGCGGCGACAATCGCGCCTGGCTCCATGTTGATGTCGTTAAGAGACTGTTCAAACAGCTCAGCAAAGCTTTCGCTCATGGTGTTCCTACGTAATTACGTTGTTGAGGCATAAATGCCTTCTCCGCACCACCAGCAAGTGCGGGCCTAATGTCACTCAGCCTTCGGGGGTGTTAACGCTGGTTAGACCTGACCGGGCTCACCGATGTGAGTTTAGTGCCCTGCCACGTCATGACACCTATCCAAAAGCGCCGCAAGGGAGAATCACACGCCGCTTACCAGCCCTCTTTGGGCGAGCAGTTCGGTCAGTCGATCAACCACTTCCGGTATGCTCAGACGCGTGGTATCAAGCGTAATGGCATCATCTGCCGGCTTGAGAGGTGCCACGCTGCGCTGCGTATCACGTGCATCGCGTGCCTGAATCTCCTTCAAAAGACTCGAAAGACTAGCATCCACCCCGGCTTCCTGCAACTGAAGATAGCGGCGACGTGCTCGTTCGTCGGCACTCGCCGTCAAAAAAATCTTTAGCGGGGCCTCAGGAAAGACTACGGTTCCCATATCGCGACCATCGGCGACAAGCCCTGGTGCTTGGCAAAAATCACGCTGGCGCTGCAATAGCGCCTGACGGACAGCAGGGAGCGCTGCCACCTGGGAAGCGCGCTCACCAGCCTGCTCGGTTCGGATGATCTGACCAACATCCTCACCTTCGAGTATCGTACGGGGCTGACCGTCTTCAATCGGGAACGCCACATCTAATTGTTCAGCCAAGCGCGCTAACGCCTGCTCATTGTCAACAGCAACGTTGTGTTTAACCGCTGCCTGAGCGGTTAGCCGATAAAGCGCACCGCTATCAAGCAAATGCCAGCCCAACCGCTCAGCGACCAAACCACTGATGGTCCCTTTACCGGCGCCGCCTGGACCGTCAATGGTTAGAACGGGAACAGTAAGAGCGTGATCATTCATGTGCGCCCTCCACATTAACGCTCATTCCAATTCGGGTGGCCAGCTCGACAAAATCAGGGAAAGAGGTCGCTACGTTGGCGCAATCTTCGATCACAACCTCTTTGCTCGCACGCAGTGAAGAGATCGCAAAAGCCATGGCAATACGGTGATCACCTAGACTATCAATACGACCGCCACCATAGCTCGCCTTTTGTGTATCGCCATTGCCGACAATATCAATGCCATCTTCAATGACGGTGTGTTGAACGCCTAAAATCGCTAAGCCATCCGCCATCGCCTGAATACGATCAGACTCTTTGACGCGCAGCTCTTCAGCGCCTCTCAAGCGGGTAACACCTTCTGCATTTGCAGCGGCAATAAAGAGTGCGGGAAATTCATCAATCGCCAGCGGCACTTGCGATTCGGGAATATCAATACCCTTCAGTGGCGCGTAGCGAATACGAATATCGGCCACCGGCTCGCCGCCCACTTCGCGTTCGTTCTCAAGCGTTAAATCCGCCCCCATCAGGGTAAGAATATTAATCACCCCAATCCGGGTTGGATTGATACCGACATGTTCAAGGGTAATATCAGCCCCTGGGGTAATCGCCGCAGCCACTAAGAAAAACGTTGCGGATGAAATATCGGAAGGCACATCAATTGGCCCTGCCGTTAACTTTCCGCCACCCTGTAGCCAGCAGGTATCACCATCACGGGAAACTTCATAACCAAAGCCATTGAGCATGCGCTCGGTATGGTCACGAGTAGGCGCAGGCTCGCGCACCCGAGTTTCGCCTTGGGCGTAAAGCCCAGCTAGCAGCAGGCAGGATTTCACCTGAGCACTGGCCATGGGCATATCGTAATCAATACCTTTGAGGGCAGCGCCGCCGTGAATTTTTAGCGGTGGGCGTCCGCCCTCAGCGGTTTCGATCGTTGCCCCCATCAGGCGCAGCGGGTCAGCCACACGCCCCATGGGTCGCTTGGTCAACGACTCATCACCGGTAAGCTCGCTGTCAAACGCCTGACCCGCAAGCAGCCCGGAAAATAGACGCATAGCGGTACCAGAATTGCCTACATAAAGAGGGCCAGCGGGCGCTTTTAAGCCATGCATACCGACACCATGAATGGTCACCCGGCCCTGATGCGGCCCTTCAATCGCCACACCCATTTCACGAAACGCCTGCAGAGTGGCCAAGCTATCTTCACCCTCTAGAAAGCCTTTAACCTCAGTAACACCCTCTGCCAATGCGCCCAGCATAATAGAACGGTGCGACATGGATTTATCCCCAGGTACGCGTAAACGTCCCTGCGCCTGACCGCCCGGCTGCACACGGTAGGTGACCTTACCTTGTGGTTGCATATGATATTCCGCCTGATAACTGGTTTTGTTCAATAAAGAGTCGAAATAGTGCCGGGCATGACTCGCCCGATCAAAGGTCGCAATCAGCGCATCGCTGTCACCGGTTTCTACCGCACGACGCAAGCGCTCAAGCCCTGCCTCAAAATCATCTAAAGATGCCAAGACCGCCTGTTTATTGGCGATAAAAATATCTCGCCACATAACAGGGTCGCTGCCTGCAATACGGGTAAAATCGCGAAAGCCGCCTGCTGCATAGCGAAAAATATCTAACCGCTCGTCCTGACGGGCAAGCGTATCCACCAATGAAAAAGCTAGCAGGTGTGGTAAATGGCTGGTGCGCGCCAAGACTTGATCATGCCGCTCGACGTCCATTTCCAGCACATCGGCACCGCAGGCCTGCCACAAACGACGCACTCGCTCTAGCGCTTCGCGATCAACATTAGCTTCAGGTGTCAGGATGACTTTATGGTTAACATAAAGCTGTGGATTCGCTGCTGCCACACCGCTTTTTTCTGAACCGGCAATGGGGTGGCCCAGCACCATATTGGTGGGCACTTGGCCAAAAACGCGCTGGGCACAGGCCCGAATGGTCGCTTTAGTGCTACCAACATCGGTAATCACGACGTCTGCAGACGCGCTTGCCAGTGCATCGGCCAAGCTCGCCATGACGCTTTCCATCGCAAGAACTGGCACCGCCAGCACCACCATCGTGGCCTTACTCAGCTGTTCAGCAAGGTGGGTACCGCCTGAATCGATTAATCCCATCTCAATGCCACGGTTGATTTCATCGGCATTGGGATCACAGGCGACAATGTCACCCCGAAAGCCTGACATACGCAGCGCCGCTGCTAGCGAACCGCCGATCAAGCCCAACCCGACAATCAGCAGGCGCGACTCATGGCATACGGATTTATTAACGCTTTCTGCCACCATTAACGTCACAGCACGCCTATGGGGTAGGAACCCAGCACGCGCAAGTCCGCCGCCCGTAACCGCACCTCTTCAAGTACTGCGGCAACCTGTGGCTCGTCGCGATGGCCTTTAAAATCAATAAAGAAAACGTAATTCCACACCCCGGTACGCGAAGGCCGCGTTTCAAGGCGCGTTAAATCGATCTGGTGACGATGAAATGGTTCAAGCAGCGCGTGCAGGGTACCCGGCTGGTTACGCATGGCGACCACGATAGAAGTTTTATCCTCTCCTGCCATGGGTACATCCTGGTTACCAATAATCAAAAATCGCGTCGAGTTATCCGGGCGGTCCTCTATCTTTTCAGCGATATGCTCCAGGCCATAAAGCTTAGCCGCCATATCGCCAGCAATAGCAGCGCTGTGCCACTCTGTTTTTACCAGCTTGGCCGCTTCAGCATTCGATGAAACCGGCACACGCTCAGCATGAGGATAGTGCGCATCAAGCCATTTGCGGCACTGTCCAAAGGATTGCGGGTGTGAATAGATACGCGAGACTTTATCGCGGCGGGTCGTCTCGCTGACCAGCAGGTGATGGTGAATTCGTAGAACCACCTCGCCACAAATTTTGATAGAAGAGTCCATAAAGGTATCAAGGGTATGGTTAACCACCCCTTCGGTAGAGTTCTCCACCGGCACGACGCCATAATGCACTGCGCCCGCCTCTACCTCACGAAACACCTCATCAATAGCTGCCATCGGCAGGCTTACGGCACTTGCGCCAAAATGTTTGAGGGCTGCCTGCTGAGTAAAAGTTCCTTCAGGGCCTAAATAAGCCACCTTGATCGGCTGCTCTAATGCCAAACACGCCGACATGATTTCACGAAACAGGCGCGCCATCTCTTCTGAATCAAGCGGGCCTTTATTCAGTGCCATGATGCGGCGCAACACCTGTGCTTCGCGCTCAGGGCGATAGAACACCGCATCTTTATCTTCAGCAAGCTTTACGTGCGCCACTTGCTGAGCACAGTTGGCGCGCTCGCTGATCAGATTCAGAATATCACTATCGAGCTGATCGATTCGCTGGCGCAGCTCATCCAGATTGATCGACGTGTCGGACATGGTGGTTAGCCTCTTGTTTGTTCAAAATCCGCCATAAACGCAATAAGCGCATCTACCGCAGACTCCGGCACCGCGTTATACAGGCTGGCACGCATACCTCCCACGCTACGGTGGCCTTTTAAATTAAGCAGTCCCGCCGCATCGGCCTGTTGTAAGAATGCTTTATCCAGTGCCGCATCGGCTAAAACAAAGGGCACATTCATTCTTGAACGGTTGGCTTGAGCTATCGGGTTGCTATAAAACTCGCTAGCATCAATCGCTGCATAAAGCTTATCGGCTTTACGCTGATTGATAGCATCCATCGCCGCCAGCCCGCCGATATCCTCTTTCAGCCACTCAAACACCAAGCCAGCCAAATACCAAGCGTAGGTGGGCGGTGTATTCACCATCGAACCCGCTTCCGCCAGCATTTGATAATCAAACAGTGAAGGCGTGCCCTGAGTGACGTGACCCACTAGGTCGTCACGCACAACGACCAGCGTTAATCCAGCAGGACCAATATTCTTTTGCGCACCGGCATAAATCACCCCAAAATCCGCAACGTCGATTGGCCCCGAAAGAATATTCGACGACATATCGCAGACCAAGGGCACGTTAGCGCCATCGGCACGCTGCACATGTGGCGTATAGTCAAACTCAAGACCACCAATCGTTTCGTTAGAGGTGTAATGCAGATAGGCCGCGTCATCGCTAACCTGAATGGCTTCGAGCCCAGGCACTGCCATATGGCCATTGGGTTCGCTGCTTGCGGCTACATTACAACTAAAACCTAGACGTTTGGCTTCGCTGAGTGCTTTCTTGCCCCAGATGCCGGTTTGGATAAAGTTGGCGCTACCGCCCTGCCCCAGCAGATTCATCGGCAGCATGGCAAACTGCATGCTGGCGCCGCCCTGCAAAAACAGCACCTTATAGTTACTTGGCACACCTAGCAGCTGGCGGAAATCAGCTTCTGCACACTCGGCAATAGCGATAAATTCATCGCTACGGTGGCTCATTTCCATGACAGAAAGGCCGCGCCCCTGATAGTCCAGCAACTCTTCCCGCGCCCGCTCAAGTACGGCTACAGGCAGGGCCGCAGGCCCTGCGCAGAAATTATAGTGACGTGTCATCAGTCCCCGCTTCCTGTGCACCATCGGAAGATTCGCTCGCCTGAGCGCCCTCCAGACCCTCTTCAAGGCTGCCTTCAGCACCCTCTTCTGGATCTACTGGATCGACTTCAGCGGGCTCATCAACACGAACCGTTTTGACTAATTTTTCTTCTTTGCCGAGGCGAATCAGCATCACGCCCTGGGTGTTACGCGAGGTAGTCGACACCTCTTCAACACGGGTACGGACGAGCGTTCCGCGGTCGGTGATCAGCATCATTTCGTCGCTGTCATAAACCTGCATTGCCGCCACCAGGGAACCGTTACGCTCACTGGTCTGCATGGCAATAACGCCCTGGCCACCACGACCACGCAGCGGGAACTCTTCCAGACGCGTCCGCTTGCCGTAACCATTTTCACTGGCGGTCATAATGTAGATCTGACCATCGGCGGTTTCGACGACAGCACTCTCTTGGCTATTATCCTGCGTCTCACCCTCGGCATCCGCTTCAGCATCAATCTGCTGACTCTTGGGAATAATCAGGCTGATCACTTCTGCATCACCCGCTAAGCGCATACCGCGCACGCCACGTGCAGTACGACCCATCGCCCGGGCATTGCCCTCTTCAAAACGAATCGCCTTGCCGTTAGACGACAGCAGCATGGCGTGATCATTGCCGGTAGTAATTGCGGCACCCACCAAGCGATCGCCCTCTTCCAGATCAATGGCGATAAGCCCCACGCTACGAGGACGCGAGAACTGCTCAAGGCTAGTGCGTTTCACAGTGCCTTTAGCGGTCGCGAAGAAGATGTAGTGCTCAGGATCGTAGTCACGCACCGGCAGGATGGCGTTAACCGCCTCCCCCTCTTCCAGCGGCAGCATATTGACCAACGGCTTGCCACGCGAACCACGACTGGCGTTGGGCATTTCATACACTTTCAGCCAGTACACTTTGCCGCGATTAGAGAACAGCAACACGGTATCGTGAGTAGAAGCCACCAGCAGGTGTTCGATCACATCTTCATCTTTCATGGCCGTTGCGGATTTACCGCGACCACCACGACGCTGAGCTTGATAATCCGACAACGGCTGGGTCTTGGCATAGCCAGAACGCGACACCGTTACCACCATATCTTCTTCAGTAATCAAATCTTCAATCGAAAGATCAAGGTGGCTAGCCTGGATTTCAGTACGGCGATCATCACCAAACTGATCACGCACAGCGTGCAGCTCTTCCCGGATCACTTCCATCAACCTATCAGGAGACGCCAGAATTTCAGTAAGCTCGGCAATTCTTTCAAGAATCGTCAGGTATTCATCGAGCAGCTTCTCGGTCTCAAGTCCCGTTAAGCGGTGTAGACGTAGCTCTAGAATAGCCTGCGCTTGGGCAGGAGAAAGGCGATAAGAAGTAGCCGCGGTGTTTAAACCAAAGCCTTCTTCTAAGCCTTCCGGCTTGCAAGACGTGGCACCCGCACGTTCCAACATGGCGGTAACCTGGCCTGGCTGCCAGACTTTGGCGAGCAGTTTTTCACGTGCTTCGGCCGCATTGGGTGAGGCTTTGATCAGCTCAATGACTTCATCGATATTCGAGATAGCAACGGCCAAGCCTTCCAACAGATGGCCACGCTCACGGGCTTTTTTCAGCTCAAACAGCGTGCGACGGGTAACCACTTCGCGGCGGTGGCGAATAAAGGCTTCCAGCATCTCTTTGAGGTTGAGCGTGCGCGGCTGGCCATTTTCCAGCGCCACCATGTTGATGCCAAAAACGTTCTGAAGCTGCGTTTGGGCAAACAGGTTGTTGACCACTACTTCCCCGGACTCACCGCGCTTAACTTCAATTACCACGCGCAGGCCGTCTTTATCAGACTCATCGCGCAGTTCGGCGATGCCTTCAATCTTTTTCTCTTTTACCAGCTCGGCGATTTTCTCAATCAGCCGCGCTTTGTTCACCTGATACGGCAACTCAGAGATAATGATGTGATCGCGACCGGTTTTATCATGATGTTCAATGGTGTGGCAGGCACGTACATAGATACGCCCACGCCCGGTACGATACGCCGACAAAATACCCGCGCGACCATTAATAATCGCCCCGGTGGGGAAATCAGGCCCAGGGATATACTCCATCAAGTCA
Source organism: Halomonas sp. (assembly GCF_011050415.1). GTDB lineage: Bacteria > Pseudomonadota > Gammaproteobacteria > Pseudomonadales > Halomonadaceae > Vreelandella. The sequence goes on from NZ_DRFS01000013.1 coordinate 139,774, forward strand.
TCCACCGTCAGCGTGTAGTCGTCGATTAAGGCTAAACAGCCGTCAATCACTTCACGCATATTGTGCGGCGGAATATTGGTTGCCATACCGACCGCAATACCCGATGAACCATTGATCAGCAAATTGGGCGTTTTGGTAGGTAGGACAGCGGGGATACGTTCAGTACCGTCGTAGTTATCGACCCAATCGACGGTATCTTTTTCCAGGTCAGCAAGCAGTTCGTGGGCAAGGCGCGACATACGCACCTCGGTGTAACGCATGGCGGCTGCGTTATCCCCGTCAATAGAACCGAAGTTACCCTGGCCGTCGACCAGCACATGGCGCATCGAAAAGTGCTGAGCCATACGTACGATGGTGTCATAAACCGCGCTATCGCCGTGCGGATGGTATTTACCGATGACATCGCCGACGACACGCGCCGACTTCTTGTACGGTTTATTCCAATCATTACCCAGTTCATGCATGGCAAATAGCACACGCCGGTGAACCGGTTTAAGGCCATCGCGCACATCTGGAAGCGCGCGACCGATAATGACGCTCATCGCATAGTCGAGATACGACTGTTTGAGCTCGTCTTCAATATTGACGGGCAAGATTTCTCTGGCGATGTCACCCATGAAAGTCAGATCCTTTGCACTGCATTGGCACTGCGAGAGTTGAAAGCGCTTAAAAACACCGCCCTAAAATAGGCTAGAGCGGCGCGCAAATACTTCGCCATCATACCACCGCAAAAGCGGCAAGGGCAGCCAGGGAGCTCACCAAAGCCTTTTAGGGTGTAAATGCTTCTTTCGGCAACGTTAACGCGCGCAGCGTCTCACGCACCTCTCCCTCTATCGCGGTGGCTTTATTCGCCCGCATATCAAGCAGTACAAAGGTCAAATCCGCTTGGGCAATTAACGTGCCGTCTTTACGCACAATGCGATGATGGCAGAGGCCACTGCGCTCACCAACGTCAACAATTCCGGTCATAATTTCTAAATCATCGCCGTGACGCGCAGCGGCTAGATAGTCAATGTTTAAATTTACCACGACAAACGCACGCCCAGCTTGCTGGAGTTCATTAATCATCTTCGGGTGCTGGTCAAAATAGTCCCAGCGCCCCTCTTCCATAAATTCCAAATAGCGAGCGTTATTCACATGCCCGTAGCCATCTAGATGAAAACCCCGAACACGTAATTGAACCCGCGAAAGCGATATCGTCATCACACTTCTTCCTATTTAGTTAGCATATGGCTCAATCAAACATAAGTTTGAAACGCATGCAACAATGTTGATTGGCGTAAGCATGCTGGTAGGAATGCCCCGCTTTCGCCATAATGTGCCACCTTTTGAACAGGATTGGCCTCATGTGGTTTAAGCACTTGCATTTATATCGCCTGCACGACGCGCCCGAACTATCCAGCGATGCGCTCGCTAGCGCTTTACAAGAGCACTCCGCAAAACCACTCGGCAATGCCGACGCGCGGCGCCTCGGCTGGACAGCGCCCGCAGGACGTTTAGGCTCGGGCCAACTCGTTCACGAAATTCAGTCACATCGGCTGCTCTCCGCTCTACGTCAGGAGCGCTTATTACCCGCCTCTGTCGTAAAAGAGGAGGTCGACGAGATGGTTGCCGACATTGAGGCCAGTGAAGGCCGTAAAGTGACCCGCAAAGAGAAGACCGCATTTAAAGAGCAGGTTACCGAGAGCTTAATGCCCCGCGCCTTCGTTCGTAGCCAGAAAATTGACCTGTGGTGGGACACTCGCGGCCAGTTGATCGGCATCAATGCCAGTTCGCGTACACGTGCTGAAGATATTCTGGATTTATTGCGTGAAACGCTGGGCAGTTTAAAAGTCACTCCGCTAAGCTCGCAAACGCTGCCGATGCGCGCTATGACGACTTGGCTGGGCGATGTGGCAAGCCGCCCTGCGGATTTACAGCTTGGCGATCAGGTGGAACTCAAAGCCAAAGGCGATGATGGCGTACTACGCGCACGCCAAGTCGATTTGGATAGCGATGAGATCCAGCAACTGCTTGAAAGCGGCCGCCAAGCCAGCAAGCTCGCTATCAGCCTGGAAGGACGTTTAAGCTTTGTGCTACATGATGACTTGGCGCTGAAGTCGTTGCGCTTTGGCGATACACTGATTGAAGAGGCTGATCACGCTGACGACGGGGATGATGCCCTTGCCCGCCTGGAAACGGACTTTATTTTAATGGCACAAGCGCTATCTACGGATGTTCCCCGCTTGTTAGAGTGGCTCGGCGGCGAGACGCAGCGGGAACCCGCCGCGCAATAGAGGCTCTATAGTTTTAAGGGCTTGATAGCCTTCTCTCCTCGATGCTATTAATCGATACTTATTTTTTTATTATCCAACGGTTCGCATGACTCATCACAACAACGCTCTCAACGCTTCTACAGAGACAGACCCGTGGGCCGAGATTCGGCCTTTTATGGATCATGAAGTGGCCGATGTGCTTGCTAGGCTTTCACGGGATAACGAGCTGCTGGATGCGCTCACACGTTTTCGACTTCCGCGCTTAGCGCGCTGGGCGCCGTCACTGGCACGTGTTTTTGCCAGCCGTGCTATACGACGTGAAGTTAAAGATGTGTCCACGGTTTACGAATTTCAAATGCGCATTGCTCATTATATGGAGCGCATGATTCGTACCACGACAGATGCATTTGAAGTCACTGGGCTAGACAAACTCGAACCTCAGGGCGCCTACCTATTTATTGGCAATCATCGCGATATCTCCTTAGATCCTGCATTTGTTAACTATGCCCTGTATCAGGCGAACCGCGATACGGTGCGTATTGCCATCGGTGACAATCTGCTGAAAAAGCCCTACGTTACCGATCTAATGCGACTCAATAAAAGCTTTATTGTGCCGCGCAGTGCGCGGGGCAAGCGTGCGATGCTCGCCGCCTACCATCAGCTTTCCGCCTATATTCGCCATACAATTACCGAAGATCAGCACTCGATTTGGATGGCCCAACGCGAAGGACGCGCAAAAAACGGTATCGACCATACTGAGCCGGCTATCATCAAGATGTTAACCATGGCAAGGCGTGCCTCTGAGCGAGACATGGTATTTGGCGAGGCCATTGAAGAGCTGAAGCTGGTACCCGTCTCAATCAGCTATGAATATGACCCTTGCGATGTACAAAAAGCGCAAGAGCTGCACGATATCGAAACGCAAGGTAGCTACGCTAAAAGCGAATTTGAAGATATTCGCTCTATCGTGTCGGGTATTACCGGCTCGAAAGGACGGGTGCGGCTACACTTTGGCAGCCCGGTTGGTGCGGACATGGAAACACCCGATGAAGTGGCGGCTGAAATTGATCGCCAGGTCATTGGCGGCTATCGCCTGTTTCCAAGCCACTATTTAGCGCTGGAGGCATTGGGTGAGGCGCCTGAACTGGTGGCACGTAAAACGATCACTCGACAGGATAGAGAGCGGTTCAACGCTCGCCTTGCCGATGTACCTGAAGCGTTGCGGCCTTATTGGCTTGCTCAGTATGCAAACCCTGTTAAGCATAAAGCCGGTCGCCTGACGCTCTAAATTCGCGCTTTAATCTGATGCTTTACGCGCTCATTTTAATATCAGGCAACTCATGCCGGTTGGCGGAAAAAATGCTATGGTCAAGGCATTAATTGGTCCTGTTTGATATCAACGTCAATCACGACCCTGAGGAGACTCCCATGTCCGGTTCAGAAATTCAGAAAACACGTGTCATCAATGAGCTGCGTGGCTTTATACGCAAGCTATTGCAAGAGCCTAAGATTCTCGAACAGTCGCTGGCGATTGCTCGTCAACAGCTGACCGAAGGCAACAGCCCAGCAGCCATGGCGCGGATTGCTAACGAAATCTCCGACACCACTAGCGTGCATATTCCTGAAGATCCTGCGGAGCACTCTGAGGCTGATAAACTATTTTTAGAGCTGCTCCGCGAAGTAGTTCAAGAAGAGCAAGCACTGTATTAATTACTGTCGAAAGCAGCGTCACCGGCGAAGCCGTATAGTTACTTCGCCGGTTTTTTTGTCATCGCCTTACCGGCACTCTTATTCAATCGGAATTAACCTTCACCATGTCTACTACTGCCACGCGCAACATTTTGGTGACTAGCGCGCTCCCCTACGCCAACGGAGCCATTCACCTCGGTCACTTGCTTGAGTATATCCAGACTGATATCTGGGTACGTTTTCAGAAAAGCCGTGGTCAACAGTGCTACTACGTCTGTGCCGATGACGCCCATGGCACCGCTATCATGCTGCGTGCTGAGCAAGAAGGAATTACCCCAGAAGCGCTAATTGAGCGAGTTTCCAACGACCACCAAACGGATTTTTCCCGGTTTGGCGTCGGATTCGATAACTACCACTCGACTCACTCCACGGAAAATCGCCATTTCAGCGAGATGATCTATAAGCGCCTGCGTGACAAAGGCCATATCGCCACCCGCGATATTGAGCAGATGTTTGATCCGCAGAAAGGTCTGTTTCTGGCGGATCGCTTTATTAAAGGTACTTGCCCCAAGTGTGGCGCCGATGATCAGTACGGCGACAACTGCGAGAAGTGTGGCGCTACCTACACTCCCGCTGACTTGATCAATCCAGTGTCGGCTATTTCAGGCGCCACGCCCGAAGTACGCACCTCTACCCACTACTTCTTTAAGCTTCCTGATTTTGCTGACTTCTTACAGCGCTGGATTGACGACGGCCATGTTCAGCCGCAAATCCGTAATAAGCTGATGGAGTGGTTTGAGTCTGGCTTTAATGAGTGGGACATCTCCCGAGACGCGCCCTACTTTGGCTTTGAAATCCCCGACGCGCCCGGCAAATACTTCTACGTTTGGCTGGACGCGCCGATCGGCTATTTGGCGAGCTTCAAGAACCTGTGTGATCGTGAAGGCATCGATTTCGACAGCTACTGGAAGAAAGGCTCTAACGCCGAGGTGTATCACTTTATCGGCAAGGACATTGTCTACTTCCACGCCTTGTTCTGGCCCGCTATGTTGCACGGTGCTGATTTGCGCACGCCCACCGCGGTTAACTGTCACGGCTTCCTGACGGTAGACGGCGCTAAAATGTCGAAATCTCGCGGCACCTTCATCAAAGCAGCCACCTACGCCGATTATCTTAACCCGGAGTACTTGCGCTACTACTTTGCCGCCAAGCTTACTTCCAAAGTTGATGATCTGGATTTGAATTTGGACGATTTTGCCGCGCGGGTAAACTCCGACCTAGTCGGCAAGGTAGTCAACATTGCCAGCCGCTGCGCCGGTTTCGTTAAAAAGATCGGTGGTGGAGATCTTTCAGCACATTGCGCTGAACCGCAAATGGTAGCGCGTTTCATTGCTGCCGGTGATGATATTGCCGAAGACTTCGAAGCACGTGAATTTAGCCGGGCAATGCGGAAAATTATGGAATTGGCGGACGAGGCCAATACTTATATTGCTGACAAAGAGCCCTGGGCGCTGGCCAAGCAGGATGGACGCGATAACGATGTACTAGAGATATGTTCCGTCGGCATTAATCTGTTCCGCCAGCTGATGGTCTATTTAGCCCCCATCGTTCCCGCGATGGCCGAAGAGGCCCGTCAGTTTCTTAACGTTGAGTCACTTGACTGGCACACGCGCCAAACGGTGCTGACCAATCACTCAATCAACAAATTCAAACCGCTGATGACGCGTGTTGAGCGTGATAAAATTGACGCGATGATTGAAGCGTCGAAGGAAGATTTAGTGGAAGAGCAAAAACTCAAAGAGGCGCCTAAAGGCCCTCTGGCAGAAGACCCCATCGCTGAAGAGATCGACTTTGCAGCCTTTGCCAAGGTCGACCTACGCATTGCGCGAATCGTCAAAGCCCAGTATGTCGAAGGTGCTGATAAGCTATTGCAGCTAACCCTCGATTTAGGTGGCGAAACCCGCAATGTATTTTCCGGCATTCGTTCCGCCTACGCGCCGGAAGCGCTGGAAGGTCGTTTGACAGTGATGGTCGCCAACTTGGCGCCTCGTAAAATGCGTTTTGGCATGTCGGAAGGCATGGTGCTAGCCTCAGCAAATGAAGCAGGCATTTATCTGCTCTCGCCCGATGCTGGCGCCGAACCGGGCCAACGGGTTACCTAACCAGCATATCGTAAAACTAAGGGGCAGAGGCTAACCGCCTTTGCCCCTTTTATTTTTTAGATTAACGGATTTTTGTCGCTTCGCTCAGGCACCTTTTATGGCTCAACGCTTTGCCCGATCATTTCGCTTTCGCTTTCTGGCTGCCTTGGGTGGTGTGTTACTGCTTGCGCTAATATCGTTGCTTGCTCTTAGTAAGTGGGTAATATTTCCAGCACTGCATGAGGAAGAACGAGCGAGCGTCGATCAAGAGTTAGATCGAGTAGAGCGGAGCCTTCAACTGAGCCAGCAGCAACTATTAGCTCAAGCGCGAGACTGGGGGAATTGGGACGATACCTACGAGTTCGTGCAGGGAGACTACCCTGGTTACACCGACACCAACTTTAGTCAGCAAATGTTTGAAGAGATGCGCTATCAGTTGATGGCATTCTTTAATACCAATGGCGACGTATATTTTTTAGCTGGCATTAATCCAGTAACTAATCAATACCAAACCTGCCAAACCAGTGAGCGTGAATGCCGCTGGACGACACCATTGATTCATGCGATGCAGGCATCTATCGCTGAAGATCCTCAGCAGGGAAAAAGTGTTCTCTACTCAGGCACACCTCCGTTGATGGTAGCTTCGACGCCTATTCTGCGTACCGATCAAAGCGGTACGCCTCAAGGTTGGCTATTTAAAGTGCGCCCTATAGGCGAGCAGTGGCTAACGCTAATGGAGGAATTTACGGGGCTTCCCATTACCCTATCGATGGTTAATGGGGATGCTAATCATACTGATGTAACGACCATTATCGGTAACACGATACAAGCGCAACGCTATTTGCCTTCCTACCCGATTAATGAGCAGATAGCGCTGGGAACGCAGTTGGAACGCACCCATTACTTGACCAGCTTAGCAACGTTTCGCTACGTGCTTATTTGGACTGCGTGCTTAATGCTTTTGGTGATTGGCCTTGTGCTTCTATTATTGCAAAAAATTGTGCTTAAACCTCTCAGGAACCTAACTCAGTTTACCCAACACGTGAGTGGCAATGCGGATTTATCCAACAACATGTTAACGCGCAGTGATGAAATAGGCATGCTAGCGCGTGCTTTTCAATTACAGTTTAAGCGTCAACAACAGCTCAATGCCGAGTTAATCGAGCTTTCTACCCATGACCCATTAACGGGGTTACCTAATCGCCGCCTATTTGATCAACAACTAAACAAAGAGGTTGATCAAACAAGCATCCATCATCACCCTCTTTCCGTAATGATGATCGATATTGATCACTTCAAATTATTCAACGACCACTATGGTCATCCAGAAGGCGATGTCTGTTTGCAATGGGTAGCGCAAGCCATGAGTGATGTTGCAAAAGACCAGGGCTTTTTTATCGCACGCACGGGGGGTGAAGAGTTCAGCGCAATACTGTCAAACACTGATTTAGATCAAGCAATATTGAAGAGCCAAGTACTTGGTGATGCTATTAAAGGCCTCGCCATACCCCACCAAGTCTCACCAGTAACTCACTCTGTATCAGTTAGCATTGGTATTAGCCAATTGGGTATCGAAGGCGTTATCACTCCAAGCGGACTGATGACGGCCGCAGACCAAGCGCTTTATGCTGCCAAAGCAGCAGGACGAGATTGCGCCAGGGCATATACGCCTGAATTAGCCAACACCACCATTTCTTCCTACAGTACACCGCCATGAGTGAATTATTTATCATTTTGATCAGCACTGCATTGGTCAACAATTTTGTGCTGGTTCAGTTTTTGGGCCTGTGCCCGTTTATGGGTGTCTCCAATAAACTGGAATCGGCCATGGGCATGTCCCTGGCCACCACCTTTGTGCTGACGTTGGCATCGGCGGCTAGTTTCGTGGTTTATCATGGTCTGCTGGTGCCACTAGATATTACTTATCTGCGCACTATTAGCTTTATTGTTGTGATTGCTGCCGTCGTGCAGTTTACCGAAATCATGGTACGTCAGTTGAGTCCGCTGCTACACCAAGTGTTAGGCATTTTCCTGCCGTTAATCACCACCAACTGTGCGGTGTTGGGGGTTGCGCTGCTATCACTGAACCGTGAGCTCAGCTTTTTTCATACCACTCTATATGGGTTGGGGGCAGCACTTGGGTTCTCGCTGATTTTGGTACTATTTGCCGCCATGCGTGAGCGCTTGGCAGGGGCGGATATTCCTAAGCCATTCCAGGGCGCGGCGATTGCCATGGTTACCGCCAGCCTTATGTCGCTGGCGTTCCTCGGGTTTTCAGGGTTGGTACAGGGATGAAGGTCGCAGACAATGAGTGACACGTTCAGTGCTATTAATATCATTAGCGCAGTGGCGGTATTAACCGGCTTAGGTATCGGCTTTGGTGCCCTGCTGGGCGTGGTCAGCGAACGTTTCAAGCGTGAAGATAACCCGCTGGTTGAGCAAATTGATGCGCTACTGCCGCAAACTCAGTGCGGTCAGTGCGGCTACCCAGGCTGCCGCCCTTACGCCGAAGCCATCAATCAGGGCGATGCGCTGAATAAATGCCCACCCGGCGGCGAAGCGACGATTCACGCCCTAGCCAATCTTCTCGGCCGTGAAGCTGAACCTCTTGATGGTGAAGCTCAGAGCGAAGCCAAAGTAGCGTTTATTCGCGAAGCAGAGTGTATTGGCTGCACGAAATGCATTCAGGCCTGCCCGGTCGATGCAATTATTGGGGCCGCCAAGCTAATGCATACCGTTATTGAAGACGAGTGTACCGGCTGCGATCTCTGCCTTGATCCCTGCCCGATTGACTGTATTGATATGCTGCCTCGCTCAACACCGCTAACCCAGTGGCAGCCGGCCATCATGCCTTCATCCCATGTGATTGTCAGCGACCGTATTAGTGCATCAGGGGGTGTTCATGTCGAGCGCTTATGATTTCCCCGGTGGCATTCACCCACCACAGCGCAAACAGCGCTCCAATCAAGCAGCGCTGATTGAAGCGCCACTGCCCAAACGAGTAGTTCTTCCGCTTCAGCAGCACAGCGGCCAGCCCGCAACCCCCTGCGTTGTGTTGGGCGACGTGGTAAAAGTAGGCAGTGTGGTAGCTAAACGTGAGGGCATGATCTCAAGTGACTTACACGCCACTATTAGCGGTACGGTAGGCGAGATTAGCGCCACACACATTACCATCGAAGGTGATGGGCAAGACGAGTGGCAACGGCTGCCTCACCTTGATTGGCAAAGCGCTGCCCACGAAGCACTACTCACACGCCTAAGTGAGAGCGGCATTGTTGGGCTGGGTGGTGCAGGTTTCCCTTCGCATATTAAAGCGCGGGTGGTCGAGCGCCATGCTATTCACACACTGGTCATCAACGCCGCCGAGTGCGAGCCCTATATCACAGCGGATGATCTTACCCTGCGCCACTACCCTGCTGAGGTGCTCGAAGGCGCGCAGATCATCGCCAAACTGTGCGGCGCGCCGCATATCATTATTGGCATTGAGGATAATAAACCCGAGGCCATTGAAGCGCTGCAACGCGAGCTGCAACACGATCAAACGAATAGCCAACCCGTGCCTGTTGAGCTAACCGTCATTGCCACCCGCTACCCCAGCGGCGGCGAGCGTCAACTGATTAAAAAACTGTTAGACCTTGATGTGCCCAGCGGCGGTTTACCCGCGGATGTCGGTGTGCTGTGCCATAACCCTGGCACCCTGCTAGCGATCTTGCAGGCGGTACGCGATGGTCAGCCACTGATTTCCCGGATTGTCACTTTGACCGGCGATGCGATTGCTCAGCCCGGCAATCGCTGGGTGCGGTTGGGCACCTCTGTAAAAGAGCTGCTGGAACAAGCGGGGCTGAACCCGTCAGGGCTACATCAGGTTATTCAGGGCGGCCCGATGATGGGCTCACCGCTGCTATCGCTAGACACGCCGGTTACAAAACTCACCAATTGTTTAATTGCTGCCACTATTGATGAACTACCCGCGCCTCCAGCGGAATCACCCTGTATCCGCTGCGGCGAGTGCGAAAGCGTTTGCCCGGTTGCCCTGCTACCGCAACAGTTGCACTGGTACGCCCGCGCCCAAGACGATGCAAAACTGGCGCGCTACCATCTGTTTGACTGCATCGAGTGCGGCGCCTGCAGCTACGTCTGTCCCAGCCATATTCCACTGGTGGTAGATTACCGCGATGCCAAAAGCCGGATACGCTTGCAACGCATTGAGGCAGCAAAGGCAGAGTACGCCAAACACCGTTTCGAGTTCCGCCAAGCGCGGCTTGCTCGGGAAGAGGCTGAAAAACAGGCACGCCGTGAAGCGCGCCAAGCGCAACAGCGCCGCATGTCCACTAGCGCCGCCGCCAGCAGCGATACAGTTGATTTACGCGGATTGCGAATTGCCCATGCTGCTGCCAAAGCATCGGTTAAAAAGGCGGAAAAGACCTTGGCGCGAGTGGCCCAGGAAGACCCTAAGCAGTCCTTAGATGATTTAGAAATGCAGCTTGCCACCGCTCAGGAGAATTTACGGGCGGCGGAGTTACAGCTTGCCCAAGCGCGCGAACAGCAGTCCAGTAAGGAATCACCATGAGCATGATGCACGCCTCTCAGGTGAACGGCGACAACTCCGCTGCGATACCACCCACCGCGAGCTTAATGCGCTGGGTAATCGTTGCGACGCTGCCCGGCATCGCCACCATGAGCTATTTTTTTGGTCTTGGGGTGATCAGTAATGTCTTGCTTGCCGCCACCTTTGGGGTCGCCCTTGAAGCAACGTTGTTGCATTTACGCAAACGCCCCATCCGGGTAACGCTGAATGACTCAAGCGCCCTACTTACTGGGATTTTATTGGGTGTATCGCTGCCCCCAGCTAGCCCTTGGTGGCTAATCTTGGTCGGTATGGTCGCAGCGATAGTCGTCGCCAAACAGCTCTACGGCGGCTTAGGCCACAACCCCTTCAACCCTGCCATGGTGGGTTATGCGCTGCTGTTAGTTTCCTTCCCTACCTACATGACACTATGGGCACCCCCCCAAGCGCTCATACCGAGCGGCTTCTGGAGCCAAATTGCTGGATCGCTGCCGACCACCCAACTGGATAGTTTAAGTGGCGCCACGCCGCTTGATGCCTTTAAGCATAAAGGCGGCGCCCTGCTTGCCAGTGAGTTTTGGGCGACCAATCCATTGCCCGAGGGCACCCTGAGTGCCTGGCGATGGGTGGGGATTGCGTGGTTAGCGGGTGGTGTACTACTGCTAGCAAAGCGGATAATTAGCTGGCATATCCCGGTAGCGATGCTGGGCAGCGTGGTGGTACTGGCGACGCTATTTTACCTAAGCGACCCAAGTCATTTCGCTTCACCGCTGTTTCACCTACTGACTGGGGCAACGCTATTCGGGGCGTTCTTTATTGCCACCGACCCCGTTTCCGCCGCGAGCAGCCGACAGGGAAAACTGATTTATGGGGCAGGCATCGGCGCGTTGGTTATTATTATTCGCACCTTCGGTGGCTACCCTGACGCGGTGGCGTTTGCAGTCTTGCTGATGAACCTGTGCGTGCCGCTATTGGATATCTATAGCGTGCCCCGCCCCACTGGTCAGCGAAAAGCCCAGCCAGTAAAGCAGGGAGAGCAGCCATGACGCTGTTTCAAGCCATGCAGCGCGGCGCCCTCGCCTTAGGCGCTTTTGCCCTGGTAACAGCAGGTAGCGTAGCGTTAACCCGCGCACTAACCGCCGAGCGCATCGCCCATCATCAGTTAGCTTACCAACACCGCCAGCTTCAAGAGGTGTTACCCCAAACCCTGGCAAATATACCGGTCACCCAGGTGTTGGAAAACACCTTTACCCTTGCCAATCCGGAAGCACTAGGGCTGCAAGGCGAAAGCCAAGGCTGGTGGGTTAATGATCAGGACAACAGTGCGATAATCTTTCCCGTGGTAACGCGGCAAGGTTATAACGGCGAAATCCGCTTACTTATTGGCATTGACCAGCAACAGCGTATTAGCGGCGTGCGGGTTACCCAACACCAGGAAACACCGGGGCTAGGCGATGACATTGAGCGCCGCCGCAGCGACTGGATTACCCAGTTTAATGGTATGGGGCTTGAGAGTTTGCCGCAAGGGGGGTGGGCAGTGAGTAAAGATGGTGGTCACTTTGACGCCTTTACCGGGGCGACGATTACGCCTCGCGCCGTGGTGAATGCCGTTCACAGCGCGCTGCAATACGTCGCCGACACGCCACTACCGATGACACTTGAGGAGCCCGGCACATGAGCCTCAGTCCAATAAGCCAATGGCGCCAACTGGCCCGTGATGGGCTCTGGTCGAATAACCCCGCGCTCGTCCAACTACTGGGGCTCTGCCCGCTGTTAGCGGTGAGCGGCAGCGTGGTCAATGCGCTGGGCTTGGCAATCGCCACGCTACTGGTGATGGTCGGCGCCAGCACGGCGATTTCGCTGATTCGCAACCAAGTACCTAATGCTGTGCGCCTACCTGCTTTTGTGATGGTGATTGCTGCTTTTGTCACCTGCGCCGAGCTACTAATGGCTGCCTACGCCTACCCGCTCTATCAAGTGCTGGGTATTTTTATTCCGCTGATCGTCACCAACTGCGCCATTCTTGGCCGTGCCGACGCCTTTGCCTCACGCCAGCCGGTACTACCAGCCGCCATTGATGGCTTTATGATGGGGTTAGGTTTTGCTGCGGTACTAGTGGTAATGGGTGCCCTTCGGGAGCTGCTAGGCCAAGGCACGCTATTTAGCGACATGGCGCTCCTGTTTGGACCACAAGCGGCCAATTGGCAACTAACCATTGCCGACGACTACCAGTTTCTGTTTTTTGTGCTGCCGCCCGGCGCTTTCTTTGTGGCAGGCATGTTGATTGCCCTGAAAAACGTCATTGATCAACGCAGCATTGCCCGCGCCCGGCCAGTCGCAGCCACCCCACGGGTTGAGCGTCGCGTAAGGGTTACCGGCACGATTAAATAACCGCATGCGTCATTAATCGCTTATATAACATCGCTCGTATAAATAAAGAGACCCGCCATGAATGCCCAAAAGCGTCATGAAATTTTTGCTCGCCTTCAGGCAGAGAACCCCCACCCCACTACTGAGCTTAACTGGAATACGCCCTTTGAGCTGCTGGCTGCGGTGCTACTTTCCGCTCAAGCCACCGATGTTGGGGTGAATAAAGCCACCGCACGTCTCTATCCCGTTGCCAATACTCCCCAGGCGATTATTGACCTGGGTATTGATGAACTGAAGGCACACATTAAAACCATCGGCTTGTATAACACCAAAGCCGAAAACCTGATGAAAACCTGCCACATTCTGGTCAATCAGCACGATGGTGAAGTGCCCAGCACTCGCCAAGCGTTGGAAGCCCTGCCTGGCGTCGGCCGCAAAACCGCCAATGTGATTCTTAACACTGCCTTTGGACACCCCACCATGGCGGTGGATACGCATATTTTTCGTGTCTCCAATCGCACCGGTATTGCCAAGGGGAAAGACGTCGTTGAGGTGGAGCAGAAGTTACTCCGCCATGTGCCAAAAGCATTTTTGCAAGATGCTCATCACTGGCTGATCCTGCACGGCCGCTACACCTGCATTGCCCGCAAGCCACGCTGTGGTAGCTGCATTATCGAGGATTTGTGCGACTATAAAGACAAAACCGAACTCGCATAGACGGAGTCCTCCATGCCTACCCCCGCCAAGCTGCTACACGACCAGCCCATTGAGCGGCGTATCGATGCGCTACTGGACCTCTCCAAGCAACATGCCGAGCACTTCTGTAGCCCCGGCGCATGGCTGGCTCGGCAACGCTATATGGCGCAGCACCCGACCTCCATTGTAGTAATGAAGTGCATGGATGGGCGCATTCATATTCCCCACGCTACCCGCACACCGTTAGGGATCATTACTCCGTTTCGTAACCTGGGCGGCATTTTTGATCTGGGCTGGCCCTACTTAGGAGAACTACTGACCGAGACGGTAATTGATGCCGCTAAGGCGGGGCGCAGCACGCTAATGCTGATCACCTATCACTTTTCCCGTGGCAACCAAGCCCGTGGCTGCGCCGGGTTTAACTGTGATACACAGGCCGCTAAAGCCCACGCTTATGGGATTGCCGAACAAGCAGGCAAACTATTTGGACAAGACCACCGAGAGGTTTACCCACTCGTATGTGGCTTTGAAACCGACAGCGATGCGCTGATTATTCATGGTCACAACGGTGCCACCCTAGATGTCAGTGAATGGGTGGGGCATGCACCCGAAGGATTGAACAGCCAATTGAATGCCATATGCCCCGATATGCCCCTTCACATGCAGCGTGATCTGCTACCGCTACTGGAAGGCAACCTTGCCCATATAAGCGAACTGAGGGGAGTCGAGCGAGAGCTGGATATTGAGCACCGCGAATGGGTGATCTGCATTGGTCGTGGTTTTGATTTCTTACACCTGCCCAATACTGCTTTGATTATTGGGCCTTACGGGCCTGATTTAGCGGCGCCCATTGGTACAGCAGCCACCATCATTGACGCCAATATGCGCGCAGGGAGAATTCCAGACGATGGCTTTATGCTGCTGGCGTCAACGCCCTACCAGCATAGCGGGGTTGACCGCGCCCGTGCAGAGCTTAAATCACACTTTCTGTCGGATTTTGCAGAGCAGGTCATTCGCCGTGAACACCCTAAGCTTGCGCAAAAGATGCGCCGCCATACCGCCGTAGTGCACTGGCCGACGCGGCGTTTAGACCGACTTGATTAGCGACTTGAGGCCCCTAACAACTGATGATAAGCCTCGCGCCAAGCGGGCCACTCCCAAGCTTTAGTATCAAGGCGTTCAGGACAACTACTCGGGTCAGTTAGCCAATCGTAAAGCCGTGTGTAAAGCCCTTCCCGGGTGCCATCATAGCGATAGGCGGCAGGGTAAAGCGCAGGAAAGCAGAGCCTATCCGGCACTAATGGCAGCGCCCCACGCTGGGCTGCTTCCATAATTGCCAAGCCCTGAAACTCGTGCCAGGTGGTCGACACCACAATGCCAGCGCTATCCAGCAGCTCACGATACGCCGCCTCTGGCTGCGGCCCCCAGGCGACAATATGCGTTGCCAGCCGCTGCTCCGCCTCCTCAAAAATAGCCGGTGTTTGGCGAAAGCGCTGACCCAATACCGCCAGTTCAAACGCCACCCCAGCCTCACTTAAGGCAAACAGTACGGCAAAGAAGTCATCGGGATTTTTGTCATACTCCCAGCGATGATTCCAGAGGATACGCCGTGGCACTGTTTGTTTAACAGCCAGTTGCTGGCGAGGCGCTGAGCTATCGGCAATGGGCACCGGCAATACCTTGGCCCGCGCGCGGAGCGCTTCCAATGGTTTAGCGGCGGGGAGATTTTCTGGCATCTTTTTCAAAAAGGCCCGCGCACCATCAATAAAGGAGTCGCGGTTGTAGGCGCTGTTAAATACCAAGCTATCCGCGGCTAGCGCCGTATAGAGGTTAACCATTTTGGCTTCCACTTGCGGCATCTGATCGCTTGATTCCGGATAGGCAAACTGGTTTTCATGAAAGTAGACGACCTTTTTTACTTGGCCAAGATGAGGAAAAAGTCCGATCAACGTGGCAAGATCCACCATGGAAGTGGCCAGCACCACATCAAACGACTGGCTCAGAGTGTCGTGCTCTTTTAACATCCAACTCAAGGGGTTACCGCGAATGCGCCAGGCAAAGTGGCGTGGCGGCAGGGTCAATAACGTCCACTCAATGTCATCAAACTGCGCCATTAAACTCTGCGCCCAATAGCGGTGACTTACGGCTTCATAAGCAGATAACAGTAATACCCGCATTAAAAGCCCTGCTGCTCGAGTTTACCTGCCAACATTTCTAGCACTTCAATACCCTGAACATCAGTCGGTAACCAGGGCAAGGTGGGTCGCGGTAAACGTGCAAACAGCGTATCTATGCGCGCCAAGTAACTCGCCTCCTGCTCTCTGCGTGCTTGCAGAAAAGAACCGTCCGCATCGGCAGGTATCACTCGGTTAATCAGCGTGCCTGCAACGGGTATATGCACGTCCTCCAGCGCCCGCACGGCTCGATCTGTCTCCAGAATAGGAAGGCGCTCGGGTGTCATGACAAACAGAAAGCTGCACGCTTCGGGGTCTTCAATCCGGCGTCGTGCTTGATGAAATAAACGCCGTCGGTTGATCAGCGTTTTAGCGACATCGCGGGTACGCTCGTCTAAATCATCTAGTGGGTCTTCGGTAGGATCGTCAAAAGGGGTTGCCACATCACGACCGCGTTTAGGAGTGAGGTGGCCTAATACTTTGCCTAACTCGGCAGATTTACGATTGTGGGCCAGCAAACCATCGGTCCAGGCGGCCATGGCTTCGGGTAACGTTAGAAGCCTTAGCGTATGGCCCGTCGGCGCGGTATCGAAAATGATCAAGTCGTAGGGCGCCGTGTCATCGATCATCAAGCGCGCCAAACGCTCTAACAATGCAGCTTCCTGGGTGCCCGGCGATTGACGGGTAAGACGCATCTGGCGCTCTAACTCCTGCATCATTTCAGGAGCAGCGTAGCGGCGCATCTGCTGCGTGACCCGCTGTAAATGAGCCTCTACCTCAATGTCAGGGTCGATTTCCATAGCATCAAGGTTGGGTAGCAGGCGGCGTGGCACATCGCCCAGCTCACGATCAAATACATCGCCTAAGCTGTGCGCGGGGTCTGTGGAGACCACCAATACCCGCTTCCCCCGACTAGCGGCAAGCACCGCTAACGAAGCCGCTACGGTGGTTTTACCCACGCCCCCTTTGCCACCGACCCACAATAGCCGACGGTTAAGTACTGCTTGCATAGCGTTCCCCAATGTTTAATTTCTACTAACAGCAGCGAAAATGATCCAGCGGTGAGTGCTCCATTCCCATCCGCGTGTGCCAGTCGTGAAAACGCTCAAGCAGCAGTGGCTGCAGCTCAAGGGTGTAGTAAGAGGCAGGATTCTGTAGCCCCATCATTTCGGAAAATACTAACAGCATAAACAGGTCGTCTTCGTCGCGTCGCGCCCGAGCAATAGCTCCCCGATAGCGCGAACTGTACACCTCTTCCGTAAAGAAACGGGCCTGGTCTAACCAGGCCCGTACCTTGTCACGACGCGTCGACGACCCGTTACCCGGGTCATCGTGCATAAGCTTTACTCCTCCATAGCCAGTGCAGACATAGCTAGTAACAAGCATCCATTAGCATGTTTAGTCACCTTGAGCGGCCATTTCAGCACGTGAACGCTTGAGGGCTGACGCACACTCCATAGCCACCATAATGGCCGCCACCAGTACCACGATATCCAGCACCAGTAGGAACATATTGCCCTGGTTCCAGAATGTGCGTAGCTGGATGAGCAGCGCTAAAATAGTCATCACCAGCAGGAAACATAGCGGCGCCAACGTGTACCACATAGGACGTCTCATGCGCACCAACATAACGGTAATGACCAGTAGCGTCAGGCCTGCCAGCAGTTGGTTGGTGGTGCCAAATAGCGGCCAGATAATCAAGCCGCCGGAACCATCGGCACCGCCAGCACCAAACGCTAATAGCAAGCAGCTAGCCACTGCTAAGCCTGTAGCAATGGCAGGCTTCTTCATCCACTGTTGATTATAGATATCGCCCCACTCTTGGAAAATATAGCGCTGTAGGCGCAGACCGGTATCCATTGTGGTGCCCGCAAAGAGTGCCGCCATGACGGTTAGCAAAGTCGCCGCCGTCACTTCAGGCAAACCTAAGCCGTTATGAATAATAAACGCCCCGCCTTGCACAAAGGCATTGACGCCGCCCTGCCCAAAGGAGGTATACATGGCTTGCCAATCACCTAAAGTGGCAAAACCAGCGGTGGCTGCCAAAATAGCTGCCAGCGCGAGCATACCCTCGCCTACTGCGCCAAAGTAGCCGACAAAACGCGCGTCGGTCTCTTTGTTCAACTGCTTGGACGTTGTGCCGGATGAGACCAAACCGTGGAAGCCCGATATGGCACCACAGGCAATAGTCACAAACAGCAGCGGTATTAACGACGGCGTACCGGCAGGAACATCGCTGTTGAATGCTGGCGCCACTAGCGTTGGGTTCAAGAGGACTAAGGCGCCATACAGAATCAGCAAACCAATAAACAACTGGAGTCCGTTAATATAGTCCCGCGGCTGAAGAAGCATCCAGACGGGTAGCAATGAAGCAATAGCGGCATAACCAAACAGAATTAGGATCCAGATGGCATTGCCCGACATACCCGCCACTTCAGCAGGCATTTGAATGGGCATCGATGGCCCAATACCGATTAACACGTAAAGCGCCACCACGCCAATCACGGAGACCACCGCCAAACTCATGATGCGACGGTAGATCATTTGGCCAATGATTAACGCAACAATGATAGCGCCCCAAACGGGAACCACGGCGCTGGGGAAGTTCATCATCAACCCGGCAATGACCACAGCGAATACCGCGTTCACCATCAGCAAAACCAAGAAAATAACGATCATAAAAATACTGCGGGCACGCTTACCGACGACATCACCTGTCAGAGCCCCCACCGATTTAGCTTTATTGCGCACGCTGGCCCAAATGGCACCGAAATCGTGAATACCAGCAAAGAAAATGGTGCCGAACACTACCCATAAAAAGGCTGGCGCCCACCCCCAGATAACGGCAATTGCGGGCCCCACAATAGGAGCAGCGCCTGCAACGGAGGTAAAATGGTGGCCCCATAAGATAAATCGATTGGTCGGCACATAGTCGATGCCATCCTCAAACTCATGAGCTGGGGTTTTAAAATCAGGGTCTAATTGATAAATCTTCTCCGCAATAAACTTGGAGTACACGAAGTACCCCACGGCCATTGCGCCAAGACCTACCACTAACAGGAAAATAGCACTCATGGGCGCTGCTCCTTTGGGTTTGGTTGTTATTGTTTATTTACTAAACCAGGGAATAGACACGCTTCTCAACTTACAGAGTGGTATGAGTAAACGGGTAAGTCCATAAGAATACAATTTTAACAGCTTGAAATGATTCTAAAGTCTTAGTTGTCATGGCCCTTTACTTATATAACGTGCTAAAGCTGCGCTTTAATGCATATATCGGTATAAGCATTCGGCCAAGGTCGTCTTGGCTGACTACTTACATCTCACTAGACTGATAGCCATACATCGCTTATTGATGCTGCACTTATTGCTTGAATTCAGGAGTTTAGGCAGCTCTAACACTAATAATTACAGGACAGTCCCATGGCCAAAGTGCTGGTAGTCGATGACGAACCCAATATTGTTTTATCACTAGAGTTTTTGATGGAGCAAGCGGGCTTTGAGGTGGTCACCGCCGAGGATGGCGAGCAGGCCTTGGCGCGGGTTGATGACACCCAACCCGATCTACTGCTGCTTGATATTAGCCTACCAGGTATCAGCGGTTTTGATGTGTTAGAGCGGCTACGCAGCCAAGAAGCGACCGCGCAACTGCCTATTATTATGTTGACGGCCCACGGACGCGATGTAGAGCGTGAAAAAGGCATGGCGTTAGGCGCAGATGACTACATCACCAAACCTTTTTCGACTCAGTCGTTGGTTGAGAAAGTTAAAGCGCTACTCAATGAGGAGCAGCCATGACACGAGGTGGGCTGCCCAAGCGCCAGCGCCTGATTGGCCTATGGCTTGCGCTGAGCGGCATTAGCCTGCTCGGCGGCGCTATTTTTGCTGCTTGGCTTGATACACAGCTCGCCCCGACGGGCATTACCCGAATCGCTTTATGGCTAGGCAGTTTTTCTGGCGGTGCAACGATTTTTTTGGTTGGTTTAGTGCTTGAGCGGATGCTGTTCACACCGCTGCGCCATTTACAGGTGCAGTTGGCGCGCTTAGTCGCCAACCCCGATGCCCGAGATGAGCACCCACCGGAAGGATGGCTGAAAGGCCTGGGGCCTGATTTACGCCGGGTGCGCGAAAGCTGGCGATCGGATCGTAGCCGTTTGGCGACGGCTCATGCTGAGGGCGCACGTAGCGCCGCGCGCATTCGCCAGGAGTTGGAAACGTTACTGCAAGTGCTTGAAACACCGCTACTGCTATGTGATCACCATCGTCGAGTGATGCTGTTTAATCAGGCGGCTGAGGACTTTTTTGTGGGTAATACCGGCCTTGGCTTAGGCAAGCGTCTGGAAGCGCTACTGCCGGTTGCTAGCTTGCAACAGGCCTTAAGCCAACTGCCCAACGACGGCTCCCCCCGAGAGCTGCTCGCCCCCTGTGATGATCGTTGGCTGAAAGTCATTCTGCGCCGCGTGCCGGGCAGCGACGGCGAAACGCTGCTGACATTCGGTGATGCCACCGCGTCGTGGTCAAGCGAAATGGGCGTTAGAGCAGAGCTTGCTGACATGCTCACACCGCTACGCCAGCATACCGCTAGTTTGACCAGCGCTGCCGATGCGCTGATCGAATTGCGCCATCAAGGCGATGCCGACACATCACTCTTACGCCAACGGTTTGAACGGATTATTCATGAAGAGGGTAAAACACTGGGCGACAACGTCGCTAAAATCGGCCAGCTACTCGATGAGATGCAGCATCAAGGCGAGCGCTTAACGCCAATGTGGTCAAACGACTTTTGGCAGGCATTGGATGAACGGCTTGATCCCGAACACCGCCTAATCACGCCAGTGGGCATGCCTGCGTGGTTTAAAGGTGATGCGCCTGCTTTGATTGCCCTGTTTGACTCGTTAGTAAAGCACCTTAGTACCCACCTTCCCGAGAGTGGCTTTGAGGGTGAAATATGCCTGGGTAATAAGCGCGTCTACCTGGATCTTATTTGGCACGGCAAAGTGATACCCGAACACGAGCTGGCTGAATGGCGTCAGCAGCCGCTCACCTCATTGCCGCTCAATCCTAGCGTTGCGGATGTGCTACGCCAACACGCAAGCGATATTTGGAGCCTTGCTGACGATGATGGCGTACATGCACGCCTGCGTCTTCCGCTTCCCGCCATGGAACGTGTGGGTGCCCCTCGGGAAACGGCGCCCCCGCGTCCGGAGTTCCACGACTTTGGCATTGCCGATCTTCCCCCGCCGGATGAGGTCCTCGCCAATCGCTCTCTGCGTAGCTTAGAAATCGTATCGTTTGATACTGAAACCACGGGGCTTGAGCTGCGCCGGGGCGATACGGTGATCAGCCTGGGTGCCTGCCGGGTGGTTAACGCTCGTCTACTGGCTAGCGAAGCGTTTGATCAAAAAGTTGACCCACAGCGGCCCATTCCGCCCGCCAGTACCGCGATTCACGGCCTAACGGATGCCGATGTGATGGGGGCGCCGCCACTGGATATTGTGCTCACCCGGTTTCGTGACTACGTAGGAGAAGCGGTGTTACTGGCTCATAATGCGGCCTTTGATCTACTGGCCATCAGCCATAAAGGGGTCACCTTTGATATTCCCGTGATTGATACCCTGCTGATTTCCCGGGCGCTGGATGAGGCGCTAGATGGGCACGATTTAGATACTCTTGCCCAACGTTACGATCTGGTATTCCCGCCCGGTACCCGCCACACTGCATTAGGAGATGCCCGCGTGACCGCTGAACTATGGCTTGCGCTTCTGCCACGCCTTGAGGCGCGGGGCGTCGATACTCTTGAGCAACTGCTCTCGCTGCAAGCCAATGCCTTTGACCGACAGGATGCCAGTGCCTCATGAAATCCTCAGGCGTAAAATCACGACAAGCAGAGCGATTAATGGCCTTAGTGGCGATTGCCTTGCTGCTATTCTGCCCACCGCTGATTATTGTGATTGATCGCCTGCCTTCTTTTAGCGTGGGCTGGCTGCCCCTCTATTTGTTTATCGCTTGGGCAGTGGTGATCGGTTTAACCGCCTGGCTGATGGAACACCGCGCGGGGCGCTGAGCATGCGCACAGATCCTATTATTCTCGGCACCGCCTTTGGTTACTTAGCACTGCTGTTTGTGGTGGCCGCCTGGGGAGACCGGCGTGCCGAACAAGGCCGGTCGCTGATTGGCTCCCCAACGGTATACGCCCTTTCCATCGCGGTATACTGCACTGCCTGGACGTTTTACGGTAGCGTCGGGCGCGCCGCCGAGCATGGCCCAAGCTTTTTACTTATTTACTTAGGACCGACGCTGGCCATGCTGCTGGCCCCTTCGGTCATTCGTAAAATGGTGCGTATCGCCGCACGCCAACGTATCACCTCAATAGCCGACTTCATTAGCGCCCGCTATGGCAAAAGCACTAGTTTAGGAGCGCTGGTTGCGTTGATGGCACTGATCAGTATCACGCCCTATATCGCGCTGCAGTTAAAAGCCATTACCGTCAGCCACGCAGTGCTAATCAACTACCCTAACACCGCAGATACCACCTTAGTGGATGAGCGTTTCTGGATGGATAAATCCCTCTGGGTAGCGCTGGTATTGGCAGTGTTTATTATTCTGTTTGGTACACGGCATCTGGATGCCAGCGAGCGCCACGAAGGCATGGTGGCCGCCATCGCGCTTGAGTCGCTGGTGAAGCTGGTCGCGTTTATGGCCGTCGGTGTGTTTGTGGTCTTTGTGATGTTTGAAGGGCCAGGCGCACTGTTTGCACAGGTTGCCGCTACGCCAGAGCTGGTAAACAACATGGGTTTAGATCGCATGCCGGGAGGTGCCACTGGCTGGGTGGGCATGCTGGTGCTGGCCTTTTTGGCTTTTTTAACCCTGCCCCGCCAATTCCAAGTGCTGGTAGTTGAGAATGTTGATGAACAGCATTTAACTCGGGCGAGCTGGCTTTTCCCCCTCTATATGCTGCTAATCAATCTGTTCGTTATTCCGATTGCGTTAGCGGGTTTACTGTTAGGAGTAAGCGCAGGCGACCCGGACAGTTTTGTGTTGACCCTACCGCTCTCTGCAGGGCTTGAAGGATTACCGCTACTGGTCTTTATCGGCGGTCTTTCTGCCGCTACGGGCATGGTGATTGTTGAGACGATTGCGCTCTCAACCATGGTTAGTAACCAATTGGTGATGCCGCTGTTACTACGCTCACGCCGTTTGCACCTGAGTACCAAAGGCGAGCTGGCGGGCTGGCTACTGGGCATTCGTCGCGTGGCCATTGTGCTTATTCTGCTGCTCGGCTATCTCTATCATGCACTGATTGGTGACTCCTATAGCCTGGTCACTATTGGGCTGGTCTCGTTTGCCGGCGCCGCGCAGTTTGCCCCCGCCCTATTGATCGGTCTTTATTGGCGTGGCGCGACTCGCCAAGGCGCCACTGCTGGCTTAGTCGCCGGTTTTTTGGTTTGGTGCTATACGCTGTTACTACCCGGCTTTGCCCAGTCGGGCTGGCTAAATGCCAACCTGCTCACAGAAGGCCCTTGGGGCATCACATGGCTTACGCCCTATGCGCTGTTCGGGCTTGAGAATTGGGATATTTATAGCCACTCGCTGCTGTGGAGCATGCTGGCTAACGTAGGGCTTTTGGTCGGCATTTCACTGTTTACTCGACAGACGCCTCTTGAACAAACCCAGGCGGCGCTTTTCACCGAAGCGATGCATCCCAACCTGCAAACCACATCACTCTCTACATCACTATGGCGCGGGCAAACGACCCAAGGGGCATTAAAAGAGTTACTCGTTCGCTATCTGGGTGCCCAAGCTACCCGCAGGGTATTTAGTCATGGTGGGACGAAAGTTGCTTATTCAGCTGATGAGCTTGCCACTGCCGAACTTATTACCCGCGCCGAGCAGGCCCTGGCCGGGTCACTGGGCAGCGCTTCTGCGCGGGTATTGATCAACTCAGTTGTGCGCGGCGAGGCACTGGATATTGAGTCGATTCTTAGCATTCTTGATACCACTTCCCAGACCCTTGAGTACAACCGACGCTTAGAGCAAAAATCTCAAGAGCTGGTGCAAATCGGTGAAGAGCTACGCAGCGCCAATGAGCGGCTGCGTGAGCTGGATCGTTTGAAAGATGAATTCGTCGCCATGGTCAGCCATGAGCTGCGCACGCCGCTAACGTCCATTCGCGCCTTTGCTGAGATTTTGCGCGATAGCGGCCAGTTGCCCGACGAAAAACGCCAGCACTTTCTCGGCGTGATTGTTCACGAGAGCCAGCGGCTTTCCCGTTTAATTGAGGAGATACTCGACCTTGCCCGCCTTGAAAGCGGCCGTTTAACCCTCAACCCGGTGCCCCTGGATCTTGCGGCCCTCACCCGGCATAGCATCGACGCCATTGCGCACTTACATGAAGAGCGGGGAATTGAACTGGACGTTAGTCTTGAAGCTGACCCCGCGATGGTGGTTGGCGACCATGACCGTTTAGAACAGGTGATTATTAACCTGCTTGATAACGCCAGTAAGTTTGCCGACCGTCATCAGCCAAAAGTGCGTCTATCGCTCTACCGCCATCGGCGCCATTTTCGGTTAAGCGTTGAGGATAACGGTGGTGGTATTAGCGCTGATGAGCGAGAGCGGGTATTCGAGAAATTCCATCAAATCCAGCAAGACGATGATATTCCCAAGGGGCGGCCTAGAGGCAGTGGTTTAGGGCTACCGATTAGCAGGGGCATTATCGCCCATCTGGGGGGGCGGCTCTGGGTAGAAGATGCTAAAACCTTAGGCGGTGCCTGCCTGACCCTGGAGTTGCCAGCGGCGCCCGATGAGACTCACCCTTAACCCAGGCCAGAGTTATGCGCTTTTAACGCGCTGAACAAACGCTCTAATTTGTTGAAGATCAAATTTCAATAACAGTCGTTCGTCTTCACGCAGGCGGCGTAGGTCAACCCACCCATCGGCGGCTTGGCCGCAGGCTTTGTTATAACGCTGCTGATCCAAGAGAAGCTGCTGAAGACGTTCAAACGCTGCCACCAGCAACTCCGACTGCCTAGGGGTTAGCACGTTCTCGATACTCCCCAGTGCCACTAAGCGCTCACAGGTGGCTATTTCTCGCCGCGCGTGTCGCACACACAGTAAGCGCGCGGCGCTGATTAACGGCATCAAGCCTTGATGCTTGAGATTAACGGCTTGATCGTGGGGAGCATCAAGGATTGGGTTTGAAGCAATGCGCCCTAAGCGATCCAATGCCACCGGCAACTCGTTGAGTAGCGCCGCCATTTCATCCATAAACAGCGATGCTTTGGGCAGGAGTGAGGCAATAATGTCGCTCAGTCGTTCCGCAAGCGCTGCGTTACCTGCCACCGGAGTAAAATCGAGCAAAATATTGGTTTGCTGAACCCGTTTCACTTGGCGGTCAGCGCTCCAAATTTCCAGCTGTGCCTGCCACTCACTTAACCGCTTGCGCCACATGGGCCAGCGGGCCATCACATGGCCACGGCAAAGGGGAATGCCTGCCTCATCAAGACGCTGGGTAAACCGCTCGCCTAATGCCTGAAAGTAGCCATCAATCTCAACGTGACGATGATCAGGGTAGTCATCAATAATCAGCGCGTTATCCTGATCGGGACCAAGCAGGCTCTCATAGCGCGCTGCAGAGCCCAGCATCAATACACAGTAGTCAACCGGCGGCTCGCCCCACCCTTGTGCCTGCATTTCATCAAGCGATATCGCGATGGCTTGGCGATAAAGCCAGGCGTTATGGTCACTAATAATGTGACTAATACGCCAGGCAGGCAGGTCGTAACGCACAAGCGTTTCAACCAGCGACAGTTGCCAGGCATAGGCATCGGGCAATGAGACAGGTGGGGGAGAAATTTTAGTAAATAGAGCAATGAGCGGCGCATTGATCGCATGAGCATTTAACTTGCCGTCATCTTTTAGCAGAGCACGCCAGGGTGAGGCCCGGTGGACAACACGCATACGCCTCCCCTTCTTTTTATAGTGATAGCTTGGGCATTAGCTTTCGCCAGCGCGACGCGGGTCTGGCTCAAACATCGCATCGCCAACTTCATCAATATAGCGCTGCGCTTTGGTCACCATCATGGCATCGCAAGCTTCACGGCCTGGCAACATATCTGAACGCTCGAAGCGATGTTCAAGCGTTTCACCTGCAGTGCCCGGCTTACGAATAATGCCGCTTACACGATACTGGCCGCTTTGATCGTCCGGCTGAGAGACGATTTCATAGCCTTTGTATTCAACAGCCTCAGCTGCTTTGGTGGTAGCACCGGGTGACGCTTGGCGATCACCACCAAAGAGTCCGGATAATAATTTTTTAAACATAACGTTTCCTTAACTTGTCGGGCGGCAGCGGATCGCCGCCGCCCTAGCAAGATATACGCTTTTTATCAGCTAGTTTTACTAGCTCTGCTTGCGGCCTTTACCGGCGGCAATTCTCAAACGCAGAGCGTTCAGCTTGATAAAGCCTTCGGCATCTTTCTGATTGTAAGCACCCGCATCATCTTCAAAGGTAGCAATCGATTCATCAAACAGCGATTCATCAGATTTGCGGCCCACCACGGTAGCATTACCTTTGTAGAGCTTCATACGTACGACACCCGACACATTCTTTTGGGTTTCGTCAATCGCTGCCTGAAGCATACGACGCTCAGGGCTCCACCAGTAACCGTTGTAGATCACCTCAGCATATTTCGGCATCAGTTGGTCTTTCAGGTGGGCTTCTTCACGGTCCAGGGTCAGCGACTCAATAGCCCGATGGGCACGCAGCATGATGGTGCCCCCTGGCGTCTCATAGCAGCCACGGGATTTCATGCCCACATAGCGGTTTTCAACGATATCCAAGCGACCGATACCGTTATCACCGCCGAGCTTGTTGAGTTTTTCCAACACTTCATGCGCTTTTAACGGCTCGCCGTCTACGGCCACGATATCGCCTTTTTCATACGTCAGCTCAACGTAGGTGGGCGTATCGGGCGCGGCTTCAGGAGACACGCTCCAGCGCCACATATCGTCTTCAGCTTCGGCCCAAGGGTCTTCCAGAATGCCGCCCTCGTAAGAGATATGCAGCAGGTTAGCATCCATGGAGTACGGCGATTTTTTCTTTTTATTGGCAAAATCGACCGGAATTTTATGCTCTTCACAGTAAGCCATCAGCTTTTCACGCGAGGTTAGATCCCACTCGCGCCAAGGGGCGATGACTTTGACACCCGGCTTAAGCGCATAGCCGCCAAGCTCAAAGCGAACCTGGTCGTTGCCTTTACCGGTGGCGCCGTGAGAAATAGCATCAGCCCCGGTTTCGTTAGCGATTTCGATTAAGCGCTTGGCAATCAACGGGCGGGCAATAGAGGTGCCCAGCAGGTATTCGCCTTCGTAGATAGTGTTGGCACGGAACATCGGATAGACGTAGTCACGCACAAACTCTTCTCGCAGGTCTTCGATATAAATCTCTTTAACACCGAGGGCTTGCGCTTTAGTGCGGGCGGGTTCAACTTCTTCGCCCTGACCGATGTCGGCAGTAAAAGTCACTACCTCGCAGTTGTAGGTTTCTTGCAACCACTTAACGATTACGGATGTGTCCAGGCCGCCTGAATAAGCCAGCACAACCTTTTTGACATCGGACATTCTTTGCTCCTTTAAAAGATAAACCTTTGCGATTGGTTTTTGACACAGACACTGAGTATAGCGTTCTCAATGCCCAGCGAATACCGTCAACGACGCCAGCAGGGTAAAGCTGCTAGAATCACACCATTCAAAGTGGCGGCTTGCCGCTTATGTTTACCGAATACTCGCTTTAAATATTACTCGCTTGAAGATAAGGAGAGCTACATGAGCGAGGCAATTGCCCGCGAATTAATGGCCCAACGTTTTCGCAGTTATCTGCCCGTGGTCGTTGATTTAGAAACCGGGGGATTTAATGCCCAAGGCGATGCCGTGCTTGAGATAGCCGCCGTCACGTTAACCATGGATCCGGAGGGCAACCTGCTTCCTGATGCCACCTATGCCTACCACATTCACCCCTTTGAAGGGGCGAACGTTGAGCAGTCGGCGCTCGATTTTACCGGTATTAACCTAGACGACCCGTTACGTCGTCAGGTAGCGCTAAGTGAAGCGGAAGCGCTAGGTGAAATTTTCCGACCGATTCGTAAATCGATCAAAGCTCACGACTGCACCCGAGCCATTTTAGTTGGACACAACGCGGCATTTGACCAAGGTTTTCTAAACGCCGCAGTTGAACGCTGCGGTATTAAACGAAACCCTTTTCACCCTTTCTCTAGTTTTGATACCGCCACGCTTGCAGGTTTAATATATGGTCAAACCGTGCTTGCCCGCGCTTGTCGCGCTGCGGGTATCGAATTTGATAACAAAGCGGCTCACTCTGCCCGTTACGACACCGAGCGCACCGCCGAATTATTTTGTGCCATGGTCAATCGCTATAAGGATTTAGGCGGCTGGCAACTGGCCCAGCGTGAGCAGGAAATGGATGGCATCGATTAGTCAGTTATCGACGCTAATGCAGTTAACAGGGCTTTACGCTAAACTTTGCAACTTTGGTTAAGTATGCGTTTGACCAACCAGCTAGGCGAAATTGCGCTTATGCTTGGCTGACCAAACAGCAGTTGCCTTTACCCTACCCGTTTTAGGAGATGAGACGTTTCCATGGCCCAGCATAATGCCTTTTACGCCCAATCCGGTGGCGTCACCGCCGTGATCAATGCCAGCGCCTGCGGCGTTATTGAAGCCTGCCGTCAAGCCCCCGATCAAATTGGCAAGGTATACGCCGGCCATAACGGTATTATCGGCGCATTAACCGAAGACCTTATCGATGTTACCCAAGAGAGTGATGAGTCCATTGCCGCCCTTCGCCATACACCTGGCGGAGCCTTCGGCTCTTGTCGCTACAAGCTAAAAGATATTGATACTCATCGCGCCCAGTACGAGCGTTTGATTGAAGTATTTAAAGCCCACGATATCCGTTACTTCTTCTACAACGGCGGCGGCGACAGCGCGGACACCTGCTTGAAAGTTTCTCAGCTTTCCGAAAAGCTCGGCTATCCGCTCACCGCCATCCACGTACCTAAAACCGTCGATAACGACCTGCCGATTACCGATAACAGCCCGGGTTTTGGCAGCGTTGCTAAATATATTGCCACCTCTACCCTTGAAGCTTCGCTGGATATCGCTTCCATGTGCGCAACCTCTACCAAGGTGTTTGTGCTTGAAGTCATGGGCCGCCACGCTGGCTGGATTGCCGCTGCCGGTGGCTTGGCGGGTCAAGCGGAAGGCGAGCCTCCGCACATGATTATCTTCCCGGAAATTCCGTTTAACCGTAAAGCAGCCATGGCGCGGGTTGAAGAGTGCGTCAAGAATTATGGCTACTGCGTTATTGTGGTTTCTGAGGGCGCGCGCTACGAAGATGGCACCTTCTTAGCCGATGCGGGAAACACCGATGCCTTTGGTCATCGCCAGCTAGGCGGTGTAGCACCAACCCTTGCGGGCATGATCAAACAGGATTTGGGCTACAAGTACCACTGGGCAGTGGCCGACTACCTGCAGCGCGCAGCGCGTCACTTGGCGTCTAAAACTGACGTTGAGCAAGCCTATGCGGTGGGCCGTGAAGCGGTCACCCTGGCGCTGGCGGGTAAAAATGCCATGATGCCTGCCATCCGTCGTATTTCTCAGTCACCTTACCAGTGGGATGTGATCTCTGCCCCGCTCTCTCAGGTGGCTAACAAAGAGAAATTCATGCCCCGCGACTTTATTACTGAGAATGGGTTTGGCATTACGCAAGTATGCCGCGACTATCTCTCACCGCTCATCCAGGGCGAAGACTTCCCGCCGTTTGAGAATGGGCTGCCAAAAGTGGCTAAGCTCAAACTCGCTAAAGCCGAGCGCAAGCTGCCTACTTTTACGCTATAAGCTGGAAGCCTAAAGAAACTAAGGGGTGCCTTCGGCACCCTTCGCGAGCTAAAGCTCCCTCCTACAACAGTGCGGAGCCTAATCACTGAAATGGTGCCAAAGCCTGTTGTAGGGGAAACCCGATAGCTGCACCGGTGCTTAAAATTGGTTGTGGGAGGGAGCTTCAGCTCGCGAATGTTTGGGCTCCAGCCTGATGATACCAAGGGGTGCCTTCGGCACCCTTCATCGAAGTGCCGAACCATCACTGAAGCGGCTACCCCAAGAGATAGCTACCGCAACAGCCAGGAAAGCACTAGCAGTAACAGCAATATTCCTGCCACCCCTTGCCAAAACCGCCGTGGTTCCTGGCGGCTCTCTTCTTTAGAAGGCAGTCGTCCTAACGGCTTTCTGAGTGCGTGCAAAAATTCCGACAAGCGCCTAAAGCGCAGTGCCCGCTGGGGATCTAAAGCGCGGCGTAATGCGTCGTCTAACTCTGGAGAGATTTCCGGATTAGTGGTGCGCGCGCTGCGGAAACTCAACTCTTCAAGGTCGGTATGACTACGCAACCGGTTAGGCGTCAATGTGTAAGGTAAAGCACCGGTCAATAGCCAGTAGGTAGTGGAGGCAAGCGAATACTGATCACTGCGCCGACCAATGCTGTCACCCAAGGCATACTCGGGGGCGGTATGCTCGTTAAAACCAATCTGGCGGAGTAGCTCTCCAGAGTGGCGATGCCCTTCGCTATCCCGCATGTGGCAGGCACTGAAATCGGTCAGCACTAACTTGCCGTGGGGGTCGATCAGAATATTATCCGGGCTAATCTGCTGATGAATAATATCGCGGTGGTGAAGTGCTTGAACTGCCTTCCCCAGCTGATTGGCAATATCGAGTCGCTGAATCAAACTCGCTTGAGGATGCCGCTCCGCCCACTGGCGCAGCGTCTCGCCCTCGATATGCTGCATCAGATAATAGAGGTAGCGCCGTGGCCGTGAGGGATCCATCACCTTGACAACAAACGGCGAGTTGACTCTTTCAACCACCCACTGCTGAAGTAGAAAGTGTTCAAGATAAGCATTACGCAGTGACAGTTCCGGGCTTGGTGCTTTCATCACCATTTCCCGCTCGGTGTGAACATCGCGTACGCGATAAACCCTGGACTGCGCCGTTCGGGACAAGACCGCCTGCACTTCTAAGCCATCTAACCGCTCACCGGGCGCAAGCTCAGGTGGAATCGGCAGGTCACCGTATAGCTGACCGGGGTGCTCGCTTATTTCCTCAGGCAACTCGTCGATTCGTACGAGCTGAAAACAGAACTGATCGCCGCCATAGCCCCGCTCTTGGGCACGCTGCTTTGCTTCATTCGCCAAACGCTCGCAAGCGGCATCCAAATCGCTGGCATCCTGGCGAATCAAACGCACATAGTCAGAGGGCAGCAGCGTGCCGCGCACGCCCTGAGTGGTAAACAGGAATAGATCGCCCTGTTTTAGCGCGACATGGGTGTAATCGATATCGACACTGCCATCCATACCCAAGGCGCGGGAAGGGTAGCGGTAGCCGCCTAAATCTGTCACATGATCGCGGCTTAACTGCTCAAACTCTGCGCCGCGCAAGCGAAAAACCAGCGTATCACCCATATGAAACAGATGCGCCTCGCAGCCTCGAAAAATCATCACCGACATAGAGGATACAAAACTGCCCTCTTTCACGTGCTGGCTTTGGCTGTAGCACCAGCTGTTGAGCGCGCGTAGCACCCGGGTTGCCGAGGTTTTAACGTCCCAGTGGTCGGGGGTAGAAAAGTAGTCAGCTAAAAAGCCGCGCACGCTTAAATCGCCCGCCTGCTTGGCCATGGTATTGCGTGAGATAGAGTCACTGATAACGGCACAGCCACCTTTCGCACGCAACAGAGGCGCTTCAGGGAAACGAACCGACATTGAACTGCGGTGTGAGCGCCGATCGGGTGCGACAAACGCTTGACCATAACTGATGAGCAACTGGGCGTGCGACAAGTCATCCTCCTAGGCTGCCGACTCGATCGAGGGACATCACTGTCAACCAATAGCGGTTATGATACACGCTGCTGAGCTGAAACGATGCCCGCCAAACGTCTCTATCGTATTAGCACGCTTTTATATTCGCTCTCTTTTATATCGACCCACCTATGTCGCATTGGTAATCGTGCGGTCATCTTCGTATAATCCCCCGCTATAAACGACTCTGAAACAACTGCCTAGCCATGTACTACCAAGGAATCAACGATGAACTTCGATAATATCCCTTCTGGGAAAGATCTCCCCAACGACGTTTACGTAGTAATCGAAATTCCAGCTAACCACGATCCGATCAAATACGAAATTGATAAGGATATGGGCGCGCTACTCGTTGACCGTTTCATGGCCACGCCTATGTTCTACCCCGCCAACTATGGCTTTATCCCGCACACCCTGGCAGACGATGGTGATGCACTTGACGCGCTGGTCGTTACCCCGCACCCCGTTCAGCCAGGCAGCATTATCCGCGCCCGCCCCGTCGGCATGCTCAATATGACTGACGAAGCCGGCGAAGATACTAAATTAGTTTGCGTACCCCATGCCAAGTTAAGCTCACTCTATGACGACATTCAGGAAGTTACTGACCTACCTGAACTGCTTCGTCAGCAGATCGCCCACTTTTTTGAGAACTACAAAGATCTCGAAAAAGGCAAATGGGTAAAAGTAGAGTCTTGGGAAGGCGCTGACGCTGCGCGCAAAGCAATCGAAAAAGCCGTTAGCGCGTACCAAAAAGCGTAAAAACATAAAGGCAGCATTACTTTTGCCATGATGACAATAAGGCTGCCTATGGGCAGCCTTATTGCGTTAAGGAGTAACGTTATATTAGCGGGCGCGTCACGTCACCGCAGCTTGTACGCGCGGGGTTTAAGGTTGCGGTATGCTATCCCTCTTACCTTGCGATGCCATTGACTAAGGACGCACCGTGTTATCTCTTAAACGTCTGAGTTTATTTACAATATTAGTTTTCTTCATCGGCTTGTTACCGCCGACTGCCCACGCTCAATGGTTTTCATCATCCAGCAACCAAGATGACTTCTTACCGGTGATGGAGGCTTTCCAGCCTACCGCTTGGCACGATGGCGATACACTGTTTATCGGGGTAGACATCGCCGATGAGTACTATCTCTATCGCCACCAGTTGGCGGTTGCTAGTGAAACTGACAATGTCATGCTCGGCGAACCCAAAATCCCGGAAGGCACCTTCACGAACGACGAGTTTATGGGTGATGTTTATATCTTCCGCGACCAGTTGGTATTCGAAGTTCCGCTTGAGGCGCCTTACTCAGGCCCACTGAGCATTGCGTTCACCTTTCAAGGCTGCGCCGATGCCGGGCTATGCTACCCGCCGGAGCGCACGAATATTGAGGCCAGCGAAACGCAACCGCCCAGCCAGTTTGCAAATTGGAATAATGCTAGCAGCGACGTGGCTGGCGATGGAGCCGCTGCATCTGCAACCGTTGCGCAGGGTGAGTTCAATACTCCACAAAGTGAAGATAGCCGCTTTAGCGCTCTGATTAGAGATGCCAGCCTACCGCTAGCGTTGGGGCTATTTTTCATCGCTGGCCTTGGGCTGACCTTTACCCCCTGCGTGCTTCCAATGGTTCCGATTTTGTCATCAATTGTGGTGGGGCAAAACCCAACCCGGCCACGCGCCTTTGTGCTTTCCGCCAGCTATGTGATGGGCATGGCGCTTACCTACGCACTGGTAGGCGTTTTGATGGGGCTGTTCGGCGCGGGGCTTAATCTCCAGGCACGCTTACAGTCCGCCCCGGTACTCATTACCTTCGCAGCGCTCTTTACGCTCTTTGCACTGGCCATGTTTGGTGCGTTTAACCTCAATCTTTCACCCCGTTTGACCAACCGTATTGATGCTTGGCAGGCGCGCGCTCAGCGCAGTGGCCCGGCGGGCTTAGCCTTAGCGGGTGCGCTGTCGGTGCTAGTGGTATCGCCCTGTGTCACGGCACCCTTGGCCGGGGCCCTGGTGTTTATCTCTACAACGGGGGATGCGGTGATGGGTGGCGCCGTGCTATTTGCATTGGGCTTAGGAATGGGCGTCCCCTTACTGCTTGTCGGTACCTTTGGCACCACACTTCTGCCGCGCACTGGCGCTTGGATGAATGGCGTAAAAATCGCCTTTGGCTTACTTCTTCTTGGCGTTGCAATTTGGATGGTCGAGCGCCTGGTAGCAGCGCCCATTGCGCTGTTGCTATGGGCTGGCCTAGCGATCGGTAGTGCGCTGGCTTTAGGCGCTCTCAGTTTCAATCAGCCACAGGGCTGGCCGCGGGCGCGGCAAACCCTGGGACTTATGTTGCTGGCGTGGGGGGTATTACTGGTGATTGGCGCCGCTCAAGGTGGCAATAACCCCCTCCGGCCGCTAGCATCCATTACCAATGCGCCCAGTTCACAACAGGCGGAATCACTCAATTTTGTTGAAATAGATAATGTCACCGCGCTGGATGAAGCAATCGCTCAAGCTAACAATGCTGGCCAGCCAGTATTTGTGCACTTCACCGCCGATTGGTGTATTTCCTGCAAGCTAATGGAGCGCGATGTTTATCCTGACCCTCGCGTCTCCTCAGCTTTAGGCGGCTATACGTTAATTGCTGCGGATGTCACCCATACCGATAGCCAAAGTCGCGAGCTGCTTGAGCGTTTCAATCTATTTGGCCCACCCAGCCTGCTATTTTTTAATCAAGGAGAAGAAATTCGTGATGCAAGAATTCAAGGTGAAGTGACCGCTGATCAGTTACATGAACACATTGAATCTGTCAGCCAATGGTTGGTCAATAGCTAACGCCGCCACCCTCTCAAGCCCCGCGTCAAAGCCTTTAAGCAGGCTTCTGTCGCTAACATCCTCAAACGGTCGTTTAAATTTATGCTAATCGGCAGCTTCTGGCTGCCGCTGGACATCCTCACACTTTTTCGGCAAACTCCGCTCCCATATTAGCTAAAACTTCCTTTTTTAGGGGTGAGAACGAGGTAACGTTCGCTAACATGCAGCGTTCTCTTCATTTTTAAATCTGGTTTACTGCGCTTAACGAGCGCCACAAAGCGCTTCTCGCTTAACGCTTAAGCTTTTTGTGACTACCTTTATATGACATTGATGGGGCTATGCCATGGATATCCGCAAAGTTAAGAAACTAATTGAATTGCTCGAAGAGTCCAATATTAGCGAGATTGAAATTCAAGAAGGTGAAGAGTCAGTACGCATCAGCCGCCACCCAAATGGCGCCTCTTGGCAGCAACAGCCAATGCCTCAATATGCGCAACCTAATTACGCGCCTGCTCCCAGCGCTCCAACAGCAGCATCGGAAACTGAGTCAGCAGGTGTTAGCTATCGTGGTGAAGCGGTTAATTCCCCCATGGTGGGGACTTTCTATCGCAGCCCTGCACCGGGTGCAAAATCGTTTGTAGAAGTAGGCGATAGCGTTAAGCAAGGCGATACCGTGTGCATCATCGAAGCCATGAAAATGATGAACCAGATTGAAGCTGACCGCGACGGCGTGGTGGAAGCCATTTTAGTGGAAGATGGCGAGCCAGTGGAATTCGATCAACCTATGATCGTTATCGCTTAATCTTTCATTTTCAACACGGGTGGATTCTCCCATGCTGGACAAGGTACTTATCGCGAACCGCGGCGAGATTGCCCTCCGTATCCTACGGGCCTGTAAAGAACTGGGCATTAAAACCGTAGCGGTACACTCCAAAGCTGATCGTGAGCTAATGCACGTTCGCCTAGCAGATGAAGCCGTGTGTATCGGGCCGGCATCGTCAGCGCAATCTTACTTAAACATTCCTGCGTTAATCAGCGCTGCTGAAGTGACTGACTCAAGCGCTATTCATCCTGGTTACGGCTTTTTATCGGAAAACGCCAACTTTGCCGAGCAGGTAGAGCGTTCAGGCTTTACCTTTATCGGGCCCCGCGCTGAGACAATTCGCCTGATGGGCGACAAGGTCAGCGCTATCCAGTCGATGAAGGAAGCCGGTGTTCCTACCGTTCCTGGCTCGGATGGCCCCTTGGGTGATGATGATGCTACTAACTTAGCCACCGCGCAGCGCATCGGCTATCCGGTCATCATCAAAGCGGCCTCTGGCGGCGGCGGCCGTGGTATGCGCGTAGTGCATACTGAAGGACATCTGCTATCTGCTATTACCGTTACCCGTACCGAAGCGCACGCAGCGTTTGGTGACGGCACGGTATACATGGAGAAGTTTCTTGAGAAGCCGCGCCATGTAGAAGTGCAGGTGCTTGCCGACGGTCAAGGCAACGCGATACATCTTTATGACCGTGACTGCTCACTGCAGCGTCGCCATCAAAAAGTGCTTGAAGAGGCACCGGCACCAGGTCTTGACCCGGAAGCCCGCGCCCAAGTGCTTGAAGCGTGTCGTCAAGCGTGCATTAAAATTAACTACCGCGGCGCTGGCACCTTTGAGTTCTTGTACGAAGACGGTGAATACTTCTTCATCGAGATGAATACCCGTGTTCAGGTTGAGCACCCGGTCACCGAAATGGTCACCGGCGTGGATATCGTCAAAGAACAGCTACGCATTGCCTCTGGCCTGCCGCTGTCGATTCGCCAAGAAGATGTCAAACTCTCAGGCCACGCCTTTGAGTGCCGGATTAATGCCGAAGACTCACGTACCTTTATGCCCTCTCCCGGCAAGGTCACGCTGTTTCACGCACCGGGCGGTTTGGGTGTGCGCATGGACTCGCACCTCTACACAGGCTACACCGTACCTCCTCATTACGACTCGCTGATCGGCAAGCTGATCACTTGGGGAGCAGACCGAGAAATAGCCTTGACGCGGATGCGCAATGCTCTTGATGAGCTATTGGTAGAAGGCATCAAAACCAATATTGACCTGCAAAAAGACCTGGTTCGCGACAGTTACTTCCGTCAAGGCGGCGTCAATATTCACTACCTGGAAAAGAAACTCAGCAGCTAAACCTGCATTTCCAGCGTCACGATTGATGCCCAGCGGGGTGGCTAAGTCCACCCCGTACTCGTTTTTTATTCGCGTTGCGGAGAATCTCCATGCCCTGGCTTCAACTCAAAGCCCATGTCGCCCCTGAGCAAGCAGAGTTCCTCGAAGAGCTCTTGATCAATGAGGGGGCAACAGCCATTGGCCTTCAGGACGCCCACGATGACCCGGTATTTGAACCCGAGCGCGGCACCACACCGCTTTGGCAAGATACCATTCTAACGGGCCTCTACGACGACCTTGAGGGCGTCGAGAGCATGCTGGAACGCATTGAAGCTGCGTGGTCAGAGCAACAGCCTGGCGAAGCCTGCCCAACCATCGAGTATGAACTCCTGGCAGACCGCGACTGGGAGCGTGAGTGGATGGATGACTTTACCCCGCTGCGTATGGGCCAACGGCTTTGGATTGTACCTAGCTGGCACGAACCGCCGGAAGCCGACGCGGTTAACTTGATCCTTGATCCTGGCCTTGCCTTTGGCACCGGCACCCACCCCACGACGGCTCTCTGCCTTGAGTGGCTGGATGAGTTAGCGGTTGCCGGACACCTAGCGCAGCAGCCGGTACTTGATGTGGGCTGCGGCTCGGGCATTCTCGCCATTGCCGCGCTCAAGCTGGGTGCCAGTCACGCTGATGCCACGGACATTGACCCCCAGGCATTGCAAGCCAGCCGAGATAACGCCGAGCGCAATGGCATCGCCGAAGATGCGTTAAACCTCTACTACCCCGAACAGTTAAGCGATGGTGAAAGCTATCCCATCGTGACAGCCAATATTCTGGCGGGCCCGCTTGTCGAACTGGCAGCCATGATTGCCGGGCATGTGGCCCCCGGGGGTCGTATTGCACTATCCGGCATCCTGGCCAACCAGGCCGATGACGTTTACCAAGCTTATGCAGCCCAAGGGATTACCATGCAAGAGCCAGTGATTCGCGAAGGCTGGGTGCGGCTTTCTGGTCAGCGTCTGCGTTAAAACAGTGAACGGCCTTCACCCTGCCGCTGAGTAGGCGTATCATACGCCCCCTTGAAAGGCGCCTACTCACCGCTAGCTCAGTATTTAGACAACCCAATGCCATGACCTTAATAAGTGAACCCGCCACTCCAGGCTTACCCACCATCGGCCCGTATCGATTACCCAACCGGGTAATACTTGCGCCGATGGCAGGCGTCACAGACCGCCCTTTTCGTCAGCTCTGCCGACAACTAGGGGCTGGCTGGGTGGTGGGTGAAATGGTGACGGCAGATCCCAGCCTATGGCATACGCGAAAATCGCAGCTACGTATGGACCATCGCGGCGAGCCCGACCCACGCGTTGTACAAATCGCAGGTGGCGATGCAGAAATGCTGGCCCAGGCAGCGCGCTTAAATGCCGAGCTGGGAGCGCAGATTATTGATATCAACATGGGTTGTCCCGCGAAGAAGGTGTGCAATAAAGCAGCGGGCTCAGCCCTACTGCGTGATGAAGCGCTGGTGGCGGAGATACTTGAGGCGGTAGTCGCGGCGGTTGATATTCCGGTGACGCTTAAAATCCGCACAGGCTGGTGTGCTGAAACGAATAATGGTCTGCGCATTGCGCAACTCGCCGAGTCAGCCGGTATTCAATCGTTAGCCATACATGGCCGACATCGCGAGCAGCGCTATACTGGACAGGCAGAGTACGACACGATTGCTGAGATCAAGTCACGCCTCTCGATACCAGTGATCGCAAACGGCGACATAACAAGCCCTGAAAAAGCCGCCGAAGTACTCGCTTATACCGGCGCTGATGCAGTCATGGTGGGTCGTGGCGCCCAAGGTAACCCGTGGATATTCCAGCAGATTAGCCATTATCTTCAGCATGGAGAGCGGATGGCGCTGCCTACTCTCATAGAGCGCCACCACGTGCTTCAGGGGCATGTTGAGGCGTTACATGAGTTTTATGGGAACACCATGGGCGTGCGAATTGCACGCAAGCACGTTGGATGGTACCTCAACGATGACCCACGCTTTACGCAGCTCCAACAGCGCGCGCTTAAGCAGCAGTTTAATGCATTAGCATTACCCGAAATGCAATTTGATTGGATCAACGACGCGATGGCACCCGATGCCGCCACGCGTCTGCTAGCCAAAGGAAGCCATGCTGCATGACCGAACGCGATCTTCTCTCTAGCACGACTGAATCCCACATGGTCTCCCACCTGGTGGGCACGCTGGCCGACCCTGCCGCCAACACTCCCCCACAGCCGCTTCGGGAAGCTGTGGAAACCGCCATGCGCCGCTACTTCGAGCATCTCGATGGCAGCCAAGCAACTGACCTATATGCCATGGTGATGGCTGAAGTTGAAGCACCCTTGCTCGCCTGCGTATTGGAACATACCGACGGCAACCAAACCCGAGCCGCAGATGTACTAGGGCTCAACCGTGGCACTCTGCGCAAAAAACTAAAGCTTTACGGACTTATCGAAGGTGACGCCCCATAACGATGGGGCGTTGTTGTTTTTAATTCTCGACTCTGCACAACATGAGCACTCTAATGGCTGATAATCCTTCCTTGACTGACAGTAGCGCTACCCCCGTCCGCCGCGCCCTTTTGAGCGTTTCTGATAAAACTGGCATTGTGGAATTCGCCCGCGGCCTGACCGAGCAGGGTGTGGAACTCCTCTCAACGGGTGGCACCTTCCGCCTATTGCAGGAAAATGCCATTCCAGTCAAAGAAGTTTCAGAGCACACCGGCTTTCCAGAAATCATGGATGGCCGCGTCAAAACCCTACATCCGAAAATTCACGGCGGCATTTTAGCGCGCCGTGGTCAGGATGATGCGGTCATGGCCGAGAACGACATCACCCCCATTGATATGGTAGTCGTCAATCTGTACCCCTTTGCCGCCACGGTTGCCAAGCCCGATTGCACGCTAGAAGATGCCATCGAGAATATCGATATTGGTGGCCCCACCATGGTTCGCGCCTGCGCTAAAAATCACGCCTACACCACCATTGTGGTCAACAGCAGTGATTACGCTCGCGTACTGGGTGAGCTGGCAGCGCAAGATGGCCTGGTCAGTAACGCCACACGTTTTGATTTGGCGGTCAAAGCCTTTGAGCATACCGCTGGCTATGATGGCGCGATTGCCGATTATCTCGGCCGCATGGTCAATCCTGCCGATGAAGCCTTCCCGCGCACTTTTAACCTGCAGCTCCACAAAAAGCAGGACATGCGATACGGTGAAAACCCTCATCAACAGGCCGCTTTTTACGTTGACCCTGACGCCAGCGAACCGAGCGTAGCCACTGCCAAGATGCTTCAGGGCAAGCCGCTGTCGTATAACAATGTTGCCGATACCGACGCTGCCTTTGAGTGCGTAAAAGCGTTTAACGAGACTGCTTGTGTGATCGTAAAGCACGCCAACCCTTGCGGTGTCGCCATTGGCGCAACCGCCCTGGCAGCTTACGATAAGGCCTTCACCACCGACCCGACCAGCGCCTTCGGCGGCATTATCGCCTTCAATACGCCGCTGGACGCAGAGACTGCTCAGGCAATTATTGATCGCCAGTTTGTTGAAGTTATCATTGCCCCTGGGGTCAGCGATGAAGCTGCTGCCATCGTGGCCAATAAGCAGAACGTACGTTTATTAGACGTCAGCGACAACTGGCCCGGCCAACATCAATCAACGTTTGATCTCAAACGTGTGAACGGCGGTTTATTGGTGCAGGATCGCGACGAAGGCATGGTGGCACGGGAAGATTTAACCGTGGTAAGCGAGCGAACACCCAGCGAACAAGAACTGCGTGACCTTGCTTTCGCCTGGCGGGTAGCCAAATTCGTAAAATCAAACGCCATTGTCTACGCCAAAGATGGACAGACCGTCGGCGTTGGCGCTGGGCAAATGAGCCGCGTCTACTCAGCGAAGATTGCCGGTATTAAAGCCGCTGATGAAGGCCTTTCAGTGCCAGGCTCTGTGATGGCATCTGATGCGTTTTTCCCTTTCCGTGACGGCATTGACGCAGCCGCCGC
Organism: Halomonas sp.; assembly: GCF_011050415.1. GTDB lineage: Bacteria > Pseudomonadota > Gammaproteobacteria > Pseudomonadales > Halomonadaceae > Vreelandella. Next base: position 180,578 of record NZ_DRFS01000013.1, read on the forward strand.
CGCTGGCATTACCGCGGTGATTCAACCGGGTGGTTCTATGCGTGACCAGGAAGTAATTGATGCCGCCAATGAAGCAGGTATTGCCATGGTATTTACCGGCATGCGTCACTTCCGTCATTAAACCAGTTAGTAACACCCCAAAATGAAGAAGCCCCACCTGCACATTGCAGGTGGGGCTTCTTTAAGCCTTTAAAACAAAAATATCGGGCTTAGCCAAGGTCGATACATAAGTATTTGGTTTCAAGGTACTCTTCCAAGCCCTGGTGACCACCTTCGCGGCCTAGACCCGATGCTTTTACACCACCGAAGGGCGCAGCGGCATTGGAGATGGCACCGGTATTAATACCTACCATGCCATAATCAAGCGCTTCTGCGACTCGCCATACGCGGGCAAGATCCCGGGAGTAGAAGTAAGAGGCCAGGCCATACTCGGTATCATTGGCCATCTCAATGGCGGTCTGCTCATCGTCAAAGGGGAAAACCGCCGCTAGAGGACCAAACGTCTCCTCATGGGCCACTTTCATTTTATCGGTGGCAAAGCTGATTAGCGTCGGCGTGAAGAAATTGCCGCCCAAGGGGTGCGGATGACCTCCTAACAGCAATTCAGCGCCTTTATCGATGGCGTCCTGAACATGCTCACTGACCTTTTTAACCGCATTTTCATCGATGAGTGGGCCAATATTGATATTTGGCTTGGTGCCATCGCCTACATGCAGCTCGCTGTTCATCGCCACCGCCAATTTTTCACAGAAGGCGTTGATGACACTGGACTGCACTAAAAAGCGGTTGGTGCAGACACAGGTTTGACCAGCATTGCGGAATTTCGCCGCCATGGCGCCTTCAACAGCCGCATCCAAGTCCGCATCTTCAAATACAATAAAGGGCGCGTTGCCGCCCAACTCTAGCGAGATTTTCTGTACGTGCTCAGCGGCTTGTGCCATTAGCTTGCGGCCAACCTCGGTGGAGCCTGTAAAGGTGATCTTGCGCACTTTGGGTGACTGGGTCATCGCCTTGGCAATATCACTGGCGCTGCCCGGCACAACATTGAACACACCGCGGGGAATGCCAGCGCGTTCGGCTAAAAGCGCCAGCGCCGTGGCTGAAAATGGCGTTTGGCTGGCAGGCTTAACCACAATAGTACAACCCGCCGCTAACGCGGCACCTGCTTTGCGAGTAATCATCGCGGCAGGGAAATTCCACGGCGTAATCGCCCCCACCACGCCTACCGGTTGTTTGGTAATCACAATGCGCTGATTGGCTTTAGCGGCGGGAATTGTTTCACCGTATACGCGTCGCGCTTCTTCGGCAAACCAGCGTAAAAAGCTGGCTGCATAAGCAATTTCACCTGCGGCTTCTTTAAGGGGCTTACCCTGCTCGTAGGTCATCAGCATGGCAAGATCCTGCTGATGCTCCATCATCAGGTCATGCCATTTCATCAGCATGTCGGCGCGCTCTTGAGCAGTGAGTGCCCGCCATGCGGGTAGCGCAGCATCAGCTGCGTCAATCGCCCGCTCGGTTTCCGCTCTACCCAGGCGAGGAATATCACCAATTGCTTCGCCGGTCGCCGGGTTCAATACGGTAATCTGCTCGCCGCTGTCTGCTGCAACCCAGCTACCATCTATATAGGCAAACGGGCAATATAGCTGCGTTTCTTTAAGCGCTTCCATGAAAGACTCCTGACCAAATGATGGCCTTGTAGGCTCATTGACCACTTCATGCTAAGTCGAAACGGCCATTCAAACCAAATTTGTAGCGTGAGAGACTCGCGCATTAGCGGTGACTGATTCAACTAATGAGCATTAAAAACTCATGCCGCGTGGACTGATTTTTACGAAATCCACCTAACATCACTGATGACGTCATGCTGGAGTTCTGCTTCTCAACACCACGCATCATCATGCAGAGATGACGCGCCTCGATAACGACAGCCACCCCTTTAGCCTGGGTCACTTCCTGAACCGCATCCGCAATTTGTCGCGTGAGGTTTTCCTGAATCTGCATTCGGCGTGCAAACATATCGACAATGCGAGCAAATTTAGAAAGACCTAACACTTTTCCATTAGGCAAATAAGCAATATGGCATTTGCCAATAAACGGTAATAAGTGATGCTCACACATTGAATACAACTCAATGTCTTTCACTAACACCATTTCATCCGTTTGCGATTCAAATACCGCACCGTTAATAATTTCTTCCAGCGATTGAGTATAGCCAGCATTTAAGAACTGCATAGCCTTAGCCGCCCGCTTTGGCGTATCTCTCAGCCCCTCGCGATCAGGATTTTCTCCCAATGCGGCAATTATCTGGCGATAGTGCTCGGCGATCTCATCGGACATGTTAAGCCTCTTCAAAAAACGATGCGCAACAGCGTTAAGCGGCCACCTGGGTCAACTGCTTCTTGCGCTTATGAAAATAAAACCTTGTTTGGCGTGACGCTCCCAACGCCTTCCTCCGCACAACTTATACAAAAGGTATACTTTTAAAAAAACCCGCACAACGAGTATTAATCAAAAAGAGCATTTTACCGCACCTGCCTCGCCTGTGGCAGAGTGACACGGCCCCCACTTTGCAACCAAAGGGCCTGTGATATGATGAGTTGTTTCTATTTCCTGCTTTTATTGCAGGCGACAACGTTGAGAGCCGACCATGTCATTTAAACCCACACCCGTTTGGTTAACCGCCATCGTGGCCCCTTTATTCGCTATGCCACTGCTTGCTGACGAGTCCACTTTGACACTGCCAAATGAGTCAACAGTGGGCGTAGAAGTGGTAGAAGAGCTGACCTTTACAGCAAACCAAGACCGGCTAGACGACATTTTATTACACCCCATCCAGGCAGCGGGCGCGTCACATGCGTTGCCAGAATATTGCGTCATTATTGGTACTGCGCAGCTCAACAATGATCGCATTCGAATCACTACTCAAAATGCCACGTGCATTGAAACCAACGATGCGAATAGCAATATTTTCTCAGGCGATTTTATGGCCAGCGCCTATGCGGAAGATGGCCAGTACGCTATCGCCTGCGAGGGATCACCCTGCACGCTTTCACCTGGGCAACCCTTTCTACTGACTCTGGATGAAGCGGTAGAAATTGAAGAGCTTGAGAACCCCTCTGCAGAGCTAAACCAGCGTCGCCAGCAGGCGAACGGTGAAGGCGTTGTCAACCCAATCCCCCGAGAGCAGCCCAACCCAGACGCTGAATAGCAAATACCCGGACCCACGCTGGTTGGTTTATGCCAACCAACGTGGGTTATCTAATTGTAAGCACTGCTGTTCTAATTGGCGGATATGCTGATCCCAGTAACCGTTGTCGGCTACCCATGGAAACGCACGTGGAAAGGCGGGGTCATCCCAGCGGGATATCAACCAAGCAGTGTGTCGTATCAGCCGATAGCTTCTTAGCGGCTCGATAAGCGACATTTGTTCTGAAGGGAAGGAACACGTTTCCTCATAACCTTCGATAATTTCATTTAAGTATGGCCGCCAGCCCTCAGGGTCATCAGTGGGCAGCAGCATCCAGATATCCTGAATAGCGGGCGCCATTAGGCAGTCGTCGAAATCGACCAGCGTAAACTGCTCTTCGCGGCCTAGCACATTGCCAAGATGGCAATCACCATGGCAACGAATCATGCTGCTCGCGGGTACGTTATGTTTTAAAAGGTGTTGATGCATCTTTTGTATAACGCGCTCATAGGCACGTTGTTGATAAAGGGTTAACCGCTCACTTGCCAGCACGCGCTGCTGCGCATCAAGAACACCGCTCGCCATCTCTAAGTATGGCCGGTGTTGAAACGCCTTCTGGGCTGACACTTCATGTAACCGCCCTAATACCTGCCCCATTGCAAACAAGTGGGCAGGGTTATCCAGCTCTGGCGCTTGGCCTGGGCAATGCGGAAAGAGCGCAAAACTAAACGTCTTAAAGTGGTGTAAAGACACACCCTCTGCATCGCGCCAAGGAGCCACCACCGGCACCTTGCTGTCAGCCAACTCCTGCAAAAAATCATGCTCTTCCTGAATGGCCACGTCTAACCATCGATTAGGGCGGTAAAACTTAATAATCCAATTTTTGCCATCTTCATCGCGAAACATCAGCACGCGGTTTTCATAACTGTTAAGCGCGAAAGGCTCCCCTGCTGGCCAAATACCGAGCGACTCAGCAGCTGACATCACTAAGTCGGGCGAAAGAGAGCTAAACGGGTGTGACATAGGTCACTCCTGGGTTGGCAAAGAGACTAATGAATTAACTAAAGGACTATTCTATCAATCCTTGCCTAGGGGTGTCCGCGCTACCGCCCAAATATCGACGCGTTGCGCTCCTGCTTTGAGCGCCGCCGTTGCCAGGGCATGTCCGGTAGAACCGGTCGTGACAACATCGTCGATTATTACGATATGACGAGGCAGCTTTACGTCAATTAAAAAGGCCCCGGCTAAATTAGCCACTCGCTCGCGGCGGTTCAGCGTGCGCTGTGAAGGGCTATCCTTAATCCGCTTGGCACTGATTAGTGGTACATCACAGGTCTTAGCCAACTGCTCTGCCAACCAGTGGGATTGATTAAACCCACGCGCGCTTGCATTCGCCTTTGTCATAGGTACCGATAAAAAAGCATCCCCTTTGTCAGCTGGCGGCGTCATTAACATTAAGTCAAAGAGCAACATCCCTGCTCTGGGTGTGGCATGAAATTTGAAATCATGCACCAACTCTTTAACCACGCCTTGATACAACAACCCAGTGTGAGTGGTCGAAAATGCGGGTGGGTCGACCAGACAGTGTCCGCACAATGGTTGCCCAGGCACCACTGGTTCGCCGCACTGACGGCAAGCATGTAAGTTCCAGGGAAGCTCTTGCTCACAGGTAGAACACCACCCGTGCCCTTCTGCAGGCGCTAAGCAGAATGCACAGTAGCCAGGTAGCTCTCGTTTTAACCATATACTCCCCCGCTGCAGCCATCGTCTTAAATACATACTGCCTCCATGGCGATGTTTGAAAACCTAACGCTGACACATATTTAAGATATATTTTGAAATCACTTATTGACTTCAAATGGAATGATGATAATATACGCCTCGTCTTAGCGGATGTGGTGGAATTGGTAGACACGCTAGATTTAGGTTCTAGTGCCGTAAGGTGTGGGAGTTCGAGTCTCCCCATCCGCACCAATTACTTGTTAGTTTTATATTGATAGTTATTGAGCTATTAATAACCTCAAGACATTGATAGTTTTAAGATGTAACATCATCCTGCCTCTTCAATTAGTTACCATATTTTAAGCTCAGCATGGTTTACTTTTTGGCAAGTATTTAGCATCTATCTATATCAAATTATTCGTTTAAATCAATCAATGGCTAACAGCCATTTTTTTTGTGCTTGCAATATACAGATCCATCCATATCACCAGGCTCAACGACCGAATGCTGCCTGCTGTTTCGCTCCCCACTAGGGTTTTGCTAAGCTGAGTGCACATTTTTTAGCGCTATTTTCAGCTATGTTTACGATTTACGACCACTTATGGCTATGAGAAGGATCTCATTCAATGGAATGGCTTAACGATAACGCCCAGGCAATTTCCGCCGTCGCAAGTGTTTGCACGCTGTTTGTATGGATATTCTATGCCCAGTTGCTTTATAACGGCTACGTTCGCCAGCGTCGCCCGCGGATCATTATTAATCGCGGTAAAGGAATAGGCACTGAAGCGCTCTGCTTAGTTAGTAATATGAGTAGCGAGGCTATCTATATTCAACATTTAGAGGCCATTCTGCATACTCGACAAGGCAGCTACTCGCTTGATGTTGTTGAGTACCAACAGCAAGGCGACGAACAGGAAGAAGATAGCTACCGCACCCATCAAGGCCCGCTTGCTTCAGGGGATTATCTGCACATCCAATCGTTTGGCAATATTGTCAGCCAGGTCAAACAGCATTGGAAACTCGAAGATGACTTGCTCCATGGGCATAACATTCAGCTCGAAATTCGCGTGATCGCTATTTACGGCTCTGAAGATATGCCAATGGGAGCTTCGCGCAATTTTAACCTAGATTTAAATGCATCGCCCAATCACCAACTCATACCCGCTAGCGTGGATACGCATCGGCTTAATACTCGTAGTCAACGCAAGCGTGTGCTGAAATGGGCAAAAGAAATTGAAACCCATAAAGCACGTTAAACTCCTTCATTAACAGGCGGCAAAGCACGCTACTATTGAGTACTCTCGATGCATAAAATGATAACGTTCTGCTGGCTTGGCTTAATGACTTCACTCGCCACCAATGCTTATGCTGAAGAGGAAGATAGCGACTTACCTGAGTGGGCTGAAGAGCGCGTAGAGCCATTTCGTGAAAGCGTAGGCAATTGGGTCGATAATACCTCACGTCGCATTGATGGTTTTTTTGGTACTGACGATCATATGCAGGTTGCCAACGAATCCTATCTACGCCTGGGGCAAGAAATTGACTGGATGGAGGGAGAGGGGACCAGCGGTGATATCAATCTTCGTTACCGTATTGACCTTCCCACGTCAGAAGATCGTTTGCGCTTAGTTATTGAGAGTGACCCAGAAGAGTCTCAAGGCACGCTCGAAGAGCAAGGCTCGGGAAGATTAGCGAATGATCAACGTGACCGTAGCAGCTCCACACTGGGCCTAGACTGGTTAGAGAGCCGCGACAAACGTGAAAACTGGAGCAACCGAGTCGGTGCCGGTGTTCGGCTAAGATTTCCCATAGATCCGTACGTACGATTTACCAGCGAGCGGCTATGGCAACTTGGCGATGGGCCTTGGCATTTGGAGTCTCACAACCGGGTGTCATGGTTTAACAATGAAGGCTACTCAGCACGGACACGCTGGGATGTTGGCCGTCCCTTAAGTGAAAACCGTCATTTACGCTTTATTTCAAACGTGCAATGACGTGAGGAAGAAGACACGCTTGAATACAGTGAAGTTGCTGAAATTAACCATCGCATCAATCGACGTAGCGCACTTCGCTACTCTGCCATTGCGATAGGCGAAAGCATTTCCAACCCGCGCATGACCAATTATTACCTGCAAACGCGCTATCGCCGTGATGTTCACAAAGGGATTTTATTTGCCGATGTGATTCCAGAGCTCCACTTTCAGCGCGACGTCAGCTATGACCCTCGCTGGGCGATGACGCTACGTCTGGAAATGTATTTCCAGCGCGAAATCAGTCGCGACTATTTTTAATTCCATTTTTAATACAATGGCGTTAATAGCATTGCCGGGAGGCAGGCAGCTTTGGCTCGCCACCTCCCACAACTCGCAATAGACAACTAGCCCCAATAGATAGCTAGGTTAGCGCTAGCAGTTTATCAAAGCCGTAAACCGCCATCGCACTCAATAATACGACCAGTGAAATAGTCATTCTCAACGATAAAGGCGACGCTCTGGGCAATATTATCAGGCTCACCTAAGCGTTTTAGCGGCACGTTAGAGGAGATGCGCTCCAACATATCAGGCCGCATAGCAGCAGTCATCTCGGTTGCAACAAACCCAGGCGCCACGGTGCCGGTACGAATTCCATAACGCGCCAGCTCTTTACTCCAAGTGACCGTAAGCGCATGTACGCCTGCCTTGGCAGCCGCATAATTACTCTGCCCCGCATTGCCCGCACGAGAGATACTAGAGATATTGACAATCACCCCTTCGTGCCCTGCTTCAATCATCTGAGTCGCCGCCTCACGGCCACATAAGAAAACACCGGTTAAATTAACATCGATAACGCTCTGCCAGGATGCCAATGACATGCGTTTTTCTACATGGCCATCTTTAGCTTTAACCAGCAGCGCATCCTGAGTAATACCGGCATTATTGATGCAGCCACTGACGGGCCCCATGCGCTCAGCAATATCGCTAAACGCTTGGATCACGGATGCTTCTTCTGCAACATTCACAACAAACGCCTGGGCATCAATACCTTCCGCAGCAAGTTGAGATACGGCCTGATCAAGTGAGTCAGCGCTCATATCCAATAGCGCCATACGCGCGCCCTGTTTTCCTAATCGCAGCGCCATGGCATAACCCAGGCCTCGCGCACCACCGGTGACGGCGATCACTTTATCGGCAAGTATCATTATTAACTCCTTACGGCAGATAATTCAGCTTTATTGTGCATTGCAGCATAGAGCAAACATAGAACAAATAGCGATAAAAATCGAGCTATTCCCTAGCAGCAACACTCAACTCTAGCTGCTTGTTATTGGCATTTCTGGCACAATATTATGCAATTACAACTGGTGTTGAGCCGCTTTTATTAGCGTTTATTGGAGTCAGTCATGCCCATTCTTATTTCCATATCTCTATTTACCCTGCTTGATTTTGTTATTCTTTTTTCAATTGGAAGTCAAATAGGTTTGTTAACAACCTTGCTTCTAGTGCTGGGCACCGGCTTCGCGGGACTACATCTGATTCGTAAGGAAGGCGTCTCTACACTGGCTCGTGCGCGCCAACGTATGCAGGTGGGTGAGCTTCCCTCAAGCGAACTATTCACCGGCGCGGCACTGATCTTTGGCGGTGCGCTGTTAATGGCTCCGGGCTTTTTATCCGATGCACTAGGGCTTGCATGCCTAATACCGAGCGCCCGCCAGTTACTGTTTAAAGCCCTTACCTGGTTGGGGCTGAAAACCGTCGTTGGTAAACAGCAAGGGCCACATGCCTCCTCTACCCACTCCTATACATCCGAGGAGCGTGTTGATGAGGCATTTAAAGACGCCAACTCACAAGACGCTTCATCGGCTTACCAGGAAGGCCCTATTGAGGGAGACTTTATTAGTCGTGATGAGCCTTCTCGTCGCCGCTAAGCCCCGTTTCGAAAATAAATACACAAAAAAAGCAATTTTTTATTGCCTCCCCCCTTGAAAGGCCACCTGCAGCCCCCATTTTTCAGGCAGCACATAAATTCGGTGGCTGACTCTTACAGACGCATTCTTGAAGAGCAGTTGCCATTAACAAGGAAGACCGTAAGGTCTTCACTTCTCGCGGCGCAGCAGTCCCACGAGAACTTTTTAGCGAACCGCCCTACCAGGGCTTCAACCATACTCAGGAGAACGTGAATGAATATCCGTCCTTTGCACGATCGTGTCATCGTCCGTCGCGTTGAAGAAGAGCAGAAAACCGCTGGCGGCATCGTGCTTCCGGGCAATGCACAAGAGAAACCGACGCGTGGAGAAGTACTTGCTGTCGGTAATGGCCGCATTCTCGAAAATGGCGATGTCCGTCCTCTCGACGTTAAAGTTGGCGATAACGTGATCTTTAAAGATGGCTACGGTGTCGAGAAACAGAAAGTCGACGGCGAAGAAGTCTTGATCATGAGCGAAGCCGATATTCTTGCGGTTGTTGAAGGCTAACAGTCGTTGCTGCTCACATTTGACTGATGAGCACCTCGATTATTTACTTTCACGTTTTGCATTCAATTTAGGAAGTAGCAGATATGTCAGCTAAACAAGTTAAGTTTTCAGATGATGCCCGTAAACGTATGGCCCGCGGTGTTGACGTCCTGGCCAACGCGGTAAAAGTAACCCTCGGCCCTAAAGGCCGTAACGTGGTACTGGAAAAATCTTTCGGCTCCCCAACTGTCACTAAAGACGGCGTTTCTGTAGCCAAAGAGATCGAACTGAAAGATAAGTTCGAAAACATGGGCGCACAGATGGTTAAAGAAGTTGCTTCACAGACTTCTGACGCCGCCGGTGACGGCACTACCACCGCTACCGTTCTCGCTCAGGCCATTATCGCTGAAGGCTTGAAAGGCGTAACGGCCGGTATGAACCCGATGGATCTTAAGCGCGGTATCGATCAAGCTGTTGCTGCTGCCGTTAAAGAAATCAAAGCAATGTCTGTACCTTGCACCGACACCAAGTCGATTGCTCAGGTAGGTACTATCTCTGCTAACGGTGACAAGCGCATCGGCGAAATCATTGCCGAAGCGATGGAAAAAGTCGGCAAAGAAGGCGTCATCACTGTTGATGAAGGCCGTGGCTTTGAAGACGAGCTGGAAGTGGTTGAGGGTATGCAGTTTGATCGCGGCTACTTATCTCCTTACTTCGTCACCAACCAGGACACCATGACGGTTGAATTGGAAGATCCTTACATCCTGCTAGTGGATAAAAAGATCTCCAACATCCGTGAGCTGCTGCCGGTACTGGAAGCCGTTGCTAAGCAAGGCAAGCCGCTGGCTATTATCGCTGAAGATATCGAAGGCGAAGCGCTGGCAACGCTGGTTGTTAACAACATGCGCGGTATCGTTAAAGTAGCTGCTGCCAAAGCACCAGGCTTCGGCGACCGTCGTAAATCCATGCTGCAGGATATCGCTATCCTGACTAACGGCACGGTCATTTCTGAAGAAGTTGGCCTAACGCTTGAGCAAGCGAACCTGGATCACCTGGGTACTGCTAAGCGTATGACCATGTCTAAAGAAAACACCACCATCATTGATGGCGCTGGTGCAGAAGGCGATATCGAAGCACGCGTTAACCAGATCCGCGCGCAAATCGAAGACACCTCTTCTGACTATGACAAAGAGAAGCTGCAAGAGCGCGTTGCCAAACTGGCAGGCGGTGTTGCCGTTATCCGCGTCGGTGCTGCTACCGAAGTGGAAATGAAAGAGAAGAAAGCCCGCGTTGAAGACGCGCTGCACTCTACTCGTGCTGCCGTTGAAGAAGGCGTGGTACCTGGTGGCGGTACTGCACTGGTTCGCGTTATGGCCAAAGTACAAGGCCTGACTGGTGAAAACGAAGACCAGAACCACGGTATCAACATGGCGCTACGCGCTATGCAGGCACCGCTGCGTCAGATCGTTGCCAACGCTGGTGAAGAGCCCGCCGTTGTTATCAACCGTGTGAAAGATGAAACCGGCAACTTCGGTTACAACGCACAGACCGGCGAGTTTGGCGATCTGTTCGAAATGGGTGTTCTTGACCCGGCTAAAGTAACCCGTACTGCACTGCAGTCCGCTGGTTCTGTTGCCGGTCTAATGATCACCACCGAGTGCATGATCGCTGAAGATCCGGAAGAGAAAGAAGCTCGCCCAGACATGGGTGGCATGGGCGGAATGGGTGGCATGGGCGGCATGATGTAATGCACCTCTGAGCCCTCTGCTCAAGACTGCTAGCTAAAAGTAGTCACCAACAACCCCGCCTTGTGCGGGGTTGTTGCGTTTAAGGTCTGCTGTTTTACGCAGCCTGATACCCCAATGCGCTGGGCTAGCATGGTATCATCGGCGCGATTTTTTTAAGCTACCGGGTTTATTAGCGCATGTTGCAGCATATCCGTATCGTACTCGTCCAGACCTTCCATCCAGGTAATATTGGGGCTGCCGCTCGGGCAATGAAAACCATGGGCTTAACTGAGCTTGTACTGGTTAACCCACGTATGTTTCCTGATGAAGAGGCAACGCGATTAGCGGCGGGCGCTACCGATGTGCTTGAGAACGCACGCGTGGTTAGCTCGTTGGACGAGGCGGTGGTTGACTGCATCCAAGTCGTTGGTGCCAGTGCGCGGCTACGCAGCCTGCCCTTACCACATTTTGACGAGCCTGATGAGATGGCGGTAGACGTTATCCAGAATGCACAGACGGCACCGGTGGCATTGGTGTTTGGTCGTGAGCGTTCGGGCCTGACCAATGACGAGATTCGATGCTGCACCCATCAGGTGAGTATTCCCGCCAACCCTGACTACGGCATTCTGAATTTATCCCAAGCAGTGCAGATTCTAGCTTATGAGGTTCACCGTGCTTGGCGAAAAGGTGAAGATAGCGGCTTTGCTTATCAGCGCCCGCTGGAGGCAACGCCGCCCAGCCGGGAACAGTTCTTACACTTTCAGGCGCATCTGGGGCGTTTAATGCAGGAGAGCGGCTTTTTAACCCAGCCCCATGCGCGCACCGAAGAGCAGCTTCAAGCCCTCTTCGCCCGCGCCCAGCCCAGTCGCAAAGAGCTTTCGCTGCTGCGTGGGCTATTAAGTGCGTTTGAAAGCCACCTGCCGAAGTAGCCATCTAATCCACCGCGATCAAAAAAGGGACAACTATTTTGACAGAGAGGGGTTGTCCCTTTTTGTGATTCACAAGCAGTCTTTTAAAACAGTTTTTTAAACTGACGCTTTAGAGCATCATCGCAGCCAGCCAGCCAAAACCGACTAATGGGATGTTGTAGTGCAGAAAAGTTGGCACCACGCTGTCCCACATATGATCGTGCTGACGATCAACGTTAAGCCCAGAGGTTGGCCCCAAGGTTGAATCAGACGCTGGTGAGCCCGCATCACCCAACGCCGCAGCGGTACCCACCAGCACCACCGTAGCCATCGGTGAAAAGCCAAACTGCACTGCCAGCGGCACAAAAATCGCAGCAATAATCGGAATAGTCGAGAACGACGAACCAATCCCCAAGGTAATAAATAGACCCACCAGCAGCATCACCAACGCCGCTAAGCCACGGTTATCACCAAAGATTGCAAACGCCCCTGAGACCAGGGCATCAATTTCGCCGGTGGTTTTCATGACTTCGGCAAAACCCGCCGCTGAAATCATAATAAATCCGATCAGCGCCATCATGCGCATACCGCTGGTAAACAGATCGTCCGCTTCGCGCCACTTGAAAATACCACCCAGCGACAGCAATCCAATGCCCACCAAGCCGCCTAGGATCATTGAGCCGCTATACAGCTGCAGGCCTAGGGCAGCAACAATCGCCACCCCTGACATCACAAGCCCCAGCATGTGCGGTTTGGCAGGCGTATGGCCCTCAGAAACATTCGCAGCAATATCCTGGACCTGATAGTCACGGGGGCGTCGATAGCTCCATAGCAGCGCAACCATAAGGCCAATCGCCATACCGCCGACCGGTATAGCCATGGCCATGGGCACCATCCCACGGGTGATTTCCAACCCCAACGGCTCACCGGCACTATTTAAGTTAGCCAATAGAATATCGTTTAGAAAAATTGCCCCAAAGCCCACTGGCAATAGCATGTATGGCGCCGTTAAACCAAACGTTAGCGCGCACGCCACTGCACGTCGATCCAGCCTCAAACGATTCATCACGGTTAACAGCGGAGGGATCAACACCGGTATAAAAGCGATATGTACCGGGATAGCGTTTTGCGAAGAGATGGCCACCAGCAGAACGGCCGTTAGCAGCAGCATTTTGACCCGCGCTTGATGTGCCGCGGTCGTTTCCTTGCCTAGCAGCGTTATCAAGCGGTTAGCCAGCATATCCGGCAAGCCAGAGCGGGAAATAGCCACCGCAAAAGCGCCTAACGTAGCGTAAGCCAGCGCCACCTGGGCGCCACCGCCAACGCCTTCATTAAAAGCATCCAACGTTTGCTCAAGCGATAAACCACCCACTAACCCACCTACCAAGGCGCCCACCACCAGCGCGAACACCACTGAGACACGCGCCAGCGACAGCGCCACCATCACCAGCACCGCAAGAATTACTGCATTCATGGAAATCCCTAGAGCTATTAAGAGGTCATTAACGGCGAAGGGAGCGGATGTTAGCAGATTAAAACGGCAAACCTAAGACTAAGGTTTACCCTTAACGCATTGCTACTTTAGTCGTGGCGCTCTTGCTGCGGCGCATCATGCTGCCTACCATCTCCTCTTTTGCATATATCCGGCATTCACTACTTTACTCTTCGCTTAGGAGCTCGCATGAGCATACTTGCCATTGTTATATCCCTGCTGCTATTGATGTTCCTTGCTTATCGAGGAATTTCGGTACTGCTGCTGGCACCACTGATGGCGAGTTTAGCGGTGCTGCTTTCAGGGGACGCCGCGTTTTTACTGCCGATCTACACCGATACCTTTATGAGCGCCCTGGGTAACTACGTTATCCAATTCTTCCCGCTGTTTTTGTTAGGCGCTCTGTTTGGGCAACTAATGGCCGACTCCGGCGCTGCCCAATCGATTGCCAACGGCATCGTCAAAAAACTTGGCACTCATCATGTTGTGCTAACCGTGGTCATGGCCTGCGCAATCTTGACCTATGGGGGCGTATCGCTATTCGTGGTTGCGTTCGCCATTTACCCCATTAGTCGTGAGCTGTTTCGCAGCGCCAATGTGCCAAAGCGCTTGATCCCAGCCTCGATTGCGCTGGGCGCCTTCACCTTCACCATGACCGCGCTGCCCGGCACACCGGCAATACAGAATGCGATTCCCATCCCCTATTTCGAAACCAACAGCTTTGCTGCCCCTGGCCTCGGCATTATCGCCGGGCTGATCATGCTGGGTTTGGGTACTTTTTACCTACAATCACGGGTCAAAAAAGCGGCTCAAAACGGCGAAGGCTATGGCCAGCACACCGAGCGTGAAGCGGATGCTAATGAGGAAGAAGTACCTACCACCAGCATGCCGCTATGGCTGGCCCTTATACCGATCATCATGGTAATTGGTTTGAATGCGCTGTTTACTTACGGGATATTTCCGGCCATCGATTTAAGCTTCATTAGCGAAGAGTTTGAAAACGTTTCTCCGTCAGGCCAAAGCGGACTGTGGGCTATTTTGATCGCGCTGCTAAGTGCATCTGCGTGGCTAATGATTACCCGCTGGAACCACTGGCAGGATCTTAAGGCCACTGTCAACAAAGGCTGCTTTGGCTCACTCTTGCCTATTTTCAATACCGCGTCAGAAGTAGGCTACGGCGCCGTGATTGCCAGCATGGCGGGCTTTGCGATCATCCGCGATACGGTACTGACGGCTTATCCAAACAATCCGCTGATTTCAGAAGCCATGGCGATGAGTGTGCTGGCGGGTATCACTGGATCCTCGTCAGGCGGGCTTTCAATCGCGCTAGAAACTCTTGGCAGCGAATACCTGGCCATGGCTCAAGAGGCAGGAATTAACCCCGAGTTAATGCACCGCGTGGCGACACTGGCAGCAGGCGGCATGGACACCCTTCCCCACTCAGGCGCCGTCATCACGTTGTTGGCGATTTGTGGTCTGACCCATCGCCAATCCTATGGCAACGTCGCCATGGTGACCATTGCTCTGCCAGTCTTTGCGCTGATTAGCGTCATTACGCTGGGTACACTATTTGGTAGCTTCTAAAAGCGCATAGTGCATGCGATAGTGAGCTAACGATAAGCCTGCAAATAAAGAGAACACCATGGCGCTCGTTCGCAACCATGCCCTGCTATTAATTGTATTAGGAAGTTTAGTGATCTCCACAGCCATGGGTTTACGCCATGGCTTTGGTCTTTTTATGGAGCCTCTCAGCAGCGACCTGGGCTGGGGGCGCGGCGTATTTGCCTTTGCTATCGCCCTGCAAAACTTAGTGTGGGGCTTATCGCAACCTTTTACCGGTGCGCTAGCAGACCGCTTTGGCGCGGCTAAAATTATCGTTGTGGGTGGTTTGCTCTATGCGCTAGGCCTGATGTTTATGAGCCTTTCCACCTCGGCCCTCGGGATGACGGTGAGTGCCGGGCTGCTGATTGGCCTTGGCCTTTCGGGTACCACGTTCTCGGTGATCCTTGGCGCCGTTGGCCGTGCAGTGGTGCCTGAAAAACGCAGCATGGCCATGGGGATCGTCAGTGCCGCCGGCTCATTTGGACAATTTGCCATGCTGCCCGGTACTCTGGGCTTGATTGAGTGGCTGGGCTGGGCGGCTGCGTTTATGGCGATGGCAGCGATTGCCACTATTATCATTCCGTTGGGGGCCATGCTGCGTGATAAACCCTCGGCCAAAACATCCTCCGACTTAAGCCTTAAAGATGCGCTTAACGAAGCAGCAGGGCAAAAAGGCTTCTGGCTGCTCTGTTTAGGTTTTTTTGTTTGCGGCTTTCAGGTGGTGTTTATTGCCGTACACCTACCCGGCTACTTATTTGATAAGGGGCTTGCTGTGCAGGTGGGCACTACGGTGCTGGCCTTAGTCGGCCTATTTAATATTGTGGGTACCTACACGGCGGGCTGGATGGGCGGCATCTGGTCCAAGCCCAAGTTGCTAACCTGGATTTATTTGATACGCGGTGTAGTCATTACCGCGTTTGTTTTTTTACCACTGAGCCCTATCAGCGCTTACCTGTTTGGGATCATCATGGGTCTGCTCTGGCTCTCTACCGTGCCGCTAACTAACGGCATCGTGGCGTCAGTTTTTGGTGTTCGCCACCTCTCGATGCTGGGCGGTATTGTATTTCTGTTTCATCAGCTAGGCTCCTTTATGGGCGTTTGGTTGGGCGGCTATTTTTATGATCTTACCGGCAACTACAACACCGTATGGAAAATTGCCATTGTTCTCTCCCTCGTGGCAGCTGCACTACACTGGTATATCAGTGAAAAACCCCTTGAGCGCAGCACATTAACCAAGGTGATGCCATGAGCGCCACTAAAACGATTAGCGCGGTGATAGTCGCCGCCGCCCTGCTTGGCGGCTTAGCCTTCGCCTGGTGGGGCTGGCAAAACCTCGACCCTTCGCTGCTGCTATTTGGCAGTCGGTTATGCTGAGTACGATTAAGATCATGGCAGAGCGAGTAACTGTAGCGAGTGCCAGGCAATCATCCTTGCTTCATCGGTAGGGATTACCCAGGCGCCTAAACGGCTTGACGGCTTAGAAATACAAGGGCCATGCTGTGCATTGGCATCGCTATCAAGCTCTGCCCCCAACCATGTGCATCGGCTGACTACCCGCGAACGTACCTCTGCCGCATGCTCGCCAATCCCTGCGGTAAAAATCAATTGATCCACTCCACCCAAATCAGCGGCAAGCCCGCCTATTTCATGGGCAATACGATGGCAATATAGCTCAATCGCTTCATCGGCCTCTTTGGCGCTACTCGCAAGCAACACTTGCATGTCGCCACTAATCCCCGACACCCCGAGTAGCCCTGAACGCCGATAAAGCAGGTCACTTACCTCAGCGGTGCTCATTCCCTCATGCTCTAGCAGGTGCAAGACAAGCCCCGGATCTAAGCTGCCGGAGCGGGTTCCCATCGGCAAACCCTCAACGGCACTAAAGCCCATGGTGGATGCCACACTCTGACCATCTTTAAGGCCGCAAAGGCTTGCACCGTTTCCTAAATGGGCAACGATCACTCGGCCATGAGGCATTTCGGGCGGCAAGTAATCAGCCAGCACGCACTTAATGTATTCATAAGAAAGCCCATGAAAGCCATAACGGAGTAAGCCCCGTTCGCTAAGAGCACGAGGAAGCGCATAGCGGCGAATCATTTCTGACTGCCTGGCATGGAACGCCGTATCAAAGCAGGCGATCTGCGGCACGTCGGGAAGCTGTTTGCGCAGCTGCCGTATCGGTGCCAAACAATAAGGCTGGTGAAGAGGTGCTAGCGGGCCTAACTCTTCTAGCGCTTCCACCTGGTCATCATTAATGATTTGAGGTGCCAGAAAATCGCGTCCACCGTGTACCACGCGATGGCCGACCCCTATGAGTTCAAACTCATTTTCGCGCTTGGATAACCAAACACAAAGCTGGGAGAGCGCATCATTGTGGTCTTGAGCGGGCTTTAATCCAGTGTTGAGCAACGCCGCCCCAACATCGTTGTGCAGAGTGACATTTGACTGTCCCCCGCCCAGTCCTGAAAAATGCCCTGAATAGTGCAGCTTAAGCGCCGCGAGCGTGAGGTCTTTATGGCTAGCGTGGCTGAACAGCGCAAACTTGATGCTTGATGAACCGCTATTAACGACCAATATATCGCTCACATGCTACTCCTTGTTCGTAGCATCTTTTTGGCGCTGCTGAAAATCAGCGACGATAAGAGCCAAGGCACAGGAGGCCATCCGAGTTAAAGCGTCATCAGAACGGCTGGTAAGCACAATAGGCACACTCGCCCCCATTACCAACCCAGCCCCGGTTGCATCGGCCAAGTGGGTTAGCTGCTTCATGAGAATATTGGCGGATTCCAAATCGGGAGCGAGCAGAATATCCGCTTTTCCGGCTACGTCTGAACGAATCCCTTTGGTTTTTGCCGCCGCCTCTGAAATAGCATTATCAAAGGCCAATGGGCCATCTAAGGTGCCCCCCACAATTTGCCCCCGTTCCGCCATCTTGCATAGCGCAGCCGCATCAAGCGTGGAAGCAATATTCGGGTTGATGGTTTCTACCGCCGACAAAATCGCCACGTTAGGGTTTTTATTGCCCAGTGCATGGGCCAAGTCGATGGCGTTTTGAATGATGTCACGCTTTTGGGTTAACCCAGGCTTAATATTAATGGCCGCATCCGTTACTAGCAGCGGTCGCGGGTAGGTCGGCACATCCAAAGCCATCACATGGCTAATGCACCGCTCGGTGCGCAGCCCACCTTCACGCTTGACGACCGCCTGCATCAACTCATCGGTATGCAGGGCGCCTTTCATAAGGGCACTTACCTGGCCTTGATGAGTAAGTTCTACAGCCTTATCAGCCGCCGCATGACTGTGGGGCGTATCGATGAGTTCAAAGTCTGAAATATCGAGTTCATATTTCTCTGCCGCGGCCGTTATCTTACCTTTGGGCCCCACCAGCACCGGAATAATCAGCCGCTGCTGAGCGGCTTCAACGGCTCCCAGCAGCGAGCTCTCATCAACAGGATGCACCACGGCCATGCGAATGGGCTCTGGGTGGTCAGCGGCGCTCAATATCTCGTGCAGCCTGCCACGCCCTGCCAAGCGCACGGTGGGCATGATGGCTCTCGGCATTTTGACTTTTTGGGTAGGTGCCATCACTTGAGCCTCCCCCTCAATCACCACTTCACCATCCTGGTTTTGACACAGGCAGGCGAAAGTCACCACGTACTTGTCGCTGTTTTTTTCAGTCACACGTACGCTAACCTTCAATACGTCGCCTAAAGTGACAGGCGCTTTAAAGCGAAGTGTTTGGCCAACATATATCGTACCAGGGCCAGGCAACTGGGTGCCCAACACGGTTGAAATCAGTGCGCCCCCCCACATACCGTGGGCAATCACCTCATGAAAGCGAGTGCTTTTGGCAAAGTCTTCATCCAGGTGCGAAGGATTCACATCGCCAGACATGATGGCAAATAGCTTGATATCCTCCATGGTCAAACGCTTCTTTAAGAAAGCTTCATCACCTACCGCAATCTCATCGAAAGTGCGGTTCTCGATAATGTTGTTATCACGCTCATCCATTGCTCTACTCCCTGTAGCTTGTTGAAAACTGACGCGCCAATTTGTAGCGAATGCGAGGCTAATGAGCTGAAAAAGAGTTACGTTTGGGAAACAAGTTTGTTGAGCATTTGCAGCTTTTCTAGCGACCAGCCCTATTAATTTAAATAGAAAGATACTCAGCTACCTTGCTCCAGCTCAGTCATACCATCGAAAAACGAGCATCTTGCCAACATTAACTGTCTGGAGTTCTTTAAAAACGTAAAATAGGAAGAACTGTATATGTTCAATTTATTCTGCTTTCAATGATGTTTTATCCAAGGATTTCATACCGATGCTAGAGCAAACGCTGGTGCAAACACTGATGCTGTTAGGTGTCACCGTTTTTATCGTTCTGCTATTTCAGCGTTTACGCATCCCCCCTAGCTTAGCCTACCTTCTGGTTGGGGTGATTTTAGGCTCACACACGGCAGGCCCGGCATTAGAGGAAACACATATACGGATGATAGCCGAGTTCGGCATCGTATTTTTGTTGTTCACTATTGGCCTAAGCTTTTCTCTTCCGCAAATTTACGCGTTGCGACATACCATTTTAGGGTTGGGCACTGCTCAAGTGGCACTGACAACGGCGGCTGTCACATTGCTAGCCTGGTCGATGGGACTCCCTTTAGCGGCTGCTTTCGTCGTTGGAGCAGTATTTACCCAGTCGTCAACGACGATCATCAGTAAGCAATTAATGGAGCAAGGCGAAAGCCAGACACGACATGGCCGTTTGGGCACTACTATGTCCGTGTTTCAAGACATCACAGCGGTGCCTTTTGTTGTGGTTATCCCTGTGTTGGGTGCGGCCGCAGCGAGTGAGGTAGCAGGGGCTCTAGGGTTCGCGCTATTAAAGGCACTTGCTGCCTTCGTCATTGTGTTGGTATCGGGTCGCTTCATTTTAAAACCGCTTTTTCATATTGTAGCTGAGCGGCGTTCAGCAGAGCTTTTTACGCTTACCGTATTGTTTGTCTCTTTGGTCGCCGCGTGGACAACCAACACGCTAGGCCTTTCAATGGCATTTGGAGCGTTTCTAGCTGGCATGGTACTGGGAGAGACGGAGTTTAGGCACCAAATTGAAACCACCATCCGGCCGTTTCGAGATGTTTTATTAGGCCTATTTTTTATTAGCATTGGCATGCTGGTTGAGCCTGCCCTATTACCGGAGATTTGGCAGGCAGCACTTTTAGGCGCACTCGCGTTGTTAACCATCAAGCTGCTGATAGTGACTTTAATCGTGCGTTTTTCCGGCATCGATATGCAAACGGCTTTTCGTACAGGCATCACTCTAGCGGTTGGGGGGGAGTTTGGTTTCGCCCTACTTTCCATAGGATTAGAAGGTAATATCATTGGTACGCAAGCAGCACAAATAACGCTGACGTCAGTGCTCTTTTCAATGATTGCAGCACCGTTTCTCATTCGCTACAACCAACCCATCGCTGCTTGGTTATTCAAAAGTAGAGGACAACATCAACTTCATGATGCCATTCGTCCCGATGCGAATAGCCATTATCACCACCACGTCATCATTTGTGGCTATGGCCGCACAGGCCAGGTCATTAGCCGTTTTCTCGAGCATGAAGCCATTCCTTTTGCAGCACTGGATATGGATCCCACTATCGTTAAAGAGGCACGCTTAGCAGGCCATCCCGTGTTTTACGGCGATGCCTCTGACGCGGTTACTCTCGAAAGCATTGGTATCGACCAGGCCACGCTGGTCATTATCGGCCATGACGATAGAACGGCTGCATTGCGAACACTTCAGCATATTAAAAACGTTAACCCTAATCTGCCCGTTGTCGTTCGCACACACGACGAATCGGGTACTGAAGAGTTACGCAAGGCAGGCGCTACCGAAGTCATCCCTGAAACCCTCGAGAGTGGCATGGTAATGGCGATGCACTCTTTGCTTGCCTTGAATGTCCCCATGTGGCGAGTCACTCAGCGTCTACAAGAGCAGCGCATGCATCGCTACCCTATGCTGAAAGAACTTTTCCGCGGCAACCTCGAAAGACTTAACGTGGACGATGACGAGTTGGTAGAACGTTTACATTCCGTACTTATTGAGGAAGGCAGCCCTTGTCTGGGTAAAACACTCAGTTGCTATGACTTTGATGCGCTGGAAATCACCGTGACAGCGTTAGTCAGAAATGGAGAGCGAATTCGCTACCCAGACAGAGAGACGTCGTTATTAAATAAGGATGTGTTGGTACTGCTAGGCACACCAGAGGCTTTGGAGAAAGCCGAAAGACAGCTTAATGGAGCCCTGGAGTATTAAATCATCGTTACTAACTTCATGCACTCATGCGCCAGCGACGCCACTGGCGCAGCAAAATTCCGTGCTTGGGTGAGAACAACAACGCGATAAAGAACCAGCTTGTGGCGACCAATACAATGGTGCCGCCAGACGCGACATCCAGCACCACTGAAAGCCATAAACCTATTACCGCAGAGCTTACCCCAACACCGACTGAAATCAGCATCATGGTTTTAAAGCGATCCGTCAGTAAATGAGCGGTGGCACCAGGGGTAATCAGCATTGCCACTACTAAAATGATACCCACTGTTTCCAAGCTCGCCACGATAGTCAGCGTCAATAGCAAGATCAAACCATAATGAATCACGCTGGTATTAAACCCCAGCGCCTGGGCTTGCTGAGGATCAAAGGCATAAAGCAACAGCGGACGATACGCTAGCCACACCGCAAGCAACGCAATAATGCTAGCAACCAAGGTCAGCAATAACGCTGACTGTTGAACACCCAGCACATTGCCAAACAGGATATGCATTAGGTGGGTGCTAGAGGCAATTTTGCTGATAATCACAATACCCAGCGCAAACGCACCAGTGAACATTAAGCCCATCGCCGCATCGGATTTAATTCGTGTGTGGCGCTCAATTGCCCCAATACCTACTGACGTCAGCGCTCCGGTAATAAAGGCGCCAATAAAAAATGGCCAGCCCAACAAATAGGCAATGGCCACCCCAGGCAGCACCGCATGGGAGATCGCATCACCCAGTAATGACCAGCGTTTGAGAACAACGTAGCAAGATAAAATGCCGCAAATGGCCCCCACTAACACCGATGTCAGCAGCGCTCGCTGCATAAAAGCGTATTGGAAGGCATCTGAAATGCTGCCGGGCAATAGATTAACAATCACCATTAGCCCAGCGATGAGGCCGCTCACTAACGCATCGCCAAACTGGCTAAAGGCCTCCATTAGTTCTGCCACGTTACTTTTCCTTGAGCTGTAACAAAGGACGAGGCTTCACCACCTGGCCTATCAGTTGATGTCTGTTCCGTAGAGCTAACGGCCAACTCCGCCAATTTCGCATCACTAAGCATTTCATCTGGCGTGCCTACACCGCGTATAAATCGGTTAATGAGTACAACATGGTCAACGTGACGGCGTGCACCGGGCATATCGTGGGTCACCATGATCACCGTTCTTCCTGCTTCTCGCTCACGGGCCAACACATTTAAAATCAATCTCTCACTGGGCGGGTCAACCCCTGCCAATGGCTCATCAAGGAGTAAAATATTGGCCTGCTGTGCAAGGGTTCGGGCAAGTAGAACGCGCTTCTTTTGCCCACCAGAAAGTGCCCCAATGGGCCGTTCAGCGAGCCCCAGCATATCCACTGCCTCAAGCGCTTCTTTTACAGCCTGAGCATGACTTGGGTGATACCAGCGGGAAGGAAGAAGGCGGCGCCACAGGGCATCGTGACGCATATGCCCATAGCGGCCGCCCATCACCGTGTCCCATACGGAGACAGGGAAGTCCCATTCAATTGCTTCACGCTGAGCCATATAAGCAATATGCCCCGCCTTTCGATGAGCTTTTATAGGCTCATCGAACGCCTTAACGCTGCCGCGTAAAGGGGCCATACTGCCAGTCAATACGTGAAAAAGGGTAGACTTCCCTGCCCCGTTCGGGCCCACAATTGCAGTCCACTTACCTGCGGGGAACTGCAGGTTAATGTTTTCTAACACAGGATGACGCTGGTAGGCTGCATAAAGCCCTTGGATTTTAATTGCCACCGGCGCCTCGCCGAGCGTTGTTACCATTATCGTTTACTCAGTTGCCAACGTTTGGCGCAAAAGTTCAACGTTGTGGCGCATCATGGAGAAATAATCGCCAGCTTCGCCATTGGGCTCACTTAAAGAATCAACATATAAAGGCCCCGCCACTTCCACACCGGTATCCCGCGCTAAACTTGTTACGTGGCGGTCTGAAATGGTGCTTTCCCAGAAGAGTGCTGCAGGCTGACGCTCATTAATCATGTCAACGACGCGCATCAGCTGTCGAGGAGAACCTTCGGTTTCCGCGTTAGTGCCCCAAATTCCATCGTGCTCAAAATGATAGGCATCAGCAAAATACAAAAAAGCGGCTTCACTGCTTAGTAAAACGCGGCGCTCATCGGGTATCGCCTCTAAACGCTCTTGAAGCTCAACATGCAGCGCATGTAGCTCATCTTTTAGCGCATCAGCACGCAGCTGAAACTCTTCAGCACGCTGAGGCTGAAGGTGTTCAAGCTCATTAGCGACAACCTGTGCATAAGCAGACACGGCACGCGGATCCATCCACAGATGAGGGTCTACGTCCCCCTCCATATCTCCAATCTTGATGTGCTGAGTGGGGTAGTCAGACTCTTCAGCAACGGCTATTAACGGCGTTCGTTCCACCACAGTGGATTCAACCTGATGCATCCACTGCTCTAGCTGATAGCCGTTGTAAAACACCACATCCGCATTTTCCAAACTGGCAAAATTACCCGGCGTTAACTCCCATTCGTGCACTTCAGCACCGATAGGGGTCAATACTGAAACGTTGGCGTCCTCGCCTGCCACTCGGGCAACAATATCGCCAAGCACCGAGAACGTGACGGCAACATTTAAAGGAGAAGGTGCTGAATCCTCCGCCTGAGCAGTGGCCATTGCAGCGCTTAACCACAACGGTAGACTCAAGGCCATACAAAGATTTCGCTTGCTCATTTTTACTCTCCTTTATTACGTTCCCAATAAGTAGACTGTAGCTCAACAAGAAAGCACTGTGCAAACAGTTTAGCCTTGGCTAACAATTGTGCGCAAAAATAAGCTACTATCCCCACAGCGATCCAATGATTATTACCACTACCTTCGATATAATTTGCCAATGACTGATTCTAATTCGCACGCTTCATTGCCCGCCCAAAGCATCCCTGGAGATGCCCTACCGCCCGTGGAGCAGCATGCTGTTCAGTATGCAACGGTACGTAACGCCCACGAAACCGAGCTTATTGAAGATTACGTAGAGTTGATTGGCGATCTGTTGAAGCACCGCGGTGAAGCCCGGGCGGCGGATATCGCCAACCGCATGGCCGTAAGCCAAGCGACGGTGTCGAAAATGATTCGCCGCTTAAATGAGTTGGAGTTGGTGACCAGTAAGCCCTATCGCTCGCTGTTTCTAACCGAAGCTGGCCAAAAAATGGCGGAAACATCCCGTGCCCGCCACGATATTGTGCTGCATTTTTTGCGTGCGCTTGGCGTTAAAGACTCCACTGCGCGCATTGACGCAGAAGGTATGGAACACCATGTGAGCGATGAAACGCTTGCCATTATGCAGCGCTTTACCGAACAGCAGCAGAACAGTTAAACGCTGATTATCGCCGAGAAAACCGTAGATGGCTTACCTGTGTAATAGCACCGTTCCAAATCATCTCCAAGTGAGTGGTTTGGATAATGTCGGCCACATTGCTGGGCGTCATTAATGCCCAACAGTTAGCATTAGCCTTGCGAACAGAGTGGTAGCGCAGCCCGTCCATTGATCGCCGAACGTCATCACCGAATGGCTGTGAGACGGAGTAATCATCCGGCGCATAAATAGCATGGTCGATGGGTAGCGCCAGCGCATCGCCCAGCCCCCCTTCATCAAATATTGCCTTTAAGCCACGAAATACAAATCGCTCGTAGTGCAATTGCGGAACATTTTGCCAATACACTTGCTGGTGATGCTTTACCTCCGCAATGGCGGTTTCAAGCGTATCGGCTAAATAGAGCACCCCAAAGCTGCCATCACTAAAGCGCGAGCCCTGAGGATTGACATGGGTAAACGGCGCAACCGCATAGGAGCAACCACGAATACCAAAAGGGATACGTTCCGGCGGGAGCAGCGCTAAATTACCGACTTCATTTTGTAACCTCGGATTGGTTAATGCCTGCAGTGCATGCAGCGCGGCAAACTCTTCAGCGCTTGCCACATCATCGAAGAGATCAATCGGTGGAAACTTACTATTGACCAAGCGATAACCAGTCACTTCCCGAGCTGGCAACTTCTTCACATCAGCGGCCTTTACCACTGACCACCTCGCAGGCTATCGACGCGCTTGAACGTTTCATAGAGCGCGGCAAAATCCCCAGATCCCATAATTTCCAGTGGGGTGCGGCCATTAAAGTAAGGGTTATGGTTAACCATATTAACGAACCCATACAGGTTCTCTGGATTATCAAAGATCACCCGCAGCGACGCGTGGATATTAAGTAAGTAGCTGATCCGGGTAAGCTGGTCGCTATCCAGTTTAATCTCGGTAATATCGCCCCTTCGGGCACGGGCGTAAGTACTATGGGAAACGCGCAAGATCGCCTCGCCCTGCTCGCCAGTCGCGCGCCATTTATCCAGAATCCGCACCGCCGCTTTTAAACCCGCTGCAGCTGCTGCTCGGTTTTGAGCAATGTTTTGTGCCGTTTGCATTGCGACTCCTCTCTTACTCACTACATATGCTATCTACAAGCACCTTTTACAAACACCTTCTACAAACACCTTCTACAAATACTTTCTATCTTCAAATACTTTCTATCTTCAAATACTAGCTATCTTCAAATACTAGCTATCTTCAAATACTAGCTATCTTCAAATACTAGCTATCTTCAAATCTCCCCTTAACCTCAAACACTTCGTATCTATAAATACTCTCTATCTATAAATATCTTCTATCTGTAAGTGCTCTCTGCCTGTCAAAAATCTTCCATCTGCAGATACAAGAATAGCATAATTGTATCTGCAAACAACTTTAGCATCATCTTTTATTGTTGCTCAATGCATCATCAGCCTTCATTATTTATGAAACTGAGATTTCAGGAAAAACAATGTCGCCCATTGCTAAGGAACGCTCGTTTCTAACTCGTGTGCGCAGCGCACTGCCCACACTCCACCCTGCGGAACGGCGGCTGGGCGAATTTGTGTGTGATTTTCCTGGTGAATTAGCCAGTTACGATGCTCAAGAGCTCGCTAAATTTGCCCATGTTTCCAAAGCTACCGTGTCGCGTTTTGTACGGCGGTTAGGTTATGAAAGCTATGAGGCAGCCCGCAAACATGCCCGCGAAGAGCAAACCACCGGGTCCAGGCTTTTTCTTCCTTCCTCCGATGCGCGCACCGAAGAGCATTCCCTTGCCAGTAATCTTGAACAGGGCAAAGCCAATCTAGATCGAACCTTTGCCACCATTACCCAGGCGGAAGTCGACGATGTTGCCCGCACGATTTTAAGCGCCCGTAAAACATGGGTGATTGGCTTTCGTGCCAGTCACCCGTTTGCTGATTACTTGCGCTGGCAGTTAACTCAAGTGGTTGAGCAGGTAACCAGCCTGCCCGGCGGCGGCGAAACGCTCGGAGAGCAGTTGGTTAATTTCACGCCAGATGATTGTGTCATTATCTTTGGCCTGCGCCGCCGGGTAGCGCTGACCGAGCAGCTGCTTGCCCACGCCAAAGAGTGCGGCACCAAGCTGCTGTACATTACCGATGAAGGTTTGAATGCAGAGCCTGCCGCTACATGGCACTTTCGTTGCCACACGCTAGCCACCGGCCCACTGTTTAACCATACCGCTGTAATGGCGCTCTGCCACCTGCTGGTGATGCGCACTATTGAATTAGCGGGCGATGCCTCCCGATCTCGATTGCGCCGCATCGAAACACTAAATGATCGCTTTGAAGAGCTTTAACGTCATCTGCTGAGCATGTTAGGCACCTAGGTAGCGCACACCTCTCGCCCAATGCACCCATAGTGTGCATTTTCGTGACACTTCACTCAGCGATTTTTCGCAGCCAAACAGGCTAATCATTTGATTACAATATGAAACCACAGTTTCTTGTATATTATGGCATGAAATATGGATCTACATACTAACCGCGACACTGTTATTCCGTCGTGTAAATCCATCCGAGCCACACCACCTCAGATCAATAAGTGAGTGGTAACACATCGATAGGGAACCGACATGCTAAAGCGTACTGCACTGATCACCGCCATCTCAACAGCATTACTACTCCCCACTGCCCAAACCCAGGCCCAAGCCCAGGAACAGACACTGTCACTAAAAGTGCTTGGCCAGCCAGCAGGCTCCGGGCTTATCGCGCAAAACAAAGAGCAGCCCTTCTTTGAAGCGCTTGCCGAACATAGCGGCCTTGATGTGTCGGTTCAGTACATTCCCGTTGATGTGGCTGGTATTCCTGACACCGATGGGCTTCGCGTACTGAATTCAGGCCTATTCGATATCGTATCGCTACGCGGCCCCCAAGTAAGCCGCGATGAGCCCTCCATCCTGGGCCTCGATTTGATTGGCCTGAATACCAGTTTTGAAGCCGGACGCAATAATGTGATGGCTTTTTATGACTACGTAGACTCCCGCCTACAAGAGCGCTTTAACGCCAAACTGCTCGGTGTATGGCCAGCAGGCCCTCAGGTGATTTTCTGCAGCGAAGAGATATCCAACCTAAATGACCTACGCGGCCTGCGGGTTCGTGTGGGCGACCAGAGTGCGGCTAACTTCGTTGGCGAGCTGGGCGCTACCGGCATTTCCATGCCCTTTGGCGATGTACAGCAAGCGCTTTCACGCGGAGTGGTCGACTGCGCCATTACCGGCCCGGCTTCCGCTAACTCAGGCGGCTGGCCCGAAGCGACCAGCACGGTGCTGCCCATTGCGCTGCAGTTAGCCATCAATGGCTATGCCATCAATATGAACACATGGAACCGCTTAACGGAGGAGCAGCAATCCCAGCTAGAAGAGGCTATCGCCACCCTTAGCGACGATATTTGGCAATACTCCGAAGAGCTATATGAAGACGCCATGCGCTGTAACGCTGGCGAATCGCCCTGCGAGTTTGGTACCTCTTACTCCCTTACTGAAGTGCCTGTTTCAGAGGCAG
Organism: Halomonas sp.; assembly: GCF_011050415.1. Lineage (GTDB taxonomy): Bacteria > Pseudomonadota > Gammaproteobacteria > Pseudomonadales > Halomonadaceae > Vreelandella. Next base: position 208,847 of record NZ_DRFS01000013.1, read on the forward strand.
ACCTAGCCACCGTAACCGCTGCTGTTGAGGAAGTTTCGCTGCCCATTTGGGCCAGCCAGTGCAACGCCGTTGCTGCTGATTGCGAAGCCGCCTGGCGTGACACCGTCGGCGCTCAGTTAGGTTTATAAGACTCTAGGAGAGCAAGATGACGACCTACTCCCGCATTCTTGGGATCATTTTCGGTAGCGTGATGTTGCTGCTTGCAGTCTTGATCACCCTCGAAACGCTGATCCGTAAGTTCTTCTCGCTGTCACTGGGCGGGGTGGATGAACTGGGTGGCTACGCGATTGCCATTGCCGCACCGCTGGCCTTCTGTGTCGCCATGGTGGAACAGTCGCATATCCGCATCAACTTGCTGCATATGCGCCTTCCCACCGCCACTCAAGCGATCCTCAATGCGCTAGCAGCCCTTTCCATGGGGCTGTTAGCGGCATTCTTGCTGTACTTCACGGTGCAAACCGTACTGGATACCCAAATGTATCGCTCCATCGCTCAAACGCCCTGGGCGACGCCGCTGATTTACCCGCAGGCCATCTGGTTAATCGCCATGTCAGCATTTAGCGTGGCGGCAGCGCTGCTGTCAGTCAAAGCGCTACTGCTGCTGGTTAAACGCGACTGGAAAACCCTCAATCGTCAATTTGGGCCTAGTTCGGCAACCGATGAATTAGAGGCAGAACTGGCCGACCTTGAGCAGCGCGAAGGGGGCAAGCTATGAGCATTCCGCTGATAATTGGCGCGTTTTTAGTCATGCTCGCGCTGATGCTTTTAAGCTTGCCGGTCGCGGTGGCGATTCTATTTGTGGGGGTGTTAGGCGGCTATCTGATGTATGGCGCGCCACTGGTGGACATGATGGGCGGCGTTGTTTGGAGCAGCCTAAACAGCCCCTCTATGCTGGCGATACCGCTGTTTATGCTACTGGGGGAGTTACTTCTGCGCGGCGGTATTGCCGACCGTATGTATGCCGCCTTAGCGGTGTGGTTTAACAAGCTTCCCGGCGGCTTGCTGCATACCAATATCGCCACTTGCACGCTGTTCTCAGCGACCTCCGGCTCGTCCGTCGCTACGGCTGCCACGGTAGGTACCATTGCCCTTCCGGCGCTTCATCAGTACCGCTACCCGATTCGTCCTTCGCTTGGCTCTTTAGCAGCGGGCGGCACGCTGGGCATATTAATTCCACCTAGCATCAACCTGCTGGTGTATGGCCAATTAGCCAACACCTCGGTTAGTCAGCTGTTTGCGGCGGGGTTAATACCTGGGATTACCCTTGCGCTGCTGTTCTCGGTGTATCTATTTATTGCCCACGGTAAGGCAGGCAATGCGTCGCTGGTAGAGGTCGATGTTTCGTTAAAAGAGAAACTCTCACTCTCCAAGCATCTGATTCCTCCCGTGGTCATTTTTGGCGTGGTGATGGGGAGTATTTACGGCGGTTTGGCAACCCCGACTGAATCAGCCGCCATTGGTGTGGTGATTGCCTTAGCGTTTATTGTCGGTGGTGGAAAAATGAGCCTTGATCTACTCATTCACTGCTCGCTTCAGGCAGCCAAAACCTCGGGCATGGTGATTATCGTATTAATGTGCGCCTTGCTGCTTAATGTGACCATTTCAATGCTGGGGGTTACCCAAGCGCTTACCCAGTGGGTTGCCTCGTTTGGGCTTACCGCTGTCGGCCTACTCCTCGTGCTATTGGTGTTTTACGTCATCCTCGGCACCTTTATGGATGCGATGTCGATGCTGGTACTCACCGTACCTATTACCGTACCCATGGTAATGGCGGTGGGCATTGACCCTATCTGGTTTGGTATTTTCATCGTGTTGATGTGTGAGATAGCACTGATTACCCCACCGGTAGGCATGAATCTGTTTGTGGTTCAGGGCGTGCGGAAAGATGGCGGCAGCTTTAATGACGTGATTTGGGGTTCAATGCCCTTCGTTGGCATTATGGCGCTGTTTACCCTGGCGATTATGGTTTGGCCCGGCATCGTTATGTGGCTACCCGACTTACTGGCGGGGCGCTAATGAGCCATCCTCAACCTCAAGTGGCAGAGACAGCGCGGATTTTAATTATCAATCCCAATACTAATAGCACTGTCACCCAGAGCATTCGCGAACTTGTGCTCCATATCACCCCACCAGGGGTAATAACAGAGGTCACCAGCCCTGCTCACGGGCCCTACGCTATCGAAAACGAACAGGACAAAGCCACCGCGACTCAGCACGTGCTAACCCTGATTGAAAAACGCAAAGCGGAAGGGTTTTCGGGCTATATCATGGCGTGTTTTGACGACATTGCCATTGCCGACATCCGCCAGCTTACCCAAGCACCAGTGATCAGCTTAGCGGAGGCAGGCATTCGCTACGCAGCGGCAAGTGGCGGCCTGTTTACGGTGATCACCACCTTTGTTGAAGCGGTGCCCACCATTGAAGCGCTTAGCGCCACTTATGGGTTGAGCGAACGCTGCCGCGTTGTTGCGACCGGCCTGGGTGTAGCCGATACCGCCGCACAAACCGAACATGCTGAAGTTCGGCTTCACGACGCTATTCAAACGGCTATTCAGTTGGATGCCCAAGCCATTGTGTTAGGTTCAGGGGCGTTTGCAGGCCGTGCTAAAGCACTCCAAGCACGCTACCACATCACTGTCATAGACGGCTTCGAAGAAGCGCTAGGCTATGTTCTTAAACCGACTCAGGTTATTAATCAAACGCAGGTGCTTAACCAGTCCTAAGTTGCAAATAAGACACCGGTGAATAATCAATAATCCACATTGCCCGCCACCCGCGCGGGCATTCCCAATCGCCCTATCCCCGGCAGTTTCAAGGCGGGGCGCATCAAATCCACACCAAAGCTCAAGCCTAACAAGTTAAGCTCAATGCCCTCCTCTTTTGCCAGCATAAGACCCAACACGCCACCAAGAGAGAGCTGGTAACCCGTACCACTGGGTGTTGGCGCAACGACGCTGCCAAATAAAAAGTCTTTGCCGACCGCCGTAGCCGGTAGCGCCACATCAAAACCTTCAACCTCACGGGCAACCCAGGCAATAAAGGTGTTGCTGTTTGGCCCTGGCCATACGCGATAACGCTCCGCACTTGGGTAGCGTTCAGCCGCCGCAAGAATCTCAGGTATCAGCGCTGCCGCGGCATCACCGCGATAATCCGCAAGCAGCATGGGGGCATTACCAAACCAGGCACGGTCGGGCATATCGATGACATTGACGATGGTAGGACGACGCCAGCTCATCACCTGAAGAATGCGGTAATCCGGCTCCCCTTCTGGTTTAAACGCAATCCAAGGATGCACACCAAAGGCACCGCGCCAGTTGTAAGCATTAGCAGCATACACTTGCACCACCGCCTCGCTAGAACTCTCGGGCAGTGGAGCTAAGCCTGCGGAGGTGCGATCAAGGCTAGACCAGTGCACATCTGTCGCAATGGTACCGCTCGCCAGCATCCAGGCAGGGCCCGCTAATAGCAGCACCAAAAGTGCCACAAGGCATAAAAGCCAGCGTAATAATGATCTGATCATAGATGGTTATGTATCCATTGCCTGCAAAGTAACTCAATCTTGCGCTCATTGAGTGGAAAGCCCACTACCATGCGAGGGGTAACAAAAGTCGAGCTAGTGGCACTAAGCTTGGTAAGCCTCTAGCCTAATTACCGCGTGCTCCAAAGCCGCTCGATAACTTCCTCCAAACAGGAGCACATGGTTAAGTAGCGGGTAAAGCTGGAACAGCGCCTCTCGCCTTGGCCAATCATCGGGCGCGTTACCATTCCAGTATGCTTCAAAAAACGCCTCACCGGGTGATCCGAAGAGGGTTAACATCGCCAAATCGACCTCTGGGAAATGACGGTACACAGCAGGATCGATAACCGCCGCCCCGTGGGCAGTGCATAGCACATTGCCCGACCATAGATCACCATGCACCAAGCTAGCGGGAACATCGGGCAGCCAGCTTTCAAGCCCATGGGCGATAGTTTCAAGACGTTGCCGCAAAGCCTTATCCAGCAGCCCCTTGGCAGAGCAAACATAGATTAACGGCAGCAAACGCCGTTCGCGCTGAAAAACACGCCCATCCAGCAACGCTGCATTCGGTTGAGGCGTTCTCCCGCAGGCATTGTCGTGGGGCCAGCCGTGATCTTCGCCAGTAACCCCATGCAACCTGCGCAGCCCCTCCCCCAATGACTCAGCGCAGCCATGCCGAGAGTTAACTGTTTCCAACCCCTCCATCACCAGCCACTCACCTTCTTGGGCAAGAACCGTAGGCACTATCAAGCCACTGTTAGCACTAGCAAGCGCCCGAAGCCCATCCGCCTCACCCGCCAACCGAGCCGGGTCATCCCTCTTCACCACCACATCACCCGCATCAGTGCTTAGCCGATAGGTAACAGCACTATCGCCACCACTTAGGGGTGAAAGCGCACCTTGGGGAATGAGCCCGGCGACGTTGAGTAGTGTTTTGAGTGTACTGTTCATAGCGAGACCTCCATTTAACAAGGTTAACTGGAAATCTTGTTGAGTTCATGGTGTTAGTTTGGGGGATTAAGAAACGGTGGTGTTGCATATTTCAGCTATCGGCCAAGATCTGTCTTTTAGGTGTCACTGATATAGCGATTTAACTCCTTACTCACCGGAAAATCAGGAGGCAGAGAGTATTCTTTTCAGGTGCAGCAACTTGTTAGGCCTAGACTCAACACAGCAGTTAATCTGCAAAAATTTTAATAACTATTTATACAAAAACTGGATCAATGCTTGATACATACCCTTTTGCCAGTGGTTCGAGAACTGAGCTGCGTCTACTGCTGGCTGTAAAAGTACATTTTGGATTTCGCCGGTGTCCAGATTCGCCTGCCTCATAGATCTTATCTGTCCAAGTACAGTACCCAGTTGCTCTGCAGCTTTCGTTGCATAGCGCTTAGCCAAATTAAAATCTGCAAAGTGTCTTTGGGCTCTTTCTTTATCGATATCAGGCCACTCTTCGGGCGGTAAGGCGTAGTATTCAAATTTCCCCGGCTCACCATCGTCAAATGAAATATAAGTCGCAAATATCCATTGGTCGACGAAAAATCTTTGGCTGTCCGAATAAGGTTGGATTATTTGCCTTTCAGCACTGCTCGCAAAGTTTTGAGCTTTTCCATCCATATTGCAATCTCGGCATGATGGAACCAGATTGCTGGGCAAAATAGAGAATTGTGGATAATGAGCTTTAGGCAAAAAGTGATCTAAGTTACGTGGAGTACCTATCCCCCCACAAAATGGACACTTATCTTGTGCGGCATTTAAAATAGAATCGTATATTTTTCTAGCAGGCTTTTTGGCAGCCCTAAAATATAATTCATAGACTTTCACTAATTCACTTTTTTTCAGAACATTAATTACTACAGGATCGCCGTCAACATTGACAGGTTGTATAGTGTACAATTCGCCAGTATTCGCTGCGATTGTATATTGCATGCCCGCATCGGAAAGATCATTCCTACTCGCTATCAAATTTTGGCGTAGTAAATCATTTCCTGTGACACCTAAAATACATTCATCAATAGTTTGATCTAAAGTATATTGAGGTTCATCAAGACGCATCATAACCACTATCCCCTGTCACGCTTAGCGATAAGAACTTTCAAAATAGCTCTTCCTTCAAAGCCAATTTGATTATCGTACTCTGAAACAATTTCTTCGTAGGTTTTCCCCGTCAGTACCGAATTTGCAAGAATGTCGTGAAAGCCGGAACGCTCAACCTCTAGGTTAAAAACCTCACTAGTCAGTACCCCTACATTTTCGGCAAATGTCTCAATATTTGGCCTGCTCGTAACTACATTTTCACCTTTCCGATAGATCTTCCAAACACATGATTTCGGTATTTCCTGCAAGACAACAGGTGAATGAGTAGCGATTATAGAAAGACCATTTCTATCATGAAGCAAATCAGAAAGTGCGCGTACAAATGCCGACAAAAGAGGTGGGTGTAAATGGCTCTCAGGCTCGTCAAGTAGCACTAGTGTCTTTTCTTCAACAGTGGAGACTAAGCGAGTAATTGTCAGAAGTACGATTGCATGACCAGAACTCATCCGGGATAGTGTTGGAGCAACAGCATTCCGAAATCTATCTGCAAACGAGGCTGAGTCAGACTGTTCGTTTTCTTTAAGATCCTGACGAACTTGCAGATAAATAGCATTTAATTCTTCTAAACGCATGAGAAAAAAATTCTCATCTGACCCTAGTTTTTCTATCGCATCTAGCCAACGTTTGGTCTTACTTGAATTTTGAAAGCAATTAATCAAAGCTTTTATGCAATCATACTGAAGATCCCTAATAGTTCGATGAAGTTCAGTATTTTCTCCATCCTTCAAACCAATATAAAAATAACACGTACCTTTTGCAGGATCAGGCTGTTCTTCAGGTGGTGTAAATGGATCAAAAGCACTGAATGAAACTGAGACGAGACTACTGAAATAATCATTAGATATCTCTGATTCTTGCCAACCATCTATGTCTATAAATTTTGTACTCGTCCCTTGCCTATCTGTGATGGCCGATATCATGCCATTTAAAATAGTGGTTTTTCCCACTCCGTTTCGACCGATAATTGCATGAATATTAGACCTTGGTGCTGAATCCACTTTGACCTCAAAATCAAGGTCAATACTTCCGAATTTTAGCTCTTCAGGTCTAAAAATTTGAATTTAAAATCGGTTAGCTCTGCCAACCCGTTTAGTATTCTTGCATATTGCCCTTTTACAACAGAAAGGCTAACCCCCCTTAGCAAAGAAGTGCCAAAAACCTCCTCATTTTTAATAGATTCAATAACATCTGACTTTACCACTATATCTCTAAGCGCCGACAATATCTGTTTACCGAGAGGGGCTGGCAACGCTGCCATTTTTTGGTAGAATTCAATCCCTTGCCCTAGTGAAAAAAACTCCTCTCCTAAATCTATAAATCTATTTTCCAACTTGTTATAAGTGCTTATTTCCGTCGTCTGGCCTTTAAAACCAATTTTAACATCACCTATGTTATGAAGCCTGTGTAGTGGCATAGTGAATTTGGCCACCTAATTAGAGGTGCTAATATGCACCAAGACATCACTAGGTGGCAGCATGGCAACAAGACCAAAACGTAACTTTAGCCCTGAATTCCGGCTCGAAGCAGCACAGCTAGTCGTTGATCA
>NZ_DRFS01000014.1 GCF_011050415.1 Halomonas sp.
CCAGCCGCTCTGCCGCTGCCGCCCAAGAGATTAAAAAGCTGATTGAGGAATCAGATAGCAAAGTCACCGAAGGCAGCCGCCAAGTGCGTGACACCGGCGACGTAATCAATGGCATGGTGGATGACATTAAACAGCTCAGCACGCTGGTTCAGGAAATTTCTGCAGCGACCATTGAGCAAAGTAGCGGCATCGAGCAGGTCAACCAAGCCGTGACGCAAATGGATCAAATGACCCAGCAAAATGCCAGCTTGGTGCAACAGAGTAATCATGCGACTCAATCACTGGCGCAACTAAGCAATCAGTTGCGCCAATTGGTTGCTCACTTCCGTATTAATCAGAATGCAGACCATGAGCAAGCTACCTTCATAACCGCCACACCGGCACCGCCAGTAGCTCATCAGGAGACATTTTAGCTTGGTGATCGCAGCTAATTGACTTTGTTACAGTGCTGTCGTGGCAAATGAAACAGCCACGGCAGCACTGCACTCCCCAATGGTCAGCCCCCTTTATTAATCTGCATTAAATAAAACTCTAACTAATAAACTGTATTTTATATATATAGTGTTATGAGTGCCTAAAAGCACCGCTATTCCCTCCTTTTGACAGCTATGAATCACGCTAAGCTGGTGACGTTTTAAGTCGATCAAACATATGTTACTCACCAACATCGTTCAGGAAACACATGACACGCTTAACGACGACACAAAAGCTCTGGAGCACACTAGGCATTATCTGGCTTGCCATGCTGCTGCTAGTAGGATGGCTGGCCTGGGAAAATCGCCAGACCATTGAGAGCGAACGACGCGATAGTATTGAATTCGTGGTAGAGAGCGTGCACGGTCAGCTTGAAGCACTACAAGCCAGGGTGAATAGCGGCGAACTTAGTCTTGACGAGGCCCAGCAGCGCGCCATCGACAATATGTCGAGCGTGAATTTTGGCGGCGGAGAGTACATCTTCTCCTTCGATAACGATCTGCGCATTGTCTCTCATCCCAACCGCCCTCGCGGGGAAGATATGAGTGCTTATCAAGACGCCAGTGGCATGGATCTTTATGCCGCTTTCCGTGAAGCAGCGCAAACGGGCGGCGGTCACGTTGGCTATTATTCGCGTCGCATTACGGGCGATGAGCAGGTACCTAAAATCAGTTATGTGGCACACCTTCCTGAATGGCAGTGGTCGCTGGCGGCTGGTGTTTATGTAGACGATATCAATGAAGCCTTTATTGCTGGCTTGATTCGCTCAATAGTGATTCTGTTAATTATCGGGTTACCTGTCACGCTGCTAATGGGCTGGGTTATTCGTGACGTAGCCCGCCGCCTTGGTGGAGACCCACGCTACGCCGCCAGCGTTGTGCGCCATATCGCCAACGGGGATTTAACCCAAGTCACCCAGCTCTCAGCAAAAGATCAAAGCAGTTTACTGTTTGATATTAACCGTATGCGTGAAACGCTGGCCGATACGATTGGCGATATTCATTTAGGAGCAAACCAAGTCAACAGCGGCGTTGAGCAGATTGTAGGCGTTAACGAAGAGCTTTCGACACGGACAGAAGAGCAGGCGGCCTCACTGGCCGAAACAGCTTCCAGCATGGAGCAGCTTACCGCGACGGTTAGGCAAAATGCCGAACACGCCGATCATGCGCGCACGCTTGCGACGAGAGCTGCCGACAGTGCGCAACGGGGCAGTGACTCCATGTCCACCGTCACCACCACCATGGCCACTATTAACGAAAGCGCCAGCCAAATGAGCAGTATCGTTAATACCATTGACGGCATTGCCTTCCAAACTAATATTTTGGCCCTCAATGCCTCAGTAGAAGCTGCCCGCGCAGGTGATCAGGGGCGCGGCTTTGCAGTGGTGGCTAATGAAGTCCGTCAGCTTGCCAGCCGCTCTGCCGCTGCCGCCCAAGAGATTAAAAAGCTGATTGAGGAATCAGATAGCAAAGTCACCGAAGGCA
>NZ_DRFS01000015.1 GCF_011050415.1 Halomonas sp.
GGCCCGAAGCAATGGGGGAAAGGGGGAAGTGTGTCTGAACGCCGGAAAGTGGTTAAAAAGTAGCCGATGTAAGTCGAGCCAGTAGGTGTTTAGCGGTGTTACAGCCTGAGTGCGGTACTGGCTGAGGTACTATGAGAAATCCAGGTTAGCTGTGTGTTATTTTGTTTAGATGCTATAAAATCGCGCCCCATAACGGGGCGTTTTTAACATTTCTTAAAAGTATGAATCGATCCTTGGAGTATCAATCGAGTATGTTCGCTTGCATCGCTGACTATTCGAAACATTTAACCGAAATCTTTCTATAAAGTCTAACTAGCTCCTCGCTTTTGGCATCCTCATGCCAACTGGCGGAGTAGCTTTGGCCACGCTCCGCGAGTTGTTGGCGTAGGCTTTCATCGCTTAGTAGCTGGTTAACCTTGTTGGCGAAGCGGCTATGGTTTTCCTCAGCAATCAGGCAGCCTTCTCCCTCTTTTAGTACATCAAGAGTGCCCATCATGGCGGTGGAAACCACTGGCGTGCCCAGTGCCATTGCTTCCAGTAGTACCAGCCCCTGGGTTTCCGTACGTGATGCAAATACGAATACGTCGGCGGCGCGGTAGGCGGCTTGCAATGGGCCGTGGCGGTCCAGGTAGCCGAGGAACAGCACTGATTTTGCCACGCCAATTTCCTGGGCGCGGCGTATCAGCGCATCATGGGCTGGGCCTTCGCCGGTAATAATCAGTCGGGTAGTAGGGTGTTCGGCCAGTACCTTGGGTAGCATATCGATTAGAAAATCGATGTTCTTTTCAAAGGCGGCACGGCCTACATAAAGTAGCAAACGGGCTTCCTGAGGGAGGTGATACTGAGATCGAAAGTTACCCTCATCCTGGGGCTGGCAGAACGACTCCAACGACAAGCCTGTCGAGATCACCGTGGTAGGTGTGGTCACGCCGTAGCGGGTGAGCGTTTGCTGCATCACTCGTGATGGTGCCACTAAGGCATCAAGCTGTTGGCACTGACGCACTGAGAGTCGCCGAGCGGCAAAGCGCAACCAGCGTCGTGGAAGCCAGCGGATATAGTGGTGGATATACTCTTCAAAAAGCGTGTGATAAGTGGCTACCACTGGAATATTGAGCCGACGGCCCAGAGCAATACTGGCATAGTGGGCGGTAAACGGCGTGTGAACATGAATAAGGTCGAAGTTCTGAGCTGCAAGATGTGGTGCTAGAGCGAGCAGATCCCGGTAGCGCATTATCCGATCTTCCGGGTCACCGGGCACTTGGCGCGAGCGAATACGTAGCACGCCCGGTTCATCCACCTGACCGACCGGGTAGTCAGGGCAGATTAGCGTGACCGAGTGGCCCTGGCGCTCAAGAGCGCCACGAAAGCTAGCGATAGAGGTAGAGACGCCGTTGACACGAGGAAAGTAGACGTCCGACATCATTAGTATTTTCATACCGCTCAGCGGCGTTGCGGCTGTTGGAGGTATTGAGTGAAGCATCGATACCGCTGGCGCCAGACGCGCCTCGCGCTCCGCTTCCCGCTGCTGGGCCAAGGCATTGCCGTTGGCTAACTGAATTAGGGTGACGACCTCTGTATCGCCGAGAGGGTGGTGTCGATGCGTTGGCATGGTGGTTCGCCTCATGTGGCAACTTGCTGCCACGCTAACCCGAGACTATGACTGGCGGATGACAGCCAGTACCTATAGTGTGTCCACTAAGCAGAGCGTTAACGCAGAGTTGGCGGCTTTCTCGCTTTATCAAGCCTTGTCGTTTTATAGTGCTGGATCAGTATTCGACGAAAGACGGTAACCCACCATGGCCCTTTTTGAGCTGCATAGCCGCAACTTAGCCCAAGAGCAGGTGGCCCATACCCACGATTTCCATCAGCTTATTCTGGCCACCTGTGGCGTCACAGAGCTTTCGATGGAAGGGCAAGGGGAAAGGGTGACTGCCCGTCGCGGGTGTCTGATTCCTTCGTCGCGTCATCACGAGTTCCAGGGTGACGGCAGTAACCGTACCTTAGTGTTGGATATTCCGGTTGCTCATCTGGCGTCGCTTGAAAAAGGCAGCGAGATTGAGCGGCTTTTCGATAAACCGCGTTTTTTTAGTGTGCCGCCGGCGTTAAATCAACTTACTCATGCGTTAGCTCACCAGCTTGAACAGTGCCCGGCGCTGCAAAATGAGATCGCGATTCTGCTGCTACGCGCGCTGTATATGTACTTGCACGATGCGACCCCCGCCGCCGCTGGGCAGTTGGGCCAGCACTGTATTAGCGAACGCCTGGACCTTGCTCGTTTAGATGCCTGGTTGGATCAGCATTTGGCCGATGAGGTTCGGGTAGAGCAGATGGCCTCGCTCTGTGCTTTAAGCCCAGGCCATTTTCATAGCTGTTTTCGGGAACTGACAGGCGTGACGCCGCTGGCATACGTTCAGCGCAGGCGCCTGGAGCACGCGCGAACACTAGTCCGCCATAGCACACTCAGCCTGGGGCATATCGCCATGCTGGTTGGCTTTCGCGATCAGGGCAGCTTCTCCCGTGCCTACCGTCGCTACTTTGAACTTTCCCCATCCTCAGACCGCTAGCCCTTCGTCTGACCGTTAATGCTAAAATTTCCTGGCCTGCATGACTTGCGGGCAAACCTACCTCAGCTTCGGGCAAGTAATTTTCCCGTAAGCGCTTTAATCTCTGATTATCCATTTAAAGGAAAGCCACCATGAGCGTTACTTACCAAGACAGCAATGCGCGTATGAGCCAAGTTGCTATTCATAACGGCACCGTTTATCTGGCAGGCCAGGTGCCCCCTGATGCCACGGCGGATATGCGTGGTCAAACCGAGCAAGTGCTGGCGCGCATTGATCAACTGCTAGCCCAAGCGGGTACTTCGAAAGAGCACCTGATTTCAGCGCAAATTTGGGTCACCAGCATGGCGGAATTCGATCAAATGAACGCCGCGTGGGATGCCTGGGTAGTGCCGGGTCGCCCGCCAGTACGTGCAGCGCTTGAAGCCCAGCTTGCCAAGCCTGAGTGGAAAGTTGAAATCATGGTTGTTGCGGCTCTCCCGGAGGCCTGATATGCGGGTTGTTTCTGCCGAAAAGGTTACTCAAACGCTTAGCTGGGATGGCTTGATTAAACGGCTACACGCTACTTTTGTGAATGGCGTGGAGTCTCCGCCGCGCCATCACCACGCCATGCACCGACCCGATGGCGAAGCCACGATGCTGCTAATGCCCGCTTGGGAAGCAGCAGGCTATATCGGCGTCAAAATGGTTAACGTGTTTCCGCAAAATGCTGATCACGGTATTCCCGCGATTTCGGGACTTTACCTGCTCAGCGAAGGTAAGCACGGTCAGCCACTGGCGTGTATCGACGGCAGCGAGTTAACCCGCCGTCGTACGGCGGCCGCGTCGGCGCTTGCCGCCCAAGCATTGGCGAATGAGTCGGCAGAAACACTGCTGGTCGTGGGCACGGGCAAACTAGCGCCCATGGTGATTGAGGCCCACGCCAGCGTACGCCCCATCAAACGAGTACTTATATGGGGACGTAACCCTGAGAAGGCGGCAGCGATTGCAGACGAGTACGCTGAGCGCTTCGAGACCCACGTGGTGGAAGAGTTAGCAGATGCGGTAGCAGAGGCGGACATCATTAGCTGCGTGACGCTCTCCAACCAGCCAATTATCAAAGGCGAATGGCTGACTCCCGGCACGCACCTGGATTTGATCGGCGCGTTTCGACCGCAAATGCGCGAGACCGATGCGCTTTGTTTACGCCGCGCAGAAGTATTTGTGGATACCTACGCCGGTGCCAAAGGTGAGGCAGGCGACATCCTTCAAGCTATTAACGAAGGGGAGTTTCAGTTCGACTATATCAAAGCAGAGCTTGCCGAAGTGTTAACCGGCGCGAAGCCTGGGCGCTCTGCTCCAGACGCCATAACGCTATTCAAGTCAGTAGGTGCTTCGCTTGAAGATTTAGCGGCTGCGATAGAAGTATGGGAGTCACTCTCTTCGACGGCATCTCTCGGCTAGTCTAATAGAGCAAACTCATTCACCGTGCCGTCCGTTCCCTTTGATCGGTTTAGAACCGCCAAGGATTACGCACTTGACCATGAAATGTTTTTACCACCCCGATCAGGCTTATCACGCGCCGCCGACCTTTCTGTTGCGCGGCCAGCCCGCGCCTTCACCGGAAGGCCCGAAGCGCGCTGAGCTGCTAACTCATGGTTTGGTGAGTGCAGGGCTAACGCTAACCGCGCCTCTTGAAGCGGACTCACCCAAGCTACGTAAGCGCTTAGCGCAGATCCACTTGCCGCGCTACCTGACGTTTTTGGAAACCATTTATGAGCGTTGGCAGCAACTGCCAAACGCCGCCGAGTTTGTCGCGCCCAACATTCACCCCTGCGGTGGCGGGCACCACTACCCGCGACACCCCATTGGTCAAGTAGGCTGGCACCTGCACGATATGGCCTGCCCGCTGAGTGCCACAAGCTTTCGTGGTGCGCTGGCCTCTGCTGCTAGTGCCGAAGCGGCGGCAGAAGAGGTGGTTAATGGTGCGCCAGCGTCTTACGCGCTCTGCCGCCCACCCGGCCACCATGCCGGGCCGGAGCGCGCCGGGGGATTTTGCCTGCTGAATAACTCAGCGCTGGCTGCCACGGTGTTGCGCGAACGCTTTGCCAAAGTGGCGATCATCGATGTGGATCTGCACCACGGCAACGGCACCCAGGATATTTTCTATTACCGTCGCGATGTCTGGACAGGCTCCCTGCATGCCGACCCCAGTGATTTCTACCCGTTTTTTTGGGGCGGCGCTGAGGAAGAGGGTTGCGAAGAAGGGGTAGGCGCTAACGTTAACCTGCCCTTGCCGGTCGGCAGCGACGGCGATGTTTATCTTGATGCACTAGCGATTTTGATCGACCACCTGCAGCGCTACCAGCCAGAGGCAGTGGTAGTGGCACTCGGGTTAGACGCCCACAAAGATGACCCGCTGGCAGGGCTTATCGTGGAAACAGAAGCCTTTGTAGAGCTCGGTAAACGTATGGCCGCACTGGGGCTGCCTACCGTTGTGGTGCAAGAGGGCGGCTACCCCACCGAGCATCTAAGTACCAACCTGAATGCCTTTATGCAGGGCTTTATGGCATGAGCACCACCGGTTTTTACTGGCACGAACGCTGCTTTTGGCATGATTTGGGTGCCATTGGTGTGTTCTCGGCGCCCGGCGAGTTTTTACAGCCCCAGGCGGCCTCTGAAAGCCCGGAAAGCAAACGGCGGCTGAAGAATATTCTAGAAGTCAGCGGCCTGATTGATGAGCTGAGTGTGGTGAAGCCGCCTGCCGCGACGCTTGATGATCTATTGCGCTTTCATACACCGCGCTATTTAGATGCATTGCAGGCGGGGGATAAAGCCCGCGGCGGCAATGGCGGCGACTGCGCACCTTTCATGCCTGGCAGTTGGGCGGCAGCCAACCACTCTACTGGTTTGGCCATTGCCGCCGTGGCAGCCGTGGCGCTGGGGGAGGTTAATAACGCCTATGCTCTATGTCGGCCGCCGGGCCACCATGCGGAAGCCGATCAAGGCCGTGGGTTCTGCCTGCTAGGTAATATCCCCGTGGCGGTGATGCGCGCCCGGGCTATGGGACAGGTCAAGCGCGTGGCGATACTTGATTGGGATGTACATCACGGTAACGGCCAGCAGGCGGCGTTTTATGACGAGCCTGAGGTGTTTACTGTTTCCATCCATCAGGCGTGCAATTACCCGCTGGACACAGGTGGCTTTGAGGAGCAGGGCGAAGGTGCAGGCATTGGCGCCAATCTTAATCTACCGCTGCCCCCCGGCTGTGGCCTGGGCGCCTACGCGTACGCCGTGGAAACGCTGGTGCTGCCTGCGCTTGAAGCCTTTAACCCCGAGCTCATCGTGGTGGCCTGCGGTTACGACGCCTGCGCCAAAGATCCATTAGGCAAGATGTTGCTCAACAGCCAAGCGTTCGCCACCATGACCGCCCAGCTTAAAGCACTGGCCGAGCGCTGCTGCGATGGCAAGCTGGTGTTCATTCACGAAGGCGGCTATTCGGAAGGTTATGTGCCGTTATGCGGCCACGCGGTGATTCAAACCCTGGCGGGCAGCGCCATTGCCGTGCCCGACCCGCAAAACGATGAAATTGCCGCTTGGGGCTATCAGGCCCTACAACCGCATCAGCAGGCATTGATAGATGACTGGCGCCAACAGTGGGAGCAAAACTACCGATGACACCGCTTTATGATCGCGATGGCTGGATCTGGCAGGATGGTGAGTGGCGTGAATGGCGCGAGGCTAAAGTGCATGTGTTGACTCATACGCTGCATTACGGCATGGGCTGTTTCGAGGGCGTGCGCGCCTACGCTGGCCCCCACGGTACGCACCTGTTTCGTGTAGCCGAGCATACCCGCCGTTTGGTGGAAAGCGCCCATTCGCTGGATATGCCGCTGCCGTTTAGCGAAGTTGAACTGATTGACGCCCAGCGCCAGTGCCTGGCGAAAAACAACCTGAGCAGTGCCTATCTGAAGCCCACGGTGTTTTTCGGCGCGGAAGGCATGGGGTTGCGTGCTCAAGGATTAACCACCCACGTCATGGTGGCCGCCTGGGACTTGGGCCCCTATATCTCGCCCCAGGCCGCGACCCACGGCTTGCGTGCGCTGACCTCCTCCTGGGCGCGCCACCACGTTAATATCAGCCTGTGTCGGGCGAAGACCAACGGCCACTACGTTAACTCGATACTGGCACTCAATACCGCCATCAAAGCCGGGTTTGATGAAACCATCATGCTCGACCCGGAAGGCTACGTTGCCGAGGCCTCGGCGGCTAACGTCTTTTTGCTCCGCGATGGCGTGCTGCATACGCCCGAAGTGACGTCGTGCCTGCAAGGCATCACTCGGGATAGCATCATTCAATTGGCGCAAAAAGTGCTGGGTATCGAAGTGCGCGAGCGGCGGATCACCCGTGATGAGCTGTATACCGCCGATGAGGCGTTCTTAACCGGCACCGCCGCTGAAATACTGCCGCTGCGCGAGCTAGATGGTCGCCATATCGGCACCCGGGCGGGTGCGCCGCCTGTCAACGAGCACATCAGCCCCGACAGTGTGACGGCTCAACTGCAGGGCTTATATCGCCAGGCGGTGCGCGGCGAGCTGGATGACTTCAGGCATTGGTTAACGCCGTAGGGCTATTGTGGCAGGCAATCAGTATGTCCCGGTGCGAGGGCAGGTTTCCGCGAGGGCGCTGTGAACCCATCCCTGGGCGCTACTTTTTCCATCCCTGGAAAAAGACCCTCGCTCCAACCTGCCCTCGCACCTACTGAGCAGATTTACCAACTGAATCAGGCGTTTTCTTTAATAGCCTGTTCGAGGGCGTCCAATCTCCCCGGCTCCAGCGCGGCTTGCACGGCGGTAATGCGTATTACATTGGCAAGCTCTGGGTGCGCGAGTCGAGCGACTAACACCCCTTTATCTAACAGCCGCTGATGCACCTCGGCAGCGAGGTCTGCGCTGGGCAGGCGAATGCCGATAAAGTTGGTGGCGCTTGGCAGTACATCGGCACCGAGTGCGCGAAAGTGCTCAGCCAACTGCTCGCGGCGGGCTTTTACATCGGCAACGTGCTGGTGGACTTCGTCAGGGTGGTCGAGCACTACTTCGGCGGCTGCCAGGGTCAGCGACGATACCGAATAGTGAATACGCACCTTCATCATCATCGCCAGCACTTCGGGGTCTGCTATGGCGTAGCCAATGCGCAAGCCAGCCAAACCATGGGCTTTGGAGAGCGTGCGCAGGCGGATTACTCCTGGGATTGCTTTGGCGGCGAACTCGCTGCCTGCATCATCGCGAAAATCTCCATATGCTTCGTCTAACAGCAGCCAGCAGGTATCGGGCAGTGCGTCGCGCAGCTTAAGGATAGCGCTGTCGCTATGTAAATGGCCGCTGGGGTTATCCGGATTGGCCAGATAGACCAGCCTAGCATTCTCTTTATGCGCCGCCGCCGCCAGGGCTTCTAAATCTGGCGCTAGCACGCCCGGAGCTTCATAGTAGCTGGGCTCAACCAAGTGGCAGCCCTGGCCTTTGGCGAAATAGCCCAAGGTGGGGTAGGTGCCTGCGGTGCTCACGACGGTTTCGCCCGGTTCGCAGGTGGTGCGCAGTGCCAGGGCAATCAAGCTATCGGCACCGGCATCCACCAGTAGCGTTTCCAGCGCAATACCCTGCTGCTCGCTCAAGCGTTGGCGAACCCCCAGCGCCTCGGCGTCGCCGTAGCAGTAAACGTGTTCGGCTAAGGCATCGCCAAAGTGCTCGCGCAGGGCGCGGTGGGGCATATCCAGGCCTTCGTTAGAGCCCAGCCGATGGGGGATCTCTTTGCCAAGTCGGCGCTCCAGCACCTTAATGCCTGGAAACGGATTAACAGGACCCTCACTCAGTAAGTGATTTGGATAGCGGGGCGTTTTTTGGCGAGACATAGTGATTCCTAAAAGCGATGACTAAAAACGATTCTGATCAAACATTCGTACTGATTAACGTAGCGCGTTTACTTAAAGTACTTTACCGGGATTTAAAAGATTAAGCGGGTCTAGCGCTTGTTTGAGGGTAAGCATCAGCTCGATTTCGGCGCTGGAGCGGCAGGTGCTTAGCCAGGGGCGTTTCTCCAGGCCAATGCCGTGTTCGGCAGAGACAGAACCACCCAATGCTGCCAACGGTTGATAGACCATTGCTTCGACTTCGCGGCGCACCTCGAATTCAGCGCTTCCTGCGCAAACAGAAATATGCAGGTTGCCATCACCCAGGTGGCCAAACACGACCAAGCGCGCCTCAGGCCAGCGTTGCGTCAGCTGTGTTTCCAAGGCATCGGTGTAGCGCTGCATATCGGCAATCGGCAGGCTGACATCGAAGGTGAGTACCGGCGCAAGGCCCTTGACCAGCCCCTCAATATCTTCACGAATTGCCCAGAGTCCATCCCGCTGGGTGCTGGATTGGGCAATCACCGCATCAACAATTAGCTCTTTCTCGAACGCGCTTTCCAATGCTTCGCTGAACTGGGTGGCATTGCGCTCGCTATCGCTGCCCAGTGACTCAATAATCACATAAAACGGATGCTCAGTGGCAATGGGGGGTGTATGGCGGCCCAGCGTGTCGGTGAGCAATCGGTAGTGATTTTGCCACATCACTTCAAAGGCACCCAGGCCACCGCTGAGCGCTTTGCCCATATAGTTAAGTAGCCCGGTGAGCGCTTCAAACGATGGGCAGGCTACCATCGCCGTTTGTTCGCTGGGGGTGGGTGGCTGAAGGCGCAGCACCGCACGGGTCACAATGCCTAGCGTTCCTTCACTGCCGATAAACAGCTGCTTTAAATCAAAGCCTGCGTTGTTTTTCAGCATCCGATTCATGGAGCTCACCACACGCCCGTCGGCCATAACGGCTTCTAACCCCAACACCTGCTGGCGCATCATGCCGTAGCGGATCACCCGAACGCCACCGGCATTGGTAGCGATATTACCGCCAATGGTGCAACTGCCCCTGGCGCCCAAATCCAGCGGAAACTGCAGGCCGACTTCTCGTGCGGCTTCCTGTACCCGCTGCAGGGGGGCGCCCGCTTGCACGGTGAGAGTGCCGCCCACTTGATCAATCTCTTCAATGGCGCTCATGCGTTCAAGAGAGATCACCAGCTCATCCGCGCTCGCTTCACCGCCATGCACCAGGCCGGTTAATCCGCCGTGGGTCACCACCGGCTGCTGCACAGCATGACAAGCCTGCATCACTGCAGCGACTTGTTCAGTATCTGCCGGGCGCACAATGGCGCCTGCTTGGCAGGGCGCGCCGGTCATCCAATCAACCCGGCGGCTGTGCACATCGTCGCCGGTCAGTACGTGGGCAGGGCCTACAATGGCGCGCAGTGCCTCCAGGGTTATCCGCATCCCGTTATCCTTTCCTTTTAAAACATTAAGCAGTGACTGCCACCGGCGCTTCGCGACCGGGGATCGCATTGAGCAGTGCTTGGGTATACGCCTCGCGGGGGGCGAGAAAAATCTGCTCAGCGCTGCCTTGCTCGACAATACGGCCATACTGCATGACCACAATGCGATCGCAAATCTGCGCGGCGACGCGTAGGTCGTGGGTGATAAATAGCAGCGACAGCGAGAGGCGCTGTTTAAGCTCCTCAAGCAGTTCTAACACCTGGGCCTGTATGGATACATCCAAGGCTGATACCGCCTCATCCGCCACAATCAGCTCTGGGTTAAGCGCCAACGCCCTGGCAATACCAATGCGCTGGCGCTGGCCGCCGGAAAACTCATGAGGGTAGCGCTCCACGGCGCTGGCGCCCAAGCCCACCAACTCCAATAGCTCGCCTGCCTGCTTAAGCGCGGCGGCTTTTGGCGTACCGTTGGCGATAGGCCCCTGGGCAATCGCCATGCCCACCTTGGTGCGCGGGTTCAGTGAGGCGTAGGGGTCTTGAAAAATCATCTGCACCCGATGGCGCTCTCGGCGTAGCGCATCGCCTTTGAGCTGTGAAAGGTTGATGCCATCGAGCAGCAGCTCGCCGCTGTCCGGGTGTTCAAGGCGTACCACGCAACGGCCGAGGGTGGATTTGCCCGAACCGGATTCACCCACAATGCCCACCGTTTCGCCGCGAGCTAAGGTAAGCGATACATCCTCAAGGGCGCGCACTTCCCGGGCAGGCTTAAACAATCCGCCCCGGGAGCGAAACACTTTATTGAGCTGTTTGATCTCCAGCAGCGGGGCGACCTGGCTGGTCTCGCGATGGGGCGGCACCGCATTGCTGGGAATGGCCGCAATCAGCGCTTGGGTATAGCTATCCTGTGGGTTTTCAAGCACCGCTTTGGCTTCGCCCAACTCAACAATTTTACCGTGGCGCATCACGCAAACACGGTTAGCGATTTCAGCCACCACGCCAAAGTCGTGGGTGATAAACATCACCGACATGCCACGGCGCTGCTGTAAGTCGCGAATCAGCTCCAGAATTTGCGCTTGGGTAGTAACGTCCAGCGCGGTGGTTGGCTCATCGGCGATAAGCAGAATAGGCTCTAGTGCCAGTGCCATGGCAATCATTACTCGCTGGCGTTGGCCGCCGGAAAGCTCAAAGGGGTAGGCGCGAATGGCTTTTTCCGGCTGGGGAATGCCGACTTCGATCAACAGTTCTAAAGCGCGGGCCTGACGCTCTTTCGGCGTTAACTGGCCGTGGGCCTCGAACACTTCAGCGATCTGCGCACCCACGCGCATCAACGGGTTAAGGGCGGTCATCGGTTCTTGAAAGATCATGCCAATCTTTAAGCCGCGCAGGAAGCGGTGCTGCTTTTCCGTCAGGGCGAGTAGGTTCCGCCCTTCAAACAGTATTTCGCCTTGGGTGGCGCGCACTCCTTTCGGCAGCAGTCCCATCACGGCATTGGCGGCCATCGACTTGCCGGAGCCGGATTCGCCCACCACGCACATGATTTCCCCACGTTTCACGTCGTAGCTTACATTTTCTACCGCTAGGGCGCGGTCTGCCCCTTTGGGTAGCGCGACGCTTACGTTGCGAATGCTGAGCACAGTGTCAGCCACCTGTTCAGTCTCTGTTACAGACCCGGTATTTACAGACATAGTGGGCTCCTAGCGTTCGCGGGATAGTTTGGGATTCAGCGCATCGTCTAGCCCTTCACCAACCAGATTTAGCGCCAGCACGGTGAGCAGAATCGCAAAACCGGGGAAGAAACTCAGCCACCAGGCCTGGCGAATCACCGTGCGCGCCGCACCAATCATATAGCCCCAGGACATCACGTTAGGATCGCCCAAACCGAGAAACGACAGCGCCGACTCCAGCAGAATAGCGGTGGCCACCATTAGTGATGCCAGCACGATAATCGGCGACAGCGTGTTAGGTAGAATCTGGCGCAGAATAATCGTGGTGTTTGACTGACCGACCAAGCGTGCGGCCTCCACATATTCCCGGTTGCGCAGCGACATAAACTCAGCGCGCACCAAGCGGGCCACCGGCGGCCAACTGACAATCGCAATCGCCAGCACGATTGACGTAACGCTGGGCTGCATAATCGCCACCAACACAATCGCCAACGCGAAGTTAGGGATGGTCTGGAAGAACTCGGTAAAGCGCATCAAGATATCGTCAATGATGCCGCCGTAGTAACCGGCGATGGCGCCAAGTGGCACGCCAATCAATAGCGCTACGCTGGTGGATACCAGCCCAATCAATAGCGATACCCAGGCACCGTGCATAATGCCTGCTGCTACATTGCGGCCCATGGTATCCGTGCCCAGCGGAAAGCCATCCTGAGAAAGCGGCGGTAAAAACGGCCGCTGCACCATGCGCCAGGGGGACTCGGGAAACAGCAACGGGGCCAGTATCGCCATGGCGATAATCAATAGCAGAATAATCAGCCCGACGAGGGCGCCACGGTTTTGCGCGAAGCGTGCGAAAAAGCTCATGAGGCCTCCTTCTTGATGCGTGGATCAGCCAGGCTGTACACCACATCGGTGATGATATTGAAGACGATAACCAGGGCCGCCGAGAAGAAGAAAATGCCCAGTAGCAGGTTGTAGTCGCGCTGTTGAAGCGCTTCATACATCAGCCGCCCGATACCCGGCCAGGCAAACACGGTTTCGGTTAGGATTGCCCCGCCCACCATTTGCCCGGCCTGCAAGCCTGCCAAGGTAATAATTGGCAGTAGGGCATTACGCAGCACATGACGACGCTGAATAATGCTTGGCTTCAAGCCTTTAGCGCGGGCGGTTTTAACGTAATCCTGCTGGGCTGCATCGAGCATGGAGGTGCGGGTCATGCGGGTGTAAATCGCCATAAAAAACAGCGCTAAGGTGGTCGCGGGTAGCACTAGGTGTTTGGCCACATCGAGTATTAAGGCAAAGCCCGTATGCCCCGCGCCCACGGTGTAGAGACCATAGGCGGGCAGCCAGCCGAGATATACCGAAAACACCACCACTGACATTAGCGCCACCCAGAACAGCGGTGTGGCATAAAAGATCAGCGCGAGCGCCATAATGATGGAGCCTGAGGGCTTTTTAACCCGTGCCGCCGCCATGGAGCCGGCCACAATACCCAGCACCAGTGAAAGTACAAAGGCGGTGCCGGTGAGCAGCAGTGTGGCGGGTAAGCGCGCCATAATCAGGTCAAATACCGGCACACCCAGCCGGTAGGAGTAACCGAAATCGAGCATTGCTATGCCCGACACGTAGCGCCACAGCTGCACATAAATCGGCTGGTCAAGACCGAAGCGTTCGCGCAGCTGGTTCAGGAACTCCTGGTCAGTGGCACCTGCCTCGCCAGCGAGGATAGCCGCCGGGTCGCCAGGCGCCATTTGAATGAGGAAGAAATTAAAAATAACGATTAAAAACAAAACAATGACGGCTTTAAGCAGCCGCATAGTAATCAAGCGAGCGTAAACCATAAACACCTTCCTGACGGATACCTTCATGACATGGCTGAATCGCCCAGGTAGCGTGTGCTACCTGGGCAGAGCGTTGGTTTAGCGGTCTAACCAAGCATCTTTAAAGCCGTCATTGACGCCTACGCCAGAGGTGACAAGGTTCTGTACATCGCAGCGATAAAGCGTCGGGAAGCCAAGCTCCATCAGCCAGCCAACGGGCACGTCTTCATGCAGAATTTCTTGCACTTCGCGGTAGAGCGCTTCGCGTTCTTCATCAGGGAAGGCCGTCGCAGCCTCGTTGAATAACTCATCAACACGCTCGTTCTCATAGCCTTCGACGTTGTTCCAGGGCGAGCCTTTCTCAATATTGCTGGATAGGTAGTTACGCGCTATGCCAAGTGCTGGGTCGCCGTACTGGAACAGGTAAGTAAAGGCGAGATCGTAATCCCAATCACCCAGGCGCTGGTTCCAGCCGCCCACATCGGTCGCTTGGGTTCTGACGTTAATACCTACTTCACGCAGGTTCTGCTGAACGGCTTCAGCCCAGCGTGTCCAGGTTTCCCCGTAGGGCAGCGGTAGAATGGTGATCTCTTCGCCGTCGTACTCCATCTCTTCCAGCAGTTCGCGGGCGCGGTCAGGATTGTGGTCGTAGGGCTCTAGGCCGTCGTACTGGAAGCGGGCGTTGGAGCCGAATGCGGAAAGCGGCACATTGCCCAGACCGTTCCAGAGTACGTCTTTGGCGAACTCGCGATCCATGGCATACATCACCGCTTGGCGGAAGCGTTTATCGGCGGTGGGACCTTCGCGGTTATTCATCCACAGCATGGCGAAGGGGCTGAAATACTCATGGCCCTCTTCGGTCATGCAGACATTGTCCATTTCCGCTAAGCGGGGGATATCGAAATTTTCTACGGTACCGCTGGGCAGCACATCAATAGTACCGTTTTCAAACGCCACCGCACGGGAAGCGCCATCGGGAATGATGTGCCAATTAATACCATCCAGGTAGGGCATGCCATCTTCGTAATAGTCGTCGTTTTTCACCAGCTCGATCACTGTGCCGCGATCCCAGTTGGCAAACTTAAACGGGCCTGTGCCAATGGGGTGGTCGTTGTGCTCGTTATTGCGGAAATCGGTATCGGCATAAAGGTGTTCAGGCACCATGGTAAAGGTGCCTGCTTCAAAGGAGATCAGGAACGGCCCAAACGGCTCCACCAGGGTAAACACCACGGTATGGTCATCGGTGGCTTCAATGCTTTCCACATGTTGCAGTACTGCCCTGGCGCTGGGGTTGAGTTCACGGTGGAACACATCGGCAGAGAACACCACATCATCGGCGGTGAAGGCTTCTCCGTCGTGCCAAGTAACGCCCTCTCTCAGATGGAAAGTGTAGGTAAGACCATCGTCGCTGACCTCCCAAGACTCTGCCAGTTGCGGCATCGGTTCAAGGTCAGTGGAGTAGCGTAATAAGCCTTCGTAAATGTTGCCAGAGACAGTTCGGGTCGGGGCATTTTGAATCATGCCCAGCACTAAACCCGGTGGTTCAGGCTGGATAATCGTGTTAACGACGCCGCCCGATTTAGGCTCGTCAGCCATGCTGATGGATGTAAAAGCCAGTGCTGCAGCGGAAATAGCCAAAGCCAAAGGTGTTTTCATGTTTCCTGCTCCTAGGTTATTAGCACGTAATTAGGTTACGTCGTGGTTAGGCGAGCGAGGCGTGGCGTGTTAGGCCCAGTTATGGTGTTTGTTGGGGGCCTTTTTGTACCTTGCGTTATGAACTTAGCAGGATGTTGTAAAACTGTCGACAGTCGACAAAGCGTTTTTTTTAGTCATACTGAGGGCACGCAATATGCCCTATGAGTAAACTTTATGGCCTCATCAACGGCGGCTCCCAAGGCCTTTATCCAGCAGCAAAATTTAGTTGAGCAGGTTGCTGACTATTTAACCCAAGCGATTATTCAGCAACACTTTTTACCCGGCGAGCGGCTTTCTGAAGTGCAGCTTTCTCGTGACTTGGGTGTTAGTCGGGCACCGGTTCGAGAGGCCGCTCGCTTGCTGGAAAGTCGCGGCTTATTAATATCAAAACCCCGGCGGGGCTTCTTTGTTAGAGCGTTGAATGCCGTTGAACTCGAAGATGTGTTTGATTTACGCCTCTGCCTTGAACGCCATGCCATTCAACGCCTGACCGAGCGTTACACGCCCGAGGCACAGCATGCTTTGGAGCAGCAGGTCGATGCGCTGTGCGAGGCAGCGGCGAGCAATGATGTCTCCCGCCGCATTGAAGAGGATTTGCAGTTTCACCGCTTAATACTGCACTACGCGGGCAATGAGCGTTTGCTACGTGCATTTGACGATCTGACTCACGAGCTGCGTTTGTGTATTACCTTAATTACCAAAACCCATGAAGCCCCTGACACCATCGCGACCAGCCACTTCCAACTGCTGGAAGCGCTGAATAGCGGCAGTCCCGACGTCTGTCGTGGGGCAATCGATTACCATATTGGCGTTGCCCGCAAATTTGTGGTGAAGGGTGTGGGCGAAACCGGAGATAGTTCTGATGAAGAGAGTGCCGATGAAGACGTTCTTTCACGCTGACCAACTGCTTCATCAGCCGCAAACTTACTTTTCCCGTGGCAAAATGCGCACGCCCCAGGAGGTGCCTGACCGCGCCACACACCTGCTAGCGGCGGCCAAAAAGCTGGGTTTTACTATTCAACAACCTGCTGATTATGGGGTAGCGCCATTAAGGGCGGTGCATTCACTGCCCTACCTGCGTTTCCTTGAAAGTGCCCATCAGCGGTGGCATGCCCTTGATGAAGATTGGGGCGAAGAAGTGATCTCCAATATTTTTGTGCGTTCGCCCAATGCCCTGCGCGGGATTTTGGCGGAAGCCGGCCGCTATTTGGCCGACGGTAGCGCCCCGGTGGGTCAGCACACTTGGCAGTCTGCTTATTGGTCAGCGCAAAGCGCAGTCGCCGGGGCTGAGGCTCTGTTAGCCGGTGAACAATTTGCCTATGCGCTATCGCGCCCACCGGGCCACCACGCGGGCATCGATTCCGCCGGTGGCTTTTGCTTTCTCAACAATGCCGCCATTGCTGCTCAGCACCTTAAGACCCGCTACCCGCGCATCGTGGTGCTGGACCCGGATATGCACCACGGCCAGGGCATCCAGGAGATTTTCTACCAGCGCGACGATGTGCTGTATATCTCGATCCACGGCGATACCACCAACTTCTACCCAGCGGTGACCGGCTTCGAAGATGAGCGCGGGGAGGGCGCGGGGTTAGGCTATAACCTCAACCTGCCAATGCCCCATAACTCAGAAGAGTCAGTGTTCTTTGACTGTCTGGAGCAAGCCTGTCAGGCCATTCGCCTGTTTGAACCAGATGCGATAGTGCTGGCGCTGGGGTTCGATATCTACGAACTCGACCCCCAAGCCAAGGTCGCTGTCTCAACGGCAGGTTTCGGTGAGCTGGGCCGCAGGGTGGCGGGCCTAAACGTGCCTACGCTGGTGGTACAGGAGGGCGGTTACTACCTGGAAGGGTTGGAGGCCAATGCGGTGAGTTTTTTTGAGGGGTTGTTGGGTAAGGCGTAATGAGTAAGACAAGCCATCAAGGTGTCTGGCAAAATGGCTGCTTTCAGCGATCAGCAAAAGATCCAGATAGTCATTGAGATCGTCATTGAAACAGTCATCGAAAGGACACGGCATGGCCCACCTGCTACGCATCGTGATGATTCACGGCCACCTGGAAGGGGTGGTTGAACTGAGTGTGGACGGTCACACCAATATTTGCGGCACTAACGCCTCCGGTAAAACCACGCTACAGCGTCTGGTACCGGTGTTCTACGGCGAATTACCCAACAAGGTCGTGCCCAAAACGCGCATGAAGTTCGATGCGTTCTACCTGCCCCATCGCAACAGCTACCTGGTGTACGAGTACCGCCGCGAAGCGGGCAACATCTGCCAGGCGGTGCTGACCCGCAAGGCCGAGGGCGGGGTGGAGTACCGCTTTGTCGGCGCGCCCTACCAGCCGGAAGACTATCTGGTGGAGAGCGACGCGGGCGTGGCGGCGCTGGACTACACCCAGTGGGCCAGCGGCCTGCGCCGCAACGGTACGCCGGTATCGCCCAAGCTGTCTGCTACCTCTGAATTTCGCTCGGTGATCCAGAACGATTTTACCCAGCTGCACGGCAACAGCCGCGACGGCCTCAAGCTGCGCCAGATCGCGGCGCAGTTCAGCCTAGTGAAGCCCGAGCGTCGTATCCGCCATATCGAAAAGCTGGTCTCGGCGGTGCATGCCAAAGAGGGCAAGATGGACACCCTCAAAACCATGCTGGCGGCGATTTTCGAAGAGGATGGCGTTGAACTGCCGGTGACGCGGATTCGCAACACCAAGGCGCGGGAGTGGATTGCCCAGATGCGCCAATCCATGCGCCTGGAACCGCTGCAGGCGTCCCTCGCTCGGCTCGCCGGTATCGATCGTGAACTCGCCGACCTGGATGCCACGCTGTGGCAACTGAAGCCCCAGCTAGAAGACGACCGCCAGAAAGCAGAGCGCCAAATGGCCGACGTAGATGCCGAACTGGCCCGCCACCAGCGCGAATTCCAACAGCGGGAGAGCGACTATAGTGAGGCGCGGGATAAGCTAAACGACCGCTACAGCGAAGTGGTCAGCGATTTACAGCAGACCCAGCGCCGCCTCAACGACCTGCAAACCCAGTACGAGCAATACGCCGATGCGGATATGCCCGCCCTGGAGCGCGACATCAACGCGCTGCCCCAGTGGCGGGAGCAGCGCGACCAGCTGCAAAAGCACCTGAACGTGATGCAGGACGCGGTAAAAGAGAGCCAGGCGCGCCTGGATGGTCGGCTGCGCGAATTGTCTGAGGCACTGGCTCGCCAGACCCGTGAAGCCCAGGAGCTGATCGACGCACTGGTCGAAGAGAAAGCCTTGCGCCGGGAGCAGCAGTGGGAGTCCGAACAGCAGCTCAATGAACGCTACCAGCAGGAGCGCCAACGCCTGGAGGGCGAGTACCAGGCGCAGCTGGAGCTCGGCGTCGAGCAGCTCGCCGAACTGAAAGCGCAGCTCTCGCTCTCCACCCAAACCGCCGAAGAGGCATCCGAAGCGGAGCTTGCCCAGGCGCGCCTGGATCAGGCCCAGCAAGAGCGCAACGCATCGGCCGCTACTCTGGATGGCCTGCGCCGGGAGTTTGAAAGCCGCAAACGCGAACGTGACAGTGCCGAACAGCAGCTGGTGCAACTTCGCCAGCAGTTGGAGCGCGCCGAGCAGCGCTGCTTTGCGCTCTATCAGCAGCGCGACCCGGAGCAGGGCAGCCTGCGCCACTTCCTGCGCTACCATCGCCCCGGCTGGGAGCAGCAGCTAGGCAAGGTGATTGCCCCGGAGCTGCTGGAGCGGCGTGATCTCGCTCCACAGCTGGCAGAAGGCGCCAGCGATGACCTGTTCGGGCTGGCGCTAGATCTTTCCGCCATTGCCCTGCCGGATTACGCCCAGGATGAAGCCAGCCTGCTGGCCGCCATCGAAGAGGCGGACACCGCCAAACGCCGGGTTCAAACTGAAAGCCAGGCCGCCGAGAAATCCCTCAAACAGCATAACGAGCGGGTGCAGCAGGCCGATGAAGCCCAGGATCAGGGCCGCATGGCCCACAAGCGCGCCGAGCAGGAAGTCGAGTTTGCGATAGAGGCCCGCCGCCAGCAGCACGAGCGCCACACCAAGCGCCAGCAGGAGCGCCGTGCGGCTCATCAAACCGCGTTAGCCAGCCAAGAGCAGGCGCAAAAGGAACTGCGCGAAGAGAAGCAGCAGGCGCTCGCCGCCCTTAGCGAGACCCACCAAAGCCAACTGCTGGAGCTCAAGGCCGACGGCCAGAGCCAGGTAGATAGCCTGGATGCCCAACTGCGTCAGTATAAGCAGCAGTTGAGCGACGCCAACACCGAACACCAGCGCCAGCGCGCTGAGCTGGAAGAGGCCTTTAGCCAGGAACTGGCCGAGCAGGGCGTCGACCCCGCCAAGCTAAAAGATACCAAGGAGCGGCTGGCAAGCCAGGATGAACGCATCCGCGTCACCGCCGCCCGCCAGGATGAACTCACCGAATACACCCGCTTTATGCGCGTCGAGTGGGGGCAGCACAAGCCGCAGCTGGTCGTCCAAGAGGCCGAACTGGAGCAGGCGGAGCAAAAGCTGCAGCGCGATAAAGAGCACCTGAAAAACGACTTCCAGGCCGCCCGCAAAACCCACCAAAGCACGGTCAGCACGCTGAAAACCCAGCGGGAGAGCGAATACGCCTGCCTGGAAGCCTTGAAGCCGCTACTCACCCAGCTGGAAAGCTTGGCCATTGAACCCGACGGCCAGGCGCCCGGTACACCCCGGGGCGATGTGGACGAGCGCATCGAGCGCGCCCGCCAGGCACTGGGCAATCGCCATCAGCTTATCGAGCAACTGCGCCGTGGCTGCCTGGAGGTGGAAAGCCAACTGATTAAGGACGCCAGCAGCGGCTTTGCCGAAGCGCTGGAGAGCGAGCGCAGCAAATTGCAGAGCGACAACCCGCGCCTACAGCTGCCGTTACTGCGCGACATGCTCAAACTGCTCGAAGATCAACAGCAGCAGCTGATTCAGGAAGGGCGCAATCTAAGCGACGACTTGGATAAGTTCTTCACCGTGTTCCGCGATTTGAACCGGCGCATCAGCGCCCAGAGCCGCAGGCTTTCCGAAGAAGTCGCCGACGATCTGCGCCTGGAGGGCATCAGCAAAGCCGAAGTACGCATTCAATCCACCATTGATGAGCTGGGCTTCTGGGAGCCGCTGAAGCTATTCGCCCAGCGCTACAAAGAGTGGCGGGAATCGGGCCTGATGCTGCCCAGCGACGACTACCTCAACGCCCTGGCGGACGTGGTGGATCTGCTGCGCAGCGACCAGCAGTACAGCTTTGAAAGCCTGCTGCGCCTGGAGCTACACCTGAACGAAGGCGGCACCGATCTGGTGATCAAAAACGACCGCCAGCTGCTGGAGTCCTCCAGCCACGGCATGGCGTATCTGATTCTGTGTAAATTCCTGCTCGCCTTTACCCGCCTGCTGCGCGGCGATGCGGAAATCGCCATTCACTGGCCCATCGATGAGATCGGCACCCTGGCCTATCACAACGTCGAAAAACTGTTCGACGCCTGCGACAGCAACCGCATTCATATCGTCGGTGCCTTCCCCAACCCCGAGTCCGATGTGCTGCTGCTGTTCGCCAACCGCTACCTGATCGACCGCGATGAGGCCAACCCCAACAAGCGGGTTTTAAAACGCATCGAGCCACGGTTAAGCCGCCTGGCCGAACGGCTCCAGGAACGTCAGCAGGAGGTGATGGTATGATCGAACATGGCCCACTGCTAGAGCGCCTGCTGGCCGGGGAGTTTGTCTGCCCGATCAGCGATGAGAGCGGCTATCGTCATCTCACCAACGAAGAGACCCGCGAGGAGATCGACACCTACCTGCGGCCGCTTAACCGCCGCCTGGCCAGCAATGAAGACGGCAGCGTCTATTTTCTGGCCTGGCGTCAGCTCAATGACAGCGCCCGGGATCAACTGTCCCGCCAGCTTGGCGATACCCTCAATAGCCTGCTGCCGCTGCTGGAGTGGCTGCAGTTGGTTCAAGAGGCCCTGGGCCGCGATACCCTGGCCGCTCCCGGCGATGTGCTCAAACCCGCCGAGTTCAGCGCCAAGTGCGAAGATAACCAAAGCCTGCGCGAACGCCTGGAACGCCTAGCTACCGACAGCTTTTTTGGCTCGCAAAGTGACCAGCTCGATGCCCAGGTTAAGCAAGTTTTCAAGCGCCTGAAAGAGCACGGCTACCTGCTCCAACCCCATTCAGAGCGGCAGGTGTTCGTGGTCACTGGCAAGATCGACTACCTGGTGGATCTGGTGCGCTTTATTCGCGACGAAGAGAACCTGCCCATCGAAGAGGGCAGCGCAGAAGGCTCCGGTTCCCAGGAGGCCTTGTTGTGAATTCAGGTGTGAGTACAAGCGGCGAACACGCTCTGGAAAGCCGCCTGCTCAAAACCGGCAGCGAACGGCTGGCGCTGCTGGGCAAGCACGCCGATACGCTGATGCAGGCCTACACCCGTGATGAAGTGCCGCTGGAATCGCTTAGCGATAGCGCGCTACGCAAGCTGCTGGTGGCGCGCATTCTATGGCGGCCGGACGAGCAGAGCGGCGTGAAGCTGGCGCCCAAGGTACGCGAACTGATCGCCGAAATGCTCGCCGACGAGACCCGCCGCCATGTAAATGCCGACGTAGCGGAAACCCTGGAGCTGATTCGCGCCCTGGTACACAGCTACCGGGAAGCGCGCAGCCGCGGCGAACATTGGCGGCTGGAGCAGCAACTGATGCGGCTGCGCCAGGAAGTCGACGACCTGAACGGGCGCTTCGCCGATGCCATCGACAGCTTATGGCAGCGGCTGAATAGTGATTTTGGTTTCGTCAGCCAGCTCAACGACAAGATCCGTGAAAACGACCGCGCCCAGAAGCAGATCGCGAGGCTGCTGGATGGCCTGGCGCTGATCGACTTCGACGAACTGATCGAGCTGGTGGGCAGCGACGGCAGCCTGCGCAAGCTATTAATCAGCCAGCTACAGCAGCAGTTAAGTAACCACTACACCGGCCTGCGCGAAGTGCAGCGGCGCTTGATCGAACTGATGGCACGCTTTCGCAAGCAGCAGGCGCGCAGCCGCCTGATCAGCGGCATGGCTGCCTTTATGCGCGAACACCCCGGCTTTGTGCCGGGCAACTATGCAAGGCGAAGCGAGGTACCAGGGCTGGTCAATCAAGCCGCCCCGCTAAGCGCGGCGGCCGCCCCAGCGCTGGATCGCAACCTCGATAGCCGGTTGCTCGCCGAGCTGCTGCACCAGCTTCCCCAGCCGCGCCACACCACGCAAACGGTTGAAGCAGCGGCTCCAGCACAAGCGCAAGAGAGCAGCCTAGCCGCCGCCCGCCAGCAGGCGCTCAAGCAGGATGTGGAACACTTCTATTTAAGCGTGATCGACCAGCCCCAGGCGGAGCCGGTCAGCGCCCTTGACTACCTACACGAAAGCCCGCTGGAATGGCCGGAGGAAATCTGGCTCTTCCAGGTGATTTCCGAATACCAGGGCCTGCCGCGCAGCGATCAGAAAGCGTTCCGGCTTAAACAGCAGGAGAGTCAGGCCAGCCAATTCAATCACCTGCGCCTGATCCACGATGTAGAACTGCAGCTGGCCGTATGAACCTACCCGGCCGCGCACGCAATGGCCTTAACGGTGTCGCCCGCGAACTTCTCCGCCAGCCCACGGTGGAGAAGCCGCGCCGCCAGTGGGTAGACGACGTAGTGGCCTGGTGCCATCAGCACGACATTGACCTGGCCACGCGAATCAACGGTAAAACGCTACGCTTTGACGCCGCCTTACTGGCCCAGATCAATGACGTACTAGAGAGCGCTCGCGTAGCGCCGCTAGGCCGCTCACTCAGCGGCCTGACCAGCAGCGCCCAAGCGAAAGAGGGTGTAGAAGAAGACAAAGCAACCCGCGAAAGCCCCCGTGCGCGGCGGGTACTCGTCAGCTTTCCGCCTCAACCAACAACCGGGCTTGCCAACGAACCACGCGCTATTCGCGATGTAGATGTACTGGGCCTAAAGCTGAGCGCGTTTAGCGCGCTTATTCAGGTCGAAAACCTGGACAGCTTCTATGAGTTTTCGCCGGAACAGTCCGCGTTAAGTGGCTACGTAAATCCGCTAGTCGTCTACCGCGGCGACAGCCACTACGGCGGCGGCTTTGCCTTACTGGCGGATGCTTGGCACAAAACCCGCCGAACACACATCTACGCCGGTGACTTCGATGTAAAAGGCATCACGCTTGCCCTCGACAGCAAAGCCACCCACTTGCTCCTGCCCACCATCGAATGGCTAACTCAAAACGCCACGCCCCTGCATGTGCCTGCTGAGCAGTTTCCTTATCAGCGCAGACTCCGCAAACATCTTGCCGGACTGCCCTCCGCCCACCCGTTGCGTGAGTACCTGACGTTGTTGTTGGAAAAGCAGCGGGGGCTAAAGCAGCAGTGGTTTGGTGGGAAGATGGTGTGTGTGGGGCTTAGCTAGAAGCCAATTTTTTAACTTATACTCAAGTCAGTTATTTCACGTTTGGCTGTGGTGGGTTGCTAACGAGCTCATTAGCGTCGTAGACCTGATTCCAACGGTAGTGGCAAGTGTGACTTTGTAGATAAAACGGTAGTCATGACTCAGGGTGGTGAGATAGTGATGAGTCTTCTTCACTATGATGGAGAGACCTATGTAGAAGCAGAAGTGGATAGTTATACACAATGACTGTTTCAGAATAAGCTTTGGGAAAGCGGGCTTTGAAAAAAAACTACATATCCTAGATAGGGTTTGAGTTCAGTCCGGTTTCCGCGGCTAACGTTTAAGGTGATCAAGGCGCTGAAGGATTGCTACAGACACTAATTAAATAGTAGTTGGCTATGGTGGCTACGATGTCAGCACTACTGCAGCTCCTCTAACAAGCAGAAGTTGTTGCCAGTGTTCAAGGAGGAGTTCGAGCTTATTTACTGGTCTCACGTAATGCCCACGGAGTAGCAATGTCCCCCTATCCATGCTCTCTGCATGAGTGACATTTCGTAACAGACTGGGTAGGCTCTAAGGATAACGAATCATTGGCTCCGCTGGAGCCAGAACGCAGGGAGCACAGGGCGCATGGCCTTTGATCAGACCTATTGTATGGGCACGCTCACTGCTGCCACTAGGCAAGATGCCGACACAGGTGAGTTCATCTACGCCTTCCTCGATGCCTACGGCTTTCCCAAGGCCATCATCACCTGGGGCGGTAGAGGCTTGCAGCGATGCTGAGATATTCTTTTGAATCTGCTAAGGCCGCTAACAATATAGGGAGCCCAAGACACGAATGTTATACGTCATTGCTGCCATTGCTGCTACCGCGTCTATTCAAAGGTTTTGGTTCATTGAAGCCACACCGTTTAGTGAGTTGACGACCGCTGAGGCCGTCAGCTTCGCTACCTACTACGGGGACATCATTACCCCTATAGCTGCATTCCTATCGTTAGCGGCATTCCTGCGGACCCTGAAGCAGCAACAGGCACAGATCGAGGCGCGGAAGCTATAGGCTCAAGGCCGATCTAATTCGCGCAATTGAGCAGGTCGATCATGACTACGAAACCCATATGAAGAGCAGCGTGATTGACGCTGCTGAGCTGGGCGACAACATGACGGCTCACGAGATCGCAAGCAACATCCTTATCCCAAAATGGCACTGGTAAAGTCTATTACTTGAACGGCACGAAATGGGTCGACAAACTTTTGAGAACGCTCAAGATCCCGAATTGCGTTTGATCTGGTTGTATCACTGCTTTGGTTTGGGTGCCGGCCGCCTAAACCAGCTTTGGATATACCTCCAAGAGCACGAACGCATCTCGGATAACAACGTGATGACCAAATACTACGCTTGCAAGCATAATACCGCCCTCAAACGCTCCAAGGAGCGAGGCTGGTTAGAGAATGCGCTGTAAATATTTCATTTGTTATGACGCTGAATAGCGATATAAGAATAGCAGGGGAGTGAAGTGATGAACCTTGATGGTGCGTATACGAAAACGCTGGACGACTTTCGTGAGTTAGAAATAACTAACCTCTTAGGTTTGATGCACGGTGAATGCTTAGCTGGACGAGCATCTGATAGTGAGATTCGTGACTTTGTTCTCGGAGTTTATAGAACTCGCTTCATGATAGCTGGCTATGGGAAGCAGTTCTTCCTTTGCCAAGGTGGTGAGATTGATGAGGCGATTGAATTATCTGACGAACTTTCCGGCCGCAGTCCAATGGCGCAAATGGCGTTAGATGCCAGGGTTCAGTTTTTGGATATAGCTGGTGACCCATTTGATGTTGTTAAGCCTGAGGCTGAGGAGTTGTTTAAGGCGGGTGGATTAATGGCTAATCTCATGGCTTTAGGGAAGCCAGAGGCCGCTCGAACTGTCTGGAGGGATGGTGCTAAGGGTGTATTTTATAAATTATAATTCGGAATGGTTTAAGTCTCTAAGAGCGTAGGTCACGGATGGGAAGCTATCGGAGATCGATATGAAATGGGCATTAAATTCGCGTCAATTTGGTGATGTTTTTAGAATTGTTGGTGCAATGCTGCTAATTGTCGTTATGTTTTTTGTCGGTGTTGTGCTGCTGAAAGAAGAATACCTAGCTGGTGGGGCGTTCGTAAGCTTTGTGGGTGTGATGTGTGCTGTTGGTTTCGTCATTGCTCAGTGGCCGCGCCTGTCGGAGCTTAGCATTCTAGGAAGCAGCCTCAAATTGAAAGAGTTAACCACAGAAGCGGAACAGGAGATTGAAAGCTTAAAACGTGGCCGATTGAATCTGTACCGCACTGCAATGAGCCTTACACTGCGCCACCCTAGTGGTTGGGGAGATCTTTACTCCGATGGACGTGTGCCAGGATTCCTAGCGGTCGTCGATATGATTCGTGATGAGAGGCTGCTGCCGGACCTTGCTGATGAGGTCATGAAAAACTGCAACCTTCTTATCAGCTCTCATTTCAATGGGCTCTCCCAGTTCAGTCACGACGCTACGAACTTCGATTTGAGAGGAGTAACGCCTGATGATCTGCCAACCGTTTTTCGAGCCTGGGCGATGCGGGAAGGCCTTGATTACGTGACCATCGAGCCAACCGCCAGAATTGCCAAGGAGGTCGAGAGGCTAGACTGCTTGCTTCAGGTGAGTCAAGAGGCCCAGGCGACGAACCCATGACTAAAGACTGCTGAAAACTAGCAGCATATTCCACTCCGTCGCGATGCCGGTTCCGATCTATCTTGACCTATCATTCCTGATCAACGTGACCGGTCATTACGTTTCATTGTGACGATTTCGCCTTGTTTCCCGTAATCCGTAGTCACTATGGCGATCATCGGTCACGTTCCCTGTATACGCATTCCTGTGGATCATGAGTGATACCACTATATTTGATCCGCCTAGAACCGCAAGATTTCGTTTTTTTTATGCAAGATGAAAGAATTCAACTTCTTGGAAGTGTTAGAGGCTTTTTCTGTCATAGGAAAAAACTGTAAAAAGGAGCTTTAAGACTGCTTGGCTAGGCGAAATTCTTGTGGCCATCCAAACTCATTGGTTATTGGTGAGAGCATGGTTGCTGCACATATCGAGATGCTGATCCTTAACGTTTACCTGAAGTTCGAAAATTAACAAGACGCTGTTGGCGGACAGTTTTTCCGTCGCTTCGCGGCTCCAAAATTGCCGCAAAGCTTCCCGTTAAGAATTAGGTGCTTAGTGCTTTTGAAAGTTGCGTCAACTATGCTTGGCGAATTTAGGTAGACCTTACTTGAATTAGTGAGCGCCGAATCATGATCGTAAAAGCACTACTGTTTCAAATTAGCTGGCTGTAAATCTATCGCTTTAGTCCTAAAGCGAGTGCATAAGCAAGAGCACGAACAAGCTATGAATTTACTCTTCCTCGGCACCTCCGCCGGTGTACCCACCAAGCAGAGAAACGTCTCCGGGATCGCTTTGCGGGAGAGCAAAGGGAAGGGCTGGTACCTGATCAATTGCGGCGAGGGCACCCAGCGTCAGGTCTTGCACACGAAGCTATCTTTTCATTCGCTCAAAGCTATTTTGATTACCCACGTGCATGGCGCGACCACTGTTATGGCTTGCCGGGCATACTGGTCAGCTTGCTCGCCTGTGGAGCCTTTCCGCTATTTTGTAGTGCGCAATAGGTGATGGTGCCGCTTGACTAAGCCATAACGCTGCGTATGCAGCTAGCAACGCTCGCAGTTTTCATGCAGGCTCTGGTGTATAATTTTATTCAATTGCTCAGAGGCGCTTATGAACACAAAAATAGAAGTGTACGGTGTTAAGGCTGTTAAACGCCCTAAAGTTGTGGCCAGCAAGCAACTTGATCTTTCTGGTGAGTCTGGACAGCAGATTGTCAAGTCTGAAACGAAACTTGTTCTCAGAACGCATAAGCGAACATTTAAAAAGCTAGCTGATATGTAATGAATCTTATCTTTTTTCCTTTCGAGCGTGTTCTTGAGATCAATGCGTTCATCCTTAAGCATGAGCCAGGCATGCAAGGCTCGGCCGATGTAGGTAAGCTCCAAGGTGCCTTGGGCAGAGTAGACAATGCTATCGCATACTCTGGCTTAGATGACGTTTTCGAGATTGCGGCAAAATATGTAGCATCCATTGCTCTTTCTCATTCTCTACCAGATGCTAACAAGCGGACTGGTTTAGCGGTTGCCCTTGAATATCTATCTCTCAATGATTTCGAACTTATCGCTGATAACGAGCTGTTTGCTGAAGCAGTTAGAGATTTAGTAATCGGTGCAATTGATGAATCAGATTTTGCTGATCTACTCTACGCCCAATATGCTGCAGAACAAGATAATAAGACATCTTAATTGCATTGAATCGTCCGCAATCGGATAGCGTGCATCACTGCTGTCGGTATGAGCAAAATCATGAACTTACTCTTCCTCGGAACATCCGCCGGTGTACCCACCAAAAGCAGAAATGTCTCCGGGGTCGCTTTGCGAGAGAGTAAGGGCAAGGACTGGTACCTGATCGATTGTGGTGAGGGCACCCAGCACCAGGTTTTGCACACGAAGCTGTCGTTCCATTCACTGAAAGCCATCTTTATTACCCACGTACACGGCGACCACTGCTATGGGCTGCCGGGCATACTGGCGAGTGCGGGAATGGGTGGCCGGAAAGCGCCGCTGACCATTGTGGCGCCTGCAGGCATCAAGGCGTGGTTGGATACCACCTGTGAGGCCACGCAGCTATGTTTACCTTTTGCACTGGAGTTTATCGACTCGGACGAGCTGCCCAGCGTTGAGTTTGAGAGCATCACGGTTACCACGTTCAGACTTTCACACCGTGCGCCGTCCTATGCTTATGGGTTTACGGAGACAAAGGTCGACGCCGCTTTGGACGTAGATAAGCTAGCGCAGAAGGGGATTCCGAGAGGGCCATTGTGGGGTCAGTTGAAGCAAGGGTTTGATGTTGAGTTTGAGGGTGAGCTTTTAAAAAGCCATGACTACCTGATCTTCAAACACAAACCGAGAAAAGTGATGGTTGCTGGGGACAATGACCAGCCTGACTTGTTGTTTGATGCCTGCGCGGGCGCCCAGGTGCTGGTGCATGAAGCCACCTACACCGAGGAGATGGCTCAGAAGGCCGGTGATGTGGGGCATAGCTACGCCAAGCTTGTCGCCGCGTTTGCCGAATCGGTACAGCTACCCAACTTGGTGCTGACGCACTTTAGCCCCCGTTATCAGCTCCACCCCCTTGCCTCGCCTTCCATTGAGGACATCCGCAAAGAGGCCCAGCGTGTCTATTCAGGTTCGCTTTACCTGGCGCGGGATTTTGGCGAATACACCCTGGATAAATCGGGCCACTTTTCTGAAGTGGTGGGCGAACAGCTTTCTCTTATATGAGCTATATATCGACCTAGCACTGCTGCTAGAAAAGCAGTTACTTCAGTATCAAAACGCCTCGCGTTCCTGTTCTTTAGGCTGCTCGCGTTCACTCATAAAGTCTTCAGTGACACTTTGACCATCAAACCAGCTGTCCTACGCTTCACTTCGATTACTTTTAAACACCGCTGCTTTTTCCATGGCGGCCTCCTTATCAGTACTGCCGTTACTCACTATATACACGTAACATGCTTTCTCTAGTTTGATCGAATTTTGGGATATGTCGAAGGGGTAAACAAAATGCAAAAGGTAAGAATTGACCTAGTATCCGATGTAGCCTGCCCGTGGTGCGCGATTGGCTATCGGCGCTTGGAGCAAGCGTTAGAGACTCTCGATGGTGAAATCGACGTTGAGCTGGTCTGGCAGCCTTTTGAGCTGAACCGCGATATGCCGCCCGAGGGCGAACCGATTCTGGAGCATTTATGCCGCAAGTACGGCAAGGACGCGGCCAGCATGGAGCAGTCCCAGCGCGAGATCATGGCCGCCGCCGAAGAGCTTGGGCTGAATTTCCGGGGTGCCCTGGAGCGCCGGGCGAACAACACCTTCGCTGCTCACCGCGTGCTGGCGTGGGCCGGAACGCAACACCAAGAGACAGCCCTGCAACTGGCACTATTCGAGGCCTACTTCGGTGAGGCGAAAAACCCCGCCGACCCAGCGGTTCTGCGGGAGAAGGCTATTGAGGTGGGTCTTGATGGTGATACCGCCGAGGCCATCGCCCGCTCCGATCAGTACACCGATGAAGTACGTGAAGCCGAGCAGCGCTTTATGGATGCGGGAGTAAACGCCGTGCCCGCATTTATTCTCGATGGACGCTACCTGATCTCGGGTGCTCAGCCCGCCGACGTGTTGGTCGATGCGCTTCGTCAGGTGGCCGAAGAAAACGCTAGCCGCTAATGTCCTATGAGCTCTATCGGGAACGTATTGGTGGTGGAGGTATCGATTTGATCAGCTAGGAATCCGTGCTTTGAAGTAAATAATGGCTGGACTTGCAGCATCTTCCTTGCGTGGGTTTGTTAAGCATAAGTTGTCACACGCAGATATTGCTCGCAGTCCTCATTTGAAAGCGGCTTCGCGTATAAAAAACCCTGTCCGGCATTACAGCCCAGGGTTTGTAGATGTTTTTCTTGCTCTTGGGTCTCAATTCCCTCCGCCAATACATCCAGCCCCAGGCTGAGCCCCATTTGGATGATGGCTTTGGCAATCGCTCCACTTTCTTGATCACCCAGCAATCCATGGGTGAATGACTGATCAATTTTTAAGCGATGGAGGGGAAACTGCTTAAGGTAATTCAAGCTCGAATAGCCTGTCCCGAAATCGTCTATGGCAAGCGTGACGCCGAGTTCACGTAGCGTATTGAGTTTATGCAGGACCAGTTCAATGCCATGCATCACCACGCCTTCCGTGACCTCCAGCTCCAGTAAATGGGGCTCTAAACCTGTACGTAAAAGCACGTCGCTTACTTGCTCACAAAAGTCAGCCTGACGGAATTGATGTGCGGAAATATCGACTGCCATCGACCCTGTGGTTACGCCCTGAGCTACCCAGTCAGCGTGCTGACGGCAGGCTGTTTCTAGCACCCATTTGCCGACTGAGACAATGAGGCCGCACTCCTCAGCCATAGGAATAAATTGATCAGGTAAAATAAGCCCCCGTGTGGGGTGATGCCAGCGAATCAACGCCTCCAAACCAATAACACCGCCGGTATTAAGCGCGAGCTGTGGCTGATACATTAAAAACAGCTCATTGCGTTCGACAGCACGATGCAGGTCGCTCTCAAGCGTCAAGCGGTCCAACGCTCGCATGTTCATCTCAGGTGCGTAGAACTGATATCCGTTACGTCCACGTTCCTTGGCAACATACATGGCCGCATCGGCATTACGCATTAAGGTTCGCGTATCCTCACCATGGCGGGGGAAACACGCTACACCAATGCTAATCCCCAGGATAATTTCGGTATCCTCCAGAATGAAGGGGGAGGCGATGACATTGAGCAGTTTCTCGGCAGTGATTGCAGCATCCTGCTCCTCATTGATCCCAGTGAGGGCTACGATAAACTCATCGCCCCCTTGTCGGCTCACCGTATCTTCGGCACGCACGCAGCTCGATAGCCGCCGTGCAACCTCCTGCAGAAGCTGATCCCCCAGGCCATGACCGAATACATCATTGACATGTTTGAACCGGTCGAGATCTAGAAACAGCAGTGCGACTTGCTGATTATGCCGCTGAGCGTACGCCAACGCGACGTTGAGCCGGTCGGTTAACAGCAACCGGTTGGGCAAGCCCGTTAGCGGATCATGAAGCGCCATATAACGAAGCTGTTGGTTAGACCGCTGGCGCTCAACCGCAGCACTCAGGATATTGGCAAGGCCTTGCAGGAAAGCAATATCGTCGGTGGAGAAAGTGCGGGGCGAACTGGCGTAAGCGCCGAGTACACCGACAGGCTTTTCAATGCTGCCCACCAACACATCGATACCGCTGACAACAGGGTGGGAAGTGAGCAGTTCGGACGGAGTGAAGCGGACATCCTCGCTGAAGTTATGAATAATGAAAGGTTCGTAGGAGGCCAGGGCGGGGTACGTTTGTGTTTGCTTTTCGAGGTCCACCACTTGGCGGCCGATCCAGTCGGCTTGCCAGCCTATACCCGCTTTTAGAAACAGAGGTATTTGCGGCTCGTCTAGCAGCATTACGGCGCTAAACGGTACTTTTAGACCCTTTGCGATCGACGATGCCGCCTCCTTATACACCTCATCAACAGTCGCGGCAGAGAGTGCAAACCGACCCAGGGCAGCAGCAAGCTGGTGCTGCTGTGCCCTGGCTTGCAGCGATAGTTCGGCTCGCTTTCGTTCAGAAATATCCTGCATGGTGCCAAAAAGGCTGACCACTTCGCCGCTCGCATCTTGCCTGGGGACAGCGACGATCTGAATATCACAATGTTTGCCGTTCTCCTCCTTTGTCCGAAGGTCAAAGGTTTGCGTTTGACCGGAGGCAGTTCCCACATCAATCATTTTTTTCAAACGGACAGCGCTCTCTGCGTCGAAGAGCATCGCAATTTCATGCAGCGTGGGGGGTGGATCATGTCGGCTATCTTTGCCCAATAGGCGATAGACGACCTCCGAACAGCTAGTCTCACCGTTGATGAGATTGTATTCCCAATTCCCAATCTTGCCGATGCGCTGGGCCTCGTCTAGCCGCTCCTGAATCCGTTTCAGATCGTCAATATCCGTGCAGGTGCCAAACCATTTAACAATATTGCCGTCGGCATCGCGCATCGGTACTGCTCTGCCGAGCATCCAATGATAAACCCCGTCCCAACGACGTAGCCGGTATTCAATCTCGTAGGGAGTACCGCTGCTCGTTGCTTGAAGCCATCGCTCAGCCGCCATGGCGCGATCGTCGGGATGGAAAGGGGGGTTCCAGCCAAAACCTAGGCTCTCTTCAAGCGTCAGCCCAGTGTAATCCAGCCAGGATTGATTAAAGTCGACATGCCAGCCATCCGGGCGGGTAACCCATACAATTTGTGGCATGGTTTCGACCAGCGTACGGAATTCCGCCTCGCTTGTGCGCAACGCATCCTGAATCCGGCCCAGCTCTGTTTTATGATCGTTAAACACGCGAATGAAGCACCATTTTTTATTACCTGCAATGCTTAACTTTAATTATTCATTCTGAACTGAAATTTAGTGAAAATCATCTAGGCTTATTAGTAAGCACGCTATAAGTAGTAAGTAGCGCTTTAACAATCCAGCGCGCTATGACTGATTTTCGTTCCTAGATAATTAACATCAGAGCCAGATTCAAAAGCTGGTTCCCATCGCCTGAGCAAATTCAGCTTGAGACACTTGCAGGTTGGCACGTATAGCTCTTACATCAGCCACTTCGTGGCGGAAGCTGCGGCTAGCCTGAACATTGCCATGTTCGATATCCGCAGCTTCTTGCAGCGATGTTTGAAGTTCGTCAAAATGCTCATTCGGAAGCCTCCCCTTTCAACAGATGGGTCAATGTTTTTAGCTTAGCCTTTTTTCTGTGGGCGTCTAACTTTCTTTTACTTTCTTTAGATAGGCTAGCACCAAGTAGATAATGTCGGAGGTCGCTATGGTCTGGATATGTCGGAGTGAGGTAGCTCGAAATTGGTTTTCTACAATTTCGTTAAATCCCAGTAACGGCGAGAGCAAGAGCACCGACAATCTGGCTCCTAAAATGTGAAAGGGTACCGACTGGGGTTTTGAGATGTTTCTCTGGTATTGATGAGATCTGCGGTGTCAGTAACAACAGCTCCTGGCCGTTGAACGTTATTTCCGGCGTGAGGCCCTGCATGGCTTTGCTACCAAAAGCAGTTCGGTTACCCAATGGGATCACGATGCGGGTTGCTAGATCGGTGAGTAGGCTATTTTGAATATCCACCAAGTAGGGGTAGTGCGTCGTGCTGGTCTTGCTGGGGTTAGGGT
Organism: Halomonas sp.; assembly: GCF_011050415.1. Taxonomy (GTDB): domain Bacteria; phylum Pseudomonadota; class Gammaproteobacteria; order Pseudomonadales; family Halomonadaceae; genus Vreelandella. The sequence goes on from NZ_DRFS01000015.1 coordinate 33,376, forward strand.
AAACATCGAACTGAGCCATCACAACTCCCGAAATTCGTCACCGAAGCAGCCATGCTGCTCGACAAATTCGTTGTAGCTTGTGATTGCCGCTCGATTTTCTTCAACCCACTGGGAAGCCTCGTATTTTGCCAACTCTTCTCTCAATGCGCGTTCTAGTGTGGCAGAGAGATTAATATTCAACGCGCGAGATTTTTGAAGCAAGTCGCTGTTAACTGACAAATTCGCGGCTTTTTTCGGTGCGGCGGTGTTATATAGCGCGGCCATTGCAGCCCCTATAAATGTCATAAGTATAAAAAAGAGTATGTGCATGGTGGTGCGCATTTAAGCGGCTAAGTCTTTAAATATGTCAGCTGTACTTGCGCTGGCTTTAAGACTTAAAGCCAGCGCTTAATCCCTTACTGCAAAAACGCCCGCAATGTATCACTCGCCTGGTCAATGGATAGCACGCCATCCAAGTGACCTCGATTACCTTCCAGGGCTTCAAGGGTCACTTCAGTGCCGTCTGCTTCAATAAGCTCCGCTGTGCGTCGAACCCCTTCGGGGGAGAAGACGAGATCGTTTTCGCTATAGAGCATCAGTGTTGGTGCTTCTATGGCGGCAAGCCCTTCCTCTAGCGAATCGCCGTGGCCCGCCATAAAGGTTTGGTTGGCGCGCACCAGATAAAGTAGATGGTTGGCATCGGAGAGTGCTGCGCGGGCGGCGGCGATATCATCTAGCGTTTGCTCGATCGCGTAGCGGGCATGGATATCCTGGGCTGGGTCGCGCGCTTCATCGGCCCAATCACGATTAAAAGTCTCGTTGGCCCACTGCCAGTGGTTGGCGTTGAGCGTCACCAGTTTCAGCGCTTCTTTTAAACCGTCGGTGGGTGGTTCGCCGTCGTAGTAGTTGCCCTCGTTCCAGTTGGCATCCAACCGAATCGGCGCTGCCCAGGCGCTTAGGGTTGCCAGCAGCCAAGGGTCGGCCACGCCGCCGCCGATGACGGGTATCAGGCGCTCGACTCGGTCAGGGTAGGCGCTGGCCCACTCAATTGCCTGTAGCGCGCCCATGGAGGCGCCCATCACCGCATGCAGCGATTCAATGCCTTGGCTCTCTAACAATTCACGCTGCACCTCGACAAAGTCACGGATGGTCACCACAGGGAAATCCATTCCCCAGGGTTCGCCGGTGTCTGGATTGGTAGAAGCAGGTCCGGTGGTGATGACATTAGGGTCGTTAGCTCCGAGGTTGACCAGAGTGTCCGAGGAGATTACGTAGTACTCATCGGTATCTAACGCTTTGCCCGGGCCAATGATGGCATCCCAGTAGCCGGTGGGCTCGCCGTCTGGATCATAGCGGCCTGCCGCATGGCTGGTGCCTGAGAAAAAGTGGGTAATCAGGATGACGTTATCGCGGGCGTCGTTGAGTTCGCCATAGGCTTCCCAGCCAACAGTAACGTTGGGAATCGTCTCGCCGCCCTGCGTGGTGAAGCTGTCTATCTCAAAGGTTTGTTTTTCGACGATGCCATCCCAGGCCCAAAGGGGAGAAGCCAATAGCAGGCCAAGGCTTGAACATAGCGTTGCCGTGATCACCGTTTGTCGTGTGAAGCTCATAGGGTTGCCTTATGTGAGGGTTCATTGGGGTTGTTATTGACCCGTGGTCATCCCTCTCAGCATAGTCAGTAGAAGCGTTTGGCGAGCTAACTTGGACGAGACTATTTCGTTTTTTTCCTAGCCCGATGGGCTGCCGCTTTCATTCTGTTTCCGCAAGAGGCCATGCTACACCAGCGGCGCCGGTGCGATTTTGTTTGATCGTGGAACAGTAGAACGCAGTCCGCGGCTTCGCACTCTTTCACGAGCTGTAGATCTTCCTCGGTAAGCAACTGGACTAACGCGGAAGCGACTGGCTGCAACAGGCTCTCGCTTTCCATGTTGCGCTGATAGGTTCTTTTCTGGAACGCAGACACCGTTGGCTGCCATTCGATTCTCTCTAGAGGATATCCCCGTTCCAACACGTGATTCACCACTGTGGGTTCCGCGGCCCGCCCTTGCTGTGCCGAGTTCAGGAGATCCCGCATGTTGTCGCGCAGTTCCCGCGCAAGGTGGACTATTCCAGGAGGTGGGCTCTCACACTTCTCCGGTAACACGCCCGCCTGTTGAAGCCACGCAATGACACTGCTGTCGTCATCCAGGCACTCTTGCTGCTCCCCCCCCACGCCAAACTGCGTGTTGATGAAATCGATGGCGAGATTGCTGGCGATAAACGGAGGCGTAATTTTCGATGCCATAGTGAGTAACCTTTAATTTAATGTTTGACAGGTTACCACTATTTTTTGTAACCTTCAAAAATAGTTATTAACAGTTACTAAGGAGTATATCCATGACATCTGAAAATACCTCGATCTCTGCGGCTACCCAGGAGGCACCGGTGACCAATACTGAGCAGTCCTCTGGCTCGACAGCGTGGCAGGTTCATTATCGATTCGAGAAAGTGGGCGATGTGGACGTTTTCTATCGTGAAGCGGGGGATCCGGCGGCGCCGACTTTGCTGCTGCTCCACGGGTTTGCTGCCTCATCGTATATGTGGCGGGATGTGATTGAGGCGCTTGCCGATGGCTATCACGTCGTGGCACCGGATTTGCCCGCGTTTGGCTTTACCCAGTCACCGGCACGCGGTGAGTATGAGTACACCTTTGCCAACCTGACAAAGACGATTGATCGCTTCACTGAGCAGTTGAAGCTCGACCGCTATGCCATTGCCGTTCACGACTATGGTGCCCCTGTTGGTTGGCGTTTGGCGGTGACTCACCCATCAAAAATCACCGCTATCATTTCGCAAAACGGCAATGCCTATGAGGAGGGGCTTTCAAAAGGGTGGGAGCCCATTCAAACGTATTGGAAAACACCTTCGCAGGTGAATCGTGAGGCCCTGAGCGACTTTCCGACACCTGCGTCAATCAAGTGGCAGTACGTAGAGGGCGTAAGCGATACCAGTGTCGTAGCGCCGGATGCCTATACGCTGGAAGGGGCTCAGATATCGCAACCTGGCATGGCTGATATCCAGCTCGACTTACTGCTGGATTACGCAACCAACGTTGCGAAGTATCCTGAATTTCAGGCCTACTTTCGGGAGCAGCAACCGCCGCTGCTCGCCGTGTGGGGGAAGCATGATCCGTTCTTTATGCCGCCGGGGGCGGAAGCCTGGAAGCGAGATATTCCACAGGCGGACATCCGCTTTTACGACACCGGGCATTTTGCATTGGAAACCCATGGCGATGTCATTATCCCGGTGATGCGTGAATTTCTGGATAAGCACCTGAAAGCATAGACGGCTGAAAAACACTCACGCCCCTTTGAAGCGGCGGTCACGGTGCCCGCCGCTTCATGTTTGGCTTCTCCACTTGCGGGAAGAGGAGGGCAGTATCAGCGTCTAGCGCATTTTAAACGGATTCAACCCATTGGCTTGCTGCATCATCATGCGCTTGGCGAACGGGAAGCGCTCGGCGAGCTGCAGGCTTAAATCACCCAGTTGGCGTAGCGGTTTCGAGCCGGTAAACAGGTGATGAAACGTATCGGTGGCGGCGATCATCGCTTGGTTAGCCGCGCGGCGCTGGCACTCAAAGCGGAGCAGGTTGACAGGGTCACCTGGGTCGCGGCCTTTGACGATAATGTCGGCAAGGGTGTCGGCATCGTGAAGGCCGATATTTAAGCCCTGGCCCGCCAGCGGGTGCACCACATGGGCGGCATCACCAATCAGCGCCAGGCGCTTGCCGATATAGCGCTGCGCGTGCTGGCGCTTAATAGGAAAGCTGGCCCGTGCGACGATGCGGATAAGGTTGCCCAAGCGTTTAGGGAACGCCATTTCGATGGCCGTTTTAAGCGTCTCATCGTCAAGCTGTTCGCGGGCTTTGGTCGTCTCATCGCGGTCATACCACACCAAGGAGGCGCGATGGCCGGGCAGAGGCAGCATGGCAATGGGGCCAGTGGGGGTAAAGACTTGCCAACTGACATCCTGCTGGGGTAGCTCGGTTTCCACATTAATAATCATCGCACGCTGATGATAGTCGTAGCTGGTCACGCTAATACCGGCCAGCGCGCGCAGCGTAGAGTTCGCACCATCAGCACCGACAATCAAGCGGGCGCTTAGGGTTTTGCCGTTATCCAGTTCCAGCATGCGATTATTGCTCGCCGCGATGGTGCTTAACGGCGCACATTGGGTATAGCAGGTAACGCTAGGCAGTGTTTCCAGCCGCTGCCATAGCGCATATTGCAGCGTGCGGTTTTCGATAAAGATACCGAAGTCTTCCATATCGCTATCTTCAGCGGAAAACAGCGAGTGGCCGGTTCCGTCCTGATTGGAAACATCAATATGGCGGAATGGGCAGCTGCGCTCTTCCGGCAGTACAGTGCCACTTGCCTTGATAAACGCCAGTGAGCGCGCATTCAGCGACGAGATTCGCAGGTCATAATCACCGCTGGGTTCGGCAGGGGCGTCACCTTGTTCCACCAGCCCAACAGAGAAGCCCGCATGACCCAAGCGAGCCGCCAGGGCGGCGCCCACCATGCCGCCACCGACAATAATAATGTCATGATCGTGCTGCATAAGAGTATCTCCTGGGTGCACAATAACCGTTGAAGAGGGCGTTACAAGGCCCGCTGTTGCTATACAGTATCGTTGAGTTTGAGCAATATTGCCTAGAGGTGAACTTTTGACGCAGGCCGTGGAAATAGCAAATAGCGTTGCTCAGGCAGGCGAGGAGCTGGCGGCGTTTATTCAACAGTACCCCAAGCTGTGGGTGATTACCGGTGCCGGTGTGAGTACCGACAGCGGTATACCAGACTATCGCGATGCGGATGGTCAATGGAAACGCCCGCCACCAGTGCAGCACGGCGATTTTATGAGCTCCTTCCAGGTTCGCCAACGTTACTGGGCACGGGCGTTGATCGGCTTTAGCGCAATGCGCGAAGCCCAGGCGAGCGGGGCACATCGGGCGTTAGCTACTCTTGAATCACAGGGTTATATTCAGCAGTTGGTGACCCAGAACGTTGATCGTTTACATCAGCGCGCCGGTTCCCGTCGGGTAATCGATTTGCATGGCCGTGCGGATATGGTCAAGTGCATGGTGTGCGACTACCAAATGATGCGCCACGCAATGCATGCCGAGATGGCACAGATGAATCCTACTTTTGCGGGTTTGCAGGCCGATCACGCCCCAGATGGCGACGCTGACCTGGAAACCGACTTTAGCTCCTTTCGCATTCTCGACTGCCCGCGCTGTAGTGGCATTCTTAAACCTGACGTGGTGTTTTACGGCGATGTGGTGCCCGCCAAACGTCGGCTGGCCGCCCAGGTAGCGCTGGCTGAGTCGGATGCGGTGCTGGCAGTAGGCACTTCATTAATGGTGTTTTCCGGCTACCGCTTTTGCCGTGCCGCTTATGATCGTGGCATGCCGCTGGCCTCGCTTTCGTTGGGTATTACTCGTGCCGATGCGTTACTGACGCACCAGTGGCGCGCGCCATTGACGCCGGTGCTAGAGCAAGCCGTGCGATGTTTAAGGGACTCTTAGCTCTTTGGATTTATAGGCCTTCTGCTTTGCTGATGGCTGGAAAAAGCGGCCGAAGGACTTGGTTAAGCGGCTGACTGTGTTCGTGCATTAATGGTTTTTATATCGCGGCGTGGGGGCAAGCCAAACAAACGACCATACTCTCGCGTAAACTGCGAGACACTTTCGTAACCGACAGCGTAGGCAGCGTTGCTGATCATTTCGCCATTCGCCAGCATCATTCTGCGCGCCTCTATCAGCCGGAGCTGCTTTTGAAATTGAAGCGGCGTCAGAGACGTTATAGCTCTGAAGTGTTCATAAAACGACGATAGACTCATGCCTGCAGTCACAGCCAACTGGTCTACGCGAAGCGGCTTAGTAAAGTTTGTGCGGATGAGCGCTACCGCGCGCGCAATGCGCTGTGCATGGCTGTCGACAGTGCCAAGACTACGAATAGCGCTGCCGTGGCGACCCATCATCAGCCAGAAATGCAGCTCACGAATTAACTGATTCTGAAGAATAGCTAATGCTTCAGGGCGTTCCATAAGTTTCATCAGGCGCAATGCAACGTCGAGCACTTCTGTCTCCGTTGTATGAACACGAACCGGGGTATCGGTGGTGGGTTGATTGGCATCTATTTCAACGACAAGACCTTCAAGAACGCTGGGATTGAGGTCAAGAACGAGCGAAAAATAGGGAGCACCGATACTTGCGCTCGTGATCTGACTGACGGTGGGGACATCAGCGGTAATTAAAAGGGATTCTCCTGCGCCAAAATCAAAAACGTGTTTTCCCATGATGACCCGTTTGCTTCCTTGAAGCACTATAGCAACCAACGGCTTATCTATATTGTAATGCAATGCGGTAGGCATGGTCTGACGAATAATCGTTAGTCCAGGGATCGGCGTGGTTGTAACGCTGGTTGAATCAAGGTGCGCCTCAGCGTAGCGGCGCACTGTATCAAGTAGGATGGTAGTCATGGGGTAAACATTAAGTTAAACATTTTTGAGCCGCAACGTTATTGGAGTATTAGGCAAAAGTATTCGAGTATCTAGCAACAAGGAACGAAGTCGGTCGGCGATAGTAGTTGTGGGCATAACGCTCAATAGCACAGGAGCATTCCATGACGACTATTTCAATTATCACCGGTGGCAGCCGTGGTCTTGGCCGTAACACTGCGATCAGTATTGCCCGGCATGGCGGCGATGTCATTCTCACGTATCGAAGTAGTGCCGAGAGCGCGAATGCTGTCGTAGCTGAGATTGAGAGCATGGGGCGTAAAGCCGTCGCGCTACCGCTTGATGTTAGCGATATTTCTACCATTCCCGCTTTTATCGACAATGTCCGTTCAGTGTTGAAATCGAATTGGGATCGACATAGCTTTGACCATCTCATCAATAATGCAGGCCATGGGGAGATGGTGCCTTTTACTGAGACGGCTGAGGCGCAATTTGACCTACTATTCAATGTTCACGTTAAAGGCGTTTTCTTCCTAACCCAGGCCGTTCTACCACTGCTTGCCGACGGCGGACGGATCGTGAATTTCTCTTCAGGACTAACCCGCGTCAGCTTCCCAGGGTTCTCAGCCTATTCCGCCGCTAAGGGGGCAGTCGAGGTTCTTAGTATCTATATGGCTAAAGAGCTGGGTAACCGTGGCATTACTGTAAACACGATCGCCCCGGGTGCAATTGAAACTGACTTTTTGGGCGGTGCAGTAAGGGATACGCCGGAGTATAACGAGGCGTTTGCTAGCATGACGGCCCTTGGCCGTGTTGGCGTACCCGACGATATTGGTCCGGTGGTTGCCAGCCTGCTAAGAGCTGACAATCGCTGGGTGACCGCACAGCGGATCGAAGTGTCGGGGGGGCAGAACATCTAATGACGGAGGCGTTACTTAGGCTAGGAAGGTAGGTCTGCCAGAGGCCGCTGCATAACCGTGTGGCGGCCTCACTTCATTGAAGAGGCTCGTATCTCTTGCCATTAGCGTGGCTTGGAAACCCACGGATTGTCTTCCAGCCAGCAGCCCAGCATATCTCTTGCCAACTCAAGGGTATCGCGATTATAAAAATCCCGTGGGAGTGGCGTTAAGCCGCTCTCTTTAACATTTGGCATGTTTGGTAACATCGTCTCGGCGTTTGCTTGAGTAGAGTGCTAGGGTATTAGATAGTCATTGCCACTAACAGCGGAGCCTATTGTGCTGTCATTTGAACATCTCTATGCCACTTTGCCAGAACCCCTTTGGGTCGCCACCCAAGCAACGCCGGTGGCCCAGCCTGAGCTGATTGCCTTTAATGCCCCGCTTGCTGAACAGCTGGGCGCTAAAGAGATACCTGACTCAGCAACGCTGGCCGAATGGTTTAGCGGTAATCAGCTTATGCCAGGCGCCAAGCCCGGCGCACTCGGTTACGCAGGGCATCAGTTCGGCAACTTTGTGCCACAGTTGGGCGATGGTCGCGCATTGCTGCTGGGTGAAGTGATCGATCAGCACGGTATTCGCCGCGATGTGCAGCTAAAAGGCAGCGGCCGCACGCCGTTTTCCCGCGGCGGTGATGGCCGCTCGCCCTTAGGCCCGGTGTTACGGGAATATCTGGTCAGCGAGTTTATGGCTGCAATGGGCATTCCCACCACTCGTGCGTTGGCAGCGGTGACCAGCGGGGAACGGGTAGTGCGGCAAATGTCTGAACCTGGCGCGGTATTTACTCGGGTGGCCAGCAGTCATATTCGCGTGGGCACCTTTCAATTCGCTGCCACGCGCCGAGATGAAGTACTGTTAAAAGCGCTGGCGGATCATGTGATTGCCCGCCACTACCCGGAGGCTGCCAACGCTGAAGACCCCTATTTGGCACTACTTGAGGCAGTGGTGGCCCGCCAAGCCGAACTCATTGCACGCTGGATAAGCATCGGCTTCATTCATGGCGTGATGAATACCGATAACTGCAGCATCGCGGGGGAAACCATTGATTACGGCCCCTGTGCCTTCATGGAGCAGTTTGATCCTCAGAAGGTATATAGCTCCATCGACCAAGGCCGCCGTTATGCGTTTGCCAACCAGCCCGCCATTGCCCAGTGGAATGTCGCCCGTTTTGCTGAAACGCTACTGCCATTGATGCGTGAAGAGGGCGAGGCGGTGGTAGAGCAGGCCACCAATGCCATTCGCCACTTCGATACGCTTTTCAGCGCTGAACGGCGCCGCCTGAATGCAGATAAGCTCGGCCTTGCTGCTAAAAGCGACCAAGCTGAAACCCTGATGGAAGGCCTTGAAAGCCAGATGCATCAGGGCCGCATGGATATGACCGCTACCTTTGACGCGCTCACCCAATATGTTTCCTCACAAAGTGATGAGAAGCGCGAGGCGCTGCTGGCGCTGACGACGCAACCCAATGAGCTAACAACGTGGCTGGATACTTGGCAGGTGGCGCAGGTTGCCAGCCAAGACAGTGAGCGTTTTGCTAGCATGCGGCGTGCAAACCCGGTAATCATCCCCCGCAACCACCGCGTTCAAGAAGTCATTGATGCCGCTTATGAAGGTGATTTTGTGCCTTTTCATACCCTGCTAGCGGTCGTTACCAAGCCGTTTGATGAGTCCTCAGAGGCACGCCGTCTAGCGGCGCCCGCTACGGACAACGAACAGGTGCTGCGAACATTCTGCGGCACCTGATGCTGTGATAAACTGTGATTTTTTACAGTTAATAAAGGTGGCCAGTGCGCAAGATCATTCACTGCGACTGTGACTGTTTTTACGCCGCAGTGGAGATGCGCGATAACCCCGCACTGCGGGATATTCCCATCGCCATCGGCGGCAGTGTGGAGCAGCGCGGGGTGGTCGCCACCTGTAACTATCCTGCCCGCGAATTCGGTATTCACTCAGCGATGCCGATGGGTCAGGCGCTCAAGCGCTGCCCGCATCTCACCGTTATTCGCGGCGATATGGCTAAATATAAAACGGTGGCCCGCCAAGTATTCGCCATTTACCGGGAAATTACCGAGCTGATTGAGCCGCTCTCCCTGGATGAGGCGTTTTTAGATGTCTCTGAGGTAACGCTGCATCACGGCAGTGCCACGTTAATGGCCGAAGCGATTCGCGAGCGGGTGAGTCGTGAAGTAGGTATTACTGTTTCAGCGGGCGTAGCACCCAATAAATTTCTAGCCAAGATCGCCAGCGACTGGAATAAGCCCAATGGCCTGTGTGTGATCACGCCGGACAAAGTCGACAGCTTTGTGCAGCAACTGCCGGTGAAGAAGATCCATGGCGTTGGACCCCGCACCGCTGAGAAATTAGCGGGTCTGGATATTCACACCTGCGCCGATCTGCGTACTCGCTCGCTAACCGAACTGGTTGAGCACTTTGGCCGCTTTGGCAAGCGCCTGCATGAGCTCAGTTGGGGAAGGGATGAGCGCCCGGTTAAAACCCACCGTGAGCGTAAGTCGATTAGCACCGAGCAGACCTACTCTCAGGATTTGCCCACCCTGGATGCCTGCCGCAGTGAGCTTCCGGCGCTAATTGACGATTTGGAGCAGCGCTACGCACGCCTTGACCCACCCCTGGCGGTGCGCGGTCTAATCGTAAAAGTGAAGTTTAATGACTTCACCCAAACCACCGTCGAACACGCCGACCCAGCACCTAACCTTGAGCAGTTTGAAACGTTGCTTAACGTTGGCTGGGCCAGGGGTGAACGCCCCGTGCGCTTGCTTGGCGTAGGGTACCGGCTGGCAGAGAATGCACAGGAGCATCAATTACCGCTATTTTAATTAGCCTGTTAACCCTTTGCCTGATTGACCCCGTACCGGGAGCGCGCTAAAACAGACGTATGATAGTTTGAGTTATTCATTTACCGATTGGTCACCCATGAGCCCGCTATGTCTGCCGATGCCGCTTCACGCCCCCGTTTAGTATTTGCCCACGCCAATGGTTTTCCAGGGTTAAGCTATCGCAGCCTGCTGGATCCATTGGCAGAGATGTTTGACCTCCACCCTCTGGATCGCTTGGGTCATCACCCGGATTACCCCGTCAATCACAACTGGGGCAACTTAGTGGACGAGCTGCTGAGCTACCTCCCCGAAAGCGATAAGCCGTTGTTGGGTGTTGGGCATTCGTTGGGCGGCACGCTCATGGCTATGGCCGCCGATAAGCAGCCAGAGCGCTTCTGCGGGGTGATTATGCTGGATCCCCCACTGATGCTGGGGTCTGATGCCTGGGCGATGAAAGCCGCAAAGCGGTTTGGTTTTATTGATCGGGTAACCCCTGCAGGCAAAACCTTGGGGCGGCGAAGTGTATGGCCGAGCCGCGAGGTGATGGCAAGCTCGCTGGGATGCCGGGGGCTGTTTCGGCGCTTTACCCCAGAGGCGCTCAACGACTACATTGAAGCAGGAACGCGTTTGTTAGATGACGGCAGTGCCGAGCTCACCTTTGACCCACGCATTGAGGTGGAGATTTTCCGTCACCTGCCCGATCACCTTTCGCGCCTGCCGAAACGTTTGGGTGTGCCGCTTGAATTAGTGGCGGGTAAAGAGTCGCACCTGCTGACGGCTTCACGCATCAAACGCTTGAAGCGAAAGGGCCTATCGGTTAGCGAAGTTCCTGGTACGCACATGTTTCCCATGGAACACCCGGATGAGACGCGTGCCGCGATTTTGGCTGCCTGGCAGCGCTTGGCGAGCGCCAGCAGACCATCAAACACAGCGTAAGGAGGCGTTATGTATCTTTCCGTACAGCTTAGCTACTACCCACTGGCCGATGATTTTAAGCCGGTGGTCAAAGAGGTGGTAAAGCGCCTTGAGGCAACAGGGCTAGAAGTACACCCGAATCGAATGAGTACCCAGGTATTTGGCGAATTCGATGCTGTGATGGCAGCGTTAAGCGAGGTCATGAAGTGGTCGTTCGAGACCCATGGCAAAGCAGTGTTTACCGCTAATTTTATTGAAGGTGATCGTCGGCCTCGTTAAACAAAACGCCGCCCGATTGGGCGGCGCGAGTTCTTGCACGAATGCCGCTTATTAAATAAGCGATTCCAAGCAGGACTCAATAATATCCAGCCCTTCATTGAGCACGTCATCTTGAATAGTGACAGGCATCAAGAAACGGATGGTGTTGCCGTACATGCCACAGGAAAGCAGGATTAAGCCCTCTTCGCGGGCTTTCTTACACAGCGCAGCTGCTAGTTCGGCGTTAGGCTCGCGGTCTGTTTTATTTGAGACAAGCTCAAATGCGGCCATGGAGCCCATATTGCGCACGTGGTCGATGCATTCAAATTTCTCTGCCCACTCATTGAAGCGCTTCGACAGCTTGTCGCCCAGCGCTTGGCTCTTCTCCAGAATGTTCTCTTCTTCGAATACTTCCATCACGGCCAGCGCTGCGGCACAGGCGGTGGGGCTGCCGGTGTAGGTGCCACCTAGTGAGTTAGGCCCAGAGGCATCCATCACCTTGTCGGTACCGACGATCGCGGAGATTGGCATGCCATCAGCCATACTTTTGGCCATGGTCATAATGTCCGGCTCGACACCGCTATGCTCGATGGCAAACATTTTGCCGGTGCGGCCAAAGCCAGACTGTACTTCGTCGATGATCATCAGCATGCCGTGCTCATCGCAAATCTCACGGATTTTGGTCAGAAAGCTTTTCGATGCTGGGTAGAAGCCGCCTTCGCCGAGTACCGGCTCAAGCACGATCGCCGCGGTATCTTTGGGGTTGGCATCGGTTTTTAGCGTCATCTTCAGGCCACGAATGGCTTCGTCTTCGCTAACGCCGTGGTATGGCACCGGGTAGGGCGCGCGGAAGACGGTGCCCGGCATGGGGCCGAAATCGCTCTGGTAAGGAGCTACCTTGCCGTTCATCGCCATCGTAAAAAAGGTACGGCCATGGTAGCCGCCATCAAAACAGATAACGTTGGAACGGCCGGTGGCCGCCCGGGCGATCTTAACGGCGTTTTCCAGTGCTTCAGCACCGGAGTTAGCCAGCATCACTTTGGCGTGGCCACGTACAGGTACGATCTGGCTTAGCTTTTCGGCGACTTTTACATAGCCTTCATAAGGCATGACGGTTTGGCAGGTGTGCATCAGTTTGTCGAGCTGGGCTTTTACCGCAGCGACCACTTTGGGATGGCGATGTCCCACATTCAGTACGCCAATGCCACCCGCGAAATCGATAAAGCGGTTGCCATCTGCGTCCCAGATTTCAGCGTTTTCAGCACGCTCGGCGAACGCTGTCGCCGGGCTGGCAGCACCAGCAGCGACGTATTTGTGTTTCAGCTCGTTCAGTTCGGCATTGCTGCTCATAGCTTACTTCCTATTGATGAGGGATGATCTTTAAGCATAGTGCTTAACAGCTTTGATTACATGGATGACGAGGCAATGACAACACGATTACGACCCGCCTGTTTAGCTTGATACATAGCTTTGTCGGCACGATCAAGTAGTCGCGTGCCGGAGGCTTCAACGTAGCAGGCAACCCCCGATGACAGCGTTACCGTTAATTGATGCTGTGTAAAAGGGGTCTGTGCCACGTTGGCGCGCACGCGTTCCATCGCTAGCTGAGCTTCTTCAGCGTTAACCCCCGGCATAATGATCAGAAACTCTTCTCCGCCCAGGCGGATGTGCATATCGGTGTCTCGCAGTGTTCCACTTACTAACGCGGTGGTTTGTTGTAGCACGGTATCACCCGTGCTGTGCCCATAGGTGTCGTTAATCGCTTTGAAATCATCTAGGTCATAAATCGCGATACTGAAGGTGCTACCGTATCGCTCGCAGCGTTTAATCTCTTCATCCAAGCGCTGCAAACCCGCACGACGATTGAATAGCTCCGTCAGCTCATCATGATGGGCGAGATGATCCAGGCGCTCATTGGCCTGCTCTAAGCGAACTTCCAGCTGTTTGCGCTGAGTGATATCGATAATAAAAGTCACTTTCCGCGACTGCCCATCTTCGCCTTCAATACGCGCTGCTTCGGCAATAATGGTGCGAAGTTCGCCATTTTTCGTCAGAACATCCCACTCTTGACGCAGTTCATGGGTTTCCTTGCCTTCCATGAACTCATCGTGCAAGGCCGAAAGCTGATCACGATGGGCTTCGGGTACTACCAGGGTAAAATGCTGACCCAACACTTCCTCTTCACGGTAGCCATAAAACTCGCAGTAGGCTGGATTGACCATCTCAAAGTGACCGGATGGGTTGGTGATACAGATTCCAATAGGGGCCGCTTTGATGACGTTTTCAGTATTGCGTTTCGAACGATTAAAAAGCTGATAAAGCTGATCGGGGCTAATCTCTTTCATTAACCGCTCCTGAACAACTTTCTACTTCATTTTTTAGTTCTGCTAGTAGTGGGCTAATATCGGGGCATAAGGAGTTAATTGCAGGCTTCGCAAAATAGAAACCCTGCTGACGAACAATTCCCGCTCGGGCTAACCACAGCGCTTCGGCACGGGTTTCTACGCCTTCGGCAATCAGTGTCGTATCAAGCTCTTGCGCCAGTAATATAATCGCATTTAACAGCGCTTGACGGCGAAAATCGCTATCGCAATTCATGACCAACTCTCGGTCGATTTTGAGCTTGTCCGGCGTTAAATCAGTCAGTAAGTCTAGATTGGCATAACCATTGCCAAAGTCGTCAAGCGCCGTTTTAAAGCCCATGGAGCGGTAAGCGTCAATAATATTGCATAGGTGTTGGCGATCTCGGACGCGTTCTGTTTCGGTGATTTCAAAAATTAGCCGATGGGTTGGCCAGCCTACGCGCTTGGAAACTTCTAACGTCGCCTGAATACATGCTTCCGGTTCATACACGGCGTTGGGTAAGAAGTTGATCGAGAGATCAGTCTGCATATCCAGTGCGCTGGCCATTTCTATCGCTTTCACTCGACACGTTTGGTCAAAGCGATACAGCAAATCATCCGTGACTTGTGAAATAACACTCCACGCGGATTCCCCATGTATACCACGCACCAAGGCTTCGTAAGCGACGATTTGCGCCAGTGACAGATCCACAATGGGCTGAAAAGCCATGGTGAATTCAAAAGGCAGTTCGCCTTCACAGCGTTTACAGCTGCTATTAACGCGTGCGCACTGGCTCATTACTGCTCCTGATGGTTTATATAGTGGCTGGGGCCGCTAAAGCTAAGTTCTAAAAGGGTAGTCTAAGCGCCACCTTAGTACGTTGTGATAGCACGTTGTGACAGTAAATTTTAATGCTTATTTTAAATTTTAACATAGCTTGCGTATAATTTTTGTATAGTATTTTTGTCTCTATCGCCTATTCATACTTAACGCTTATATAAGTAAAGGTTCATAAAAAAAGCGCCGAATAAGGCGCTAAAAGGGGAAGGGGTACAGCTTTGTCGCGGTTAAATAATGCCTGCTTCACGAAGCGCTGCACGCTGCTCGGGCGTGATGCCTAGTTCTTCCAACACGGTTTCAGTGTGTTGGCCCAAATGGGGCGGGGCGGTAGAAGCGCTCATCTGGGCGCCGTTAAACCGAATCGGATTGGCCACCAGGTCTACATGGCCCGCTTGGTCATGAGGCAAGGTCTGCTTGAGCCCTCGGGCTTTTACATGGGGGTCATCGAATACCCGGTCTAGCGTGTTGATCGGTCCACAGGGCACGCCAACAGCTTCAAAGGCGGCCAGCCATTCATCGGTACTGCGCTGCGCCAGCGCTGCTTCCAGCTGTGGCACCAGCAGCGCGCGGTTATTTACCCGGGCGCCGTTGGTGGCAAAGCGGGGGTCTTCAGCCAGCGTTGGTAAGGAGAGCACTGTGCAAAAACGCTTGAACTGCTCGTCGTTGCCGACGGCCATAATCATATGACCATCTTGAGTGGCAAATGCCTGGTAAGGCACGATGTTGGGATGAGCGTTACCCAACCGCTGGGGCACATTGCCTGAGGTCAGGTAGTTGAGCGCCTGATTGGCGAGCACACCTACCTGCACATCCATTAACGCCATATCAATATGACAGCCCTCGCCGCTATCCCTACGCTGATAAAGCGCTGCCAGCACTGCATTGGCGGCATATAGCCCAGTGAAAATATCGGTAAACGCAACGCCGCTCTTTACCGGGCCTCCGCCGGGCTCACTATCGGGCTTGCCGGTTAGGCTCATGATCCCGCCCATGGCCTGGATCATAAAGTCGTAACCCGCCCGGTGAGCGTAAGGGCTCTCCTGACCAAAGCCGGTGATTGAGCAGTAGATCAGCCCGGGATTCAGCGCCTTCAGACTGGCGTAATCCAGGCCGTAACGTTTCAGACCACCCACTTTAAAGTTTTCTATCAGCACGTCTGACTGAGCAACTAACTGCTTAATCACTGCCTGACCTTCGGGCTTGGCCATATCGACGGTCACCGAGCGTTTGCCTCGGTTAGCGCATAGGTAGTACGCCGACTCTTCAGTGCCTGCTAGCCAGGGAGGTCCCCAGTGGCGAGTATCGTCGCCGCTGCCGGGACGCTCTACCTTGATGACATCCGCCCCCATATCCGCGAGCATCTGTCCGCACCATGGCCCGGCCAGTACTCTAGAAATGTCGAGTACTTTAATACCGGCCAGCGGTTTGGTTGGCTCACTCAACAGGGATTTGCTCATAAAGGCTGCTTCCTTGGCTGATGACGTTTAAAAGAACGACTGAATACCTGTCTGTGCGCGGCCCAGAATCAGAGCGTGTACATCGTGGGTACCTTCGTAGGTATTCACCGACTCAAGATTAACCATATGGCGAATAACGCCGTACTCGTCGGAAACGCCGTTACCGCCATGCATATCGCGAGACTGGCGGGCGATATCCAGCGCTTTGCCACAGTTGTTGCGCTTGATCAACGAGACCATTTCCGGTGCCCAGTTGCCGCTATCCATTAGGCGACCTACCTGCAGCGCTGCCTGCAAGCCCAGGGTGATTTCTGTCTGCATATCGGCAAGTTTTTTCTGGATCAACTGATTGGCAGCCAGCGGGCGGCCAAACTGCTTGCGGTCCAAGGTGTATTGACGTGCCGCGTGCCAGCAGAACTCAGCGGTGCCCATCACGCCCCAGGCGATGCCGTAGCGCGCTTTGTTAAGGCAGCCGAACGGGCCTTTAAGACCGCTGACATTGGGCAGCAGGTTCTCTTCCGGAACGAAAGCGTTATCCAACACAATCTCGCCGGTAATCGAGGCGCGCAGCGAGACCTTGCCTTCGATTTTAGGCGTGGTGAAACCTTCCGTGCCGCGCTCAACAATAAAGCCTTTAATCTGGTTGTCGTGGGCAGCTGACTTTGCCCACACTACCGCGATATCGGCAATCGGGCTGTTGGTAATCCACATTTTGGCACCGGTCAGGCGATAGCCACCGTCGACTTTCTCGGCGCGGGTAATCATGCCGCCTGGATCAGAGCCGTGATCGGGTTCGGTCAAACCGAAGCAGCCAATCATTTCGCCGCTAGCAAGCTTCGGCAGAAATTTTTGCTTTTGCTCTTCTGAGCCGTAGGTCTCAATCGGGTACATCACCAGCGATGACTGTACGCTCATGGCGGAACGGTAGCCGGAATCCACGCGCTCTACTTCACGGGCAATCAGGCCGTAGGCCACGTGATTAACGCCTGCGCCGCCGTACTCAGGGGAAACGGTCGCGCCGAGCAGGCCAAGTTCGCCCATTTCGCTCATGATCTCGCGGTCAAAGCGCTCTTCACGGAAAGCAGTTAGTACGCGGGGTTGTAAGTTTTCCTGGCAATAATCGTAGGCGGCATCGCGAATCTGGCGCTCTTCATCGGTGAGCTGTTGTTCCAGAAGTAGCGGGTCGTCCCAGTTAAAATGTGTCATGGCGTGGATTCCTCGGATAGTGGGCAGGAATAAATGCAAAATAGCTTGCAGTCAATGTATCGCCGTTTTTTTAAAATATCTACATTTTTTTAAAACGCAGAATTTAGACATGCTCTAAGCCTAGTGGATGCCACGTGCTTTAAGTACCCGAGTAATAATCGGCACCGGGGTCATCAAGTGGTCACGCATTAGCGTATCGGCTTCGGCGGTATCGCGAGCCAAAATCACATCCACCAGTGCCGCATGCTCCTGGCGCTTAAGCTCCAACGCTTGAGGCGACATCACCGTCTCCTGCAGCCAAAGGTGGCGATAGCGCTCAACTTGATCAAACAGAGTATTGCGCATTTGCAGCAAGTGGGGGGAGTTGCAGCCGCTGGCGATGGCAGTATGAAAGGCTTTATGACGCTGATCCCAAATATCCAGCAAGTCATCAGGCGTATTAATGTTGGTCACTTTAGACAACCGATGTGCCGTCGCCAGCACGGTGGCTTCCCAGTCATCGTCACCGCGCTCTATCGCTAGCCGCAGGATCAGCCCTTCGAGTTGCGCTCGCGCGTCGTAAATGTCGTTGAGTTCTGCCAGTGACATGGGAGCCACACGGTAGCCACGCTGACTGATCGCCACCACCAGACGGTCAGCCACTAATTGAGAAAGCGCTTCCCGGAGAGGCCCGGTGCTGGCGCCGTAGTGCTCTTTCAGGCGGCTCATTAACAGCTTTTGTTCAGGCGCATAGCGACCGCGAATAATGTCATGCTTGAGTTGGCGGTAGGCGCTGATGGCAAGATTCTGGCGTGGCGCGCTAGCTTCTTTGGAATCTGGCTCCCTGAGATCTGGCTCCATAGCAGTGTGGCTCCTGGGTGGGTAAGAGACGAATTAAGGCATGAATAAAAATGAATTGAGAGAATATTGACGGCTATTATCATTAAATATTAACAATTTGGCATAGAGTAAGACATTTACTTGGGGTTTCATCATTATTAGGAGCGTTATTTTCTTACACTGTGTCTCCTGCAGTACCTATATATTGCGCATATCGTCAAGCTAATTAAGCGCTAACTATGCCATTAGCATCTAACGCACAAGCCGTGCTAACTTCTCCTCCACCGCTTCTGGTTAGCTTTACAATGGCAAACAGAAGTTGGGGCTTCGACACCTCCTTTATTGTCAACCATACCTATAAGTCCAAACAGGACGGAGGAAATGCTCATGAAAACTCTACGCTCTCTATACACCACGGCAGCTGCCGCATCTATGTTAGCGGTCGCACTTCCAGCAAGCGCCCAGCAACTCTCTATCGCCACTGGCGGTACTGGTGGCGTTTACTATCCAATCGGTGGTGGTTTCGCCGAAATGATCAATAATCATATTGAAGGCGCCCAGGCGACCGCGGAAGTAACCGGTGCCTCGGTTGAAAACATGGGTTTGATCATGCGTGGAGACGCGGATCTAGCGTTGGTATTGGCAGATACGGCTTACCAGGCGTATACCGGTACTGGTGACTTCGAAGGTCGTCAGATCGAAAATACCCGTGCCCTAGCCTCGGTTTATCCGAATGCCGTGCAGTTGGTAACCCTGGCTGAATCCGATATCGAATCAATTGCTGACCTAGCAGGCAAGCGTGTTTCCGTTGGCGCGCCAGGCAGTGGTACCGAGCTGAATGCCCGTGCGCTGCTTGAAGCCAATGGCATTAGCTACAGCGATTTTACTCCGCAGCGTCTTAACTTTAACGAAACCGCTGATGCGATTCGTGATGGCGATATCGACGCTGGTTTCTGGAGCGTAGGGCCTCCTACGAGCTCTATTTTAAACCTTGCTGCTACCCGGGATATTCGCCTGATTGGCCTTTCGGATGAAGAGATCGCCAATGCCCAGGAAGTAGAAGCGGTATTTGCACCGTTTGAGCTTGCCGCCGGTATGTATGACGGCATGGATGAAGCTGTCACAACGATTGGTATTCCTAACGTTCTTATCGTTAACGCTGATATGGACGAAGAGCTGGCGTATCAGTTGACTCAACTGCTATTTGAGAACATTGATGAGCTGATCGCCGTTCACCCAGCCGCTAACGACACCACCGTTGAGTTCACCATGGGCTCCACGCCGGTGCCACTGCACCCGGGCGCACTGCGTTACTTCGAAGAAGTGGGCGCTGAAATTCCTGATCGCCTGCGTGAGTAAGCCTTGGCTGACCATTCGATAGCACGTAATTATGGTTATGCAAAGGCAACGCGACATTGTTCGGCCGCGCTTGGCTGGGTTTATTAAGTCTAAGCCTAGGGTTGAGCGCTGGCTAATAGCGGTGTTGATAGTTTGCTTACCACTCGCCGGAGCAGGGGATACCCCCGCTCCGGCGGTTTCGTCTGATCGTCTGCAAGTAATCACCGAGCAAGGTGAAATGCTGGTGGATACTGCGGCTCCGCCGGGGACGCGTTGGTGTATCAAGTGGAACCACTCGGTAGCCAAATTTACCGTGCTGGACTGCTACCAAAATGTCGCCGGCACCATGCAATTAGAGCGCAGCCACCAGCCTGACTTTGCGGCGGGCTTAGGGCATACGATAGGACGTGGCGAGCAGGTTTCTGACGGAAAAGGTGGCTACTGGATTAACGCGATTAATGAGCCAGTGGCCAACAACCGTTACGCGTTGCGTGTGGGATCGACCGATGTCGATCACAGAGTGGTATGGCAATACGATGAGCACTATAACGAAGTGAGCCTGAGTGCCCATGCGTCTGGGCAACGCGTCATACTCCAGATCATCCAAGCCGCGCCGCCCAGCGTGAATTAAAAGTAAGCCAGACAACGTCTGACGAGGACTCCATGAACGAACCCAAGCAACCGCCGATCCTGATGCCGGGCGGTAATGCGATTCAACCCCGCATGGTGCTGTGGTCTATCACCATTGTGGCGGTGGGTCTTTCCCTGTTTCAGCTCTATTCCGCTGGTATTCAGCCCCTCGGGCTGTTTTATCAGCGTAGTATTCACCTTTCGCTAATTATGATATTGGCATTTTTAATGTTCCCAGCCTTCGGCCCCACGCGTAAGCGTGGCGTTCTGGGGTGGGCAATTGATCTGCTGTTTTTCGCTGGCGCTATACTGACCGGCGGCTACTTAGTGCTCAATTTGGATGAGATTTTCAGCCGCGCAGGTTTTTGGAGCAGTACGGACATTCTGGTTGCCTGCATTGCCACCGTCACCGTGCTTGAAGCCAGCCGCCGAGCGGTGGGTTTCGGGATGACCGTGATTGGCCTGCTGGCAATTGTGTATGCCTTCGCTGGGCCACGGGGTGAGCTGCCGTGGCTTGGGCAGTGGATGCCGGGCATTTTAGAGCACCGCGGCTACGGCATTGATCGTGTGGCTGGCCAGCTTTATCTAGGACAAGAGGGCATCTTCGGTCTTCCGCTAGGTGTTGCGGCTACCTATATCTTTATCTTTGTACTGTTTGGTGCCTTTTTGGAGTGCACCGGGGCAGGCAAGTTCTTTATCGATATGGCTTACGCGGCGACGGGGCGCCAACGCGGCGGCCCGGCTAAAGCCGCCGTTTTAGCCTCTGCGGGGATGGGCTCTATCTCCGGTAGTGCGATTGCTAACGTAGTCACCACCGGTGCCTTTACTATTCCGCTGATGAAAAAGCTAGGCTATAAGCCTAAGCAGGCCGGGGGTATCGAAGCCGCAGCCTCCACTGGTGGGCAGATTATGCCACCGCTAATGGGCGCAGGCGCTTTCTTGATCGCTGAGTACACCAATACGCCGTACTTGGAGATCGTTAAAGTCAGCATTCTACCGGCAATTATGTATTTTGCGACGGTCTACCTGTTTGTGCACATCATTGCACTTAAACAAGGTATGCAAGGACTGCCCAAAAGCGAACTGCCGCAAATGCGTCAGGTCATGAAGGATGGCTGGCACTTCCTTCTACCCCTAGCAGTACTGGTGTGGCTGTTGGTGATGAGCATGTCGCCAATGCGGGTAGGTTTCTATGCGGTAGTGACGATGGTCGTGGTGGCCGTTCTGCGTTATGCGTTATGGTTCTTCTTTGTGGCGCCCAGCCAGGGGCAGGCAGTCACAGTGAGCCGCACACTGGGCGTGATACGCGCAGGTTTGGTGAAGCTGGTAGAGGGCTTGGAGCTTGGCGCGCGTAATGCGGTAGCAGTCTCCATGGCCTGTGCGGTCGCTGGGATTATCGTTGGCGTGGTGGGTCTGACTGGCCTCGGCCTGAAGTTCTCCTCCATGATGCTAGCTTTCTCAGGCGGCAACCTGGTTCTGGCACTGGTCATGGTGCTGCTGGCAAGCCTGGTTCTCGGCATGGGGCTACCGGTTACCGCAAGCTATATCGTACTAATTGTCCTGGTCGGCCCTGCCCTTACCGCTGAATTCGGTGTGCCGCTGCTGGTCGCCCACTTGGTGGTTTTCTGGTACTCCCAGGATTCTAACGTGACGCCGCCGATAGCCTTGGCAGGCTTTGCTGGGGCGGCGATTGCGGGTAGTAAGCCGATGGAAACCAGCTTCCAGGCGTGGAAGTTTGCTAAAGGGCTCTACTTGATTCCGCTGTTTATGGTGTTCAATCCGGAAATCATTATGGGTGGCCCGGTGCCGGTGGTGATCTGGAACGGGATAATCGCCATTCTCGCGCTAGGTGCTTTTGCTGCGGCCTTGGAAGGGTACCTGTTTACGCGTATGTCGTGGTTCCCACGCATCGCCATTACCGCCGCCATTTTTGGGGTGTTCTATCCCAATCTAATGACCGAAATAGCCGGTGTGGTGGTGATGACGGTGGCTATTGGCGCTAACTGGTTAGCCAGCAGGCGCGAAGCACCAGCGACACCCGTTAGTGGTTAGCAGTTTGCTAGTTAGTGGTTTGAAGGCTATGTAGCAACAAGTCGCTAGACACAAGGCGCTAGTAAGTACGAAAAAGGCCCGGAGATAATCTCTCCGGGCCTTTTGGTTGGTGTGCTAGGTTATGGATGCAGCGTTAGAAGATAGACTCTGCGGCACCTGAACCCTGAGAGCCGCTGGCTTCTTCCAGCTCTCGACTGATACGGCGCTGCTGGTAATCCGGTAAATGATCCCGGTGGAACAGCTCAGACATGCCGCCCCCCTGGTCATCCGGCAAACGGCGGCCTGTGTCCGGGTCTACGCGCGCGGTCACGATCGTGTCGGGGCGCTCAGGTATTGCACTTGGGGTTCCCTCCAGTGCATCAGCCATGAACTCAATCCAAATAGGCAACGCGGCGTTAGCGCCATACTCAGCGAGCGTTTCGTTGCTATCTTTACCTACCCACACGGTCGTCACAAGATCGCTGTTGAAGCCTGCGAACCAGGCATCGCGCTGGCTGTTAGTGGTGCCCGTTTTACCGACAATATCGTCGCGGTTAAGGCTGAGTGCGCCGCGGCCAGTGCCCGAGGTGATAACGTCACGTAGCATATCGCGCAGGATATAAACCGCCGCCGGATCGGCTACTCGCTCGGCTATGGGGTACTCACGACCATCAATTTCGACCGTTTCCTGACCCTCGGCACAGCTTGGACACGCCACTTTTGGTGTCGCTTCGTCGACCACCTCAGTGTCATCATTGCGGGTTACCCGTTCAATAAACCAAGGCGCTACCTGGAAACCGCCGTTGGCGATAACCGCGTAGGCATTCGTCATCTCCATGGGCGTTAAGCTTGCACTACCCAGCGCCAGTGCCAACCCATGGGGTAACCGTCCAGGGGCGAAGCCGAAGCCTTCCAAGTAGTTTATCGTATGATCAAGCCCCATGGTCTGCAGCACCCGGATGGTGACCAGGTTGCGCGAACGCGCTAGTGCAGGGCGCAAACGCATGGGACCCTGGAAGTCACGGCTGGAGTTAACCGGACGCCATAAGGCGTTGCTGCCGTCGTCTAGCACCACAGGGGCATCATTGACCACGCTGGCCGCGTTCATTTCACCATCTTCAAGGGCCGCTAAGTAAATAAACGGTTTGAAGATAGAGCCAGACTGACGCTGGGCCTGTACCGCACGGTTAAACTTACTGGCATTAAAGTCGAAGCCGCCTTGAAGGGCGAGGATGGCACCCGTGCGAGGATCTTGAGCGACCAACGAACCTTCGGCGTCTGGGCGTTGAGAGAGGCGTAGCGTGCCTTCTTCATTAGCAATCACTCGAATCATATCGCCACGCACGGCAATTTGGTCAGCTGAACTTGGCTCTGCGCCCCGGCTACGCGGGCTCAGGTAAGGGCGTGCCCAGCTTAAGCCTTCCCAGGTGATGGTTTGTAAGCCGCCGTTGCGAGTCAATACCTGCATTTCACGGCCGCTACTTTCCACCACGATGGCGGGCTGCAGAAGACCATAGTTGGGCGTGCGCTCAAGCACCTGTACCCAGTTACTCACGTCACCGTCGATACCTTCCACTTCGGTTTGGCTACGCTGGGCAGCTTGCCGTGCGGTCTGGCGAATTTCCGGTGATTCTGACAGCTCTTCTTCCAGGCCTTGAATGGCCGTTTGTTCCTGAGCTTCAACAAGGCTCGAGGCAATTTCACGCTGCTCTGGTCCGCGCCAACCGTGACGCAGATCGTAGGCAATTAAGCCGTTGCCCAGTGCTTGGCGGGCGGCAGGCTGTAGCTCACTATCAATTGTTGTATAGACCCGATAACCGCCAGTGTAGGCAGCGTCGCCATAACGCTCCACCGCATACTGGCGTGCCATTTCCGACACATAGGCAGCCTCCACTTCTGCTTGGGTGAAGTGGCGGCGTGCGGTAACGGGTTCCTGTACGGCGATCTGGTAAGCCTCATCATCGATATAGCCTAGCCCGCGCATGCGGAACAGGATCCAGTTGCGGCGAATTAGCGAGCGTTCAGAATTAGCCAATGGGTTAAAGGCAGATGGCGCTTTGGGCAGGCCTGCAATCATGGCCGTTTGAGCTAGATTAAGCTCAGCCAGCGGCTTGTCATAATAGGTTTCAGCCGCCGCTGCGATACCGTAAGCCCGATTCCCCAAAAAAATCTTATTAACGTAAAGCTCGAAAATTTCCTGTTTATTGAGCACCTGCTCCATTTGCAGTGCCAGCAGGATTTCGCGAATTTTACGGGTAAAGGTTTGATCCAGCGTCAGCATATAGTTTCGCGCTACCTGCATGGTAATCGTCGAGCCGCCTGACTGAATGGTGCCACCGCTCTGTACCAACTCCACCGCCGCCCGCGCTAAGCCACGTGGGTCGACACCCGCGTGATCAAAGAAGTTAGCGTCTTCAGCCGCAATTAATGCGTTGACCATATCTTGAGGAATTTCATCAAAATCGATCGCCATGCGCCGCTCTTCGCCGAACTCGCCAATCAATCTACCGTCTCGGGTAAAAATACGTAGCGGGGTATGCAGCTCAAAGTCTTGTAACTGGCGTACGTCGGGCAGCCCTGGCGAAAAATAGATAGACGCCCCTACCACCGCAAGTGCAGCGGCACCCACCAACGATACGACAAGAAAAAACAGCGATAGAATAAGGGTTCGAAGAAACGTCATGAACAGAGAGCACCCTGGAAAGAATAAAAGGATCGGCATCTAAAGGGCCGTATCACGTAATTGGCAGCCATTATAGGAAGCCAAGGCGGCGGCCACCAGTGTTGATATGCCGTAAGTTGCTTCGCGTGTGACTTAGATGAAAATCATGTAACCTCAAACTATCTCATAGGCGGGCGATAAGCAGGCGGAGCCAAACCCAACATGCGCTTTCTAAAATCTGGTAAGGGGTTGATCGGCGTCGATATTACGTCGGCGACAGTTAAACTGCTTGAGCTGAAAAAGTGCCACGATAATTACCAGGTAGAAAGTTACGCCGTTAGGCCATTGCGTGAGGGTGCGGTAATAGAACGCAGGATTCGCGATATTGATGACGTCGCCAGTGTACTTAGCCGCGCCGTTGAACATGCCAAGCCTTCAACTCGTAAGGCGGCGGTGGCTGTGCCAGCAAGTGCAGCCATCACCAAGACTCTCAGCTTTCCCATTGGGTTAAGCGAGGAAGAGATCGAAGAGCGGATTACCGCTGAGTCTGACCAACATATTCCTTTTCCGTTCAATGAAGTTGCCTTCGATTTTGAGTGCCTAGGCCCTGCACCGTTTGACGAAGAGCAACAGCAAGTGGTGTTAGTCGCCTGCCGGCAGCAGGATGTCACTCAACTGACGGAAACACTGGAGCGCGCTGGTTTAGAACCAGCGGCAGTGGACGTTGAAACCTTTGCGATGGAGCGTTCGTTGGCAGAACTGCGCCGCCAGTTGAAGGTGGATAATGACCCCACCGCCTGTGTGGGTCTGGTTGATATTGGCGCCAATATGAATGCCTTTCACGTCGTTCGCGGTGGCCATATTGTGTATACCCGCGACACGGTGTTTGGCGGCCGCCAACTAACGGATGCGATTCGCGACCGCTACAACTTGAGTATGGAAGAGGCGGGCTTCGCCAAAAAACGGGGCGGCCTGCCTGATGATTATCATGCCAAGGTGCTCAATCCGTTTCTTGAAACGGTGGTGCAGCAGGTGGGGCGTTCATTGCAGCTTTACTATACGGCTGGTCGTCAGCAAGAGGTAAAGCACATTGTCTTGGCCGGTGGTTCAAGCGTGATTCCTGGGCTGGCCGAGCGTATTGCAGAAGATAGTGGTATGACCGTAACGATTGCCAACCCGTTTCAGCGCATGCAGGTCAATAAACGCCTAAATCTTCAGGCATTGACCAATGATGCCCCGGCAATGCTCACAGCGGGTGGTCTGGCGATGAGGGTTAGTCAATGAGAGTTAGGTCATGAGAGTTAGCCAATGAGCATGACGATAAATTTGCTGCCATGGCGGGAAGCGAAGCGCGAGCGGCAAACGCGGAAATTTTATCTATGGATTGCTTTTATGCTGCTGGCAGGGGTATTGATTGGGTTGCTCACCGCTCAATATTACCAGCATCAGTTGGCTGCTCAGCAGCAGCGTAATGCTTATATCAGCGAGCATATCGTGCGTCTTAATACTGATATAGAAGGGGTGTCGCGCTATCAAGATGATGCCGGGCGTTTAGCGGAGCAGCTAGCGGTGTTCCAAACGTTACAGTCTGAACGGTTGCTTACCATACAACTTTTTAATGATGTCGCCGAAAGTGTTGCCAATGGTGTGATCTACCAGCAGTTATCAAAGTCCGGTAATAACATTAGCGCAACGGCGGTAGCTGCTAGTGAGCGGCAAGTCTCTGAGCAGCTGCGTCGTATTGCGGCCCTGCCTGGTTTAGGCGTTCCTTCGCTGTCTGCCGTAGAAAGCGACCAGCAAGGTGCTGGTAGAGTGTTTCGTTTTAACGTAGAACAAACGGCGTTAGAGCATTTGGATAGTGGCGAGGAGACGGCGCTATGAGACCAGGTTCTGACAGAACAAACGTTGGTAAACTAAGTTCTGACAAGCGAAGCCGTGAGTATTGGTCAAGGGAGTGGCAGCGCCTTCGCGACGTAGATTGGCGCGACTTGGATATTAAAGAAGCCGGTGGGTGGCCATGGTTGCTGAAAGTGCTGAGTTGCTGCCTGGCACTGCTGGTAGCGCTAAGTGCGATGGGGTGGCTAGTGGTGGGTGAGCAGCGCGAAGGGTTAAAGGCGGCGCAGCGCCAAGAAGTCAGGTTGCTAAGTGATTACCGTAGCAAAGCTTCAGAAGCCGCTTTTTTGCCAGAAATGCGCGAGCAGCTCGCTTCGTTAGAAGCGCAGATGACTCGCTTGCGCACCATGTTGCCCACCGATGCCGAAATTCCCTCTTTGCTGGACAGTATTAGCGATGCGGCCGTCGATAACCGCCTTACCATTGAAACGATTCGGCTGCGTCCAACGCAAACCCAGGCTCATTATATAGAGCAGCCGCTGGATATTCAGGTGCGCGGTGGCTATCACCAACTGGCGCGCTTTATCGCCGATATAGCTGCACTGCCGCGTATTGTGACCCAGCACGATTTCAGCTTGGAGCCGGTTGAGCAGCGCGGGGATGTGCTGCGGCTTTCGTTACTGGCCAGCACCTATAGCTATAGGGATGAAAATGAACGCGCATCCGTTGATGGGGCAGTCGCGCCATGAAGGGTGTCCAACTGAGCGTTATGCTAGTGGGCTTCACTGTAGTGCTGGCAGGTTGTGCCGATGCCGAGTTAGACCAGCTTGAGCGCACGCTGGCTGATATTCGACAGTCACCCGGCGGCCAGCCTCCTGGGGTCAGCGTGGCATGGCCTGAAAGCCAAACCCTGGCGTATTTATATAGTGAAGAACGCAGCCCTTTTTTAGCGCCGAATGCCATTGCGGAAGGTGGTATTAGCCCGACGGATGGTGCATTAGCGCCTGATCAGCAGCGTGTGCAGGAGCCGTTAGAGCGTTTCCAATTACAAGAGCTGCGATTAGTCGGTACGTTACGCATGGGAGGGCGGCAGGTGGCCATGATCGCCTCACCCGATGGCAATGTGACCAGCGTAAGAGAGGGGAACTATATGGGCAGTGATTATGGGCGTATCAGCCAAATAGCGGCCCAGGAAATTCGCGTCAACGAGCGGGTTTTCACCCAGCGTGATGGCTGGCAAGAGCGCCAAGTCACGCTAACGATCAATGAGGAACGTGCTGTTAATGAGTAATTTATAAGCATCACAAGTAAAAACAGCATTAGTAAAACAAGTCTTAGATAAAAACAGTAAAAAGTACGGCTGCACCGAGTGGCTGTGCAGTCACTTTACCCCCAGGCGGATAATAGCTAATGGCAGTCACAGCTCGGCGAAACCCTCATCTTATATTTATGGCAGTCTTGCTCGCTTCGTTTTGGCCCTCATTAGCGGTGGCATCAGTGCTGACTGATATTGAAGTGCATAATGCTGACAATGGAGAGGTAAGCATTGATCTTCGCTTCACCGGCGGCGTGCCTGAACTGCGTAGCTATCGCCTGGAATCGCCACCCAGGGTGGCATTGGACTTAGCGGGCACTCAAAACGGCCTGGCTTCTCGACGACTTGATATTGGCCGCGGTGGCATTGAGCAAATCACGGCCCTGGAAGGCAATGGCCGAACGCGTTTGGTGGTGAACCTTAACGAATCCAAAAACTTTACCCCCAGCGTCATGGATGATCGGCTGCGTATTAATTTCACGTCAGCAACGAATTCTCCCTCCGCCGCTTTGCCTGCGCTGGAAGTGAACGAAGGACCGCAAATTGCGAATATTGATTTTCGGCGCGGTCAGGACGGTGCTGGCCGCCTTGTCGTTACCTTTGACCGTGAAGGCATAGAAGCGGATGTGCGAGAGGAAGTAGCTGGGCAAGTGGTAGTGGTATTGCGCGACGTGGCAATCCCAGACTCGCTCAATCAGGTATACGATGTTACCGACTTTGCCACGCCCATCACGCGGATTACCCCCCGTGCAGGTCAGCGCGATACCCAGTTGGCGCTAGCGACACAAGGCGCTTACGCGATGATTTCATCGCAAAGTGGCCGCACGCTCACGGTGGAGGTTCAGCCGGTTCGCGATCAGCCGCAACAGACTCAAGGAACGGCCGATAGTTTCAATGGGGAGCGTTTGAGTCTCAACTTCCAGGATATCGAAGTGCGCTCGGTGCTGGCCACGCTTGCAGAGTTTACCGGCCTGAACTTAGTGGCCAGCGACAGCGTGACAGGCCGGGTAACGCTTAACTTAAATGATGTGCCTTGGGACCAAGCGCTGGCGCTGATTCTGCAAAGCCAGGGGCTATCCAGCCGTGAGCAGGGCAATGTCATTGTGGTGGCGCCTGCCAGCGAGCTGGCCGATTTAGAGCGTCAGGAGCTAGAGGCGCGAAGCCAGCGTGAAACGCTTTCACCGCTGGTGACCGAGTTTATTGAGGTCAAGTACGCCCGGGCGGAAGATTTAGCCCAGTTGCTGCGGGGTGGCGACGGCTTTGGGCTGCTGACCGAGCGCGGGCGCGTTAGCGTAGATAACCGAACCAATACGCTGCTCATTCAAGATACCAGTGAGCAAGTGAGTGATATTATGCGCACTCTTGACCGCTTGGATGTTGCCGTTCGCCAAGTGCAGATTGAAGCACGCATAGTTATTGCCCGGGACACCGCTTCCCGCGAGTTAGGCATTAACTGGGGCATGTCGAGCACCCGTGGGTTTCAGGACGGGGGAGATGGCAACTTTGTAAGACGAGATATTAACCCCACCGGCATCAACCGTGCACAGGGTGGTTTGGCCGTGGATTTAGGTGCGGCCACCGGGCCAGGCACAGGTTTCAGCTTTGGCTACTTGTCAGGCGATATCCTGTTGGATCTGGAGCTGCGCGCATTAGAAAGTGAAGGTAAGAGCCAAACTATTTCACAGCCCAGAATTATTACCGCCAACCAGCGCACCGCTAGAATCAGCCAGGGTGAAGAGCGCGCGTTTCAAAGCGTTGATGGTAACAATAACCCGGATACCGAGTTCAAACAGGCCGAGCTTTCGCTCGAGGTGACGCCACAAATTACCCCCGACAACCGCATTATCATGGATCTGGTGATTAAAAATGATAGTTTTCGTGAGTCGGAGTTTGGCGGTGAGCCGCCTATCGATACCAACCAAATTGAGACCCAAGTACTGGTAGATAACGGCCAAACGGTGGTGTTAGGCGGCATTTTGACCACTGAAGAGTTACGCCAAATCGCCAAAACACCGCTTCTGGGCGATATTCCTTTTCTAGGAAGACTGTTTCGCTATACCGAAGAGAGCAATGAAAAGGTAGAGTTGTTAGTCTTTATTACTCCACGACTCCTTGACGATGGCTTAACGGTTCGCTGATGCAGGATTTACCCAATTTATTTCTCATTGGCCCCATGGGGGCTGGCAAAAGCACGATTGGTCGCCTGTTGGCGGCAGAGCTTTCGCGCCCGTTTTATGACAGTGACCACGCCATTCAAGACCGCTGCGGGGCGGATATCCCGTGGATTTTCGATGTAGAAGGCGAGCAAGGCTTTCGGCTGCGGGAAATTCACATGATTGATGAGCTGACCCGGCTCTCTCCGGTCGTGGTAGCCACTGGCGGTGGCGCGGTGCTTCGCGAAGAGAATCGCCGCGCGCTGCGCGAACGTGGCACGGTGGTCTATCTGTTGACCACCGTTGATCAGCAACTTAAGCGCACGGCGAAAGATCGCAATCGGCCGCTGTTGCAGTGTGGTAATCGTGAGCAGGTGTTAAACGATATGTTTGCCCAGCGCGACCCGCTTTACCGGGCCACCTCTGATATTGCCGTACGCACTGATCGGCGCAGCCCACGGGCCGTGGTCAACGAAATCCTGCGACGGGTACATCGGCTGGTTGATCCACTGGAGAGCAGCGCTTCCCTCAATGCCGCCGATTCGAACACTCATAAGGTAACCCAATGACCTCGACTGCCAGCGCGCAACGCACGCTTAACGTTGCTTTAGATGAGCGCAGCTACCCGATTCATATTGGTACCGGGCTTATTGGCCGAGCTGATGCCCTGACCCCTTATCTAGCCGGTCAACAGGTGATGGTGGTTACCAACGAAACAATTGCGCCGCTCTACCTTGAAAAGCTTTGCGCCAGTCTGCCGGAGCAACTCGATGTCCGCACGGTCGTGCTACCCGATGGAGAGCAGTACAAAACCATTGAACAGGTCAGCCGTATTTGGGATGCGCTGCTGGAAGCCGGCTTTAACCGCCGCTGCACACTGATCGCTTTAGGCGGCGGCGTGATTGGCGACATGGTCGGCTACGCTGCTGCCTCTTATCAGCGTGGCGTGGCGTTTATCCAGGTACCGACCACGCTACTTTCCCAGGTGGACTCCTCGGTGGGGGGCAAAACCGGCGTGAACCATCCGCTGGGCAAAAATATGATTGGCGCTTTCTGGCAGCCCAAAGCGGTGCTGGTGGATATTGATTCACTTAAGAGCCTACCCCGCCGAGAGCTGTCGGCGGGTATGGCCGAGGTGATTAAGTACGGCTTGATTCGCGACGAAGCGTTTTTAAGCTGGTTGGAAGCCAATATGCCAGCACTGCTTGATGTTGAGCCCGAGGTGGTAGCCGAAGCCATCGCCCGCAGTTGCCAAATCAAAGCCGATATTGTCGCTGAGGATGAAACCGAACAGGGCGTGCGTGCGCTGTTAAACCTGGGCCACACTTTTGGCCACGCCATTGAGGCCCACCAGGGCTACGGCAACTGGCTGCACGGCGAAGCTGTGGGCGCTGGCATGGCCATGGCGGCCACGCTCTCTAACCGCTTAGGCTGGATCGACGACGCAGCCCTAGCGCGCAGCCTGGCAGTGATTGAGAGCGCCGAGCTGCCGTTAGCGGCACCGGCGAATATGTCCAGCGATGACTTTTTAGCCCGCATGCGGCTGGATAAGAAAAATATCGATACCAGGCTGCGCTTGGTGCTGCTCAACGCACTGGGTGATGCCCGTATCAGCGATGCCACACCCAATGATGTTCTCGCTACGCTGTTGGATCACTATCCGCGCCGCTGAGCGGCCCAAAAGTAACCCGTTCAGCACATCTCTTTAGCAATTCCGAACAGTAAAACCTGCCCAATGTACCGCTTCTAACGTGGAGTGGTATCACTGGGCGGGCATTTTACGCTGATGCTGTTTTTTCTCAACGTAGCCAATATTGCCCGTTAAGTAATAGAACACCGTTCTAGTATAATCCGTATGCCTTATGCACTATCGGCATGGGTTAAAGGGCGTGTGTTAGACTAAAGTCTAATGGAAAATAAAAAGCCTAAAAAACGTGTTTCGCTTGGTTACAAGTGTTTGAAGTATATGTATTTTTTCGCTAAATGAGAATGCAAATACAGGATTTGAAAAGAGTTTTTCAAGAGTTGGGGAGGCTAGGCGATTGCGCGAAGTGGCTTCCAATCGCTATGCTGACCGGCCATTTTGTTGCGGCAGTGGATGTGGGAAATACCCCATTCAGAGCAGGTAATAAGCACCATAAAAAAAGCAAAACCTGCCTTTATAACATAAGCACGCTGCTAAAAAAATACGCTGACTAGAGGCACGCCCATGAATAGAGGTCTTCACCAGCCTGGCGAGTTTCGCGATAACTGTGGTTTCGGCCTGATTGCCCATATGGAAGGCCAGGCGAGCCACGATTTGCTGAAAACTGCCATTGAATCACTGACCTGCATGACCCACCGGGGCGGTATTGCTGCCGACGGAAAAACCGGCGACGGCTGTGGTTTACTGCTTAAAATGCCCACGCCGTTTATGCAGGCGTTGGCTAAAGAGGCGTTCGATGCCGAGTTAGGTGATCGTTTTGCCGTTGGCGTGATTTTTCTGCCCAATGATGATGAGCGTGAAACCCACGCCCGTGACACTCTTACCCGTGAGCTTGAAGCGCGTGGGCTCAATGTAGTGGGCTGGCGCGACGTGCCTACCGATTCCAGCGTTTGTGGTCCGATGGCTCTCGACTGCCTGCCGCGCATTCGTCAGCTATTCGTGCAGCCGGGCAACGGTGAACACTTTGACGTTGACCTGTTTATGGCTCGCCGTCGTGCCGAGCAATCGCTACGCGATGAAGAGGATTTCTATGTAGCCTCGCTGTCGTCAGAAGTTATCTCCTATAAAGGTTTGATGATGCCGGAGGATCTACCGGCATTCTATAAAGACTTGAATGATCCGCGTCTGGAAACCGCCATTTGCGTTTTCCATCAGCGCTTCTCGACCAATACCGCACCGCGCTGGCCACTGGCACAGCCGTTCCGCCTGTTGGCGCACAATGGCGAGATCAATACCATCGAAGCCAACCGCGGCTGGGCGAACTCGCGTAAAGCGAATTTCGTTAACAATCGCCTGCCGGATATCGCTGAGCTGGACGAGATCGTCAATACCACTGGCTCAGACTCCTCTAGCATGGATAACATGCTGGAAGTGCTGCTCACCGGCGGAATGGAGCTACACCGTGCAGTGCGCATGATGGTGCCACCTGCGTGGCAGAACGTCGAAACCATGGACGCCGAACTGCGCGCCTTCTACGAATATAACTCCATGCATATGGAGCCGTGGGATGGTCCAGCGGGCGTGGTCATGACCGATGGCCGCCAAGCGGTGTGTATGCTTGACCGTAACGGCCTGCGCCCAGCGCGCTGGGTGATTACCAAAAATGGTTATATCACCCTGGCATCGGAAATCGGTACCTACGGCTATAAGCCTGAAGATGTGGTCGCCAAGGGCCGGGTGGGTCCAGGACAAATACTGGCCGTAGATACCCAGACCGGCGAAGTACTGCACACCGAAGATATCGATCAGCGGCTAAAGTCGGCCTACCCCTATAAGCGCTGGTTAAAGCAGGAAGCCAATTATCTGGAGTCGGCGCTGACGGAGCTTGCGCGTTTCCAAACCATGGATACCGATTCGCTCAACGTTCAGCAGAAGATGTTCCAGGTGAGCTTTGAAGAGCGCGACCAGGTGCTGCGTCCGCTGGCAGAGAGTGGTCAGGAAGCAGTGGGCTCTATGGGCGACGATACCCCCATGGCGGTACTTTCGAGCCGCCCACGTCTTCTGACTGACTTCTTCCGCCAGAAGTTTGCCCAGGTGACCAACCCGCCTATCGACCCGCTTCGTGAAGCGATCGTTATGTCTCTGGAAACCTGCTGTGGCGCCGAACTTAACGTCTTTAAAGCGACGCCTGAACACGCACACCGCTTGATTTTGACTACGCCGGTATTATCTCCGCGTAAATTTACCGCACTGGTCAGCCAGGATGACCCGGCGTTTGCCAGCCACACAATGTCACTAGGATACGATCCTGAGCAGCAAAGCCTGCATCAGGCGCTGAAAGCACTGTGTGAAGAGGCCGAAGCACAAGTACGTGCGGGCAAAGTGATTCTGGTGCTCACCGATGCTGAGCTTGCGAAGGGCTTGATCCCCATTCAGGCCGCGCTGGCGGTGGGTGCGGTGCACTCCCATTTAGGTCGTTTAGCGCTGCGCCCCAATGCCAATATTGTGGTGGAAACCGGCTACGCCCGTGATGCTCATCAAATGGCGGTACTGTTTGGTGTGGGTGCAACGGCGGTTTATCCGTGGCTTGCCTATCAGGTCATGGCGGATATGCACCGCACTGGCGAGCTGACCGGCAACCCGGCTGATGGCCGCGAGAACTACCGCAAAGGGCTACAGAAAGGCCTGTTCAAAATCCTGTCGAAGATGGGTATCTCGACGCTGGCCTCTTACCGTGGCTCGATGCTGTTCGAAGCCGTCGGTTTGGCCGATGAAGTGATGGATCTGTGCTTTGTGGGCATGGCGTCGCGTATTCAAGGTGCTGGTTTTGCCGAGCTTCAGCTGCAGCAGGTACTGCTGGCTAAAGATGCCTGGATTCCTCGTAAAGGAATTTCCCAGGGGGGCATGTTCAAGTACGTGCATGGCTACGAATATCACGCCTACAACCCTGATGTGGTGGTGGCGCTCCAGGCCGCAGTGCAAGAGGGTAGTTATACCAAGTGGAAGAAATTCGCCCAGTTGGTCAACGAGCGTCCGGTGGCCACTATTCGTGACTTGCTCAAGCTCAAGCCTGCTGAAACGCCGATTTCGATAGATGAAGTGGAGCCGGTTGAAGACTTGCTGCCACGCTTTGACAGCGCGGGTATGTCGCTAGGTGCACTCTCGCCGGAAGCCCATGAAGCACTGGCCCAGGCTATGAACGAAGCCGGTGGTCGCTCTAACTCTGGTGAGGGCGGAGAAGACCCGGCCCGCTACGGCACTATTCGTAGCTCCAAAATCAAGCAGATCGCCTCCGGCCGCTTTGGCGTTACGCCAGCGTATCTGGTTAACGCGGAAGTTCTGCAGATCAAAGTTGCCCAGGGCGCCAAGCCCGGTGAAGGCGGTCAGTTGCCAGGCGGTAAAGTGAACCAGCTGATTGCCCGACTGCGCTACGCAGTCCCCGGCGTTACGCTGATTTCACCGCCGCCGCACCACGATATTTACTCTATCGAGGATCTGGCGCAGCTGATTTTTGACCTCAAACAGGTCAATCCTGATGCGCAAGTGTCGGTGAAGCTGGTCTCCGAGCCGGGTATCGGCACGATCGCCACCGGTGTTGCCAAGGCTTACGCTGATCTGATTACCGTCTCCGGTTACGACGGTGGTACCGCGGCGAGCCCACTGACTTCGATCAAACATGCCGGTTCGCCTTGGGAATTGGGGCTGCCGGAAGTGCATCAGGCGCTGCGAATCAATGGCCTGCGCGATAAGATTCGCCTGCAGACTGATGGCGGCCTCAAAACCGGTTTAGACGTAGTTAAGGCGGCGATTCTTGGCGCTGAGAGCTTTGGTTTTGGCACTGCACCGATGGTGGCGCTGGGCTGTAAGTACCTGCGTATTTGCCACCTCAATAACTGTGCCACCGGTGTTGCCACTCAGGATGATTTCCTGCGCGGTGAGCATTTCCGCGGCACCGTCGACATGGTCAAAAACTACTTCCGCTTTATCGCTGAAGAAGTGCGTGAGCTGATGGCGGTATTGGGCGTTCGCAAGTTAACCGATCTTATCGGCCGTACTGACCTGCTTGAAGTGCTTGAAGGCAATACGGCGTCCCAGCGTAAGCTTGATCTAACGCCCTTGCTTGCCAATGACTTTGTGCCTAAAGATGCGCCGCAGTTCTGCACCGTTAGCCGTAACGTGCCTCACGATCCCGGTGCCAAAAACCAGGAAGTGTTGGCGGCACTTAAAGTCGCTATCGAAAGCCAGTCCGGGGGTGAGTTTAACTTCACCATTACCAACTGTGACCGCAGCGTAGGCGCGTTAACCTCTGGTGCTATTGCTAAGCGCTACGGTGAAGATGGCCTGGAAGCCGCGCCAGTCACGGCGAACTTCGTTGGTGTGGCGGGGCAGAGTTTTGGGGTGTGGAATGCGCGTGGTCTCAACCTCTACCTGGAAGGCGATGCCAACGACTACGTCGGCAAAGGCATGAACGGCGGCAGTATCGTCATTGTGCCGCCCAAGGTCAGCGAGTTTGAGAGCCACAAAACGGCCATCATTGGTAACACCTGCCTATACGGTGCCACTGGCGGCACGCTGTTTGCGGCCGGTACGGCGGGTGAGCGCTTTGCTGTACGTAACTCCGGCGCCACTGCTGTGATTGAAGGTGCAGGCGACCACTGCTGTGAATATATGACCGGTGGTTTGGTTTGTGTGCTCGGTGAAACCGGCGTGAACTTCGGCGCGGGGATGACCGGTGGGTTTGCCTATGTGTTGGATGAAGAGCGCACCTTCGTGGACAAGTACAACCACGAGCTGGTCGAAATTCATCGCGTCAACACAGAGGCGATGGAGGCGTATCGTCGCCACCTGCGTGAAATGATCGAAGCCTACGTGGCCGCGACGGGATCCGCACGTGGGGCGGCTATTTTGGAAGACTTCAGCGACTATGCGCGCCACTTCTGGCTGGTTAAGCCTAAAGCGGCAAGCCTCGGTAGCTTGCTGGATCAGTCTCGGCGTCAGCCGCAATAACCCGCTTGTGCCCCTCACGCTGACAGGAGAGAGATCATGGCTAACCGCTTAAATAACGATTTTCAGTTTGTCGATGTGGGTCGTAAAGACCCACAGAAAAAAGATGCGCGTACCCGTGCGAAAGAGTTTGCGGAAATTTATGAGCCGTTTAAACCCATCGACGCGGCCAGTCAGGCGCATCGCTGCCTGCACTGCGGTAACCCGTATTGCGAGTGGAAGTGCCCGGTACACAACTACATTCCCAACTGGCTACAGCTGGTGGTGGAAGGCAATATTATCGAAGCCGCCGAGCTTTCTCATAAAACCAACTCGCTGCCGGAAGTATGTGGCCGGGTGTGCCCCCAGGATCGTCTGTGTGAAGGCGACTGCACGCTCAATGACGGTTTTGGCGCGGTGACGATTGGCTCGGTAGAGAAGTACATCACCGATACGGCCTTTGCCATGGGTTGGCGTCCGGATATGTCCAAGGTGGTGTGGACTGATAAAAAAGTCGCCATCATTGGTGCGGGTCCTGCGGGCTTGGGCTGTGCCGATATTTTGGCGCGTAACGGCGTTAAACCGGTGGTGTTTGATAAGTATCCGGAAATTGGCGGCCTGCTGACCTTCGGTATCCCCGAGTTCAAGCTGGAAAAGAGCGTAATGGAGCGCCGCCGGGCAGTTTTTGAGGAGATGGGCGTCGAGTTCCGCCTAAATACCGAAATCGGCACCGATATCGAGTTTGAAACCCTGATGCAGGAGTACGATGCGGTTTTCCTGGGTATGGGCACTTACAAGTACATGGAAGGCGGCTTCCCAGGCGAAGATCTGCCGGGCGTTTACAAGGCTCTGGATTTCCTGATTGCCAACGTCAAACGCTGCCTGGGCTTTGAAAAAGACCCAAACGATTATATCTCCATGGAAGGTAAGCGCGTGGTGGTGCTGGGCGGCGGTGATACGGCGATGGACTGTAACCGTACTTCTATTCGTCAAAATGCGGCTAGCGTGACCTGCGCCTATCGTCGCGATGAAGGCAATATGCCGGGTTCGCGCCGTGAAGTCTCCAATGCACGGGAAGAGGGCGTTGAGTTTCTGTTCAACCGTCAGCCGGTAGCGGTGGTTGGTGAAGAGAAGGTTGAAGGCGTGAAAGTTGTGCGCACGCGATTGGGTGAGCCGGATGAGAATGGCCGTCAGCGCCCTGAAGTGGTGCCTGGTTCTGAAGAAATTATTGCGGCGGACGCCGTGGTCATCGCTTTCGGCTTCCAGGCAAGCCCTGCGCCTTGGTTCGATAGTGCCAATATTCAGGTCGATGAACGCGACCGCGTTACCGCGCCGGAACATGGCCAGTACGCTTTCCAAACCAGCAACGAAAAAATCTTTGCCGGTGGCGATATGGTGCGCGGCTCTGATCTGGTGGTCACGGCGATTTATGAAGGCCGCCAGGCAGCCGAAGGCATTCTGGACTACCTGGGCGTATAGCGCGCCTCTGGAGAATAGAGCAGCCCCAGGGATAGGTCGTAGCGAGGTCTTTTGTCATGGCCGGAAAATGTTCCCAACAATTCCGGCATTTCCGCCATCCCTGGCGGTCAGATGGCGAAAGTAGCGCCCATGGATGGGTTCACAGCGCCCTCGCGGAGACCTATCGCTGGGGCGGTTGCACAAGTGTGATTAGGTTGAGTAGGTTTTGACTGCTCAGTTCAAATTGAGCCTTAGGTCGTAATCTGCTAGTCTGTCGACCCATCCTGGCGTGGCTTTCTGCCGTGCCTTCTGATCATGATTCGACAGGTTATCCATGACACGATATATCTTCGTGACCGGCGGCGTTGTGTCCTCTCTTGGCAAGGGCATCGCCTCCGCCTCGCTGGCGGCGATTTTAGAGGCCCGCGGCCTTAAGGTCACCATGCTCAAGCTCGACCCGTACATCAACGTGGATCCGGGCACCATGAGCCCCTTTCAGCACGGTGAGGTATTCGTCACAGAAGATGGTGCCGAAACCGACCTTGATCTCGGGCATTATGAGCGCTTTATTCGCACCAAAATGACCCAGCGCAATAACTTTACGACCGGGCGTGTTTACGAGCATGTACTGCGTAAAGAGCGCCGTGGTGACTACTTGGGCGGTACCGTTCAAGTAATTCCGCATATCACAGATGAGATCAAGCAGCGCGTATACGCGGGCGGCGAAGGCTTTGATGTGGCGCTGGTGGAAATTGGTGGCACGGTAGGTGATATCGAATCACTGCCTTTCCTTGAGTCTATTCGCCAAATTCGTAGTGAGCAGGGCGCTAACCGCGCGCTGTTTATGCACCTAACGCTGGTGCCCTACATTAAAACGGCGGGTGAGACCAAAACCAAACCGACCCAGCACAGCGTCAAAGAGCTGCGCTCGATTGGTATCCAGCCCGATATTCTGATTTGCCGCAGCGAAGTTGAGCTTGAAGAGAGTGAGCGCCGCAAAATTGCCCTGTTCACCAACGTTGAAGAGCGTGCGGTAGTGCCATTGCAGGATGCCGATACCATCTATCGCATTCCGTTGATGCTCCATGAACACGGCCTGGACGAGATCGTCTGCGATAAGCTGCGCATTGAAGCACCTGAAGCCGATCTGTCCGAATGGATTAAGGTGCTGGACGCCAAGCTCAATCCGCTTAAGTCGATCAGCATCGCCATGGTGGGTAAATACATGGAGCTGCTGGATGCCTATAAGTCGCTCAATGAAGCGCTGATTCATGCGGGTATTCAGGGGCGCATCAAGGTCAACGTCGACTATAT
The DNA here is from genome assembly GCF_011050415.1 of Halomonas sp. Classification (GTDB taxonomy): domain Bacteria; phylum Pseudomonadota; class Gammaproteobacteria; order Pseudomonadales; family Halomonadaceae; genus Vreelandella. The sequence continues at coordinate 72,843 of NZ_DRFS01000015.1, forward strand.
TGACTCCGAAGACATTGAGCGCCACGGTACGGAGCGCTTGGCAGGCAAAGATGCCATTCTGGTGCCTGGCGGTTTCGGTGAACGTGGTGTAGAAGGCAAAATCATGACCGCTCAGTTCGCCCGTGAGAACAAGGTGCCGTATCTGGGCATCTGCCTGGGGATGCAAGTGGCGGTGATTGAGTTTGCGCGCAACGTTGCGGGCTGGAAAGACGCCAACTCTACCGAGTTCACCCACGATACCCAGCACCCGGTGGTGGGGTTGATCACGGAGTGGTTGAATCCGGAAGGCAAAATTGAGCTGCGCGATGCGGCGTCTGATCTAGGCGGCACCATGCGCTTAGGGGGGCAAGTGTGCCATCTTGAATCGGGCACCAAGGCGCGTGAAGCGTATGGATCAGAAGAGATTGTTGAGCGACACCGGCACCGCTTTGAGGTCAATAACCAGTTTATTGATGAGCTTGAAAAGGCTGGGTTGGTTATCTCAGGCAAGAGCGTTGACCAGTCGCTGGTGGAAATGATCGAACTTGCGGATCACCCTTGGTACGTGGCTTGCCAGTTCCACCCGGAATTCACCTCTACTCCGCGTGATGGCCACCCGCTCTTCTCGGGCTTTGTTAACGCTGCCCTGGATCATAAAACAGCGCGTAGCCGCGCCCATGCGAACTCCCAGGAATAAGGGGTAAGAATGACTTCTCAAGGCCCGTCACAAGGATCCGTCCAAGAGCGCCATATTAACGTTGCCGGCTTAACCGCCGGCAATTCCTTGCCGCTAATGCTGCTAGGCGGCATGAACGTGCTCGAGTCTGCCGAGCTTGCCGATGAGGTCGCTCAGGCTTACGTGACGGTGACCCAGAAGCTGGGCATGCCCTACGTTTTTAAAGCCAGCTTTGATAAAGCCAACCGCAGTTCGATTCACTCCTACCGTGGCCCCGGTATTGAGAAAGGACTGCAAATTCTGGCCGATATTAAAGCTCGCTATAACGTGCCGATCATCACCGATGTGCACGAGCCCTGGCAGGCAGAGGCAGCGGCGGAAGTGGCCGACATTATCCAACTGCCCGCGTTTCTGGCTCGCCAAACCGATTTAGTGGTCGCCATGGCTAAAACCGGCGCGGTCATTAATATCAAGAAGCCGCAGTTTTTGGCGCCCCATGAAATGCGCCATATCCTCAGCAAGTTCCAGGAAGCGGGTAACGATCAGTTGATGCTCTGTGAACGTGGCTCAAGCTTTGGTTACAACAACCTGATTGTGGATATGCTGGGCTTTGGCGATATGAAGCAAACCGGCTACCCGGTATTTTTTGATGTCACTCACGCGTTGCAGCGCCCCGGTGGGCGTGCAGACAGTGCTGATGGACGCCGGGCGCAGGTTGCCGAATTAGCGCGGGCTGGCGTGGCTGTCGGCCTAGCAGGGCTGTTTTTAGAAGCTCACCCTGATCCAGATAACGCCAAGTGCGATGGCCCCTGTGCGCTCCCGTTGGATCAACTAGAGCCCTTCTTAACGCAGCTTGCCCAGCTGGATGCGCTGGTAAAAGGATTTGAGCCGCTGACGATTCGCTAATGGTGTTTCGCTAATCAGAGGTGTTGCTGAATAAGGCGCCATTTTAATAACTTTATCTGACTTACAGGAAAGGAAACTGCCATGACCAAAATTGTTGCTATCAGTGCATTGGAAGTGCTGGATTCACGTGGTAACCCGACCGTCCAGGCGCATGTGCGCCTTGCTAGTGGCGCTGTCGGCGAAGCCTGTGCCCCCAGCGGTGCCTCAACCGGTTCCCGGGAAGCGTTAGAGCTTCGCGATGGCGATAAGTCACGCTACCTGGGTAAAGGCGTGCTGAAAGCAGTCGGTGCGGTCAATGGCAAAATTCGTGATGCGCTGTTAGGTATGGATGCACGCGATCAGCGTGGTCTGGACGATGCCATGCTGGCGCTGGATGGTACTGAAAACAAGGCAAACCTTGGTGCGAACGCCATCCTTGCCGTTTCATTGGCGGCCGCCAAAGCGGCTGCTAATGCCAAAGGCGTTCCGCTGTATGCTCATATTGCTGAGCTCTATGGCCAGCCGGGCCAGTACAGCATGCCTGTACCAATGATGAATATCATTAATGGCGGTGAGCACGCGGATAATAACGTCGATATTCAAGAGTTTATGGTGCAGCCTGTAGGCGCGCCTAACTTCCGTGAAGGTCTGCGCATGGGTGCGGAAATTTTCCATGCGCTCAAAAAGGTGCTCTCGGCGAAAGGTCTTTCCACCTCAGTGGGTGATGAGGGTGGCTTCGCACCTGATCTGGCATCGAACGCCGATGCATTGGCGGTGATTAAACAAGCCGTCGCAGATGCGGGCTATGTGCTGGGTAAAGACGTTACCCTGGCGTTGGATTGTGCTTCTTCCGAGTTTTACAAAGATGGTCAGTACAACCTTTCTGGCGAAGGCAAAAGCTATGACGCCCAAGGGTTTACTGATTACCTAGCAGGTCTGTGCGCTGAGTACCCGATCGTGTCTATCGAAGACGGCATGGATGAATCCGACTGGGCGGGCTGGAAAGCGCTGACGGATAAGCTGGGCGATAAAGTACAGCTAGTCGGTGACGACCTGTTCGTCACCAACACCAAGATTCTCAAGCGCGGTATTGATGAGAAAATTGGCAACTCTATCCTGATCAAGTTTAACCAGATTGGCTCACTCTCTGAGACGTTGGACGCGATCAAAATGGCCCAGGATGCGGGTTTTACGGCGGTTATTTCACACCGTTCTGGTGAAACTGAAGATACCACTATTGCTGATCTGGCGGTGGGTACCTGCGCCGGGCAGATCAAAACCGGCTCGCTATGCCGCTCTGACCGTGTGGCCAAGTACAACCGTTTATTGGTCATTGAAGCCGAACTGGGCAATGTTAGCTACCCTGGTTTGAAGGCGATTAAAGGACAATAAATTGCCTCTTTTGAGCGTCCTATTAGGTCGGTTTGTAAGAGATGTCTCAAAATTTTGTAAGAGATATCTTACAAATGCCGACGAGATTCGCTCTGTTAGGGGTAGGAAAAAACGAAATTTTCCACTAATTGAAATTTAATCTGTTGTTTTAAAAGATAAATGTCCGAAAAAGGCGAGTCATTGAGGCTCGCCTTTTGCATTTTGGTCTTGTTGTGAAGCTGCCGCGTTCTGCCACAATGCATTCAGGATTAGGGGAGGCAAGGATGCTTCAGGCAGGATGCAACGGGATGAAAGGTCGGGTGCGCCGGGTGATACAGTGATGTGAGCCCTGGCAGGGACGTTACTCGAGGAGGTTGACACAGGGAGTGGTCAGAGGAAGTGCTTGGAGCGGGCGGTCTACGGACCGCCTTTTTTTTTGCCTGCAATTTGGCGGTATACCGATAGCTGGGCTGTGGCAAAACAATAAAAAAACCAGCGCCCGTTTTAAAAATAAGCGCTGGTTTTCAAAAGTGGAAATTGAGCTTAGCGCTCTAATTTCTCAAGCTTGCCTGGCTTGCCATCCCACTCTTCGGCATCCGGCATAGGGTCTTTTCTTTCAGCAATATTAGGCCAGACATCTGCCATTTCGGCATTAATTTCAATAAATGCCTCCTGCCCATCGGGCAGCTCATCCTCAGAGAAGATCGCCTCAGCAGGACATTCGGGCTCACACAGCGCGCAGTCGATACACTCGTCAGGATGAATGACCAGAAAGTTCGGACCCTCATAGAAGCAGTCGACCGGGCAGACTTCCACACAGTCGGTGTATTTGCACTGGATGCAGTTCTCGGTAACGACAAACGTCATCTTGCTATCCCTCTTGCAGGGCCGAGTATCTCTCAGCCATGATCAATCGTGAATGGTTATAAATCAGCCGTTTTTTATAAGCTAAAAGTTTGAGCGACATTCTAGAGGTGCGCTTACTCTGCGGCAAGCGCCATATGGTTCCCGTTGGTAGCAATGCCAGTACAGATTTTAGCGAGGGCGCTATGAATCCATCCTTAAGCGCACTTTTTAAGACCCTCGCTCCAACCTGCACTGGCACTAAACGCTCACTGATGGTCAGTGCTATTAGACCAGCTCTCGCCACTGATACAACAGCGCCAGTGCTTCCCGCGGCGTTAAGTCATCCATATCGACGTTTTCAAGCGCCTCAATCACTGGGTGTGACGCAGCGGCAAATAGGTCATTTTGCTGTGGAGCGTTTCGTGGCATTTGGGCCGTGTTTGCCACATCACGCTGCTCCAGGCTTATCAGCTTCTCGCGGGCGCGTTTAATCACATGACCAGGAACCCCCGCTAGCTGAGCCACCTGCAGGCCATAGCTTTGGCTGGCTGGGCCTGCCTCAATGCGATGCATAAACACAATGCTATCGCCGTGCTCGGTGGCCGTTAAATGGATATTAGCCACACCTTCCATATGCTCCGGCAGCGCAGTCATTTCAAAGTAGTGGGTGGCAAACAGGGTTAGCGCACGCCCTTTAGCCAAGTATTCCGCACTTGCCCAGGCCAGCGACAAACCGTCAAAGGTGCTGGTGCCACGGCCAATCTCATCCATCAGGATCAAGCTTTGCTGGGTGGCATTGTGTAAGATATTGGCGGTTTCGGTCATTTCGACCATAAAGGTAGAGCGGCCACCTGCCAAATCATCCGATGAGCCAATGCGGGTAAAAATCCGATCCAGTGGGCCGATCTCAGCGGCGTCGGCGGGCACAAAGCTACCGCAGTGAGCCAGCAGGGAGATTAATGCCGTCTGGCGCATATAGGTCGATTTACCGCCCATATTGGGCCCGGTAATAATCAGCATATGCCGATCAGGATTGAGCGTTACGTCGTTGGGTACAAAGGGCGTTTCACTAACCTGCTCGACCACCGGGTGGCGTCCGGCTTCAATGTGTATGCCGGTGGACTCGCTCAATGTTGGCCGAACCCAGTTTAAGGCCTCCGCCCGTTCGGCAAAGGCGCATAGTACATCAAGTTCTGCTAAGGCTTGAGAAGTGCTTTGTAGCGCGTGAAGACTTTCGTTTAGATCGCTAAGCAGGCGGTCGTAAAGCCACTTCTCCCGAGTGAGCGCTCGGGATTTCGCCGAGAGCGCCTTATCTTCAAACTCTTTGAGTTCGGGGATAATAAAGCGCTCGGCGTTTTTCAGCGTTTGGCGGCGAATATAGTCGGCGGGCGCCTGTTGGGCTTGGGAGCGTGGCAGCTCAATAAAGTAGCCGTGCACCCGGTTATAACCGACTTTGAGATTGGCAAGCCCCGTGCGTTCGCGCTCTCGCAGCTCTAGTTGAATCAGATAGTCGCCCGCATTTTCGGCCATGCCACGGTGCTCATCGAGCTCAGCATCGAAGCCATCGGCAATCACGCCGCCATCGCGAATCACCACCGGCGGGTTCTCCACCAACGCACGGCTGAGAATATCGGCCATTTCCGGGTAGGGACGAATGTGCGGGCGCAGGTTGTCCAAGGCGCTGCCACTCTCAACTTCGCTTAACTGCTGCTCCAGTTGAGGGAGCGTTACCAGCGCATCGCGCAGGCGTGCCAAATCGCGCGGACGAGCGCTATACAGCGCTACGCGTGCCAATATGCGCTCCACATCACCTACGTCGCTCAACGTCTCGCGCAGCGGCATATAGGCCGCCTCCAGGCTGAGTAGCGCCACCCCTGCATGTCGGGCCTGTACGATCTCACGCTGGCGCAAGGGTCGATTGAGCCAGCGCTTAAGCAGTCGTGAACCCATCGCAGTGGTGCAGGTATCCAGCACACTGGCCAGGGTGTTGTCGCTATTGCCGCCTAGATTAATATCGATTTCTAGATTACGTCGGCTGGCGGCGTCGATGACCACGGCGTCGTCGCGATTCTCAACGCTGATCGCGGTCACGTGGGGCAGGCGTGACCGCTGAGTGTCGCGGGCGTAATCAATCAGTACCCCGGCGGCAATCAGCGCAGTGGTTAAGTGTGCGCAGCCAAAGCCGCGCAAATCCTGTACTTCAAACTGATCGCAGAGGCTGCGCGTTGCGCTCTCAAGGTCAAATAGCCACTCGCCCTGGCGGCGCAGGCTGCGCTTTTGCGACCAGGTATCGGGTAGCGACAGGCTTTCGGGCACCAGTAACTCGGCGGGGGAGAGGCGAGTGAGCTCTGCTAACATCTCCGCTTCACTTGCTACTTCCAGTACATTGAAGCGGCCACTGGAAAGCTCCAGCCAGGCAAGTCCCCAGCTATCTCTGCCGGGGGACACGGACACCAGCACGTTGTCGCGGCGTGCATCGAGCAGCGCTTCATCGTGAAGCGTGCCGGGGGTAACGATACGTACCACCTGGCGATCAACCGGGCCTTTGCTGGTGGCTGGGTCGCCAATCTGCTCGCAGATGGCCACCGACTCTCCGCCAGCGACCAGGCGTGCTAGATAGCCTTCAGCGCTATGGTATGGCACGCCCGCCATAGGGATAGGTTTGCCGCCTGACTGGCCACGCTGCGTCAGAGTAATGTCCAATAGAGCGGCGGCGCGTTTGGCGTCGTCAAAAAATAGTTCGTAAAAGTCCCCCATTCGGTAGAACAGCAGTACCTCGGGGTGTTCGCGCTTGATCTTTAAATATTGGGTGATCATCGGCGTGTTGGGGGGGAAGGCCTGTGACATGGGCATCCTGATTGAGCGTAGCGTAAGCCGTCTCGACTTACGGCATGTTCGTTGAGCGGTTTCTTTGAGCCAGTTCTTTGAGAAAGCTAAACGCAGTATTCTACGCTGAACTGACGACTCACTTGAAGGAGCGACGATAGTGCCCAGCGTATCTAGCCTAAAAAATTTGGATTTAACCTTGCTGGCTCAGCGCCTGGGGCGTCTTTGTCAGCAGCTGAACGTGGAGGTCACCGCCGCTGAATCATGTACTGGCGGTGGCATTGCCAGCACCATTACCTCGACGGCTGGCAGCTCAGCTTACTTTACAACCGGCTATGTGACCTACTCAAATGCGGCAAAGACCCGCCTGTTAGGCGTGCCTGCGGTTATACTGGAGGCTCACGGGGCCGTCAGCGAAGAAGTGGTGAAAGCCATGGTGTTAGGTGCCTGTCGTGAGAGTGGGGCAGGCTTAGGCGTTGCCGTCAGCGGTGTTGCTGGGCCGGATGGTGGCAGTGCGGACAAGCCCGTGGGTACGGTATGGCTAGCCTGGGGTGATACAGGCAGCCAGCAGGCCGAGTGCTTTCATTTTCCCGGTGACCGTCAGGCGGTGCGTGAACAGGCTGTGCGTCAGGCGCTGGCAGGTCTGGTGGCACGTTTGGATGCGCATGGGAAAGCAAGCAAGAAGAAATAATTGCGATAAAGCGTGAACGAGGATTTGTTTACGGGACAATCTTTGGCATACTACTGGCTAATTATACAGTTCGTTATGAGGAATCTCTGAATGGCTCAGGATGACAACCGTTCTAAAGCGCTAAACGCTGCACTCAGCCAAATCGACCGTCAGTTCGGCAAAGGCACTGTCATGCGTCTAGGCGACGCGCCGCGTGTGGTCATGCCGTCGGTCTCCACCGGTTCATTGGGCCTGGATATCGCACTCGGCATCGGCGGTTTGCCGTTTGGACGGGTCTGCGAAATCTTCGGACCAGAGTCGTCGGGTAAAACCACCCTGACCCTTTCAGTGATTGCTCAGGCACAGAAGCAGGGCAAAGTGTGCGCCTTCGTCGATGCCGAGCACGCCCTTGACCCAAGCTACGCTGAAAAACTGGGCGTTAATCTCGATGACCTGCTGGTTTCTCAGCCGGACAACGGTGAGCAAGCGCTGGAAATTACCGACATGCTGGTGCGCTCTGGCGGTGTTGACGTGATTGTTATCGACTCGGTGGCTGCGCTGACGCCGCGCGCTGAAATCGAAGGCGAAATGGGAGACTCCCACGTTGGCCTGCAGGCACGTTTAATGTCCCAAGCGCTGCGTAAGATCACCGGCAACATCAAAAATGCTAACTGCTTAGTCATCTTCATTAACCAGATCCGTATGAAGATCGGCGTTATGTTTGGTAGCCCAGAAACTACCACCGGCGGTAACGCGCTGAAGTTCTATGCCAGTGTGCGTTTGGATATTCGCCGCACCGGTTCGGTAAAAGTCGGCGATGAAGTCACCGGCAACGAAACCCGCGTTAAAGTAGTCAAGAACAAGGTGGCACCGCCGTTCCGTCAGGCAGAATTCCAGATTCTTTACGGTAAAGGTATCTACCATGCCGGTGAGGTTATTGATCTAGGCGTTCAGTGCAACCTGGTTGATAAAGCGGGTGCCTGGTACAGCTATAAAGGCAAGAAAATCGGTCAGGGTAAGGCTAACTCAGCGCTGTATCTGGAAGAGCATCCAGAGGTCATGGTTGAGATCGAAACACAGATTCGCGAACAGCTGTTGGCTAAACCAGATACCAAAAAAGAAGATGCTGTTGTCGAAGCGCCCGCTGAATTGGATGCTGGTGATGACGATCTGCTGTAACACGCTGCTAGCTAAGTCGGTTTTAGCGAAGACAAGCTGATGGCATTTAACTCGCAGCGTGAGGCCACGCCCCGTGACATCGCGATTGGTTTGCTGGCTCGGCGCGAATATTCTCGCGCTGAGCTTGCGCAGCGGCTGCAGAAAAAATCCTTCGACAATGCAGCCATTGAAGAATGCTTGGACACCCTGATAGAGCAAGACCTGCAGTCCGATGCTCGCTTTGCGGCAAGTTTTGTGCACTCGCGCATTATGCGTGGCCAAGGGATTATCCGGATCAAAGGTGAGTTACGTCAGCGCGGTGTTGATCAAGAGACGCTTAACACGGCCTTTGCAGCGGTCGAAGAGAGTGAGCAGGTTGATTGGTTTGAGCTCGCCCGGGAAACCCTGGCGCGACGCTTTACTTCCCCCGGCGAGAACCCTAAAGAGCGCGCAAGACGCGAGCGCTTTCTTGCCAGTCGTGGCTTCGATTTTGAGCAAATTCGTTACGCGCTTTCCTGCCTTTAACTCCCCCTTTCCGTACCTTTCTAAACGCCCTCTAATACGCTTGTTTGACGACTGATTGCCTCTTTGCCACTAAGTGCGGCTTTAGTCGTTTGACAACTGCGCTATAATGGCGCCTTTGCGACCCCTTAGGGTAGCGGCGACAGCGCCCTGGGACACCACGCTTTCTTGTTACGGATACCCTATGAAAAGCGCAGAGATAAGACAGGCCTTTCTCACCTTCTTTGCAGAGCAGGGGCATACGATTGTACCTACCAGCTCTTTAGTGCCGGGCAATGACCCGACGCTACTCTTTACCAATGCCGGCATGGTGCCGTTTAAAGATGTCTTCCTTGGCCGTGACCCGCGTCCTTATGTTCGCGCCACTTCTGCCCAGCGCTGCGTGCGTGCAGGCGGCAAGCATAATGATTTAGACAACGTAGGCTATACCGCACGTCACCACACGTTCTTTGAAATGCTGGGCAACTTCAGCTTCGGTGATTATTTCAAGCGCGATGCTATTCGTTTTGCCTGGGTATTTTTGACCGAAACCCTGGGCCTGCCCAAAGAGAAGCTTTGGGTGACCGTGCATATCAGCGATGACGAAGCCGAGCGCATCTGGAAAGACGAGATCGGCATTGATCCTGAGCGTTTTTCCAAGCTAGACGAAGATAACTTTTGGCAGATGGGTGATACCGGGCCTTGCGGTCCCAGCTCGGAAATCTTCTTTGATCACGGCCCAGAGGTATGGGGCGGTCCTCCCGGTAGTCCGGAAGAGGATGGCGACCGCTACATCGAAATCTGGAACCTGGTGTTCATGCAGTTTGATCGCGATGCCCAAGGCACACTCAATCCGCTACCCAAGCCCTCTATCGATACCGGTATGGGCTTGGAACGGGTTGCCGCGGTCATGCAAGGCGTGCATTCCAATTACGAAATCGATCTGTTTCAGAACTTGCTGCAGGCTGCTGCTAAAGCCACGGGGCACGCGGATACTGCTACGCCGTCGCTGCGCGTAATTGCTGATCATATTCGCTCTTGTGCCTTCCTGATTGCCGATGGCGTACTGCCTTCCAATGAGGGGCGTGGCTATGTGCTGCGTCGGATTATTCGTCGCGCGATTCGTCACGGTCACAAGCTGGGTGCCGTCGAGCCGTTCTTCCATAAATTAGTAGACGCGCTAGACGCTGAGATGGGTGACGCCTATCCAGAGCTGCGCGAGGCGCGGGATCAAATTGCCCGTGTGCTGTTGAAGGAAGAGGAACAGTTCGCACGCACGCTGGATCACGGTATGGGGCTATTAAATGCGGCCTTAGCCGAGCTGGATGGCAAGGTGCTGCCGGGCGAAACGGTATTCAAGCTTTACGACACCTACGGCTTCCCGTTCGACTTAACCGCCGATGTGTGCCGCGAGCGCGGCGTTACCCTTGATGAGGCAGGCTTTCAGCAAGCGTTAGAGGCTCAGCGTGAGCGCGCCCGGGCGGCCAGCCAGTTTGGCGCCGACTACAGCGCTTCTATTGAGCTTGATGGCCAGACGGCTTTCACCGGCTATGATCGTTTAGAAGATCAGGCCAAGGTAATGGCACTGGTCGACAGCGAAGGCAATGCGCTAAGTGTCTTGGAAGCGGGGCAGAAGGGGACTGTGGTGCTAGATCGCACGCCGTTTTACGGTGAGTCAGGCGGTCAGGTCGGCGACACCGGCTACCTCTTCGTAGAGGGCGGCCGTTTCCAGGTCACCGATACCCAGAAGCAGAGCGGGCATCACCTTCATCAGGGCATCATGGTGGAAGGCTCGTTGAGTGTAGGTGTTAGCGTGCGTGGCGAGGTAAATGCCAGCCTGCGCACGGCGACCATCCGCAATCACTCGGCGACTCACCTGCTGCACAAAGCGCTGCGCATGGTGCTGGGTGATCACGTGCAGCAGAAAGGCTCATTGGTTAATGCAGAGCGACTACGCTTCGACTTTAGCCATTTCGAACCGATGACCGCAGAGCAGTTGGCGGAGGTCGAACGGCTAGTGAATGAGCAGGTGCTGGCTAATGCGCCGACCAAGACTGAACAAATGAGTCTTGATCAAGCTAAAGCCAAAGGTGCTGCAGCATTGTTTGAGGCCAAATATGCTGAGAACGTTCGGGTACTGACCATTGGTGCCGATGATTTCTCAATCGAGCTATGTGGTGGTACCCACGTGGCGCGTAGTGGCGATATTGGCTGCTGCCATGTGATAAGCGAAGTAGGTATTGCCTCAGGCGTACGCCGCATTGAAGCAATTACCGGCGAAAACGCGCTGGCCTACTTCCGCGAGCAAGAAGCCCGTCTTGAGCGCTTGGGTGAACGTTTAAAGACCAAGCCAGAGCAAGTCGAAGCACGGGTAGAGTCACTGGTTGAGCGTAACCGTAGCTTAGAAAAAGAGCTTGAGCAGCTTAAGGCCAAGTTGGCTAGCGCTGCGGGTAGCGACATGCTGAGTCAGGTGCAGGAAATCAATGGCGTTAAGCTATTGGCCACTCAGCTAGATGGCGTCTCAGGCAAAGATCTACGCGGCGTCCTTGATCAGCTTAAGAACAAGCTAAGCTCCGGGGTGATCATCCTTGGCGTTGCCGATCAGGCAGCGGGCAAAGTAAGTCTGATCGCTGGTGTAACCCAGGATCTCACTGGCCGAGTCAAAGCCGGTGAACTCGTCAATCATGTTGCTTCCCAGGTGGGGGGAAAGGGCGGCGGTCGTGCGGATATGGCCCAAGCTGGGGGTAGTCAACCTGACGCCCTACCGGATGCGTTGAAGAGCGTCCCGGCATGGTTGGAAAACGCGCTTAGCTAAACCCCAGGGCCGGTGGCATGATTGTCACCGGCCTTATTTATTAACAAATTAATAAAATTTCACCCTCCATTCCCGAACGCATAGGAAAAACGGCATATGGCACTATACGTACAGAAGTTCGGCGGCACTTCGGTGGGCTCTGTCGAGCGTATCAAGGCCGTGGCGGAAAAGGTTAAGGGCTTCCGCGATCAAGGCCACCAGATTGTAGTTGTGGTCTCGGCGATGAGTGGCGAGACCAACCGTCTTACCGATATGGCTCAGGCACTTAACGAAGACCCCGCGCCGCGCGAAATGGATATGCTGCTGTCGACCGGCGAGCAGGTGACCATTTCACTGCTCGCAATGGCGCTTCAGCAAATTGGCGTGCCAGCCACTTCGCACACCGGTGCCCAGGTGGGTATCCATACCGACAGTGCCTATACCAAGGCGCGTATCCAGCGCATTGAAACCGAAGACTTGAAAGCTGACCTGGAAGCGGGGCAGGTGGTGGTCGTGGCAGGTTTCCAGGGTGTTGATCAAGACGGCAATATTACGACGCTGGGCCGTGGTGGTTCTGATACCACTGGGGTGGCCTTGGCGGCAGCACTTGGCGCCGATGAGTGTCAGATTTACACCGATGTTGACGGTGTTTATACCACTGACCCTCGCGTATGCTCCAAAGCCCAGCGCTTAGAGAGCATTACCGTTGAAGAAATGCTGGAGCTGGCAAGCCTAGGCTCTAAAGTGCTGCAGATTCGCGCGGTTGAGTTTGCCGGTAAGTACAATGTTCCACTGCGGGTGCTGTCTAGTTTTCAAGACGGTCCCGGTACCCTAATTGTTGCAGAAGCAGACAAAGACGAGGACGCTATGGAAGAACCACTGATCTCCGGTATCGCCTTTACCAAAAATGAAGCAAAATTAACCTTGCTTAATACGCCAGACGTACCGGGTGTTGCTTCGCGTATTCTTGGTCCTATCGCCGATGCCAATATCGAAGTTGATATGATCGTGCAGAATGTAGCACCTGCCGGAGACTATACCGATTTCACCTTTACGGTAGCCAAGGGTGACTACAAAGCTACCAAAAAACTGCTTGAAGAGACGGTGATCCCGGACTTGGGCGGCGGTGAGCTACGTGGTGATGATAATATCGCCAAAGTTTCATTAGTGGGTGTCGGTATGCGCTCCCACGCGGGCGTGGCGTCGAAAATGTTTCGCGTCTTGGCTGATGAAAACGTCAATATCCGCATGGTATCTACTTCTGAAATTAAAATTTCAGTGGTTATTGATGAGAAGCATATGGAACTTGCCGTCAACGCATTGCACAAAGCTTTTGGTTTAGATAAGACTGATATCGAATCTGAATAACATTTATGCCCTAAACCTTCTACGCTGAAGGGGTACTTGCTGCCGTGTGGTGGTGAGCTTTCTTTCAACGGGAGGTTAAGGTGTCATGGAGCCGGGGCCTTTGGTGACAGACAATATCGTGCAGCCTATTTGCATGATGTTGTCTCCGGTTGACATATCCCGTTGTATAAAACGTCTGAAAAGGAGATCAGCCATGCTCATCCTAACTCGCCGTGTTGGCGAAACCCTGATGATCGGTGATGAAATCACTGTTACCGTATTAGGAGTGAAGGGCAATCAAGTACGAATCGGTGTTAACGCACCGAAAGATGTTGCGGTACACCGTGAAGAGATTTACCAGCGTATCCAGCGCGAAAGAAATAGTGAGAGTGAAACAGAGTAAGGCTTACATGCTTTCATTATAAGCTGATGATTAAGACGTAAGGTAAGGCTGGCGCGAAAAAAGTCGGTTAAAGGCTGGACATAAGAAACCTAAATCGGTAATATTCGCGCCGTGCCGTTAAGGAGAGGTGGCCGAGTGGCTGAAGGCGCTCCCCTGCTAAGGGAGTATAGGGTTTATAGCCCTATCGAGGGTTCGAATCCCTCCTTCTCCGCCAACTGCACGTTAGAAGGTAAGCGCCCGTAGCTCAGCTGGATAGAGTACCTGACTACGAATCAGGGGGTCGGAGGTTCGAATCCTCCCGGGCGCGCCACCTTCCTACCTGTACTTGAATTTAGCTTTAAAATGTTTGAAATCAGTTTGAATGCTTGTTTAAAAGCACTGCTGATAGTTATGCGCCCGTAGCTCAGCTGGATAGAGTACCTGACTACGAATCAGGGGGTCGGAGGTTCGAATCCTCCCGGGCGCGCCAGATTCTAAACCCGTTCTCTTATGAGAGCGGGTTTTCTGTTTCCAGTCTGATAACCTGTTTGTAGCCTGACCGGTAGTGGCTCGCGCCCCGGTCTTGCGATCGTGTGTAGCGCCCCCGCTTTGCGGTAGGGCGCTTTTTTTTGGCTATGGGTTATATGGCATGTCGGTGTAACGAATCTGGGTGCTTCTGCCTTAGCAGCCTGATTAGTCGCGAGCTAAGGCTGCCTCCAACAAGGGCGGTAGTTCAGCGGCTAGGCAACCACGAGGCTCTCAAGCAGGTGGTCTAGTTCAGTAATGCGTTTTACCCGCTGAAAATTCTCATTGGCTTCGCCACTGCCCTGGCGCATCTGGGCAAGCCATTGTTTCACCAAAGATACGACGACACGATCAGGCAGCTGTTGGCGCTGTAGGTTTGCATATTCCATTAGCACGCTGGCGCGCATTGCCCAGCTGCTTTCAGGCAGCCGTTCACCGGTTTGCTGCCAGTGGCGAATGCGCGGGGCAAGCCAAGGGTCTGCTAGTGCGCTACGACCAAGCATTACGTGCTGACACCCTGACAGCGTGCGAGCCTTCCAGTAATCTTCCAGTGTCCAGATGTCGCCGTTAGCCACAACCGGAATGCTGACATGACGGCGGATTTTACCGATCCACTCCCAGTGTGCCGGTGGGCGATAGCCCTCATCGCGAGTACGCGCATGCACCACCAGCTGAGCTGCACCCCCTGCCTCGGTTGCCTGGGCGCAGGCGACGGCTAGGCGACGATTGGAAAAACCCAGGCGAATCTTAGCCGTGACCGGGATCTCTCCCTCCAGCGCATCAGAAACGGCTTTTACCGCTTGATAGACGCGGTCGGGCTGGCGCAATAGCGAGGCGCCGCCATCATGACGATTAACCAGTTTGGCGGGGCAGCCGAAATTAAGATCAATGCTCACAGCGCCTAATGCGCGTGCCTGAATAGCGTTAGCTGCCAGAGCAGTCGGAGAAGAGCCAAGCAGCTGTAAGTGCACAGGAATGCCGCTAGGTGTTGCGACACGTGCTTGTGTAAGCTCTGGGCAGTGTTTATAAAACACTCTGGGTGGCAGGCGCGCATCGACCACACGGACAAATTCAGTGACCGTCCAATCAAATCCTGACTCCCGGGTTAATAGGTCCCGGGTGAGTGAGTCGATAACCCCCTCCATGGGGGCTAGTCCGATTTTGCCGCTTTGTAGTAAATTAACAACCATGACTTCCACTATCGCGCCATTGCATTCTATTCTGGGTGTGGCAGGTTAGTGTATTACCCTCACTACGCCAAGCGCCTTTCACAGCGTAAGCGTTATGATGCACCTATAAGCTGTGCATACAGCACGGATAGAGACCGGTAGATATTTAGGAGCGCCGTATGCAGGATTCAGAACTGTTACAAGACGGGCTGGCGCTGATGGCGCTTGGTATGGGATTTGTTTTTGTTTTTCTTACTGTTTTAGTCATTAGCGTGACGCTAATGTCCAAGTTGATAGGGCGCTTCCAGCCAGCCGCTGTTGCAACAGGCCAAACAAAACCAACAGCTACGTCTGCCACATCCTCTGCTAAAGATGACGAGGTGATAGCGGTCATTAGTGCTGCAGTGCATCGTTATCGCAAGTCGCGGCGCCATTAATTCTTCCTTTTTTTGTTATTTTTACTACAAACTTACAATTCTCTACTGTGAGCCAAGATAATGAACGATATAAAACGTCCCCTAGGCATTACCGATGTCGTGCTGCGCGATGCCCACCAATCGCTGTTTGCGACACGTATGCGCCTCGACGATATGTTGCCAATTGCTGAGAAGCTTGATCGCGTTGGCTACTGGTCGCTGGAGACCTGGGGCGGCGCTACCTATGACGCCTGTATCCGTTACCTGGGAGAAGACCCATGGGAGCGCATTCGTGCCTTGAAAGAGGCGATGCCAAATACACCCCAGGCAATGCTGCTACGTGGGCAAAACTTATTGGGTTACCGCCACTATGCGGATGACGTAGTGGATAAATTTGTCGAGCGTGCTAAAACCAACGGCGTGGATGTGTTTCGTGTATTCGACGCAATGAATGATCCGCGCAATTTAGAGCGTGCTATTCAAGCGGTGCGTAATGTCGAAGGCCATGCCCAAGGCACTATTTCATACACCGTTAGTCCGGTACATACCCTGGATAGCTGGGTCGATCTCGCGAAAACCATTGCGGGTTTGGGGGCAGATTCGCTGGCTATCAAGGATATGGCGGGGCTGCTTACCCCCTATACGGCATTTGATTTGGTCACGCGGCTTAAAAAAGAGCTATCGATTCCGGTGCATTTGCACTGCCACGCAACGACTGGCCTCTCTACGTCGACCATTTTGAAGGCGGTAGAGGCGGGGATTGATAACGTTGATACCTCTATCTCCTCCATGTCGATGACCTATGGACACAGTCCTACCGAATCCGTTGTAGCGATGCTTAAAGATACCGGCCGTGATACGGGCCTGGATCTAGAGCTACTAGAGGACATTGCCGGTTACTTCCGCGAAGTGCGCAAGAAGTACGCTGCCTTTGAAGGCTCGCTGCGCGGTATCGACTCGCGTATTTTGATTGCTCAGGTGCCGGGCGGCATGTTGACCAATATGGAAGGCCAGCTGAAAGAGCAGGGCGCGGGCGATAAGCTGGACGACGTGCTGAGCGAGATCCCCCGCGTGCGCGAAGACCTCGGCTTTATTCCGTTAGTGACACCCACCTCGCAAATTGTTGGCACCCAAGCCGTCATGAACGTAATGATGGGCGAGCGCTATAAGTCAATTTCCAAAGAGGTGCAGGCCCTCCTCAAAGGTGAGTATGGCGCTGCTCCTGCGCCCTTTAATGCTGAGCTGCAAAAGCGTGTACTTGAAGGTGGCGAGCCAATTACCTGCCGCCCTGCGGATAACCTGACGCCTGAAATGGAGCGCCTACAGCAAGAGCTTAAAGAAAAAGCCAGCGCGGAGGGTATTCGCCTGGCAGAAGGCGAGCGCGAAGTAGATGACGTCTTAACCTATGCGCTGTTTCCCCAGATTGGTTTGAAATTCCTTAAAAACCGCGATAACCCGGATGCATTCGAGCCTGTGCCTCAAGCGGCGCAAGCAAGCGTTGAGAAAGCGCCTGCCAAGGTGGAAAGCAAGCCTGCCGTTGTTTCCGGGCCGGAAACCTATACCGTCAAACTCAACGGCAAGGCCTATGTGGTCGAGGTCAGTGAGGGGGGAGAAATAGGCGAGATTCAGGAGCAAGCCGCAGCCCCTGCTAGCGCACCTAAAGAGGGTGCACCGGCACCGGGCGCGGGAGGAAGTGGTGAAAGCATCGACGCACCATTGGCCGGCAATATTTTTAAGGTCAATGTCCGCCCGGGCGACAAGGTCGCTGAAGGTGATGTCGTCATCATCCTTGAAGCGATGAAAATGGAGACCGAAGTGCGTGCCAGCAGTGCCGGTACGGTTTCAAAGGTTAACGTCAGCGAGGGCGACAGCGTAGCCGTAGGCGATTCGCTGATCGAGCTCTAAGGGCATCCGGTAATGGATAAATTAGTTACGTTATGGGAAGGCTCTGGGCTATATAACCTTGAGCTTGGCCAGGTGGTCATGGTGGCAGTCGGTATGCTGCTGCTCTACCTGGCAATCTATAAAAAGTTTGAGCCGCTGCTGCTCGTACCTATTGGCTTCGGCGGTATTTTGGCCAATATCCCCGAGGCCGGGCTGGCCATTTCAGCCTTGGATCAGGCGATTGAAGTGGCAAGGCCAGTGGTGCTGGAACAGATTGCTTCGGCATTGGGCGTTACACTGGACCCACTGGCTTCGGTAAGCGTATGGCGTGAAACGCTCAAGCAACTGGTAGATAGCGGCATTTCACCTGACCAACTGCGCGCTGCCCATGATACTGCCTCGTATGCGGGCTACAGCGATGGCCTGCTCTATGTCTTCTATAGCGTGGCGATTACCACCGGCATAGCGCCGTTAATTATTTTTATGGGCGTGGGGGCCATGACGGATTTTGGCCCGCTGTTGGCCAATCCGCGTACGCTTTTTTTAGGGGCTGCTGCTCAGTTTGGTATTTTCGCGACGCTTTTTGGAGCCGTCGCCATGTCGGCAATGGGCTGGATGGACTTCACACTCAATCAGTCCGCGGCGATTGGTATTATTGGTGGGGCCGATGGGCCGACTTCAATATACGTTTCCAGTATGCTGGCGCCGGAGCTTTTAGGTGCTATCGCAGTGGCGGCCTACGCCTATATGGCGTTAGTGCCACTCATTCAGCCGCCGATCATGCGCCTTTTGACCACTCAAAAAGAGCGTCAGATCAAGATGACGCAGCTGCGACCCGTGTCCAAGCTGGAAAAAGTGGTTTTTCCGCTGCTGCTGCTGATATTGGTGGCACTGTTTCTGCCGGATGCTGCGCCGCTATTGGGTATGTTCTGCTTTGGTAACCTGATGCGCGAGTGTGGTGTGGTAGAGCGGCTCAGTGATACTGCCCAAAATGCGTTGATCAATATTGTGACCATTGTGCTGGGGCTTGCCGTGGGGTCTAAGCTAATGGCGGAAAGCTTCTTGGCTTTAGAAACACTCGGCATTATGGCATTGGGCATTGTAGCTTTTGCTATCGGTACGGCATCGGGCGTGATTATGGCGAAGCTAATGAACATGGTAAGTCGTATGCCGATTAATCCCTTAATAGGCGCGGCGGGTGTCTCTGCCGTGCCAATGGCCGCAAGGGTAGCCAATAAAGTAGGCCTGGAAGCTAATCCGCATAACTTCCTGTTGATGCACGCCATGGGGCCTAACGTGGCTGGCGTGATTGGTTCAGCGGTCGCGGCAGGGGTAATGATTAAGTACCTGGGCTAATAGTGACCGTTAAACGCACTAAAAATCGGTAGAAATTATAGGCGCGGCATACTCTGCTCTTAGGTATGTCGCGTTTTTTATGTGCCCAGTAATGGAGCGTCGAGGAGATCAACCGTGCTTTTTAGACGGTTTTCGAGAGGCGAAAGATCAAAGCCGCGGTCGCGTGGCCAGCCAATCGTAAGACGTACGCCGTCGCCATCGTAATCAGCTTGTTCAATAGGAATATCGTGTTCTTCACACCAACTGCGTGCCGTTGCTTCGTGGGCGAAGCTGAGGCGCAGTGTATAAGTATCACGCTCAATGATTTCTCGGGTGGGCAGTGTTTCAAGGGCATGGCTCACTGCCTGGGCGTAGGCGCGGGCTAAGCCGCCGGTGCCAAGCTTAGTACCGCCAAAGTAACGGGTCACGACACAACCAATTTGGCCTAGCTGGCTCCCTTGTAAAACCTGATACATCGGGCGACCTGCTGTACCGCCAGGTTCACCATCATCCGAAAAACCGATCAGATTCTGCTCGCCAGGAGGCCCCGCAATATAAGCAGTGCAGTGGTGACTGGCGCTGGGATGTGCCGCTTTCGCAGCATCCAAGAGCGTATTAAAAGCATCTATTCCGGGAGCATGACAAACCCAGGTCAAAAATTGGCTCTTCTCTACTTCGATTTCAGCCATGTGCCACGTTAATGGGGGTAACTCAGGAACCCGGTAGCGCATTAATGCTCCGTAACGGAATGCTTTGTAGCGTAAGGTTCAACACCCATCGTCATGCCGAGCACCTGAATATCCTGGTTGTGTAAAAACAGCGCAGGCCGCAGTGTATCCTCAGGCCATAGCTCCACGCCAAAGCGGCTAATTGAGAGCTGTTTCAAGACAATTTCCTGCTGGTTGATTTCAGCAATAGCGGTTTCTGTCTGGGTGTCGTGTTGGTAGCGTCGGATAATAATGACATCGCCATCGAATAAGTTGCAATCACACATGCGGTTACCACGAACTTTCAATGCATAAGTATTGCGCCGAGTCATGCTAGGTGTCGGCGCATAAGTACGGGGTACTGAGTGCAAGTGGTTAAGCTTGGTGGTAGGTGCTGCCATTGATATGGTCATCAGGAAAATCTCCATTGCATGTTCTTTCATACAGTGGTTTTTAGTATAGACCTGTTTTTGCATACAGTGCTACCGCTATTTGGTCTTAAAACAATTTGACTGAGATCACGCTGCGACTCAGCGCCGCATCGTGTGAGTGGCGAGAAAGAGGCTTTCCGTGTAGAGTTCGACGCGAAATCAATGTGCCTGGAGAGTCTCTTGAGCCTGTGTCTTGAAGCCCGACAACTGGCCTGTGAACGTGATGATCGCTGGTTATTTCAGGGGCTCGATCTCACTATTCGCAGCGGTGAGATCGTCCGTATTGAAGGGCCAAACGGCAGTGGTAAAACAACGCTGCTAAAAATCCTCTCCGGGCAGCTCGGCGACTACCAAGGCGAACTCTTCTGGAATGGCGCGGCGATGAAGGATGCGCGTGAACATTTTCTCGCCAATCTACTCTATCTAGGACACGCCCCAGGTATTAAAGCAGGCCTAACTCCCTTAGAGAATTTAGCTTGGTATCAGGCGCTTAGTGGCAAAAGTAATCAAGACAGTGATAACGAAGAGTCGCGCCTGGATGCGTTAGCGAACGTGGGCTTGGCGGGCTTTGAAGACGTACCCGCAGGGCAACTTTCAGCCGGACAGCAGCGGCGGGTTGCACTCGCGCGCTTAACCTTAACGCCGCGAGCACTGTGGGTGCTGGACGAGCCGTTCACCGCGATTGACCGATACGGGGTTGCTGCGCTTGAACAGCAACTTGTCGCCCACGCCCAATCAGGTGGCTGCGTATTAGTCACGACTCACCATGAGTTAACCGCCTCCCCACTGCTGAGGCGCATAGCGCTGGCTTAGAAGGAGATACGGTTGCAAGAGACAGGGTTGCAAAAGACAGAGCTGCACGAGACAAGCGGGCATGGCTCATCACTGGAGACTTCGAACCGTTCAGGTAGCGCTATGGCGACGTCGGTTGGACCACTGCTTGAGCACAATGGTGGGTTGATGATCGCGGTGAGAGCCACGCTAGTGCGTGACTTGACGCTGCTGCTTAGACGCCGTGGCGAGGTGCTTAATCCGCTGGTGTTCTTTGCGTTGGTGATCACGCTGTTTCCAATTGCCATTTCACCGGACCCGGAGTTGTTAGCGACCATCGCGCCAGGTTTGCTATGGGTGGCGGCGCTACTAGCCGCGCTACTCTCTTTAGACAGTCTGTTTCGCAGTGATTATGACGACGGCAGCCTTGAACAGCTGCTATTGGCACCGCAGCCATTGGCCGCGCTGAGTTTGGCTAAAGTGGCGGTGCATTGGTTATTGACCGGGTTGCCATTGGCGCTGATGGCACCACTGCTGGGCATCATGCTGGCACTGCCCGCGGGTAGTTACGCGGTGCTGGCGGTGTCGCTGGCACTGGGCACGGCGAGCTTAAGCCTGATTGGCGCGATTGGCGCGGCGTTAACCGTCGGTTTGGCCCGTGGTGGCGTGCTGTTGTCACTGCTGGTGTTGCCACTGTATATCCCGGTATTAATTTTTGGCGCAGGTGCAGTGCAGGCGGCTATTTTAGGTGACGGTGTTTCTGCACACTTGGCAATTTTGGGCGCGCTACTCGCTGCTGCGCTGATGTTGGCGCCGTGGGCAATTGCGGCATCGCTGCGTATCAGTATTAACGGTTAAGGATAGGACTCGTTATGTGGGCCTTTATACATAAGCTGGGATCACCGAAGTGGTTCTATGGCATTAGTGCCAAATTACAGCCTTGGTTTTGGGCCGCAGCAGCGCTGCTATTGGTCACGGGAACGCTATGGGGGCTGGCGTTTGCGCCAGCGGATTACCAGCAGGGCAATAGTTTCCGGATTATTTACGTGCATGTGCCGGCGGCCTTTTTAGCCCAGTCAATTTTTATCTCCATGGCGATATCAGGCCTAGTGTTTATGGTCTGGAAAATTAAAGTAGCGGATATGGCGGCGGCGGTAATGGCACCTTTAGGTGCGGGCATGACCTTTGTCGCGCTGTTTTCCGGTGCCGTTTGGGGTGTACCTACCTGGGGCACCTGGTGGATGTGGGATGCTCGACTCACCTCAATGCTGATCCTGCTGTTTTTGTATTTAGGTGTGATCGCCCTGCGTGGTGCCTTTACCAGCCGCGATAGCGCATCACGGGCAGCCTCGGTGCTTGCCATGGTCGGCGTGATCAACATTCCGATCATCAAATATTCGGTAGACTGGTGGTACACCCTGCACCAGCCAGCCACCTTTACCCTTACCTCGCGCCCCACCATGCCCACCGAAATGTGGCTGCCGCTGGCGATTATGGTATTGGGTTTCTACAGCTTTTTTATTGCCCTAACGCTGATGCGTACCCGTAGCGAAATTCTGCGACGTGAATCAAACAAGCGCTGGGTACAAGAGTTGGTAGTAGGCCAAGTAGAGGAGAAGCGTTAATGGCATTTGCCTCTTTTGCCGAATTCTTAGCGATGGGTGGCCATGCGCCCTATGTGTGGTCTGCCTGGGGCGTAACGGCGCTGCTGTTGCTGTTGATTGTTTGGCACGCCCGGGTTGAACACCGTCAGTTGATTAATGGCGTGAAACGCCGGGTGCGGCGCGAAAGAGCCCGCTCAACAAGCGCGGCACCGCAGAATGCTGCCCAATTTAATTCAGTGGAAGGGGGAATGCGCGATGACGCCTAAACGTAAACAGAAGCTGTTCGTCATTTTGGGCCTGGTTTCGCTAACCGCCATTGCCGTGGGGCTAACGTTATATGCGCTGCGCTCTAACATTAATCTATTTTTCAGCCCGGTTCAGATTGCCCAGGGCGATGCCCCTATGGAACGGCAAATTCGAGCGGGCGGCATGGTGAAAGAGGGCTCAGTTTCCCGTGATCCTGAGAGTCTCGACGTTGAATTTACCGTGACAGACTATGTGGATGACTTGCAGGTTTACTACAGCGGGATTCTGCCGGATCTATTCCGCGAAGGCCAAGGCGTGGTAGTGGTCGGTGAGCTGCAAAGGGATGGTCGTTTATATGCTGATAAAGTGCTCGCCCGTCACGATGAGAACTATATGCCTCCTGAAGTGGCGCAGGCGTTAGAAGAGGCGGGATATTCCCCCGCTGACTTTCAGGCCAAAGCCGCTGAAGTAGGTAAACGCCTTGAAGCAGAAGGTGTGCCGCAAGCCAGCGAGTATTAATCAGTGGTTTCTTAACCCTCATCGGTTAACCGGCTTGCTATACCGCCGTGCTAGTTCGGAGCGAAAATGTTAATCAAAATGATCCCTGAAATTGGCCACTTCGCGCTTATTGTTGCGCTATTAATGGCGATAGTGCAGTCCGTGATGCCGCTGGCCGGTGCTGCCACGCGTCGCCCGCTGTGGATGGCCTACGGTCGCCCTATGGCCGCAGGGCAGTTTCTGTTTGTCGCCATCGCTTACGCCTGTTTGACCACTAGCTATATGCTGGATGATTTCAGCGTGGCGAACGTCGCTAACAACTCTAACTCGCTGTTGCCGTGGTACTACAAGTTCAGTGCGGTGTGGGGCAACCATGAAGGCTCAGTGCTGCTTTGGAGTCTGATGCTCGCAGGCTGGGGCTTCGTCGCTGGGCTGTTCTCTAACAACTTGCCGCGCGATATGGTCGCCCGTGTCATGGGCATTATGGGCATGGTATGCGTTGGCTTTTTACTGTTTATTCTGTTTACGTCTAACCCGTTTGAGCGGCTCCTGCCGAACATGCCCCAAGACGGCGCCGATCTTAATCCGCTGCTGCAAGACTTCGGGCTGATCGTCCACCCGCCCATGCTTTATATGGGCTATGTCGGTTTTTCAGTGGTGTTTGCGTTTGCCATTGCGGCACTGCTGGGGGGGCGGTTAGACGCGGCCTGGACCCGCTGGGCTCGACCCTGGACCAATCTAGCCTGGGCGTTTCTGACCGTGGGTATTGCACTAGGCAGTTGGTGGGCCTACTACGAGCTTGGCTGGGGCGGCTGGTGGTTCTGGGACCCGGTTGAAAACGCCTCCCTGTTGCCATGGCTGACGGGCACCGCGCTGGTGCACTCGCTGGCCGTGACGGAGAAGCGTGGCTCGTTTAAAAGCTGGACCGTGCTGCTGGCAATCTCGACCTTTTCATTATCGCTGATGGGTACCTTTCTGGTGCGCTCAGGGGTACTTACCTCGGTGCATGCGTTTGCCAACGATCCTGCCCGTGGCTTCTTTATCTTAATGCTGTTGGCGATCACTGTGACGCTATCGTTGCTTGTGTTTGCCCTGCGCGCGCCGCGAGTCAGCCATAAAGTGGGTTTCAACTGGCTCTCCCGGGATGCGTTACTGCTGGTGAATAATATATTCCTGGTGATTATGACGGTCACCGTTTTACTCGGCACTGTCTATCCGCTGATTCTGGACTCTTTGGGGCTGGGTAAAATCAGCGTTGGCCCTCCCTATTTTAATGCGCTGTTCGTGCCGCTGACTGTGGTGATGTGTATCTTCATGGGGCTGGGTTCGGTTGCCCGCTGGAAAGGCATGGAAGGGCGTGTTTTGGTACGCAAGCTATGGCTGGCGGGAGCAGCCTCACTGGCATTAGGCATATTGATGCCGCTGCTGTATCGCGGTGAGTGGAATCTATGGGTTTCGCTAGGCATTGTTTCGGCGCTGTGGATTGTATTGCCCATGGTGCGTGATCTGTTTGATAAAACCCGCCACGCCAGTTCGTTTATTGCCGGGTTGCGTAAGCTCTCGCTGGCCTATTGGGGCATGGTGTTGGGGCACGTGGGGGTAGCGGTGACCATCGTGGGCGTTGCAGTGGTCTCCAACTACAACATTGAGCGTAACGTGCGCATGTCGCCGGGCACCTCAGTTGAAGTGGCCGGTTATCAGTTCACCATGACCGAACTTATCGATCGGCGTGGACCGAATTTCTTGGCGGATACCTCAATTATTGAAGTGCAGCGCGGTGAGACCGGCCGCAGCTTTACCATGCGCCCTGAAAAGCGTCTCTATATAGCCACCGGCATGCCGATGACCCAGGTTGCGCTACGCCCAGGGTTCTTCCGTGACCTTTATGTCGCCATGGGTGAAGACCTTGGCGATGGCAGTTGGGCGATGCGTGTCCAATATAAGCCTTTTGTACGCTGGCTATGGCTGGGTGGCCTGTTAATGGCCTTTGGCGGGGTACTGGCGGTGCTCGACAAACGTTATCGCCGCACCTCGGTCGCACGGGATACCGCTAAGGTGGCTGTTAAGCCCCAAACGACCCAGGAGGCCGTGGTATGAAGCGACGGCTGTTACTGTTACTGCTACCGATTGGCTTTTTAAGCTTGGCGCTGTTTTTTTACCAGGGTCTTTATCTGGATCCTTCCCAGCGCGATTCAGCGCTAATGGCCCGTGCGTTTCCCGCTTTTGAGGCCACTACCCTGCGCGATGAAAACCAGCGCGTCGACGAAACGCTGTTTGAAGGGGAGTTGACGCTGGTTAACGTATGGGGTGAATGGTGCCCGGCGTGCAAGCAGGAAATGCCGCAGCTGCTAGGGCTGGCTGATCGCGGTATCCGCATGGTGGGGGTTAACTACCGGGATACCCGCGAGAAAGGTATGCAGTTTCTCAGTGAGTTTGGCGATCCGTTTGAAACCAATATTTTCGATCCAGATGGCGAACTAGGGTTTGATCTAGGCGTTTACGGTGCCCCAGAAACGTTTCTGGTCGATGCCGATGGCGTGATTCGCTATCACCACAAGGGCTACGTATCGCCGGAAGATGTACGCGATCGGATTTTGCCGGAGGTGGAAAAATGGCGTTAATACGCTCTTGTGCAGCGTTGCTGCTGCTATTGCTTGCTGCTAGTGCAATGGCGGGTGGCATTGAGGTGCGTGAATTTAATGACCCGGTCATGGAGAAGCGCTACCGCGATTTAACCGCCTCCATGCGCTGCCCGCTGTGCGAAAACCAGGCCATTGATGACTCCGATGCGCCTATCTCGGGTGATATGCGTGATCGTGTGTACTTACTTTTGCAGGATGGTCAGTCGGATATCGAAATCGTTGATCACATGGTTCAGCGTTTTGGTGAGTACATTCTCTACAACCCGCGTTTAGAAAACCGCACCTATCTACTCTGGGGGCTGCCCATTGCGCTGGTGCTGTTAGGAACAATAGTGGTCGTGATGATGGTTCGCGCTCGCCGCAACGCTTCTGCTAAAGCGCTGAGTGCCGAAGAGCGCGCGCGCTTAGATGCTTTAATCAACCGCGAGAGGTCTTCATGACGCTGCTCTGGATTGCGATTGCCATTTTATTGCTACCCGCCTTATGGTTACTGGTGTCACCGCTCAGAAACGCGCGCAGTCTACATGACCAACTGCACGACTTTGAAGTTAACGACACCTCTGCTGAGCAAAATGTGGCCATTTTCAGGCGCCGGCTGGCGTCATTAGAAGCTGCCCGGGAACGCGGCGATATTGATACTGAGCGCTTTGAAGAGGACCGCCTGGAGCTTGAACGCAGCCTGCTTGAAGACACCGAAGTGACGGTGCGCCGACCACTCAAGTCAGCCAGTTCTGGCCGTCTGGTGGTGCCGGTGGTAATGGTCGCTGTGGTGGTTATTAGCGTGCTTTGGTACCAGCAAGAGGGAGCCGAGGGCGATTTGACCCTGCTAGCAGTTCAGGAAGAAGTCCAGAATGACCCCGATGGATCCCTCGCCATGTATATTGAGCGAATGGAGGAGCAGGCCGCCCGGCAGCCGAATAATCCTAATGTGTGGAGTACGCTATTTCCGCTGTACCGCGAAACCGGCCAAACGGATCAAGCGGTGGATGCCCTTGAACGCTTAATTGAGATTGAGGGGCGTATCGCGCCTTTGCTCGCGCAGCTTGCGCAAATTCGCTTCTTTGTTGCTGGGCGTGAACTTACGGATGAGGTTCAGGCGCTGGTAGACGAAACTCTTGAGCAAGACCCCCGCCAGCCAACGGTATTGGGCATGCTGGGCATTCATGCTTTTGACAATGGCGATTATGAGCAGGCGATTGATCGCTGGCGCCGGGCGGTAGCCAATATTGAAGACCCCAATACCGCCGCCTCGTTACGCGAAGGTATTCGCGTGGCCCAGGAGCGAATGGGCGTTGCACCCGAAGAAGCCGCGGTGGAAGCGGCTGAGAGCACCGGTATCCGGGTAAGGGTATCGTTAGACGAGGGGCTTGCCGAGCGCGTTAGCGACGACGATACGGTGTTTATCACCGCCCGTGATCTTGATGGTGAACTGCCGCCATTGGCGGTGGTGCAGGCGCTCGTCTCTGAGCTGCCGATGACGGTGGTGTTAGATAATAGCGTGGCCATGTCGCCCCAGGCGCAAATCTCTCAGGTGCGTGAAGCACGCTTAATGGTACGTGTCTCGCCTTCAGGCCAAGCGACTCCTCAGCCCGGTGATCTGTTTGGTGACCTTGAAGGGGTAAGCGTAGGCCCAATAGATGAAGATGAAGCCGCCGAAGTGGTGATTAACCGTGTGTTTGAATAAGCTGTGTTTGAATAATCAGGACACTACGCCAACATGCGTTTAAGCTCCATTCGCTTGGTGGGGTTCAAATCCTTTGTGGATCCCGTCACGGTGCCCTTCGATGGCAATATGACTGCTATCGTGGGGCCCAATGGCTGTGGCAAATCCAATATTATTGATGCCGTGCGCTGGGTAATGGGGGAGTCCTCCGCGAAAACCCTGCGCGGCGAGTCGATGGCGGATGTTATTTTTAACGGCTCTACTGGCCGTAAACCCATCAGCCAAGCCTCCATAGAACTCAAGTTTGATAATCGCGATGGCAGCATGGGCGGTATTTACGCCCAATATGCAGAAATTGTCGTTCGGCGCCTGGTTACCCGAGATGGCCAGTCGAACTACTTCTTTAACGGCCAGAAGTGCCGCCGTCGCGATATTGCCGACCTGTTTATGGGCACCGGGCTAGGGCCGCGCTCCTACGCCATTATTGGCCAGGGGATGATTTCGCGGCTGATTGAAGCCCGCCCTGATGATCTACGCTCGACGCTGGAAGAAGCCGCGGGTATCTCCAAGTATAAAGAGCGCCGCCGCGAAACGGAAAACCGTATGCGGCGGACCCAGGAGAACTTAGAGCGCCTGGATGATATTCGCGAAGAGCTGGATAAACAGCTAGACCGCCTTAAGCGGCAGGCCGAAGCGGCCAAGCGCTATCAAGAGTTAAAGCAGCAGGAGTACCGCCTTAAAGGTGAGCTTGCATTGCTGCGCGGCCGTACCCTGCGAACCGAGCAATCTCATCAGGAGAGCCGCGTACGCGAGCTGGAAATAGCGGTCGAGAAAGACGTATTTGGTGTTCGTCAGTGTGAAACCCGGCTTGAGCAAGCCCGCGAGCAGCATGACGAACTGGCCGAAGTGCTCGACCGCCACCAGCAGCAGTTTTTTGAAACCACCACGCGCATCGCCCGATTAGAACAAGATCAGGCTCACCGCCGTAGTCGTGAAACCCAGCTTGCCACTGATATTGCCACTGCCCGCCGGGAGCTAGACGAACAGCGTCGGGTCAGCGAAGGCGATCAAGCGCGCTTGGCAGCAATTGATGAACGCTTTGATGACCTGCAGCCCGAACACGAAGCGCTGGAAGAGCAGCTTGAGAACCTTGAACAAGCATTGGCCGATGCCTCGCCTGCGCTGGAAGCCGCCGAGCAGCAGTGGGCGGATGCCGAAACCCGCTGGCGTGATGCCAGCCGTGAGGCAGATCGTAGTCAGGATCAGCTACGCGAACTTGAACAGCGCATTGCGCGGCTGCAGGCCGAAAATCAGCGCCGCCTACAGCAACGAGGAGAAGTCGCCGATCTCACCGCGCTGTGTGAAGAGCATGCGCTATGCCAAGCACAGTTAGCGGATGCGCAGCAGCAGGCGGATGGCTTTCAAGCTGAGCGTGAGCAATGGCAGCAGCGCTATAACGATGCCAAAGCGGCTTATCAACAGGCCACTCAAGCTCGTGATCAGCAGCGCGCAGATCTAAGCCAGCGCCAGGGGGAATTAGCGTCACTTAAAACGTTGATGGACGCGGCTCTGGCAGACCACGATCCTGATATGGGGAAGCGTCTGGAGGCTTACGGGCTAGCAGATGCTCCTCAGCTAGGTGAGGCGCTACAAGTCGAGCCAGGTTGGGAAGCGCTTACTTCCTGGCTACTCGCCCCCTGGCTCACTGCCCGCCTCGTGACCAGCCACCAGCTGGCCGCCTTGCCCGATGCGTTGGCGACAGACTGGCGCTTGATTGATCGAGCGTCGCCTGCGCCATCCTCTTCGGGCCAGCGTCTGGATCAATTAGTAAAAGGCGCCGGTGCGCTAGCAGAATGGTTAGCAAGTATTCACTACACGGAAACCGCTGAACAGGCCGAGCAGCAGGTGGCCCACTTGGCGCCCGGTGAAAGCGTAGTGAGCCGCGATGGTATCTGGCGCGGTCGCGGTTGGCTGCACCAACAGGCCAATGGCGAGGGTATTGACGGGTTATTGTTAACGCGGCGCCGTTACGCCGAATTGACCGCTCAGCGCGAGCAACAAGAAGGCACACTAGCACTAACAGAGGAGCAGTGTGACGCCGCCAGCGAAGCGATTGAAGCGCTGGAACAAGCCCGCGAGCAGCAGGCAGAGCAGGAGCGGGCTCACGCCGCCACGCTTCAGCAGTTAGCGGTTAAAGAGCGCAGTTTGGCCCAGCGCTTGGAACATTTGCACAGCCGTGCCACTGAGCTCGATGAAGAGCTTGCTCAGTTACAGGAAGATGAAGCGGAGTTAGCACTCACTTTAGATGAGCAGCGCGCCCGCTGGCATGTAGCGATGGAGCTGTTGGAAAGCAGTGCCGAAGCGCGGGAAACCACCGCTGAGCAGCGCAATCGTCAGCGCGAGCAGCGTGACCAGTTAACCCAGCAGCACTCACCACTGAAAGCGCAGCAGCAGGCGTTAGCACTGGAGCGAGAGCGGTTAAGCGCCGAGCGTGACAGTCTTCGTTCACATCAGTCGCGCAGTAGCGATATAGAAGAGCGTTTAACGTTACGCATTGCTGAGTTGGAAGAGTCGCGGGAAATGTTGATCGAGCCCGACGAGCTGGCAGGTGAAGAGCTTGAAGAGCTGCTTCACCAGCGTGAACAGCAGGAAGGGCGTTTAAATGCCACTCGCCAGCAGGCCCAGGCACTGGCAGAGCAACTGCGTAACGATGAGCTAGCCCGGCAGCAGCATGAGCGCAATCTAGAGCAGAGCCGGGAGCAGCTCCAGCAGCGGCGCATGGATGTGCAGGCGCTGGCGCTAAAAGCCGCCACTCAGGATGAGCAGCTAGCAGAGCTTGGCCATAACGCTGAAACCCTGGCTGAGCAACTGCCTCCCGAGGCCAGTGAAACACGTTGGCATGAACACCTGGAAAGCACCACGGACAAAATTCGTCGCTTAGGGGCGATCAACCTTGCTGCTATTGAAGAGTACGACCAGCAGGCCGAGCGGCGTAACTATTTAGAAGCGCAGCACGCCGAGCTGACGGAAGCGCTGGAAACCCTAGAACGGGCGATTAAGCGCATCGACCAGGAGACCCGAGTACGTTTCCGCGAAACCTTTGATCAGGTTAATGCCGGGCTGCAGGCGTTGTTTCCCAGAGTATTCGGCGGCGGAGCGGCTTGGCTAACGCTGACTGGCGATGATCTGTTGGAAACCGGCGTGGCGATCATGGCACGCCCGCCAGGCAAGAAGAACAGCACCATTCATCTACTGTCAGGTGGCGAAAAAGCGCTTACCGCACTGTCGTTGGTGTTTGCGATTTTCCAGCTTAACCCTGCGCCGTTCTGTATGTTGGACGAAGTAGATGCCCCGCTGGATGATGCTAACGTGGGACGTTATGCAAGGCTGGTCAAAGAGATGTCTGAGAACGTTCAGTTTATCTACATCACTCACAATAAAATTGCCATGGAAGCCGCCGAGCGCTTAATGGGGGTGACCATGCAAGAGCCCGGCGTATCGCGTTTAGTCTCGGTGGGTATTGAAGAGGCAGCGGCGCTGGTTGATTAAACTTTTTCTCCCTTAACTTTTAACTTTCACCAAGCTCGCGCATCACTGCATAAAGTTTAGACTTCGCTTCAAAGCCTACGCCAGGAATATCGGGCAAACCCACATAGCCATTTTCTACCTGAATACCATCTGCAAAACCGCCGAATGGCTGAAAAACGTCTGGGTAGGACTCGTTGCCGCCTAGCTGCAAGCCCGCCGCAATATTCAGCGACATCTGGTGTCCGCCATGGGGAACCACGCGGCGCGATGACCAGCCTAGCTCATCCATCACTTTTAGCGTGCGCATGTACTCGACCAAACCGTAGGAGAGCGCGCAGTCAAACTGCAGGTAGTCGCGATCAGCGCGCATACCGCCATGGCGTAGAAGGTTGCGTGCATCCTGATGCGAAAAAAGGTTTTCGCCAGTCGCCATCGGCAACTCGTAGTGGTTGGCAAGCTCGGCCTGAAGGGCGTAGTCGAGCGGGTCGCCTGCCTCTTCATACCAAAACAGGTTGTAGGGTTTTAGCGCTTCGGCGTAAGCAATCGCCGTTGCTTGATCAAAGCGACCATTGGCATCAACCGCTAGGCGACTGCCGTCACCGACGACCTTAATCACGGCCTCAATACGGCGTAAATCTTCTGCTAATGGCGCGGCGCCAATTTTCATTTTGACCACGTTATAGCCGCGATCCAGGTAGCTGCGCATTTCGTCCTGAAGCTTGCTGTGATCCTTGCCTGGATAGTAGTAACCCCCCGCCGCATAGACCCAGACTTTGTCGTCTGCCTGCCCGTTACGGTAACGGTCAGCGAGCAGCCGGTAGAGCGGCTTGCCTTCAATTTTTGCCACCGCATCCCAAACAGCCATGTCGATTGTGCCTACCGCCACGGAGCGCTCACCGTGGCCGCCGGGTTTCTCGTTGGTCATCAGGGTCTTCCAGATCGCAAATGGATCAAGGTTGTTATGCTCTTGATCAATAAGGCTTTCAGGATCAGCTTCGCTAATGCGGTCAAGGAAACGGTCTCGCATAAGCGCCCCTTGCCCATAGCGGCCGTTAGAATTAAAACCATACCCAATCAAAGGTTTACCGTCGCGCACTACGTCAGTTATCACCGCGACCACGGAGCATGTCATCTTTGAAAAATCGATATAGGCATTGGCGATAGGTGATGCAATCGAAACGGTTTTCTCGCGGATTTCAACGATACGCATGGGAAGCTCCTTAATAAGTTAGAGCATCACAATAAGCTTGGTAACTCGGCCTAACCAATGCTATTACTATGCCACCCCATGCTGAAACGGCATTGCCCATGGAACTTGTTTGGCTGGAAGATTTTATTGCCCTGGCAGAGCACGGCAGTTTCGTACGCGCCGCAGAAGCGCGCCATATCACGCAGCCAGCGTTCAGTCGGCGCATCCGCTCACTAGAGCAGTGGATGGGCGTTAGCCTGTTTGTGCGTACGCCGCAAGGCACCACCTTGACCGAAGCAGGCAGGCATATTTTAGCTAATGTGTTTGAAGCGACGAGTCGCCTTTACCGGCTGCGCTCCGAGGCACAGGAGGTGGCGGGAAATATGGCAAAAACACTCTCCTTCGCTGCTACACACTCGCTTTCATTTACATTCTTTCCACGCTGGATTCGTCAAGTGGATAATGGCGCACCCATTGAGGCAATTCGACTGCACTCCGACAGTATGGCCGGCTGTGAGCAGCTACTAGTGCATGGAGAAGTGCCTTTTTTACTCTGCCATCGTCATCCTGACGTGCCTTCAATGTTGGCTTCTGAGCACTTTGTCAGCAAGCAGGTGGGCGAAGATACCCTGATTGCATTGATGAGCAGCGCTTCTCGCCAGGATATTTCTGCTAATCAACAACCTTATTTGGCCTATACAGAAGCATCAGGGCTCGGGCGTATAGTGAGCCACCGGTTATACGGTAAAGCTGACGTTTTAGCGCTTAAGCCTCAGTTTAGTAGCCACTTGGCGGCGGTGTTAATGTCCATGGCTTTAGAGGGTAAAGGGGTGGCTTGGTTGCCAAAAAGCCTTTCAGAGCAAGAGATTAACGAAGGTCGTTTGATTCGTGTCTTAGAGCAATATTGGGATATCCCGCTTCAAATACATCTTGTTCGCCCCCTTGCCTCAGTTAGTGCTGCAGCTGAAGAGTTTTGGGCGAAACTGTAACTTTAAACAGCGGTTCGTTAAACATCTGTTGATAAGCATTATGATAAATATGTTAAAAAAATGTCCTAAAGCGCTCAACTTAACTATATTACCCATATCAATATTGAGCATGAGATCGTTAAGCAGCTTATAGATATATCTTGAAAGTGTGGATGAGTTGTCTTTTAGGTGGCTATCGCTTGAACAGGTAAACGCATTTTCAGAGGTCAGAATGGCTTTTCTTGCTGCCAAGATTCCTTTATAAAGCTGACTATAAAGGATGGATCAAATTCTCATGGCACTTTTGAGTGACGCTAAGGTCTGATAATCGCCTTAAACAGCATTAGAAAGTGTCAAAAGCACTAACAAAGTATGAAAAAGTAGCAAAAATTCGCCATTTTCATATCAATCGCGCTATGCTGGTGGCAAGTGTTTATTACGTCGCAGTTACCCAAATTCAGGCATGGTGCCTTAGCAAACGGCAAGATGACCATGGAACGTTCGACATGGAATTAAGAGAGTGGCTAATTATCTTAGGGCTGGCGTTGGTATCGCTCATCGTTATTGATGGCGCGCGAAGACTTCAACGGCAGCGTCGAGTACCTCGTCTTGATCAGGCGGAGAAGGATCTCTCAGCTAGTCCGCTAGATGATCCCGAAGATGCTGCTAAAGCGGCAGAGATCAATTGGGAACTTCCTAATGGGGGTGCCCGAGTTGTTAAGGCTGCTGATTATAGTGGTTTAGGCAATAAGCCAAAGCTAGAACGTCAAGAGCACCCTGGACCCTCCAGAGTACTTTCTGAGTTCAGGCGCTCCGTCTCTGCTAAGGCGGCCAAAAGGAAGTCGGATAAGGCTGAAAAAGCTGAAGCCATTATTAAATCAAGGCCAACTGTGGCGGTTAAAAAGGAGCAGCCTTTAGCTGCTTCTATGCCTGCTTCTGCTTCTCAGGTGTCAATGCCGAATGAGCATGAGCGTCGTGAGCCTAGCATGACGATAGGCGATACATCGCTAGCCGATGTAAAGGCCAGTACGCCTGCGCCACAGCCGAACGTTGAGCCGCCTGCTGTTACCGCTGCAGGCGTTAAGCCTCTCGAGGCCAATCACGCTGACGCGACGCTAAAAGCCACTGACCCTGCTTCACCTAAAGTTGCTGAGCCTCAACCGGCTACATCTCAGGTTGCAGAAGATCATGTTGCAGCAGATAAAGCTGCTCAGGCTGAAATGGCGTCCGATCTAGATGTAACAGCAGCGGCTGAGCCAATGGCCATCAGTACTAGCGAATCAGAGCCTGCAATACCAGTTAAGCCTGATTATGAGCAAGAGCCAGTATTACGCGCTGAGCCTGAAGATGCCGTATTTGCAAAGCATGCTTCCAGCGATAATACCGCCAAGCGCCGTCAATTGCGTTCCGATACCGTGGGTGAGCATGGCGAGCTGGATGATGATGCCGTTGATGAGTACCGGTTGGTCGACTTTGAAGGCATGGCGCGCTCCTTTAAACGTCGTCTCATTGAGCGTCGTCAGGAGAAGCAGCGTAAGAAAGCTGAAAAAGCAGTACGCAATAAAGCCTTAGCTAAGCAGAAAGCTGAACGTAAAGCATTAGAGGCCGAGCAAAAGCGTGAAGCGAAAGAAGCTGCTGAGGCCGAACGCGCTCGCCTTGCTCAAGAGCAGGCTCACGCCCGCGAGGCGGCGGCTAATGCGGCGGTAGCGGACAGACTTTCCGCTCAACAGCGAATGGCTGAAGCAGAGGCTCTCCAATATGAGCGCGCAGGTCATGCTGCATTTGATAGCGAAGAAACGTACGTAGAAAATACCTATTCAGAAAATCAAACCATCGGTTTTAGTGAAGAGGATTATGCCAGCGACGTAGCTTATGACGATCGGGCAGCTGAAGAGAGAGTGCGCGTTCACCCCACGCTAGAAAAAGCCTTGCGCCATGACGTCAGCGGTGAACACGCCAAAGAAACTCTTTCCAGCGCGGAAGAAGTTATCGTCATTAGTGTACTTTCCCGCGACCCAGAAGGTTTCGACGGCAGCAAGCTGCTTGAACTGATGATGGTGTGCGGCTTGCGTTATAGCAGTCAAATGGGCATTTTCCACCGCTTTGAAACTGAGAGTGAAGATAGCGAGCTTCAGTTCTCCATGGTCAACGTCGTTAAGCCTGGCACCTTCCCCATTGAAGAGATGGGCGAGTTTATGACGCCAGGCATCACGCTGCTGATGCCGCTTCCGGGTGCTGTGGATAGCTCGGCTGCGTTTGAAGCCATGGTGGAAACCGCGATGGTCGTGGTACGCCATATGGGCGGCGAGCTGAAAGATGAAAATCGTAGTGTGATGACTGCACAAACGATTGAGTTTGCCCGTCAGCGTGTGCGTGAATTTGAGCGGCGTCATCGCTTGCACAGGCATATGCAAGTCCGCTAAGTAACTTCTGCTGTGAAACACCCGCCTTCTTGCCAGAAGGCGGGTGTTTTTGTTCAATACGCAGCATATTTTGTATTTTCAAATTTTTGCACTTTTGCTGTGCGTATGGAAACCATTACATGAGTCAGTCTGATTCTCCCCTACTGGAAGAGATTGCCCAGCTGCGTGCCGCCCTGGATGAGGCAAATTACCGTTATTACGTGCTGGATGAGCCCAAACTGACGGATGCGGATTATGATCGGCAATTTCAGCGTTTAAAGCAGTTGGAGGATGAGTATCCCGAACTGATCACACCTGATTCGCCGACCCAGCGTGTTGGCGCTGCACCTGCGGATGGTTTCCCGTCCGTGGCCCACGTTATCCCTATGCTGTCGTTAGATAACGCCTTTAGCCGTGAAGATATTCACGCTTTTGCCGAGCGGGTGGCTGAACGCTTGGAATGCACGGCAGAGGAGATCGAGTTCACCTGTGAGCCCAAGCTGGATGGCGCCGCCGTATCGCTAGTCTATGAACGAGGTGTTCTCATTAGCGGGGCGACCCGAGGCGATGGGCGCACCGGTGAAGGAATTACCTCTAACCTGCGCACGCTGCGCTCTGTGCCCCTTAAGCTAATGGGCAAGAGTGTGCCTGAGCTTTTGGAGGTGCGTGGCGAGGTCATTATGCGCCATTCTGGCTTTGAGGCGCTCAATGAGCGCGCCCGAGAAGAGGGCAGCAAGGTATTTGCCAACCCTCGTAATGCCGCGGCAGGCAGTCTGCGTCAGTTGGATCCACGTATAACTGCAAAACGCCCATTAGAGTTTCACGCCTACCAGGCGATACGCTTGGAGCCCGATCTGGGCGATACCGCTCACAGCGAATTAATGGCCCGCTTATCGTCACTAGGTTTTCGCGCCAGTTCAGAGCTGAAGGTCGTGAAGGGCCCTGAGGCCATTGCCGACTACTGTGAGCAGTTGGGTGAAAAGCGCGATGGGCTTGGTTTTGATATCGACGGTGTAGTAATCAAGGTGAACGATTTGCGCTACCAGCGGGAGCTTGGCTTTGTTGCCCGCGCGCCGCGCTGGGCAGTGGCGTTTAAATTTCCCGCCCAGGAAGAGGTTACCACGCTGAACGACGTGGAATTTCAGGTTGGCCGCACTGGTGCGATTACGCCAGTGGCACGCCTTGAACCGGTGACCGTGGCGGGCGTTACCGTCTCCAATGCCACCCTGCACAATGCAGATGAAATTACCCGCTTGGGCGTCATGATTGGCGACACGGTCTCGATCCGCCGGGCCGGTGATGTTATTCCTCAAGTGGTTAGTGTTCATAGTGATCAGCGTCCAGCCGACGCAAGGGTGATTGTTTTCCCCGAGCAATGCCCGGTGTGTGGCTCGGAAATCGAACGCCTTGAGGGCGAAGCAGTGGCGCGCTGTTCCGGCGGCCTATATTGCGCGGCCCAGCGTAAAGAGGCGTTAAAGCATTTTGCTAGCCGAAAAGCGCTGGATATTGATGGTCTTGGCGAAAAGCTGATAGTGCAACTGGTTGATTTAGACTGGGTGAAAACCCCGGCGGATCTGTTCCGGCTAACCGTTGAGCAGCTAAAAAGCCTGCCGCGTATGGGCGAAAAGTCGGCCACCAATTTGGTTAACGCGCTCGAAAAAGCCAAGTCGACCACTCTGGCGCGGTTTATTTACGCACTCGGTATTCGCGAAGTAGGTGAAGCCACAGCAGCGAACCTTGCCAATCACTTTGGCACCCTTGAGGCCGTCCAGGAGGCAGAGTTGCCTGCCCTGGAAGCGGTTAACGATGTGGGGCCGATTGTAGCTGCCCACGCGCATACCTTCTTTCGTCAGCCGCATAATCAGGAAACCATTGCGGCACTGATTGAAGCGGGCATTATCTGGCAAGAAGCGGAAGTTACCCAGGGCCCCACGCCGTTGGAAGGCCAAACCTGGGTGCTGACCGGATCTCTCGATACCATGACCCGGGATGAAGGCAAAGCGCGCTTGCAGGCGCTGGGTGCGAAGGTAGCGGGCAGTGTTTCGAAGAAAACCAGCTGTTTGGTCGCTGGCGAGGCGGCAGGCAGTAAGCTCACCAAAGCAGAGCAGATGGGCGTTGAAGTGATAGATGAAGCCACCTTTATTGAACGCTTGGCAGAGTGGGAGCAGCGTGAATGAGCCGTTTTATTGAAGTGCCCGCACGCATGCTGCCACCCGAGACACTCAATGCGCTGCTGGAAGCCTTTGTGACCCGCCAGGGTTACGACACCACGGATACTACGGGTGAGGGCATGCACGGTTGGGTCGCCGAGCTGAAAAAGCAGCTGGAGCGCAATGAGCTGATCATCGCTCACGACCTTGAGCTAGAGATGACCGAAGTCATGACCCTAGCTCAGTGGCGCTCGTTTGGTCGTGATATTGCCGACGACGAGGAAGAGGGGGATCACTGAGCGCGAATAATCGCGCTGATAATGCGTCGCCCTGGGTGTAGGTGATCGACCAGCGGTGCTTCTAGCGGCATCGGCTCATCGCATAGGCGTGAGGCGATTAGCTCAGCGCAAAGCGGCGCGCTGGCTAGCCCGCGTGAGCCGTGGGCGGTTGATATCCAAAGGCCAGGGTAGTGCTCGCCACGTTTGTCGGGCACTCGGCTGGCATCTTTGCTGAGCAGTGCATAATCCGCTTGCCATGCTTCTGCTATCGGCACTGGTCCTGCGTAAGGCGTTTTGTCGGGGCTTGCGGCACGCACTGCTGTGCGGCCCTGTAGGTTTGCAGGGTTAAGCTCTACGCCTGCCTGCTTCAGCTCTTCTACCAATACAGGCAGCGTTTGACGCAGCTCATCAATATTGCGCTGATGATCTTGAGCCGTCACATTGGTAGTCATGTTATTGGGCACAAAACTGGCCCCAAAGGTCAGCACGCCATCCAAAGCAGGCGCCACATAGCCACCGGCACACACCACGCGTTTCGGCCCCGTTACCCCCGCAGGAAGCGTTGTTTCGCTAATCTGACCGCGTACCGACTGCAGCGGAAGCTGAGACGTTTGCGCAAAGCGGTTGGCCAAATGGGCGCTGGCAATCACGACCTGATTGGCTGCAAGCGTGCTGCCATCGGCTAAAGTAAGCTGCCAACCATTCTCCCGCTGGCTCAGAGAGCTAACCTCGCCCAGCCTTAAAGTGATGCCTGGCTGCTGGAGTAAGTGCTCACAGAGCACCTTGGGCCTTACCCAACCCGCCTGTGAATAATACAGCCCGTGGGGCACATCAATACTGATCTCTGCGGTCTCTGTTAGCGCAGGGTTTTCAAGCGCAGTAACCACCTCGGTGGGCAGCGGGTGCTGCTGCATAAAGCGTTGCTGACGGCGCGCTTCTTTATCACTACTTGCCAACTGCACCACGCCGCAGGGCTGCCATAAGGCTTGGTTGGCGTGTTGTTGTGCCAGCCAGCGCTGGCTATATAGCAGCCCCGCGAGGTAGACCCGGCTCTGGTGATTGGTCTCAACGGCCAGTTTTACATACAGCGCGCCCTGACGATTGCCGGAGCCGCCCGCGCCGGGCGCTTCGCGTTCAACTACGGTTACCTTGAGGCCACGGCGTGCTAACGCCGCCGCAACGGTGCTTCCTGCGATTCCCGCACCTACGATGGCGACATGCATCGCGCCGTCCATAGCAGAGTGGTTATCAAACGCTACAGGCGGCGTAAACCAAGGCGTTGACTGGCGACGTTGATCCTCGGGTGGCGTGTCGATACTGCCCGCGAGCATTTCACGCTTGCGGCCATAGCCCGGTACTTTTTTCCAGTGAAACCCCGCTGCTTTCAAACCACGCTTAACAATTCCCGCACAGGTAAAAGTAGCAAAGGTAGCCCCAGGCCGGGAACGAGCGGCCATAGCGTTAAACAGCTCGGGTTGCCACATATCGGGGTTTTTCGAGGGCGCAAAGCCATCTAAAAACCAGGCGTCTACCTGGCCATCCAGCTGTTCCAGACGCTCCGTGGTATCACCAAAATGTAGATCAAGGGTGACGCGTGCGGTTAAGTGCAGCCGATGAATGCCGCTAACGGCCGCAGGCCATTGGGCACATAGCACCTGTGAATAAGCCGACAATGAAGGCCAAGCACTTAATGCCTGCTTCAGTGCTTCGTGATCCAGCGGAAATTTTTCTGTGGATAACAGGTGTAGCCGCGCATTGGGTGGCGCATGTTGTTCAAAGCAGGCCCAGGCACAGAGCACATTGAGGCCGGTACCAAAGCCGGTTTCGCCAATCACGAAAGGCCGCGATGCTCCCCAGGTGGCAAAGCGTTCAGGGAGATGGTTCGCGCCAAGAAACACATGTTCGGTTTCAGCGCGCCCATCACCCCGGGTGAAATAGACGTCATCAAACGCTTCCGAGTGAGGGGCTCCCTCGTTCCAGGTCAGTATGGGCGTGGTTAATGCCGCAAGCGGAGGCAAAGCGTTGGGACGTTGGGTCACGCAGGTATCCGTCTTCATGAACAGGTGGTTAAAAAATGATCAATTTGTTAACAGTGGCGCTATCTCTGGCTTAGCGCAAAGCGTCCGCCGGGTTTGCACAGAGTTTTCCACAGGCTCTGTGAAAAAGCCGACGGACCCTCCATATTCACCTATTAGGGTCAAGGCAAAACTTTTTTGAATGGCTTAACAATTACCTTGGCATAGACCCCCGCAATCATGTATGGGTCAGCATCGGCCCAGGCCTTGGCGCTTTCCAAACTATCGAACTCCGCTACCACTAAACTGCCTGAAAAGCCTGCATCACCTGGGTTTTCAGCATCGATGGCAGGATGAGGGCCAGCGAGTATGATACGGCCTTCGTCACGCAGCGCTTCAAGGCGCGCTAAATGGTCAGGCCGGGCCGCTAAACGGCGCTCTAGGCTATTGGGCACATCTTCACTAATAATGGCATACAGCATTTGAGGTTAACTCCTTGAAAAGGCGAGGGTGCAGCGCTAGCGTCAATTGACCGGGCTGAGATAAGCGCGCACCATATCTTACGCACTGAGAGCGCTTTATTCACAGCTCAACGGTGCATTCTGACAAACTGACCACACGGCGTCATGCATATGCCTCGACTTCCCTACACCTTTGATGCCGATCAGCGCTATCCGGTTGATCTGCACATGCACTCAACGGCTTCGGACGGCGCCCTAACGCCTACCGAGCTTGTAGCGCTATGTGCCGAGCGCGGGCTAACGCATATGTCGCTGACCGACCACGATACCATGGACGGCATTGAGGAAGCGGGGCTTGCTGCTGCGCAGGAGGGTGTGTGTCTTGTCCCAGGCTGCGAGTTATCCACACGCTGGCAGGGTGTGAATATTCATGTGGTTGCGCTGATGCCGGGTGGTTTGCAGGGGCCAATGGTAGACGGCTTGATTCAGCAGCGTGCCGCGCGCATTCAGCGGGCGGAAGTGATTGCCGAACGGCTGGAAAAAATAGGCTTGGGCAATGCGCTGGAAAAAGCCCGTGTTCAGGCAGGCAGTGACCGACCATTGGGACGCCCAGATTTTGCCCGTGCGCTAGTAGAGGAGGGCTTAGTGCCGGATTGGGCCAGCGCGTTTAAGCGCTATTTAGGCAGTGGCAAGAAGGGCGATGTCAAAGCCCACTGGCCTGACATCAGTGAAGCCGTGGGCTGGATTGTCGCTTCAGGCGGCGTTGCAGTGATTGCGCATCCGCTGCGCCACGGTTTAACCCGGCGCAAGCGCGGCCTATTGATGGATACCTTTCAGGCGGCGGGTGGTCAAGGGGTCGAGGTAGTGAGCGGTCAGCAGAACCCCGACAGCACTCGCGACCTGGCGCGCCAGTTAGTAGAGCGTGAGTTGTACGCCTCTATGGGCAGTGACTTTCACTTTCCCGGTAGCCATGCGGCCCCCGGCAGTATGAGCATGATACCGCGTACGGCGGCGCCCCCTATTTGGCAGCACCCGCGTTTGGTACACCTTCGCGATGCACCTGCTGGTATGCTTGCCGCAGGGTGATTCGCTAAGCATTTACACTGTTGTATTTAAGTGCGTTTGTATATTAAGTGCGTGCGATATGATGGCGTGCTATAGCAGTGCGGTAAGAGTAGAGCCTACGGACAGGAGCAACTAATGAGCCAATACTTTCAGATTCACCCGGAGAACCCGCAAAAGCGGCTGATCGATCAGGCGATTGAGATCATCCGTAAAGGGGGCGTTGTCGCATACCCTACTGACTCGGGTTATGCGCTCGGCTGCCACTTGGGCGAGAAGAAGGCCATTGAGAAAATCAAATGGCTACGTTCCTTGGATGATAAGCACAACTTTACACTGGTATGTTCCGATTTATCGGAAATTGGCACTTACGCTAAGGTTGATAACGATGTGTTTCGGCTGCTAAAGGCCTACACCCCAGGACCCTATACCTTTATTCTGGATGCCACTTCAGAAGTGCCGCGGCTGTTATTGCACCCCAAGCGGCGCTCCATTGGTGTTCGCGTGCCGGATCACCGTATTACACACGCATTACTGGCGGCATTAGGTGGACCATTAATGAGCGTAACGCTGATCCCGGTGGGCGATGATCAGCCCATGAACGACCCGGAAGAGATCCGAGAGCGTTTCGGTGCGCACTTGGATGCGATTATCGACGGTGGTGCCTGCCATCTAGACCCCACCAGCGTCATCGATCTGCGCGAACTCCCGCCTAAGATCATTCGCGAAGGGCGCGGCGATATCACACCTTTCCAGTAAATTAGTCAGTAGATGGCTCCTGTTCGGCTTTATGCGGGTCTTCGCTGTCTTCGTCCAGCCAAGTGCCGCAGCGTAGGCAGTAGCGGGCACGCTTTTCATGGCGCTCATGCCCACAGCCGGGGCAGGCCTCTTCTGAGTAACGCTCTTCGCGAATGGAGCGAATTACCTGGGCGGAGAAGACCCCGGTGGGGACGGCAATAATTGAGTAACCGAGCAGCATCAGGATAACGGTAATCGATTTACCCAGGGCGGTGGCGGGTACAATGTCGCCATAACCCACCGTAGTCATGCTAACGATGGCCCAGTACATCGACATCGGTATGCTGGTGAAGCCTGATTCGGGTGATTCAATGTTGTACATCAAAGCTGCAAACAGTGTTACCACCATAAATACGCCGCTAAAAAACAGCAGTATCTGCCTCATGCTGCGCTTAAGCGCATCCATCAGAAGGCGCGCTTCGCCGACAAATTCCATTAAACGCAAAATGCGGAAAATACGCAGCACCCGCAGCAAGCGCACAATCACCAACCCATGGGCGCCGGGCACGAGTAGCACCAGCCAAGTGGGCAGAACGGCAATTAAATCGACAATGCCATAAAAGCTTTTTAAGTAGAGCGTGGGGCGTTCCAAGCAGTAAATGCGCAAGATCAGCTCAATGCTGAACAGCACCGTAAACGCCCACTCAAGGTAGTAAAACAACTCGCCGTAGCGCTCTGCATAAGCTTCAACACTGCCCAGTAGAATGACCGCGACACTTAATAAAATAAGCCCAATCAGGGCGATATCGAACGCTTTCGCACCCGGTGTATCTGATTCAAAAATGATATGAAACAGCCGGGTGCGCAGGCCTTCCGCGCCAGGGGTTAAGTGAAAATTCATTAAATCGTCCTGAAGTGGGACTGAAAAAGCCTTAGAAAAAGCGCTAAACCGTTAGCGTAGCGCGGTTTGGTACGTGAAGCGATGCGCAAGTGCTAACGCCGACTTACCGTAAGCGGTGCTTGGCTGGCCGTAGGTATCTAATGCGCCGGGCAGGAGAGCCGCAAGAGCCCTATCCGCGTCATCAAGTGTTGGGTGTTCGGCAAGGGTGGCCAGTGCCTGCCGGGCATCGGCTAGAAAAGTGGCTTGCCGGCTATCGTGGTAGGCATCCAGCGCGAGGGTGGCGCGGTGGAGCCACTCGGCAGGCGATTGTGCGTCGGGTAATGGCCAGTGTTGGGCGCTTAACGCATTGCCACGAGCCGCTTTGCTGCTATCTGATGGGCGCAAGGGAATCTGTTCAGCCAGAATGAGCGCCAGTGTCCAAAGTGCTTCCGGGTCGCCGCCCTTTAACTCAAGTTCCATTTCTCGAATTGGCGTGCGGTAGCCAGCGCTACTAATCTCACCTTCATCCAGTACCAGTTCGATATGGCTCTCCTGGTCCTGATCCTGGTCAGTGGCGCTGGAGGTGGCTAAACCTCCCTTCAACTGCCAGCTGCGTCGTGTGAAATTGGTGCTGAGTTGAGGGGTCAGGGAATCCAATACGCCGCTAAGCTCGCCTTGAAAAGGAGGTAGTGCTGCTAGCGCGGTGAGATCTAACTGAGCGTCAGGAACTTGCCACTCCCACTCCTGTCGTTGGGAGAGGCCGCCGCTACCGTGGCCTGCGGTTTTGACGGTTTGTA
Organism: Halomonas sp.; assembly: GCF_011050415.1. GTDB lineage: Bacteria > Pseudomonadota > Gammaproteobacteria > Pseudomonadales > Halomonadaceae > Vreelandella. The sequence goes on from NZ_DRFS01000015.1 coordinate 116,637, forward strand.
GCACGAGGCCATCGACTTGGCGTAGGCGTAAGACAATGCGTGCATTGGCCAAATCACCTTCAGGCGTATCAAAGTAGCTATTGGTCAAGGTTTGTTGCTGAAAGTTTTTTTCGCTGAGCAGTGGGTGTTGCGCAAGAGCGGCAGGCCCTGTGGGGGCAAGGGCTAGCTTGATTTCTACTTCAATGGGAGTTGGGGTTTTCATGGCGCTAGCCACCTCATTATCATGACATTTAGATGAATATTTGATTACATTTATGAACTTTTCATGACGGCGGCGAGCGCACTCTTTATACTGGCGCCGCCATTTCCAGGCTTCCCGAAAACAGGCTTAAAGGCTCTATGGTTACCTCCAACCCTTTTTCCTCGATGTTTGGCCGCTCGCCATTCCAGCCGTTGCTGGCCCACATCGTCAAGGCCAATGAATGCGCCGACCAGCTACTGCCGTTCTTTGAGGCATCGCTTGTTGGTGATTGGGACCGCGCTGCTGAACTGCGTGAAAACGTCACTCGTTTAGAGCATGACGCAGACACGTTGAAAACAGAGCTACGGTTAAACCTACCTAACACTATGTTCCTGCCCGTATCGCGCTCTGACCTGCTCGATCTGATCAGCGTACAGGACAAAATTGCCAATAAGGTACGTGACATTACCGGCATTATGCTGGGGCGTAAAATGCGCGTACCTGACGAGTTGGCGGAACCCATGCGCGCTTATATTACCACCAGCGTTGCCTGTGTGGCCCAAGCGCGCCAAGCATTGGAAGAGCTCAAAGAACTATTGGAATCGGGTTTTGGGCGCAACGTTTCCGATGTGATGCAGAACATGATCCGCGAGTTACACACACTTGAGCATGAAGCCGATGGTCAACAGGTGTCGATTCGCCGCCAACTGTTTGCGCTTGAGAGTCAACTGCCTCCCGTTGATGTGATCTTTCTCTACAAGATTATTGAATGGGTGGGTGAATTATCCGATCGCGCTGAGCGCGTGGGTAGCCGTCTGCAGATCCTGACCGCCCGCTAAGGGGAGCTTCATGCTGATTATTGCCCAACACGGTGAAATCTTCATTATCCTGGCCTGTTTGTTTGGCTTCTTTATGGCCTGGGGCGTCGGTGCCAATGACGTCGCCAATGCGATGGGAACCTCGGTGGGATCGAAAGCGATCACCATCAAACAAGCTATTATTATCGCGGTGATTTTTGAGTTCCTCGGTGCTTGGCTGGCCGGTGGCGAGGTTACTGCAACGATACGTGGCGGGATGCTTGATCCTGTCTTGCTGGAAGCGAATCCAGAGCTGTTAGTCTACGGCATGCTGTCGGCGCTATTGGCTGCTGCTATTTGGCTGATGGTGGCGTCGGCGCGGGGTTGGCCGGTATCTACCACTCACTCCATCGTCGGTGCCATCGTCGGTTTTGGTGCCGTAGGGCTTGGCGTTGAGGCGGTTGCCTGGAGTCGTGTCGGCACCATTGCTTCGAGCTGGATTATCTCGCCGCTGCTCGCTGGCACCATCGGTTTTGTTCTGTTTAAGTCGGTTCACCATCTGATTTTTGAAAACAAAGACCCCTTCGCTGCTGCCAAGCGCTATGTGCCTGGGTATATCTTCCTAGTCGGATTTATTGTCTCGATGGTGACGTTGACCAAAGGGCTTACCCACGTTGGATTGGATCTCACCTTTGGCCAAAGCTTTCTGCTGTCTATTTTGCTAGGCGTTATGATTATGGCGCTGGGTATTGTTATGCAGCGGCGTATCAAATATGTGCAGAGCGCTAGCGACCACTTTGGCTATGCTAACGTTGAGCGCGTATTCGGCGTACTCATGATCTTTACCGCCTGTGCCATGGCGTTTGCCCACGGCTCTAACGATGTGGCTAACGCAGTTGGCCCGCTAGCAGCGGTGATTAGCGTTGTGCGCAGCGAAGGTGTGATTGACAGCGCGGCGTTAGTGCCTTGGTGGGTGCTGGTGCTGGGCGGCGGTGGCATCGTTGTTGGCCTGGTCACTTACGGGCATAAAGTTATCGCCACCGTGGGTACCGGCATTACTGAGCTAACACCTAGCCGCGGTTTTGCGGCCACCTTGGCAGCGGCAACAACGGTGGTGTTGGCCTCGGGTACGGGTCTGCCGATTTCTACTACGCATACTCTTGTGGGCGCGATTTTAGGCGTTGGTTTGGCACGCGGTATGGCAGCGCTGAACTTGCGCGTGATCGGCACCATTGTGATGTCTTGGTTGATTACGTTGCCTGCGGGTGCTGGCCTAGCCATCCTGTTCTTCTTTATGTTTAAAGGCATGTTTGGTTAACAAAACAACAAGCAGTACGCCACGGCTCGAAAGCGCTTAGCGATATCTCAGCAGTAAAAATGTCAGCGGCATCTTCATTAGAAGGTGCCGCTGTTTTTCGTGCTCTGTTAAAGTAGATAGGTTAGACGTGCTAAACGTCTGTTTCTTTTCACCTGCTGCCGGAGAGCGGCCCTTGGATACGCGCTTCCCCTTTGTTGATTGGTTTCGTAACGCTTCCCCCTACATTAATGCGCACCGGGGGCGAACCTTTGTCATCTTAATTGAAGGCGAAGCGATGGCGTCTGGCCGAGGGGAGCAGCTTATTCAGGATTTGGCGCTGCTGAATACCCTGGGCGTTCGCCTGGTGGTGGTGTTTGGCATTCGCCCCCAGGTGCATGAAGCGCTCACCGCCGCTGGCGTTGAACCCACCCGTATCGATGGTCGCTGGGTAGCGGATCGTGCGGTGATGGCCCATGTGGAACAGGTTGCCGCCCATCAGCGGCTATGGTTAGAAGCGCGCCTTTCCCTGGGCCTGCCCAGCACACCGCTGCATGGGGTAGAACTCAGCGTGATCTCTGGCAATTTGGTGACCGCCAAACCATTAGGCGTGCGCGAAGGAGTCGATTTCGACCACAGCGGTGAAGTGCGCCGGGTGCGAGCCAGCGCCATCGAAGGCCTGCTGGAGAAAGGTTCATTGGTGCTGTTGCCACCGCTGGGGTTCTCAAGCACCGGCGAAGTGTTTGATTTAGATGCCTCGGAAGTGGCCCAGCATGCCGCCGTGGCGTTGAAAGCCGATAAGCTGATTCTGCTCGGTGAATCCGAAGGCTTGGAAGATGAGCATGGCGCGCTGCTGCGCCAGCTCTCCCCGGCAGAAGCGGAGCCACGCTTAAACACGGCTATCCCCGGTAGCGAATTGGCCCGCCACTTACAGGCGGCTTGTACCGCTGCCCGTGAGGGTGTTGCACGCACGCACCTGCTCTCCTGGCGCAACCACGATGCCTTGCTCGGTGAGCTGTTCACCCGTGACGGCGTGGGCACCATGATTACCCAGCACCGCTACGAACAGCTGCGTCCGGCTACCTTAAACGACGTGGCGGGTCTGCTTGAACTATTAGAGCCGTTAGAGCGCCGTGGCATGTTAGTCGCGCGCTCCCGTGAGCGGCTAGAGCACGAAATTGATGACTACATGGTGATCGAACGCGATGGCATGGTGATCGGCTGCGCCGCACTGCACGTATTCAATGACTCCAGTATTGCCGAATTGGCCTGCGTAGCCGTTCACGACAGCTACCGAGGCGGCGAGCGAGGCGAGCGCTTGGTAGAAGCCATGGAACGCCGTGCCCGCCAGCGGGGTTTAAAAGAGATATTCGTGCTGACGACCCACACCGCCCACTGGTTTGTCGAGCACGGCTTCCGCGCCGCCAGCCTGGAAGACCTGCCCACACTCAGGCGTGAAACCTACAACCACGCCCGTAAATCAAAGGTGTTGGTCAAGCAGCTAACGTAACCGGCTTTTTAAAAGGGGGCATCGTTAGCACCGCTAGTTTATGAGGTGACACCCGGCGCTATTGAAAACAGCGCCGGCATGTTTTGCGCTTCTTGTTGAATATTGTCATCTATCGGTGTGTCGTAGGTTTTAAGCAGATAACCCAGCACCGAATAGAAGCCTACCATGGCGATCAGGTCGATCACTGCCTTGCGACCGATCGCCTCAGCAAGTTCGGCTTCCTGCTCCTTGGCCAGCATGCGCTTATCGAACAGCGCATCCACGGCATTAACGATAAGCCCATCCACACCTTCAGGGTTGCCGCGAATCGCATTGATCCGGGCCTCAGAGAATCCCAGCGCGAGGGCGCGACTGACATGATGGGCCCATTCGTAGTCCGCGCCCATGCGCAGGCCTGCGCGAAGAATCACCACCTCGGTCAGTTCCGGGCCTAAGGCATTCTCCTTCACAACGTGCTGGCGCAAGGTAGTCCACGCGCAAAGCAGTGCCGGATGGTGGGCCATGGTGCGGTAGACGTTGAGCGCGCCAGCAAAGCCATCGCGTAAATCAGCGATCTCTTCAGGCCAGTCAGCATCGGTAATGGGCGGGCAGGGAGAGGGTGTCATGGAAGTTGTCATGGCTTAGCTCCAGTCAGATCGTTATCTAGATTGTTATTCAGATGGTTGTTGTTTTATTACTCTGCGATAGCGGCGTCGATGGCCTCGGCAATAAGCTCAATCATCAAATCTACTTCGCAAGGTTCAATGATATAGGGCGGTGCCAGCAAGATATGGTCGCCGTTAATGCCATCAATGGTGCCGCCCATGGGGTAGCTGATCAGGCCACGGGCCATGGCCTGGCGTTTGATCTTGGCGTGAAGCTTGCGAGCTGGATCAAAAGGCGCTTTGCTATCTCTGTCCGCCACAATCTCGATACCACGAAACAAGCCCCTGCCGCGAATATCGCCGATATGGGGGGATGCGCCGAGCGCCGCTTCAAGGCCACTCTGCAGTCTCTCCCCCATGGCATTAACGTTGGCCAGCGTCTCTGGCCGTGCAATGATCTCAACCACTTTGTTAGCGGCTGCAGCGGCGACAGGGTGGCCAAGGTAGGTATGGCCATGCTGAAACAGTCCAGATCCATTGGCAAAACTGGCATAGATGTTGGCCGATAGCATCACCGCGCCGATGGGCTGATAGCCGCCACCGAGGCCTTTGGCGATGGTGACGATATCCGGCGTTACTCCATCCTGTTCGCAGGCGAATACCTTACCGGTTCTGCCCATGCCGCACATCACCTCGTCGAGGATCAGCAGTACGCCGTACTTATCGCAAATGGCCCGAACGCGTTTGAAGTAATCCGCCTCAGAGGCCACTGCCCCTAAGGTGGCGCCAACGACGGGCTCGGCAACAAAGGCCATCACCTCCTCGGGGCCAAGTTCTAGAATCTTCGCCTCAAGCTCATCGGCAAGCCGTGCAGCGTAGGCCTCTGGCGTTTCATCGGCGGCTTTGTCGCGATAGGCATAGCAGGGCGATACGTGGTGGGTTTCTGGCAGGATGGGCTGAAACTGCTGGCGCCGCATGGCATTGCCCCCGGTGGCCAGTGCGCCGATGGTGTTGCCGTGGTAGCTCTGGCGTCTGGCAATGATATGCCGCCGCTGGGGCTGATTAATCTCGACAAAGTACTGCCGGGCCATTTTCAGCGCCGCTTCAACGGCCTCCGAACCCCCCGATACCAGGTAGACATAATCCAGCCCGACCGGGGCTAAATCCACCAGCTTTTCAGCTAGCGCTTCGGCAGCATCGGTGGTGAAAAAAGCGGTATGGGCGTAACAGAGATGATCGATCTGCGAGCGCATCGCCGCCAGCACTTCCGGGTGTGCGTGGCCTACACTGGTGACCGCCGCGCCTCCTGATCCATCCAAATAGCGACGCCCAGCGGTATCGGTGATATAGACGCCCTGCGCCGACGCTGCATGGGGCAGGGCCCCGCCAATGCCACGGTGAAGAATACGCGTCATGGATCCTTTCCCTCATTATTAAACGGTGAGAAATTCATATGACAATGAGATTGGCACATCTATAGAGATATTTACAACAAATAAATCATTTTTATATATAATGAAACATATGGATCTTTTTCAAAGAGCCTACCGACTATTTTTAGAGAGCAACCGCCTATGCCGCTGAAAGAGCAGATAATTGCCCAGTACGATGCTATGTCACCGCAGTTGCAACGTTCAGCTCGCTACGTTCTTGAGCATCCCGAGGAAGTGGCGTTGGTTTCCATGCGCGAGGTGGCGCGCCTAGCGGGGGTACAGCCCGCCACCATGACCCGGCTGGCAAAGTTTTTAGGCTTGTCTGGGTATGACGAACTTCGCGCGCATTATGCGGCGGCGCTGCGTCAGGGCGGCGATGGTTTTGCCGCCAAGGTTCGTCAGCGAGTAGAGGAAGGCAGTGAAGCGCTGGAAGGCGATATCGCCTCGCATATGCTTCAAGGGCTGAGTGCCCAGCTTGCTAAGCTCAGCGAGCCCGATTCGCTCAAACGGTTGCAAGCCACCGCCAATCGGTTGAGGTCAGCAAGAAAGGTTTACGTGCTAGGTTTGCGATCCTGCCATGCCGTTGCTTGGCATTTCCATTATGTGATGACCCTTTTGGGTGACCGTTCGGTTCATCTGGATGGGCCAGGAGGAACCGGTGGAGACGCGCTAATTCGCGCGACATCGGAAGACGTAATGCTGGTTATCTCCATCAAACCGTATGCCACAGGGACGCTGGAACTTGCCCAGCTGGCAAAAGAGCAGGGGGTGGGGATTGTTTCGATCACCGATAGCGAAGTGTCGCCGCTGGTAGCGCTGTCAGAGCAGGCTATTTTTTGCCCCACGGAAAGTGATAGCTTCTTCCATACGCTAACTCCCGCATTAGCGGTCTCGGAAGTACTGTGCAGCTTATTGGCGGAGTTTGACCGGCCTAAGGCACTTGAGGCATTGCAGCAAACGGATCAACATCTCTTAAATCTCAATACCTATTCGACCGCTATTCCTAAACGGCAGTGAGAGGAGGGGCTTGGTAATCCAATATTGATAGCGGATAAATACGATGATTATTCCCAAGCGATAATTTTTAGTAGTTTAGAAGGCTTTCTGAAGGGAGATATTCCCGATCGGGAACATTTTAACGCTGCAGTGTTTTTGAGCCAGGGCGGCTTAAAGCCGCCCTGTTAATGTTTGCTCTCTCTTAATCAAACCCTTAGGTATTTAAGATAACGCCGCCATTTAAGTGCAACGTTTGGCCGCTCATATAGGATGACTCTTCGCAGGCCAGGTAGACATAGGCAGGGCCCATTTCGCTAGGCTGGCCTGCGCGCTTCATGGGTACCTGATTACCAAATGAGGCGACTTTCTCTTCATCAAAGCTTGCCGGTATCAGCGGTGTCCACACTGGTCCTGGTGCCACGGCATTCACGCGAATACCACGATCCATCAACGACATCGCCAGCGAACGCACCAAACCTTGAATGGCACCTTTGGTGGCAGTGTAATCAATCAGCGTATCATTACCTTTAAAGGCATTGATTGATGAGGTGGCGATAATGGTGTCGCCCTTGTTGAGATGCGGCAGAGCCGATTTGGTGAGATAAAAGTGGCTGAAGATATTGGTCTGAAACGTGCGCAGCAGCTGATCATCGGGAATCTCGGTAATGTCATCCCAATCGTACTGTTCAGCGGCATTATTGATCACAATATTGATCTTACCGAAGTGGTCTAGGGTGCGCTTAACGATCTCTCGGCAAAATGCAGGTTCAGCGACATCGCCTTTCAGCACTAGGCATCGGCGGCCTTCAGCTTCTACCAGCCGCTTGGTATCTTCGGCATCTTTATCTTCTTTCAGGTGCACAATCACGCTATCGGCACCTTCGCGGGCGTAGTGAACTGCCACTGCGCGGCCAATACCGCTATCGCCGCCGGTAATAATCGCCACTTTATCAAGCAGCTTTTCAGCGCCGCGATAGCTCTCGCGAATGTATTCAGGCTCAGGGTGCATGGCGTGTTCATCGCCAGGCTGCTTATCTTGATGCTGTGGGGGTTGCTGTTGATCACTCATGTGCGGTCACTCCATTGTTGGCACAGAATAGTTGGTACAAAACGGTTGGCACAAAAATACGCCTACCCATCCTCGGGTTCTCGTCACCCTTTAACGTAGACCAAAGATGTAGAAATAAGCAAACTCAGAGCGGGCTAATCAAGTAGTTATTTAATTTAATAATATTAAAAATCAAGTTTAGAGTTTATTTTTAGTTTGTATCTAATGTTTTAATTTTAATAGTTAACTTATGTTATTAATGTTTGTTAACTAGTCATCTTTTTTGATAAGTTCTGGTAGACATAAATTGACAATGGTTGGCTGCCCGCTATGTTTTATAGATGGTCTACTTGGTAAAAAATAAACCAGTAATAGATGATCCGTAATAGATAGGCCGTAAGAGTTAGGTTTATTTAAACTTATAAATTTATCTCTTTAAAATTAGTTTATTTGTATTGTGCTGAGTAGATTTGACGTTGCGATGATTTTGTTTCACCACGGATGCTGACAAGTGAGACGACAAGGAGGAAGTGACAGATGATCGATCAAGGAAATCAGACAAATACAGGCCCAGGCTCCCCACACCCGGACACTCAATCAGAGACATTGACGGCAGAAAAACTCAAGCAACAAGGGCATGAGTCAGTTCATGAAGTAGGTGAGGTAGTTCAACAGCAAGCTGAGGATTATTACACTCAGCAACGCGATAATGCTGCGGAACAGACCCAAAAATTGACCGGCGTTCTGCAAAAAATGGCGGATGAATTTGATCAGCAGCAGCAGCCATTTTTCTCTAAACAAGCGAGAAAATTTGCAGACACTACCGAGCGCTTTTCCCATAATCTGCGAGATAAAGACTTACGCAGCGTATGCAGTGAAGCCCAGAGCTTTAGTCGCCGTGAACCGGCGTTGTTTGTGGGTGGATTAATAGCGGCAGGATTTTTAGTCTCCCGGTTTTTACGTAGTTCTAGCCACCACACGCATACTGCTGACGCTACCACTGAAGGGCACCATTTAAATCCTTCGCCTAACTACACGGCGGGTAGCCCGATGCAGGGTTCTACGCCCTCCATGCCGCCGACTGGTTCGGCTCCCAAGCCCACTACGCCTGGAACCCCGTCTACTAGCCTTTCAGATGGTCCTTCCCATGGGCGTGGCGGTGTAAACGAGCAAGGGACTAGCGAACGATTTTAACCATGTAGGCGCTCTTTTCGAGAGCAGGGAGGCACAGAATGGATTCAGATAACAAAACCACGCCACAAAGTTCTTCGGTGGGATCACTATTATCCACGGTGATGCAGGAGCTTAGCTCGTTAGTTCGCAATGAAGCAGAGCTTGCCAAGACAGAAATGTCAGAAAAAACCCATCAGGCAATGGCGGCAATAGCCGCAATCGCAATTGCTGGTGCGGTACTGTTCGGCGGCTTTCTGGCGCTGCTCGCGGCGGCAATTTTTTTGCTCAATGAAGTGCTGCCCCCCGATACCACGCCATGGCTATCGGCGATCATTGTCGGCGGTGTAGCGACCTTAATTGGCTTCATTATGTTGACGGCAGGGCTTAAGAAAATTCAGGCCCAAAATATGATGCCTACTCGCACCATAAACAGCTTACAAACAGATAAAGCGTTTGCGAAGAAGCATCAACGCAACGTCAAGGAGGAGTTGAAATGACGGATCATGATAAACAGCGCAACTCAGAAGAGATTGAAAGGGATATCAATCAATCGCGCGAGCGCCTCGATTCGACTCTGCATGAAATCGAAGAGCGGTTTTCTCCTCAGCAGCTATTGAACACCTCTTATGAGTATCTACGTCATGGGGGTGCCAACGAGTTCGTGTCTAATTTAGGTACGACCATTAAGCAGAATCCGCTGCCCTTTCTACTCACCAGCGCTGGTATAGGTTGGTTGATGCTGGCGCAGCGCAACCCGAATGAGGCACGCCAGCATCGCTATGCTTCCCCTGTTGACCAGCGTTTTTACTCTGGTGCTGAGAATTCCTATGGCACACCTGCGGGGGTGGCTGGTGCTCCGGAGCACCATACAGACAGCGAAGGCCGGCTTAGCGAAATGGCCCATAAGGCTAAAGACTCAGCGCACCATTTGAGTGACAGGGCCAAGCAAACGGCGCATCAGTGGGGTGAAAAGGCCCACCACATGGGGGATAGCATGCGAGAGTCGACTTCTCATCTCCAGCATGGCGCACAAGATAGCTTGCATTCTATGGGGCAACGCACCCGCCAAACACAACAGCAGGCGTCTGATTTTATTCAGGAGCACCCGCTAGTGGTCGGTGCGTTAGGTTTTGCACTGGGCGCTGCTTTGGGCGGCATATTCCCGGCGACCAAGAAAGAGGACGAATATTTCGGCGAATATCGCGACCGTGCCCTGCATAAAGCCGCTCAAACGGGACAAGAACAAATGGATAAGGCGCAGCATAGCCTCCACGAAAAGGTTGAGTCCTATAAGGAAGCTTCTCACCAGGGCAAGGTTTCTCAAGATAAGGAGGCTGATGTGAATGCCCCTCAGGATAAGGCGAGTGAAGTAAAAGACACGCCTGTGCCTGCTGAGAAAACCAGTCCTGAGCAGCGAGACCGCCCTGGGATGGCTAGCTCTGAACAGGGTAGCTCTGAACGACATAGCCAAGGCTTGGCGAATTCGAATACGCCATCTGGAAATACCCAGGGCTCAGGCACAAACCGCACGCCTTAATAGTGAACAGTGGCCACCTGAAAGCGGCCACTGTTTTTATAGGTATATTAAATCCAACACAGATCAGGGTGATAGCGATAGACCATCGAAGGCATTGTTATTACTAATGTACCTTGGTTTTAATGGGTTTTATTTTATAGGTTTATGCTTTTGCTCAGTTTATTAGCGTTTCCCGCGCTCTTAAATATATTTTAGATGATTGAAAATAGCATTAGAAGGACTACAGTAAAGGCAGCTTAAAGCGATAAGCATTTGCTCTCTCTTAAGCTCATCACGCTATTCAGGGAGTCTCGATGGCTTTTATGGCCAAGGGATTTAAGAAGTTAAGACCACCGACAGTAAGGAAGACGCGATGAACCAGCCCAATGAGAAAGATAAAAAAGCCCCTAAAGATCGTGACGATCATCACGATGATGCCAATCCGATGCCGGATACCCATCACGTTAATAAGGGCTCCGACAGCAAAAAATCGGACGAGCAGAAAAAAGGCCATTAACCACAGAGTTTGGTACGTTTAAATGTGCTGCAAACCTAGGCGCTACTGATAAAAGTAGCGCCTTATTTATGGCTACACCTCAATATTGATTGATGATGGCAACACTGAAATCGCGATTGATGATGAAGGCAGTAACTGACCTAACGAGGAGTAGAGGGCATCAGAGGTTGATGCAGCAATAGCGCGATCGGCCTTCGCCATGTCTTCTTCCGCTTTCTTAAGCTCACGGCGGGCTTCTTTGTCTTCTTCTCTCAGTCGAATCTTGAGTTCGTTAACGGCTTCGCGCAGCTCTTTTTGGGCATCCGTTAATACGCCGCGTAATGCGTGTTCACTGGCGCTCGGGCCATTGGGTCTTGAACGATTGTCTTCATTTTGAATGAGAGTGGCGAAGCTTGGTAACGAGCCAAGTGCGTCTGTTTCAGCGCCTTCGGCAAAACCAGCCACTTTTTCCGCATTCTCTGCGTTATCTTCTTCAGATCCCTCTTTAGAACTTGCTTCAGCACCTTCTTCAGTGCTTTTTAGTTCGGCTTCAATACTGGCTAGCTTAGCATCGGTAGGCACCTTTTCCTGTGCGCCTTCATGACCACCCGCCTGCGATTCTGCTGAGCCGGCACTGCTTGGAGCCGCTATAGGCTGCATTACTGAAGGCGTAGCCGTGATTCCAGCGCTACCGCCTCCTTGGTTGTCCAGTAGCTTAGCTGCCCCACCAAGCTCTCGAGCGATGCTCTTAAGCTCCTTGGCCATGTTTTTAAGCTGCTCAGGAGAGGCAAAGCGCATCATTGCTTTTAGCATCTCAAGCCGCTGGCGCAGGAATCCCACTTTTTCACTGGCTCTCTGCTGAGAAGATTCCTTGGCACTTGGGAGCGAAGCCAAGCTCTCCAACGCCTCCCGCTGCTTTTTAAGACGCTTTGTGAACGGGTCGTCTTCCGCAGGGGCGGAGGCAGGCTCGCTTTTTTGTGGGTTAACGCGGGTAGACGTTAAAAACTGCGGCTTATCCTGGCGCTGATTAATCAGTGTAAATGATGAAAATCCTATCTTCATGGCGATATCCTCTCCTCACTATTATAGGGTATCGGCCATTTAGCCTAGGTCTTTAAACTCCGGACTTTAGACGCCGCTTAACTTCCACGCTCAACCTGCCTTCACCGAGCGTCAGTTTAAGCTTCTGGCCGGGCTGGGTATCTTCAGCGCGGCGAATCACCTGGCCCTGCTCATCCTGGGCAATCGAGTAACCACGCCCCAGCACTGCCAGCGGGCTGACCGCATTAAGCTCACGGGCGGCGGCTTTCAAGCGGGTTTGGTTGTTCTCCAGCTGGCGATGTATCGCATTGCCCAAGCGTCGCTGTAGCTGATTCACACGCTCGCTTTCCGCACGATGTAGCCGTGTCATATCTTGACTGATTAAACGCCTGCGCAGCTGTGCCGTTTGGGCTTTTTGCTGGTTGAGGGTTTGCTGCATGGCGCGATTTAAGCGCTGGGAGAGGGCAGTTAAGTGCTGGCGCTGGCGGTTGAGCTGTTCGCCGGGGTGGCGTAGCTTGGCGCGTAGCGTATCCAGCCGCTGGCTGTCGCGCTCTAATCGTGCCTGCATGGCTCGTTGTAATCTACTTTGCTGATGTTCTAACTGGCGCTTAAGGGTGTGCTGGTCGGGTACTAATCGCTCGGCAGCAGCAGACGGCGTGGGTGCGCGCATGTCTGCAGCGAAATCCGCGAGGGTGACATCCACCTCGTGGCCCACCGCCGACATCACCGGCAGCCGGGAGTGAAAAATCGCCCGCGCGAGGTGCTCGTTATTAAATGCCCACAGATCTTCCAGGCTACCGCCGCCGCGGGTAATCAGGATGACATCGCGCTCTGGGTCTAGCCGCGCTTGGCGGTTGAGCAGCGCCAAGGCGGATATCATTGACGGGGCGGCTTCTGCCCCCTGTACCGGCACCGGAATCAGCGTCACATCGGCCAGCGGCCAGCGAGCTTCCAGAACTGCCAACACATCGCGAATGGCCGCCCCCGTGGCAGAGCTTAGAATCAGCAGCTTTCGGGGCGGGAAGGCCAGCGGCCGGGCGTTAGCAAACACCCCTTCGCCTTCTAACTGCGTCTTTAAACGCTCGAAGGCTGCCAGTAGCTCACCCAGCCCTGCGGCCTGAACGGCCTCGGCAATCAGTTGGTAGTCACCGCGCGGCTCAAATAGCGATACCCGCCCGCGCAGTTTTACCTGATCACCGTCGCGCATCGGTGCCGAGACAAACCGCGCCCGCTGACGAAACAGCGCACAGCGAATCTGAGCCCGGTCATCCTTCAACGTGAAATAGACATGGCCCGACGCCGGGCGGGAAACGTTGGAGAGCTCGCCTTCCACCCACACTTCCCCCACATCGCGTTCAAGGGTCTGCTTGGCGCGCTGGTTGAGCTGGCTGACGGTGAGTGTTTGGGAGGGTGTTTGGGTCATGGCGGATTTCTGAATGCAGGGCACTGTAGCCTAGCATCAAATACTAGCTCTCATCGAATATAGAGCGGGGCAAATTCATTGCCCCGCAAACGCTATCGATGCCGAGAACGTCGACGAATCCATTCGCCGGGAAGGGTTAGCAACAAGCAGCAACACATCATTAGCAGCGCAAGAAGAGCAACAGAGGCCATATCCGACCCCGCATCGGAAATATTGCTGTAAAGCAGTAGTGGCAGCAGATTGATCTGGGAACCGGTAAGCGCCAGGGCGGTACCATAGGCGCCGAAGGCAACGGCTGCGCATAGGCTCCATGAGGAGACTAACGCGGGCATTAACGGCGGTAGGTAAACGTCACGAATCTGCTGCCAACGAGTAGCGCCAAAGCTTTCGGCCATCACTAACTGGCGGCGGTTGAGCCCTTGTACCACTGGCAGCATCACCAGCACCACACGGGGTACCAAGAAGTAGGCATACACCAATACCAGCCCCTGAGGGGTATACACAAAGCGGCCAAACCACGCGGGGTCAACCCCAATCGATGCCAGGGACAGCGTGATAAAGCCCGCTCGCCCCAATAGCAGAATAAAGCCATACGCCACAATCAGACCGCTGAACACCAGTGGGAGCGAGATCAGCCATAACAGGAAAAAGCGCCTGCGCGCTGGCTGATGGTAAAGAAACTCGGCAATCACAACGCCTACGACGACCGACAACAGCGCGGTGCTGGCGGATAAGGCGACGCTCGTCATCAGGCTTTTAAGCACCAGCCCCTCACTGAGCAAGCGGGTACCGGTGATGATAGGCGACTCAAGTGCTGCGATGACCAGGAGAGCCAGCGGCACAATAAAAAACAGCGTATAGATAATGCCGCTGGGTAGAACCAGCGGCAAAACAGTAAAAAAGCGCAGGCGAGGCATGGCGTAGCCTTATTGATTAAGAACGTGCTGTGTCCACTGTTGGCTTAGATCCGCGCTAATGCTCGACGCTTTTTGCACATCCAGCGGTCGAATCTGCGGCGCATCTACCAGCGTGTCGGGCAGCTCAATATCTCCGTTGACAGGGCGAACAAATCCTTCCGCAAAGGTACGCTGGCCTTCGTCCGACATTACATAGTTCAGCCACAAACGTCCGGCATTAGGGTTTGGGCCGTTCTTAACCAGCGAAATAGCATACGGCGCTGCCACTGAAGCCTCTTCAGGGATCACCACGGCTGCGTTATCGCCCATGCCGTCGGTAATGCTGGCTTTCAGGCCGTCGTTTTCATAGCCGATCCAGATAGGGATCTCACCGCGCACGAACTGCGCGTAGGGCGTGGTGCCGACCACACGGGCAACATTACCGACGCGGCTCAATTCAGCAAGATAATCGATACCTGGCGATAGATTGTCGAGATCGCCCCCCATCGCATAATTGGCCGCCAGGGTGAGGACTTGGCCCTGACCGGTCGAGCGCGGGTCAAGGTAGACGATACTGTTTCGGTACTGTTCATCGAGCAGGTCTTCCCAGCTTTGCGGCACTTCATCAACTAACTGGGTATTAACGATAAATGCCACGTTCAAGGAGTGAATCGTGAACCACTCTCCCGCGTCTGCTTTGAAGACATCTGGAATGCTATCGAAATTGATGGGGGTAAAGGGGCTTAACAGCTCTTTCTCATAGGCATTAATGGCGGAAGAAGCGTAATAGTAGGCGGTATCGGCCTGGGGGCGATTGCGGGCCTGCTCCAAAGCGACCACGGTGGCACCCGAGCCCAGGTCGTTAAAGACAATCTGAACACCCGGGTAGCGCTCTGTAAAACGGTTAAACTGGCTTTGCCAATTAGCCCAGGTGGGGCCGGTATCAAAGGATACAACCAGCCCTTCTTCCTGGGCGGCATCGTAGAGGGCTTGTTCGCCGTCGTAGAGCTCAGCGTCAAGCGTGTTGGCCGCATACGCCGACAAAGGCAGCAGGCTAAGGGCGGAGAGTAGGCAGTAAGCAAAAGAGCGTTGCATGGTAGTACCTCAGCGATTGAACAGGTGGATATGTGTGGGAGGAAGCGCCACGTGAGTGATGATTTCCGGCGGTGAGGCCGACTCAAGCGACAACGTGGTAGTGCCGCAGAGAAGGTGAAAGCGTTGCTGGGCACCCAGGAACTGGCGCTCTATCAGCGTGGTAGGGGTCTGGTTAGCGACATCGCTAGCCGGGTTGGCAACAATGGCTTCAGGACGAATCATGGCGCGTACGGTCTGCCCCGTCGCGAAGGCGTGTGGCGCCACTTCTAAGATGCCCAGGTCGGCGGTTTCAATCCGCTGCGAATCGAGCACCTGGGCGTCGATAAAGTTGGTACGGCCAATGAAACGTGCAACGGCCTCATTCATTGGTTGCGTATAAAGCTGGTGCGGCGAACTGTGTTGAAGGAGCTTGCCCTGATCAAGAATGGCGACGTGATCTCCCAGCATCAGCGCTTCTTCTTGATCATGAGTGATCATTAGTGTGGTGACGCCGAATTGACGCTGTAAATGCTTAAGCTCTTGGCGCATCGACTCGCGGCGGGAGGCGTCGAGCGCTGAAAACGGTTCGTCGAGCAGAAGGGCGCGGGGCTCGAATACCAGCGCGCGGGCAATGGCCACGCGCTGCTGCTGGCCGCCGGAAAGCTGGTGAGGGTAGACATTTTCCAGCGCCTCAAGCCCCACATCATGCAGAATCTTGCGAGCGCGTCGGTGGCGCTCCGCATGGCGAACGCCTTTGACCTTAAGCGGGTAGGCCACGTTGCCCAGTACCGTCATGTGGTTAAAGAGTACATAGTCCTGAAGCACAATTCCCAACGCGCGCTCGCCGCAAGTGAGCTGAGTAACATCTTGATGATCAAGCAGAACGCGCCCTTGAAGCGGGGTGAGAAAGCCCGCGATAAGCTGTAAAAGCGTACTTTTTCCCGAGCCGCTGGCGCCCACTACCACGAGAAATTCGCCCGTTTCTACCCGCAGGTTGATGTCCTGAACGCCCACGCTGCTGTGGGGGTAGTGGAACTGGATGTTTTCAAGCGCAATCATTGCGGTAACTCCTGGGAAGAGGGTCGGCCCAGCCGCCACTGCACCAGGGTGGAAAACAGCGAAAACAGCAGTGCGAGTGAGAGCAGAAACAGCGTTGCGGCGCAGGCAAAGCCTGTGGTGCGGTAAAATGCTTGAATCAGTACCACTGGGTAGGGCTGGGTCATAAAGCCTGAAATCAGGTTGCTCAGCTCAAACTCGCCAATGGACAGCGCCGCGACCGTTAAGCTGCCGGTAAATACCGAGCGGTATACCAACGGCAAATAGAGATGCAAAAAGCGTTGCCATTCAGCCGCCCCAAGGGATTGAGCCATGCGTTCATAGGCTTTGAGGGGAGAGGCTTCGATATCGGCATATACGGTGTAAAAAAGGTAGGGGAAAGTCACCACCACATGCCCGGCTACTAACAGCCAGGGGCTACCCAGCCACGGCAGCATGGCCGTGCTAAAGGCCAGAATGAAAGCAAAACCAATGACCAGCTGAGGGACTGCTACCGGCAGCATAACCAAAAGACGCGTGATGCTCTGAGCCACAGCAGGGAATTTAAGCGTTACGCCATATACCAGCGGTACGACTAATAATATATTGATCAGACAGGTGGTTAAGGCCAGTTTGAGCGTCGTCAACATGGCGTTTCGATAGGTGGTTTCTTCCCATACGCTGATAAACCAACGCCAAGTTAACCCCTCAGGTAGCAGCGTGTTGCTCCACTGGTCGCCGAAAGCGCCTACGAGCAGTAGGACGATAGGGGCCAACAGGTAAACCAAGTAGCAATAAGTGATCAGTCGCATATCTGGCCCCTAACTGTTAATAGAGATAAATGACCATAATGTAAGAATTTGATCGTTTGTTGATATATTCATGATGGTTGTGTGACTCCCCATAGGTGTGCGGCCGTTAGCGCTAAGGCTTCTTCCACGCTGCAGATAGGCGTAGTGCCTTCGGCATTAGGGGCATCTGGGAAGGTGAGTACAGGCTTATTAAAATGACGACCAAAGGCTACCTCGGTGTGCGTGCCCAAACTGCCGCCTACGGCAATCAGCACCACACTGGCTCGGGCGATAAGCACGTTGCGTGCTTCGCCTAAACCGCTGGCAATCGGCAGTGTGACCCAGGGATTGGCGGCTTCCGCGCTAGTATCGGGAAGCAGGCCGATGACCTCACCTCCCTTGAGCGCGGCCCCTTTGCTGGCTGCTTCCATAACGCCGCCCCGGCCGCCACATAACAGCGGAATGCCCAGCTCGGCCAGCCCTGCGCCTAAGGCATAGGCTATTTCAAGCTGTTGCTGAGTGGCCTCGCGGGGGCCAATAACGCCTACCGGGGGGCGCTGCATCGGCGTGTTACTACGCTTTAATGCAATGAGCGCTTCGCGGGGCAGGCAGGGGGATTGCAGTACCGCTGGCCAGTCGGCCCCGCCAAGCGGACGCATTTTGGGCAACAGAGGCTCTCCTGCGTGGGTCATGATACGCTGGCATTCATCAAGATAAATTTGTAATGTCTGAGTCATGTTTTGATCAAAATGTAAGAATTTGATCGTTATGGTCGCGCCCCGCTGTGTCAATTTGATGACGGACGGTCGCAAGGCCGGATTTTTTTATCAGGGGATTGTTTGTTACCGATGACTGACCTAGCGCATTTGAACCCACGCCATCGCGAGCTAATTGCCTTGGTTGAATTGCATGGGCATGCCTCGATCGAATTTCTTGCCCAGCGACTCAACTGCTCCGCTCAAACCGTGCGGCGCGATATTCGTAAACTCTGTGACGCTAATGTGCTGCAGCGTTTTCGAGGCGGGGCCCGGATCGAAAAACCCCAGGTGAGGCTAGGCTACGCCACCAAGCAGGATGTGCAGCAAGTTGAGAAGGGGCGTATGGCGGCATTAGCGGTGTCGCAATTGCAGGAAGGTGACGCGCTTTTTCTGGATACGGGCACAACCTGCGATCACGTTGCCCGCGAGCTGTTGAACTACCGTAAAAGGCTGCACGTGGTCACCCATAATCTAACAGCCGCGCTGACGCTTGCTGCCCAGCATCAGTTGTTGGATATCCATGTGGTGGGCGGCAAGGTAGCGGGCCGGGATGGCGCATTGACTGGGTCGCGCACCATCAAAGAACTGACCAGCTACCGGCTGGATGTGGCGATGATTGCTGTTTCGGGCATAGATGCTGAGGGCTATCTGCTCGATTTCGACAGTGAAAAAATACAAGTAAAGCAGACCATGATGCGCCACGCTGGCCGTAAAGTGCTGCTCATGGGGTCAGCGAAATTATGCCAGCGCGGTATCCAGCGTGTTGCTCATCTTGATGAGTTTGATCAAGTGATTTGTGATGTACCTGCACCCGAAGAAATCCAAACGCTTATGGCCTACCCTGAGCGTTGGCAAGAAGCCTTATAGGACGCAGAGTATAGGTCGTACTATTCACTGGTTGGTGAATGTCTAAACAGTGGGGAGGCTATATCCTTAAGCCCGCTCTAATAGATAACGTTTGAGAGCAGCAGGCTCAGGTACACTCTGAATCACTTCGCCATCGATTACCAAGGTAGGCACCGACTGAATCAGCACCTCTTCCACCGCATGCCGCTGAGCCGTTTGATGCTGCTCGCGGTAGCGGCCTTCGGCCAGCGCATCTAGCACCGCTTGGCGGTCCAGGCCTACCGACTCCCCAATATCCGCCAGCACCTCTGGGTCGCCAATATCGCGCTCCTGCTGGAAAAACGCTTTTAATGCTGCCATGGAGTAGGCGTGACCCAAGCCCTGCTCTTCGGCCATGGCGAACACTTCAAAGGCTTTGTCGGTGCGCGGCTGCGGCGAGATATTGGGCAGCTTAATCGGCACGCCGAGCTTTTTAGCCATGGGGTAAACAGAATCCTGCCATATTTTAGGCAAGTAAGGGTCTTCCACCTTCAGCGTGGGCACCGGGGCAGGGCGCAGCTCGAAGGGCCTCCAGAGGATTTCCACATCCATACCTTCGGTTGCCTGAACAATGGCCTCTTCGGCTAGCAGGCAGAAGGGGCAAACGTAATCGGTGTAAACAATAATCTGTTGAGACAAAAAGCCCCCTTGAAGACTAAAAATGGCCAGCCAACAGCCTAACAGCATACGTCATTAGCAATTGGTATAAGCCTAACCGCGCGACTGCATTGCTGGGGCACCCCTCAAAACGCTATAATAGTTGATTAACCTTTCACGCCCCACTTCCTCTTCAACCAGGGTGTTGCCGCTATGCTACGTATGGCCCAAGAAGCACTAACGTTCGATGACGTACTCCTCGTTCCCGGCTTCTCCGACATTCTTCCTAAGGATGTCAGCCTCAAAACCCGCCTGACCCGCAATCTCTCGCTTAACATTCCGCTAGTTTCTGCCGCGATGGACACCGTTACCGAAGCGCGCCTGGCGATTGCGATGGCTCAGGAAGGGGGCATTGGCATCATTCACAAGAACATGACCATGGCTCAGCAGGCCGCTGAAGTGCGCAAGGTCAAAAAGCACGAAAGCGTGATCGTGAAAGACCCGGTCACCGTTAGCCCCAAAGCAAAACTGGAAGACTTGCTTGCCATGGCGCGAGAGTACGGCTTCTCCGGCTTCCCCGTGGTAGAAGGTGAAACCCTGGTCGGTATTGTGACCGAGCGTGATATGCGCTTCCAGCCCAACCACGGCGACAGCGTTGAAGCGATCATGACGCCGCGTGACCGGCTGATCACTGTCAAGGAAGGCACCGACCTGGAAACCAGCAAAGCCAAGATGCGCGAACACCGCATTGAGAAGATGCTGATCGTTGATGACGAGTTCCACCTGCGCGGCCTAGTCACCTTCCAGGATATCGAAAAAGCCCGCACCTACCCGATGGCCGCGAAAGATAGCGACGGCCGTTTGTTGGTCGGCGCGGCAGTCGGCACCGGCCCGGAAACGCCGGATCGTGTCACCGCGCTCGCCGAAGCTGGCGTCGACGTGATCATTGTTGATACTGCCCACGGCCACTCCCAAGGCGTGCTTGACCGCGTTCGCTGGATTAAAGAGCACTTCCCCAATATCCAAGTGATTGGCGGCAACATCGCCACCGCCGCTGCCGCCATCGCGCTGGCTGAAGCGGGTGCGGATGCGGTAAAAGTCGGTATTGGCCCTGGCTCGATCTGCACCACGCGTATTGTGGCTGGTGTAGGCGTACCGCAAATCAGCGCCGTTTCCAACGTGGCGGAAGCGCTCAAAGCGTTTGATATTCCCTTGATTGCTGATGGCGGCGTGCGCTTCTCTGGCGACCTGGCCAAGGCGATTGCCGCTGGCGCAAGCGCGGTGATGGTCGGTGGCCTGCTGGCCGGTACCGAAGAAGCACCGGGCGAAGTCGAGCTGTACCAGGGCCGTACCTATAAAGCCTACCGCGGCATGGGTTCCATGGGCGCCATGGCCCAAAACCAGGGCAGTGCCGACCGCTACTTCCAGGATAAAGACGCCGGTGCCGAGAAGCTGGTGCCGGAAGGTATCGAAGGCCGCGTACCCTATAAAGGCATGATGAGCGCTATCGTTCACCAGATGATGGGCGGCCTGCGCGCTTCCATGGGCTACACCGGCTGCCGCGATATTCAAGAAATGCGCACCAAGCCGGAATTCGTACAAATCACCGGCGCTGGCTTTAACGAGTCCCACGTTCACGACGTGCAGATCACCAAAGAAGCTCCCAACTACCGGGTGAGCTAACCAGCGCGTTTAGATAACACGGCGGCGGGCACAACAGCTCGCCGCTTGCTTTTTGGCCTTACCAGCGGCACCCACACCGCTTAACCGAGACCCCGCCATGAGTGACATTCACGCCCATAAGATTCTGATTCTCGACTTCGGCTCGCAGTACACCCAATTGATCGCCCGCCGCGTTCGCGAGATCGGCGTCTATTCCGAAGTCCGCGCGTTTGATATCACCGAAGAAGAGATCCGCGAGTACAACCCCAACGGCATTATCATGGCCGGTGGCCCGGAATCCGTGACGGAACTGGACTCCCCGCGTGCGCCCCAGTGCGTGTTTGAGATGGGCCTGCCGGTGTTTGGTATCTGCTACGGCATGCAAACCATGGCCGAGCAGCTGGGCGGTAAGGTCGAAGGCTCCAACCAGCGTGAATTTGGCTACGCTCAGATTCAGATCGATGCCGATAACGCGCTGTTCAAAGACATCAAAGACCACGTAGACGCAAAAAGCGGCAAAGCCCTGCTGGACGTATGGATGAGCCACGGCGACAAGGTCGCCCAAGCGCCCGCCGAGTTCACCGTGACCGCTTCCACGCCGAGCTGCCCGATTGCCGCCATGGCCTGGGAAGAGAAACAGTTTTACGGCGTGCAGTTCCACCCGGAAGTGACCCACACCCTGCAGGGCCAGCGCATTCTTGAGCACTTTGTGCTGGATATCTGTAAAGCCGAAAAGCTGTGGACGCCTGCACAGATCATCGAAGACCAGGTACACCGCGTGCGCGAGCAAGTGGGCGACCGCCACGTACTGCTCGGCCTCTCCGGCGGTGTGGATTCCTCTGTAGTAGCGGCACTGCTACACAAAGCGATTGGCACCCAGCTGACCTGCGTATTTGTGGATAACGGCCTGCTGCGTAAAGCGGAAGGCGACC
Organism: Halomonas sp.; assembly: GCF_011050415.1. Classification (GTDB taxonomy): domain Bacteria; phylum Pseudomonadota; class Gammaproteobacteria; order Pseudomonadales; family Halomonadaceae; genus Vreelandella. Next base: position 138,759 of record NZ_DRFS01000015.1, read on the forward strand.
AGGTAATGGAAACCTTCGCCAAGCACATGGGCGTTAAGGTGATCCGCGTAGACGCCGAAGACCTGTTCCTCGGCAAGCTGAAGGGCGAGAAAGACCCTGAAGCCAAGCGCAAAATCATCGGCAACACCTTTATCGACGTGTTCGATGAAGAGGCCAGCAAAATTGACGGCGTCGAGTTCCTGGCCCAGGGCACCATCTACCCGGACGTGATCGAATCCGCGGCCTCTAAAACCGGCAAAGCGCACGTGATCAAATCCCACCACAACGTAGGTGGCCTGCCGGAAACCATGAAGCTCAAGCTAGTCGAGCCGCTGCGCGAACTGTTTAAAGACGAAGTGCGCAAACTCGGCCTGGAACTCGGCTTGCCCTACGATATGGTCTACCGTCACCCGTTCCCTGGCCCCGGCCTGGGCGTGCGTATTCTGGGTGAAGTGAAGAAAGACTACGCCGACATCCTCCGCGATGCCGACGCCATCTTCATCGAAGAACTACGCGCCTCTGGATGGTACGAAAAAACCAGCCAAGCCTTCGCCGTGTTCCTGCCGGTGAAATCGGTAGGTGTCGTCGGCGACGGCCGCCGCTACGAATGGGTTATCGCACTACGCGCGGTAGAAACCATCGACTTCATGACTGCCCGCTGGGCGCACCTGCCCTACGAGCTGCTGGAGAAGGTTTCCAACCGGATTATCAATGAGTTGGAAGGGGTTTCTCGGGTGACTTATGACGTTAGTAGTAAGCCGCCTGCTACTATTGAGTGGGAGTGAAGACTGCTAGGAGAGGAGCGTTCTAGGTACAGGGCCATCCCAAAGTTGGATGGCTTTTTTCTGCCTGTGCATACTTTTAATTACATGGATGCTCTTTGTATGTAAGGTATGAGTTGTGATCGCTATTGGTTAAATAAATATTGCATAAGAATTCTTATCTTAAGTATTTTTAGCTTTGTTTCATTCTTCTAGGAGTAACTATGCCATCTACAAGCCTTGTTGGAAAAAGCACGCCGTGTGGCTGGTGCGTGGTGAAAATGATTACGACTAGTCAAACATCAGGGGGGAATTTCTGTACACGTTATTTAGTAGAGAGCCAAAATGGAGATATCGCTTTTATGAAGGCGATGGATCTTACCCGAGTAATGAACGGCAGTCTTGAAGATATTCAAGCACTAATTAACGAGTATTTGTTTGAAAGAAATATCTTGGCATACTGTAAAGACGAAAAAATGAGTAAGGTAGTTGTGCCGTTATCGGCAGGTGAGCTTATTAATAATCAATTCCAAGCTCCATTGAATAGAGTTTTCTATATAGTTTTTGAAAAAGCTGAAGGTGACCTTAGGGAAGTTTACCTTGAAAAACAGCACGATGATTGGTTTTCTTTTTTTAAAGCAATGCACCATGTATGCATTGCTGCTGAACAATTACATCGTGCAGGCATTGCTCACCAAGACATAAAGCCATCAAACATACTCCATTTTGCCGAAAACCAAAGTAAAATTGGCGACTTGGGTAGGGTTACAGATATTCAAGGTAAATCTCCATTTATTAATATGTCTTTTCCTGGCGACTATAGGTACGCGCCTCTTGAAGTTAGGTATGGAATAACAGTACAAGAATTTAGTGATAGGTTTCTTGCTGATATATACGCTATTGGAAGCTTGGTTTACCAAACAGTTATGGGGATTTCTTTAACTGCTGCTTTAGCAAATGAGTCTGAAAAAATTTCTCCTAATGTCTTTCAGCGAGATTATAGAGAGTCTTTGGTAATACATATATCTTCATTTTCAATATTGATGAAAGAGTTTTATGAAGCATGTGAAAACATTTTTGGTAATAAAATCGCTGAAGTGGTAACAGGTGTTGTTGGAGAAATGTGTTATCCTGATTATGAAAAGCGTGGGGCTCCCAAGTTTATTGCGCGGCCCATGAAGCTAAATGCAAGAAGATATACAAGCAAGATGGCAACTGTAATTAGGCTTTTTTATATTGAGGGGCTTATAAGTCATGTCAAATAACTTTCTTCTTATGGAAAAACGTCAGCTGATACCAAGATGGCATACCTCAAGAAAAGCCTTGCCTCTGCAATATCCAACGCTAAAAAAGAAAAATATTGTAGTTAATAGTACTAATTCACACGACCCTTGGCTAGAAGAGGCCAGATCAGATTGGAATAAAAAAAGAACTGTTTTTAATGCAGTTGAACTTAATGTTGCATTATTCATGAATGGTATGTATGAAGATGCTGATTATTTGTCAACTTTATCGTTTCTTTTAGATAATTATAATATGCTTGCTCCTGGAGTGCAGTCATTCATTAACTCAAGTGCAGAAGCTAAAGAAACAGAATTCTATGCGTTAGAATCTAATATGACAGACTTGAGTATAAGAAATGTGAGAGGTTTTTTGAAAAGAAACCCAAGAGATGTTTTTTCGTGGGTGGATCTGGCTTTTTACTACACAATTAAGGGAGAAGATGAAAAGGCCTATAGGTGCTTGAAAACTGGTTGGGGTTTGAATAAATATATCCCGTTCGTGGCTAGATCATTTGCGCGGTTTTTGGTTCATAAAGATAATCCCGAAGAAGCTCTTTGGGTTTTGAGTCGTAGTGAGAATTCAAGAAATAATCCTTTACTAACTAGTGCTCATATTTCAATTGCTAATTCTTTTGATCTGCCTGGTGTTAGGGTAAGTAATGGAAGAAAAATATTAAAAAATTTTTCAGGTGACATGGGGAGAGTTTCTGACTTGGCTGCAAGCTTAGGTACTATAGAGTTCGAAAATGGAAACCTAAAAAAAGCAAAAAAAATGTTCCAAACCTCTCTTTTAGTCCCATCTGAAAATGCTTTGTCACAGTATGGATGGTTAAAGCAGAAGCATGGGTTTTCGATTGATGAAGAGCTTTCCCTTCCTGAATCATCAATTGAAAATGATGCTAATAAGTATTACGTATCTGGCGATTTTTTAAGCTGTAGAGATAAGTTGATAGAATTTCACTCTTTTCAACCTTTTACTGACGCATCAATAGTTGATGCTGGTTATATGAGCTTGGTTGGTTTGAAAGATCCAAATTTTATCACTGAGTCGCTATATTATAAAAGACCTAAAACTCAAATGAGCTTTGGTGGTTTAAATAATTTAGTTGTTGCTAAGTTATTGAAAAATGATTTTTATGGCATTGAGTCTGATTTTAAGTTATTGGCAAAAAAAGCTGAGTCTAGAGAAGGTGGTGCAAAAGGTGTTTTTATAGCAACTTCAGGGTTGATGATGTTTAAAATTGGTGATGAGTGTAAAGGAGCTGAACTTTACGAGTCAGCAATAGAGTTTTTTAAAAAAAGAAAGGATGAGCGTGCTGTGGGCATTGCGGAGCACTTTTATTCTCAAAATATAAAAGAATTAAATAATGATCTTTATGTTAAATTAAGAAAATCAGTTGAAGCTACAGCTAAGAAAAAACGAATGAGCGAGCTGTTAGTTGAATGGTAGTCACCTCTTAAAAAGTTAAATGTTACGTGATAATTGTTTGGCCTTTTCCTCAGTTTGAAAATTATTGGTGACTGTCAAAAGAAAGAAATTAGCAAGGGCTTTAATGTCAAAAGCTGGCTGTATAAACGTTGCAGTGATGTGCTTTTTTGAGAGTAATTTACGGTTCGCCGGAGTCTTCAAGAAAGAGAACAGTATAAAAAGCTTTAGAATTGCTCTTGAAGAATGGTGAAGCGTGACAGCCCAGCTCTACTTTAAAGAGCCCTGGATTAATCCGAATTCATCTAATGCTGGCTCGCATTGCTATCTCTCGGTAACAAGTAATTGCAATATGAAAAGACAGCAGAAGTGAAACCCAGTGGGAGTATTTGAAGTGAAGCCGCTTCACAAAGCTAATCACTACGTACCGAAGCTTTATCTGAAGCAGTGGGCCACAAACGGGAAGATTCCTACCTATAGAGTGCTTGTACCACACGAGAACATCCCTCTCTGGAAGGAACACTTTCTTCGCGGAATAGCTTTCCATCAACATCTCTATACTTACATGGTGGGACAAGAAGAGACAGATGAGCTAGAACGCTGGCTTGATCAGGAGTTTGAAGCTCCCGCGGAAGAGGCAATCAGGCGAGCAGTCAATCATGAGCGAATGAAACCAGAACACTGGAAAAACTTGATTCGTTTCGCCGTTGCCCAAGATGTACGTACCCCGGCTAACTTGAAGGCGTTTCTTTCTAGGCAGCAAGAGTCACTACAAGCATTAATTAATCAGACAGTTGAGGACTCGGTCAGAAAACTCGAAGAGGCCGTTGAGAAAGGAGTTAAGCTTCCGGCTAATAAAGCCAATTTCTCCGATAATTTTCCTTTTAAAGTGATGGTGAATAGGGCATCAGATGGCAACGGAGCGGTCGCAGCAAAAATTATTTTAGGAAGAAAGTTGTGGCTGTGGGTTATTCGTCATCACTTAACTGGAACCATTGAGAAAATTAACCATAGTCGTTGGACTATTGTACATGCGCCAGCAGGAATCACATGGCCGACAACGGACAATCCTGTTATCAAGCTAAACTTTTACAATGCTGAAAAATATGATTTTAGAGGGGGGTGGGGCGCTCCTAAGTGCGACATATTTCTGCCCCTTAGCTCCAAGCATCTTTTACATTGTTCGGTAGGTCGAAGGAGTTGGCCAAGAGGTAGCGTATTAGACAAAACCTCGGCAGCGTTCATCCGAAAGATTATCATTGAGCATGCCGACCGCTTTATATTCGACAAGAAAAGAAGCGATGTGCATCTTATACGCCCGAGAGTTGTTAGCTCGGAGATGTTCAAAAAGGAGCAAGATGTTTGGCAAAGCTGGCATCGGGAACAAAGTGAAGCCGAATTAAGCTTGTATTAATAGTTATACTAAATAAAATTCATGAGTGCTTCAATAGGACAGGGTTTGATCCAAAAAAATATCTCGCCCTAAGTGTTATTATCTTTTAAATTGAGTCCCTGCTGGGCTACTGTGTAATTTAAATTTAGATATATCTTGATATTTTAATTTAATTGTCATCAACTTCGCTATTTCTTGAGAGAGTCCTTTCTTTCGAATGCTGAACGGCATATTCAAGCAATTCAATTACTTGTTGTGGTCTCTCTCGTTGTCCAAGTGCATAAGCTCCCATAATAGAAAAAACAGCAGCCAAAATTATTGGTAGCCAGAGTGGTAAGCTACTACCTTCCTGAATTAATTTAGATGCGCCTATAGATGCAGCTGCTAGTGCGGGGAATAATCCAAGATTTCGAAGGTTTCCTGCCAGTAAGAAAACTCGGTTTTCTGAAATTCCCCAACTTTGTCGATATTGAATAAGACCGTATTCCAAGATATGTTTTTCGAAATTATAGAGTTTTTTTAGAAAATCAGCATCTCCCTGCATGTCAAGACTAAGGCGGTACATAATAGCAGAGTAGGGGGTTTTACGTTGTTTCCAAAATATAGAGATTAGGCCTAATGTAATGGTAACTAAATATGCTATCGAGAGTGCTAGGTTGAATAGGTATAAGTATAAAATTACCTGGAGCGCTTCGGTTGCCTCTATGAATTCACGTACATAAATTGCAGCGGAAACTAGAATGAGAAGAGAGCAGAGGTATGCAGTAATAAGCATTTTTTCTATTGTCTGAAAATTCTTTGATGGTGAAAAAGTGTTTTCTCCATGTTTAGCTAAAGTCATTTCATTTAGTAGGGTGAATAGTTCATTGAGAGTGGTCGGTTTAAGCATTTTGGCTCTTTATTCCTTTTATGCATTAATCAGTATATTTGATTTAAGTTTATGTAGAGGAAGGAGGCTAAGTCGACATGTTTTTACCAATATCGCTTCTACTTGGTCGATTTTTACTAACCTATGAGCCGAATATAAACTATAATCGGCTCATAATGTGATCTGAATAGGCGGGACAATCGGCTCATGTATATCTGGGAGCAGCGTAAGTGGCCGCATTTTAAGTGGGACGAATCCGCTCTGCGGCCTACATTAGATGCCTTGCGGCTACTGCAGGGGCGAGTGCTGGGTAAAACTGAGGCTGCACATGGTCAGGCCGATCTGGACGTGGAAATGGATGCACTGATCCAGAATGCTATTCGTACCAGCGAAATCGAAGGTGAGCGCCTGGACGTTGGCTCTGTGAGGTCTTCCGTTGCTCGCCAGTTGGGTTTAGAGCAGGCCGGTGTCTCCGCCAGAACCACACCAGAATCTGAGGCGTTGGTTGAGCTATTGCTGCAATCCACGCATCAGTTGGATGAGCCGCTTTCCCGCGAACAGTTGTGCCTTTGGCAATCCATGCTTTTTGTGCAAGGCCCCGGCGTGCTTGGCAATGTACGAGTAGGCGAGCTGCGTGGCGATCACCCCATGCAAGTGGTGTCGGGGCGGCTTGATCGGCCCAATGTGCATTTTGAAGCACCGCCCCGTGGGCAGTTGGAGGCTGAGCTGGATGCCTTTATTACTTGGTTCAACCATCCACCTCAGGGGCTTGATGAGCTGGTTCGCGCTGGCATCACCCATCTATGGTTGATTACCTTGCACCCCTTTGATGATGGTAATGGGCGCGTTACCCGCGCGGTGACAGATCGCGCGCTTGCGCAAGCAGAGCGGCAATCCGTCCGGTTCTATTCTTTGAGTGCGGCCATTATGGCGCGCCGCAATGCTTACTATGATCTCCTCGAAACCGCCCAGAAAGGCAGCCTGGATATTACGGCTTGGTTGCTGTGGTTTCTGGACACGCTGAAAGAGGCGCTTGAGCAGGCACTGTTAAGGATTGACCGCGTGTTAATGAAAGCCACCTTCTGGCAGCGACATGCCACCACCGTGCTGAATGAACGGCAAATCAAGGTGCTGAACCGTTTATTGGATACGGCAGGGGAGGAGTTTGAGCAGGGCATCAATGCGCGTAAGTACCAATCGTTGGCCAAAGTAAGTAAAGCCACCGCAACGCGGGATTTGGCAGAGCTGCTGGAAAAAGGCTGCGTTTACAAGCTACCCGGCGGTGGGCGCAGCACACGCTATACGGTGTTACTTGGACGAACAGTGGATGGCACCTTGTAGTGGAGAGTACGCAAGTCGCTATGCCACGGCATGTGAACAAGGTATCTGCTGGTAAGGTTTATAAAATTCCTAATAAAGGCACTTTGAGTGACTTTTTTTGTTATTAATTAAACTAATGTCATTGTGCTGGTTTATAAAAAGTGTATTTTAGTCATTATGAGTGATCAAAATGATGGAAAATTAAACCGCCTGCTGACTGAGCTAAGCGATACCGACGTCGTTTCCAGCCGGTGGTTAAGAGCGCATGGCTATTACAGTAGCTTGTTGGCCCGCTATGTCGCTAGTGGTTGGCTGGTCTCCCCGGCGCGTGGCGTATACATGCGCAAAGGAGGCTCCCTGCAATGGGAAGGGGTGGTGCGCACGCTGCAACAGGGGGAGGGTTTGTCGCTGCATGTAGGTGGGCGCTTTGCTTTGGCTTGGCTGGGACATGAGCACTATCTGCGGCTGGGCGAAGCCGCAGTGGTCACACTCTATGGGCCGGATCGTGTGCCAGGGTGGGTGTCAAAGATGCCGTTGGTGGAGCGTATCGAATACTGCGGCAAGGGGCCTTTTGATCTGCCAGTCTTTCCTTTTACTGATGAGGCAACGGATCAGACGTTGCTGGGCCAAGGGCTGGAACGGCGTGAAGCGGTGCCGAGCGGTATGCTGGTGTGTTCGACACCAGAGCGGGCCATGCTGGAGTTATGTAATGAGGCGTCTGATGCTGGTGGGGTCTACGAGGTGGATGCATTGATGCAGGGCATGGCCACCCTGCGTCCACAGCGGCTTGAAATGCTGTTGCGCCATTGCCACAGCATCAAGGCTAAGCGTCTGTTTCTGGCGCTGGCCGAACGTCATGGGCATGCTTGGTTTTCGCACCTATCGGTCAAGGGTTTGAATCTCGGTCGTGGTAAGCGATCGCTGGCTCCCGGTGGCCGCCTGCATCCTAAGTATCAAATTGTTCTGCCGGGAGATCTTGATGAGCAGTTGGGATAAACGCTACAGCGACCGGGTGCAATTGCTGGTAGATATCCTGCCGGTGCTGGCAAAGGAAACCCGGTTTGCACTAAAGGGTGGCACCGCCATCAACTTGTTTGAGCATGATCTCCCCAGGTTGTCAGTGGATATCGACCTGACCTGGCTGCCTGTGCAGGACTTTGAGACAGGCGTGGCGGCTATTTCAACGGCATTAGAGCAGTTGGCGGAGACATTGCGTGCCCGCCCTTTGCAATTACAGGTACAGACATCGGGTGGTGCGAACACCGGGGGCATCACGCGATTGATTTGCAGCCGCAGTCGAGCACGTGTGCAGATCGAAACAACCCCGGTGATGCGAGGCACAGTACACCCGGTTCGAACGATGGTGGTCCAACCGGAAGTCGAACAGGCCTTCGGCTTTGCTTCAACACAGGTGCTCGATTTTGCCGATCTCTACGCTGGAAAGCTGGCGGCGGCCTTGTCTCGCCAACATCCCAGGGATCTGTTCGATATTGGCTTGCTGCTGGAAGATGAACGGGCCGATGCGTCATTGTGGCGAACCTTTCTGGTGTACCTGACGTGTAGCCCCAAACCGGCCTGGGAACTCTTGGCTCCACGGGAACCGGTGGATTTTGATGCGATCTTTGATGCCCACTTCAAGGGAATGACCGCCAAGCCGGTGACAGCGGTGCAACTGCTGGAGAACAGAGCACGGTTACTGTTATGGATATCCAAAAAGCTGGATAAGCCGTCATGTGACTTTCTATGGTCCGTTGAAGATGAGCAGCCTGATTTTGCATTGATTGAACTAGAAGGAGCGGCAGCATTGCCAGGGGTAGGGCGAAAGCTGCAAAACCTTACCCGTCGCTCGAAGGCCAAGCGCCAGGCGGATCGCCGTGAACTTGAGCAGGTCCTGGCACGGATAGCATCTGATGTGTGAAGAGAGGCGCTCAGTATCTGCCGCTTTGTGCTCTACTATCTGCACCTGTTATTCACGGAGGAAGCATCCATGGCCATAGGTGGCTTGATAGGATTACTGGATGACATTGCCGCATTGGCGAAGTTGGCCGCAGCATCACTGAACGATGTGAGTGCCGCCGCTGGGCGTGCGACGGCGAAGGCGGCCGGGGTGGTGGTGGGGGTGCTGTACTTCATTCCTATCAAGAAGGCGCATGCCTAATAGGTGCACGTTGCGAAGAAGTAAGCAGAAATATCGATTAGCTCCGCCGTTGCCGTAACACCATCACCCCCGCGATTAAGATCATGCCCATACCCAGCCAAGTCATGGCATCGGGCACTTCGCTGAATAGCAGGTAGCCCCAAAGGCTGGCAAAGATGAGGTAGGCGTAATCAAAGGTGCCGATCAACGCCGAAGGGGCAATTTGATAAGCCCTTGCCACCCCGGTATTCACAATGATCAGCAGTAGCGCGTAGGCGCCCACGATCAATAACGCTGAGGCGTCTAGCGGTTGCCAACCGGCGAACAGGAAAGGCGCGCGTTCAGCGAGCGATGCTGAGCTGTTGATTGCCACCAGCACACTGAAGAGAGTGCCTGCTGCCAGGAAGGCTAGATTTAATCCCAGGGTCAGAAGTAAGGGATGCTCTCTTTGGCAGTGGTGGCGAGTGACCAGCATTGCTAGCGCATAAAAGAGGGCGGCAAGCACGGGAAGAAGAGTGGCAGGTGTGAAGGTGTCGCCACCAGGGCGCAACACCACCACCACGCCCAGGAAACCGCAGAGGATGCCCAGCCAGGCCTGGCGTGAAAGATGCTCGCCCGCCCCAAAAGCAGCCAGCACGGCAATAAACAGTGGTGTGGTGTAAATGGCGACCTCTGCCACTGAGAGCGGAATCAGCGGCAGTGCTGCGTAGTAGGCTATCCACATCAGCAACAGAAGCAGGCTTCTAATCGCCACCCAGCGGCGTGATTTTACCTTGGGGTGGGGGTTCTGAATGGCCAATGATCAACCCAAAGAGTATCGGCAGCGATAGTGTTGAGGCGATGACATAGAGTTGCCATAGCGACATACTGGCACTCAGATACTTAACCAGGGCGTCGGTCAACGCCAGCAGAAAGACAGCCCCCACGATAAGGCTTATGCCCTGTAGGATATTATCTTGTAGTTCAGCGGTGGCCTTCATTGCAGCGTTCCAGAAATGAATTCCGCTCTAGAATGCCGCTGCCTCTAGCAGTGCTTCAAACGACTTCTGCGTCACCATGCATGAGCTAAGATTATGGATAACTTCATCAAGTCTCTTCCACCGCTGGCGACGCTGCGCCCCTTTGAGGCTGCTGCCAGGCTTGAGAGCTTTTCGCGCGCGGCCGATGAGCTCCACCTGACCCAGGCGGCTATCAGCCGACAGATCCGTGCGCTGGAGGAAGATCTTGGCGTGATGCTTTTCGAGCGCCGTCATCGCCGTGTGTTTCTTACCCGCGCAGGGCGTGAGTTTGGCCGTACGGTCTCCCAGGCGCTGGAAAGTATTGCTACGGAGGCTCAGGGGCTGCGCGGCGACCCAAATGATAAGCGCGTCGTAATGTTCTGCCAGCTATGCGAAGCGTTCTATTGGCTGATGCCACAGCTGGCTGACTTTAATCGTCGCTATCCTGACATTGAGATACAGCTGGCGACGTCGACACGGCCGATTACCGAGTTTAGTGGCAGCTTCGACATTGCGCTGCAAACCAACGGAAGGCCTAGCGGGAGCCATCGATTGGTGTTTACCGCCGAGGACGAGATCTTTCCGGTCTGCAGCCCAGCTTACCTGAAAGGGGTCACTACGCCGTTAAGCCTCAACGCTTTGCTGAACCAGCGGCTACTGCACCACCACGCTGATCCGGCGGATTGGCTGGAGTGGGATGGCTGGTTTCGTGCCATGGGGCACTTTGATATCGCAGCAGCGGAGAGTGCTGTGTTCGACAGTTATCCGCTGCTACTTCAAGCGGCTGTCGCAGGGCACGGTATTGCCTTGGGATGGCGGCGCACAACGCAACGATTAATTGAAAATGGCGAACTGATCCGGCCGGTGGCCGAGAGCTTGCCCCAGCAAGATGCTATCGCCTTATATACACGCCAGGGCGCAACTCAACGGGCAGGCAGCGAAGCGTTATTGGGTGGCTGCGTGAGGTGTTGAGTGAAGAGTGATGCTAAGGTTTGTACGAGCTCACAAAGAACGTATCGACAAGATTATCACTCGCTGGCTTAAACGCCACTTGCAGCGGCTAGGGGCTGAGGTCGACCTCAATCAGCTCAACAGTTTGGTGGAGGATAAAGACATGTTGGCAGAAAATTTGGAAAACTGGGCTCAGCAAGAACGCCAGGAAGGCGAAAAGCTGGGCATCGAGAAAGGCGAAAAGCTGGGTATTGAGAAAACAGCTCGTAATCTGCTCAAGCTGGGAGTGCTGAGTGACGAGCAAATTGCTGAAGCGACAGGCTTGGCGTTAGATGAAGTGGCTAAGCTGCGCACTGAAGGTCAGCGCTGACTTGCTTTCATTTACGTATTTCCGCTTCCCACATAAAACGAAAGGGTAGTCCAAGTGACCGCCCTTTCTGTATTTGGCTGCTGAGAATGGCAGACATTCTCCATGCCATAAAAGAACCTGATGCAATGGTTCATATTCAGTAGTGAATAGCTGTTTTGGCGCGGAGCAGTAGTGCCACTTGTATTTGCAGCAACTACCGATGCGCTCAATTTAGATGTTTTACGTGGCTGAGCCCTATTATAAGAACCCCCTTTACTAGCCCATGAGCCGAATATAAATTTTAATCGGCTCACAATATGATCTTAATCATCGGTGCAATCGGCTCGTGTAGTGCTGGGATAGCACCATCATGACCCTTGCAAACGGTTGGTCTACTACGATCTTCTCAGCGAACTAGCTCTCTGATGCAAGCATCGTCCATATGCTTGCTTTATGCATTCGATGTGATATTTTGAATGCAGATAGGGTGCCGCCGCAATTACTACATGCGATAGGAGGTCGGGCTATGGGCATGATGACGATCAGAAGTATTCCCGACGAAGTACATAACGCACTGAAAGCCCGTGCCAAGCAAAATCATCGCAGCGCTGAGGCTGAAGTGCGTGCCATTCTGGAAGAAGCCACACGTCCAGCAAATCGCCTCAAAATGGGCGATGCTCTGGCAGCTTTGGGCCGTAAAGTTGGGTTGACCAATGAAGATGTTGCAGCCATTGAACAGGTTCGCGACAAGACACCTGCTGAGCCGATGAGGTTTGAATGATCGTTCTCGATACCAATGTCATTTCCGAGGCGATGAAACCCGAACCTGATCCGGCCGTCAGAGCTTGGCTTAATGAGCAGTCGGCCGAAACCCTGTATCTGACTAGTGTCACACTGGCTGAGTTGATGTTTGGCATTGCAGCACTGCCTAACGGGAAGCGCAAGGACATGCTCAACGAAGCATTAGATGGCCTTATGGCGCTGTTCAGAGGGCGAATTTTGCCTTTTGACGCTGACGCCGCTAGCAAGTATGCCGAACTGGCCGTAACGGCTCGAACCGCTGGGCGTGGTTTTCCCGTACCGGACGGCTATATTGCGGCGATTGCCGTATCCCAGGGCTATCAAGTCGCATCTCGCGACATGGCGCCATTTGAGGCGGCTACTGTGGGCGTAGTTAACCCTTGGGAGGTCTAGCTGTTCTTTAACAGCTATCCAGCGGTGGCCGCAGCACACGTAATTAGGTGCTGGGCCTAACAGTGGATGGCTCCATGTAGTGGCGATCGCTGCTATGAAAGGCCGAATCGCCACTGAATAGGGACGGCTATTTATCTCTACTGTTTATACCGTGTTAATCCTCCAAGCGCAGCCAACGTAATCGCTGCCATGCAGCCTGTATAAGCGATGAGAGGCCAAGCGGTGCCACCATTTAGCGCTATCACCACGCCTGTTCCTATCACCCCGACGATAAGACTTTGAACGCAGAAGTGCAGGGCAACGGCAGTGCCTGCCATCGCACTGAATTCGTGAAGCGCGCCATTGGCTGTCACCGATGTTGTGAATACGATGCCGACCGCAACCAGCCACATCGGTACGACATAAGACCAGAAACTGGCTGTCAGGAAGATTTCGCCCAACCCAAGCAAGCTTGCGCTGAAAAGTAGCATTAGCATCCCGCGTATTACGCATCCAGGGATTCCCCAGCGTGCCACGAAGCGTTTGGAGAAGCGCGTTGTAGCAATCATCACGATAGCTACCGTGGCAAAGGCAACGCTAAAACCCAGTTCAGAAAAGTCAGCCCCTTCGATGAGTACTCGCGGGGCGGTAGAGAAGAACACAAAGAAAGCTCCCATCGCAGTGCCGAAAGCCAACGTATAGACCCAGAAGTAAGGGCTTTTAAGCACTAAGCCAAAACCGGCTCTGTTTGATGGTTTTCTAACTTGTCGCGTTTCATGCCATTTCGGCAATGCGAAAGGGAGTGCTGCGAGCGCTGAGATACATAGGGCAAGGAATATGGCTTCCCAGCCGAAATATCTCGCCATTAAGGCCCCTGCAATGGGGCCTAGCGCGGGCACGCAAGCCAACATCGCGTTCATTAAGCTATAGATAACTGCGCTTTCGGGAGCATCCGCATAAACGTCGCGCACCGTTGCGAAAACGGCCACCAGCATTGCGGCCGCCCCAGCAGCTTGTACTAGTCGTAGTAAAACGAAAAGCCAAGCTGAAGTTGTCATCGCGAGTGCTAATGAAGTTACAGCGAATACTAATACCCCGCCAATCAGTATCGGGCGCCGACCAAAACGGCCTGAAAGCGGCCCGAAGATAACCTGACCTACGCCAAGCATAATCATGTAGAGGGTAAGTGTTAGCTACACAACCTCGGGCGTCGTTCCGAGTATTTCCGGCATCGCGGGCACAATCGGCAGATAAATGTCCATGCCGAGCGACGCTAGAATATTAAAGGGAGCCAGTAGCATCAGTGCTATCGGCAGGCTGTAAGTCCACAGCCGAGGATTTTTAGTAGGCACGATAAAACCTCCGCGCAAATAAGAGTATTTGGCGGCGGCCTACATTTAAGGAAGTGGTTTAAGCAGGCTGCCGCAACAACGAGAAAGTAAGGTTGTTGCGGCTTAATCGTCTGACTTTTTTGAACCCATACGTTAGCGCTTCAGTAATTGGCCTAATGGCTTTAATAGCCTATCAGGCAGGGGGGCGAGAGCAAGCCCATAGCAATGATTAGATAGTATAGCTACCCACACCTGCTCGTGGCGGAAGCCGCCATACCTCGTCAGTAAAAAGTAGAGTGCTATGCCGTAAAGGCAGCGTGGTCGGGCGCCTGGCTAAGGGAGTGAAGCTGCAAGGTAAATCCTAAACCCGCGCTTATTCTAATAGCAGGCTCGTTTTGATGCCGATACTCGGCACATGATTTGGTTTGGCTAGCGGTAGCAGTAGGCCAACGTATCGCAGCGTTAAAAACGCGCTCAAACTTCTCGATCCCGATCATATTGCTCTACGTCAGGGAAGGGCGGTAGCCAGTGCTCGCGGCTAATGTTCCAAAGCTCATACGTCGGTTTCAATTGATTGGGTGAATCAAGGGCGCCAAGGTGTATTTCGATTTCTTCCTTGCTTACCGAAAAAACCGATGAACCGCATGCCGAACAGAAGTAGCGCCCCTTACAACTGTGCGGTTCGCCTTCGATAATAACAGCTTGCTTGGGATAATCCGCCGCCGCGTAGAAAAGTGCCCCATGATGCTTACGACAATCCATACAGTGGCAAACACCTACCCGCAGCGGCTCGCCATTGGCCACGATTCGGATCTTACCGCAGAGACAGCCACCTGTTAGTTGTTCCATTGCCAATCTCCAAAAGATTCATACATTCAAAGTAGGTGGCACTTCCTGTGTTGTCTTGCTGCTGTCTCGCTCGTATTTGATATCCTCCGCAAACTGACATAAATCGAGCTATTGCAGGAGGCGTGTTTGCCCTGCGCTCCCGGAGTTCGGTCGTATCTAGGGTACAAGCGGGCGCTGATTTTAACGGCGGTTAAGCTGGCAACTCACCTTGCCGCGGTTCTTTAAGAAATAGGTTATTTGTGAACTAAAAGTACACAAAATTTGATGATATCAAAGAGGGTGTGGCAGGTTCTTTAGTTAAGTGCTAATTTGTGAACCATGAGTACACATAAAGAAGCAATTCTAAAGAGATTGCTTAAAGCCATACCGCCGGGGTACATGGTCGATACTCCATGGCTTGAAAGGCATGGTGTCAGCCGTTTTCTTGCGCGGAAATACGTTGTTAACGGCTGGCTTGAGCGCGTTAACCGCGGCGTCTTCCGACGCCCTGCGCCGAACGCAACAACATCGGGCGCAATCGATTGGAAAACTTGCCTGCTCTCCATGCAGCATATTATGCGCTATGACATCCATGTCGGTGGTTCAACGGCACTTGCCCAACAGGGCTACGATCACTATCTGCGGCTGGGTAGCAGTGCGCCTGTCTGGGTATATGGTAACGCCACACCCAACTGGCTCAGCAAACTGCCACTACACGCACCCATCGTGACCCGCAACACCTCACTGTTCGCTGACCCGTCAGTTGGGCTTGCCAAAAACAACATCAACGACGAAGACACGCTGCCATGGAACTGGACTCTGAAGATGTCGGCACCTGAACGGGCGATTATGGAAGCCATGGATGAATTGCCCGATCATGAGAGTTTTCATAACCTTGATATGGTGTTCGAGAGTTTGACGACACTGCGGCCGAAAATACTGTCGGCGTTGCTGCACAGTTGCAAGAAGATCAAGGTCAAGCGGCTGTTCTTTGTCTTTGCGGATCGCCATGACCACCCCTGGCGCAAGCGCCTCGATCCTGCAGAGTTCAACCTTGGCAGTGGCGACCGTGCACTGGTGACAGGGGGCAAGATACATCCGCGCTATCGCATCATGGTGCCGGAAGCGTTTGTAAAGGCGGAGGTAGATGATGGCGCGTGAAACCTATGAAGCGCAGGTTGCACTCCTTGTGCGCATTCTCCCGCATGTGGCGAAGGAAGATGTATTCGCGCTGAAGGGAGGCACCGCGATCAATCTGTTCTATCGCGACCTTCCGCGTTTGTCGGTCGATATTGACCTGACCTACCTGCCGGTGAAAGATAGGAATGACAGTCTTTACGAAATCAATGACGCGATGGATCGCATTGCTGCTGCCATTGAAGGCAGTATCGCTGGTGCCAAAACACAACGTATAAAGGGCGGCGGCGGTGGCGCCACTCGTCTTCTCACTCGCATGGGTGGCGCTGAGATCAAGATCGAAACCTCGCCGGTCACACGTGGCGTCGTGCACGATCCTGAAACTCTCTCCGTCTCCGAAGTTGTTGCAGACGAGTTCGGTTATGCAGACATGCAGATCGTCTCTTTCGAAGATCTGTTCGGCGGCAAACTGCACGCAGCATTAGATCGCCAGCATCCGCGCGATCTTTTTGATGTGAAGCTGCTCTACGATAACGAGGGCCTAACGGAAGATCTATTCCGAACCTTTCTGATCTATATCGCGAGTTCGTCACGCCCCGCACACGAACTGCTGAGCCCTAATTTTCTCGACCTTGACAAGCCTTATGCCCAAGAATTTGAGGGTATGACCAGGACTCTCGTCAGCCTCGAAGAACTCTTGCATACACGTAAACGTTTGATTGCAGATATTCAGTCACGTTTCGATGAGAACACCAAACGATTCTTGCTGAGCCTGCACGACGGTTCGCCCGATTTTGATGCCATTGATTGCCCACAGGCGGCGAGCCTGCCGGCTGTGCGTTGGAAGCTCGTTAATCTGGAAAAACTGAAAAACGAAAACGCGGCCAAACATGCTGAACAACGTCATGAGCTGAAAGTGCTGCTGGGGTAAGGTGCGCAGGTCGGAATCTTGAAGCAAAAGAGGCGATCCGCCCAAGCCGCTATGTGCTCTACTATCTGCACCTGTTATTCACGAAGGAAGCATCCATGGCCATCGGCGGCTTGATAGGATTGCTGGATGACATTGCCGCATTGGCGAAGTTGGCCGCAGCATCATTGGATGATGTGAGTGCCGCTGCTGGGCGTGCGACGGCGAAGGCGGCCGGGGTGGTGGTCGATGATACGGCGGTGACCCCGCAGTATTTGCAAGGCGTGACTGCGGAACGCGAGCTGGCGATTGTGAAGCAGATCGCGCTGGGCTCGATTCGCAACAAGCTGATTTTTATCCTGCCGGTGGCGCTGCTGCTGAATCACTTTTTGCCGTCGCTATTGCCGATCATCTTGATGATTGGTGGCATCTACCTAGCCTTTGAGGGCGCAGAGAAGGTCTGGCATAAGCTCTCTGGGGGCCACGATAACGAAAAGCCTGCGGTAGAGCAGGGGCCGGAAGCTGAAAAGCAGATCGTGAGTGGTGCCATTCGCACCGACCTGATTCTGTCTGCTGAAATCATGGTGATCGCGCTGGCTACGGTTTCCCATCAAGGGTTCTGGTCTCAGCTAGCGAGCCTGGTGGTGGTCGCGTTTGTGATCACTGTTCTGGTGTATGGTGTGGTAGCGATGCTGGTCAGGATGGATGATATCGGCCTGAAGCTTGCCCAGCGGGATAATTCGGGCATTCAGAAACTGGGCCGTGGTCTGGTGACGGCCATGCCCAAAGTGCTAGCGACCATCTCGGTCGTGGGCACCGTCGCCATGCTCTGGGTGGGTGGGCATATCCTAATGGTCAATCTGAGTGCTGATGGTACGGGTTGGTTTAACGCGCCCTATGAGTGGGTGCATCATATTGAGCTAGGCATTAGCCAGGCAACCGGTGCATTAGGCAGCGTGTTGGGGTGGAGTTTCAATACGCTGTGCTCTGCGGTGATTGGTTTTTTGGTGGGCTCTGTTGTTGTAGGTGTACTTCACTTCATTCCTATCAAGAAGGCGCATGTCGAATAGACGCGAGCGTGCGTATTAGGCCGTTATAATGAACTGCTCACCGTAATCTGTTCACTAAGTTCAATCTAGAAAATAATCTTGAGCCGAATAATATGAATAATCGGCTCAAGATGTGAGCCGATTAAGTCGTGTGAACAGCTTTGTTCTCTTCTAAGAACCTTGCCTCCATAGCGGTGTTAGTGAACCACCTACCGGTGCTTCTTTTGGAATGGCCACGGAAGCCACCCGTGCTTGTTCTGCCGCAAGCTGTGCTGGGTCGCCACGCTCTATTTCGGGGTCTTGCCCCGGCGGGTAGGCGCCGACCATGCAGAAGTCATCGCTCGCCTCTAGGCTGGCATGCACCACCCCTGCTGGAAGCACCAGCACATCGCCTGCGTAAAGCATCAGGTCACTGCCGTTTGGCCCTCCCAGCTTTGCCAGGGCCTGCCCACGGAAAATGCCCAAGGCCTCATGCGCGGTAGAGTGAAAGTGGTCAAAGTCATACAGGTGGTAGCGCCATGCGGGAATCCAGCCGTGGCGTTTAAACATGGCTTCGAACTTTTCAGCTGCTTTCTCTGCGTCGCTGATGTCGATGACTCGACGATAAATCAATACCGGCAGTGGGGAGTTGGGAAAACCGTTCGTTTCATCGCTGTCGAAATAGAGCGTTTCGGGCTGCGGGATATTCATCATGGCCTCCTCATCCTGAGTTTAGCGGCGTGGTTTGCGGATACCGTTCTAGCCTAGCAGCGCTTTGGCAAGGTTGCTGCTTGTTACTCATCTTGCGGGCGATGAGCCGCCCGAACAAAAGCGCTGGGAGATTGGCCGAGCACCTTGCGAAACATGCTGGAGAAAGCGGCTGGGCTTTCGTAGCCGAGTTCCAGCGCGGTTCGGGTCACGGAGTTGCCGGAGAGCAGCTTGGGAATCGCCGCCATCAGGCAGGCTTGCTGGCGCCATACCCCAAAGGAGAGTCCGGTCTGCTGACGGAACAGACGATTAAAGGTGCGTTGACTGCAGTGCAACTGCCGAGCCCACGCTTCGGGAAGGGTATGAATGCTCGGCTGGCCGAGAAAATCTCTGCACAGGCTGGCGAGTGGAAGGTCATAGGGCAGGGGCGCAAATAGTGGCAGGGCCTGAGCCTGTTCCAGTTCGCATAGGAGTAGTTGAGCCAGGACTCCGTCGCGGCCGTTTTCATCATAGAGTGCGGGAATGTGAGCGGAAGCCAGCAGCAGGTGATGCAGGAGAGGCGTCACGACTAGCACCTCACAGCTGCTCGAAGCGCGTGGCGCGGCATGGGGCTCGATATACAGGCTTCGAGTGCTCACCCCGTTCATGCGCACTTGGTGCCGCTTGCCCGCAGGTAGCCAGACACCGCTATAGGGCGGCACCATCCAGGTGCCGTCATCCGTATTCACCTCCATCACGCCGGTCATGCCATAGAGAAACTGGGCACGGCGATGGGTATGAAAATCGAGGAGGGTACCGGGTCGGTAGTCCGTGCCGATGGCCACCATGGGCCGTGCCACATGATCCACATCTGAAAGAGGCGTATTAAGCATTAGCGTTAACCTGGCTGAAACGCGTTGATGATTGTCCTAACGACGAATGTCGGCCAATCCTCGCCAGCATATAGTGCCTGCTGTTTCGTTTCATCAGGAGAGTGCCGGTGTATAGCGTATTGCTTCTTTGTGGCGGGGTGGCGGGAGTGACCACCGTGTTGTTCGGTTTCGGTGGCGGGTTCGTGGTGGTTCCCTTGCTGTATACCCTGCTGATTGCCGTCCATGGGCCGAATAGTGGTATTGGTCAGGCGGCCATGCATATCGCGGTGGCTACCTCGACGGCGTTGATGATATTTGCTGCTTCCCTGTCCACATGGCGCCACCACCAACGGCAGACCGTGCAATGGCACCTGGTGCGTCCGCTGGTCGGCTATATCGCCATGGGCGCTGTGCTGGGCGCGACGGCGGCCGTGTCGTTAAGTGGCGAGTGGGTGCGTTGGGCGTTCATTGGTTATTTAGCCCTCACGATTGCGGATGCCATTTTGCGGCCCGGTTTTCTGCATCAGTCAGGGAGTGATGTGCGTCCTATGGGGCGTGGGGTAACGGCGATGACGGGGACATTGATTGGTGCAGTGGCCGCCTTGCTGGGCGTTGGCGGCAGCGTGATGACCGTGCCACTCATGCGCCGTAGAGGCGCGAGCATGACGGCAGCCACTGCCATGGCCAATCCGTTGTCGTTGCCCATGGCGGTGAGTGGCACCGCGACGTATGTGTTGCTATCGGCGAATCACCCAGCGTTAGGGGACTGGTATGCCGGTTATGTGGATCTGCGCGCCTTGTTGGTACTCGCAGTGGGCTCATGGTTCGGTATCCGCCTGGCGTCGACCTGGATCGGGCGCATCCCTGACCGTATTCATGCCAGGGTGTACCTGCTATTGCTGACCATGGTGCTGGTGGTGATGGCTTTTGTAGGTTGAAGCGCCCACTTTTACTAGGCAGATTTATTTGGTAGAACCATGATGATATTTTGCTGTATGAATAAACAGTTTTTATGTTAAGGTTTACTTAACCTCTAATGGCGGGCGCGCTTGAGTCTCTCTTTTAGTATGGAAGGATGAGTACTGCTGGATTGAGTGCTGCTTGCTTGGGAGGTGCTTGTTTTGAAGATGCTTGTTTTGGAGATGCTTGTTTTGGAGATGCAAGGCGCTTTATGTAAACCTGGGAGGCAACACTCATGAATGATCAGCAAATACAGATATTCACCAGCGAAGATGGGCAAGCCCATCTTGAGGTGACGCTGGAGCAAGAGACCGTTTGGTTGAGCCAGGCGCAGATGGGGGACTTGTTCGCAACTACGTCCGAAAACGTTCTCATGCACCTACAGAATATTTTTAAAGACGAGGAATTGAGTGAGCAGGCAACTACTAAGAATTTCTTAGTAGTTCGCCAAGAGGGTAAGCGGCAGGTCCGACGCAGCATCAAGCATTACAATCTGGATGCTATTATTTCCGTTGGGTATCGGGTCAGTTCCAAGCGTGCCACCCAGTTTCGTAGATGGGCCACTCAGGTTCTTCAAGACCATTTGATTAAAGGTTACACCCTGAACCAACGCCGCCTAACCGAGCGTGGTATTGAGTTCGAACAGGCGGTGAGCCTACTCAGCCGTACCCTGACCAATCAAGGCCTCGTATCAACCGAAGGCGAAGCGGTTGCTCGTGTGATTAGCGATTACGCTCGTTCCTGGAGCCTGCTGCAAGGTTACGACGAGCAACAATTGACCGAGCTAAACATTAAACAGCCCGGTATGCATTCACTTGAGTTGGAAGAAGCCCTGAAAGCCATTGGTGAGTTGAAGCAAACCTTAATCGCCAAAGGTGAGGCAACCGAACTGTTTGGGCAGGTGCGGGGCGACGGTTTGACCTCAGCTCTTGCCACCATCGAGCAAGGCTTTGGCGACGAACTGTTTTATCCCAATGTGGCAACCCGGGCAGCGCACTTGCTTTACTTTGTGATTAAAAACCATCCATTGGCCGATGGAAATAAGCGCTGTGGTTCGTTTCTGTTTCTATGGTACTTGCGTCGCAACGCAGTTTTGCTGGCCCGTCCCGTTGAGCAACTGATCAACGACAATACCCTGGTGGCACTAGCGTTGTTAGTGGCTGAAAGCCTGCCTGAACAGAAAACGCTAATGATCCGATTGATAGAGCATTTTATACTGCTGAAAGAAGCTTGATTGTAGAAGCTGGTATTGTCGCTAAGTCATAATTTGGGAGAGGGATAGACTATTGTTTTCTCGGCAACGAAGTTGTAGCCCCGCCTTATTAGACGGGGGCTTGGTTTTTTGGGTAAGCGGATTAAATGGTTGATCTTACCTTTGCATGAGAGTGAGACAGACCGGCATCTCATCGGATTATCTGGTTGATGCTTCACCTACTGCTGGTGCATGTTTCCTTCGCTAATTCCAGCAAGAACCCCACACGCCTCAA
>NZ_DRFS01000016.1 GCF_011050415.1 Halomonas sp.
CCTAGAGCCTCCTGAAGGGCCCAGCGAGACCAGCTGGTTGATAGGCACGGTGTGGAAGCGCTGCAAGGCGTTGAGCTAACGTGTACTAATGGCCCGTGAGGCTTGACCCTATAACACCCAAGGGGTCTGGTCGTGGTGGTAACGTAAAGGTTGAGAGATCAACGAAACGCCGGATAGGCATGCTGAGCTGCTGTTAAAAACAGAACGCTTGGCAGTGAGACGATCACAATGTAGCAATAGTCAGCATGATATACATTAACAGTTACGCCTGACGACCATAGCATGCGTGAACCACCTGATCCCTTGCCGAACTCAGAAGTGAAACCGCTTAGCGCCGATGGTAGTGTGGGGTCTCCCCATGCGAGAGTAGGTCATCGTCAGGCACTTATTCAAAAGCCCCGGCCATTTGGTCGGGGCTTTGTCAGGGGTCTCCCATGTAGAGTAGCGGAGAGCCGCCCTGGTCATCGTCAGGCACTTATTATGAAAAATCCCCCAGGGCTGATGCCTTGGGGGATTTTTTTTGCGTGGTAGGGTGAATGGTAAGTCGTGAATCGTGAGTAGAAAAACTCACACTGACCAACCACTCACCACTCACCACTCACCACTCACCACTCACCACTCACCACTCACCACTCACCACTCACACCTATACATCCCTTCGGTGCTGACAAATACCACCTGCCCAGGTTTCATAGATAGCCCTGTCATCGGCTAGCATCATCAACGCAAATAGCCGCTCACCTAATGTTTTGCAGTGATTGATACGTCGTGAAAGTAGTGTTGTTGCTTGCGGGTCAATGACGACAAAATCAGCCTCCAGGCTTGGAGCAAGCTGGCCGATATGGCTATCTAGCGAGAGCGCTTTTGCATTGCCCATGGTTAAACCATAAAAGCCTTGCCATGCAGTCAGTGGCTGACCGCCCAGCTGACCCACCTGGTAGGCAGCTTTAAGGGTGCCAAAGCCTGATAGGTCAGTCCCCGCGCCAATATCGCTAGCATAAGTAAATGCCATACCTGTTTGGTTAGCGGCTTCACGGTCAAATAACCCACTACCAAGAAAAAGATTAGAGCTCGGGCAGAATGCAATATTGGCACCTCTATCTGCTAAGCGCTTACGCATGCCATTAGTAAGGTGTATGCCGTGGGCGAAGGTGCTGCGTGGGCCCACTAACCCTGCTTCTTCATAAACCGCTAAGTAGTCACGGCTGCCTGGAAACAGCTCGGCTACCCATTCCAGCTCGCCGCTATTTTCAGCTAGATGCGTTTGTAGCCATAGGCTAGGATCATTGCGTAGCAGGGCACCGGCAGCATCCATTTGTACGCGTGTCGATGTTGGGGCAAAACGAGGTGTCACGCTATAGCCTAAGCGACCATTACCATGCCAATCCGCTATTAGCCGTTCGGTATCAGCAATACCGGTTGCACCATCCAGTAGCGCCTCTGGCGCATTGCGATCCATGAGTACTTTACCAACCAGCATACGTAGTTGGCGCTTTTGGCAGGCGTTAAAAAAGGCATCAACTGAACCCGGATGGCTAGAGCCGAACACTTGCGCTGTGGTGGTGCCTGCACGCAGCATCTCATCAAGAAATGCGTTGGAAAGTGCTTCCGCATGAGCCTGATTGGCAAAACGACACTCTTCAGGGAAAGTATAGTCGTTAAGCCAATCCAAGAGCTGGCGTCCATAGGACGCCATGATATCCATCTGAACATAGTGAACGTGCGTGTCGATGAACCCCGGCATAATCAGTTTGTCGCGATAGTCCAGCACGTCACTCCCTTTAGGTAATGACGGCATTAATTCATTGAAGTGCCCAACGGCATGAATGTGGTGCCCTTTCAACCATAGTAAGCCGTCACCGTAGTGCTCCAAACTGCCGGGCTGGGGAGTGTCGCCATTTCCTGGGTCGCGGGCAAAGCTAACCAATTCAGAGCGGATAAGCGTATCGGTAGAGGAAGTCATATCAACTCGCGGTAGTAGAGTGTTCGTCAAGGAGGGTGCGCAGGGCTTTGGGTTCAAGTCCGCGGGTATCCGATGGTGAGGGCGTATCTGTTAGCCAAAGCAGTTCAGTCACCACTGTCAAAGCTATAGCATAGGGTGTTTTATTACTCAGCTTCGTCCCATGAATACGACCGATAGGACTCCGAACTCGCTCAATCTGCTCTTTGGAATAACCATCTCTTTTAAGGCGCCCTTGAAAGCTAGCCCACTTGCTGTCAGAGCCAATTAAGCCAATCGATGCCAAGTCATCACGTTCGATAAGCGCTGTAATAAGTGTATAATCTTCTTGATGATTATGGGTTAAAACCAACGCATGTGTTTGGCTGGGTAATTCTGCGACGCTCAGCGCTGGGTCTTGAAGTAAATGGCGGCTAAGACGTGTTTGATGCTGAAACTCTTCGCTAAAAGCATTGCTTCGGCTATCGAACCAGTGCAGTTGCCAGGGTAGTGGAGCGCTTAACTTTGCGATTGCACTCCCCACATTGCCTGCGCCAAATATGGCAATGTGGGAAGTAGCGCCAGGAAAAACTTCTAATAGAATATTAACCAGCCCGCCACAGCACTGGCCGCTACGGCCACTCAATGAGAAGGCTTCTAGGCTAAACCCATAACGCTGCTCTTTTAAGCGGGCGCGTGCAGCGGTAATCGTTTGCCACTCAAAGGTACCTCCACCTAGCGTATCGAAGATTGCATCGTCGGTGATGACCATGCGTGCACCAGGTTCGCGGGGTGTTGAACCGGCGCTAGTCACCTGGGTGGCTAATACATGGGCTATGCCGTTCTGCTGTAAGCGATGTAGGGCAGCATGCCATGTCTCTGGCGCTTTAAAATCTATCACAGCGCTTTCTTCCTGATGGCACTGGCAGCCAACATAACTCGTTCAGGAGTGGCCGGTGTGTCCAGGTGCGGTGATGTGGCGTAATCGGTAAGGCTCGAAAGGGCGTCACGCAGTGCCGACCAGACGCAAATGCCGAGCATTAAAGGAGGCTCGCCCACCGCTTTTGAACGGTAAAGGCTTGCCATGGAGTTAGGATGGCCTTCTAACAAAGCAACGTTGAAGATAGGCGGTAGGTCGCCAAAGGTTGGAATTTTATAGGTCGCTGGCCCATCACTGACCAGGACACCTTTATCGTTCCATTTAAGCTCTTCACTGGTCAGCCAGCCCATTCCTTGTATAAAACCACCTTCCACTTGGCCAATATCAATAGCCGGATTTAGTGAGTCACCCACATCGTGAAGGATATCAACGCGGTCTACTTGGTACTCGCCACTCAGGGTGTCGACGCTGACTTCAGCCACCGCTGCGCCAAAAGCGTAGTAGTAAAATGGCCGACCCTGACCAACGGAGCGATCGTAGTGAATAAGCGGTGTGGCGTAGAAACCTTTTTCAGATAAAGAAATGCGATTGAGGTAAGCGGTTTGAACCAGCTCGCCCCAGGGGATGCGTCGCTCACTTTCGCCAAGCCCGGCTACCAACATGCCATCTTCCAGACGCATACCTTCACGATCCAGGCCCACGGTAAAGTGCTCCGCAGCAAAGTCAAAAAGACGCTCACGAAGTTTGCTGGCCGCATCACGCGCTGCCATACCGTTTAAATCAGCGCCGCTCGAAGCAGCAGTGGGAGAGGTATTCGGCACTTTATCGGTGCGGGTCGCGGTAATCTGCACATTATCTAAATCCAGGCCTAGTTCGCGTGCCACCACCTGACAAATTTTAGTGTGCAGGCCCTGGCCCATTTCGGTGCCGCCATGATTAATCATCACGCTGCCGTCGGTGTAGACATGCAGAAGGGCGCCCGCCTGATTCAGGTGCTGGGCAGTAAAAGAGATACCAAATTTGACGGGGGTGAGCGCTAGCCCTTTTTTAACCACGGGGCTATTGGCGTTATATTGCGTGATCGCTTTACGCCGTTCCCAATAATCACTGTCGTTTTCTAGCGTTTCAACCAGTGTATGGAGCAACTGTCGTTGGTCGACTTGCTGACCGTAATGGGTGACTTCGCGGCCATCGCGGTAGAAGTTACGTTTACGCACCGTCAACGGGTCTTCACCAATCTGGCGGGCAATATCATCCATCGCCCCTTCGATAACCATCATACCTTGAGGACCACCAAAACCACGAAACGCCGTATTGGAAGCAGTATGGGTTTTTGCTCGGTGCCCAATAACCCGGGCATCACCTAATGAGTAGGCGTTGTCGGCATGAAACATTGCGCGATCAACGATGGCATCGGAGAGATCCGGCGAGTAGCCGCAGTCACCGATCACGGTGATCTCGCCGCCTTGAATAATGCCCTGGTCATCGATTGCTAACCGATAGCGGTTATGAAAAGGGTGGCGTTTACCTGTAGCGCGCATATCTTCACTGCGTGGTAAGCGCAGGCTAATCGATTTGCCCGTGCGACGGGCAATAATCGCGGCGATACACGCCCATGGGGATGCCTGGGTTTCTTTACCGCCAAAGCCTCCCCCCATGCGTCGTACTTCAACCGTCACCGCATGGAAAGGGATATCAAGCACTTCAGCTACCAACTTTTGCGTTTCGCTGGGGTGCTGATTCGAGGTATGAACGACAACGCCTTCATCTTCGGTTGGGTGAACAACACAAGCCTGTCCCTCTAAGTAGAAGTGCTCTTGCCCACCGACAAATAGCTCCCCTTCAATGATGCGCTCCGCTTGCTTAAGTGCCTGTTGCCAATCGCCGCTGGTTTGAGTATGGGATGGACGAACAAACTCTTCGCGCTCCGCGGCAGCAACAGGGTCTAAGCTGGCGGGCTGCTCATCAATCACCACCGTGGCTAGTTTTACGGCGCGACGAGCCGCCTGCAGTGAGGTAGCCGCCACCGCAAAAAGGCATTGACCAGCGTAACTGATCTTTTGATCGACAAAAATGGGATCGCCTGGAAAGACCGGCCCAATATCGGTATGCCCTGGCACCTCATTGAAGGTGATCACATCGACAATGCCTGCCGCCTGCCGCACCTTAGCAAGATCCAATTGCGTTAATGTACCGTGTGCCACTGGCGAGAGGCCCAATGCCACATGTAGTGCGTCAGCGGGGAGCGCTAAATCATTGATATAGGCGGCCTTGCCAGTGACATGTTTTTCAGCGCTTTCATGAAAGCTCGAACTTCCCGCTTGCCGTTGACCGTTGCTATCTACCGTATGGCGGGCCAGTGGGGCTGCCCCTTGAATATGATCGTGTAATTCACGGCGGGCGCGGCTGCTATCGCCGTCCAGTTTAGTGAGCGTACGCATGGAGCATCACCTCTTGGTCGGGCACTGAGAGAGAGAGATAGAGGCGTTCAAGCAGGTTTTTAGCCGCTTGCTGGCGATAATGCTGGCTGCCGCGTACATCACTCATGGGCTGGAAATCATCGTCGAGTGCCTGCTGAGCAGCGCGAAAAGCGTCCGCAGTAATGGGGCTGCCTTCGAGCATCGCTTCGGCGGCCAGGGCACGTTTGGGTATGGCCGCCATACCCCCAAATGCAATCCGCACATCGCGTAAGGTGTCTTGGTCAACGCGGAAACTAAAGGCGCCTAGCACTGCCGAGATATCATCTTCGCGACGTTTAGATAGCTTCCACACTCGCAGCTCGCTATTTTGAGTCGGCTGCGGGATAAATATTCGTGACATGACTTCATCTGCGGCTAATACGGTCTGTTTATAATCCAGGAAAAAATTCTCAAGTGCTATGCAACGATTGCCCTTTGCGCTGGCCAGTTCAACTTGGGCGCCTAATACGAGCAGCACCGGCGGCGTATCGCCGATGGGGGAGGCGTTGGCGATATTGCCCCCCAGAGTGCCCCGGTTGCGAATCTGCTGAGAACCTAAACGGTGTAACAGATGGGCGAAAGCAGGAAAGTGCTCTTCAAATAGCGGTTCTAGCTGAGTATAAGTGACCCCTGCGCCTATCCACCAACCCGACTGTTTCTCCAGCGTTGCTTCTTCGATAGTTAATAGCTCGGCAACGCGGCTTACATCAATTAATTGATCCAAAGACGTTAAACGCTGGGTACTTTCGAGCCACAAATCAGTTCCGCCTGCGACGAGTCTTGCTTGCGGCGCTTTAAGGCGCAATTGCGTTAATGCTGCCAGGGAGTCGGGCTGAGCAAAAAAAAGAGCTGTGTCCACTGGTTCAAGGGAGTTTGAGTTGCTTTCGGCAACTGGCATGGCAGCGTCATACCATTGTGGGCGCTCAAAGGGTATATCTTGCATGCGCAGCGCGGCATCACGAATAGGGCGATAACCCGTACAGCGGCATAGATTGCCCCCCAGGGTTGCTTCAAGGCGTTCTGGCGTTAGCGGTGCAGGGCGTTGGATTAGGTCGTTATGAAGGGTAAACAGTGACATGACAATGCCCGGCGTGCAGAAGCCACATTGGCTGCCATGACACTCAATCATTGCTTCTTGCGCTGGGTGCAAGTGGCTATCTTTTGCCAACCCTTCAACGGTGACTAAGTGCTGCCCCTGTAATTGATGGGCGGGGGTAATGCAGGCATTCGCGCTGCTAAACGATTGCGCATTGGCCGTGGGTTCGCCAATAGCGACGGTGCATGCGCCGCAATCACCTGAAGCGCACCCCTCTTTGGTGCCTGTATGGCCCAAATGCTCGCGTAATAGCGTTAAAATACTGGTGTCTGGTGAAGCATTACACCGCTGAGGGGTTCCATTGAGCAGGAACGCAATCGTTGCCATGCCAAACTCCACTGTAATTGTATAGACTGGGATTGTGTTGACCGATCGGTCAATATGCACTGAGCTTGGGACAAAATGCTTCACCTTGCAAGTATTTGCTCGCTGCACAGTAGTGGGGCAAGCTAGTGAGTAATGCCAATTTTGGGGCGTAAACGCGACTAATGAGCCTGTTTTGTCACTCTTCCAAGGAACCCTGTTAATGACCGTCGTTTCCACTTCACACGAAAGTCCGAGCCGGGAAAGGATAGAGCAGACTATTCTAGCTGCCGCTGAGCAAGTGTTTTCTCAGCACGGCTACCGCGGTGCTAGCTTGCAAGTGATCGCTGATCGGGCCGGTCTTCCTAAGGCAAATATTCTCTACTACATGGGCAGCAAACAAGCGCTCTATGTGCGGCTGCTTAACCGCATGATGTTCCGGTGGAATGAAGTATTAGAAGATATTACCCCTGAGAGTGATCCGGCGACGGTATTAAGTGACTTTATTCGCACCAAGATGGTGCTTGGTCAGCGCTATCCTCAAGGCTCCAAGCTGTTTGCCGCTGAAATTTTAGCGGGAGCGCCCTTCCTAAATGATTATCTCGCCGGTGAATTACGCGACTGGGTAGCCTCTCGTGCCGCGATTATTCGCCAGTGGTCGGCGCAAGGTAAAATGGATGATGTTGATCCCCGCTGGCTGATTTTCCTAATTTGGTCTTCCACTCAACACTACACTGAATATAGCGCTCAGGTCAGCGGTATTCTAGGTCGAGATACCTTGAGCGACGATGACCTTGAGTCAATATCGGCATTCCTTGAGCACGTCATTTTAAAAGGCTGTGGTATACCGCAGCCTGTTGTGAAAGCACGCCGGCTGGAAAAGTGAAACGCTAATGAGTGTGCTACCGATTGATCAGCATCTTGATCGCGTAAAAGAGGTCCTGGCCACCCATAACCGCCTTATGCTAATTGCCCAGCCGGGGGCGGGTAAGACGACCCGGGTTCCGCTGAGTTTATTAGCGAGCGATTGGGCTGAGGGTAAAAAACTGCTGCTGTTAGAGCCTCGTCGCGTCGCGGCTCGTTTAGCGGCTACGTTTATGGCTCAGCAGTTGGGGGAAACCGTGGGTCAGACGGTCGGTTATCGCATGCGCGGCGATAGCTGTACCAGCGCCCAAACCCGCTTGGAAGTCGTGACCCAAGGTGTACTGACGCGGATGCTTCAGAATGATCCGTTGCTGGAAGGCATCGGCGGGATTATTTTCGATGAATTCCACGAGCGAAGCTTAGAAGCCGATGTGGGTTTAGCGCTGGCGCTGGATGTGCAAACCAGTATTCGCGACGATCTACGTCTATTGGTGATGTCAGCTACCCTTGATGTAAACGCCTTAAAGAGAGTGCTTGGCGAACAGGTGCCGATCATCGAGTGCCAAGGCCGCCAGTATCCTGTCTCGACGTTTTATCGTCCGCCGTTGAATCAAGAGGAGGGGGTTGGTCACACGCTGCAGGTGCTTAATGAAGCGCTTTCATTGCCGGATACCCAGGACATCCTGGTTATTCTGCCGGGCATTGCTGAGATAAACCGTTTAGTGGGAGTATTACAAAAAGCGTTACCCCATCTCGTGATAAGACCCCTGCACGGCCGCATGAGCATCCAAGAACAGCAGGCGGCGCTGGCGGCGAATACCGCGCGACAACGGATTATTGTGTCTACTGCTATTACTGAATCGAGTATTACGGTAGAGGGTGTCAATGTAGTGATTGACGGCGGTTTGGAGCGGGTGCCGCTTTTCCAGCCACGCACAGGACTTACTCGCTTAACCACACGACGGATCAATCGTGCGAGTGCCGATCAACGCCGGGGGCGTGCCGGGCGACAAGCCCCTGGCAACTGTTTCCGTCTGTGGGCCCAAGAGCAAACACTAGTGCCCTATGGCGAACCCGAAATACAGCAGGCGGACCTTTCAGCCGTTGTCCTTGAGTTAGCGTGTTGGGGAGTGACATCGCCAGGTGATCTGGATTGGGTAACGCCACCTCCTGAAGGTGCTTGGCGCAGTGGTCAGTCGCTGTTGGTGCAATTAGGTGTGTTAGATCAGGATCACAAGCTAACGGCGCCCGGTAGTCGTTGTGCCAAGTGGCCTGTGGCGCCGCGCATAGCGGTGATGCTCGAGCGTGCTGCTGATCTCAATGCGTTGCCCCTCGCCTGTGGTTTAGCAGCACTGCTTGAGGGCCGTGAGACCGCCGAGCGTTCACTGCAAGATGCATTAGCCCTGAGATTTCAGCAGCCTAAGCGCTTCCCAACTTGGCAGAAAGAAGCGGTAAGGCTGGCTAAAAGGGCAGGCCTAGCGCTTGGTAAGGCAGCGTTGGAGCCTCTTGGGCCGCTGTTAGCGCTGGCATTCCCAGAACGCATTAGCCAGCAAATTAGTCCCGGTAAGTTTCGGCTCGCGAATGGTAAAACCGCCACGCTGCCGTTAAACGATGCGCTGGCTCATCAGCCCTATTTAGTTGCCGCTACATTAAACAGCGCTGTCAGTGAAGAGGCGCGTATTGTTTCAGCAGAATCGTTAACGCTGTCAGAGCTTTTGTCACTTTATCCGGCGATTAACAAGTGGCAGTCGCGTATAACGTGGTCCCACGAGCAGGGTCGCTTAGTAGGCGAGGAAGTGCAAGCGCATCTGGGGTTAGTGATTGCCAGACGACCTTTAGCCAATTTACCTGTGGAGGAGGTGGCGCATGCGTTAATGAAGACACTGCGCCAACAGCCTAGCCATCTTTTCGATGACAAGCTGCAGCAACTCCAGGGAAGAATGACGTTGTTGCGCGACTATCTCGGCGCTGAGTGGCCGGACTGGTCGTGTGAGGCGTTGTTGGATTCGCTGGAGAATTGGCTAGCGCCCTATTTGCTGGGAATAACGCGCTTGAGCCAAATCGAAAAATTGCCGCTAGAGAGCTATTTACGCAATACTCTAACCTGGGAGCAGCAGACTGAGTTTGACCAGTTAGCCCCGCTTGCTCTAGATGTCCCTAGTGGTAAGCGAGCCCACTTGGATTACCTGCCTTGCCTTAATGAACAGCCCCCAGTGTTAGCGTTAAAACTACAAGAAGCATTTGGTTGGCAGGTAACTCCTACGATTGCCAAGGGGCGTGTGGCAGTGATGATACATCTCCTGTCGCCCGCGCGTCGACCGCTACAAGTGACGCAGGATTTAGTCAGCTTTTGGCAAAATGGCTACCCGGATGTACGTAAAGAGATGCGTGGCCGCTACCCCAAGCACCCCTGGCCAGAAGACCCACTAACCGCCGTAGCAACGGCTAAAGCAAAGCCGCGAGTGCCAAATAAATAAGCTGTTTAACGCCTACGTCGCCACACTACTTTTTCACACTCAATGATGAGATAGATCCCTATGCTGCTTAGTACAATGACAAGCCAGTGAACAAGGCTCAGCCCTTCACTGACGAAAATGAGCTGCATAAAAGGTAAATAAGTGAATGCCATTTGTAGCAGCATGACCAAGCCAATCGCTAGCCACACCGGCCGGCTACCGAAGATGCCACTTATTGAGCAGGTGTTATTAATCAAAAAGCGACTGTTAATCAGATAAGCAGCGCTCCCGGTTACCAGCATGTTAACCGCACCCGCGCGAGCTAACGCAACGCTTTCGCCTTGAGACAACAGCCAGGAGAAGATGCCAAAAACGCTAGCAAGCAGTAACATCGAGACAAATACGACCCGCCAGAGAAGAAACATATCCAGCAATGCTGCATTGGGGTCGCGGGGCTTGCGCCG
This sequence comes from Halomonas sp., assembly GCF_011050415.1. Classification (GTDB taxonomy): domain Bacteria; phylum Pseudomonadota; class Gammaproteobacteria; order Pseudomonadales; family Halomonadaceae; genus Vreelandella. The sequence continues at coordinate 10,462 of NZ_DRFS01000016.1, forward strand.
CATCAAATCCGCCTCACCCTGTTCAAAGGCGAGCGCTAAACCAAGTGTAATGGCCACCACCATATTCACCCACAGCGCCTGCAAAGGCGTCACCGGTAGAGTAGAGCCGGTTAGCACAGCCAGCATGATGGCCAGGCCCTGGGCGCCATTGGTCGGTAGTATGAATGTGATGGTTTTTCGAATGTTGTCGTAAACTTTACGGCCTTCCTGAATAGCATTAACGATGGTGGCAAAGTTGTCATCTGCCAGCACCATTTCGGCGGCATCTTTGGCGGCTTGGGTGCCTTGAATACCCATGGCAACCCCCACGTCTGCACGTTTCAATGCAGGCCCATCATTGACGCCATCTCCGGTCATGGCGCACACCCCGCCGCGCGCCTGCATCGCTTTAACAAGCCTTAGTTTATGTTCGGGCGATGCACGGGCGAAAACATCAACTTCAATGATGACAGCTTCTAGCTGTTCGTCCGACATTGCCTCAATCTCGCGACCAGTAACGGTGCGCTGGGTATTTGAAAAGCCAAGCTGTTTAGCAATGGCAAGGGCAGTGATCGCATGATCTCCTGTAATCATGACAGGTCGAATGCCCGCCACTAAGCACTGCTTTACTGATTCAATTGCTTCTTCGCGGGGAGGATCCAGCAGGCCGATAATACCCAGTAGGGTTAATCCATCTTGCAAGTGATCATGTTCAAGTGGCTGATCGTCCTTGGCGGTGATCTCAGCAATTGCTAAGACCCTTAAACCACGAGAGGAGAGCACATCAATACGCTTCTCCCATTCGCCACTCTCCAGTTTCAATGCGCCAGATGCGTCTCTTACTTGGCTACACATTTCTAGTAACCGGTCTGGTGCCCCCTTAATCAATATGCGTCGCTCACCGTTAATATTATGAACAGTGGCCATATATTTATGTTCTGATTCAAACGGGATAGCGTCTAGGCGAGGATGATGTTGCCGTAATGGCTGAGCATGTATTCCAGCCTTGCCTGCGGCAACGACGAGTGCCCCTTCGGTGGGGTCACCCTGGATACTGAATATAGCGTTCTGGTGAGCCAGTTCGGCATCGTTGCAAAGGGTGGCTGCGCGCAGGAAGTGAATAAGTTCGACATGCTCATTAGCACTTATGACTTCTTTTTGGTCAGTATCATTGAACAGATAAGGTAATCCCCCCAAAAAACCAGGGTGCTCAAAAGTAGAATTTTCCGTAAGCTAAACGCAGGGAGATTCTGCATGAAAAAATCACGTTTTTCTGACAGCCAAATACTGTCGATCCTCAAGCAAGCCGAAGGTGGTGCACCTGTTCC
>NZ_DRFS01000017.1 GCF_011050415.1 Halomonas sp.
CCAGCCGCTCTGCCGCTGCCGCCCAAGAGATTAAAAAGCTGATTGAGGAATCAGATAGCAAAGTCACCGAAGGCAGCCGCCAAGTGCGTGACACCGGCGACGTAATCAATGGCATGGTGGATGACATTAAACAGCTCAGCACGCTAGTTCAGGAAATTTCTGCAGCCACCATTGAGCAAAGTAGCGGCATCGAGCAGGTCAACCAAGCCGTGACGCAAATGGATCAAATGACCCAGCAAAACGCCAGTTTGGTGCAAGAGAGTAATCATGCGACACAATCACTGGCGCAACTAAGCAACCAGCTGCGCCAATTGGTTGCTCACTTCCGTATTAATCAAACCGCTGGGCATGCACAGGTTAGCTTACCGGCTTCTGCTGCCGCCCCACGGGTATCACATCAACACAGCGATTTTTAGTTTTAGCATCAACTAACCATCAGCGATGAAAAGCGAAGGCCAGCTACCCTTGGGTAGCTGGCCTTTTTATCTAAATAATGAGTATGAAGCGTCTACACCTTACCCTGATTATCGAGTTCTACCGCTTCATGCATGCGTGCGAGTAGGTCAGGCACGGCGGCCTGTACCCGGTTCCAGCTAGGAATAAAGGGTCGCTCGCGGGGGTTATCGATAAACAGATTGCCCGCTTCGAGAAGATTGCTGGCAAATAGCTCTACGGCTTGCTCTTCGGTGTGGCGGTCAAGGCTTAACCCATTCATCGTGGCATCATGGTCATAGGCTTCAATCAAATCCAAAGCAAAGCGGTAGTAAGTGGCCTTGAGCGTGCGGAAATCTTCGCTGCTAAAGGTGATGCCCTGGGTCGCTAATTTACGATAGAGCGCTTTCGATATATCCAGACTCATGCGGTTTAAACCGCCATCCGGATCATCTTCGCTAACCGGCTGGTGCTTGTGGTCATAAGCGTCAGCAATATCCACCTGGCACAGCTGACGCAGCGAGTAGTTTCGGTGCAACTCAGACAGCACGCCAATCTCTAACCCCCAATCCGCCGGCATGCGAATCCCTTCAAGCACATCGCTGCGCATGGCAAACTCACCCGAGAGTGGGTAACGAAAGCTATCCAGGTAATCGAGATATGGCAGCGGCCCGCAGACAGTTTTGAGCGCCCGTAGCAGCGGCGTGACTAACAACCGCGAAACACGACCATTTAACTTACCTTCCGCGATACGGGGGTAATAGCCTTTACAGAAACTGTAGTTAAAGTTTGGGTGCGCTATCGGGTACATCAAGCGTGCCAGTAACCCTCGCTCATAGGTCAAGATATCGCAATCGTGCAGCCCTATGACTTTTGACCGGCCTGATGCCAGCACATAACCTGCGCAGTACCACACGTTACGGCCTTTGCCAGGTTCCAAAGCTCCCAGCCCGTGCTCTTCCAGCTCGGCATCAAGCGCACGCAGGCGTGGGCCGTCGTTCCATAAAATGCGCGTATGCTGAGGCAAGCGGGAGAAGAACTCACGTGCGTATAAAAACTGTTCGCGATCCGCTCGATCCAGACCAATCACGATCTCGTTGAGATAAGGCACCTTAACCAACTCATCGACAATCGCCGATAATGCAGGCCCTTCCAATTCCGAAAATAGCGACGGCAGTATCAATCCCATTGGGCGGCGGCGTGAAAACTGACAAAGCTCCTGCTCAAGCGCTTCTACCGGCCGCCGGGTCAGGTTGTGAAAATCCGTAATAATACCGTTCTGATGAAAGTCACTCATTCGCTTACCTCCCTGGATTTACAGAACTGGTTTTCTAGAACTGGTTTTACAGAACTAGTTTTACAGAACGACGGCCTCACAGGTTTCCGCCGTCTCTACACGGCGGTCGTCTCGCCCCCACCAGTGGGCTACCCCCTCAGCCCAGCCAGTCGGCCCTGTTGACTGCGTGCGGTATAGCGAAGCGTTGCTCGGCTCAACGGTTAAGTCGTGACAGCCTCGAATAACAACAGCTTGGTCTACTGTATCCAGCATAGTGATATCGTTCGGCCCATCCCCCAAACCAAGCGAAAGTGGTGTACGCCCTCTTAAGGCCGTAAAACGTTTGATCAGCCACTCAACGGCGGTGCCTTTATCAGCCGAGCTCCCCATGACATGCCAAAATCGGCCTCCTTGGGTTAGCTGTAGGCCATCACCTTCTAAAGCGTGACGAAAGGAATCCAAAGCAGCATCGGTGTCGTGCCATATCAATGGCTCACTGCCCTCCCGTTGACGGGCATTTTTGGCACGGGCTTCATCTAGTCCGGTGAGTTCCATCACTTCTTGAACGCTTAACTCACCCATTCTGGTAAAACGGATATTAAGCCTTTCACGCCATACTTTTAATCGGGCACGGATAAAACCAATGTCCACACCAGGGTGTTTGATAACAACACCATCTCTGCCACTACCTGGGCGATCCAAACGTGCATGGCACCACCCTGGCGGCAACCCAATCACAGCACCATTTTCAGCAATAAACGGGGTAGCCATAAGGCCCAACGCTTCACGCAGAGGAATCAATTCTGCACGGGTTTTGCTGGTGACCGGGATGACGGGCACGCCCATCTGTTTTAGCCGGGCAAGCCAGGGCGCAGCGGGGCTAAAATCATAACTATGGTGATCCAACAGTGAGCCATCTAAATCGGTCAAAACAAGACGCGGCTGCAACGCAGGGTCTGGCGAACAAAGTGGCTGGGAAAGCAACGCAGTAATACGAGCGGATTCAGGCATGGCACTACCTCTTTTCGATCTCAACACATGGTTAAGACGTCATGTCTGGACTACCTAATGGCTATCAGTAACCTATTTATAATAAGTTACTCAGCAAATTGCAGGCCAAAAAAGATAAGTGCTATTACAGCAGTAGGTTACATCGAATTTTTCGGATATAAAGCGCTGCATCCGTATTAGCACCAAAAAGAAGCAGCCTGCACGCACCAAAAAAGAGCATAGAACATTACGCAATAATTTGGGCTTCCACGCATAAAAAGTTTACTCATCCCCTTGGCAACGCTGCGTTAATAGCTATACTGAACTTGTACCCACTGGCAGCCCTGTACACCCCTCACCTGATGCCAGTGGGCTGCAGTGAGCCAAGCCCTTTATTGCCCGCCTCCCCCGGCGGGCTTTTTTTTAAGCCAACTACTCAATATGGATCACTACTTCCACGCGACGATTTCGTGCACGCCCCTCTATGGTGCTGTTGTCTTCCAAAGGCTGCGTGGCTGCCAGCCCTACGGCCCGCAATCTTTCTGGGGCTACACCCGCCGCTTCTAAGGCCTCAACTATAGCGATAGCGCGAGCACTGGAAAGCGCCCAGTTTGATGAGTAGTCGGGCGTATTAATCGTTTGGCTGTCAGAATGACCCTCTACCCATACCTCACCATCGTAGCGCTGAATGGTTTCAAGCAGGCTGCCGACTAACGATGAGCCATTGGTCGTGAGCTCTGCGGTCGCTGAGGGAAACAGCAGTTGGTCCTGTACCCGCAAACTTATCCCCTCTGCCACCCGTGAAACTTCCACACCGTCTAAATCCGGTAAATAGGCAGATGAATCTACGCGCTGAGAAAGCGCTTGCTCTAAAGCGACGGCACCAGAGATAGACTCATCGCTTACCGCCTGCACATTAACGGGTGGGCGATCAGTTAACACCACCATATAATCTGCTAGAGGCGAAGAAAGATCATCACTGCCAACAGGCATCAGCAAGCGAGGCAAAGGAAGCATCGATTGAACCAGGGATTCGCGAGTGGGTGCCGGAGCGGCTAATAGAGGAGGCACACCGTACCTGATGCGCCGAGGCAAGCCAGCAACGCCTAGCGCAGCACTGATGGCCATTGGACTTAACCCGGCCTCGCTCGTTATCAGCATATCCTCGCGCGGGGCGCGCGCCTGTACTAGCGAGGCGGGCAAGGGGACTTCCAGTGCAGGCGAAGAAGGAAAAACATAGTCGCTGGGCGTGTCATGCTCAAACCATTTCGGGTTAGACGACCCTGCAGCGGCAATAATGATAACAAAGAGGGCCACCAGCAAGGTCATGATGTCTAGATAGCTAATCATCCAGCCACTATTGCTATCGCTTTCGTGATAGGCCGACATAAGCGAATCATGACGTGGGCCGCTGCGGTGATCTTCAAGCATTGCTATTATCGCTCATTAAAGTTTTGAACCTCGTGGCCGATGTAACCATTTAATACACGCCATGTATCGCAAACCCTGTACCACTCATAAGTACTACGCAATAAGTGCCACATAATAAGTGCCACAAAACAAGCCTCGCCATTAGGTATCCCAATGTGGGCATGGCAAACTAGTCTATCAAAAAGCCGTTTAGTAGCGAGAAGGAACCAGCTGGTGCGCATGCTTCCCATACCATCACGATTATCTTATTTCATACGGCCGGTTAGCGTGGGGCTGACGAGTTTAATGCTCGGTGGCTGCTTTTATGCCAATACCTCCCAAGCGCCTATCGCTACTACCTACCCCTATACTGAGCAGCAGCGCATGCAGGCGGCTCAGCATTGGGATGTGCTTGCCCGCCACGAAGCGAGCAGCATCTTACAGCGCGAACGTGTTCGCAATCGCGACCTGTATATCACCGAAGCAGATAGCACTGGGCTGCACGCATACAGCGGCGGTGAATTTGGACGCGGCTTTCGTACTCTATTGACCAGCGAACTGGTCTCGCGGGGGGCCAACCTAACCACCGTACCTACGCCTAACAGTGCCAATATTAGTATTGATGTAGAAGTGATAGAGCACCGTGACCGAGGCTTTATCCGCCCTCCAGTGGGGGCTTTTACCGCGCTAACCGCGGGTATCGCGGTAGCGACAATCCCCTTCAACCAGTGGAGTGAGCCTGCCCTAGGCTTAATCCCTGCTGGTATGCTTGCTGATACCACCAGCGGCAGTTGGACACATACCGGTAATGAAGAAATCATTGTGACAACCCAAATCATCGATGGCGAACGAATTCTCTACTCTTCGTCCAATATTTACTACATCAATGCCGGTGACCGCCGTCAATATGCGCCTCACCGAGTACCACAAGCGCCTGTCACTCCTTCTGTCTCCATTACTGATACGTGGTAAGTCCATGCCTTTGAATAGTTTGTTTTTTATAAACACTCGTCATCGCTTATCCCTGGCAACCACGCTGGGGCTTATCATGCTTTTGCTGACAGGCTGTAGCAACCTGGGCAAGGCTAACAACCCACAAGCACAACCAGAGCCTGACCTTTCTGAACTGGTGCATGCTGCTGCCGAACAGATGATGGCCAACAACCCAGAACTCACCCGCTATAGCCCCATGATTGCAGCGACGTTTGTAAGTATTGATAATCTTAGCCAATCGTCGACACTGGGCCGAATGAGCTCTGAAATTATGGCATCAGCACTCGCTCGCCAAGGTATGCAAGTGCGCGAAGTTAAAATGCGCGATAGTATGTTCATTGAGGAGAGCGTTGGTGAGTTAATTCTCTCGCGGCAGGTGCAGCGCTTAAGTGCCCAGCACAATGCCCGCTCCATCCTGATGGGCACCTATGCACAGGGCCAGGATTTTGTGTATGTTAGCGCTCGTATTGTACGCGCTGGTGATGCCATGGTACTCGGCACCGCTGACTTCCGCTTACCGTTAAACAACAACACGCGTAGTCTGTTAGAGGGACAAGGAGGCTGGTAAGGCCTCAAAACTGATCCCTAACTGTTTAAGGACGAAAAGTTTTTCAATGGCTCCACGGCAAACATTTAAGCAACACATTATCGTTATTTTTAGTCGGATCATTAAGCTGATCGCCAACATTACCAAGGTGCTCAGCTACCCCTTTCATGGCTTATTTCCTAAAAAGCGCTTCACGCTACCAGCTTATGCACCACCCTGGCTTAAGCCTTCTGGCAAGCCGGTGGCGATCCCTAGAATTATTTGGCAGACCAACTTCACTGACAAGGTAACTTTACCTGTCTACTTGAACTACCTGTTCAATAGACTGATGGCACCACGCTTCGAATACCGCTTCATGGTGACAGAGGCTAGGCACCAATTCATTGCCCAGCACTATGGTGATGAGATTATTGAGAGCTACTCAAGGTTACAGATAGGTGCCGCTCAGGCAGATTTTTGGCGGCTGCTGGTGATCCAACACCACGGCGGTGTTTATCTTGATATTGATGCCCATGCCATCTGGCCGCTGAGCGACATAATTCCGGCTGACATCGAAGAGCTTTATGTCGTCACACGACGTGGGGATTTCAGTAATTATTTCTTCGCCAGCAAGCCGAACAATCCCAACCTAGACCAATTAATCAATCAGGTTAATAGCAATATCAAAGACAATCAGCTTACCAACGTCTTCGATTTAACTGGCCCTGGCGTCTTCAATCAATGGTTGAAGATAGATGAGGTGCCTACCGTGTCCTACCGCCATGCCAGCAACCAAGGCAGCTTTACCAATGAGCACTTCCAGTATATCGACAAAGCAGCTGGCAAGTGGACGAAGGAGCAACAAACAGTAAGCATTATTCGAACAGAAGAAAAATAATCTTCCAAAAAAGAGACCCTGCCATTGGCAGGGTCTCTTTTCTCTTAAAGCAACTTACCGATTAAACTTACTTATAAACCGGGAAACGCGCGCATACGGCGGCGGCTTTGTCCAGCACCTGCGCTTCAATAGCACTGGTGTCTTCGCCTTTGGCCAGCACGTCGAGAATATCGCAGATCCACCCTGCCAGGTCGCGACACTCCTGCTCACCGAAACCACGGGTGGTGACCGCTGGGGTACCGATACGCAGGCCGGAGGTGACAAACGGGCTTTGCGGGTCGTTGGGTACAGCGTTTTTGTTTACCGTGATGTGGGCACGACCTAACGCGGCGTCGGCATCTTTACCGGTGACGCCCTGCTTGATCAAAGACAGCAGGAACAGGTGGTCTTCAGTACCACCGGAAACGATGTCATAACCACGGTCAATAAACACCTTAGCCATTGCCTGGGCGTTCTTGACTACCTGCTGCTGGTAGGTTTTGAACTCTGGCTCCATGGCTTCCTTGAAGCAGACCGCTTTGGCCGCGATCACGTGCATCAACGGGCCACCTTGGCCACCGGGGAAGACGGCGGACTGCAGCTTCTTCTCAATATCAGCATCGTTTTCTGCCGAGAGAATCACGCCACTACGCGGGCCGCGTAGGGTTTTGTGGGTCGTGGAGGTGACCACATGAGCATGGGGCAAGGGGCTGGGGTAAACACCCGCCGCGACCAGACCGGAAACGTGGGCCATATCGACCAGTAAGTAAGCACCAACTTCATCAGCAATTTCGCGGAACTTCGCCCAGTCAACAAACTGCGAGTAAGCGGAAAAACCAGCGATGATCATTTTCGGCTTATGCTCGCGGGCAAGCTCGGCCACTTGGTCATAATCAATGAGGCCTTGCTCGTTCAGGCCGTACTGAATGGCGTTGTAGTGCTTGCCAGAAAAGCTCGGTTTGGCACCGTGGGTTAGGTGACCACCTGCATCCAGGCTCATGCCTAGAATGGTATCACCGGGCTTAACCAGCGCCTGGAAAACGGCACTGTTCGCCTGAGAGCCGGAGTGAGGCTGAACGTTAACGTAGGTAGCACCGAACAGCTCTTTGGCGTAATCAATGGCCAGGTTTTCAGCGATATCGACGAACTCACAGCCGCCGTAGTAACGCTTGCCAGGATAGCCTTCGGCATACTTATTGGTCAGCTGGCTGCCTTGTGCTTCCAGTACGCGGGGGCTAGCGTAGTTTTCGGAAGCAATCAGTTCAATGTGGGCCTCTTGACGCTCCACTTCTTTCTGCATGGCATCAAACAGCACATCATCGAATCCGGCAATTGTCATATCGCGGCTGAACATCGGCGGGAACCTCGTAACGAGAAAGGGTCATCATGGGAGAAGCGAGGACGCTATCATAACGCAGCCTGACGCGACTTTCATCGCATCCGCGTCAGGTCGTACATGAGCATGTTTCATGTTGAGCCCGCCAACAGAAGCTGACCAACTGGACAATCATGCTACTTTTCGCATTTCTTACTTGAGTTCGAAGGTAAATCGTAGCCGCTCGGCGCTTCCCATCGGGTTGATGATGAATTGTTCAAGGGTAAACGGGTTGGGGAGCGCCGCATTGACCGTGAGCGCTTGAGCATTACCTGCCATGATATCGACCAGTCCGGAAAGTAGTTTGGTCACTTGCTGTCCCATTAGCGGGCCAAGCTGCTGTGCCTGTGCCCAAGCGTGGGCAATGGCCTGATCTTCCGTTATGCCCTCGCGCGCGGCAATTTCAGTGGTTAACCGTGGCAGCATCCCCTCGTCGCTATAGGCAATGACCACCTCGCCACCATTCAGCGTCGCTGTTTCAAACAGCTCTGGGTTTTGTGTTGCCTGCTCGGGAGTGACGCCTTTGGGCAGCGTAATAGGAAGGTTCATGGTGTACGCTATTTCAGCCGCGCCGCTGAAGGTAAACACGCCTTCTGACAGCAGGCGGTTCATCGCGCCCTCTTCTTCCCAGCGGGAGTGGCTGCGTCCTTCTGCGCGCAGTTGTCCAGTGCCCCCCGTCATTACATTGCTAAGGCTTTGCAACTCCTGACGTTCAGCAGGTGGCACAAGGTTAATCAGACCCGCTATATCAAAGTCAGCCCCTTCAAAACCCGCATCCCCTATATAGGAGCTGCCATCAACCCAGAGTCTATCAAGCAGTATGCTCCAATCATCACCCGCCAAGCTGAACCCGTTTAGCTCAGCGTGTTCGACCCGCTCAGCGCCTGGGTCATCAATGCCTATTAGCTGTTCAATAAGCAGATTATCCAGCGTTAACATGGCGGCAATACCGCTCTCGAGCTCTTTTAGGTCAACGCTTAAGCCTTGCAACTCCAACAACCCAAGGGTAGTGCTGCTTAGCTCCTCCAGGGTTAGCGTTTCGATATGCATTAGCCCCTCTAGCGGAGAACTACTAAATTCTTTCGCCAGTTCTTCGCCAACGGCACCATCCAAACGCAAGGTGATATCACGCGCGGTCATGGCATTAAACGAGAACTCAGACAGATCTAAATCGCTTTCGGACAGCACCGCATGGCGCGGCTCAGGCAGCGTTAATGACGCAATGCTAAGCAATGGCTCTGCGCCCCCTGCTTCGCTCACTGCGATGCCATTAATCGATACACTATCAGGGCAATCATAGTCTCCCTCAACGCTATAGCGCTCTATGCTCAGCACATCGCCGTTGGTGTGGGTTACTACCACATCCTCGGCAATATAGCGTTGCTGAGTGCCATCTTGATAAATGCGGCTAAAGGTTAATCTGCTGTTGTCGCCCGCCAAGCGTTCGCGAAGGTCTGCCTCAAGCTGCTGAGGAGATGCATGTATCGCACTGGAAAGGAGAAGTGCAGAAAGCCCAATAGTAAGACGTCGGGGATTACCGAAGCAGTGCATATCATGACCTCCGTATAAGAGGCTTTAAGCATAACATTAAGCTAATAAATATTGGCTGCCTGACGGCTCTCTTAGCCCTACTCTCTTTTCCCTACTCTCTTTTTCCTAACCTTTTTGCCCTGCTCTTGGCAGCGCTAACTTGCATTTTTTCCCTCAACGCCAAATACTGTATATTCATACATATTCAACCAATCAGGGTGCCGACGATGCCGGGCCAGTCAGCTCACTTTGTGCCAGCCTTGCCGTTAACCTCTCAGCCGCTACCTTATTTAACGTTCACGGGTCGCGCGGGTTTTAGCGGTTTTCCTTCGCCGGCGCAGGATTACGAACCGCGTACGCTCGACCTCAATGTTCGGCTGGTTAAAAACCCTACCGAGACATTTTATGTCACCGCCACGGGGGACAGTATGGAAGGCTGGGGCATTTATGACGGGGATTTACTGATTGTTGACCGAGGTATTAAGCCCCGTTTAGGGCATTTTTTGGTGGCAATGTTTGAAGGTGAAGTACTGATCAAGCGCTATGCGCTGCACCACGGTTTCCCACACCTCTGCTCTGCCCATCCGGACTACCCGCCATTACCCCTTGAAGGTAGCGACTGCCAACTATGGGGCGTAGTGCGCGCCGTCGTGCACGAGTATTTACGTTGACTGAGCTGTTGTGATGACTGGGCTTCTAAGATGACTGAGCCTTTGCAGTGGCAGGAGTATTAAGGATGATCGGGTTAATCGACGCCAACAATTTTTATGTCAGTTGCGAGCGGGTATTTCAGCCCCAGCTTGAAGGCAAGCCGGTGGGCGTAATGTCGAACAACGACGGCTGTATTATCGCTCGCTCAGCCGAGCTTAAAGCGCTGGATATTCCGATGGGCACACCTGCATTCAAACTTGAAGGGCTGCGCCAACGCGGCGAGATTCACCTGTTGTCGTCCAACTATGAGCTTTACGGGGATATGTCGGCACGTCTAACGCAGCTATTGCGCGATGCTTGTCCCGACGTTGCACCCTACTCCATCGATGAAATGTTCGTCTATTTAGATGGATTAACCACTGAGCAGTGTGAAGCGCTAGGGCGTCGTTTGCGCCAGCGCATTCGACGTCATTTGGGGTTGCCGGTGTGTGTAGGATTAGCACCGACCCATACCCTCGCTAAACTTGCCAACCACCTGGCCAAGCAAGACCCTCACCACCAAGGCGTTTGCCTGCTTAATGGACAGGACCACACCAGCGAGGCACTGCTTAAGCGTACCCCGGTGGGTAGCGTGTGGGGCGTTGGATACCGGCTTGCCGAACGGTTAGCGGTGGGCGGAATTAATACCGCCTGGGATCTGCGTGAATGCGATGGTAAACAGCTGCGTAAGCGCTTTTCGGTGGTGCTAGCACGCACCGCGCTTGAGCTTAGCGGCACGCCTTGTATGCAAATGAATGCCGTGGATAAGCCACGGGAGCGCATTATGACCTCGCGCTCTTTCGGTCAACCAACCGGGGTGTTTGCGGAAGTGCATAATGCGCTGCGCCGCCACGCCCAACGGGGTGCTGAAAAATTGCGTGAACAGCGTAGTTTAGCCCGCGCTGTGATGGTGTTTCTTAACACTAACCGCCATCGCCGCGACCAGCTGCAATATTTTCCCAATGCATTAATACCGCTTTCCTCTCCCAGTGATGACACACGTGTCATTCTTGACGCCGTCCGCCAAGGCCTTGAACAGATTCATCGTCCTCGCTACCAGTTTATGAAAGCTGGTGTGATGCTGCTCGACTTGGTAGATGCCGAGCAGTATCAGATGTCGCTACTGCATCAGCCTGCCCGTGATCGCCACCCGTTTTTGATGGCCACGGTGGATCAGATCAATCAGCAAATGGGACAAGGCACGATCAGCTTCGGTATGACCGACGCGCCAGCCGCTTGGCAGTTACGCTGCGCTCATCGATCCAACCGCTTCACCACCCGCTGGGATGAATTAATGCAGGCAGGCACCCACCCTGGCGCTATCGATGCGTGTGCTTCGCGGACGTAACCGGTACCCTGAGAGGTCAAATACGCAGGAACCGCTGTTTTTATGTCTCTCACTCGTCCAGATAAAGAGTACGCGCCATCGCCCGGCTTGGCCCAACGCTGGGCTAACCGTTATATACGGCGTTATTTTCGCCGTCATCCGGCACTTGACTCCCCCGACCCGCAGGCGCTGAAGCGTACCCGGCGCTGGATCATTGCGTGGGCAGCGGTCGCCGGGATTATTTCCGGCACATTGATTGGCGGAGCCGAGTGGTGGATGCGCGCCTTTGCGACGGACAACTGGGAAGCCATGAGCTTTAGGGAACAGCTTCCCTATTGGGCAGGCTATATGGCGGTTGCAGGCGTTGTAACGGCGCTGGAAATTGGTTTTTTGTACTGGAATGCGCTGCGCGGCGTGGCGAGCATTACCCGTTTGGCGGGCCTTAAGTACGGTCAACAACAGCCACTGGAACCTGATATTCAGCTCACCGTACACGGTGTTTCTCGAGCGGCCTTGGAGTACCCCAGTCCAGGCAGCCTGATTTATGGCGTTGATCCTCACGCTTACCTAAGAGGCTGGAAACTCACCTTTAGAGCGCTGCTTTACCGTTTAAAAATTAGCTTAAGCAGCTTTATTCTGCGCTTATTGCTGCGTCGCTTACTGGGTCGCCTAACGCTCCGCGGCTTTCTGCCCGTGCTGACCGGGCCGCTTTACGCGGTGTGGAACGCCTGGATTGCGGCGCGGATCACCCAAGAAGCCTATTTGCAGGCACGTGGCCCAACGCTGGTTAAGCACTTGATGGAAACGCTGGCAGAAAGCGACGAGCATACTCGTCAACTCGTGGCACAGGGCGTTGGCGAGCTAATTATGCGCAACCAGCACCCGCATCCTAATTTAGTGCTGCTATTAGCTCGCCTGCTCAATAGCCTGCCCGATAAGCCCCCAGCGATTGAGATTGATTGGCCAACCGCCCTACAGAATTATGCGCAGCTTAATGACCCACCGCGTAAGACACTGCTCAGTGCCCTCACTCAGGCAGCACTGCTCAGCGGCACCTACCGTGGCTCGCGAAAGCGGTTTTTAAAGGAGGTGTTTGCGACCTGTCAAACGCCACTGCTCCATGAGGATATAAAAGCGCAGCAGCAGCGTTTGTTATCGGGTCAGATGCCGTAGCGCACTACGCCGCTCTCAACGCTTGGCGCAGCCGGGGATTGAGGGTTTCGCCCAATGCGACCATGGCAACCAAAATCGCCAGCAGCCACGGCCAGTGGGCGGCAAAGGAGACCTGGTATAGCCCCAGGGCATCAACAAAAATCACCACAATGCCGAGTGGGCTAACGTAGCGCACCATGGTTAGCCAAAGTGCATAGGGCAGCGGCGCAAGCCCCAGCTCTTGGCGAAAGCTGTCGCTTTTCAGTACAAACCCGGCTAGCACTACCATTCCTAGCCCGCCCAGCGGCATCATCCAGCGTGACGTCAAGTAGTCTAACCAGTCGAAAACGTTTTTACCTGCCAGCGTCCAATCGGCGCCTAGATTGAACGACAGCATGGCCAACGTGCTGATCAACCACAGCACAATGCCTGTTCCCCACGAGGCCGCTCGGCGTGACATGCCTTTGTTATCGCACAGCCAGGAAACCGTGGCTTCGACCATAGAGATTGACGAAGTCAGTGCGGCCATGGAGAGCATCAAAAAGAACAGAACGCCAAACAGGGAGCCAAAAGGCATCGCCTGGAACGCCAGAGGTAGACTCATAAAAATCAGCCCAGGGCCTTCACCAGGGTTCATGCCGTTAGCAAAAATTACCGGGAAGATCGCCAGCCCCGCCATTAGCGCAACGATCGTATCCGCCAACGCGACGCTTACCGTGGTGCGGCCAATCGAGGCGTCTTTGGGTAGATAACTGCCGTAGGTAAGAATCGCCCCGGAGGCCAGCGAAAGCGTAAAGAAGGCGTGGCCAAGCGCAGCCAGCATGCCTTCACTGGAAAGGCTGCCCGCGTTGAACGAGAACAGGAAATTGACCGCTGCGCCAAAACCACCGGAAAACACCCCAAAACCAATCAACACCACTAGCATGACCACCAGACCCGGCATCATCCAGCTAACGCTTTTCTCGATACCCTGCTGCACGCCTTTGCCGACAATCAGCATGGTCAGCAGCGTGACTAAGGTACTCCAGAAACCCAGATTTAGCGGATTGGCATTATTCGCCCCAAACACCGCAGCCATATCGTCAACGCTACTGCCCGCTAGGCCACCGGTCAGCATTTTCCACAAATATGAGAACGACCAGCCTGCCACGACCACGTAAAACGACAGGACCATAAAACCGCACAGCATCGCCATCCAGCCAATTAATGACCACGCTGATGACCGCCCAGATTCATTGACGACACGACGAATGGCATCGATAGGGCTACCACGACCACGTCGCCCAAAAGCGATTTCGGTCATCATGACCGGCACGCCCACCGCAAAAATACAGGCTAGATACACCAGAACGAAGGCACCGCCGCCGAACTCACCGGTGATATAGGGAAATTTCCAGATGTTGCCTAGCCCAACCGCCGAGCCGGTGGCTGCCAACATAAACCCCCAGCGGCCTAGCCACTGAGTGCGAGGTTGCCCAGAAGAGGTCATTTGCCCATTTATCCTGTCAGAAAAAAGGCGCTCATCCTAAAGGATTTCACGGGCTATGCCCACTAGGCGTTATCTACCCAGCGCTATCTAGCAAGCACTATCTAGCAAGCACTATCTAGCAAGCACTATCTGCTAGACCTTATGCATATATCGAAGCTTTAGCGGCAGCATCCAATCGCTGGGCAGTTTGATCCACTTTGCGCAAACAGGCTAACAGCACAGCGCCCAGTGTCACGAAGCCACCCGCCAGCCACAGTCCAACGCTGTAATTGCCAGAGGCTTCAGCTAGCATACCGGTTAACGCTGGGGCGCATATCTGAGCGGTGCCATAAGCAAGTGTCATCTGCCCCATTAATCGCGCGGGGCTTGAAGGATAAAGCCTGCCCGCCATGGTCAGCACCAGGCTAACGCAGCCAAGAAAGGTGCCGCCATAGAGCACAGCGCTAAGCAGCACAATTGCTGCATTGGCGGTAATGGCAGGTAGCACAATACCCACTACCTGAATCGACATGGCAATAATCAGCGCCCCCAAATATCCCACTCGGCGTGCAACCAGATCCCATAGCATGACTGCAGGGGCAGCGGCGAGACCTGCCAGAGCGAACGTCCAGTTTCCCATTCCCGCCAGTAGCGGTTCACGCTCAACAATAACCACTAGAAAGGTTGCGCTGATCACATAACCGTACCCGGCGCAAAAATAGGCAGCGAGCATCCAGCGCATAAAGGTACGTGTGGGTGGCATCGTGGGTTGGCTATGCGTTGAGTGGGCACCTATCACGGGCTTTTCCGGACGCGGCAACCACCGCCAAGCGGGAACGAGCAGCGCGGCACCCAGCAAACCAAATCCCCACCACTGGGTCTGCCAGCTAAACGACAGCTGCAGCATCATTTCGACCGCGACAGCGACCACCACCATACCAATGCCCAGACCAGCAAAGTGGATGCCTAGCTCGCCGCGCTGGCGGTGCTGGAGCAACCAGTGAAGAATCAGCCCTGACGCCAATAGCATGGAAGCACTGCTGGAAAGGCCCGCCAGAAAACGCAGCCCGGCCCAAAGCCAGAAGTGCTCGGTAAGTGCCATTCCCGCCGTCGTAAGCACCGCCAGGAGTAATCCACAGCGAAATAGGATGTCTTTGATATAGAGACTGCGGATGGTGGCGGCCAGCATCGCCCCCAACATATAACCCGCGTAGTTAAGCGCCGCCAGCCAGCCGCCGTCCGCATCGCCCATCCAGGTCTGTTGCTGCATCACTGGTAGTAACGGTGTATAGGCAAAGCGAGCGATACCCACACACAATACCTGGCTGAAAACACCCGCCAAAAGCACTTTAAAGCGCTGGGAACCTAGCGTTAATGCGGGCATCCGACTGCTCCTTAAACACCATTTTTATTATATTAGCTAACGCTATATTGATTAGCGCGCATACAATTTGATGCATAGTAAGGTGTTTTGAGCAGCGCGTCATGACCACCTAGGTCGAGAGGCATGAGTCAACAGGCGTGGCTAGAGATTCACCTCCAGGGTTAACAGCAGAAATGATAGCGTTTTGCCATGCCCATCTAAATTGAGTGCTCCGTTAACACCGCCCTGCAGTACGTCATCAATCACGAAATTCATGCCCGCCAAGTTGGGCAAGGGGTAACGCCTCACGCAGCTGGCACCGCGATGGGCAAACAGCGCCAGCACCCGCTCTTCGGTCACTTGTTCCAGTAAGGTGGCATAGTGATCGGCATTATAGGCAAATATCGCCACATTAAGGCGTTCGCCCTTATCTCCTGCGCGGGCATGCGCTAACTGGTGAAGTGTCACTGCGCTATAACGTTCAGTGCGCGGCTTGTGTTCAGCTTGCAACATAGCGGTCACTCCTACTAACGCCGATTAGATTTGTTTCAAACAGGCTGGCGTGGGCATGAATATCGCTACGTTTCACCAAATACGAGGCAGTAAATACCCGCCGCTGAAATTGGCGGCGCACGCCACCGCCCCCTGCGGGCCCTGCACAGTAAAGCGCCAATAGCTCTTGGGTCGCTCGCGCTACCCAACGCCGCTCACTGTGTTCTGCCGCTAGGCGAAGCCGGTAATCGCCGCTATTAGAAGGTGACGCGCTGCGCTGAAGCTCGCCACTATCGCTATCAAATACGCTGGCGAGACCAATGATATCCAAGCGGGTACGCAGCTCAGCGGGCGCACGAAATACTAGTCGTTCACGCAGCACCTGCGCTGCCAGCTGCGCCCGCGCCAACGCATTGGGGCCCGCGTAGGAGATTTCCGCCTCGCCCTGCCAGCCTCCTTCGTAGCACACCGTGGTTTTTAGCCGCTCAGGCGCTGGCTTGCCGCGAATTCTCGTCACCGCGACGCGATTAGGCGAAAGCTGGCGCACTTCAGCATGGGAAAGGTCTACCGTGACATCCGGGGTCAGGTAATTAGCCGGATCGTGAACCTCGTAAAGCAGTTGCTCTTTCACCGTTTGCTCAGTAACACAGCCACCGGTATTGGCAGGCTTGGTAATGATTAGGCTGCCATCCTGCTCGACTTCGATAATCGGATAGCCCACGGTAGCGAGCCCCGGCACGTCTTTAAAGCCAGGGTCGGCAAAATAGCCGCCGGTTACTTGAGCACCACATTCGGCCAAATGCCCCGCCATCATGCCGCAGGCTAAACGATCCCAATCATCCCAACGCCAATCAAAGTGGTGCATCAGCGGGGCTAAAAACAGTGCTGGGTCGGCAACGCGCCCGGTGACCACTACGTCCGCTTGCATGGCCAACGCCTCAGCCAGTGCTTGTGCGCCCAGATAGACATTGGCTGAGATCAGGGTCTCATTCCCGGGCATAGCGAGCCGCTCGGCCTCCCAGCGCTGCAAGTCCAAGCTATGCAGCTGCTGGCGGATGTCATCACCATGCACCTGGGCAATGCGAATATCCTCGCGCCCAAGTTGCCTAGCCAAGTCAGCGACTACCTGACAGGCGCCGCTGGGATTGGCCGCGCCGAAGTTGCCTAGAATTTTGATATTGTGATCCAGGCAATCACGCAATACCGGGGCTAGCAGTTCATCCAAGAGTGGCTCGAAGCCACTTTCGGGGTCGTCACGCATGGCCCGATGCGCCGCCGCCAGCGTGCGTTCCCCTAAGGTTTCAAACACTAAGGCGCAGGGCTGCTGACGCTTGATTAGTTCCGCCACCACCGCTACAGCCGCATCGGTACGATCACCAGAAAAGCCTGCGCCGCTGCCTAATAAAAAGCTCATAGGTGTGTTTCCTTGGCTTGTAGAGAGGGGTGCTCGCCTGAGACAACCACCCGCTCATCATCCAACAGCGAACGACGACGCATAAACAGCCCGATAATTAACGCTAGCGCGGCGAGCGTTGTCAGCCAGCCGGGGGTCAGCGCAAGGCCGATGACGGCTATCAGCGCCACAACATCAACAATACGTTTACCCGTCATCGCCACGCGGGACATCAGCGCAGCAAACGCCACCACAAACACCACGCCCTGGCAGCTAGCCAACACGATTTCCCAGGCTGTGCCGAAGCCCGCCAAGGCTGGGTAAATCAGCAGCAAGAAAGGAATCACATAAATAGCTGCCGCCAAGCGTACGGACTCAACCGCTGCGGGCAGCCAGTTGGTGTCGGCGATCCCCGAGGCGACAAAAACCGCAATACACACAGGGGGTGTAATGACCGAGAGCGTCGCGAAGTAGAAGACAAACAGGTGTGCAATCAGTGGTTCAACGCCAATGGCGGTTAGCGCAGGTGCCAATACAGAAGCCACCAGTACATACGCCGCCGTGGTAGGAATGCCCATGCCCAGAATCAGACACACGCCGCCGACGATAAAGGCGACAAGGAAGAGTGATTCACCGCCGACAGAGACAATCAGGCTGGCAAGCGTTACCCCGATGCCGGTCATACCAATCATCGCGACCAGAATCTGCGCGCCGGCGAGCAGCACGCCGATAATCACCATGCCTTTGCCCGCATCAACTAGGCCTGCCACCAGCTTGCCGAGAATCTCACGCAGCGGCATTTTGGCCATCAGTGCAAAGGGTACAAACGTGAGTATGGTCATTAAGATGCCGTAGAACGCTGACATCTGGATCGATCGGCCGCTAAGCACGCCGTAAAACAGCCCGCCCAAAGCGGCTAATATGGGAATAATACGCTCAGGACGAATGACCTCTGACCAGGCAGGCAGCTCATCTTCAGGTACTACCTGCAACTGGCGGCGCTTGGCGACCAAGTGGATAGTGACAAATACCCCAAGATAGAAAAGGACAGCGGGTAGCAAGGCTGCCAGCGCAATGCGCAGGTAACTCTCGCCTAGAATCTCTGCCATGATAAAGGCCGCTGCACCTAAAATCGGCGGCGCGATTTGTCCACCCGTGGAAGCCACTGCTTCCACCCCTGCGGCGAACGGGCGTGGGTAGTTCAAGCGCTTCATCATCGGAATGGTAAAGTTGCCGGTGGTGGCCACGTTGGCCACCGCGCTACCACTGACCATGCCGAACAGCCCTGATGCCACCGTCGCCACTTTGGCAGCACCACCCGGCGAACGACCGCTGATACGCAGCGCAAGATCCATAAAGGTATTGCCGCCCCCGGTATGCAGCAGCAAACAGCCGAACAGCACAAAGGCGGCAATAGTCGTAGCAGCCACACCTACCAGCATGCCCCACACGCCTAAATCACCGAGGTAGATGGTTTCAGTCATGTAGTAAAGGTCAAACCCACGGTGGCCGAGTGGCCCCGGAATCGCCGCGCCTAGCCATGCGTAGGCCAACCCCGCCAGCACCAACAAAGGAAAGATAACCCCAATAGCGCGCCGTGAAAGCTCCAGAATAGCCACCAGCAGTACGCCGGTCAGCAGCATGTCACGAGGCGTGGCCCACGGCAGTTCAACCAGAATTTGTTCGTGGTTAAGCGCTATATAACTGCAGGCGAATACCACTCCCATCGCTAGACCTACATCAAGAGCAATGCCCAGCGGCCGCCAGCGCTTACCGGCACCTAACGGATAAACGGCAAGCCCCAGCAGGATGACCAGCGCGAGAAAGATGCTCCGCTGAATCAAGCTCTCAAAAGGTCCTGTCGCGGAGGTATAAAGGATTAGCCCACCCAATATGAGCGCTAAGCCTTTGGTGACTATCTCGCGCATGATCATCTTCTCCACTATGCCTTACTGAACAGGCTGTAAGGCTTCAGGAATCTCATGCCCCTGCTCTTCAAAATAGCGCGCAGCACCCGCATGTAACGGCACCGTACCTACTTCAAGCGTCATCTTGGCGACATCTGCATCGCGCATGGCCGAAAAGGCGTTAATCTGTGGCTCAGGGTTTTCCATCACGGCTTTAACGATTTGATAGGCCGTCTCTTCATCCATATCCGGGTGGGCATGCACGGCGACACCAAATGCCCAGGTGGTGTAAGCAGGAATGCCGTCTGCTGCTCCTTCGGGAATATCAACAATAGCGACATCCGGCATTTCACTGCGCAGTGTTTCTGCTTCTTGTTCATTGAGCGACAACACACTAATCGGCGTGAAAGTAGCGATATCCATCGTGGAGCCATCGAGACGCTCACCGACACCCGATTTCACCGAGCCCATCACGCGGCCATCTTTCATGGCATCGACCATATCGGTGGTAGAGCCACGCACGTAATTGGGCTCAATACCTAACGCGCGCATGACCGCTTCGGTGGTTTTCTCGGTAGCGGAGCCGGTAATACCTGGATTGAAACGCACGCCGTCAAGGTCAGCGAATGTTTCCACACCTGCATCCTGACGCATGACGGCATTTTGCGGCGCCACGGTGTAAACCCATAGCAGGCGGTTATCGACAGGGCGACCTTCAAAATCTTCCTCACCTGCGTAGGCGTGATAGCCCGTGTTGGTGGTCACCAAGCCCATATCAATTTGATTGCGGCCTAAACGGCGCAGGTTATCCACCGTGGCGCCGGTTTCTGCAACAGAGGAACTCACGCCGTCGACTTGGTTATTAATAATCTGATTAACCGCGACAAAGTAGCTGTAGTGGCTGGAAGAGCTTGAAGTGGAGCCAATCAGCAGGCGCTCATCGGCATGAGAAGTGGCAGCAGCCAGCACCGCGGCGCTTGCCACCATGGCGGTAAGTAGCGTTTTCATCGTGTCTCCGAAGCTCGCTAAGCGAGCTATTGTTATTGTAGAGCGGTTTTTTATGTAAAACGGTGATCGCGAAGCGGTTTGCAGGCGATATAGGAAGCATGGTCTGCGGGTTCTATTTTGTATATTGAATAGTTTTTAATTTATGTTTTACTTTATAAATGAATCCAAGCATCCAGCAGTTGCGTGTTTTTGTTGCCGTCGCCCATTCACGAAGCCTTGCAGAGGCCAGCGAGCGGGTGCACCTTTCCCAACCAGCGATTTCCATTGCGCTGCGTAAACTCGAAGAGAGCGTCGGTGGTGCACTGTTTGCCCGCACCACCAGGCAGCTCGCATTAACCCCGGAAGGCGAAGCCTTTCTGCCTGTTGCCGTACGGCTGTTGAATGATTGGAATGAAGCCTTTGAAGACCTCAACGATCAGTTTTCCAAACAGCGGGGTAAGGTGACCGTGGCCGCCCTCCCCACCCTGGCGGCAGGATTATTTCCGCGAGTCATTAAGACTTTTCATGAGGCCTACCCGCGCATTAATCTGAGCCTGCACGATGTGCTAGCCGACCAAATTAATCAGATGGTGCGTGAAGGTCGCGCCGACTTTGGGCTTTCGGTTCCGCCTAATGATGCTGACGATCTAACCTTTGAGCCGGTACTTGAAGATAGCTACGTCGCCGTTTGCCCCTCTGGGCATCCGCTGTTGTCGCAATCAACCGTAGCCTGGAGCCAACTGGCCGCCTATCCGTTTATCGGTATCAATCGCCTTTCCAGCTCGCGCCAGGATATTGATCGTATTATGGAGAGTGTGGGAGGACGGCTGGATATCCTGTGCGATGCACGGCAGATTGCCACGGTAGGCCGTATGGTGGCGGCAGGCTTAGGTATTAGCGTGCTGCCCTCATTAAGCTTTCGGCAAATCTCTACCGATGGCATTGAACACCGACCATTGATCGAACCAACGATCCGCCGTGAACTAGGCATCGTGCTTAGTCGTCATCATCCGCCCTCTGCCGCAGCGACGGCGTTACGCCAATTGATCCACTGTCACGATTAAAAGCGAGCACGATTAAGCATTTTCGATACGGCTTTCTCTACAAGCGGGGCGGGAATCTGGCAGACTAGAGATGATTACTATCCATCACAGTGAGTGAGCCAAAACGATGAGCGATACAGCAAAACCCTGGACGCAGCCGATGCCCGACGCGCAGTTCAAACTGATGCGCGATATTCTTGCTGCCCCAAGCCCTGTAGGTCTGGAAGCGGCGATGACTTACGGCGTGCTCAAGCCCCATTTTGAAACCTTTGCCCCTGACGGCTGGCATCTTCACCAGTTCAAGGGTAACGCGGGCGTTGTGCTGGACACCCACCCTGACCGCGACGATATGTTTAAGGTCATGATCATTGGCCATGCGGACAAAATCCGTATGCAGGTACGCTCAATTGGTGAAGACGGCAAGATTTGGATCAATACCGATTCGTTCCTGCCGACCGTATTGATTGGCCATGAAGTGAAGCTGTTTAGCGAAGACCCGGAAGCCCCTGGCAGCTATCGCTGTATTGAAGGCGGCACGGTGGAAGCGCTCGGTGCTATTCACTTTTCTGACCCTGGTCAGCGTGATGGCAGCAAAGGGCTTAAAAAAGAGCAGATCTACCTGGATTTGCAGATTCACGGCAAAAATAAAAAGCAGCAGGTATTGAACCTGGGTGTGCGCCCTGGCGACTCGATCATTTTTGATCGCCCCATTCGTCCTGGCTTTAGCCCTAATACCTTTTACGGCGCCTACCTGGATAACGGCCTGGGCTGTTTTGTGGCGGCGGAAGTAGCCCGCTTGATTGCGGAAGCAGGCGGCACGAAAAATGTGCGCGTACTGTTTGCGATTGCCAGCTATGAAGAGATTGGCCGCTTCGGTAGCCGTGTGATGGCGGGAGAAATGAAGCCTGATGCGCTAATCGGCGTTGATGTGAACCACGATTACGTGGGCGCACCGGGGATTGGCGATAAACGCATGCAACCTTTAGAGATGGGCAAAGGCTTCACCATGGCGGTAGGTTCAATCGCCAGCGAACAGCTCAACCGTATTATCGCCACGGCGGCTAAAGAGCATGATATTCCGCTGCAGCGCGATATTGTCGGCGTGGATACCGGTACCGATGGCATGGCGGGTGTATTAGCCTCTATCGATAGCGCCGCCACCTCGATTGGCTTCCCCATTCGCAATATGCACACCATCTCAGAAACTGGCCATACTCAGGATGTACTAGCGGCGATTTATGCGCTTACGCATACTTTGCAAGCACTAGACGCCCTGCCGGATCTACAGCGTGAGTTCCTGGATAACCATCCGCGTTTGGACCAAGCCAGCCCGTTAACGCACCAAGGCCACGCCAAGCCGAAAGATGAGGACGAAGATAGTGAAGAGGCAAAAACAGCGTAATTAACTTTTAATTCGCCTCTACTAAAATGACCTGCTAGATATTTCTAGCGGGTCATTTTTATTTAGGTACATTTATTTAGATACACATATTAAGAGCAGTGTCTAAGCCGCCTAGTGAAGTGTTTGCCCAACGCCAAACCACGACCAAAGTCGTAGCTATTCAACCAACGTTTTATAAACCAAAGTGGTAGGATATTTTCCATTAATTAGCCACCCCTAACCAAGCTATTGTTTATTAATGGAGTCATGCATGGGAGATTCATCGCTAGGATGGCGGCACTGGACGCCGCTACTGGCAGGGCCACTATTATGCCTACTCGTACAACTATTTATGCCCGACTCGCTTATTGATCCAGCTCCCCGCTTGGTTCTTGGACTAACGGCATGGATGGCGGTGTGGTGGGTAACGGAACCCGTTCCGATTCCAGTCACCTCTTTTCTACCCATGATTATTTTGCCGTTAAGCGGTGTGATGACACTAGATGATGCCGTTGTGGGCTATGCCAACCCGGTTATCTACATGTATATGGGCGGTTTTATACTGGCAATTGCCATTGAGCGATGGAACTTACATCGACGCATTGCATTGAATATTGTCAGCCGCATTGGTAATAGCCTGCGTAGTATCGTGCTCGGCGTGATGATTGCCTCAGCATTTCTATCAATGTGGATTTCCAATGCCGCCACGGCACTTATGATGCTCCCGATCGCCGTCGCCTTGCTTAGCGAGCTGGATGAGCGTGATCAGTTCGATGGCACACAACGGGATGCCTTCGCGCGCGTCCTGTTGCTCACCGTTGCCTATTCGGCCTCCATTGGCGGGTTAGCCACTATTATTGGCTCGGTACCCAATGCAATTGTGGTGGCCATGATTCCACAGTTTTTTGATGGGGTAGAAATCAGCTTTTTAGATTGGATGCTATTTGCGCTGCCCCTCACCCTGATAATGCTCGTTATCTTGTATTTCTACCTTACACAACTCTACGTAAAAGTGCCCAATAACCGTTTAGAGGTCAATTTCGTAGCTCAAGAGCTAAAGGCGCTCGGCCCTATGAGTCGGGAGGAAAAGCGCGTTCTGATGGTATTTGTCACAACCGCGCTGGCATGGGCACTACGAGGCTGGCTAGCGCCTTTTTTCGATCTGCCACTCAACGATACGCTCATCGCGGTGATCGCCGCCGTGGCGCTGTTTATTATTCCGGCACACAGTGAGAAACGCAGTTTATTGGTATGGGATGATATGTCTCGGCTGCCTTGGGGGCTGTTTATCCTGTGGGGTGGCGGCATGACGCTCGCAGCCGCCTTCAGTGCCAGCGACCTAACGGGATGGATCAGTCAACAACTGCAGCTACTGGACGGGGTTAATTACTTCTTACTTATCCTCTTCATGGTGCTATTGATGCTGTTCTTAACAGAGATCATCTCCAATACCGCGACTGCCAATATGGCTATCCCGATTACGGCGGGAATGGCGGCCGCTATTACCACAGGTAACCCGCTTGGCCTGATGGTAGCCGTTGCCCTGGCGACCACCTGCGCCTTTATGATGCCTATCTCTACGCCCCCGAACGCTGCGGTCTTTTCAACCGGGCGTATTACGATCAAGGAGATGGCAAAAGCAGGCTTTGCGATGAATATCGTCAGTGCCATTATTATTACGTTATTTGTCTATTTTATTATGCCACTATTATTGCCGTTGCCTTCATAGCGCGCGTTGCAAACGCGCACAAAAAAAGAAGCCCCAGCCATTCCTTGGCCGGGGCTTTAGCAAACCTTCCTTGATTCTTCTTCACAAGCATCCTGCCTGTGCTTCCATGAGTGCTTTAAGCTTCCTTTGCTATATCTTCCCTGTTTCCACTTCCTTGTGGAGTGTGTTCACAATGGACCTTATTACGCTGTGTTTATCTAACCTAGGTTATCAAATTAGAAAAATAGTGTTTTTATTTAAAAAATAATTACTGCTCCAATTAATATTCTCTTTTAATTTTTTGTATGGCGAATACTCTCAGTGGTGCATATACTTTCAACAGTATCAACATCGATACTACTCTACATGGATGTAGACACGCCTGAACCAATATCAACTTAATAGTAGGAGGTCAGCGTGCGAAATATAACAATCACACATAAAATCAAAGGCTTAGATATAACATGTCGCCATTGCGGTAATGCAGAGTCCCCCAAACATCCGTTTTTAAACCGTTTTCGCTTAGAAGGCACGGGGAAAAACAGCACTACTTTGCGCTGTCTTAACTGTCAAACTGCGGTTGAAATACCCTTGAGTGAACTAAGCTCACTCTACTATCACTACGCTTGTTAAAAAAACAGGCTTGTTAACAAAAAGCCTTGCTAATCAGTAACAATGGGCAATTGAATAAACGCAATTGCCCACTTTTTTTATAAAAGAATTTTATAATTAATAAATCCGTCATACATTATTAATATATGTGTGCATTAAGCATATATATAGCAAAAAAAAGCCCAGCCATTCCTTGGCCGGGCTTTATCAGGTCATCCCTGATCTTTCATCACAAACTTCCTGTTCGTGCATCCTTGTGCTATTCAAGCAATCCTTGCTTGTTCTTCCTTGCCGCGAGTTCCTTTCGCTGTGTGCACACAGTGCGCCTTATAGCAGTGAGTTAATCTAACCTGTGATATGTAATAGTAAATAAATAATTTTAAAGCCTTTTTTGCATAGCAAAACAAGTGGCTTGCCAACCTTCCAATCAGCAACATACAATCATGCACGTTTGCTCCCCATAGGAATTTTCCACGTGAATCAATATATCTGGTGGTCTGCCACCATCGTTAGTCTGGCTGTTTCGCCGCTCAGTGGGGCGAATAGCTGGGAAGGTAGTATCGGTGCGGGCGCCGTATATGCACCCGATTATTTGGGTAGCGATGATTACGATACGAAACTGTGGCCTTCGTTCCAGTTAAGCTATGGCGAAATAGTGACGATTAGCCCACGAAGCGGCATTGAGTGGCATGCTATTCGTAATAGTGGCTGGACCGTATCACCCTTTGTTGGCTACACCTTTGGACGTGATAATAAAGGCGATATTAGTGCTTTTGAAGAAGTGGATGGTGGTGCAACGCTAGGAGTACGCGTTGGCTACGCTCAAAGAGAGTGGCACTATAGTGTCGCGGCGAGTACGCCTATTACAGGCGATGTCGATGGCGCAGAGTTTGAAGCCGCTGCCGCCTGGCGCACACCATTGAGTGAACGGCTATTTTTCTCTCTATCGCCAAGCATTCATTACTCGAATGAGAAGTGGACAGAGTCGATGTTTGGCGTTTCGGCACAAGATAGCCTACGTAGCGGCATTGCTCCTTATAATCCAGACGGTGGATACTGGCGCCTAGGGTTAGGCAGCAGTCTTACTTACGCCTTAACCCCTGAATGGTCTGCAACAGGCTTTGTTGGCACCAGCTACTTAACAGGTAACGCTGCTGACAGCCCTATCGTTGACGACCTAGGCAGCAACTGGCAAACCGTTACCGGCGTGTCGCTCAACTATCGTTTTTAGCCCATGATTTAAAGAGAGGCTTTTGAGAAAGGTGAAGGATGGTAATTAGCAAGGGAAGGCAACGGCTCAGGTATGTATTTCGTCACTTATCTGGCGTGGGGCTTGTGTTAGGTACGCTGCTGTTTGCCTTCTCACTAACACCCAGCCTACTACCACGCCCTCTGGTAGCCCAGGGGGTAGTCTCAGGGCTGAGCTTTACCGCTGGCTATGCATTAGGGGTGGTGTTGCATTGGACATGGGCGTATCTGCATATCCCCGAACCTAGCCTGCGGGTAGAGCGTAAAATTAAGTGGGTAGCCGCAGCACTCTGCGCTGTCGTGGCGGGACTATTCTTGTGGCAAGCCTCAGAGTGGCAGAACAGTATTCGCACCTTGATGGTCATGGAGCCAGCGAGTGGCACACGGCCGTTTTCTATCGCCTTGATCACCCTGGCTATCTTTGCCTTTATGCTGCTCATTGCCCGTCTGTTTAAGCGCACCTTTCGGCTACTGTCACGCAAAATGGCACACTTTGTACCGCGACGTGTTTCCTACGTACTCGGGACGATCGCTGCGGTGGCGCTATTTTGGTCGGTAATCGAAGGGGTCATCTTTTCGCTTGCCTTGCAAGCCGCTGATCGCTCTTATCAGCAGGTGGATGAGCTAATACAAGACGACCTTTCACCCCCCAATGATGCAATGAAACCTGGCAGCGCGGAATCGCTGATTAGCTGGGAGGCGCTGGGCAGTCGAGGCCGCCGCTTTGTGACCACAGGACCAAGCGGGGCCGAGATAGGTAATTACCTGGGCGAAGAAGCGCCCGACCCAGTACGTGTTTATGTAGGGTTAAATGCTGCCGAAACGCCCACTGAGCGCGCCGAGCTTGCGTTAGCAGAACTCATACGTGTAGGCGGCTTTGCGCGCTCCGCATTAATAATAGCGACGCCTACTGGGCGCGGCTGGATAGATCCCGCCGCTCAGGATACCGTGGAGTATCTGCATCGTGGTGATATTGCCACTATTGCGGCCCAGTACTCCTATTTGCCTAGTCATCTTTCATTAGTTGCTGAAGCGGAATATGGCGTCGAAAACGCCCGTGCGCTGTTCACCACGGTTTACGATTACTGGACAGCGCTACCCTCTGACCAACGCCCACGGCTATACCTGTTCGGGTTAAGCCTTGGTGCGCTGAACTCAGATCTCTCGTTTGACCTTTACGACATCATTGAAGACCCTTTTCACGGCGCCCTATGGAGTGGCCCCCCTTTTCGCAGCGAAACATGGCGCAGCGTGACTTCTGACCGAGACGCGGGGTCGCCCGCCTGGCTACCTACTTTCCGGGGTGGCGCCGTCGTGCGCTTTATGAACCAGTATCAGGGGTTAAACGCCCCAGAGGCTCATTGGGGCGATTTCAGAATTGCCTACCTTCAATACGCAAGCGACCCTATTACCTTTTTTGAACCTGCCGCCTTCTGGCGTGAACCTGAGTGGATGCGAGAGCCACGCGGTCCTGATGTTTCACCAGATCTGCGTTGGTATCCTGTCGTTACCATGCTGCAACTGCTAGCTGATCTAGCTACGGGCACTGCCCCTCCAGGCTTTGGCCATGAAATAGCCGCAGAAGATTACATTGACGCCTGGGTTGCCCTCTCAGAACCTGAAGGGTGGAACGAAGAAGAAGTGGCACTATTGCGCGAGCACTTTACTCAAGCACGAGAAGCAAGCAAGTAACACTGCTTACCGATGCCAAGCAATAATACGCCCATTGGCCTTTCTTACGTCTTACATACTCATCAATGCATTTTAATATCACTTTTGTACAGGAAATTACAAATCAACTCTTGTACAATAAAAAATTCTAATTTAGTATTGA
Source organism: Halomonas sp. (assembly GCF_011050415.1). GTDB lineage: Bacteria > Pseudomonadota > Gammaproteobacteria > Pseudomonadales > Halomonadaceae > Vreelandella. Next base: position 28,015 of record NZ_DRFS01000017.1, read on the forward strand.
TAGTGTTCGCGGCAAGGACACCGCGTGACAAAGGAATGTTCACTCAGGATGAGTGAAAGCACACCAAGGATGGTGCAGGCAATTCAAAAACGCTCCCAATCGGGAGCGTTTTTGCGTATATAAGTATCACTTAATTGACTTTTTACGCTACCAGCGGTGAGTTTTTGTGAGTATTGAAGCGCGGGAGTTTTATCGCAACGGCCCTGCTCACCGACAAGAGCAAGCCAGTAGCTTTGCGCTGATCCGGCGTCAGTTTGACTTCCGCTCTATCGAAATTGGCCGCTGGGTAACGAACGCCGAACGCGACAGAGCCGCAGAGCTATTTCACGACGCCCTTTGTGATCTAATGCTGATTCTAGAAGGGCCAGAAGCGTTGATTTCGTTACGTGGCTCGTTAGCACTGCAGTATGGCAGCGGTGGTCGGCCCGGTGTTTCCGCCCATTACGATCCGAGCCAACGCAGCTTTTCACTGGCCAAAAACGCAGGTCCTGGCAGTATTGCCCACGAGTGGTTTCATGCTTTTGACCACTACATCGCTACTAAATGTTTTAGCAACACGCCAAGCGAAATGTTCGCGTCGACTGCATGGCTGGCTGACGCCACCCCCATCCCCCACCCGCTTAACGATTTATTAATGCGCTGCTTTAAAGCCATTATGCTTCAGCCAACAGGCGACCAGCCTAGCGAGCTATTTAAGCACTCATTACAGATGGACAAAAAATTGAGACAAATCTATTACAGCAAACCCGAAGAGCTCTGCGCCCGCGCCTTCGAAGCTTTTGTACAAGATGCGGTCATCACTAACCATTTTTTAGTCAAAGGCACCAAAACCTCACCCGAAGCCGAACGCGGACTTTATCCACAGGGCGAACAACGGGAACAGATTAATAGCGCGTTTGGTGACTATTTTGGCAGTCTAGGACGGGCGTTGGTTCGTGAGATTTAGCAGTAATCAAATAGGCTAAATGCAATGACATAACACCAGGGGGCAGGTCTACACTCTTCTATAGTCCAACAGAGGAGGTTCACTATGTCTCAGCAAGAGTGTGCATGCCCAAAATGTACATGTTCAGTCGATAGCAAAGCCGTTGAGAAAGATGGCAAGCTCTATTGCTCCCAGTCCTGCGCTACAGGCCACGCGGATGGCTCAACTGACTGCGGTCACAACTGCAAATGTGGCAAATAAAGCCCACTAACCAATGTTTTCTGCTATTTTAACCACGCCCGACGGACACACCGCTGGGCGCTTTCGTAGAGTCGTACCTCCGAAAAAATTGCCAGCTTTTCGCTAAGGTGCGAAATAAAGCATTAGCAGCTAAACTGAAAGTACATTCACCACTCAAAGGAAGAGAATATGTCTACTACCACTATCGTCGTTATCGTTGTTGTTCTCGTCGCAGTGCTTGGCGTTGGCTTCAGCGGTGGTTTGCCTTTTTAATCAAGTATTCAGGCAATCAAAGCTTTTCAAGAACAAAACGTGATCGAGACCTGACGATCACGTTTTTTAACAAATGTTAAATACTATAGTTTAATAGGGTTAAACGAGCTGACCTATGAAGGCCTGTTCTTTAGTATTATTTAGAATAAAAAATAATTGTTATAACTAACAACCATATAAACACTTTAATTTAAAATCCTTCTCATTATTTAAGCTGACAAAAATGGCCACCGCGACTTAGATTATTTAAACTTCCTTTTTATCTACCAGTTTCTGAACTACACTTTGAAAAACACCTTAGGTCATAGGCTTAACAGCCATTTAGCTAACCTACTTGTTTATAACTTTTACCACCAAGCAGAGACACTGTTGCGAAGGGCTTCATTCCTGCCAATAATGGAGCCAAAAATGGCGACTGCACTCCCATCTCATACCTATTTGATGATACGCAAGTTAGAGAGCCAAATTTCTCTCACTGCTGTGGAAAAGCAGGCACTTCAGGCGTTGCCGGTACAAACGCAAGATGTAAAATCTAACCAAGATATCGTTAAAATGGGTGAACAACCCACTCATTGCTGTTTACTATTAGAAGGGTTTTCGTGCGTTTACAAATTAACGCTAGAAGGTAAGCGGCAAATAATGTCGCTGCATATTCCTGGCGATATGCCAGATTTGCAAAGCCTGCATCTAAAAGTCATTGATATTAATATTGCCTCGCTCAGTCCGTGTAAACTCGGCTTCATAAAGCATGAGGATTTGCACCTTTTGTTTGAGCGCCATCCTAGACTGACTGCTGCCTTCTGGCACGAGACGTTGGTAGATGCCTCTATCTTCCGAGAGTGGTTGTTAAATGTGGGGCAACGCGAAGGCTACTCACGGATCGCTCATATTATCTGTGAACTCATGCTGCGTCTTAAAGCGGTGGGATTAGTTGAGAATAGCACGTTTTACATGCCGATTACCCAAGCGGAGCTAGCGGATGCCACTGGGATGACCCCAGTGCACGTCAACAGAGTATTACAGGCGCTACGTAATGATGGCTTAATAAAGATTAACAGACGAAAGATCACCATACCTAACTGGCAAAAATTACAGGAAGCTGGCGAGTTTGACCCCCTTTACCTGCATCTTAAGAATCAATAATTTGCCGTTTTTACTAAGCAAAGCAGTGTAACACTCACTTCGCTATTTAAAATGCCACTTTAGCGTGAACTATACGTTATGTATTCTTTTAAGCTTATTATGCGAACTTAGTGATCCGTCGTTTCAACAGCGGAAGGGCGTGCGGCCTATTCAATTAATTTAGAGCCATAAAATTTAATTAGATAGAGCACAAAAAAAAGCCCGCTGATTTTTTAGCGGGCTTTTTCAAAATTCTGTGGCGGAGGGGGAGTCCGCATACTACATGTACAACAGCATCCACAATGATACAACAAGCCACTGATTTATAATAAAATAATAGTCGATACAGTCCAACCACACCCACTCACATACAACGTAAAACATATTAGAAGTATGGGCTGGTGTATGGGCTAAAATGTGGTACGCTAAAAACATACTTCGGGGATAGCGGCTATGGGCAAACTCACGACAAAAGGCGTTCAAAAGCTGGTCAGGGAGTCAAACCCTGGCATGACCAATGATGGGGATGGGTTGTACCTCAAAATTGGCAAAGGTGGCGGCGCAAGCTGGATTTACCGTTTTCGATGGAATGGCAGGTTACGTGACATGGGTCTTGGTAGTTATGCTGACAAAACACTATCAGACGCACGCGAATCAGCCGCAGAAAATCGAAAGCTCGTCAAACAAGGCATCGACCCACTGGCTGTTCGTGAGCAGAAAAATGAAAAAAAGTCCGTGACTGTAACGGTTACCCACTGCGCAGCACGCTATATTCAATCCCACCGTCGCAGCTGGCGAAATGCCAAGCATGCACGTCAGTGGGTAAGCACTCTTAAAACATACGTGCGCCCGGTAATAGGTAACCTACCCGTAGAAGAGGTCACCACTCAGGATATATTGAAGATCCTCACGCCTATCTGGACAGTCAAGAATGAAACAGCTAAGCGTGTTCAAGGTCGAATTGAAAACATATTAGACTTCGCAGCAGCCCATGAGTATCGCGACCAGGTCAACCCTGCCCGCTGGCGTGGCCATCTCGATAAACTCTTAGCTAAGCCGTCAAGGGTTCAAAAGGTGAATCACCATCCTGCTATGCCTTATGATCAGGTAGCGACATTTATGGGCTCAGTTCAGCTCTACAAAAGCATGTCATCAAAAGCACTACTATTTTTGATACTGACAGCCACACGTACCTCAGAGGTGCTCAACGCTGAGTGGAAAGAGATCGACATTGGAAAAGCTACGTGGCAAATACCAGCAGAGCGCATGAAAGCTAATCGAGAACACAGAGTGCCACTATCTAAGCAGGCAATTGATCTTTTACTGAGCCTCTCTCGCGTGAAAGGCAATAGCTTTATTTTCCCGGGAATGAAAGCGGGTCGACCATTATCCAATATGTCGCTTCTGCAATTTATGCGTGGGCTAGGTTACGGGCCTAGTGGTGAAAAAGGCAATTATGTGCCCCACGGATTCCGCTCAAGCTTTAGGGATTGGACAGGCGAGGTAACGAGCTATCCAAGGGATGTAGCTGAAATGGCACTGGCTCATGCAATTGAGAATAAAGTTGAGGCCGCCTATCGTCGAGGAGACCTTTTTGAAAAGCGCCGAGCTATGATGCAGCACTGGGCCGATTACACTTTTTTGGTATAACAGCTAGGCCTTATCATTGATCCGCCAATTATCCCGTGTAATAAGCATTTGGTGACTGAAAGGTAGTCGAATACCTCATTGCACGTCCGCAAGCGAGACGCCTATCGTTAAACTACTTTTGAACACTACGCGTTCGTAGTGTTGCAACGACACGATAAATACCGTTTATCAACCGGTAACCGACATCTGAATTGATGACACCTTATGGTTGCTGGTGAATGGGCGTAGTGCTTTCTCCCATTATTGATATCAATCCCAACAATTCACGTAGTTAAGCCACCACACCAAATACCCGCCCTATGCCGGATGTGATGGCCATAGCAAGTGCACCCCAAAACATGACTCGCAAAGCAGCCTTGAGCGTTGGCGTCCCACCTGCCCGCGCGGCAACGGCCCCCAATAAGGCTAGAAAATATAATGAACATAGCGATCCCAACACCGCAAGCTGCGTTAGCGGCCACAATGGCTAGCCCCAGTCCACTGCGCTGCTGTTTACTGGCGCGCCAGAATCGATGCGTTAATTTGCGCTATCAACACCTGAGCCTTGGTCGCTAACGCTAAAAGTGAGACGACGCTCCCCTGACTCCCACTGCGCATCAACGTTAACGTGGGCATCGCAAGAGCAACATCAGGCCAGTGGGATGGCTCTATAAAGCGGACTTGTTTGTCGTACAAGCTATTTGCCGGGGCATGTTCGGCCACATCTGCGACGCGACTAGCTTGGCCATAATCAAAACGCACACGCACCTCTAGACGAGCCAGAGTGAGTAACTGGTCAAGGGTTTAGCTCAACCGCACAACGCACTCTTGAGCATAGTTGAGCGATGTTATTGCAGCCTGACTTTCGACCCTGCGAGCCATTTGCAGGTGGGTTTTGATTACAGTCAGCGGAGGCATGGTTTGTAAAGCGCTGCTCGCGGATAATGGCTTGCTGTACACACTCAAGAAGCGTATTTGAGGTTTCAATTAGCGGACGAGTCTCTTTAGGGAGGCCATACGTAGCGACCGGGGCGAGTGCATCGGGTAATCCGCGATCAAGAATGACCAAATCACTGGTCACCGCTCGCACCGCCTGACGGGCGTTAACCCAGTGTTTAGACAAATAAAAACACCCTTGCGGTGAAGGCAAGGGCGTGGGCATGGCAATCGCCGAATAAGGACGAATGGCTAGGCGAGACGCTTAGCGGCAAACCACCCCAACACCATGGTCACCAGCATGGCCAATAGCGGTAAGGAAAGACCGCCGATGGAGGCAATCGCTGGCCCTGGGCAGTAGCCGGAAAGTCCCCAGCCAATGCCAAACAGGGCCGCGCCCCCTAACAACTTCGCATCTAACTCTCGTTTGGTCGGTAACTGAAAGACGCCACCCAGCAGTGGAGCAGTACGCTTGAATACCAGCCGATAGCCGATAAAGGTGGTAACGACGGCCCCGCCCAATACGAACATCAGCGTTGGATCCCAGGCACCCGCTACGTCTAGAAATCCCACTACTCGCGCGGGGTCCGTCATGCCTGAAACAGCCAAACCAATACCGAAAAGTAGCCCCGCCGCATAGCCTGCCGCCGTTTTTATCCAACTGCTCTTGTTTGACTGACTCATTGAACTATTCATTGAACGCCACCTAAACCTAGCAAGTGGCGCGAGATATAAACGGTCACTAGCCCCGTCACTAAAAACATACCGGTGGCCGCCATGGAGCGTGGCGCCAAGCGCGCCAGTCCGCATACGCCATGGCCGCTGGTACAGCCACTGCCCAGCCCCGTGCCTACGCCCACTAACAGCCCAGCCACTAGCATTAACCCTACACCTCCTACTGATGCGCCGATCACCTCGCCAGGGCTACCGGCAACGTTGCCCAAACCACCACCAAAAGCCATAAGCAAAAGCGGGCCGCTAATCAGCCCTAACAGAAAAGCCACTCGCCAAGCGCTATCGCCCTTGGGGCGTTGTGTTATCAAATTGCCCACGATGCCACTGATACCCGCAATACGCCCTAGCGTTGCCATCAGCCAGGTAGCGGAAAGCCCGATCAACACACCCCCAACCAGCCCTTGTAAGCCTGCTGTCCAATCCACTGGTGACTCCTTAGATCGCACTCAAACCGTTAGAAAAAATTAATCGGCACTTTGAGATAGACGGTGCCGTTCTCTTCCGCCGGAGGCAGCTCCCCTGCACGCATATTGACTTGCACAGAGGGAATAATGAGCTTCGGCATGCCTAAGGTGGCGTCGCGCTCAGTGCGCATCTTCACGAACTCGTCTTCGCTGATACCTTCATGAACATGGACATTCTCACTGCGCTGTTCCGCAACGCTGCTTTCATGCTCAAAGTTATCACGGCCGGGGGCTTTATAGTCGTGGCATAAGAACAGCCGCGTCTGCTCGGGAAGCGCCAACACTTTTTGAATAGAGTGATAAAGGGTGCGCGCATCGCCGCCGGGAAAGTCACACCGCGCGGTGCCATAATCCGGCATAAAAAGCGTATCGCCTACAAAGGCGGCATCGCCCACTACGTAGGTTAAACAGGCGGGCGTATGCCCAGGAGTGTGCAGAACATTGCCCTGTAATTGGCCAATGGTAAACGTATCCCCTTCTTCGAACAGCGCATCAAATTGGCTGCCATCCCGGGCAAACTCGCTGCCCGCATTGAACGCCTTACCGAATATCTCCTGCACCTTCACTATGTTGGCGCCAATGCCGGTTTTACCGCCTAACTGATCATGCAGGTATGGCGCAGCCGAGAGGTGGTCGGCATGCACATGGGTCTCCAAAATCCAGACCACCTCGAGATCGTGTTCGCGAATAAAGGCGATGATGTTGTCAGCGGATCGCACGTCCGTCTGCCCAGCGGCATAATCAAAGTCGAGCACTGAATCGATGACCGCACAGGCACGGCTGTCTGAGTCTTGAACCACATAGCTAAAGGTATTGGTGGGCTCATCAAAAAAGTGCGTAACGATTGGGCATTGCATCGCGATCACCAAGATAGGTAATTTAATTTTTTGATTATGAAAATAGTATATATCAAAATAACTCATAAGCTTAGATTTATTTCGAATATGATTCCAGAATAATTTTTTTAAAAAAATTCTATCGTTAAATTACAAAGCTGGTTAGCTAGCCAATGGGTATACCCGCTCTGTCGCGACTTGGATCTGGGTAGGCTAAGTGGGGATTAACATATCTTATTGCTCAACACGGATTCCATTGTGTCAATTGCGATATTTGCAAGTCCTTCAAGATAAAACACGAAAGACGAATAGCTTTATGAAGGTTTTGTCGAACATCGAATTTTCCCTTCTTGGTGCAGCACTGGTCGCGATTAGCTACGGGTTTGGATGCTTCACTTTTGGCCTATTTGTCCTGTCAATTATTACCGAGCTGGCTAACGTCCTACTTGATCGGCATTATCAGGGTGCTTAGGCGTTGCAGGTCTCGCGCTGCTCAGTCAGTCGTATGCGCACTATCAATGGGTATTGGTGGGTTTATCTGCGGTATCTGCGCCGGTTTGATGATGCCAAAACTTACCGATGCGATGACGGCATTGGTGAGTCGCACGATGCACGGTCGTGTAATATCCATCATGAATGCTGGTACCAGCATCGGTATTAGCATTGCCGTGCCCTCCGCCGTGTTCCTATACGATGCATGGCGTCTCACTTGTATGGTATTTGCTGTGCTAACGGCTGCTGGCGTGAAGGCTGCATGGTACTTCATTCCCTTGGATTCTCGTTTAACACCTGGCAATGCTTCCCCCACCGCCACCAATCACTCGGTTACAGTGGTCGCGTTTTATTCGGCTTTCGTTGTTCGGCTTCGCGATGGGCTTTGTGTTAGTGCCGTACTGGCTTTTACGTCTTAGGCAAGCGGTCGGTTCACCCGTTATCGGTATTTTTAAGGGCCCAACCTCGTTTGGGATAGCGATGTCACGTATATCTAAACTGGAGATCGCTGGGCCTATCTAACGGTTGTCATTGACATATTAGCTAGAAAACCGGTTGGCTGGGCGAAGTCGTTATCGCCGGATAGCGAACTCACCAGTTGTGTATTAAAAATGGTCTATAAAAGCCGAGGGCGACCCAAAGCCGTTATGTTCCACAGCTGACCAGGGCAGCTATTTTACGAGCTGTAGTTTCCGTCAGACGCTCTGAAAATGCCTGATAAAACAAAGCCTGAGTCGGCGTGGGAATTACTGTGATAATGCGCCAATGGAGCGGTTCTTTTGGAGCTTATAGGTTTAATGGGTGCCGACGTATGGCTATCGCTCATTCTTGGAGAGCCAGCATCATATCGTGAACTATTTAATCAGGTATTAAAGCCAGCTTAGGCCTCATCAGCATAATGTGGGTGTTAGCCTGAATCAGGCAGAGGAAAAAAATGGGTTAACTATAAACCGGTGGCCAGTTTTACTTGACCACTACAGGCGCCAGAAAAACGTGCTCAATAATCAGTTTTTTTGCTGCTTACCTTTTTTTAAGCCTGCCATAAGTTACCTCATTTAGGATGATCCTTGTGCCAATCGACAAATATGTCTTGCACAGCCACCCATCATCGAAAAGAGGTATTACTTATGCGAACTCACATCACTAAGATTATAACATCGGCGTTGTTACTGACGGCTAGCACGGCTGCGCTGGCCGAGACTCATTGTACTGATGCCCCCAGTGACGAATGGATCAGCCAAGCTGATATGGAAGAACGTATCAGCGAGATGGGTTACAAAATCAAAGAATTTAAGGTCACCGAGGGAAACTGCTACGAGATATACGGCTGGGACGAGCAGGAGCGCCGGGTAGAGATCTATTTCAACCCAGTAGATGCCAGCATCGTGAAGCAGGAAGTCGAAGACTGATCAGGAGGTTACCATGGCCGATAATACCCGTATCCGTGTTTGGGACCCGTTGGTCAGGTTGGTACATTGGGCTTTGGTTGCTGGCGTAGCCGTCAACTTATGGCTAACCGAAGAAGGGGGCGATATACACCAATGGGTCGGTTATGCCTTGGTGGCATTAATCGTCGTACGCATCCTTTGGGGATTTATCGGTCCCTGGAGTGCACGCTGGCGGAGCTTTTGGCCTACCGTGAGCCGACTTCAATGTGTGCTGCGCGGTCGCGACAGCAAGATAGAGCAAACCGGCATTACCCATACACCGCTGGGCGCTATCATGATGCTGGTGCTGCTTGGGCTAATCCTCGGTCTGGGACTTACTGGCTACATGATGGAAGAAACGGATCGTTTCTGGGGGGTTGGCTGGGTTGAAGAAACCCACGAACTCATGGCCAACGCGATTCTTTTTCTAGTACCACTGCATGTATTGGGTGCTGTGGTAGAAAGCCTCAAGCAAGGCGATAATTTGATCGCTAGCATGTTGCATGGCTATCGCCGCCGCCCTACCTCTACCCCCAACACTAAGGCTCATGATGTTCAGTCTTAATTAAGATGTTGTTAAGACAATGCAATGATAATGGCCACTCCTTAATTTTGCACGAGTGGCCTTTTCAGACCTGTTTGACACAGAGCAATGGCTGCACTATCCCTTATTTATGCCACGACACCGAACAAGCGGCCTATGCCGAAGGTCAAGGTCATCGCCAATGCGCCCCAGAACATTACGCGCACCGAGGCTTTGAGTATCGGCGCGCCACCCACACGGGCAGCCGCCGCCCCTAGAAAGGCTAAAAACAGTATCGAGAAGAGCGCCACCAGAAGAATAAGCAATGGCGGCGGCGCCCACCAGGCGATTAGCAACGGCCACATGGCGCCAGCCGTGAAGGTCACAGCCGATGAAAAGGCCGCCTGGAGTGGGCGCGCTTGGCTTGTCTCGGTGATGCCAATCTCATCTCTGGCGTGAGCGCCTAGCGCATCGCTTGCCATCAGCTGTTCAGCGACTTGCGTGGCTAGCGCCGGTGTTAACCCACGCGCTTCATAAATCGCTGCCAGCTCTTCCAGTTCAGCATCAAAATGTTCTATCAACGCTTGGCGCTCAAGCGCAAGATCCGCATGTTCGGTGTCAGACTGTGAGCTAACGGAGACGTATTCACCGGCGGCCATCGACATAGCCCCGGCCACTAGCCCCGCAATACCGGCCAACATAATGTCGCTTTGCGCGGTGCTCGCTGCTGCCACGCCGAGTATCAGGCTGCTAGTCGAGACAAGGCCATCATTCGCGCCCATGACGGCTGCGCGCAGCCAACCTGAACGGTTAGATCGATGGTGCTCTGTATGTTGCATGGCCTCACCTCGTGATTGATTTCCCCTTTCTTTTCAGAGGGAGAGTGGCAGATAGCTGTGTGGCAACAGCCTTCAGGGCATATTTTTAGCCAGCGCTTGTAGCAACAGTGCGATTCTCTGGTGCATATAACGGTTGAAATGCATTTAGATTCAATCACTTGTTCCAAAGAAAAGCACTGTAAGCTAATCAGCGATCCTGATGTTGGTTTTGCTCCCACACCACACTGACCGCCAGGCCATTGGGCGTACGGTTCCTAAGCGTAAGGTGTGCGTTCTGGCGCTGAGCCAACTCCGAGACAATCGATAAACCCAACCCGCTGCCGGTGGTACCCTGGCCAGACGCGCGCCGAAAGCGCTCAGTGACTTTATCCAACAGTGCCTCGGGGAGGCCGGGGCCAGTGTCACTCACCGTGAGTTGAGGCAACCCCTCCCAAAGCGCTAACGCTACCTCCACTTGACCGCCTTCCGGGGTATAGCGCAAGGCGTTATCCAGTAGGTTACGAAAGAGAATTCCCACCTCGACTTCGTCGGCGCGAACTTCCAGACGGGTTAAGCCTGTTAGCCTCAAGTGCTGATCTCGCTCTTCAGCGAGTGGCCACAGCTCGGCTATCAATTCAGCAATAATCGGATAGAGGTCAATAGTGGCCGGTGAGGTTGTGGCAACTTGATCCAAACGAGCCAAAATGAGCAGCTGTTCTACCACCCGTTGAAGCCGCTCAACCCCGACATAAGCCTTTTGTAATGATTGCTCTCCCCCTGCCTGCGCATTATCTAAGTGGATTCTCAGCGCTGCCAAGGGCGTGCGTAATTCATGGGCTGCATCTGCGGTAAATCGCCGCTCACGCTCTAACGTGGCTTTCAACCGGGCGATAAAGTCGTTTAGTGATTGGCGTAATCCATTAAGCTCTTGAGGAACCGGATTATTGATTTGACGCAGGTCGTGGGCGGAGCGACCTTGTACCTGGCTGGAAAGTGCTTGGATGGGTGCAACACCCCGCCGGATAACTCTACTCATCAGCCAAAGAAGGAGTGGCAGCAACAAGAGCATCGGCAATAAATTGTTCCAGGTGATGCGCTCCACCACTTCATCATGAAACGAACCCCGTAGTCCCATGCTGATCCAGGTATCGCTGGCAACATCGAACATGCTGAAAACCCGCCAGCGATGACCATCGTAGCTTTCCCAGCGAAAACCCTCCTCTAAAGGCGCGGGGAAAGGCCCTGCATCACTCCATTTGCCCCCTAATAGCCTGGGTGAGCCATCGGCATTCCAAAAACCCAGTACTAATTTAAGCTCTTCCTCGTGGTAAAGCTTGGGACCTGATTCAGAGCTGCTCATGGGGACTGCTTTACCGTCACGATATAGCTGAGCCGGATGTTCTGGTAGGCCCATGCGTGAAGCCAGGCGAGCATAGTCATCAATGGTCGCGTTTGGATCGAGTTGACCAGCCACAATCCGGCTATGCAGACTGAGCTGTGTATCGAGAATTTCTTCTAGCTCGTGATCGGTAATTAAGTAAGCCGCGGTAACGGCCACGCCCCCAGCGACAACCATGGTAATGGCTAGCGTGCGAAGCAGATAATGCCGTATCGATCTCATTGCGCCTGGCTATCCAGTCGGTAGCCAATCCCCCGCACGTTAATAATCAGATGTTTTTCAAGCTTTTTACGCAGATGATGAATGTGAACTTCCACCGTATTGGACTCTACCTCTTCGCCCCAGCCGTAAAGCAAATTTTCTAAACGAGGCCGAGATAGCACCCTGTCCGGGTGCCTAGCGAGCTCTAGCAATAAGGCATACTCGCGCCGACCCAACTTGACGTCTTTACCCCGCCAACTCACCGCATGGCGGGCTTCATCAATACTCAACGCCCCCAGCGTCAATATTTGCGAGGCACGCCCCTCAGCACGTCGCATTACGACACGCAAGCGGGCGAGTAGCTCCTGCAAATTGAAAGGCTTGAGCACATAGTCATCCGCCCCCGCATCTAAACCGCCAATCCGGTCTTCCATCGCATCACGGGCCGTCAAAATAAGAATCGGCAGAGTAGATTGCTCTCGGAGTAAATTCAGTACCTGCATACCGTCCATATCGGGCAGCCCAAGATCCAAAATAATCACGCTGAAGGCCTCGCTGCCGATAGCGCTGATTGCCTCGCGGCCAAGCATGAACCAATCGACCGCGTAGCCCTCGCGCTCTAGCGCCGTCTTGATGCCATCCCCAAGCAGGGGGTCATCTTCTATTAGTAGTGCACGCATGCTGATTCCCTCAATCGGCAAACCGCTATCTTGGCTACCAAAACTTAAGCTTTTCTTAAATAGAGTAACTTACTTCTCAACAAGCAACCTCATCTAAATCCAACCAGCAAGCCCACCACCCTATTTTTTAAATTTCTTACGCAGTTTAACTCTTCTTTAAGTTATTTAGACTCAAGCTGCCTCTTTCGCCATAGGCAAAGCCAAAGCAGTGCCTTCACTGGCGGTCATTTTTAATGTTCTGTCGCTACCGCGGGCAGGTCATTTCCTATTAACTTAACAGAGCGCCAGCGTATGCACTTACTAACACTTATTAGAACAAACGATTATTTAAAAATAATGGCCCGTTTTTTAGAAAAAAGAATGAAGCGTTATTTAATGGGAGGGATGCGTCTTATTCTCAAAGCGCCTGCTCCAGAAACCATTGACAGCCTTGTGGGCATAGAAAGAATTCTAATTATTCGCCCTAACTTTCGTCTAGGCAATGCGCTAATCAGCACCCCCATCATCGATGCTTTGCGTGACCGTTTCCCTTCCGCTCGCATAGACTATTTAGCGACGGATAAAACATGGCCACTGTTGCAGCAAAGGCCGGTTGATCATTTTTATTTACTGTCGAGAGCCGCTATTCTGCGTCCTTGGCAGTGTGTGACACTATTACGACGCTTACGAGCACAACGCTATGACCTGGCGGTACAAGTGAGCGGAGGATCAACGAGCGGCTTTATCGTGACCCGGTTAATAGGGGCACGGTACAGCATGGGTTCACGTAAAGGTCACCAGCGCTGGTACAGCATTGAGGCGGAAGGTAAGTCATCACATGCCTACGATGCCATCGTCAACTTGACGCGTCCGCTCGGTGTTGACTGCCGTAACCGGCCATTGCTCCAGCTAACAGAGCAGGAACGCAATCAGGCAATGACGAAAATACATCAGCTTGTCAGCCTTCATAGCGATCATCCATCAGATACAAATTTTATTGCCATCTTCGTAGGTGGGCATCAAAACAAACGCTGGCCGTTGGCATTTTGGCTACTGCTCATTGATGCTATGGAAGCCCAAAAAATACGTCATGTTGTTTTTCTTGGGCCCGAAGAGTTTAGGCTTCTAGCACCTATTAAGCAGCGTTTGAAGTCATCACTTTATGGCAGCTTATGCGCACCGCTTCCTATCCGTCACTTTGCCGCTGTTCTAGTGCGGGCGCGGTTACTCGTGACGCCAGACTCAGGGCCGATGCACTTAGCGGCAGCACTCGATGTCGCCACCATTTCCCTAGTACGACAGAAAAAATCACTCGCCTTCGTACCACGAGAAGCCTATGACACCATTCTTTGGCGCCCAGAGATAAGCACGGTTATAGAAGCTATACGCGCTACTCTTGACGGACAAAACGCAACGGCTCCCGTTCAATCGGCATCGGTAACAAGCCAACCAACACAATGGGCAACACCGCCACCCAGTGCTGACCATTTGTATTCTAGCCCTAAATTAAAGCACATAACTGTTCGTTAAGTTTTGCACTTTATAGTGATCCCTCTATTACGTTATCGAGTGTACTATTTTGCCTATCTCAACGTCGTCAAAACCTAATGGCACGGGCGTTAAACGCATCTTCCGCGCTTCTATAAATGCAGCATCAGGTTTGAAATCTTGCTGGATAAATGAATCTGCCTTTAGACAAGAGGTGATGCTCTGTCTCATCCTCTACCCTTTTGTATTTTTTGTTAATGTCACTTCCGTAGAAAAAGCGTTGCTGTTTTCTTCACTCACCCTTGTAGTGATAGTGGAACTCATTAACTCCGCCATCGAAAGCATTATTGACCGTATTGGACTAGAACATAACGAACTTAGCGGGCGTGCTAAAGACATGGGGGCTGCCGCCGTCATGATGACCATTTTTATGATGATGGGTGTATGGCTATGCGTGCTGCTCTACTAAATGTTTTCAAACCCGTAGCATCCGCATGGCTTTTATTTCTAATCGCCATGTCGGTCTTCAGTATTTTAAAAATAGATTTTACGATAACTGATTTTATATATCGCTTTCAGGGTAATGCCTGGGTGTGGAAAGATACCTTGATTACCCAAGATGTTCTTCACAAAGGCGGTAAATGGCTAAGCTTAGCGATGGGTTTAGTCACACTCCTCCTTTTGATACTAAGCACCGTGGTAACTCGTCTTAAAGCGTATCGCACGCCGCTTTTATATCTTTTTTCCGCAACGCTTCTTTCAACGCTGCTTGTCGCAACGATTAAACACCTAGTGAACATGGAATGCCCTTGGGATTTAGTTCGCTATGGTGGGGCACGCGACTTTATTGGCTTGCTCAGCATACGGCCTTCCTCAATGCCAGCGTCCGCCTGCTTTCCCGCCGGGCATGCCAGCGCAGGGTATACCTGGATAGCCCTCTACTTCTTTTTTGCCGCCATACGGCCCCACTGGCGATGGGCAGGGCTTGCACTGGGCTTAGGGCTTGGCCTTACGTTTGGGATCACTCAACAGTTCCGCGGGGCGCACTTTCTCTCCCATGACCTCTGGACCGTCATGATTTGTTGGACCGTAAGCTTTGTCCTTTCAAGATTCTTATTACCCCCCAGCGTTCATTAATCTTTTCATATAGAGAGCCTTTCAATGCCCCCTTTGCTGTCATTGCCTTCAAAAATTGTAGGCACCGCTTGGCATTATCGCCCCACATTAAGTACGGAGCAGCTTGTCTTATGGGGTGTTGTCATATTCAGTGTTTTTTACAATGTCCCTTTTTGGCAACAAGCCTTTGCTGGCTATGACCCTCTTGCCGTCCAGACGTGGCTAACCTTTGCCAATATGTTTTTGGTGATGACCTGCCTTAACTATTTGATCTTCGTGAGCCTTGCTTTTCGAACGCTGGTAAAACCTTTATTAACCTTGCTGTTTCTGATTGCCGCCTTTGTCAGTTACTTTACCAGTTACTACGGCACCTATTTTGACACCTCCATGCTAGACAATGTGCTTCAAACGGACACTAACGAAGCACAGGAACTTCTCACCGCTGGTTTACTGATTCATTTGGCAATCTTTTTTGGCTTGCCTACCGTCATGATTTGGCGCGTTAAAATCACACCGTCAACCTGGAAGAAGGCAGTGTTGCGTCGCTTAGCTTATTGCCTTGCCAGCACTGCTATATTGCTGTTAGCAATTTTCTTATCTTACCAAGAAGTGTCGTCACTCATGCGCAACAATAAAGAGCTACGCTACTTGGTGACCCCAGGTAATTATATTGTTTCGATGGCGCAGGCCCTTTCGAGCCAACACGCTTCCGCGAATACGGTGCGTTCCCCGGTGGGTGAGGACGCCAGTATCAGTTCACAAGCGGGTGACAAACCCAAACTGCTCGTCATCGTGGTGGGCGAAACGGTACGGGCGGCGAATTGGGGGTTAAATGGTTATGAACGCCAAACCACACCCAAACTTGCCCAGCAGCCTGACGTTATCAATTTTTCTGATGTTTCCTCATGCGGTACAAGCACAGCGGTCTCATTACCCTGCATGTTTTCATTACCAGGGCGTGCCGATTACGCTAAATCGTATGCTCAGCAATATGAATCCTTGCTGGACGTATTAGCCCACGCCGGGTTAGAGGTCACCTGGCTTGATAACCAGTCAGGCTGTAAAGGTGTCTGCGACGGAGTGACGACAGAAGCGCTCTCGCCAGAGAAGTATGCTTCTTTGTGTCAAGATGGGCGATGCTTGGATGAAGCACTGGTTCAAGCCTTGACCACGCAAATTAGCGGTACCTCAGTTGATCAGGTTGTTGTGCTGCATCAGCTAGGCAACCACGGCCCCAGCTATTACCAACGCTACCCTGATGACTACGAACGTTTTGTTCCCGCTTGCACCACCGCTGATTTAGCCAAGTGCTCAAGAGACGACATTACCAACAGCTACGACAATGCCATTCTGTATACCGACACTGTGTTGGATCAGGTGATTGAGATGTTAAAGCGTCAGGAAGACTACGCAACTGCGATGATCTATCTCTCTGATCATGGTGAATCACTGGGCGAAAAGGGGCTTTATTTGCACGGCATTCCCTACGCCATTGCCCCCGACGAACAGACGCATGTGCCTATGGTTTGGTGGCTTTCCAACTCATTTTCAAAGCAGCGAAGACTCGATACGGAGTGCTTACGCCTAGTCTCTGATCAAGCCGCTTCCCACGATAACTTATTTCACAGCGTGCTGGGATTGCTTGGCGTAGCAACGGACGTATATCAGCAGGCAGAAGATATTAGCCAAACGTGCCGGAGCCTCGCCAATTAATGAATGCTTAAGTGATCGTTAAGTATTGCATGTCAAGCTGTTCTCCATTCTGCTCAATTATTCTGGTGTATGCACATGGTTTTATCGCTACTATTGGACTCCAACCAAGGTTTTTGGAGACGGCTGCTACCCAAAAAAAAGGCAACAGCAGGAAGCTTGGTAGGCGGTGTCGATACCTCTATTCTTTTTGCTAAATGGCTTTCCTTTAGAGCCAGCGTTGTTTTAATTACTTTACTAGCGACTCTGCTGTGGCTAACCGGTATTGAAAACATCGAGATCATCATCGGCGTATTAAGTGTAACGTCAAATGGAATATCACAGTTATTTGAACGCTATTTTTCTGTCAGTGTATTGAAAATGGTTGAAAATGATTTGACAGATACGCTAGACGCATTGGGAATTGCAGGAGTTGGAACCTTAATAATTTTATATTTATTAGGGTAGCGCACCTAATAAGTACCCTCAACGCCAACTCCATAAAATAATCATCCTTGGTAGTCCAGTATAAGGCCTGGAGGTGTCTACGAAACCTGGGGCGATTCAGTATCGACTAGCCGTTCTAAATTAGTTATTTAAGCGTGATGAGTCAAACAGCCTCATTGATATTGCACAGCCATCAATCGCTAACACAATCCATTACCTTCTCCGTTCATACAGAAGAGAAAATAACCGCATGTCACAAACAAAAAACCCGCTCCCTGATAAGCATTATATTAAAGAGGATAACGAAGCCTCACATTTAGCTGGGAGCATGATGGCAGTGCCTGACATCTTTTCCGCTTTTTCCAAGTTGCCGTTGAGAGAGCGCATAGAGCAATTCAAGCAACAACTGAGTGAAACTTACCTATTCTTGTTGAATGGTGCCCCTGAGACAAAAGAGCTCTCGGATGAAGCATGCCAGGAGCGCTTTTTGGATGAGTACCAAATTTCCCTAGATCGTTTAAAAGATAATATTAGCGCTACCAAATGCAAAAACATCATTTGCCACTCACTGCCTACTACCCATAGCACTGAGGTTAGCAACCTCTTTCCCGTAGCATTCATGTGGATCGTGTGTGCAGATCTCCTTGAGCAACATGGCTTTCATGAAAATGCTTGGTCATCGTTAATCGAGTTTAAGAATATCGAGCATCAACTTGGACAAGCACTGGCCACAGAAGAGAAGCTGCAGAAAAAAGCTTATTCTCAAAAAGCAGGTGGACAAGCCTATAAAGATTACTCGAACCTGAAATACAGCTTTATTGATTTGCTTAGAAACTCTCCTCCTATAGGGGGTTGGAAAACACTCGAGTCCGCTGCTCACGAACTAGCTGAAAAGGTACTAGCAGAGCATGAGAACAGCGAACATCGAGCAAGATATTCAATTAAAAAGGAAAGAGTAGAGACGAAGCTCAACACTTGGTTAAGAGATGTTAATGGTGAGTGTAGAGCAGCATATGACGAAAATGCCGCTAAACATCGCTGAAACTCATTACGCTTGACGGCTCATCAGCCACTCATCCACTTGATTTTCAAGCCACCCGACAGAGGCTGCGCCTAACCTGATGGGCTTGGGAAAAGTTGCATCGAATCGAGGCGACTTGGGGTTCATTTTTTCATAGATTGATGAGCGGCTGATACTGAGCTTTTGGGTCATTTGCTTCATGCGCAGGACAATGCGATTACGGTGGCTGTGGGTCATGGCTTAACTCCTTTCGGTTGATATGTGAATGATAGAGAGCCGCCACTACCACCGCAATTCGAGATGCTAGCTATGGAAATAATAGCTTTTAATGCTTATTTAAAATAATAAAACCCCTTAATTTCAAATACTTATTAATTATTTATGTTTATGGGAAAGAATACTCACCCTTTAGAAGCACTTTAGAGGTGGGTATTGCATGGCTCACCGCGATGAAAGCTAGCACCAAACCAGACGCTTACTTAAGCAGTACTGAATGGAAGCAAAGTGTCACCGGATAGGCACTTATTGTTCGTCTTATCACACTCTCCTGTGTAATGGTTTTTGACTAGCACCAAAGCAGTGAACCCATTGACCGAGGGGTTTGCTGTGGTACTTGCAGAGATAGCTAGCTACGTACATCACCTCCGCAAAGCTATAGGGATCGTTTCTATGCAGCATGCAGAGGAAATATTTATTGGTACGTCTACCGTGTTTCCACTTTTTCACTATCTCGACAAGCCCTTTATTTTTATATATTGGGAGTTCAAGCGCTTGGCTCCACGCGCGAATAGCCGCATGAATCAAGGTATTGTCTTGGTATCCTCCCCACGCGGACTCCTTACTGCTCCCTAGTTGTTGAAATGCATTCCCATTCAGCAAAATAAGCAAGTGGTAGTGCGGCTTATCGCTGTCTTTTTGCTCTCGGCACCACACATTGCGAAAGTTTGTACTGTGGATCTGTGATTGATGTTTTAGCCTCAATAAGGCTAACTCCTCCTCATAATTATCCAAAAAACGCCGTATATATGTGTTCAATACATGCAAAGTGTTAGGTGGCATATCGTCGGGAAAGCGAAGATCTAGTCGGAAAACGAATGTTTTGTTCTGCATTTCACAGACGTATAGCAGAGCGTCGTAGGTGCTTTCCAAATAGTTTTCGATAAGAGGACCCTGTCGCGTAAGTACTTCACAACCACGGTAGTAGCATTCGTAGAAAAACTTAAGCTTCATATTTTCAGGAACCCGCTTGCGCAGTTTAAGGCTAACAGTTTTCATAGTTGTACCAGGCTATCAATGAGACATGCATACGCAGCGGCTTAAAGGCCGTGAGTAATGGCGTCTTTAAAGGGAGGAACCAGGAAGCGGTGCAACGCTTCTGGGAAGGCGTAATGATTAACAGAAACACCACGCTCATCCTGGCGTGGTTGTGCAATTAACTATGCCGCTATAGCTTCGTTAGTCTAGGTCGTGAAGTTGGTTGGATAGGCTGCTGTTTTATTGAGGAAATCGTCGGCTTGTTGGCCTCCTCTTGGTGGATGGCTTTTCGCTTCTCTACACCCCTTATTTATTCTCTAAATGAACATATATATTACCTATTACCTAAACAGCTAAGTGGAAACAATATGTCCTCAGCCGCTCTGCGCCTAGCTATCGATCTCACGCAAGTGGCTAAAATACCAAAGCAAAAAGTCCATTTTTCTTACTCGAACAATGGCGACCCAACTGGGCGCGCAATGACTCAGAATATGACTCTTCCCAGTAAAACTATTTTTGGATAAGTGTATAACGACAACAGAATTTTCTTTCCCTGAGTATTCTTAACCCTGGGCACGCTAATGTCCTTTTTTAAAAAAAAGGTAAGGCTTACTCCACGTGGCCAGTGACGATTTTACTGGGCAGGCTTTTATGCATTCCCTCCCTCAAAGGTAATCTTACAACCAGCCTGACCGGTTCTTTTAGCCTACCTCCTTAATATGAGTGATGCTGCCGTTTACAGGACACGTGCGCAATCCGCCAGTACCGCATCGGCCAGAACATCGGTGCGCTGGTAATGAAATAGGAAACCTACGCGACATATAGCCGATAGGTCAGCTTGTCCAGTACAGGCGGCCACCGGAACGAGAGCAATTTTAATGCGATGATCTATCTGATTGGCAGCCCAGTGTTACCTTCAGATGAGAAAACCCTACACGTATATAGAACTCTATATAAGCACAGCTTTCAGACTCATAGCTTTTATTTATAACTGCTTGAATTATGTTCATGCAGTAATCTATCCATCGGTGTCCAACCAAGTTTAAATACTTCTTTTACCATCCAGCAACAAATAAAACTCGATATTAAAAAAAGTCATTAGACACATTAATTAAATCTGATAAATTTAAACTTATTGCCTTATGGATTAAATTTAGCGAAAGAGAGGTTTTTTTAAAAGACATCATGGATCAGTTTCTATGCATAACTTTCTGTTCATCACCATGATATAAAACATGCGGAGTAATGATTACTATGAACAGCACGCGCCCCTGCTAATAAAACCAAGGAACCAACCTAATGACATATGATAGTTTTCATTCTCAAGAACATGCTTTGGACGGCATACTTCTTTCCAACCAACCTTCTCACTCCCAACAAGCTGATCAGCCTATTTCCTCTGTAGGTGCATCACTGGGGCATTTAATGCCGTCTATACCCCGCACCAGACGACTACCCAAGCTTTGCAATGCCAATCTCGTCAGGGAAATTATTCACCATTATTATCGACTAGCCATAGACCCCAACGGGGTTAATTTCCTCTTGCCACATTCATCAGGTCCCGTGCTAATAATGGAAGCAGAGATGATTGCACCGATCATCAAAAAAATTGTTGCTGAAAGCAGTAATCGTGATGTTTCTGACAAAAACATCCAAAATGCACTAGATATTATTCGCTTCAATCAAGCTGATTTTCGAACTATCGGCAACGGCCGAACTTGGCTGGGTGAAAGCAACGAACGCTTTATTGAACTAGGTGGCGAGGTGATGATGTTCCCCTCGGGGCATGAATCAATGGTTCGCCCCCAACAACACTATCCTTACTGGCAGCCCATCAATAGTCGCCCCTACAGCGAGTTACACACGCATGGGCGCAGTGCAGACCTGAACGTCATGGAGACTTACGTGGCGCTACCAAAGGATCGAGAGCTGTTAATTTACACATATATGGTGTTGTGCCTAATGCCAGAACGACAACAATTAGCTTTAGAGCTCACGGGAGAGCCTAAAAGTGGCATGTCACTACTTCAACGCATCATCAAAAACTTAGTTGATCCAGTGATTAAGGAAACTGCAATACGTGATATACCCACAACTGTGAAAAAAGTAAACCGGCTTGCTTGGCAGCATCAAGTCATTAGCCTAGAAAACGTTGAAGCGCCTTTGAGTGCAGTAGTACAGCGTCGCTTGTTTGAGTTGCTCTGTACCACTCAACTAGAATGGAGAGCAAACGACGGTAATGAGACTACATCCAGTTTGGATGTGTCACGCCCTTGCGTTCTAAGCAGTTTAGAACCAGTTATTTGTCATGATGAATTAGCTGAGCTCACTTTGAGTCTAGAGATGCCGTCCCCCTCTATTGCTAAACCACGTGAGACTTACCGGATAAAAACTCGTCATGAAAACCTGACACCGATGGATCAGACTTGCGCTTTCAGCGCACTGCTTACACTGCTTGGCAAGGCACATGCCAATATTGACCAAGTGAGATTAGAACGAGAAGTGCCGGGCAACTGGCAAGACTTCTGCCGAATTGGAATGATTGTTTCCGATAGTTTGGTCGGGAACTCAGAAGGCTTCTGGACACAGTATCAGGCGTATCGTAGTGATCGGCTCTGCGAGATGACCGAAGAGGAACCGGTTGCTCAAGCTCTCATTAAATATCTTAAAATCGAGGCCATCACGGAAGCCGTTGAAAAACCAACGGGAGTGTGGCTCGCCATTTTGACAAAATATCGGCCGAGTTGCACTTTGGGTAGCCAATGGCCGCGTGAGCCCCGTGGCCTTGGCGCAGCGTTCAAGCGAGCTGCCTCACTGCTCAATGCCCAAGGGATAATCTGCTATAGCAACGGTAAACGTGGCTCGAAGCGCCACTGGGTGATCGGACCCACCCCCTCTCCCCACAGTATTTCTGTGAGCAATGGACAAACATCAGGCAGCGAGCATTCGGTGCTAGGCTGTGAGGAAAGGGATTTCTTATGAATGTTATTCAACTTTTTTATAAGTCCCTCGAAGACACAGCACGTTGCCCAATGCACTATTGACGTGCCTTACAACGCGAAGTTCTTGATGGAGTATCCACGACAAGACGACGTTCGCTGCCAAGAATTTCGTAAATTGCCAACCTATATGGTGTTTTTATGATTTTTTTGCTCTCAACGTCGTGACGTCGTGCTTAAGGGTCCATCCTTACGGCACTTTGGTCACACCGATGTTTTCTTCATCAACTTTATCAATAGTTTAATTTGTTTAGCATGGCAAAAATATAAACCGATGCTTGATCTACTTAACGACCAGAAGCTCGTTCCACTGTGTGGTGTACCGCGGCGTACGTCGTTCACTGCGCAGCGCCCATGCATTGCCTTTACGGGGTAGACCAAGCTGTACCGTTCCTTTACCTAGTTCACGATTGAGCTTATCCATCGTCGCCATCAGCCGTTCACTGCGTTTAGCCTCTTCGTCGGTTTGCGGGGTTTCAGTGAGGGTAAGCTGTCGGTTGGCCTTAGGTGAAAGGTCGAGCAGCATCAGACCTGCTTTATGGTAGGCGTAGCCCTTGCGCCAGAGACGGCGTAGGCCTTGTACCGCTGAGGCGATGATATCGCGGCTATCATCGGTGGGCCTCTCTAGAGAGACAACCACACGTTGTTGATATTGCGGTAAGTCAGTACGGAATGGGTTGGTTCGCAAAAACACCATCACGGCACTGGTTACACTTTGCTGTTTGCGCAGCTTTTCTGCTGCCCTCGCGGCGTGATGCCTTAAGGCTTCGCGTAAGTCATGGGGGTTGCCGGTAAGCCTGCCGAATGAACGCGACACCATGATTTGTTTTTTAGGTAGACTCATGTCATCAAGCTGGATGGCGGATTGCCCGCGTAGCTCCCATACGATGCGTTCCTGAACCACACTAAAGCGCTGCCTAATACGCTTAGCGTCTGCCTCACGCAGATCCCATGCGGTATCAATACCCATTACGCTTAATCGTTCACCGGTACGGCGTGCCACGCCCCACAGCTCGGTTACCGGCAACTGTTTTAGCAATGCTTTGGTCGCTTCACTATCAGCGGTTAGCTTACATACGCCATGCTGCTTGTAGGCAGGATGTTTTTTAGCCGCTTGATTCGCCACTTTGGCGAGTACGCGGGTAGGTGCAAACCCCACGCACACGGGAATGCCCGTCCACTGTCGAACGGTATCGCGCATGGCTTGGCCCCGCGCCTCCAGCGAATCTGGGTCAAAGCCCTGAAACCCGACAAAGCTTTCATCAATGGAGTACACCTCCACATGGGGCGAAAACTCGCCTAGCACCTCAGTTACCCGCTGGGACATATCGCCGTATAACGCATAGTTACTGGATAGCAGCACAGCCTGGCGACGAATCGCGGGCGGTAACAAGTGCATGGCCGTCCCCATCTCAACACCCAGGGCTTTGAGTTCGTTGCTACGGGCAACGACGCAACCATCGTTATTCGACAGCACCCCTACCGGACGCCCTTCCAGCATTGGATCAAAAACGCGCTCGCAACTGACATAAAAGTTGTTGCAGTCAACGAGTGCAATCACGGCAGTGCCCTCAGCAGATTGTGAATCACGTCGGTCACTACACCCCATACTTGGGATTCGCGTCCATCAAGGGGAATCGGCTTAAAATTGGGGTTGCTTGCTTTGAGGTAGGTACGCTGACCAACGCGCTCCAGACGCTTAACAGTCATTTCCCCATCTACGCAGATCACCACAATCCGACCAGGCAGCGCTTCCAGGCTGCGATCCACCACCAATAAGTCCCCAGGGTGGATGCTGTCTCCGATCATTGAATAACCTTCGGCACGAGCAAAATAGGTCGAGGCTGGGCGTTTAACGACGTAGCGGTGCAGATCTAGCTCGGTATCCAAGTGATCATCGGCGGGCGAAGGAAATCCCGCGCGCACGGCGGTTGAATAGAGCGGCAAGGGTAGTGACGAGGCCATGGTGTCTGCGCGGCCCAGGAGTGAAACGTTCGATGACATAATAGGCTACCTATTTTACTGTATATATGAACAGTATCAGTAAAGGAGTTTCATGAAGCAAGCACTCAAAGGTCAAAGCCAAAAAATTACAGACCTATATCACTCCTATGAATCCTGCACACGGGATCACTTTGACACCTATAGGAGTGTTGTTTATGTCCCCGCCTTGCCTGCGCTGTGCAGCCCCATGCACGCTTAACTTTGAAACCGCCCAACGTATCGGCACCGTTGGCGGCAGCCTTGTCGGCGCTGCCATTGGCGCGTGGCGCGAGTCCTATACCCTAACGTCCCCTTTATCGATGGCCTCAACCCGCTTCCCGTTAGCCAAACTGCCCACTGCCGTGATGGGTGCTGTGTTCGGTAGTCAGGCAGGCTCGCGCGTCGCAACCCAATTTTTCACCCAGAAATTGCCACTCGGTGAAGGAGTTTCCTGGCTATGCATATCGTGTGGTCATGCCTTCCGGCAATTACCCCACTCCTACACTTCACCTCGTTAATTCGTCACCATTAATCGACTTACCCCTAACTTTCCAACCATAAAGCGCTGGCGATTTTCGTCAGCGTTTTTTTATTGCTAGGAGTTTTCATCATGGCTCATCTCGTTGAACAAATGGCTTACGTCGGCGCTACCCCTTGGCACGGCCTGGGACAGCAGCTATCCCGTCAACAACCGTTAGAGGTCTGGCAGCAACAGGCCGGAATGAACTGGCACATTGAAGAAGCCCCGGTGCGCTTTATTGCCGAGGGTGCCAGTCACTTGGGCAGCATTCACTCGTTCCCTGAACAGAAAGTGCTCTACCGCTCGGATACCAAGGCACCGTTATCGGTGGTATCACAGCGTTATAAGGTGGTGCAGCCCGAGGAGATTCTGGAGTTTTACCGCGACCTCACCGAGTACGCTGGATACGAGCTGGAAACCGCTGGGGTACTGAAAGGCGGGCGTAAGTTCTGGGCCTTGGCGCGCAGTGGTTTAAGCACCTCCCTGAAAGGCCAGGATGAGGTCAACGACTACCTACTATTGGCAACCTCCTGTGACGGCACGCTGGCCACCATGGCGACACCCACCACGGTGCGGGTGGTGTGTAACAACACGCTGCAGATTGCGGTGGATGGCACGTCGCAGGCAGTGAAGGTACCCCACCGGTCGGAGTTCGATCCACGTGCGTTAAAAAGCCAACTAGGTATTTCTGTTTCCCAGTGGAATGACTTCATGTACCGCATGAAGGCCCTGGCAGAACGTAAGATCGATCATCGCGAGGCGCAGCAGTATTTCCAGTCAGTGCTCTGCGGTATCGATAAGCCAATCGAAGATCCTTCCAAGCTGCCTAACTATCGGGCGCTCAACAAGGTACAGAAGCTTTACCACGGCGAAGGCCGCGGCTCCCACCTCGACACGGCCAAAGACACTGCCTGGGGTCTGCTCAATGCCGTGACCGAGTACGTGGATCACGACAAGCGGGCTCGCAGCAACGATACCCGTCTGGATTCCGCGTGGTTTGGCCAAGGGGCGCAGCTGAAGCAAGAGGCGCTACAAACGGCCCTTGCCCTGGTGAGCTGACATGCTGTTTCTGATCATTCTAATGCTGATTTTCCTGGTTTTTGTCTTACCCCTCATTGGATAGCGCGATAAGCCCAGCCACTAACAGGCTGGGCTTTTTGCTTTTACGTGGAGCACATCATGGCCTCTCTTAGCCCCGATTTAGATATCGCCTTAACCCAACTGACCGAACGACTGCTCACCCAGGATCAAACCTATGCCGAAACCTACGTGATGGCAAAAGGACAGCTGTATCGCACCGAGCTGCACCTATGCCCCGTTCCCCCGCACGAACTTCCCGCCGATCTTTAACCCCTATTGAAGGAGCCTTGTCATGGCCACCAAAGCTAATGTGGTAAATCACGAGACGTCTGCATCCTCTTTACAAGCTGTTCCTGGAGCATCCCCGCCACACCTTGCGGAAAGTACGGCCATCATCCAGGTGATAGAACGTGCGGCACTCAACCCGGACGTCGACATCGATAAGATGGAACGCTTGCTACAGATGCAGGAACGGGTAATGGATCGCCAGGCCATGATGGCCTATAGCGCTGCCATGGCGGCGATGCAGACCGAACTGCCCAGCATTGAAGAGCGCGGGCAAACCAACAACGGCTGCTACGCCACGCTGGAAGATATCGTCGATACCGTGCGCCCCATCATGCAGAAACACGGCTTTGCGGTGAGCTTTCGTATTCAGACGCAGGAGCGTGGTATTGAGGTGACCGGTGTGCTGATGCATAAGGATGGCCACCGTGAAGAAACCAGCATGTTGCTACCTGCCGACATAAGCGGCAACAAGAACGCGGTGCAGGCGTTTGGCTCTTCCACCAGCTACGGCAAGCGCTACGTACTCTGCGCCCTACTCAACATCACCACAAGGGGCCAGGATGACAATGGCAAGACCAGTACCAAAGTGGGTATCAAGCTAGTAACGCCCTTTCAGGCCGGACAGATCCAGCGACTGATTAGCCAGTGCCCCGCCACGACCCAGGAATGGTTCAGTGGTAAATACGGTTCAGCCGTGCAAGTACCTCAGACTGACTTCGACAAGCTACGCGCCTCACTCTCTAAACGGGCGGTTAAGTAATCCACGCTCTACCCCTTATGACAGGAGTCTTTAATGCAACTGCTTACTATGGAGCAAGGCACCCCAGAGTGGCTGGCGGCGCGGCTAGGTCGCGTCACCATGTCGGAGCTAAAGGTCGTGCTGGTGAAGGGTAAAGGCCCAGGCGGGTTGAGTACCGGGGCGATTACTTACATGCACCAGTTAATCGGTGAACGCATTACCGGGGAGCTGGCCGAGCCGTTTCAAGGTAACGCGCATACTCGACGAGGCCATGAGTTGGAAGGCTTGGCACGTGCGCTTTATTGCGATGCCACAGGCGAACCCCAGCCCCAGGAAGTGGGCTTGATCCTTAACCATGGCGTGGGCTACTCGCCCGACAGCCTAGTAGACGCTAACGGTCTGTTAGAAATCAAAACAAAGCTACCTAAGTTCCAGATTGAGGTACTGCTCAGCGGCGAAATACCTGATGAGCACGTGCCCCAATGCCAGGGCGGGCTATGGGTCAGCGAACGGGAATGGATCGACTTTGTGAGCTATTGGCCAGGTATGCCGCTGTTTATCAAACGTGCCTACCGTGACGACATTATGATCCGCACCATTGCCGAGCGGGTAGAACGATTCCATGAGGAGATGGAACGTCGCATAAACCAAGTGATGGCTGCGTGACGCGACGATTCCATAGATACACCAACCGATCATTAACGACATAGACGCCGGGGCCACCACCCCGGCGTTTTTTATTTTTTGGAGACAACCATGACACACGCCAAACTCAAAGCTGGGGAAGTGGCTGGTACCTATCACGTTACCTCGCCAGTGACTGAAAACGATATCATCACCATGGCCAAGCGCTTCGCAAGACGCAAACTCGCTAAAGGCCGCAAGATCACGCAGCCTTCCCAGGCGTTTGAGCACCTGCAGTTACTGCTTCAAGATTACGAGCACGACGTGTTTAGCGTGCTGTTCCTCGATAGTCAGCATCGCGTTATCCGTTTTGAAGAGCTATTACGTGGAACCATCGACGCGGCCAGCGTCTACCCACGTGAAGTACTAAAAGCCGCCCTTACCTACGACGCTGCGGCCGTTATCCTCGTGCACAACCACCCAAGCGGAGATCCCGAACCCAGTGAGGCCGATAGGCGTATTATTGATCGCCTAAAGGAAGCCTTGGGACTGATGGATATACGTGTGATTGATCACGTGGTCGTGGGAAGTGATGGGTGTAAGTCGTTTTCGGAAATGGGGTATTTATAGGCAACTGTTGGGATAAAATGGAACTGCCCAACGAGGCAGCTCTCGTAATCAGGCAAGCTTTATTTTTTGGTTAAGAGGGCAAACAGCCAAGAGCAGACTATCAGGTAGTACCAATATAACTTCCGGCTCAGCGGCTGACAAAATGGCACTGATTTTGCTAGAGCAAAAGCTGTGACGCTTTTGGCAGTTCGACAGCAGCCGATTTGATATCAATTAGTATATAGCGTCTCGGCCCTTTTCGGTGAGGAAAGCCTTATCATCTTTTTCTTCAAAATAGCCTTCTGAGATGAGTGTGTTGAGTGCTGGCTGCAACGCCTCTCGCTGTTTCGGATTAAAGCTCAAGGTTCTGTGCAACAAAACCCTTATTGGCAGAACATGCCCTGTATCTAGCCTCAAATCAGCAGCGAGAGAAAGAATATAGCTCTTCATTTCGTCTTCAGGAGATAAATCAGCTTCCCTTATATTTTGTTTCATGTCAGATATTTTCATTATTTCTCCTTACGGTATTTTAGTTGAGCATATAACGCTAAGGTTATGGGCGGCTTTGGAGCAGGGCCAAAGACGGCGCGTAGCGATCAGGCTGACCGCCAAATTATGGTTCAGACTGCTGTATAGTTCATGTAACGCATCACAAAAGTAACCAATAGGCTTAAAAATCCCAATCCTGCTAACGGCCCCTTTTCTGTGCTCGTTAAGACCATTGTTATCCCCCTAAATACTCCTCCTAATCCCAGAGGAACCAGCAACGGAAATACTATGTTCATTAGCGTTATTAAACCTCCAGCGACAAGCATCAAATACACTAACCCGGTGACAAGGATAGCCTCAGCGCGCCACTCACCGTTAATCGAGGAGCCAAATCTGAGCACGAAGTAAGCAAGTCCGAAAGCGATAAATGAGGCAATGATTTTTGGAAGGCTCACTTTCAAAAAAACTAGTGCCCCCGATAGGTCTTCATCGACTCTTCCTTGAACACCAGAAAAATACTCGCTTAGTACACCATTCATGTGCTCGCGCCACGACTTTGGTGTGAAATAATCCCACCCCATCATTACTCCCGCAGCTATTTGAAAATACAGAATTGTCAGCTCTTCAAACGGCACTTAAGCTCTCCTTCAAATATAACGCTACACATAAAGCCTATCGAAATGCGCGTAACGATTCTTTTCTTATATATATGATTGTTAAGTTTAATTTACTATGCCCTTGAATTGCCCTTCAAGACGCCAAACTGTTGATTCGTGATCTTCGAATTTACCACCAACTTCTAATCCGGTCTTACTAATAGCTACCTTTAAGCCAGCATTGACGCCAAAATCATCTTCGTAGGATACAGACAGGGAAAAATCCTGGAGACCATAATTTATTCGGCCTTTGGCGATAGACTGCCAAGTTGGTTCATGTTCATACCAAACCAAATCGTCAGGGATCGATGGTGTTACAGTTCCTGATAGCCTAGCTTCAAAAAGTAGTCTTGAGCCAGAATTTGATGATGACGAAGCTTCAGCACTTACATTACTTTCAGCTTCCCCTAGTGGGACTGAAATACGGCTAGAGAAATCTCTTGACCAACCGTTAACGTGCTCAACGCGAATTGAAGTTGCTCCTAAGCTCATAAGCAAATTAATTGCTTCACAAAACTTATGTTCAAAAGTTACGCGGTGAAAATCAGCCAAAGTGTAATAAACATTAGGCAATGCGGGATGCCCTATGTACAGGACACCATCACGAGGATGGCCCGGTGGAAATGATAGTAATTTTGCCGTCGTACTTCCAACCGGTAACACTAAAAGACCATTATCTCGTGCACGCCCCCATGCCTTTATAGCCTCGCGAGTTACTTCTGCTATAGTTCTACCTAATGGAAGAGGAATAACATCAAAAACGATCGCTTCAGTAATTTTTTTCCAATCAAGACCATCTTGACGAACTTGAACAGCTTTTCGTTCCTCCTGCTTCGCTGCTTCCACAATCACATCGTCAGTAACAACAATCAATTGTCTGCTCGAATAAGGCAGCTCCAAGAAGCAAGAAGAACTGTACTCAATGTGACTCATTTTTATGAGCTCCTATTATGTTTAATGCTCAACTTAGCGGCACCCTTGCAATGGAGGCGAAGCTGCAATGTAAAGGGCGTCTACGGGCCATCGGCCGCGTACTACAGCGACTTGTTACACATTGCTAAGAATAATGAATTTATCTTTTCCAGTAAAAATAGAGCGCCTCATAAATATCTCGTTGACCATCCATAGTTCTACTACGCCTTGAGATATAGCTCGATGTCTTCGAGTTGATCTTTGAATACGAAACACATGAGACCACAATTTTCGAGGCCGATATCTCGCTGATCTTGTTTTCCTTATTCAGATCAATCCCATCTTCTACCACGAAGCATGCCTTATCTGACGTAAGCATCTCCATTTCGGCTGAAATCCAAAGCCAAATGTCACAAGACATGCTGGGCAGGTTGTTGATCCCCACCTTAATGGCTACGATCCAAGCTCCATTCCTGAACAACCTAACTGGTAGAGCGCTTTAAATTTTATTTGCCTAATAGTATATTTTTGCTATAACAAACCACTCATTTACCAATGAGTGGTATTTGACTAATTTTTTATATCAGTAAAGCGTTTAGAGTGTGAAGTTCTTACCTCTGTGAACAAGCAAAATGTTCACACACTAGGTCTAGTGTATTAACCCAAAATTTCCATAGTTTCATCAATGTAATCTTCGAATTCACCGTTGTATTTTTCAAGAAATGATCTTTTTTTAGTATTATTTCCAATGCAAATTAGTTTTGCATTTTTATTGAAGTGCTTTTCGTTATATGTCGCAGCTGAGTTAGCATTGCTTTTAGAATCCGCTATAGAAACTATTAGCTGCTGATCCACTGAAGCATTATTCTTAATAAAACTAAGTATCTCATTCTTACTTTCATCTTCAAAGTCACCTTCGAATATAGCGTCAAGAACAAAAGGAAATACGTGTATGTATTCAGTTTTCTTTATCATCTCAACAAATGAAAAATTGTAAGCAAGGAGAGTTTTAAGAAGCTCCACACCTTGCCTAGGAAAAGCAGGAATGTCATACAACAAATAGAAACATTCATCTTCAAATGGTTTTATTTTTAACTCTGAAACATGCTTTTCAAATATAGACTTAAAGGTGTAACTAGCACTACGCCTTTCTCTTTTAACGATCTCGTCAGTCTTGAATTTGCTGAGCTTACCTTCAACTTCATATATTTTTGATGTGATTTCGCCTAGCCTTCTCTCCAATTGTACAGATAGTTTGACGCTTACTTTGTTATTTAACCATGATTCCAGCGTGACATTATCCACTTTGTATTCTAAAAGCTCATAGTATTCTTTTTCAACGACTTTTTTCTTCTCATTAATTTCATTGATTACAGAGTTTAGCATTCCCTGTGAATCTTTAAGATTTCTAATGTTTCTGCTTAACTCTTCAAGTTGTTGATCTGTGTCATTTAAGTCCTGAAGATAACTATACGTATCTTCTACGGAATGAGATAAATGTTGAGAACATGTTGGGCACTTTGTATCAGCTAAAATATCATTGCTTAAGCTTCGCTTGACTCTACGTAGAACCTTTCTGCTTTCTTCTAACAGTGTTATTTTGTTGCATAAAGAAAGATATTCTTTTTCTAACTCTATTAACTTTGACTTGTTTTCTTTGTAAGGCTTTATATATTCGTTAGTTTTTTCTGCAAACACTTCGTCCTTCATCTTAGCAAGTTTCAGCTTCTTATCATTTTGCTCTATCTTATGAAGAAGTCTAGATTCTGCTTCTAGATCCTTCTTTTCTTTTTCGAGTTGACTTTTCTCTAGGCGATCATAATTATTCCTTATGCCAAGGAAGTAATCAAAGAAATCGTTCTTGAAATTTTTAACGAAATCCAAACCTCTAAATGATTTATGCCGATAAACCCAGCCAACATCTTGCGCTATGTAGTAAGGTAAAAACATTGCTTCAAGTGAAGCTGGTTTGTACTCGTTGTCATATTCTAAATGCAGTGTAAAACCAAACAATTCAGACAAGAACGCTTTTAACTTTATGTGCTCTCTAGATCTGTTGCCGCCGATACCTATAAACTTAATAGGTGGCCTTTTCGCCACTTTTATAGAAACAATTTCATCATCTCTCACAATGGAAACTTTTTTTGAGCTAGAATTGTAGATGGTGAAGTCGAGTCTAAAAATCACACCTTCATTAAGAATCTCTGCAAGCTTTCTCTTTTCATCATTTATGCCAAATGTATAGAGAATCGCCTGTATAAAAGTACTTTTACCAGATGTATTCTTTCCATGAACTATATTGATACCTTCGGCGAATATAGTGTTGAAATATTTCTTTCCCTTGCTGCTATAAGCAAAGAAATTGTTATATTTTACTGAAACGGTCAATTTTTAATCATCCATTTTATTAATTGCTTCAAAGTAAGCAGCATACATCGTTGCTTTTAATGTTTGATCGTCCAAGCTTGATCTAATTTCATTATTAAATTTTTCAACTAGCTCTTCTATGCAGCCGTCTTCGCTAAAACCGTTACATTGAAGATAGTTTAACTTTACAAAATTTAGGATTTTCTGATGTTCAGCTTCATCCTTGCTTTTAAATAGATCAAAAGCCAAAATAAATTTCATTTCAAATGTTTCACGTTCGAATGGTTTAATCCCTAGCTTTTGACCAACTTCTCTTTTATGATCACGCCAGAATTGAAAGGCTTTAGATTTTGTTGTAATTATCTTTATGGCATTATTTATATCTTTGCTTTGTATCTGTTTTGTTTTATCAGAAAGTCTAGCAATGCTTTTTTGATTGTAAGTCAGTTCGATATCCTTAAAAAGCCTGAATATGGATTCTAATGCCGCCTTGGAATCACTAACTTTCCGATCAAAAATATCTTCAATTTTGCTTCTTAATTGATTCTCTTGTTCTTTATTTGTTCTATTAAAGTCTATGTACAAGAACTTCAAATTCTCTAGCTGTTCAAACAATTTGTCGTTATTATACGACTCATGTAATTCAAGCTTGGTAGTTATAGCGTTTTGTATAACTGGGTCTAACTCACCATAAATGACTTCAGAGTTCTCCTCGTTTACAGCATGAGCATAAGTTCTAGTTTGTTTTTTATTGTCAACGAAGCTATTTACTTTCTTTTCGAGTTGTATGTTTGTATTTGATGAGAAGTACAGGTCATGGCTATAGCTGCAACATTTTGGATATTCATCTATAATGAGCGATTTACCGACTTGGAGTATCTTGACTATTATCTCGGCAAGTTCGACACCGATTTTCCAACTACCATTGGATTTCTTTTTTGATTGATAGGTTTCTACTTTGACTGCTTTCCCATGGTCATCAAGATAGCAAAACAGTATGTCCTCCAAATGCTCAAGAGATAGGAAGTACTTCGCTCCATCAAATTTGCTTTGGTAGTTATCAAGTATAATGAAAAGAGCCATGTTTCTCTGCAAAGCAAAGCCTTGTTGTGCTCTAACTCCTGCATTTACGCTTTGATCAACCAACACCATTTCCTTGTTTTTTGCTTTAATTAATTACAATTAGTAGTTTATTCATAACACATATGATAAAAAATTTCAATAATTTCTTCTAGTATATGATGCTTAGTGGATGAGTGCCATTACTTACCGGAGTTAAGCAGTTAACATGCCAAAATTCCCTGCGCTGGTTAAGGCAACAGGGGTGAAGGCTGCTGCTTTTGGATCCTCACCACGCTGCTGTGCCACCACCGCGTATTTAATTTAAAAGCCACACTCTCAGGCTGCCTTTAAGACGAGCACCGAGTCCGCAGGATACTGCAAAAAGCACCTAGCCCCACAGATCGAGAAAGCTAAGCGCCCAGTGTGACGGTTGTTTGTGATGCCTATGGAATCGGCTGAAGCCAACGATTCTGTTAACCTCAGTCAGACTGACTTCAGAGGCTGAAAGTAGATGCACTTTTGCGTTAACAGTTTATTAGTGCGCATGCGTGTTTTTCTGGCAACCAAAACCCTAACAATTTACCTATAATGCTATGAAATTTATAAAAAAAATATCGACTTTGCGATACCCTTGCCGAAAAGGCGCACGCACATTAACATTGTCACTACCCTTTCAAAGTTGCGTATAAGCACAAAATACTTCCCTGTAAATCATTGTTTTAATTAAATTAACAAGATCATTTTTCAGAAATATGAACACTCAACTTACAAACCCAAGTAGAAAATCGCGCATTGTGTGCTTGAGGCTGCCGTAAAAACGTGGCTAATTCTTAAGTCTATTTTGGCTAAAAATCAGATGTATAGAAAACTCACAATTCTTAAGATGACATTAGCGTAGTCGGCAGCCCCTGTCACCCAGCATTTGTAGGTTTAAAGCTTACGTGGAACATATAGTCTTAGGTCTGGACTGGGTAATGAGGTTGCAGAAGCTTAGATAGATGGATGAACTGTCCAAAGGCATCCCGTGCGTTACGAAGGGAGCCGATACACAAGTATGGGCTGAAGTATGGGCTGCTTAAAATAAAGACACAAAAAAGCCGCTGAAATCAGCGGCTTAATCTATATTCTTGGCGGAGAGGGAGGGATTCGAACCCTCGAAGCCTTACGACTTACACACTTTCCAGGCGTGCTCCTTCGACCACTCGGACACCTCTCCACATTTTTGGCTCTGCTGAAAGGCTAAACCTTTCTCTACAGAACGGCGCATATACTATTGGCTAAGCCTCGAAATAGCAAGCCTTTTCAGGCTGGCGCGCCGCTTCGCTAGCGCTGTGGCAACACTGCATAGCTGCCATTGGCTTCAAGGCAAAGTGTTTCGCCACAATAGAGTTGGTGCGTCAGCGACATGCGCCCTTTGCCACGCTCTGCGAGCTTGCCGGCAAGCTGCGCGGGGCCATTTGGGTCATCGGGCGTGCATATCAACCGATAGTCACCCGTGACCGGTGCGAGAAAACGCTGAGTAGCCTCTGCAACCACTACATCACGGGCTAGCCCGCACTGGCGTAACCAAAGCGTTACCCAGCACCAGCCTTGCAGCGTCGTTTGCGCCGTTAGCGCACCACCAAAGCCGGTGCCTTTGTCGTTAAGGTTGGGCTGCAATGATAGTTCCCAGATGAGAGCATCGCCTTGGCGCGTCACCTCACTAATCCCCAGCGCACTTACCATAGGGATCGCGTCACTCAGCCAACGATGAAAAGCAGTCAAGTCTTCAGGTTGGCCTTCTGGCAGGGGTAAACGTGGGTGCGGAATGCCAGGCGCTCGAGATATATTCACCGTTAGTCCCAACGCTCCACAAAGTCTGCAACGTTATGTTGCGCCACCGGCTTATGGCGTCCACCCAGCGTCCCCAAGTAGATGAACGCAACCACTTCATCGTCTTCATCCAGGCTTAACCCTTTACGTACCACCGGGTCAAAAGCGTACTTGCCGCTGCGCCACATAGCCCCCAAGCCTAGCGCGTGAGCGGCTAATAGAATGCCATGGGCTGCGCAGCCCGCAGAGATCACTTGCTCTATTTTGGGCACTTTGTCGAGTTCTGGCGTGACCTTGGCGATCACGGCAATAATCATTGGCGCACGCAGCGGCTTTTTGCGCGCTGAATTGAGTGTTTCATCGTCGGCGCTAGGGTTTTCCTGGAACTCAGCCTCAGCGAATAGCTCGCCCAGGCGCTCACGCCCTTCTCCACTGAACTCAATAAAACGCCAGGGGCGCAGCTCTTTATGGTCGGGCGCACGTAAAGCAGCCTGATAGATAGCACTGAGCTGCTCAGCGCTGGGAGCGGGCTCCAGCAACTTGCCCATTGAGCTACGTTCGTGAAGCAGCGTGAGTGCGTCCATTAATGGCTCCAAATTCAAACATGTAGCGCTATTGTAGCACCGTCATTTACAGCACTGCTAAACACTGCCGTTTATTGCCTTGCTAAGCGCAGCGGTGTGGGGGGTGTTAAACCAGGCGTTGCGCGCCAGGGGCTAATATCTAACCCGCCACGACGCACATAGCGCGCCAGCACCAGTAATTGAGTGGGCTTTGCCTGGGTCATTAGATCAGTAAAAATATGCTCGACGCAGTGTTCGTGGAAATCCTGATGCTGGCGAAACCCAATCAAATAACGCAGCAAGCCTTCACGATCAAGCTTTGGCCCTTTGTAGCGAATCAATACGCTCCCCCAGTCCGGCTGGCCAGTAACGGGGCAGTTAGATTTGAGCAGATGCGAGTGGAGCGTCTCTTCAACGACCTCCTCCCCTACCACTAGATGCGCACTGCTGGGAGTGTAATCGCTTACTTCAATATCCAGTTCATCCACGCATTCGCCCGGCAATTGCTGCGGCGCCAGCTCAGTGGCATCTACGTCAAACAGTTCAACACTCACCTCGGCGCCTGCTGCCACGGCAAGATCATTTGCGAGGGTCTCCATCACCTTTTCGCGGCTGTAAAAGCGGGTCTGGTTGAAGCTGTTGAGATAAAGCTTCCAGGATTTCGACTCAATGAGATTAGGCGAGCTTGCGGACAGCCGAAAGCGCGCCACGGCCACGATGGGTTTGCCTCGTGAGTTAAGCCATGAGACTTCAAAGGCGTGCCATTCATCCTCACCTTCAAACGGCAAAGCACCATCTACAATGCCCAGGGGTGCCCGGTTCGCGGCGCGGGGGATGGGATATAAAAGTCCCGCATCGTAGCACTCTGGGTAGGCGGAATCGCGCCCTAACGGTGCATGCTCTAAGGTGTCTGGACGATGTGCCATTTTTTAAAAACTCTCTCTCAATTCTCTTAATTACATTTTTGTTGCTAACTGCGGATACCCTTACCACGCTCAAGCATCGCCAGCGCAATTAAAAACAGCGCCACAATAAAAGCAAAAATCGCAGTGAGTGCCCAACCAACCGGAATATCCGACACACCCAAAAAGCCGTAACGGAAGACGTTGACCATGTACAAAATTGGATTGAGCATGGAAACGCCCTGCCAAAATTCCGGCAACATCGAGATAGAGTAAAATACCCCTCCCAGGTAAGTCAGCGGCGTGAGGATAAACGTTGGCACAATAGAAATATCGTCAAACTTGTTAGCCAGCAGGGCATTAATAAAGCCGCCAATGGAGAACAGCGCTGAGGTAAGCACGACAACTAGTATGGTGAGCAGCGGATGTTCCATGGTTAAGCGGGTAAAGAACAGCGACACCACGGTGACAATTAGTCCAACGCCCAGGCCTCGCGCCATACCGCCTAAAATAAATCCTGCCAATATGACCCAATTGGGCATCGGCGACACCATCATCTCTTCAATGGAACGCTGAAACTTGTTCGAGAAGAAGCTCGACGCTACGTTCGAGTAGCTGTTGGTAATCACGGACATCATGATCAGCCCAGGGACGATGAAGTCCATATAGCTGAATCCGTCCATATCGCCAATTCGTGAGCCAATTAAATTACCGAAAATGATGAAGTACATCGCCATGGTAATAGAAGGCGGCAGCAGAGTTTGCGGCCAGATTCGCGTAAAACGCTTGATCTCTTTAAGCACTAAGGTCCATAAAGCAACCATTGTCTGGCTGAAATTCATGCATGGACCTCCTTCTTTTCCACGCGCTGATCAATGGCGCCTCGGTCACTGCTTTCCACCATCGACACAAACATTTCCTCAAGGCGATTGGCTCGGTTACGCATGGAAACCACCTGCACTCCCTGCTCGCTTAATGCACTGAAAACATCATTTAACCGCTGGCCGCGATGGACCATTAATGAAAGCTGTGTAGGTTCCAACTGGCGCAGTTCAAATCCTTCAATCTTGGGTACTTCTGATACCGGCTCAGCCAAGTCAATCAGGAACGTCTCGGTATCAAGCTCAGCCAGCAACTCGCGCACGCTGGTATTACGCACGATGTCGCCATTATTGATAATCGCCACGTTACGGCACAGGCTCTCGGCCTCTTCCAGATAGTGGGTAGTCAGGATAATCGTGGTGCCTTCATCTTCATTAATACGCCTCATGTACTCCCACATGCTGCGACGAAGCTCGATATCTACACCCGCCGTTGGCTCATCCAGAATTAACAATCTTGGCCGATGCATCAGCGCCCGGGCAATCATTAAACGGCGCTTCATACCACCAGAGAGCATTCGCGCGTTGCCGTTGCGTTTGTCCCACAGGCCAAGGTCAGTCAGCAGTTGCTTAGCGCGAGGTAGCGCCTCACCGCTGGTCATACCGTAGTAGCCCGCTTGCGCCAGCACGATATCAAGCACTTTCTCGAACTGATTGAAGTTGAACTCTTGAGGAACCACGCCTAGCAGATACTTGGCTTTGGCAAAGTCTTTATCTACATCAATGCCAAAAATAGAGACCTTGCCCGCCGTTTTTTGCACAAGCGAGCAGACCACCCCCAATGTGGTGGATTTACCGGCGCCATTAGGGCCTAGCAAAGCAAAAAAATCGCCTTGCTGGACGTCTAAATCAATACCTTTAAGCGCCTGAAAACCGTTGCCATACACCTTGGTGAGGCCACGGATCGACAATGCCGGTTCGGCCATGAAGATGTCCTGTCAGCAAAAAAAGAAGCAAGAAAAATGCATTAGAAGGGAAGATATCGGGGCAATCATCTGTTTTTTCAAGCCAACTCACTGCTATATGTAGCCTGCTATTAGCTAGCACGCTATAGATTCAATGTCATATGTACATGAAGTGACACTTTGCCACGCTTATGGTGCAGAAGCCCATCAACTAATACTTTAGTATTAGCCGCTTGTCAGGTATCAACACTTACCGCCTGACATGCAAGGGAATAAAGAAAAACACCTATGAGAGCCAACTATATAATGAGCACCATCGTCATTAACCATTCGAAAGCCTTAGCCAACTTACCGAGGCCTACATCACCTAGCGCCAAGGGAGGCTTAGCAGCACTGTCACTTCGTCGTCAGCGACTCTTTGGGGTTATCGTGCTCTGGCTGATCCTAGCCATTATGATTGCAGTAAACGCATGGCAAAGCCGTGTAATGCTCTATACCGAACGCGAACAACGTATGGTCACTGCCGTGGATATTGCAGTTTCGACCATGGAACATTTTGATGTACTCGCCCAGCAAGGTGAAATCACACTCGAAGAAGCCCAGACACTCGCTTTTGAAACTATTCGTGACGTGCGCTTCGGGGTAGAAGATAACTATCTATTTGCGTTTAGTGGCGACCTTAAAATGCTTGCCCACCCGCGTCGACCTTTCGGGGAGGATGTATCCCAAGCTAGAGACCCTGAAGGCCTGCTTATTTTTCGTACCATTCTCGATAACACGCGCAGCTCTGGCAGCGGCATTACCGATTACTACTCTAATTTTGCACGGGGAAATGATGCAATGCCACTGGTGCGCACCTATTCAGAGGCTTACGCACCTTGGGATGTTTACATTGCTAGCGGAGTTTTTATGGGCGATGTGAACAGTGCCATCATGAGCCAGCTTATTGAGTCCGTAATAGTAGGCATAGTGGCTGGCATTTTAGTTACTCTTGCCTTCTGGAGTATGGTGTCGTTAATTTTACGTCGTCTGGGAGGCGAGCCAAGCTACGCAGCAGGCGTCGTCGGCCGCATTGCCCAAGGCGACTTATCAGCCCCCGTGACGCTCAACCCCAACGATACCAACAGCTTGCTACATGATATTCGCTCAATGCGTGACAAGCTTCGCGATACGATGGAAGAGATACAGGTTACCAGCAGCGCAGTGGATCATAATGCAGGTGAAATTGCCTTAGGCAACCAGGAGCTTTCTTCGCGCACTGAGCAACAAGCTGCTGCGCTTCAGCAAACCTCTTCCAGCATGGAAGAAGTTACCGCCACGGTTCGCCAAAATGCAGATAGCGTAGAACAAGCAAAAGAGTTGGTACGCAATGCAGGCGAAACGTCTCAAGCGGGTCAGCAAGCGATTGGCGAAGCTGTGATCTCCATGCAAGAAATTAACGCAGAAGCGGCCAAAATTACCGAAATAGTCTCACTCATCGACGGCATTGCATTTCAAACCAATATTTTGGCACTGAATGCGTCTGTAGAAGCCGCTCGAGCAGGTGAGCAT
This sequence comes from Halomonas sp., assembly GCF_011050415.1. GTDB lineage: Bacteria > Pseudomonadota > Gammaproteobacteria > Pseudomonadales > Halomonadaceae > Vreelandella. The sequence goes on from NZ_DRFS01000017.1 coordinate 68,651, forward strand.
GGCAGGGGTTTTGCGGTAGTTGCAGGCGAAGTGCGTCAGCTGGCTAATCGCTCGGCTAGCGCCGCTCAGGAAATCAAAACGCTCATTGACACCTCAAATGCGCAGGTGAGTAATGGTGCCAAGCTAGTGGGTACGGCAAAAGAGCGAATGCAGAAAATTGATCAGCAAATCCAGCAGGTCAAGGACCTCTTTGCAGACATCACGGCTGCTACCCATGAACAAACCCGGGGCATTGAGCAAATCAACATCGCGATTTCCCAGTTGGATCGAGCGACTCAGGACAATGCATCCATGGTTCAGCAAACGGCCGATTCCGCACATGATCTGACAAAGCGCTCACAGTCGCTAAACAGTGTGGTCAGCCAATTTACGCTGGATAGTCAAACAGCGCATTAAACCTCCCATCTAGCCGCATTACCCTGCACCCAAGCGAAATCGCTTGGGTGCAGTGTGTACACCTATCGAAGACACTAAAAAACTCACACAGTAAAGGCGATAGAATGGGGAATCAGCTAATAACTTGATATGAAAAAGTAGTAAAACAGGAAGGACGACGAATGAAAGGTTATTTACATGGAGCGGGAAAGGAGATTCGAACTCCCGACCCTCGCCTTGGCAAGGCGATGCTCTACCACTGAGCTATTCCCGCAATGCAAAATGTACTTCAAGAGCAAGATGGCGTCCCATAGGGGGTTCGAACCCCTGTTACCGCCGTGAAAGGGCGGTGTCCTAGGCCACTAGACGAATGGGACTTATAGGCTATCAAAACTGGAGCGGGAAAGGAGATTCGAACTCCCGACCCTCGCCTTGGCAAGGCGATGCTCTACCACTGAGCTATTCCCGCTTATAGAACGCTTGCTTTATAACATTTGGCTATCAGAAGTGGCGTCCCATAGGGGGTTCGAACCCCTGTTACCGCCGTGAAAGGGCGGTGTCCTAGACCACTAGACGAATGGGACGTGTGGAGCGGGAAAGGAGATTCGAACTCCCGACCCTCGCCTTGGCAAGGCGATGCTCTACCACTGAGCTATTCCCGCATTCCGACAAACCTGACGACCGCTTATTCTAGCAAGAGCTTATCTTACAAATAATAAGTGGCGTCCCATAGGGGGTTCGAACCCCTGTTACCGCCGTGAAAGGGCGGTGTCCTAGACCACTAGACGAATGGGACGTTTCATTGCCTCGTCGAGGTGGCGCGTATGTTACTCAGACCTTATTGAGCTGTCAAGCACTCCGCCCTTGAAGGTTAACTGACCAGCTATCAACGAACTACACCCGTTGGCGGCTCTCATGGAGATACCGTTAAGCAGAAACTGTATTTAAACCGTGCACCGCGAAAGCGCCACTTGAACTTTGATGGCTTCATTGCGGTGCAAACGTTTATTTTTCTTACACTTAGCCTCTAGCCTTGCAACCTATAAAACCCTTGAAAATCTTTTATTTATAATAAAATCGATTTTTTTGGCACACCGCTTGCTAACGCATAGTGTTCCCTTGCTGACCCACTCCCTTATCACGAGGTGTGCTATGTCCTTATCCCGCCGCAAGTTTTTGACCACTGCCGCTGTCTCTTCAACAGCTGGCTTGGTGTTGGGTGCTCCTTCTATTGCTCGCGCCCAGTCTGCTGAAAGTTTTAATTGGCGTATGACGAATGCTTATAGTCCTGGCTCACCCTTTTATGTGGAAGGTCCTGGAAGCCCCACTGATGTCATTGCCAAGATCAACGCCATGTCTGGCGGACGGCTCAATATTCAACACTTCTCAGCGGGCGAACTAATCCCGGCCTTTGAAGGGTTTGAAGCGGTACAGAGCGGCACCATCGAAATGAATGCTGCCAACAGCTACTTCTGGTCCGGCACTACCTTTGCCGCCCAATACTTCACCACTGTGCCCTTTGGCATGAGTTTTATGGGCCATATGGCGTGGCTTTACCACGGCGGTGGTTTAGAGCTTTGGCAGGAGGTATATGAGCCCTACGGTATGGTGGCGTTCCCGCTTAACAATACCGGCGTGCAAATGACCGGCTGGTTCCGTGAACCGATTGAAGATATTGGTCAGCTTAACGGCCTGCGGATGCGTATTCCGGGTCTGGCTGGGCAAGTTTATGCAGCGCTAGGCGTTGATGCGCGTGTACTGCCGGGTGGTGAGATATTCCCAGCTTTGGAGCGCGGCGTGATTGACGCGGCTGAGTTTGTCGGCCCCTATCAAGACCGCCGTATGGGATTACATAACGCCGCCAAGTTCTACCACACCACTGGCTGGCATGAACCCGCCACCACGGGTGAGCTACTGATCTCGAAAACCCACTGGGACAGCCTGCCGGAAGACCTTCAGATGATCGTGAAATCCGCCTGTATGGCCGCCTGTCTGGAGAGCGTAACCTGGTCTGAAGCCGTTAATGGTGAGGCGATGACCGACCTCGTCGAGAACCACGGCGTGACCGCCAGCAGGCTGCCAGAGCCCGTCGTTAATGCCCTACGCGAAGCAACGATGGACACTTTAGAAACAGAGGCCAATGCGGATCCTCTAGTACGCAAAGTTCACGATAGCTACATGGCGTTTAAAGCCAACCATGACCGCTGGGCAGGCCCTAGTGAGCGCGCTTGGTTAAACGACATCATTGGAGTCTGATATGCGCGCCGTGGAATATTTTGTCCACGGGATCGAAGCGGTGGTTCGGCTATTTGGCTGGATCGCCGCTTGGACCTGCGTGGTGCTTGTAGGGTTAGTCGCAGGCGATGTACTGATGCGCTACGTATTTAGCATTGGTGCGGTATGGCTACAGGAGCTGCAGTGGCACTTGATATCGCCCATCGCCCTCTTCGGTATGTCTTACCTGCTGTTGATGGGTGAGCAAGTCCGCGTCGATGTGTTTTATGAGCGTTTCCCCGTGAATGCTCAGCGAGTGATTGAGGTCATTGGTGGGTTGCTGCTGCTGGCCATGGGGCTATATATCGCCTGGCTGACGCTGCCTTGGGTAGCGCAATCCTTTGCACGCAACGAATCGTCACCTAATCCTGGTGGTCTTCCCCTTCGCTGGCTGCTGAAATCTTTAATTCCTTTTGGGTTTGTCCTGCTCGCGCTGCAAGGACTGGCCCACGCGCTGCGCCAGGCTTTCGCTCTGCCCACACGAGGTGAATAACGCATGTCTCCTAATGAATGGCTAGCGATCGGTATGATCGTGGCTTTTTTCGTGCTCTTGCTGATTGGTATTCCGGTGGGTATCAGCATCGCGGCCACGGCTTTTTTCTTTGGTTACATTGGCTTTGGTCCAATGCTGTTTAATTTGCTGCCATCACGGATCTACGGGGTGGTGACCAACTACACGTTTATGGCGATACCGCTGTTTGTGTTTATGGGGGTAATGCTGGAGAAGTCGAAGCTGGCCGAAGAGTTGATTGATGTGATTGGTCATCTGTTTGGCGGACTTTCAGGCGGTATGGGGGTAGCGATTATTCTGGTTGGCGTACTATTGGGTGCGGCGACCGGCATTGTCGGTGCCACTATTGTTACGCTTGGCCTGCTCACGTTGCCTACGCTACTGCGCCGAGGCTACCCCAAAACCTTGGCTACCGGCATGATCTGCGCGTCTGGCACGCTAGGGCAGATTATTCCGCCCAGCCTAGTGCTGATTCTGCTGGCTGAAATCCTCGGTGAATCTGTCGGCACGATGTTCGCAGCGGCCATGGTGCCGGGCCTAACGCTGGCAGCAGTATATATTATTGCCATTCTGGTGATCGCTAGACTCTACCCAGCATTAATGCCTCCCATCCCAGCCGAAGAGCGGGCGCAGTTAAGCAAACAGCAGCTGCTGAAAAAAGTGTTACTGGTGGTCGGCCCGCCTGTAGGGTTAGTGTTTGCGGTGCTTGGTTCTATTATCGGTGGGCTGGCGGCCCCTACTGAAGCTGCCGCCATGGGGGCGTTAGGGGCGATGGTATTTGTAGCCTGCTCTGGTCGCTTAACACGCTCGCTGCTTAGCGAGGTGGCTAAGTCCACGCTGATTATTTCGGCCATGGTGTTCTTTATCTTAATCAGCGCCCAGGTATTTGGCTTGGCTTTCCGCGGTTTAGGCGGCGAGCATCTGGTTGCCCGAATGTTCGACTGGGTGCCCGGCGGTGAATTAGGCGCCCTGCTGTTTATGCTACTGCTGATGTTTGTGCTGGGCTTCTTCCTAGAGTGGATTGAGATCAGCTATATTGCCTTGCCGCTATTTTTACCCTTCTTTGTCCAGATGGGCGTCGATATGGTCTGGCTCGGCATTCTGGTGGGGCTGGTGCTGCAAACTTCGTTTCTCACACCGCCGTTTGGCTGGTCGCTGTTCTTTCTTAAAGGTGTGGCGCCGAAAGAAGTCACTACGCTGGATATTTACAAAGGCGCCCTGCCGTTTATCGGCTTACAGTTCTTGGCCGTGGCGTTGGTGTTTATCTTCCCCAGCATTGCTACTTGGCTACCTGAAGCGATTGGCTGGTAACAGCCTACCCAATAATTTTTCATTAATAACAAGGGATACTCGTCATGCTCCACACCCAACGTAGTTACGGCGGCAGCTGTGTCGCTCCGCATCACCTAGCCGCCAGCGCCGGGCGCGATGTACTGAAACAGGGCGGCAATGCGGTAGAGGCAATGGTCGCGGCAGCCGCCGCCATTGCAGTGGTATACCCCCATATGAACGCCCTGGGCGGTGATGGTTTCTGGCTGATTCACGAGCCAGGAAAAGCGACCATTGCCATTGATGCCTGTGGCCCAGCAGCAGGCTTAGCCAATGCAGACTTTTACGCCGGGGAGACGCATATTCCCGAACGCGGCCCTAAAGCCGCTCTAACCATGGCGGGCACCATTGGCGGTTGGCATGAAGCATTGAATGTGGCATCTGCGTGGGGCAAGCCACTTCCTCTAACTACGCTACTGGCTGATGCCATACGCCACGCTGAAGCGGGCATTGCAGTCTCACAAAGCCAAGAGGAGCTAACCGCCAAACACGTGGAACGACTAAGCCAGAGCCCAGGTTTCAGCGATGCCCTACTGCTTAATGGCCAAGTCCCACGTGAAGGCGAACGGCTACGCCAGCCGCGCCTAGCGGCCACCCTTAAGCGCCTGGCAGAAGCGGGCCTGGATGATTTCTACCGCGGCGAGCTGGCCGCCAGCATGGCGCGGGATTTAGAGGCCGTTGGCAGCCCGTTGCGTTTGGCAGACTTTCACGCCTACCGCGCCCAGCGGGTAACGCCACTGGAAGTCACGCTACAGGATGCCACGCTGTATAACCTGCCTGCTCCGACCCAGGGCATGGCTTCGTTAATGATTTTGGGCATCTACGAGCGCTTAAAAGCCGCCGAGCCAAACGGCTTTGAGCACCTGCACGGCTTAATCGAAGCCACCAAGCGCGCCTTTATACTGCGCGACCAAAACGTCACCGACCCCGGCCGCGTGCCCACACCGCTGCAGGATTTACTCAGCGGAGAGAGCATCAGCTTAGAGGCGGCCCAAATTGATTCTCAACACGCCTTACCATGGCCCCATGAGCCAGCCCCGGGAGACACCATTTGGATGGGCACCGTGGACAGCGAAGGACGTGCGGTAAGCTTTATCCAGAGCATCTATTGGGAGTTTGGCAGTGGCGTGGTGCTGCCTGAAAGCGGCGTGTTGTGGCAGAACCGCGGTATCAGCTTTTCGCTTAACCCGGATGACTTACGCGGCTTAGCGCCTGGTCGCAAGCCCTTCCATACGCTGAACCCCGCGCTTGCCAAGTTTAACGATGGTCGCACCATGGTGTACGGCACCATGGGCGGTGAAGGACAGCCACAAACCCAGGCCGCCGTATTCTCACGCTATGCGCTGCACGGCATGCCGCTTCAGCAAGCAGTCACCGCACCGCGCTGGCTGCTGGGTCGAACTTGGGGTGATACCAGCACAAACCTGAAACTTGAGAACCGCTTTGACGATGCTTTAGTCACCGCCTTAGCCACAGCAGGTCACGATGTGGAAGTGCTTCCTGATGCGTTCAGTGACACCATGGGCCATGCGGGCGGCATTGTGCATCACCCGGATGGGCTAATAGAAAGCGCCCACGACCCGCGCAGTAACGGCGGTGCCGCTAGCGTTTAACCCTTCTCCTCTTCGTTTTCAGTATGCTGAACTTGAGTAGGCGACTAGCTGTCACTCCAGGAAGTGATAAGCTAGTCTGCTTATAAAGCCTCTGAAGAGTGGCAAACCAGAGGGAGAGGAGAACCCCATGGCGAAAATAGAAAAATCCCCTGAGGAATGGCAACAGCAGCTTACGCCGGAGCAGTACCGCGTAGCCCGTGAAAAAGGCACCGAGCGCCCGTTTTCTGGCGACTACCAAGTCAGCGATGCCCAGGGTATTTACCACTGTGTATGCTGCCACGCACCGCTGTTTGAGAACGAGCACAAGTTTGACGCGGGTTGCGGCTGGCCAAGTTTCGACCGGCCACTAGGTACCCGCTGCGTGGAGGAGCATACCGATACCACCCACGGCATGCGGCGTACCGAAGTGGTCTGCTCTCACTGCGATGCGCATTTGGGCCATGTTTTCCCCGATGGGCCACCAGACACCACAGGCTTGCGCTACTGCATTAACTCGGTATCACTGGAATTTCATCCTGACGAGTAATCTGCGCTAAAAGGAAGCACAGCAAGGCGGGCGCCATCTGTTAGAATGGCTGCCCGCTTTTTTGTGCCTCTATTTTTTGTACTTGCAGGAGAGACCCATGCTCGGCTGGTTCCCCGGACATATGAACAAGGCCCGCCGCCAGATCAAGGAGGTGCTGCCTGAAATTGACGTGGTGATTGAGGTACTCGACGCCCGCCTACCCTACTCCAGCGCTAATCCCATGCTGGCCGAGCTAACCCGCCATAAGCCGGTGCTGAAAATACTTTCCCGCGCGGATCTCGCCGACCCTGAGCGAACGGCCGAATGGGTGGCGTTTTTTGATGCCCAAGAGAACATGCGCGCCCTGGCAGTTACCACCACTAATACCCGTGAACTCAAGAAAATACCCAAACTGTGCCATGAGTTAGCTGGTGCGGTGCGCGCCGATCGCGATGTGCGGGTGATGGTGATGGGTATACCGAATGTCGGTAAATCAACGTTGATTAACGGCTTGGCAGGGCGAAAAATCGCTAAAACCGGTAACGAACCAGCGGTGACCAAACGCCAGCAAAAGGTGCGTATTGATGGGCGTGTTGCGCTCACCGACACCCCCGGCGTGCTATGGCCCAAGATTGAAGACCAGGCGAGCGCCTATCGCCTTGCCGCCACCGGTGCCATTCGCGATACGGCCATCGAGTACACCGATGTGGCGATTGTCACCAGCGCCGAGCTTGCCAAGCGTTACCCTGAAGCACTCACCGAGCGCTATAAGCTGAAAGAGCTGCCGCCCTATACTGCGCCGGACATTCCCCACGACATTGATGCGGATGGCCCTAAAAAGCCCGACTTTCTCGCCATTGCCGGTTTCGACGGCAACGCCATTTTGAAAGATATTGCTGCGCGACGTGGCGGCCTGCGCCCTGGTGGTGCGGTCGATTTGCATCGCGGTGCGGAAGTCCTGCTGCACGAACTACGTGATGGCAAGCTGGGCAGACTAACCCTTGAAACGCCAGCGGATATTCCGCCGCCACCGGTGCAAAACGACGAAGACAATCAAGACCTTTCCGACGCATAATGACAGCAGCACTCCTAAGTCGCCGAGCGGTTTGGGAGGCACACCATTAAGTTGGACACTTTTGGGCCTCTAGCCACTTTTGGATAAACACCTCATGGACACCCCGGAATCACAACCGCTGAAAAAATCTCATAAGCTGCACAATGTTTGCTACGACATTCGTGGCCCAGTTCTTGACCATGCCAAACGCCTGGAAGAGGAAGGCCAGCGAATTCTCAAGCTCAACATTGGCAACCCCGCGCCGTTTGGGTTTGAGGCGCCGGAAGAGATTCTCCAGGATGTGATGCGTAACCTGCCCACCGCCCAGGGCTACTGCGACTCCAAAGGCCTCTACTCTGCCCGTAAAGCGATTATGCAGGAGTGCCAGCGCAAGCAGATTCCCGGCGTTGGCATTGAGGATATCTTCATCGGCAACGGCGTCTCTGAGTTGATTGTGATGGCCCTGCAGGCGCTGCTCAACGATGGCGATGAAGTACTGATTCCCGCGCCGGACTATCCGCTCTGGACTGCCGCTGCTCACCTTTCCGGCGGCCACGCGGTGCACTACCTGTGCGACGAACAGGCCGACTGGACGCCGGACATGGCGGATATTCGCGCCAAGATCACCAGCCACACTCGGGCCATTGTGCTGATCAACCCGAATAACCCGACCGGCGCGGTGTACCCGCCTGCCGTGGTGAAAGAAGTGCTGGAGATTGCCAAGCAGCACCATCTGGTGGTGTTTTCTGACGAGATCTACGACAAGATTCTCTATGACGGCGTTGAACACACCGCCACCGGCGCCCTGGCGGACGATGACCAGTTAGTAATCACCATGAACGGGCTGTCCAAAAGCTATCGCTGCGCGGGCTTTCGCTCGGGCTGGATGACCATTTCTGGCACCCTGGCCAAACTCAATGCCAAGGATTATATCCAGGGGCTGAATATGCTGGCCTCGATGCGCCTGTGCGCTAACGTGCCTGCCCAGCATGCCATTCAAACCGCGCTGGGCGGCTATCAGTCGATCAATGATCTTATCCTGCCTGGCGGGCGGTTGCTGGCTCAGCGTGATATCACCATTGAGAAGCTAAATGCCATCCCTGGCGTCTCCTGTGTGACCCCAAAAGGCGCGCTCTATGCTTTTCCACGCTTAGACCCCAAGGTCTTTAATATCAAAGACGACCAGCAACTGGTGCTGGATCTGCTGCTGCAGGAAAAAATATTGCTGGTGCAAGGCACGGCTTTTAACTGGCCAGAGCCCGATCATGTGCGCATTGTGACGCTACCCTGGGCAGACCAATTGGGCGATGCGCTTGACCGATTTGCCAATTTCTTGTCCCGCTACCGCCAGTAACTTAAATATTGCGATGACTTGAAACTGCCATGAACAGCACGTATTTAAACAACTATTGCGCAGCTCATTTCACTGGCTGTTGTTAAACCGTCTTATAAACGTTTTGGGAGAACCTGCACCATGATGCGAATTCTGCTGTTTTTAGGTACCAATATAGCGGTCTTGCTGGTCGCCAGTATCACGCTGCGCCTGTTAGGCGTGGAAGGCTATCTGCGCGGCCAGGGCATCAACTTCACCAGCCTGCTGATTTTCTGCTTTATCTTCGGCATGGTCGGCTCAATGATCTCGCTGTTCATCTCTAAATGGATGGCCAAGCGCAGCACTGGGACGGTGATTATCGAAACACCCTCCAACTCCACTGAACAGTGGTTACTGGATACCGTCGCGGAGCTTTCCCGTGAGGCAGGCATCAAAACGCCGGAAGTGGGTATCTTCCCCGCCCAGCAGTCCAACGCCTTCGCCACCGGCTGGAACAAAAACGATGCACTGGTGGCGGTTTCGGCAGGCCTATTGAACCGCATGCGACCCGAAGAAGTGCGCGCGGTACTGGCTCACGAAATTGGCCATGTGGCGAACGGCGACATGGTCACCCTGGCGCTGATTCAGGGCGTGGTAAATACCTTCGTGATGTTCTTTGCCCGTGTAGTGGCGCATTTAGTCGACAACTTCCTAAAAAGCCGCAGTGGCGGTGAAGGCGGCCTGGGATTTATGGGCTACTTTGCGGTCGTGATTGTGGCGGAGATCGTGTTTGGCATTTTGGCTTCAGCCATTGTTGCCTGGTTCTCGCGCTACCGCGAATACCGCGCCGATGAAGCAGGTGCGCGGTTAGCAGGTACCAATGCCATGGTGAGTGCGTTGGCACGCTTGAAAACCGAAACTGAAATGCCCGACCAAATGCCCGACACGCTGCGTGCCATGGCCATCACTAAAGGCCAAACACGCTCTCTGCTTGAGAAGATGTTTGCCAGCCACCCTCCGCTGGATGAGCGAATCCGTGCACTAAAAGAAGCCGCTTATCGTCAGTAAGTTTTCAGTAGTTCTAAACGTTCAAGGCCCGCATCTGCTGCGGGCCTTGCTCTGTATTGGATTTGACATCAGCAGCGTTTGCTACGCTTATAGACATGCTTCCGGTGCCCAACCTTAACGACAGTCACGATAAGCAGCTCATCTGCCACTTCATATATAATTCTATAAACACCCTGCCGTATACGATAACGCTCTTGCCCTGAAAGCTTTTCACTACCGATGGGACGGGGGTTTTCTTGCAGTTCCTCTATACGCTGGAGAATACGGGACACATCTTTGTTTGGAATTGACCTAAAATCCTTGGAGACAGATTTCCTGAAGACAAGCTTATAATTTGCCATTGGCCTTCAAATCATCCAGCAACGCCTCATAGCTCATTGTTGGCTCGGATACCCGCTCCTCGAATGCAGCTAAATCTTCTTGATCCTCAGCCAGTGCAGCCCGCACCGCGTCGTTGACGATATCTGATAGGGAACGATGGGTATGCGCAGCCTTCAACCGCAACGCAGCGTGTAACTGAGGGTCAAAATAAACCGTTGAACGCTTTGATGTCTCGCTCATCATCTTCTCCAAACTTCGTAGCTACTTGTCACTATAGCGTCAGGACATCAAAGCGTCAAAACTACTACTAACCATCATTTAGCTGCTACTCACATCAAACCCCGCCCCACGCAGTATGCCCGCTAACGCTACCGCTTTCCCGGACAGCTGCACGTTTAGTGTGGCGAATTCACGCCGCAGCGGGTAGTTAGCTCGGCACTCATCAAAGCCTTTACGCATGCCGCGATGCAGCGTTTGACGCTGGAGCGCATCGTGGTCGCGGCGTACGTCGTAGACTGCTCGCATACAGAGCCGTAGAGCATCTTCGGGTGGTAGTACATGCTGCAAATGCAGTGAGGCAAGCGCAGCCGGCGGGCAAATATCGGCAAACGTTAGCTCGCTCCACTGACCGTAGAGGCTTGCCAGCGCTTGCTGGATCAACCAGGTGCCGCGCAGTTTGCCATCCAGGCTATGCCCGGCAATATGCGGTGTGGCCAGGGAGACCAGATCACGAAGGCCTGCATCAATGTCCGGCTCCTCCTCCCACACATCCAGCACCGCGCTGATATCCCCCTTACCCGACACTCGGCTACGCAGCGCCAGGCCATCGACGCAGTCGCCCCGCCCGGCATTCAGCACAACGCTGCCCGGCGCCAGCTCATTGATACGCTGAGCGTTGAGCAGTTGATAAGTAGCGTGAGGACCTGCGTGGGTCAGCGGCGCATGCAGGCAAAGCACATCGCAGCGCTCAATCAGCGCGTCTAAAGAGTGAAATTCTTGCTCTGACGCCAGGCTCTCTACCGCGGCTCTGGGCGGATCGCAGCAAAGCGTCGCCACGCCCATAGCGGATAGCCGTGCCTGTAAGCGACTGCCCACATTGCCCACCCCCACAATACCCACGGTACGCTCGCTAAGCGACCAACCATCCCGCTCAGCAAGCGTTAGCAGGCTGCACAGCACGTAATCCACCACCGCTTCGGCGTTGCAGCCAGGGGCGCTGGCAAAGGCAATATTGCGCCTTGCTAGCGCGGCTTGATCGATATGATCCGTACCGATGGTGCAGGTGCCCACAAAGCGCAGGCGGCTGTTGGCAAGCAGTGTGTCGTTAACCTGAGTAATGGAGCGCACAATCAGCGCATCGGCGTCCTGTAGGTGAGCAGTCGTAATCTCACGACCCGGCACACGAATTAGCGTACCTAACGAGCCAAAGCAGGCGTCAGCAGCGGGGATATTGGCATCGATGACAAGTTTCATAGGCGTTTTAGTATCCGGGCTTTACAATACGCCCGCGACGGCTTGATGTGCAGGCGTGTTTAAAGGCTATTTTTTAAAGGCTAAGTAAGGAGAGTTTAGTGATCGTACGCTGGGAGACCAACCACGACTACGTGTTGGTTCATATTCACCAGGATATGTTTGGCGACTGGATATTCAGCCGCGCTTGGGGCCAGATTGGCACTCAGTTTGGCGGCCTAAAGCACCAGTTAGCCGACACCCTGGATCAAGCCCAGATGTGGCTTGAAGACGAAGCCACTATCCAGTCCTCGCGGGGATTTCGCAAAGTACTTGAAGTGGCCGATCATACCCCAGAAGGCCAAGAGGCCATGCGTCAGCTATCGCTGTTAGATGTGATTTAGCCTAAAAAGCGTCGCCCGCCTCGCTGATGAGCCCCTTTCGGCGCAGCGGCGTCTGGTGGCGTAATAAATCCTGCCAGGGCGTCTTCATTCAACCAGCCGCGTTCGCGCAACCAGTCGCTTAAACGCTCCAGCTCAAAGCCGCGATCCAGTTCATTGCCATCACTATCCATCAGCACCGGGATACGAACGCCATAGCGCTCAATTAACGCATCGTCGTCGCTAATCTCGATGTGATGCAGCCACACTTTTTGGTTCGCTAAGGCGGCGACCAGTCCCTCTAACTGAGAACATAGGTGACAGCCCATCGTCGTGTAAAGCGATAGCTGAATCATGTTTAAACTCTCTCCTTACTGCGTCTATTTATGACGTAGTAAAAACACATGGTGCAAGTTTGTGCGCCGCTGAAAATCAGGATCGAAGCTGCGTCCAGTGATGTCTTCTACCGCAAAGTGTCCGCTAAGCGCTTCATCTAGCTTAAAGCGCCGCTGGTTATTAGAGAACACCAAGGTACCACCGGGTGCTAACCGTGCCATCGCAAGCTCCACAAGACGCGGGTGATCGCGCTGTACATCTAGCGTATCACGCATTTTCTTGGAGTTAGAAAACGTTGGCGGGTCCATAAAGATTAAATCGAACTCGGCATCAGCTGTTTCTAACCAGCGGAAACAGTCGTCGCGCACCACCCGATGCAGGCGGGTATCAATCTGGTTGAGCGCAAAGTTATCCTTGGCCCACTCAAGGTAGGTATTGGACATGTCGACACTCACGCTGTCGCTAGCGCCGCCCAGTGCCGCCTGTACCGTTGCCGTGGCGGTGTAGCAGAACAGGTTTAAAAAGCGCTTGCCGCTGGCCATTTCACCCAGCATGCGACGAACCGGGCGATGATCAAGAAACAGCCCCGTATCAAGATAATCGCGCAGATTGACCCACAGCCGAGCATCGCCTTCCTGCACCTCAAAGCGCTCGCCGCTGGCGGCGCGCTTCTGATACTGGGCGCTACCGGTTTGGCGCTCACGGCGTTTAATATAGATCTTACTAGCGTCAACATTAAGCGCCTCTGGCATCACTTCCAGGGCGTCGTACAAGCGCTTTTGCGCCTGAGCAGGATTGATCGAGCTAGGTGCTGCGTACTCCTGCACATGCACGCGATCGCCGTAGCGGTCTACCGCCAGGGCATACTCGGGCATGTCGGCGTCATACACCCGATAGCTGGTTTCACCACTCTGTTTCAACCACTTCTTCAAGCGTTTCTGATTTTTAATCAGACGATTGGCAAACATCTGCGCATTGTCTTGGTTTTTATGCGCAGTTTGTTCTTCACTAACCCCTGCGCTACCCCCTTCTCTGATCACCACCTCAGCACCGCTCTCACGCTGAAGGGGCGCTGCATTGCTTGCAGCAGGCGGATGCTCTGCTCCACCAATCTCCATGAGCAGCAGCTTGGCATCCAAAGCGCCATTTTTAAGCGCGTACTGTTTGTGCGCCCGCATTCCCAACCGGTGACCAAGATCCGGATTGCCGGTAAATACAGCCAGGGTCCAGCCGGGAAACAGCGCTTTGGCTTTTTCGCCTAACTGAGCATACAGGCGCACCAGTTCGGGCAGCTCACCCAAACGCTCACCGTAGGGCGGGTTGGTGATCAGCAGGCCACTTTCTGCGGTCAGTGATTCTGGCCGGGTCAGTTGAGAAAGACTTTGCCCATGCAAAGTAATCAGCGCGGGGATGCCCGCGCGCATGGCGTTGGCTTTTGCTGCCGTGAGTGCCGCCGGGCTCTGATCAAAGCCGAGTAATTGGGCTTTACAGCGCTTGCGACCAATCGAGGCACGCGCCTCAGCTTCGCGCTTTTGCTCACTCCAGACGATGTCGTCGTGCCCCGCCCAACCGTGGAAGCCAAACCGCTCACGATTAAGATTTGGCGCTTGATCGGCGGCCATCATCGCGGCTTCAATCAACAACGTGCCCGCACCACACAGCGGGTCGATCAGTGGCTCGCCTGCTTTTAAACGCTCCGGCCAGCCTGCACGTACCAACAGCGCTGCGGCCAAATTCTCTTTTAACGGCGCATGCCCTACATCGCGGCGGTAGCCACGGCGGTGGAGACTCTCCCCAGAAAGATCCACACCAATGGTTAAATTCATACGGTGCAGGTGGGCGTAAATGCGCAGGTGCGGCGTTTTTGTATCGACGTTGGGGCGCTCTTGACCAGCCAACTGCAGTGCGTCTACAACGCCATCTTTAACGGTTTGTGCACCGAATCGGGTGTGGCGAATATGTTCGCTGCGCCCGTGAAAATCCACCGCCAGGGTGTTACCTGGTGCTAAGTGCCGGGTCCAGGAAATACGCGCGACCACATCACGCACTTGGTCGGCGGTATCAATCATGGATTCGCGTACCAGCGTTAAAATAACCCGGTTGGCTAACCGCGACCAAAGGCAGACACGATAGGCAATGGCTTGGCTGGCAGTGAAATAGACACCTGCCACCGTGGTTTTACCAGGCGTGGCCCCCAGCGCTATGAGTTCATCGTGTAGCAGGCCTTCAATGCCTTTAGGACAAGTGGCTAGCAGATTTAACAGGGTATTTTGATTCGACTCGGTCATGGTAATGGCGGCGCGTAAAGGCGCGATATTCCTGTATATAACAAAAGAGTTTACGTTTTATGACAAATTGATAGTCGACAGATGCCCCTATCATGGTCTAACAATAAGAGAGTAGCTACTGAAAAACGCATGCGTTGACTGTCAGGGTCTTTAAGGGACATGTTCCTAAAGTTGACCTGGCTTGTAAGTGTTCGCCGCTCTTCCCGTTCAGCACGTGAGTGCTAGACAGTTGAGTTGATGCGGCGTACCGCTCTTGATACAAGCTCTCGGAATTGTGGATGTTGTCGTGCCTATCATGGCGCATGGTTTTTTCAACATCCTATTTCTTATCAAAGGCTTTCGTGAAAAGAGGTTAGCCAATGAAACGGCAAAAACGTGATCGCTTTCAGCGTGCATATGTCCACGGCTATAAAGCGGGTGTAACGGGTCGTTCTCGTGACGACTGTCCTAGTCAAGATGTCAATTTACGCGAATACTGGATGAGCGGTTGGCGTGAAGGTCGCGGTGACCAGTGGGATGGGATGACCGGCATCTCGGGTATCCATAAAAATCCCTTAGTCATGGCCTAACGTATTATTTTTCAAGATTTAAAAAGAAAAATCTTAAACGACAGGTTTTCAGTGAGCCCACTTTTTCAAGTGGGCTTTTTAGTTAGACTTTCAGTGCCCTTGCGCACTCTCCTACCAGCTTCGGCCCCTGGTAAATCAATCCTGAGTAGAGCTGAATTAAATCCGCCCCTGCAGCAATTTTAGCTTGTGCCGCTGCGGCGCTATCAATACCCCCTACGCCAATAATCGGCAGTGTGGGTAGCTGTTCTCGCAACTGACGAATAATGTTATTGGACGCTTCAAACACGGGCTTACCTGATAACCCACCGGCCTCGTTAGCCTGAGGGTCGCTCTGCACTGCTTCACGAGAAACCGTGGTATTAGTGGCAATCACGCCATCAAGTGCGTTGCGCTGAATACTGCCTGCCAGTAATGCCACCTCTTCCGCACTCATGTCTGGGGCGATTTTAATCAGCAGGGGCACCTTGCGACCCGATTGGGCATCGAGCTCTGTTGCGCGGGCTCGGATTGGGCCTAGCAGCGCATCCAGTTGCTCACCAAACTGCAGGCTGCGCAGCCCAGGGGTATTGGGTGACGAGACATTGACCGCGATGTAATCCGCACAAGGGTGCACCGCTTCTAAACAGACTAAATAGTCATCCAAGGCGTTGTCGACCGACGTCGTCAGATTCTTCCCAATATTGATACCCACAATACCGCCGTAGTGGCGCTGCTTAACCTGCTGGACAAGATGCTCCACCCCTTTGTTATTAAAGCCAAAGCGGTTAATAATCGCGCCATGCTGGGCTAAACGAAACAGCCGGGGCTTGGGGTTACCCGGCTGCGGTTTCGGTGTCACCGTACCGACTTCGACGAACCCAAACCCTAGCGCGCCCAGTGCGTCCAGGTGATCGGCGTTCTTATCTAGCCCAGCGGCCAACCCCACACGGTTAGCAAACCGTAACCCCATCAGCTCAACCGGATCTTCCACCGGTTTACCAAATACCCGTGCCACTCCAGAAACACGGTGCAATGCATCCAATGCACTTAGCGCCATGCCGTGGGAGGTTTCTGGATCAACGCGAAAGAAAAGTGAGCGGGCAAGGTGGTACATGGTTAGCATCTCTTGAATCAGGACAGAACGGGCGCATGGTTGGAAACAGTTACTCATTACTCAATGTGGAATTAATTCTGCCAGCCTAATAAGTACTCCAGTGGGAGGTAGCTTTAGCTCGCGACCATTTAAGCTCCTAGCCTAATCAGGCTAAGGGGTACCTGAGGTACCCTTCGCGCGCTGAAGCGCCCTCCCACAATAAGCTTCCAGCTGATATCCCTATTCGCGGAAGTGTCGAACCATCGCTGAAATAATTAATATATAGCCCTCAAAAGAGGACAAATAACCGAAAACGGGCGCCAGTATAACGCAATAAAGCGCGCCCTGGTGGAGAACCAAGGCGCGCTTTAACTAACGGTTATGCATTGAGACTAGATGGAGCTAGGCCTCGCTATCGCTCTCGGCGAGATCGACCAGTTCCCGGACAGCGACGGCAAAGAGCGCAAAGCCACCTTCATGACCGCCACGCACCTCTTCAATGAGACGACACCAGCGACGATGCAGATCAGCATGCTGATCCAACCACTGGGCAACCCGCTCTTCAGTATCACGGCTACCCGCATCGAGTTTCAGTACGCTGGTGGTGAGCGCCAGCTGCTGACGCTCAATATCGTCACGGAACGTCTCCCGTGCCTGCGCCTGCCAGGCATCGCGCACTTCCAGCTGGGTTACCTGCTGAATCATCCATGGCAGTTCCAGGCGGCTACCAATTTCATACAGCACCTCAGCGACCCGCTGCGGTTTTTCATTGGTCAGACGTGCGGCCTGGATAATACCTAACCCCGCATAGAGGCTTGATGAGGCCGCGACGGTTGAGGCCAGTGTGTCAGGCACCCCCGCCTCCACTAGCGTATCTCGGCGCATACTCCAGGCGCTAAGCTCTTCACCGCTAAGCAATTCACCAATACCTTCCTGCAACTGCGCCAGACGGGGCGCGAAATACTCAATGGTGTCTTGCGTTGAAAGACCTAAATGCTGGCGCACAAACCAGCGCGTTGCGCGGCGAATCAGACGCATCAGATCCAGCATCATCGAATACTGGATGCGGTTCGGCACTTGATTATCGAGCGCCTCAATTTGCGCCCACAAGCCCGCTAAGTTAAAGCTATCCCGCGCAACGATATAGGCCCGCGCAATATCGGCACGCCCCGCACCGGTTGAGTCCATTAAGCGGCGTACAAACACGATACCCATATGGTCAACCAAGTCGTTAGCCACCTGGGTGGCAACGATCTCGCGCTTAAGACGGTGATCGTACATTTCGTCTTTAAAACGCTCGGTCAATACCGTTGGGAATAGCCGCTCCAAATGACGGTGAATATAGTTATCATCTGGCACATCTGAAGTAATCAGGTCACCTTTCAGGGTGCTTTTAGCGTAGGAGATCAACACCGAGAGTTCTGGCAGGCGCATCCCTTGATCGTTACTCGAACGCTCTTTTAACACATCATCGGTGGGCAAAAACTCAAGCTCACGATCGATCTGTCCGGCAGCCTCCAACTCGCTAATAAAACGACGATAGGGCCCCATGGATTGAAGCGACAAAATGGCGGACAGATCCAGCGCCTGGCTTTGACGATAGTTATCGAGGATGACGAGATCCGCCACTTCGTCGGTCATTTCCGCCAGTAACTGATTGCGCTGCTTGTCGGTCATATCGCCACGTTTGACCACTTCATCAATCAAGATTTTGATATTTACTTCGTGGTCGGAGCAATTCACCCCTCCCGCGTTATCAATGAAGTCGGTGTAAACACGCACGCCTTTAGCGGCGGCCTCCATACGGCCTCGCTGGGTTAAACCGAGGTTACCGCCCTCACCCACTACCCGGCAGTTCAGCTCGCTACCGTTGATGCGCAAGGTGTCGTTAGCCTTATCACCCACATCGGCATCGGTTTCATCGGAGCCTTTCACGTAGGTACCAATGCCACCATTCCAGATCAAGTCCACCTTGGATTTGAGCATCGCGCGGATCAGTTCATTAGGTGACAAGCGCTCTTCGCTAATCCCGAATACCTGCTGCATTTCCGGCGTCATCGTGATCGACTTGGCACTGCGATTAAAGATCCCACCACCGGCAGAGATTAATTCACGGCTGTAGTCTTCCCAGCTTGAGCGCGGCAGGGCGAACAGACGTTTACGCTCAGCAAAAGAGGCTTCGGCATCCGGGTTAGGATCAATAAAGATATGCAGGTGGTTGAAGGCACCTACCAGCTGAATTTTATCGGATAGCAGCATGCCATTGCCGAATACGTCACCCGCCATATCGCCGATACCGACCACGCTGAAATGGTCGCGCTGAGTATCCACATCAAGGTTTTTGAAGTGGCGCTTGACTGACTCCCAAGCGCCCCTTGCGGTGATACCCATTTTCTTATGGTCGTAGCCGTTGGCACCGCCAGAGGCAAAGGCATCGCCTAGCCAGTGGCCGTATTCGATAGAGATTTCGTTGGCGATATCGGAGAAGGTGGCGGTGCCTTTATCGGCCGCGACCACCAGATAAGCATCGTCTTCATCGTGGCGCACCACGTTTTCAGGCGCTACAACGTCACCGCCAACCAGGTTATCAGTGACATCCAGCAGTGCACGGATAAAGATTTGATAGCAGGCAATGCCCTCTTTCTGGACAACTTCGCGACTGGCATTCTCAGGCATGCGCTTGCATACAAAGCCGCCTTTAGCGCCTACCGGCACGATTACCGCATTTTTGACCTGCTGGGCTTTCACTAACCCCAGCACTTCGGTTCGGTAATCTTCAAAACGGTCGGACCAGCGCAGACCACCGCGGGCTACTTTACCGCCGCGCAGGTGAACGCCTTCAACCCGCGGCGAGCAAACAAATATCTCGAACATCGGACGCGGCTTGGGCATGCCAGTGACTTTGGATGGGTCAAGCTTATAGGCGATGTAATCTTTAAAACGGCCGCCCTCGGCGAGCTGGTAGTAGTTAGTACGCAGCGTAGCGAGGATCAGCTCCATGAAACGGCGCAGTAGTTGGTCGTCGTTTAGGCTGGCAACACCCTCTAAGCGCTCGTTTAAACTCGCCACGCATTCGTCGGTAGCATGGTTTGACTGTTCAGGAGCAAAACGCAGTCTGAATAACTCTACCAACTCCCGGGTAATCGCAGGGTAGTTAGCCAACGTGGCGGCAATGTAGTCTTGCGACATGCCAAAGCGAATCTGTTTAAGGTAGCGAGCGTAGCCACGTAGCATCGCCACTTCGCGCCAATCCAACCCGGCACCGATGATCAGGCGGTTAAAAGCATCGTTGTCGGCTTCGCCGGTCCAGATACGTTTAAAGGCCTCGCTAAACACATCGCGCATATCGCCTAAGCTGACATCCGCACCGCTGTGCTCAAGCTCAAAATCGTGAATCCAGTAACGCTGGTCAGGCGCATTGATGTCGTAGGGGCGTTCGCCAATCACGCGCAGGCCGAGATTTTCCATCATCGGCAGCACATCAGAGAGCGGTATCTGCGATTCACGGTGAAACAGTTTTAGATTCATGCCACCGCTCTGCTCTTCAAGCGGACGGTAGAGCGATAGCGATAAATCGGCACCGTTATTCAACGTCAGCAGGTGTTGAACATCAAAGACGGCGGTACGCGCGGAGAAGTCCTCACGGTAACTGGCAGAAAACGCCTCGCGGAAATGATCCAACAAGTGATTTGCGCGCTCTTCACCGAAACCTTCAATCATGGCGCTTTGCAGCTCATCACGCCAACTGCGTGCCAGGCGCGCCACTTTACTTTCAAGACGCTTGAGATCGTAGTCACTGGGCGCATCGCCGTTAAAGCGCAGAATTAATTGAATACGCGCCAGCACCGACTCAGATAAGTAGGTGTTGAAATCGCCAAAGTGGGCGTCTAACTCGTCGCACAGTACGTTTTGAATCCGCTGGCGCAGGTCGGTAGAGAACACGTCACGAGGCACAAACACCAGGCAGGAGTAGAACTTGCCGCTGATATCGGCGCGAATAAACAGGCGCACCTGACGACGCTCACGGATATTCAAAATACCCAGCGCGGTATTCGCCAACGACTCGGTATCAATCTGGAACAGGTCGTCGCGGGGATAGACCTCCAGCACCTGCATCAGTTGCTTGCCGTTGTGGCCCTGGGGATTGAAACCGGCGATGTCCATAACGGCTTTGAGCTTACGACGCAGCAGCGGAATATTGCGCGGTGACTCGTTATAAACCATTGAGGTAAATAGGCCAAAGAAGCGCCGCTCGCCGATCACATTGCCGTCATCATCGTAGCGGTCAATGGTGATGTAATCGGGATAAGTAGGACGGTGAACCCGAGAGTGATGAGCGCTCTTAGCGAACGATAGCAGCTGGGGTACCAGCACATACTCATTGTGCTCATCCACACCCTCTTCAGTACGAATGCGCTCACAGTAGCGCGGCTGTTCTAAACGGAACACGCCCAATACGCTAGCGGCATCGCGCTGCAACTCACCGCCGTCTAGCAAGTATTCGTCATACCCTAGGAAAGTGAAGTTATCTTTGAGCAGCCACTCTAAGAAGGCAATCGCCTCTTCGTGATCATCAGGGTCAATTTGCGGCGGGCAGTTTTTTTCAAGCTCTTGGATTGATGCGGTAATTTGCGCGCACATGGCATCATAATCGCCTACGGCGGTGCGCACATCGCGTAGTACGTCATTCAAGTTGCGTTCAATTTTTTCGAGCAGCGCCACATCGGTGTGCCGATCCACTTCGATCACAATCAGCGATTCACGTGCTTCTGGGGCATCTTCATCCCGTGGGGAGGTTAGCGACTGCAACTGATGCCGCTCGTCACGGGCGACCGCTAACACGGCGTTTTGAATGGCGTGTACCGTTAAACCACGGCGATTGAGCTCGATACGCACCGAGTCGACCAGAAAAGGCATATCTTCATGTAGAACGGCCACAAACGTATGCGTCGACTGCCAGCCGTGCTCTTCAAAATCTGGATTAAATACCCGCACTTTCGGGCTTTTAGGGTCGTGATGCTGCAAAAACTGCCAGATCGACAGCGTTGCGCCATACAGGTCATCCAGACGACGGTCGACTAAGTCTTCCACTGGAACGGTGGCGTAAAAGTGTCGAGCAAAGGCATCAATGGTCGCAGCTCGCGCAGGTTCTAGTCGCGCATATAAGCGCTCCTGAAGCTGCTTCAAAAGATCCTGACGACTCTCTTCAATCGCAACGTAGTGCATCCATCACCTCGACTGCCTAGGCCATTAGTCGGCCAAAAAACGAAGGACAATAGGCCTTTAGGCCAACATATCGGCTAGCTTACGCTACCTATCGTCGCGCCCCTAATCACTTGACGAGTTATTCATGGCGCATGCCATTTACGCATTAGGTCTTAGGCTTATTAAACGGCACGCCGCTGCAATAACACGCCGCACTCAACATGATCGGTAAACGGAAACTGATCAAACAGCGCAAACCGCTCAATCTGATGCGTTTTGGTCAGTATGGACAAGTTTTCGGCTAACGTAGCCGGGTTGCATGAAATATAGACGATCTGGGCATACTCGCTGAGTTGTTCACAGCTCTGCTCGTCTAATCCAGCCCGCGGCGGGTCGACCAGCACAGTGGAAAAATCGTAGCCGTCGAGCGCCATTTCCGCCACGCGACGTCCCACTTTTTCACCCTTAAGTGCCAACGAAAACTCTTCTGCTGACATTCGTCCGATAGTGGCGTTGGTCACCCCGTTGGCGGCTAGATTGATGTTGGCACTGGCCACCGAGATACTGGAGATTTCCGTGGCCAGCACACGGCGGAAGTTATCGGCCAAGGCAATAGTAAAATTGCCATTGCCACAGTAAAGTTCAACCAGATCCTCCTGTTGATGACCAGCGGTCACTTCCCGCGCCCAGCTAAGCATTTTTTGACATATATGCGCATTGGGTTGGGTAAAGCTATTTTCGACCTGCTGGTAGTGCAGCGTGCGTCCATCAACCTCTAGGCGCTCCCATACGTGGTCGCGTGTCAGCACAATGCGCTGCTTGCGGGAGCGGCCAATAATCATAACGCACAGTTTAACTTCTAGCGCACGGGCTTCGCGCTCCCATTCATCACCTAGCGGACGGTGATAAACCAGCGTTACCAGCGCCTCACCCGAAAGGGTGGTTAAAAACTCAACCTGAAACAGCCGACGGCGCAGCTCGTCAGACTGAAGGCAGGCTTCGCGCAGTTGAGGCATTAATTGATTAATACGTTCACTGGCCACGGCGTACTGGTCTAGGCGAATGACGCGTTTATTCTTCGGGTTCTCGGCGTCCACCTCGAACATGGCGTAGAACAGATCATCATTTTCGTGCCAAATACGAAACTCGCAGCGCTGGCGATAGTAGCCTGGCGGTGATTCAAACACTTCAAGCGCTGGGGGCTGAAAAGTGGCAAAGGTACTTTCCAGATAGTCGCGTTTAGCGGCTAGCTGCTCAGCGTAACGTTCGGGTTCTACAACGGGGATAGACAAGGCTGCTCCTGTTAAACTCGATAAAAAATAGTAGCGACAAACACGGCTATAAGCCCACGTTTAGCAACTGAGGGGCTTTAAACCCGTAGCGAGCCATACCAGCAGTTAGGTTGGCGGCAGGTGCAGTGGTAAAACACCGACCATCGTGCTGCTTACTCCTCAGCTCATCCACTACTTGTGCAACCCGCCGGGCAATAGCATCGCCGGAATCAATCCAATTAAGTGACACGGGGGCAAGCTGTATTAGCCAGGGTTTAAGCAGCGGAAAATGAGTGCAGCCCAGCACCACGGTATCGAGCGCAGGATGGTCAGCGGAAGTCGACATGACAGCTTGCCACAACGGTGCAAGTGCCGCCTGAATACGCTGGATATCCGGCGTACCCCCCGCCAGATACGACTCAGCTTCGACCACTAAGGGCTCGGCAGCCACGCGTGTGATAACACAGTCGCTTGCAAAGCTATCAATCAAGCGCTGGGTATAGGGTCGCCCCACCGTGGCTTTGGTGGCTAATAATCCAATATGGCGTGTTTGACTAATAGTCGCAGCGGGTTTAATCGCAGGCACGGTACCCACCACGGGAATCGCCAGCCGTGCACGTAAATTTTCTAATACCAAGGTGCTTGCCGTGTTACAGGCAACAACCAGCACACTGGGTTGACAGGCTTCTACAGCGGCCTGGCAAACGGCCACGATGCGCTCAGCCAGCGCCGCGTCATCGCGCAACCCATAGGGCAACCAAGCATTATCACAGGCATAGCACATAGCAGCATCGGGGTAGTGCTGCCGTAGCGACTGAGCCACTGACAGGCCGCCGACGCCGGAATCAAAAATTAACAGGGGGCCTGTCATTACAGTCCTTTCATCACTGACCTTGGATCAAGGTGTTGGCACGACTTATCATCGGCGAGATGGCCGAGAATATGATTGCCAGCAATTAAAACGGGGCTGCTAGTTTAGCATGCCCCGCCTGAGAGTTGACCGGCTGTGATGACCTCGATGAAAAGCTATTTGCGGCTATACGGCCGGTACGTCTGCCCCGCGCAGCTCGGCATAAAGTTCGGGGTAGGCTTCCTGTAGGCGCTCTAATTCCTTCTCAGCACCTTCGGGCAGCGCTTGACGAAGCTCCTCCATATCTTCTGGGCTAAAATGCTCGTCGATCAGAGGGAATAGTCCTTCTCGCTCATGACGTAGGTAGGCACGGTGCGCTTCTAGATAGTCTTTTAGATCCTCAGCAAAGCGATCCATCGGCAGCACGTTATCCATCAGGATCATGTCAATATCGTCGGAAAGACGCAGCAAGCGGGGCTTTAGTTCGCGGTAATCATTCGCCATCTGTTCGGTAAGGGCAAGATGTTCAGGGGCCTGGGTTTGCAGTCGCTCAACGCAGACACGCTCAAGCGGGGCGGCAAAACCGTCCATATAAGACAAAATATAATCGACCACTTCACGCATCAGTTTGAAGTTAGGTCGCTCGCCCAGCGCTAAGGTTTTTTGCTTGAGCTGAAGTACATGGAGCAATCTCGCCATGTTGGCATGATCTAGACGTAGTTGGTTTAACATCGAACCGTCTCCTTTGTTGTGTCATGCCTGCCGTCATGCTCTCCGAGCTGACAGCATGCGATCATAAGCGCGCAGTATAGAAAACATGTCATATTGAAAATATGTCGTTCTTAATACGTGTAGCCATTAGACCATCTAATTGCTAAGCATATCGTAACGTGAGCGTGTCATAGCTAACGCCGGTTATCTTCAACAATGCCCTTCTGGCGTTATCCTAGCAAGTGTATCTTGCTGGCAGGTTACGCCAAGATAGCTCGCCATGCTGCGGTTTACCACTGACACTTGTTGGCACTATGTTGTTCAACGTCTCGATTTACAACGGAAGTTTACATGGATCTTTTTGATAGCTCCCCAGCAGTACCTGCAGAGGACGCCCCATTAGCCTTTCGTATGCGTCCACGTCGTTTGGACGATTACGTAGGGCAACAAGCGCTGGTCGGACCAGATAAACCCTTACGCCGAATGGCGGAATCAGGCGTTGTGCGCTCAATGATCCTTTGGGGGCCGCCGGGTGTGGGCAAAACCACCCTGGCAGAGTTATTGGCCAAGGCTTCTCAAGTCCACTTAGAGCATCTCAGCGCGGTGATGGCCGGGGTGAAAGAGATCCGCGCCGTGGTCGAGCGTGCTCAGCAGATGTCCTCCTCGGTTATCCTCTTTTTAGATGAGATTCATCGCCTCAACAAGAGCCAGCAGGATGCCCTGCTGCCCCATGTTGAGTCCGGCCTGCTGACGCTAATTGGCGCCACCACTGAAAATCCATCGTTTGAAGTCAACTCGGCGCTGCTCTCCCGGGCACGGGTTTATGTGCTCAAATCGCTCTCCCAAGAAGAGTTGATGACGGTGATGCGACAAGCCCTTAGCGACGTTGAGCGCGGGCTTGGCAAGCGTGATATTCAAGTAGGTGACGATGTATTAACCGCCCTAGCCCATGCAAGCGCAGGCGACGCCCGCCGCGCACTTGGGCTACTTGAAACCGCCTGTGATTTTGCCACTCAGGAAGCGGGCCACGAGGTACTACACAAAGCCGTATTAGCCGATGTAATTGGCCATCAAGCCAGCGCCTTTGATAAGCAGGGTGACGCCTATTATGACTTGCTTTCGGCAATTCATAAGTCAATCCGCTCTTCGCGTCCTAATGCAGCGCTTTTATATATGGCGCGCTTTATGCAAGGCGGCGGTGACCCGCTGGATGTAGTGCGCAGGCTTACCGCTATCGCTTCAGAAGATGTCGGCAATGCTGACCCACGTGCGCTTCCGCTGGTGATTGCCGCCTGGGATGCTTACCTGCGCTTAGGCGATTATGAAGGACAGCGAGCGATTGCCCACGCGGCGATTCATTTGGCCGTGGCGCCTAAAAGCAACCGCATTGATCGTGCCTGGAATGAGGCCAAACAGTATGTGCGTCAGCAACCACAGGTGGAGGTGCCGACGTATCTACGTAACGCGCCGACCAAACTGATGGAGCAATTGGGCCACGGCGAGGGGTACCGCTACGCACACAGCGAGCCAGACGGTTACCCAGCGGGCAGCGCTCATGACTGCTGGCCTGAAGAACTGCCGAAAGCCAGTTTCTTTAAACCAAGCACCATTGGTCATGAAAAACGCTTTGGGGAAATAATGGCGTGGCGGGAAAACCGCGATCAAGAAGCAGATCAGGCGCCCTAGGGCGCCTGATGGTTGAAACCGTGGCAGGTTATTGACCAATGGCCACTCTCCAGCAACTCTTTACCGCTAACTCCTTACCCCTCACTACTCAATCTTAAAACTCTTCGCGAATAACATCTGTACCTTCAGGGATGTCAAAGTCGAACATGCTACGGGCAATATTGCCGTTGAGCGTAATATTGCTAAAGGTAATGGCGGTGCGCTGCCCAGTGCTATCCATCATCCACAGCTCGGTTAACGTTTCGCTGTCAAACACCATACTTAACTCTTCAAACAGCGTATCGGCGGAGATGGGTACCAGAGTAAAAACGTCGTTACCGCCCTCCTGTTCGTAAAAAACCTCATAACTTTCGGTTAGATCGCTAACACGGCCCGAGAGCAGTAGCGCGGGCGTATGGGAGACACGATCATCCATGGCTTGAACCGTCACTTGTTCAAGATCCGGGTCATACATATACACGTCATCGCCATCAGAAACGACTGTCTGGGAATAGGGTGCTTCCACTTCCCAACGCAACATGCCTGGACGGGAAAGCCACATTTCTCCACGTGCGCTCTGCAAGCGGTCGCCGCCGCCATCTAAAATCTGCTGTTCAAAAGTAGCCTGGTAGCTTTCCAGTGGATCCAAACGCTCTGTCAGACGTTCTGCAGCGTCGTCAGCCCATACCGGCGCACCAAATGTTAAGCCTAACGCGCTGGCGGCTAGCACCAGTGATGAAGGTAGTTTTGTTTGCGTATCGCGCATGTGCTCTCCCTAGGCAACCGTTGCCAAATAACCAATATTAAATAACTATTTTTAAAAACGTGTGTGCAAGATCGTCTTAACAGCACTAGCTGGAGCTAGCTGAATGTATTACTGAGACGTGAAAAGCGCTGCGGGGTTTCACCCGCGGCGCGACTTCCATGCTTATTGCATAATTGTGTCTTTTAACACCGCGTTGGAAACCAGCCACTTGGGCCAAAGGAAGGTCGTGTTAGCTCGCAACCTTCCACTGGTCTAGTGACCTACAGGAGGCGGCGCAAGTACATCGCGCGCCCCATTAGACCCCATTGCGGTCACCACACCAGCACCTTCCATTGCTTCAACCAAACGTGCCGCACGGTTATAGCCGATCTTGAAGCGGCGCTGAACAGCAGAAATGGACGCTTTACGGGTTTCAGTGACAAACTGAACAGCTTCATCGTAGAGCGCATCTTGCTCTGCGTCGTCACCATCCACCCCTTCGGCTTCAAGACCGGTTAGCGCATCTGCCGTTACACCGCCAGAGAGAATCTCTTCGATATACTGTGGTGCGCCACGGCGTTTCCAGTCATCGACCACGCGGTGCACCTCGTCATCGTCAACGAAGGCACCGTGAATGCGGTTAGGCGGTCCAGACCCTGCGGGCAGATAGAGCATATCGCCATGACCCAGCAAACTTTCGGCACCGCCTTGATCCAGAATCGTGCGCGAATCAATTCTTGAAGAGACCTGGAACGCCATCCGCGAAGGAATGTTGGCTTTAATCAAGCCAGTCACCACGTCCACAGAGGGGCGCTGAGTCGCCAAAATCAAATGGATACCGGCGGCACGCGCTTTTTGTGCCAAGCGGGCAATCAGCTCTTCGACTTTTTTGCCGACGATCATAAACATATCGGCAAACTCATCGATGACCACGACGATATAGGGCAGTTTTTCCAACACCGGATGCGGTTGATGCACCTCCCACGGCTGCGGCTCCCAAAGCGGGTCGGCCACCTGGGCACCAGCGCGCTCGGCTTCATCCAACCGACCATTAAAGCCTGCGATATTACGCACACCCATGGCCGCCATTAGCTTGTAACGGCGCTCCATCTCAGCGACACACCAGCGCAAGCTGTTGGCCGCCTCTTTCATATCGGTGACGACCGGCGCCAGCAAATGAGGAATGCCGTCATACACCGACAGCTCCAACATCTTGGGGTCGACCATGATCAGCTTCAGCTCGCTGGGCTTGGCTTTCAACAACATCGAGATCAGCATGGCGTTTACGCCTACCGACTTGCCCGACCCGGTAGTACCTGCCACTAGCAGGTGTGGCATCTTGCCTAGGTTGGCCACCACAGGGCTACCGCCGATATCCTGACCTAGCGCCATGGTGAGCGGAGAAGTCTCTTGCTGATAACGATCGGAATCAATCACTTCGCGCAGGCGAATCATGGCGCGGTTGGGGTTAGGTATTTCAATCCCCACCGTGGGGCGACCGGGAATAACTTCTACCACCCGCACGCTTTTCACCATCAGCGAACGCGCCAAATCTTTGGCAAGGTTGCTAATTTTAGAAACCTTAACGCCAGCAGCAGGTTTGATTTCAAAGCGTGTAATAACCGGGCCTGGCCAAGTATCAACCACTTCCGCTTTGACACCGTACTCGCGTAGCCGCACTTCAAGCAGTTCCGCCATATCGGCCAACTGCTGATCGGTGTAGTTGGGTTGATGTGGCTCTGCAGGTGTTAATAGCTGCAGGCTAGGCACATCCCCTTCCGGCTCATCCAGGGTTTCAAAGGCAGGTCGCTGGCTCTGCAAATGCTCCACGGTCCAAAGTGCTGGGCCTTCCTCGGCCTCTGGCGCTGGTACATCAGGCGAGAACGTCGGCTCTTGGCGTGCCGTTGGCATCGGAGGGGCGGGCATCGGGGACGCAGGCGCTACAGGCGTCTCGTTGCGCACATCCTCATCATCCATCTCTTCATCATCCCACACTGGCTCTGGGACTACTTCAGCAACGCGGGGCTCTTGAACCTGTGGAGAAACGCGCTCAGGGGTAGGTTCAGTGGCTGCCATCTGCGGCGGAACCTGTTCCCGGGCACTGATACTTGGAGACGCGGTGTATGACTCCTCGCTCTGCTTCTCGGCGACAATCCTTCCATCCGTGGGCTCATCAGCCACTGGTTTATCAACTACTGATTTAGCCTCAACGGACGGATCTTCTTCATTAGGATCGGCAGACGCCTCATCTTTAACAAAAAAATTGGTCGCCGCTGGCACTGGCGTATCTTCTTGACGCGAAGTCCGCAGCGGAAAAGCGTCATGTTCTTTGGCGGGCGTTTCTACTGGCGCATCAGCCTCAGCCTCAGCCTGCACAAAGGCATTTTCACGTGGTGTCTTGGGCTCGACAATCTGCGGTGACTTATATGCAGTATCTTCAACTGGTTTTGAGGTTGCTGCAGAAGCAGCTGCCGTTGAAACTGCCGTTGCTGCTACGGCTGTTTTGTCGGGTACATGTTTATTACTTGAAAATGCAGCCGCTTCCCAAGGAATCGAAGTATCCGTGGTTTCGCTAGCCGCTACGTTACTGGCAGCCGAATCAGTGGAGCTGTTGGAAAGCGGCACGGTAAAGCCCGGCTCGCGCCGCTCACGACCTCCCGCACTTCGACCTACAGACTCAGCCGTGGGCTTTGCTTCAGCAGGGGCTGGTTTGGGTGCCACTGGCGGCTCTACTTGAGGGGATACTTGAGGTTCTGCTGAGGCTTTCACTTGGGGTTTTGCCGCAGGCGTGGGTTTTGCAGCCGCACGCTGGGCAGCGCGCATCCGACGCGATTGACGACGAGCCGACAACCAACCGCCTAGGCGGCAGATGCGCTTGCCAACCTCATCCGCCACTTGCAGCCAAGACATGCCGCTAAACAGTGGAAAGCCACTTAAAATAAGTGCTGCGGCAATTAAACCTACCCCGCCACTGCCGACTAATGGTTTAAGCGCAGCGACCAGGCCTTCACCCAAAATACCGCCAGAAGCGTAGGGTAATATGCTATTAGGGTGATAAAAATGCAGTGCGCCCAGCATGGTGGTGCCAAACATCAGCAGCACTAACCCACCCGCATGAACCGCAATCGACACCGGGTCGAGTTCAAAACGTACTTGGCGCGAGCGAATCAGCCACCAGGCGGCAAAACCAAACATGCCTGGCCACCACAACGCACTGGCCCCCAGCAGCGAATAGAGGACGTCCGCCAGCCATGCACCGACGTGGCCCATCCAGTTGCGCACATCCGTTTCCGGCCCCTGGTAAGACCAGCCTGGGTCAGCAGGGTGGTAACTAAATAGTGCTAATAATAAGAAAACACATAGCGCAAGCAGTACCACTACCACGCATTCACGCACTGAGCCTTGCAGGCGCAATCCAAAACGACGGGCTTTATCTTTCGCGGCGTTAACACGCGCAGAAGAAGCCGAAGATGGTGTTTGACGCGCGTTACGCTGCGTTCGCTTGTTTACTGCTTTATTCACTTTCAAGCGACTCTCCCTTTACACCTAAAATGGCGTCTTTAATCCACTTGCGAGTTTGCATCATACCGAGCATCCTTCCGCCGTCACAGGGCTTCTCGTTAAGCCTCCGTGCAAGAACGTTGTAACGACGTAGCAACAGGAGCAAGTAATGCTACCTTGGCTTTCCTCACCACACCCTAAATTCCCAACGACTAATATGGCGTTGAGCTCACCCAATGGCCTACT
Source organism: Halomonas sp. (assembly GCF_011050415.1). Taxonomy (GTDB): domain Bacteria; phylum Pseudomonadota; class Gammaproteobacteria; order Pseudomonadales; family Halomonadaceae; genus Vreelandella. The sequence goes on from NZ_DRFS01000017.1 coordinate 99,301, forward strand.
GGCAGCCGGTGGCGAACTCTCCCCCACCTGGCTGGTAGAAGCCTATCGACGCGGCATTTTCCCATGGTATAGCGATGATGATCCTATCTTATGGTGGAGCCCAGACCCGCGCATGATACTCCTACCTGAGCAATTTAAGCAGCGCCGTAGCCTTACTAAACGATTACGCCATGGTGGCTTCCATATCACACTGGATCAACACTTCGATCAGGTTATTCAAGCCTGCGCCGCCCCGCGCGGGGCAGATGCGGGCACCTGGATCACCGACGAGATGCATGAGGCCTACTGTCTGCTGCATACGCTCGGCATTGCCCACAGTATTGAAGTCCACCAGGGTGGGCAATTGGTTGGCGGCCTATACGGGCTCGCCATGGGGCCAGTGTTTTTCGGCGAGTCGATGTTTTCACGCGCGCCTGATGCCTCAAAGGTAGCGCTGGCCCACCTGGCCAGAGCAATGCGAGAGCATGGTGGGAAACTCATCGATTGCCAAATGCATACTCCTCACTTGGCCAGTTTGGGCGCTATTACAGTCGCTCGCACGACTTTCATCAACTATCTTAATAACTGGTTACCCGATGAGGCGTTTACACTACCCTTATCAGCCGAAGAAGCACCGATGATCCCTGCGTCGCCCTGGCTCAGTGCCATTGCGGTTGAGGGTACACCTTATTGACGAAGCTATTTTGCAACGCCCAATTTTTCAACCAGGAGGCAAGCCGTGAGTAGTAACACTCCGCGTCGCCCAGTGCGGGATTTGCGCTTCTTCCTTACCGTGCCCCATGCTTGTAGCTATTTACCCGACAGAGAGGCAACAACGCTGTTTCTCGACCCTCAGGAGTCACCTGTCCCTGGGGTTTATGACTCGTTAGCACTGTTGGGGTTTCGCCGCAGCGGTCGCCACTTGTATCGTCCTCACTGCGAAGGCTGCAACGCCTGCCGCTCGGTTCGCATCCCGGTGGAGCATTTTGCTGCAAATCGCACCCAGCGCAAAATTTGGCGGCGCAATGCGGATATTACGGTTCGGGTCGTGCCCGCTTACTATGCCTCTCATCATTACGAGCTCTACGCGGAGTATATTCGCTTGCGCCATGCCGACGGCGATATGTATCCCCCCAGCCGCGAGCAGTACCGTACGTTTCTTACCCTAAACGAGCCCTACGCCTATCTATTGGAAATGCACCTTAATGACGAGCTGGTCGGTGTTGCCGCCTTTGATCAGCTAGAGCATGGCCTCTCGGCGATTTACACTTTCTTCGCTGTTAACGATGAGCTTGATAAGCGCTCGCTAGGCACGTTTGCTATTCTTCAACTGATTGAACTCAGCCGCGAGAAAGCACTGCCGCACCTGTATTTAGGGTATTGGATCGAAGAGTGCCGTAAGATGCGCTACAAGCAGGCTTTTGCGCCGCTGGAAATACTCGATGGCCGCCATTGGCGACAATTAATTCGCTAATCGCGTAAGCTTTTTTGCCTTGACGGCGGGCTTGCGGCACAATATAGCGCTGTTTCTTGAGCGCCCACCTAGCGGCACTTGAGTCCTGACGTATTGGTAGCTGATTAACCCGTACATTATTAGCCTGTACATTACTAACTCATAAGTGGGGAAATGCCTATATGGCACGCGAAGATCATATTGAAATGGAAGGCGTTATCGTCGATACCCTTCCGAACACCATGTTTCGTGTTGAACTGGAAAACGGTCACGTTGTTACTGCTCACATCTCCGGAAAAATGCGCAAAAATTACATCCGCATCCTGACCGGCGATAAGGTAAAAGTAGAGCTAACGCCTTACGATCTTTCGAAGGGCCGTATCGTATACCGTTCGCGCTAAGTCGTTGCACCGTTAACGCGTTCGGCTGATCTTAACTGTTGCCACAGAAAGACAGCACCGATCAGCGTCAATGGCTGTTCACTAAAAACGACAACGCCCCGTCGATGACAGGGCGCTGCGTTTTGCTGCATATAAACATCCGTGATTGGCTTTAGAGCGCCTTAGCGCCCTTTTCAGGGCGCATCGGCCATCTCAGTCTCTGTAGAAAGGTGTAGCTCTCCCTCTTCCAGGCTGACATGCACAATACCGCCTTGATCAGCCAACTCGCCAAACAAAATCATCTCGGCTAATGGCTTCTTCAGCTTCTCTTGAATGAGGCGCGCCATTGGGCGTGCGCCCATATCGGGATCGTAGCCTTTGTCTGCCAGCCAATCCCGCGCCATATCGTCCACATCCATCTGAACACGCTTCTCATCCAGCTGGGCCTGTAGTTCGATTAAGAACTTGTCGACCACATTGCGCACCACTGAAACAGGTAACGCATGGAACTGGATAATACTGTCCAAGCGGTTGCGGAACTCAGGCGAGAAGGTGCGACGAATCACTTCCATAGCATCCGTTGAGTGATCCTGATGCTGGAAGCCCATAGAGCGCCGCGATGACTGCTCAGCACCGGCGTTAGACGTCATGATCAAGATAACGTGACGGAAATCAGCTTCACGGCCATTGTTATCCGTTAGGCGCCCGTGATCCATGACCTGAAGTAGCAGATTAAAGACTTCGGGATGCGCCTTTTCAATCTCATCTAACAGCAGCACACAGTGCGGCTGCTTGGTGACTGCTTCGGTTAACAAACCACCCTGGTCGTAACCGACATAGCCGGGAGGTGCACCAATCAAACGCGATACAGTGTGGCGCTCCATGTACTCCGACATATCAAAGCGTACAAGCTCAATGCCCATAATATGCGCAAGCTGCTTGGCAACTTCGGTTTTACCCACCCCTGTTGGCCCTGCAAACAAGAAACTACCCACCGGCTTGTCAGGTGACTTAAGCCCGGCTCGGGAAAGCTTAATGGCGGCAGACAAGCTATCAATTGCTTCATCCTGGCCAAATACCAGCATCTTTAAGTCACGATCCAGCTTCTCAAGCAGCTTACGATCAGAGCTTGAAACACTCTTCGGCGGAATGCGCGCAATTGAAGCAACGACGGCTTCCACTTGCTCAACATCAATCGTTTTAGCACGGATCTCAGGTGGTAACAGACGCTGATGAGCCCCTGCTTCATCGATGACGTCGATAGCCTTGTCGGGCAAGAAACGGTCATTGATATAACGATCTGCCAGACGTGCAGCGCTTTCTAGTGCACCATCGGTGTATTTCAACTCGTGGTGCTCTTCAAAGCGGGAACGTAGCCCTTTGAGGATTTTAATGGTGTCGTCGACAGACGGTGCCATGACATCCACTTTTTGGAAGCGACGCGCCAGGGCACGATCTTTTTCAAAGATACCGCGGAATTCCTGGAACGTGGTGGAGCCAATGCAGCGCAGCTCACCTGAAGAGAGCAGCGGCTTCAGCAAGTTGGATGCATCCATCACACCGCCGGAAGCAGCACCCGCACCAATCACCGTGTGAATCTCATCGATGAACAGCACTGCATTGGGCTGTTTACGCAGCTCCGTCAGTAGGCTTTTGAGGCGTTTTTCAAAATCACCGCGGTATTTGGTACCCGCCAGCAATGCGCCCATATCCAACGAGTAGACCACTGCATCGGCAATAACGTCCGGAACATCTTCTTCAACGATGCGCTTGGCCAAGCCCTCAGCGATGGCGGTTTTACCTACGCCAGCTTCACCCACCAGAAGCGGGTTATTCTTACGCCGACGTGCCAGGATTTGCACCACGCGCTCAAGCTCATGATCCCGACCAATCAGCGGATCAATTTTGCCCAGTCGCGCCTGTTCGTTCAGGTTCGTTGCGTAGCCCGTCAGCGGATGCGCAGCGCCTTCGTTGCTACCCTCTTCCGCATCTTCACTGTCAGATGAAGAGGGAGACGGTGAAGGCCCATGACCCGCCACTTTAGAGATACCGTGAGCAATATAGTTGACGGCATCAACACGTGCGACGCTCTGCTGTTTAAGAAAGTAAACCGCTTGACTCTCTTGCTCAGAGAAAATAGCCACTAGCACATTAGCGCCAGTGACTTCACTCTTTCCAGATGACTGTACATGAAAAACCGCACGCTGAAGGACACGCTGGAAACCTAGCGTGGGCTGGGTTTCACGATCACTCTGCCCATCGGGAATCAGCGGCGTGGTCGAGTTAATAAAATCCTGCAAATCGGACCGCAGCTTGTCGAGGTTAGCCCCGCATGCCTTCAGTACGTCCACCGCTGAGGCATTGTCCAATAACGCTAGCAGAAGGTGCTCAACGGTCATAAACTCATGGCGTTTTGAACGCGCCACAGTGAAGGCCGTGTTCAGGGTCATTTCAAGTTCTTTGCTCAGCATGGCAGTCCCCTTTTCGCTACTACCTAGGGCGTATCGCCACCTAGGGCTTGCGTCGGATCAGTTTAATCGACCGGCACTCTCAACATCGGGTACAAATGGCACGGTTGCAAGCCTCACCGTCAATTATTTCTCAACGTTTTTAATTGGCGGCCTCAATATCACTTATCAACGGGTGCTCACACTCCCGGGCGTACTCATTCACCTGGTAGCTTTTGGTTTCCGCAATATCACGCGTAAACACACCACAGGTACCCTTTCCTTGGGTATGGACAGCGAGCATAACCTGAACGGCCTTTTCACTATCCATGTTAAAAAAATCCTGCAGTACTTCAATGACAAATTCCATCGGCGTGTAATCGTCATTATGAAGTACCACTTTATAAAGCGGCGGTTGCGCCAGCGCCGGTTCTGCTGACTGCACCGCCATATCGCCATCTTCATCGGGCATACTTGGACGTGTCATTCCCGTTTGTTCGGGTAACATTGCCAAGCATGGACTCTCTAGGTTGGACATAAGCAGCACGGTTGATTGTCTCGAAACTGACCGATGAAGGCATCTAAGCGCTTTACACTACTTCTAAGACGCTGCCGGTCAGTAAGGGTTCATGGAAAATTAAAATATCACAGGGTGTTGCAGAGAGAACAATAGAGGATGCAATACAAAAAACCCCCACCCGCCAAGCGGACGGGGGCTCACAAGCCACATCGCAGTTGGGCGCTATTAGCCTTTCGCGACCAGGGCTAGCGTTTCATTAAGCGTCTTACTCGGGCGCATTACCTGACTCGTCAACGCATGGTCAGGGTGGTAGTAGCCACGAATATCGGTAGGCTTGCCCTGAACACCGTTCAACTCATCAAGAATAGTGGCTTCTTTGGCCTTAAGCTCTGCGGTTAAGCGACCAAACAGTTCTTTCATCTCGGTATCTTCACTCTGCTCAGCCAGGGCCTCTGCCCAGTATAGCGCTAAATAGAAGTGGCTACCGCGATTGTCCAGCTCACCCACTTTACGTGAAGGTGACTTATTGCTGTCCAGGAACTTGCCGTTCGCTTGATCAAGCGCTTTGGCCAACATTTTAGCGCGAGCGTTATCGAACGTGCTGCCTAGATGCTCAAGGGAGGCGGCTAAAGCCAAGAACTCACCCAGAGAATCCCAACGCAGGTGGTTCTCTTCCAGCAACTGTTGAACGTGCTTAGGCGCAGAACCGCCAGCACCGGTCTCAAACAGACCACCGCCGTTCATCAACGGTACAATCGAGAGCATTTTGGCACTCGTGCCTAGCTCCATGATTGGGAACAGGTCAGTTAGGTAATCGCGCAGCACGTTACCGGTGACAGAGATGGTGTCTTCGCCCTTTCGGATACGCGCAAGCGAGAATTTCATCGCTTCTTCCGGCGTCATGATTCGAATATCTAGACCAGCGGTATCGTGATCTTGTAGGTAACTTTCGACCTTCTTGATGAGCTGGGCATCGTGGGCGCGCTGAGCGTCAAGCCAGAAGATAGCGGGCGTACCGCTTTCACGGGCACGGTTAACCGCAAGCTTAACCCAATCGCGAACCGGGGCATCTTTGGTTTGGCACATGCGCCAGATATCGCCCTGCTCAACGCTGTGCTCAAGCACGACGTTTCCGCTGGCATCGGTAACACGCACGGTGCCGTCCGCAGGAATCTGGAAGGTCTTGTCGTGGGAGCCGTACTCTTCAGCCTTCTGCGCCATCAGACCAACATTGGGCACACTGCCCATTGTCGTCGGGTCAAAGGCACCGTGCTGTTTGCAATCTTCGATGACACTCTGGTAGATACCGGCGTAGCAGCGATCAGGAATTACCGCCTTCACATCGTGTAGTTGATCGTCAGCGCCCCACATTTTGCCGGAGTCACGGATCATCGCAGGCATTGAGGCGTCGATAATGACGTCGCTGGGCACATGCAGGTTAGTGATGCCCTTATGAGAGTTCACCATCGCCAGGCGCGGACGCTCGGCGTAAAGCGCCTGAATCTCATCCTGAATCTGCTTTTGAAGCTCTTCAGGCAGTGTCTTAATAGCCGAGTAGAGGTCACCAATACCGTTATTGGGGTCAAAACCCGCCTGCTTCAGTACATCGGCATGCTTGCTCAGCACGTCCTGATAAAATTCGGTGACCACGATACCAAACATGATTGGGTCAGAAACTTTCATCATGGTCGCTTTAAGGTGCAGCGAAAACAGCACGTCTTTGGCTTTCGCGTCAGCGACCTCTTCGGCAACAAAGCGACGCAGCGCATTCCGGCTCATGACCGCACCGTCAACCACTTCGCCTTCAAGCACAGACGTTTTCTGTTTCAGCACGGTGGTGCTGCCATCTTTAGCAACCAATTCAATCTTAAGGTCGGTGGCTTTTTCAATCAGCGCAGACTTCTCACTGCCATAGAAGTCGCCGTCACGCATATGCGCCACGTGAGATTTAGAGTCGCTGCTCCACTCGCCCATGCGGTGGGGGTATTTACGTGCGTAGTTTTTAACCGACAGCGGTGCACGGCGGTCAGAGTTACCTTCACGCAGCACGGGGTTAACAGCACTGCCTTTGGTTTTGTCGTAACGTGCCTGAATGTCTTTCTCTTCGTCAGTCTTAGGTGCTTCGGGGTAGTCAGGAAGCTTGTAGCCCTGCTGCTGTAACTCTTTAATCACCGCCTTTAACTGGGGCAATGAAGCACTGATGTTAGGCAATTTAATAATGTTAGCTTCTGGGGTCTTAGTCAGTTCGCCAAGCTCTGCCAGGTGATCGCCGATCTGTTGCTCTTCACTCAGGTAGTCTGGAAACTGAGAGATGATCCGGGCAGCCAGGGAAATATCGCGCGTCTCTACCTGGATACCAGCAGAGTCGGTGAACGCATCGATAATTGGCAGCAGGGAGTACGTCGCAAGCGCGGGGGCTTCGTCGGTGAGCGTGTAGATGATCTTCGGCGTTTTGGACATTTTTGCGTTAACCTCTCTTGTCACTACGATTGCAAGAAATCTTAGGCGGAGCGCGAGTTCAACGATGGCCGCGTCTAGCGTCTATTTATGACGCTGATGCCCCCAGTGCGCCCCAGCAGCTAGGCCGGAGTATACCAGCGCTGCACTCCTTACGCATAAGTGATGTGTCGACAAGCCAAGGGCAACGTTCAAAGAGAAGTCATGAGCAACCTCTATTTATTGCATAAGCCGTTTCAAGTATTAAGCCAATTCAGCGACCGGGAAGGCCGCCAAACACTCGCTCAATATATTGATGTAAAAGGCATTTACCCCGCCGGACGGCTTGATTACGACTCTGAAGGGTTACTTCTTCTTAGCGATGATGGTGAGTTGATCCACCGCATTTCTCACCCGCGCCATAAACAGCCAAAAACCTATTGGACTCAGGTCGAAGGGCAAGTCGACGAAGCCGCACTCAAGGCACTGCGCCAAGGCATTACCCTCAAAGACGGCCCGACACTGCCCGCCAAGGTACGCCGTATAGAGCCACCGACTACCGCTCCTCGCCAACCCGCTATCGACCCCAAGCGGCACCCTTCTACCAGCTGGTTAGAGCTGACGATCAGCGAAGGACGTAATCGCCAAGTCAGGCGTATGACCGCCCACGTCGGTTTTCCTACGCTGCGCTTGATTCGCGTGGCGATTGGCCCCTGGCGACTAGACAACTTGGCCCCTGGTGAATGGCGTAAAGAAACCCTGCACGCTCCCCGCCTGACCACGAATCCTGCACGCCAGCAAAAACGCCCCAACAACAAGCACAGGAAGCCATCATGACGCTTATTCACAGCACAGCCGCTTGCGTGATTCAGCAAGGTGAGCGCTTCTTGATCGTAGAGGAGCAGCGCGAAGGTCCACACACGGTGTTCAATCAGCCTGCCGGGCATATTGAGCTGGGAGAAGGGCCCATCGCGGCTATTCTAAGGGAGGTTCAAGAAGAGACAGCTTGGCGTGTGTCGCTCACTGGCTATCTTGGGCTGTATGTTTTTCATACCGGCGAGGGAGAAACGTTCCATAGCCATGGCTTTATTGCCGAGCCCCTTCATAAGCTCGATCAAGCCCTTGACCCTGACATCATCGCCACCCACTGGCTCACTCATGAGCAAATACGCGCACTAGATCAACAGGGGCGGCTGCGTAGTCCGCTGGTGCTGAAACGTATCGAAGATTCGCTTAGCGGGCCCTATTATCCCCTTGCAGTGATTCGCGAGTGAAGCACTCGAAGCCATTACCCCCCATCGTGTATAATCCCTCCCCAATTGCACACCGCTTTTTTGCACACTACTTCTACTGAGGATGCCTATGTCATCCACTACTATGTCATGCACTACTATGTCATCCACTGCTATGTCACCGACGGCCGGGCCGGGCGCTAACGGCAAAGTGATTGTCGGTATGTCCGGCGGTGTCGACTCGTCGGTCTCTGCCCTTCTCCTCATGCAACAAGGCTATGAGGTGGAAGGTTTGTTTATGAAAAACTGGGATGAAGACGACGGCACCGAGTACTGCACCGCTAAAGAGGATCTCGCCGACGCCGAAGCCGTCTGCGAAAAGCTCGGCATTAAACTGCACACCGCTAATTTTGCCGCGGAGTATTGGGATAACGTATTCGAGCACTTTTTAGCCGAATACAAAGCGGGACGTACGCCCAACCCTGATATTCTGTGTAACCGGGAAATCAAATTTAAGGTTTTCCTTGAGTACGCAGAAATGCTTGGCGCCGACAAAATCGCAACCGGTCACTATGTACGGCAAGGATTACGTGACGGCCGTCCGCGTTTGCTGAAAGGCTTGGATGGCAACAAAGATCAAAGCTACTTCTTACACGCCGTGCCGGAAGCCGCGATTGCCCGTACTCTGTTCCCCGTGGGTGAGCTTGAAAAGCCTGCGGTGCGAGCCTTAGCGGAACAGCACGACCTGATTACCGCCAAGAAAAAAGACTCTACCGGTATCTGTTTTATTGGCGAGCGGCGCTTTCGTGATTTCCTTCAGCAGTACCTGCCCGCCCAGCCCGGCAGCATTGAAACGCCGGACGGCGATGTGATCGGCCAACATATGGGCCTCATGTACTACACACTAGGCCAGCGCCAGGGCCTAGGCATTGGCGGGCTCGCTAACTATTCGGAAGAGCCGTGGTACGTGGCCGCGAAAGACCTTGATCGCAATGTGCTTATTGCGGTTCAGGGTAAGCACCATGCGTTACTTTGCTCCGACATATTGGCAACAGAAGCCATGGACTGGGTCGCTGGCGAGCCACCGGTTCAACAGGGTCGCTTTACTGCCAAAACGCGCTATCGCCAAAGCGACTGTGGCTGTGAAATGCGCGTACTGCCTGACGGCGGCGTAGAAGTCACTTTCGATGACCCACAGTGGGCGGTTACCCCAGGCCAATCGCTGGTACTTTATGATGGCGACATTTGCTTAGGCGGTGGCGTCATTCGCGCTACCTGGAAAAAAGCCACGGAGGCTGCTGCATGAATCCCACCACCCCGATTCATCGCGCACCTGATTCACCCGCTGCACGCCAGGCGCTTGCCCTAGCCGGTGTTTTTCAAGCCGCCAGCTTGGTTGACGAACTCGCCCGCACTGGGCAGGTCGACACCCGCGCCTGGGAAACGCTGATACAGGCCACCGTGGACACCAACCCGGAAAGCTTTGAAGCTATTTATGGCGGACACCCCAATAATTTACGCCGCGGCCTGGATACTTTAGAAGCGCTGGTGGGCCGCAAGCAGGCGAACCCAGTGGTGCTGCGCTATGGTTTTTCGCTACTGCTGCTGATGAATAAGCTACGCACCAATAACGACATGATGGATTCGCTAGGCCAGAAGCTGACCCGTATTCAAGGGCAAGCCGAACACTTCGGCACCACCCATGAAAACGTGGTTGCAAGCTTAGGGGAAGCGTATCAAGAGACCATCTCCACCTTTAAAACCCGCATTGTGGTGCAGGGCGACCCTTCGCTGCTGCAAAGCCGTATGATGCCCGAGCGTGTGCGCGCCTGCTTGATGGGCGGCATTCGTTTTGGGCTATTGTGGCATCAGCAGGGTGGGCGACGCTGGAAGCTGGTATTCCAGCGCAAAGCGCTACGCCGTGCGCTGGACAGCCTCAGCTAAACCGATTAACTGATCGACTACTTTGCTCTCGATCGATCTGTTCTCGAACCATCTGATTTTGAACAACCTGGAAATCATGCCATGCAACTCTCCGCTTTGACCGCTCTCTCTCCCGTTGACGGCCGCTACGCCTCTAAAGCAGCCGCCCTGCGCGAACACTTCAGTGAATTCGGCCTGATCCGTGCCCGTGTAATTGTGGAAGTTCGCTGGCTTCAGCGCTTGGCTGAGCACGACCAAATTGCTGAAGTACCGCCCCTGTCGGCTGAGGCTAACGCGTGTCTTGAGCAGTTAATTAGCGACTTCTCAATCGCTGATGCCGAGCGGATTAAAGAGATTGAGCGCACTACCAATCACGACGTCAAAGCGGTTGAGTACTTTCTTAAAGAAAAAATTGCCGATCAAGCCGAGCTGCACGCGGTCACTGAGTTCATTCACTTTGCCTGCACCAGCGAAGACATCAACAACCTCTCTTACGGCGTGATGCTCAGCGATGGCCTCACCGCCATGCTGCCTACCATGCACGAAGTAGCCGACGAGATCGCCAAACTGGCTGTCGCCCACGCCGCGCAGCCAATGCTGTCTCGCACCCACGGTCAAACGGCGACGCCTACCACGCTTGGCAAAGAGATGGCCAACGTGGCGTATCGCCTTAAGCGCCAGCTGAAGCAGATTGAAGCGGTGGAAGTACTGGGGAAAATCAATGGTGCCGTGGGCAACTATAACGCCCACCTGACCACCTACGCAGACATTGACTGGGAAGCCAACGCCCGTACGTTTGTTGAAGGATTGGGCTTAACGTTTAACCCTTACACTACTCAGATCGAGCCCCACGACTACATCGCCGAACTGTTTGATGCCATCTGCCGCTTCAATACCATCTTGATCGACTTTGATCGCGACGTGTGGGGCTATATCTCGCTGGGCTACTTTAAGCAGCGCACGGTTGAGGGCGAAATCGGCTCATCGACCATGCCGCATAAAGTAAACCCCATCGATTTTGAAAACTCCGAGGGTAACCTGGGCCTTGCTAACGCGGTACTTAGCCACCTTGCACAAAAACTGCCTATTTCACGCTGGCAGCGCGATCTGACGGACTCCACTGTGTTGCGCAACCTTGGGGTTGGTCTGGCGTATGGCTTGATTGCTTACCACGCCAGCCTGAAAGGCATTAGCAAGCTGGAAGCCAATCCTGAACGCTTAGACGCTGACCTGGATAATAGCTGGGAAGTGCTCGCAGAACCCATCCAAACGGTCATGCGTCGCTACGGCATTGAGAAACCCTATGAAAAACTCAAGCAGCTAACCCGCGGCAAGCGCATTGATCAGGCTGGCTTTGCGGCGTTCATTGACACACTCGAACTGCCTAGCGATGTTAAAACTGAGCTAAAGGCACTGTCACCGGCAAGCTATACTGGTAATGCACAAGCGCAAGCCGAAGCATTGATGCAGCAGCTAAACGCTTTATAACGCCACCTTTTTTAACGCCACCCCACATCGCCAGGACATGCCATGAGCCATCAAGATAAGCCGTTAACCTTGCTGGGTGACCTTACCCCCGCAGACTTCCTGGCCAATTATTGGCAGCAAAAGCCGCTGCTGATTCGTGGTGCAATCCCGGACTTCATCAGTCCGATTGAGGCCGATGAGCTGGCGGGACTCGCCTGCGAACCTGGGGTAGAGGCGCGTCTGGTTGAAGAAGAAGGCCCAGATGGCCCTTGGCAGGTTTCCCACGGCCCTTTCGACGAAGCCACCTTTGCGCGGCTGCCAGAAGAGAACTGGAGCCTTTTAGTGCAGGCCGTTGACCACTACGTTCCCTCCGTGGCGGCGCTCCTGGACGAATTTGACTTCCTGCCGCGCTGGCGGCTTGATGACGTGATGATCAGTTACGCACCTCCTGGCGGAAATGTTGGCGCGCATATTGACCAGTACGATGTATTTTTGCTCCAAGCTAGTGGTCACCGCCGTTGGCAGTTGGGTGGCAAACTGACGGAAGATGCGCCGATTATTCAGGGGATCGACCTACGTATCCTGCAGGAGTTTACCGTCGAGCCTGACTCCGACTGGGTGCTTGAACCGGGAGACATGCTTTATCTGCCCCCTGGCTGGGCGCATCACGGCGTTAGTCAAAGCGATGACTGCATGACTATTTCTATTGGTTTCCGCGCACCTTCCGCCGATGAAGCGATTACCTCTTATGCAGACTACCTGGGCGAGCAGCTACCCGCATCGCAACGCTACAGCGATGCGGGCATGGCACCAGCCCAACAGCCCGGTGAGTTAGACGATGCAGCAGTTGAGCGCATGCGCCAACTGATTATCTCGACCCTCGACAAGCCTGAACAGGTCGCCCAGTGGTTTGGCCGGGTAATGACCCAGCCTAAATATGTCGATCAAGTAGTGCCTCTTGACACCCCAATGGATGAAGCTGAGCTTGTTGCTCAACTACAAGATGATGAACCGCTCTACCCTATGCCGGGATCGCGCTTTGCATGGCGCAGCGATGCCAGCGGCACGACACTGTTTGTCGATGGTGACGGCCACGCCTGCTCAGAAGCATTAGCCAAACGCCTTGCCGATGCCTCCCCGCTTTACGCTGAAGACCTTGAGCTGGAAGGTGCCGCTGCGCTGATCACGCAGTTGGTGAATACCGGCAGCCTTGGCTTTATGAGCGATGCAGGTGACGAGGATGAGGAGTATTAATGGCAATTGCCCACATTAGTTCTGGCGACTGGGAAACGCTAAGTGCGGCAGCCAGTGAGATTCGCCGCCGGGTGTTTATTGATGAGCAGAACGTGCCCCAGGAAGAGGAGTGGGACGGTCTGGACTCAGAGTGTCAGCACTTTTTAGCTATCCTTGATGACCAGCCAGTCGGCACTGCCCGGCTGCTCCCTGACGCGCACATTGGTCGTGTCGCGGTACTTAAGGAAGCCCGCGGCACGGGGATTGGCGTGCTGCTGATGCGCGCCGCTATTGAAGCGGCACGCCATGCAGGCCATGCCGAAGTGGCCCTCAGCGCCCAGGTGCATGCCCTAGCGTTTTATGAGCAATTGGGCTTTATCGCCCACGGCGAAGAGTTTATGGATGCAGGCATCCCTCATCGAGAGATGACACTATCGCTCGATTAATCAGCCACCTTGATAGACCTCTAGCACTGCTCTGGCAGTGCTTTTTTATGCCCTCCTGACAAAAAACGACTACACAAACCCTCCCTTCCTCTACCCCGTTGTCGTCGGGTTACAACGCCTTGTGCACCCAAGTGACAATTGTTGGATGCGTCAGCCTAGTAGATAGTTATTGCATTGCAGCGTTAAGAGCTTGTGGCGAATTCTTCAATCCTCTAACGCTGTAGCTGAAGCCTCTAATGCCCGCGACGTTTGATTGAGAGACGTTTTGATCAAAGACGATTGGCCTAGAGACAGCGCAGCGAAATTCAATAATGCTGGGCGCAACTTCGCAGGTGCAGCATAAGCAAATGCTGATTTGCAAGGCAGCGTCAAAATTCTAGCACTACCATCATGACCAAAGAGGGTAAGCTCATGTCAGGACTACTCGACGATATCAAAGCCATGGCCCAGCTACGCGAAGCCCAGGGCGGCAAATGGGAAGCGATTAAACCTGAGTACGCTGCCCGTATGCGTGCCCAGAATCGTTTTCACACCGGCCTGGACATTGCTCGCTACACTGCCAAGATCATGCGCGAAGATATGGCGGCTTATGACGCTGATACGGCCAAGTACACCCAGTCACTCGGCTGCTGGCACGGCTTTATTGGCCAGCAGAAGCTTATCTCGATCAAAAAACATTTTGGTACCACTAAGCGTAGCTACCTCTACCTTTCTGGGTGGATGGTTGCTGCACTGCGTTCCGAGTTCGGCCCGCTGCCCGATCAGTCCATGCATGAAAAAACCTCTGTTGCTAACTTGATAGAGGAGCTCTACACCTTCTTAAAGCAAGCCGATGCATGGGAGCTTAATCACCTGTTCCGCGCACTGGATGACGCCAAAGAAGCTGGCGACAAATCAAAAGAGCAGGAGCTCATCGGCAAAATCGACAATCATGAAACGCATATCGTGCCGATCATTGCCGACATTGATGCAGGCTTTGGTAATGCCGAGGCCACTTACCTGCTGGCGAAGAAATTTATTCAAGCGGGCGCCTGCTGCATCCAGCTGGAAAACCAAGTTTCTGACGAAAAACAGTGCGGCCATCAGGACGGCAAAGTTACCGTTCCCCATGAAGACTTCCTGGCCAAAATTAATGCCGTGCGTTACGCCTTCCTGGAGTTAGGTATCGACGATGGTGTTATTGTGGCGCGCACCGACTCACTCGGCGCGGGCTTGACGCAAAAAATTGCCGTCACCAACGCACCTGGTGACCTAGGCGATCAGTACAATAGCTTCCTGGATGGCGATGTGATCGAAAACGCCGCCGATATCAATAACGGCGACGTGGTCATCAAGCAGAATGGCAAACTGATGAAACCCAAGCGTTTAGCTTCCGGCCTCTACCAATTCAAGGCAGGTACCGGTGAAGATCGCGTTATTCTTGACTGCATCACCAGCCTGCAAAATGGCGCTGATCTGCTGTGGATCGAGACCGAGAAGCCCCACGTTGGCCAGATTGCCAGCATGGTTAACCGGATTCGTGACGTCGTGCCAGATGCCAAGCTGGTCTACAACAACTCACCATCGTTCAACTGGACGCTGAACTTCCGCCAGCAAGTATTCGATGCCTGGCAGGAAGAGGGTAAAGATGTTTCCGCTTACCAGCGTGAGAAGCTGATGAGCGCGGAATACGACGAGACCGAGTTGGGTCAGCTAGCCGATGAGTGGACGCGTAATTTCCAACGCGACTCGTCTCGTGAAGCGGGTATCTTCCACCACTTAATTACGCTACCGACCTACCACACGGCCGCCCTGTCGACCGATAACTTGGCGAAAGGCTACTTCGGCGACGAAGGCATGCTGGCTTACGTCAAAGGCGTACAGCGTCAGGAAATTCGTCAAGGTATTGCGACGGTTAAACACCAGGATATGGCCGGCTCGAATATCGGCGATGACCACAAAGAGTTTTTCCACGGCGATGCCGCCCTTAAAGCCGGTGGCAAAGACAACACAATGAATCAGTTCGGTTAATAAGGCTTTGTATCAAGCTCATTAACTATGAAAGCTCATTAAACATGCAACATCACCAACCAAGAGGCTTCGGCCTCTTGGTTTTTTTGTGCCTTACGTATTTGCACACTGTTTTCTTAATACGCTGTTACACTCTCGTTTATGATATTCCCTAGCTATTATTTTTATCAGCTTTGATCTTTCTGGACGGTAGCTGGTCAAAACGGTCAGTATCAGATATTTTAATGAACACTGTTCTATAACTTCAGTTACGCTGTTCCAGCGATACGAATGGATAAACCATGGAGGTTTTAATGAAACGTCTTCTTTTACCTGTTGCCGCATTAAGCATTCTTACCCTGGCAGGCTGTGCTAACACCTCTGGCTACTCTGGCGATGTGTATCGCGGCAACCAGGCACAAACCGGCCAAAGCGTTACCTATGGCACCATCGTTGCTGTGCGTCCCGTGCAGATCCAAGCTGAAAGCCGTGCCGGCGGCCTGTTAGGTAGCGGTGGCGGTGCCGTTATCGGTGGTCTTTTGGGCAACCAAGTGGGTGGCGGTACAGGTCGTCAGTTAGCCACGGTTGCGGGTGCTTTGGGTGGTGCTGTTGCAGGTACGGCAGCTGAAGATGCGACTAACCGCGTTAATGCCCTGGAAATGGAAATTCGTCGTGATGACGGTACCGATGTTGTTGTTGTACAGCGTGCAGATCGCCAATTCCAAGCCGGTCAGCGCGTTCGTCTGATTGGTAGCGGTGCCAGCATGAGCGTTGCACCTTATTAAATGATGTTAATTGTTAGTGATTTTTTATAGCGATCAAGCTGTAAAAAGCCCGGCCATCCTATGGATGACCGGGCTTTTTTTTGTGGTCTAGATTAAGTGTTGTGCGTTTAGTGGTGGGTTTTATTACCAGCCCAATTCACCAGTGCCATGACGCCCCAACCTATCAGGGCTAATAGAATGACTACCAGCAGCATCTCTACCGGCTGCACCAGTGCCGTGGCACCCAGCACGGCCAAGACGATAACCCACATGTTGCGGTTGCTACCGTGGCTCTTCAAAATATTAGGTAGCATTTTGTCTAACCCACGGCTAACACCGCTATTCCAGCGTTGATTAGCAAAATATGCAATCAAGCCAAACCCGATTAGCCAAATAATCAAAATCGTCATAGCCAAGCTCCCAAAATGATAGGGCAAAGGAAAAAGTGATGGTCGTAGGGTATCCCTGGTCACCTTAAGGCGCAATACCGCCAAAAGTTGAGGCAGGGAAAAAGCACCCTTACCCCCTGACAAGCCGAGCCACACGCGTTACCATATTGGAACATGCACTCACCGAAAGGTTATTCCATGCAAATTGCGCAAAACTCGGTTGTCGCGTTCCACTACACCCTGACTAACGATGCAGGTGAAGTGCTAGACAGTTCTGAAGGCCGTGAGCCGCTTACCTACCTACACGGCGCTGGCAATATTATTCCTGGCCTTGAGAAAGGCTTGGAAGGCCGTGCAGCAGGCGACAAGCTGAACGTTAGCGTGTCACCTGAAGAAGGTTACGGCGAGTTGCAAGAGCAACTGATGCAAGAAGTACCCCGCGATGCCTTCCAGGGCGTTGAAAGTATTGAGCCTGGCATGCAGTTCCAAGCCCAGACTCAAGGCGGCCCTTTAATGGTTACCGTTAAGAAAGTTGAAGGCGATACGGTTGTTGTTGATGGCAACCACCCGCTGGCAGGTCAGCAACTCAATTTTGACGTTGAGATTGCTGAAGTACGTGAAGCCAGCGCTGAAGAAGTAGAGCACGGACACGTGCACGGCGAAGGCGGCGTTGAGCACTAATTGCTCTCGCGCTTCTGCTCTAGAAAAGGTGGCCCTCGGGTCACCTTTTTTTATGTCTGTACAGTAACCGCTTACTCATCGGGTATTAGCACTAATTGCCCATGGCGCACGCTTCTGGAGGACGTGACTTCGGCGGCAAACTGCTTAAGCGCACTGCCCTGGCCTTTCAGCAGCGCTACTTCCAGACAGCTATCATGGTTGATATGCACATGCAGGGTCGACAACGTCAGGTCATGATGGTCATGGGAGTGGCTGGTTAAACGCTTTGATAGCTCACGTGCGGCATGATCATAGACATATACCAGCGCCCCCATGCAGGGTGCCTCCGGAGCAGCCTCTTCCCTCGCCTGTTTCAAGCCACTGCGTGTTAAGTCACGAATCGCCTCGGAACGGTTTTGATAGCCGCGCTCGCGCATTAAGCCATCTACCTCGGCCAGCAACTCCTCATCAAGCGTTACCGTTACACGCTGCATTCACGCCTCCTTTGCCGATTAGCTTTTCATAGGGTGCTTGCGCCGTTAGTATGACGTTATTGCAAAAACATCATACTTATCGCATCAAGGATAAAACGATGGCTAAACCATCTCAGCCTATCTTACTGGGTCTTGCGTTAAGTTGCTTAGTCGCCACCAGCGCTGCGCTGGCAAAAGAACAGCTAGTGCTTGCCATTGGCGGCGAGCCTGAGCAAGGCTTCGACCCGCTATTAGGCTGGGGACAATACGGCACGCCTTTATTTCAGTCGACGCTACTTTTACGGGGCAATGATTTATCGCCTCAGCCAGAATTGGCCACTGAATGGTCGCTTTCGGAAGACCGCCTGACCTGGACACTTACACTGCGTGACGATGCCCGCTTTGCTGATGGCACACCACTGACTGCCCACGATGTCGCCTACACCTTCAATGCGGCAGCCAAGGCAGGCGGGCGGGCTGACCTTAGCGCACTTGCGGACGCCAATGCGGTTGATGACCATACGGTCACGCTTAGCCTTCATTCGCCGCGCATCACCTTTATCGACCAGCTGTTAACCCTGGGCATTGTGCCCCATGCCGCACGCGAAAACGGTTATAGCGCCCGCTATGGCAGGCAGCCCCTTGGCTCTGGGCCCTACCAACTGGTGGAGTGGCAGGAAGGCGAGCAGTTAATTGTTGAGCGTAACCCCCACTTCTATGGCCCTACGCCTGCGTTTGAACGACTGGTTTTTCTGTTCACTGGCGAAGACGCCAGCCTAAGCGCCGCCCATGCCGGTCAGGTAGATGTTGCCTCTGTGCCCGCTGCATTGGCCACCCAGCTTCCCGCACATATGCAGCGGGTGATCATGGAGAGCGTTGATAACCGCGGCATTCTTTTCCCCATGCAGCCAGCCAACGGTGAACAAGCTGACTCAGGCGCGCCAATTGGCAACGATGTCACCGCCGACCTTGCCATTCGCCAAGCGATCAATTTAGCCGTTGATCGCGAGGCCCTAGCGGAAGTTGCGCTGCTCGGCTTTGGACGCCCTGCTTATGGCCCAGCCGATGGCCTGCCCTGGAGTGACGATGATGAACGCATCGAAGCCCCACAACTAGCCCAAGCCGAAGAAGTGCTCAATACCGCAGGCTGGGAGCTGCGTGATGACGGCCTGCGCTATAAGGATGGTCTGCCCGCGCGCTTTCGTCTCACCTACCCCTCTAGCGATACCACACGGCAACTGCTCGCGGAGGTAAGCGCTGAGATGGTACGTCCGCTGGGTATCGAGATGCAGCCTACCGGCCGCCATTGGGATGCAATCCAGCGTGAAGCGCTGCATCAAGACGCCATTTTGTTTGGCTTCGGCAGTCACAGCCCCCAAGAGGTTTACTACCTTTTTCACAGTCAGCATGCCGGCAATGGTTATTACAACAGCGGTTTTTACGCCAACCCGGCAGTGGATACTAACCTTGACGCCGCGCAGGCAGCTGAAAGTATCGAGCAAGCCAACCAATACTGGCGCGCGGCTCAATGGGACGGCACATCAGGTTACGGATTGCGTGGCGATAGTAGCTGGGCTTGGCTGGTGAATCTTGAGCATGTCTATTTTGCAAATACCTGCTTAGATATCGGCGAGCTTGGCGTAGCGCCTCACGGCCATGGCTGGCCAATCACCACCAACTTGCTTGATTGGCGCTGGACGTGCGATTGATAGCCTCTCGATTGCTACCATCAATAGCAAAGCGCCTGGCTCGCCTGACGCTGGTGATGCTGTGTGTAGCACTAGTGTCATTTGGGCTGATGATGGCTTCGCCGATTGATCCGATTGATGCTTATTTAGGCCCTCAGATGGCGCAGATAAGCCCTGAGCAGCGCGAATTAATCACCCAGCGCTGGGGATTTGATGCACCGCCTGCAGTGCAGTTTGGCCACTGGTTACGGCAGTTAGTGAGTGGTGATTTAGGCTGGAGCCACATATATAACCAGCCGGTCAGCGAGGTCATTGGCCAGCGCTTTCAACGCTCAATTGCACTATTAAGCGGCGCGTGGCTGTTGTCAGCACTACTGGGCTTTGGCCTGGGCGTAGTGGCGGGTGCCAAAGAAGGCTCAGCGCTAGATAAGGTGATCAGCACCTACGCCTATATCACCGCCTCCACCCCCGCATTCTGGTTGGCGATACTCGCCGTGCTGCTATTCTCAGTCACGCTAGGATGGACACCGACCTGCTGCGCCGGCCCGACGGGCACCTTGAGCCAAGATGTCAGCGTTGCGACGCGCTTGCATCATTTAGTGCTGCCCATTACTACCTTGGCACTGCTGGGTATCGCCAATATCACCTTGCATACGCGCACCCGAATGCTTGAGTTAATGCGCTCAGAAGTGGCCACTCACGCTTTCGCTCAGGGCGCTTCGCGAATGGATGTCGCCTGGCGACACGGCCTTCGCCATGCAAGCTTACCGGCAGTGACACTGGCATTTGCATCATTGGGAGAGCTGTTTGGCGGTTCGATATTAATCGAGCAGGTGTTTGCCTACCCAGGGCTCGGCCAAGCCACGGTGGCCGCAGGCCTGCGCAGTGACATACCCTTATTGCTGGGTATTGCGCTGTTTACTGCCTTGTTTGTTAGCGTCGGCAATATGATCGCCGACACGCTCTATAGCGTGATCGACCCGCGCATTAACGTGAGTGGCACATGAGACACGCCCAGCCGCGCATACGTGCCGCGTTCAGTCTGGCCGTCACTAGCCTATTGGTTATCAGCCTGATCACAAGCCAATGGTGGCTGGGCGATTCACCCCAGCAAATGCAATTCGATACCCGCTTAGCCCCTCCCAGTGTTCATCACTGGTTCGGCACCGATGCGTTAGGGCGCGAGCTTTGGGCGCGAACCCTCGCAGGGTTGGCGCTAAGTTTTTGGGTGGGCTGTTTAGCTGCCCTGTTGAGCACGCTAATTGCGTTAAGCCTAGCAGCACTGGCGACCCTTTCACGCAGGCTAGATGCCCTGGTCAGTCTGTTGATCGATACGCTACTCAGCGTACCGCATCTGATTCTATTGATGCTGATCGCCTTTGCCCTAGGTGGTGGCACACAGGCGGTGATTATTGCGGTGGCGGTTACCCACTGGCCCAGCTTGGCACGCGTATTACGCGCCGAACTACTGCAGCTGCGGCAAGCGCCCTATGTGCGCATTTCCCGTGCGCTTGGTAAGTCTCGTTGGTTTGTGCTCTACCGTCATTTACTGCCTCATCTGCTGCCCCACTGTTTAGTCGGCGGCCTACTTCTATTTCCCCACGCTATTTTGCATGAGGCGGCGTTAACCTTTTTGGGCTTTGGCTTAAGCCCAAGCCAGCCCGCCATTGGCGTTCTGCTGGCGGATGCGATGCGCTATTTAAGCGGAGGTTACTGGTGGCTGGGAGTCTTTCCAGGCTTGGGGCTATTGCTGATGGTACTTAGCTTTGACCGCCTCTCCAGCCACCTGCGCCGCGCGCTTTAACGCTTGTAAGCAAACTCTGCTAGGAGGTTTACCGTGTTAACGATTGATCGGGTATCGCTAAAGTTACCCATGTATGCCTCCTGGTGGAAGCGTGAGTGGGCAACCTGCTTAGATGAGCTCTCGCTGTGCTTTTCAGCAGGCGAGGTACAGGCGGTAGTGGGCGCGTCAGGCGCCGGAAAAAGTCTGCTCGCCTACGCAATCATGGGCTTACTGCCGGCGTCAGCACAATTAAGCGGGCAGCTTCACTATCAAGGACAACCACTTGATAAAACTCGTCAGCGCCAGCTTCGCGGGCGCGTGCTGGCGCTGATTCCACAGTCGCTTAACGCTTTAGACCCGCTAGTACGCACCCAGCGCCAAGTAGCTTGGGCTGGACAGCGTGCCGGTCACTCACCGGCAGCCGCCTGGCACTCTGCCCAGCAAGCATTAAATCACTACCAGCTAGATCTCCGAGCGCAGCAGGCGTATGCCCATGAGCTGTCCGGGGGCATGGCGCGGCGCGTGCTGACAGCCATGGCCCATGTTAGCCAAGCGCAGCTAGTCATTGCTGACGAGCCTACCGTGGGCCTTGACCCTGAGCAGCGCCAGCGCGTTTTGGATGCGCTAAGAGACCTTGCCGATCAAGGTAAAGCCGTGATTTTAATTACCCACGATCTACGTCATGCCCTACCGATTGCGGATCGCGTTACCATTATGCGAGATGGCAAGCAGGTCGAGACCGCCACCGCTAGCGCCTTTCAAGGCATTGGCAGCTTGCTGACCCAAGCCTATTCGCAACGCCTTTGGCTAGCACTGCCAGACAATAATTTCTCCACCACTGCGTTAGGCACGGTGCCTGAAATGCAACAGGAGACCAACGTTGCTTGAAGCACGCCAGCTAAGCTTTCAGTTTTCAACCAAAGTGCCGCTAATACAAACAGTCTCACTATCGCTGAACGCGGGAGAATGGGTCGGCTTAAGCGGCGATTCAGGGGCAGGGAAATCAACGCTGGGCAAGCTATTGGCTGGCTATTTAACGCCCCAGGCGGGTGACGTCACGCTGGATGGCGAAGCACTTCCTGCAAAGGGCTTGCAGCCTGTGCAGTGGTTACCGCAATCGCCAGAGCTGGCGGTTAATCCACGCTGGCGGGTAGGTAAAATCCTACGGGAAGCCTGGACGCCCTCTGAAGCGCAGTGCGAAGCGTTTGGCGTGCAAGCAAAATGGCTGTCGCGCTTTCCACAATCATTATCGGGGGGAGAGTTGCAGCGCGTGTGTGTGCTGCGGGCATTGGCCCCAGGAGTACGCTTTCTAGTGGCCGATGAAATTTCGACCATGCTCGATCCTATTACCCAGGTAGAGCTTTGGCAGGCTTTAAAACAAGAGGCCGAACAACGCAAGCTAGGCGTGCTGGTAATTAGTCACGATAGCGCACTACTAGCGCGACTTTGCACACAGCATTACCACTTAAGAAGTGGTAAATTGAACCAAGAACCGTCGCCAACTTTTACCAAGGTAAGTTGATTAACTAACACTTGTTTAGCCAACTGACTGGCGCCGTTCAAAACGCCACAGGCCGAAAGCAATCATCAGCGTAATGCTAAGCAGCAACCAAGAGCCTACGCTAACCCCTGCCCACCCGGCCCAGCGCCAGAACGGTTCCAACCAGAAGCCGCCTAAGCTAGCACCTATATAGTAAAACACCAGATAGAGCGCCGAGGCACTGCCCCGTGCACCGCGGGCATAACGCCCCACCCAACTTGACGCCAATGAGTGCGCCAGGAAAAAGCCGAAGGCATTAACGCTTAACCCGACAATAATCATTAACAGGGAATTCGACAGCGTGATCGCCGTGCCCAGCATTAAAATAATCACGCCCACCATCATGCAGGCAGCAGGCGAAAATCGCCCGGCTAAACGCCCGGAAATCATCGAACCGAAGGTGCCACCCAGATAGGTCAAGAAAATCAGCCCCAGGCCGCTGGCGGCCAACTGATACGGCTCGGCCGCCAGGCGGAAGGTGATATAGCTGTATTGATTTATAAAGATGAGAAAATTGATCCCCCCCAAACAGTAAGCAGCGAGCAGTACTGGGTTGCGCAAGTGGCCAAATAGATCGCTGGCCGCTTTGCGCAGCTCGAAACGCTGGGGGGTAAAGGCACGGCTGTTGGGCAATAAGCGCCAAAACACGACGCAACCAATCAGCGTTATTACGCCTACCGCGAGAAAGGCGGCGGTGGGGCCACCTACTTCAGCTGCGGCACCGCCGACGATGCGCCCACTAATACCGCCCAGTGAGTTGGCGCCAATATAGAGCCCCACGGCACTGAGCAGCGCAGGCTTCTCAAACTCATCGCCCATCCAGGCAATCGCGACCGCAGGCAGCCCGCCCAGTACAAACCCCTGTACCAGACGCAGCAGCAGTAAGCTTTCAAAGGTAGGAGCAAAGGCTAAGGCAAGCGAGCAACCACCTGCTAGCAGCAGGGTAATACGCATGATGCCTTCGCGCCCAATAGCATCCGAAAGTGGTCCAAATACCAGTAGCGCCAAGGCCAATGAGAGCGTCGACACCGACATGAGGAGGCTGACACCCAAGGTCGAGACGTGGTAAGTCTCCTTTAACCCTGGCAACAGCGGTTGCGGCGCATAGAGATTAATAAAAACAAGAAATGAGCCGAGGCAAAGCGCCAAGGTGGCGCGCCACCAGGCGCGCGTTTTGGCTTCGATCATGCCATTCCTAAAGTGAGGCTAACAACTAGAAGCACTACTCAGCTTGAAAGCACTTTCCTACTAGAAAACACTACCACCCAGTTGAGCCAAGTGAGTTGGTTCCAGCGCACGACGTGCTTGCCAGTAATGGCGACGCCAGTAACTATTATCCAGGCTGGAAATAATCACCCCTTGTGAGGTCGATGCGTGAAGAAAATAGCCATCGCCCACGTAGATGCCCACATGGTTGTAACGACCCGGGGGGTTGAAGAAAACCAGATCGCCCGCCTGCAGCTCTTGGCGATCGATCTGGCGTCCCTTATGCACTTGCCCATCGGTGGAACGCGGTAACTCTAGATTAAAGGTATCACGATAAACATTGCGAACCAGCGCCGAACAGTCAATTCCTCGTTCTGAGGTACCGCCAATTCGGTAAGGCGTCCCTGCCCAGCGTTTATGCTGTGCCAGTAGCGCTTCACGAACGACTGTTGGTGGCGGAACTTGCATGCTACGCAACTGGGCATTGATGGGGTCAACCGGCGACATTAGCGGGTTAACGCCCTTCCCCATTCCCGGTAACGACATGGAGAAGTAGTTATCTGGGGCCTGCATACTGCTTTGGCGAGAAGAACCAGCACAACCAGCGAATAAAGTAACTAAAAAACAAACACTTAAAACACGGACAGCGGTCACAGCGGGGCGTGGCAACGCAACCATGCGATTAACCTCAGAACATTAATGACGTGGGCGACATGAGAAAACTCATTTTTCTCAGCCATGGACTATAAGCTAGTTATCATATGTTTGGCGAGCTTCAATGTAATGTTCGTTGATCACCCGGCAACGTGTCGATATGTAACGGCGCAAAATGGCGCGGTTTATTGCCGGGAAAATCGAGGCTTACCCATGGGCCAGCCAGGATCGGCGCGCCACAGATCCACGCCACCAGAGCCTGCCGGAAGCCCGCTAAAAAGCTCTCCCGCTCTGGGGTTTCGCCCATAAAAAACGAGAACCCGGCATACATTCCCATGGCGTACTCCTGCCATCCGGAATAGTGATCCGCCGCCAGTTGATAGGCGCTATCTAACACTTGCGCAAAGGCAGCGCCATCCAACCAGCCTAGCTGACGCGCGGCAATGGCTAAATCGACCAACTGAGCAATATCCCAGGCGGCCATATCGACCTCATTACAGCTATCCTCATTGTCACGCACACGGCATAGCCGCAGTAGATGATGGCGCTCGTCTTCGGCACAGTCACCGGATTCCAGAATAGCGATCTCGGCATCCAGCCGCTCAGGGTTGAGGGTATAAGGCGCGTAGTTAATCTGATACTCCTGACGATCCCCCGACTCGAGCATGTAGGTTAAAAACTCCTGCATGTCTTCAGCGCTGTTTAAGTGGTAGTGACTATCAACCCACTCGCGAATCTCAGCGCACTCGCGGACACTTTCGGGCTGAGGCTCACTCCACACCGCACTGTTCAGCGGGCCCACCAGTGACATGGAAGTAAAGTGGCTTAAGGTAGGGCGGCTGCCGGGTTCGCACCAAGCATCGTGACGCCAATCCAGCCAGTGAAACAGACTGCCTGGGTCTTCCATGTGCCAGACAATTTCATTCACCAATGAGGCATGCTCAGGCTCGGGCAAACAGCTTTCCCAGGCAAACCACGCATCTAATAAGCGTTTGGCGTTGGGATAGAAGCGGCACAGGCAACTGCGTAGGGCACTGGCGTAGCCCATGAGTGGCTCACGCTCTAACAAGCCGCTGTCTAATGACATATGCAGGTAGAAGGCGAACTTTTCCGCCATATGAATCGTTGCCGCGTGACGACTGACGCCTTTAACGGCGTTGCGCTGCTTTAACTCTTCAGAGGTTGGCTGCCCAAACCAACTTTGCGACGGCGGCAATACACCGTGCACGGCGTCAGCCGCCAATTGGTTAAGATGGTGCGCTTGGGCAGGCAGCCAGTAGCGCGCTAACGCCTCAGCGCCCTCGTCAGCATGCAGACCCAATGATTCCTGTAGATACATCGCGGCATCAGCACGCTGCTCTTCCGGCAGCGTCGCTGAAGGGTCGATCTGACGCAGCATGACATCGGGCTCACGCACGCTGGCCAATGCTAATAACCAGTGATGAGAAGTATTGCGCCACTGGCGAATGCGCGTTTGCGAAGCCTTTCGGGTTGGCTCATCTAATAGCTCTCCCGGTGGTCGCTTCCAGGGGCTGTAGGCGCTATGCAAGAGTAACTGATGGCGCTCGCTAGGCGTTTTGCCACGCCGATCAATGCCGTCAAACAGGCTTTGCCCCCGGCCATAGCTTTTCAGAACGGCGTACCAGTCATGATAGCGGCGGCTAATTAAATCGGCGGCGTGCCCCGCCAAGTCATCGGCCTCCTCCTGACTGAGCCAACCACAGCACGCGCCAGCCCAGGCGAGTTCCACTAAACGTAACCAGTCCCAGGCTGCCCACTCCAAAGGCTCACCCTGAGTAACAAACTTATTCAGCACTGGCGCATAGGGCGACTCTTCTACCACGCTGCGCTGCCACTCCATGCGCTGCGCGTTGTCCATGCTTAATAGCTCACGGGCCTCGATATCCCAACGCTGGCGCTCCCCTTGAGCGCCTAACCAAAGCATCGCCCCGAGCAGCGCGTCACGATCATGCACATCCCACACGTGAGCCAACCACTCAGTGGCATCAGGCCAATCCGTTTGACTGGCGGGATAAACGATAATCGGCCGAAACAGTGCACATAGCCGCCAGCTTTGCGCTTGGGGCTGCTGGGGCCATAGCGGGTCGGGCGCTGGAAGCTTAGCCAGTGCACTTTCTAGCGTCTCCCAGGTAACTCCCTCGCCCTCAGCTTCTAAATTGGCCAGCGCTTGGCAGGCGTCAATAAAGCGATCATCGGCTCCCACTTCCCAGCCACGTGCGCCTAATGCACGACGTAAATCCGCCAACCAAGCACGCAAATCTCCATAATCACTGGTAATGCGCCGTGTTAAGTGGTGCGCCCAAGAGCGGGCTTGGTCAGCCTCTAGCCAGCCAGCGGCACCGGCAAGCGCCGCCCACTCCAGCGCGCCCAGTAAACGGTCGGCATGGCCTGCAGGCGCCCCCAGCCCATGGAACAGCTGTTCAGCTAATTCGCCTCGGCTGGTAATGCCTAATTGTAGCAAGCGCTGTTCAGCGGCCCCTGCATCGACCGCCAGCGGATGAGGGGTAAACGCCCAATCACACAGCACGAGCTGTTGAGCCCACCAAGCATTTAACGCGTCGATCAAGAGGCACCTCGAAAAAACAACTGTGTCACCAACAATAGGTCACCGACAGTGAGCCGGGATAAAGCCGCCTAGTGTAACGGAAAGTGGCGCGAACACCGATAGCCACCGTTATGCTGGGGTAAAACGACACCGCCCGGCACAAGGCCGGGCGGTTGTTGATCGCTAGTGAGCTAATATAGTGAGCTACTAGCTACGCACTTCTGACCTTACTAATCACCCACAACAGCACCACAGCACCTACTGTCGCGGTGACCAGCGAACCGATAAAGCCACCGGAAGTAAGCCCTAAAAGGCTGAACAAAAAACCACCGATAAGTGCACCAATAATGCCGACGCCAATGTTACCTATAATACCGAAACCGCCGCCGCGCATGATGTTGCCAGCAATCCAGCCAGCCAGACCACCAATGATTAACCATGCAATAAAGCCCATATAGTCTCCTTACTATTTCAAGTGCTATTTCAAGTACTGGTTCAAGTACTGTTTTAAGTACCATTTCAAGTACTGGTTCAATTAGGGGTTTTAACGACGTACGTTAGGACGTGTTTTACCGCCAGTCATGCTTGTTCTACCATAGCACACAGCGCTACTGTTCGGCGCCTACTGGTGTAGAAGTTAGGCAACTCTTAAAGGAAAATTCATGATCCCCGATTCGCTCAAACAACTGCTTAAAAGCATACAAGGGCAGCAAACGGCCAGCTGGGAAGGTCGCGATGTCGTGCTTTTTAATATGCCTTGGGGGGAGTTGGTGATCAGCCTGCAGGGCGCTCAGGTGCTCCACTTCTGCCCAGCAGAAGAGATCGACTGGCTATGGTTGACGCCCACCCCTCAAGCACTCCCAGGGGCTATCCGTGGGGGGATTCCGCTCTGCTGGCCATGGTTCGCCGACGAACGCTATGCCGATGAAAGCCCAGAGCGTGACGGCCCGTTCCACGGCCTCGCCCGCCATGCTGCGTGGCGGTTAGACGCCGTTGATGAGCACGCAGAAGGCATTGAAGTCCATCTTTCCCCTGAGCATCGCCTGCATACTCAACTCACCGCTCGCTTAGTGGTTCAGGCCAACGCCCAGCGGCTAAACGTTGAGTTGATTAGCGAAAACATTGGTGAAACGCCGGTTAAAACCAGTGGTGCACTGCACACTTACCTCGCCGTTGCGGATATTCATCAGTGCCGTTTAGAAGGCCTTGCGGGTGCACGTTACCTCGATAAATTGCGCGGCTTCGCTGAAAGCGAGCAACAAGGTACGCTTGCGATCCACGGTGCGGTCGACCGCATTTATCACACTAATCAAGCCGTATTGCTAAATGATGGCGAGCGCAGCCTGCGTATTGGCAAACAGTCCAGCGACTCCACCGTCGTTTGGCACCCCGATAGCGAGCTCCCCAGCGACACACCCGCCGAGGCTGCGCGCTATTTTATCTGCGTTGAAGCCGCCAATACGCGTTTAGACCCTGTTTGGCTGGTGCCCGGTGCTCAACATTTATTGGGTACGACACTTAGCCGCGGTTAACCGCTGGTTCATCAATGTGTTGTTATCATTTGCTCTCATCGGAGGGGAAAACCGCTAAGGAGCGTATATGAGTCCACAGGACTGGCTGGAAGCAGCGACGTTGGCATTTAATCTCATCGGCATGGTGGTGTGTATAGTAGGTCTTACCCTGGCAAAAAAGATGACCCGCCGCTGGCCAGGCTATGTTATCGCGGTGATCGGTTTTCAAATCGCTACGATGCCGATGTTTTATCAACTGGTGTTAATGTTACGCCAGTGAAAGTCAAACCAGTGAAGGTTAAGCCCCCTACCCTCTATTAATGGATAAAGCATGCTCCAGCCGTTAAATCGCGAACTGAGCAACTTGTTAGAGCGTGGTCGAGACCGCCAACTGCGCCTAGCGGTGACCGGCCTTTCACAAGCGGGCAAAACCGCTTTTTTGACCTCGCTGGTCAATCAGCTGCGCCATGCAGGCGTTGAAGCTCGCCTCGATTTACTGCCAGCCGCCCGGGAAGGCCGCCTGCTTGGCGCCCAGCGGCTTAACCAGCCTGACCTGGGCGTACCTCGCTTTCCCTATGACCCAGGCATGGCCGCGTTGCGGGATACACCACCACGCTGGCCAGAACCTACCCGTGGCATTAGCGAATTACGTTTACAGCTACGCTACCGCCCGGCCCGTAGCGGCTGGTTTACCCCTGAAATAGCCCATCTCACGCTTGATCTGTTCGATTACCCTGGTGAGTGGCTGCTCGACCTGCCACTGCTGCAACACGATTTTTATAGCTGGAGCCAAGCCCAAGCACTTCACCAAGGTGAACAGCGGCGCAGCCTGTTCACTGAGTGGCTGGCAGCGGTGGAGCCACTTGACCCCGCGGGTGAAGCAGATGAAGCCCAGCTCGCGGCGCTTGCCGATGAGTATGCCCAAGGCCTACGCCGTGCCAAGCAAGCTGGTTTTTCCGACCTGCAGCCAGGCCGCTTTTTGCTGCCCGGCGAGCTGGAAGGCGCGCCGGTGCTACAATTTTTTCCGCTGCCGCAGTTAAATGTTTCCAAAGAGACGCTGGAAGCACTGCCCGCCAATAGCCTCTACGCCACACTGGCCGCACGTTTTCGCTACTATCAGCAGCAAGTCGTAAAGCCTTTCTACCGTGATCATTTCCGCCGTTTTGACCGCCAAATTGTACTGGTAGATGTACTTGGTGCGCTCAATGCAGGGCCTGAGCGCTTTGAAGACCTTTCTCGTGCGCTGCGCCAGTTAATGCACAGCTTTGACTACGGCAAACGCAGTCTGCTAACACGCCTGTTCGCGCCTAAAATTGACCGACTGGCGATTGCCGCTGCCAAAGCGGATCATGTGACACCCGACCAGCACGGCAACGTGGTACAGCTATTAGAGGCCTTACTGGCAGAACCACTTAAAGACCTTCGCTTTGCCAACGTACCTGTAAAAGCGCTTTCGCTGGCCGCTATTCGTGCCACCGAAGCCCGTGAGGTTACCCACGAAGGTAAGCGCTCACCTGCTCTGCGCGGCACTACGCTGGAGGGTGAGGACGTATTGGTTTACCCCGGCGATGTACCCACTCGCTTACCGACCGCCGATTTTTGGCAGCAGCAGGGCTTTGACTTCCCAGGTTTTCGTCCGATGCCCACCACCTCAGAAGCACTGGATCATATTCGCATGGACGCCGCCATCGACTGGCTGATTGGAGATAAGCTCACATGACCACCCCACAGCCACGCCGCCACTTTAAGCTGGATGATAAGCCGGAAGAGGTTGCTGAAATCGAGGTCTCCCTGCGCCAGCGCGAAGCCTTTGTCGGCACCAGTGAGCATCATCCGCTTGCCCCGCTTCCTGAAGAGAAAGCGCTACCTGCGGCGACCTTAGGCACACCGCGCAAACGCCGCTGGGGGCTGCTATTTGCGCTGACGGGTGGCGCTGCCCTAGGCACCGCCGAGCTTGTCACTGGCATACCCGATGCCATAGCGCAATCCCAGTGGCTAGCCATTGCCTGGCAGGTGTTCGGGATTAGTCTGATTGGTTTAGGGGGGTTATCGTTACTAAAAGAGCTGGGGCGTTTACGCCGTCTGAAGCGTCACGACAAACTGCGTGCCAACTTGGCAGAACTGCCACAACGCTCGCCTCAGCAGGCCCGCGCCATGGCCGAGCAGCTTCGGCGCCAGCTCAAACTCGCTGATGATGACCCACACTGGCTGGCCTTTCAGCGCGCCAATCAGCCCCACCATAGCGGTGAAGAGATCCAAACTCTGCTGCGCTATCACCTGCTGGCTCCACGTGATCGTGAAGCACAGCGCCTGATTACCCGCATGTCTGGTGAAACCGCGATTATGGTGGCGATCAGCCCGCTAACCCTGGTCGACATGGCGTTGGTAGCCTGGCGCAGCTTGGCGATGGTGGATCGGCTCTGCCGTCTTTATGGGTTGGAGCTAGGCTACGCTAGCCGCCTGCGGCTGTTTCGCAACGTGCTGCATAATATGGCGTTTGCCGGTGCCAGCGAACTGGCTACCGACGCCAGTATGGATATGCTCTCCCTCGATTTGGCGGCGCGGCTTTCCGCCCGCGCAGGTCAGGGCCTGGCCACCGGGCTACTTAGCGCACGCTTAGGCCTGCGCGCCCAGCGCCTGTGCCGCCCAGTGCCTTTCACCGCCGATGAGCAACCTAAGCTTGCCGACCTTCGCCAGGATCTGTGGCGGCAGATCAAACGCCTCGACAAAGAACCGGTACCGCGGGAACGACAGAAAAGCCCATAAAATGCCAGAACAAGACCATCGTCCACTCTTCGTTGAAAACAGTTTGGGTTTTATCGCTGAATAACGCCATGATGGTCAACTGACATAGCATCCTCCACTTCGGAAAAATACTTTATGAATCCTCCCGGCGATTCCGATTCTTCCCCTGGCGCGAACGATATGCAGACCGACTATGTGGTCGGCCAGGACAATATCAAGGGCCAGTTTGGCCCTTTTGGCTTTGATATTCACAACCGGGTCTTTGTGGTATCGGCCATTGCCTCAGTGATATTTATCGTCCTTACCCTGTTCTTTCCTGATCGCGCAGGCAGCATTTTTCAGTCCATCGTCGCCTTCTCTACGGGCACGTTGGACTGGTATTTTATGATCCTGGTGGATTTCTTTATTCTGTTCTGCTTGGCGCTGGTCGTGCTGCCCCACGGGTCGGTAAGGCTAGGCGGAGCCGATGCTCGCCCGGAGTACAGTTATCTTTCCTGGTTTGCGATGCTGTTCACCGCAGGTATCGGCATTGGTTTGCTGTTCTTCGGCGTACTGGAACCGGTTTATCATGCCAATGTCTCGCTACCGCTTGGCGTCGAGTCTCCGTTTGGCGCCGATGGTGAGTTAAACCCAGCGGCCATCGCGGACGCCAGTGCCCTAGGCCTTGCGGGCACCTACCTACATTGGGGTATCCATGGCTGGGCGGTCTATGTCGTCATGGCGCTCGGGTTGGGCATTTTTTCCTATAACAAGGGCCTCCCCTTCTCGATTCGCTCGGTATTCTTTCCCATCCTTGGTGAGCGCGTTTGGGGGTGGTGGGGGCATGTGATCGATATCCTGGCGGTGTTTGCCACGCTATTCGGGTTGGCCACCTCCCTCGGCCTTGGGGCGCAGCAGGCCAATGCGGGAATGAACTTTGTCTTCGGCCTGGAGGTGAGCACCACCACCCAAGTCATCGTAATCTTCTTAGTGACGGCCGTCGCGCTAGTGTCAGTATGGCGCGGACTTGAGGGTGGCCTGAAGAAGCTCTCTGAGATCAACATGATTCTGGCTGTTTTGTTCTTCTTTTTCGTGCTGTTCGCAGGCCCTACACTTCTGGCCCTGACGGGATTTTGGAACGGGCTTACCACCTATGTCACGGATTTCCTGCCTTTATCCGCACCGTTCGGTCGTGAAGATGACGCCTACCGCCAGGATTGGACGATTTTCTACTGGGCATGGTGGATTAGCTGGGCACCTTTCGTCGGTATGTTTATTGCCCGAGTGTCGAAAGGCCGCACGGTGCGTGAGTTTGTACTCTGCGTATTGTTGGTTCCCAGCCTGTTTATCTTTATCTGGATGGGCGTCTTCGGTTCAACGGCGCTTGAGCAACTTTATGCGAATCCCGCTGGCAGCTTGGTCAAAGAGTATGTGATCGATAACTATCGGCCTGAATTATCACTCTTCGGCATGCTTAATGAATTGCCGCTGACCGGCCTGATGTCGACCCTGGGTATCGTCTTGGCGCTGATTTTCTTTGTCACCTCTTCGGACTCCGGCTCGCTAGTGATCGACACCATCACCGCCGGTGGCAAGATTGATGCGCCACGGCCTCAGCGGATGTTCTGGGCGATCGTCGAAGGTTTGATCGCCATTGTGCTGCTTATTGGCGGGGGGTTAACAGCGCTTCAAGCAGGCGTAACCGCCACTGCGATTCCGTTCTCCATTGTCATGCTGCTGATGTGCTACTCGATCATCAAGGCACTCAATGGCGAGCTGCGGCTTATTCGCTCCTGATAAGTGAAACGGTCATGAAAAGCAAAACAGCCCTGCTGGTTTCAGCAGGGCTGTTTTGTGTTTCGATGCAGAATTACATACCAAACCGCTTTTTCAACCACTCAGCAACGGCGGCTTCGCCGTGGTGACCGATCCGTTCGGCCCCCTTGATACGATCAAACAGCTCAGGGTGGGCATTGGCCATTACCTGGGCCTCCCCTGCTAAAACGAGCATTTCGGTATCGTTAAGGTTGTCGCCAAAAGCCAAACAGTCTGAGGGCGTTAAGCCCAACCGTTCCAGCAGTGCCGCTAACGCCACGCCTTTATTGACCCCACCCGCCATGATCTCCAGCGAATCAATCGTAGAGTAAGTAATATGCAGCCCGTCTCCGTGGGCTTCATGGGCTTGGTTTTCCAACGCTTTCAGGGCAACTGGATCGCCCAAATAGAGCACCTTTCCCACACCATTAATGTCCATCTGCGCGGGCGGCACTACGTCGTAGCTGAAGCCGGTAGAAGCGTGAAGTGAGAGCAAGTGTGGGGCTTGTGCATCAATATGCCAGCCGCTTTCACGATATAGGCTGAGCCGCACTTGTGGCGGGCGTGGCAGATTGATCAGCGTTTTTGCATGCTCAGGATCAACGTGATTAGCAGCCAATAAGGTGCCTTTTGGATCATGCACATAGGCGCCGTTGGTACTGATTAGGTGCGCGGGGATATCCAACTGATCAAGAAATACTTTCATATCGTGATAGTGGCGCCCGGAAGCAAGCGCCACATGATGACCCTGCTTCACCAGTGCTCGCAGCACTTCAACGGTGCTGTCGTGAAGGGTGTGGTCGCTACCTAGTAGGGTGCCATCCAGGTCAGAAACAATCAGGCGGGGTGTCATAGTGCGCTCCATCGGCATGGGTATTTAGCTTAACCGATTCATTCGAGGGCATGTAAGCCTTTGACTCGCCGTTATCCAAGTGAACATCAGGGCCAACTTCACTCGGCGACAATTGGCGCAGCCTGCGGGAATCCGTATAGTGGCACCCTAACTCTCGCCAACTGATTGAGCTCATGCTTCAGAATAACGCCATGCTTGCCCAGCTCAAGCAACAGATTCGTCAAACCACCCCCCGTGCTGAAGGGGTGATCAAGGCCACCGACAAAGGTTTCGGGTTTCTCGAAACCGACGACGGTGAATCCTATTTCGTGCCACCGCCTGCCATGAAGCAGGTTATTCACGGTGATCGCGTGGAAGGCGTGATTCACGAGAA
Source organism: Halomonas sp. (assembly GCF_011050415.1). Taxonomy (GTDB): domain Bacteria; phylum Pseudomonadota; class Gammaproteobacteria; order Pseudomonadales; family Halomonadaceae; genus Vreelandella. The sequence continues at coordinate 133,805 of NZ_DRFS01000017.1, forward strand.
CGGTGACAAAAAATCCATTGAGCCGGAAAAGCTAATTGAAGCTGGGCTTGATCGATTTGTTGCCCGCGTGCAGAAGCGCGAAGGCCGTCTGGCTGTGGTACCCGACCACCCGTCGATTAAAAACGTTATCAAGGCGCGGATTAAGAACAACCTTGATGAAGAGAGCTTTGCTGACGGCGATTGGGTCGTTGCACGCCTGGTGCATCACCCGTTAAAAGCCGATGACCGCGCTTTCTTTGCCCAGATTGATGAGCTAGTTGCCAAAAGCGCTGACCCGGCAGTGCCGTGGCGCGTGACCCTTGCGCGCCATGCGCTGGAGCAAGAGTGCCCAGATGCAGGTACCGACTGGCCGCTGCTGGATGAAGGCCTTACTCGCGAAGACCTAACCGCTACTCCCTTCTTTACTATCGATGGTGAGAAGACCCGCGATATGGACGACGCGTTGCACATTGCGACGCGTGCCGAAGGCGGCTGGCAGCTTAGCGTAGCGATTGCTGACCCCACTGCTTACGTGGCAGAAGGTCATGCGGCTGATTTAGAAGCGCGCACCCGTGCCTTCACCGTTTACCTGCCCGGCCAGAATGTCACCATGCTGCCGGAGCAGTTGGCAGATGACCTCTGCTCGCTGTGGGAAAACCAGGAGCGCCCTGCGCTGGCCTGTACGCTGGATATCAATGCCGACGGCAGCCTGGGTGACTACCGCTTCTTCGCAGCCAACGTTAAATCACACGCCAAGCTCGTTTATGACAACGTTTCTGATTGGATCGAAGGTCAAGGCGACTGGGCCCCGGCTGATGAGATTACTGAACAGCTCGCTGCCCTGCGTGACTTGACCGAGGCGCGTACCGCTTGGCGCAACGAACACGCGCTGGTGTTTAAAGACCGTCCGGACTATGTGTTTGATCTGGACCCTGCTGGCAACGTACTGGCAGTGCGCACCGAAGAGCGCCGCATTGCCAACCGCATGATCGAAGAGTCGATGATTGTGGCCAACGCCTGCTGTGCGGACTTCCTGGCAAGCCATATCGGTCACGGTATCTTTAACGTGCATCGCGCCTTTGAGCCGGAGAAAGCCGAAGCTGCCCAAGAATTCCTGGCAGGTCAGGAGATCGTGGTTGAGCGTGAAGCGCTCACCGAGCTTGCCCGCTACACCGAGCTGAAGCGCGCGTTAGAAAGCCGCGACGATGCTTGGCTGGATGCGCGCCTGCGCCGTTTCCAAGGCTTTACAATGATGTCCGCCCAGCCTGGCCCGCACTTTGGCCTGGGGCTGGCAGCCTACGCTACCTGGACCTCGCCGATTCGTAAGTATGGCGATATGGTCAACCACCGCCTGATCAAGCGCGTGCTGAAAGGCGAGCAGGCCCCTGCTGAAGCCACCCAGCAGCTCACCGAGCAGCTGACAGAGCGTCGCCGCCTGAACCGTATGGCCGAGCGCGACGTAAAAGACTGGCTCTACGTGCGCTACCTGACACCTGCTGCGCAGAACCAGGATACGTTTGAGGCCGAAATCATGGCCATCAACCGTGGCGGTATGCGCGTTCGCCTGCTGGAAAACGGCGCGACCGCCTTTGTTCCAGCCCCCTTGATGCACAGTGACCGCAGCAAAGTGGTGATTGATGATAAAGAGGGGCGGATCCAGATCGAAGGCGAAGAGCGTTTCAAGCTTGGCGATCCGCTTCGCGTAGTGCTTACCGAAGCCCGCGAAGAGACTCGCTCGCTAGTGGCTAAACCGGCTGCTTGAACCTGTCATTTAAGTCACGTTTGAGGTAACCAACAACGGCACCCTAGGGTGCCGTTGTTGGTTCTGTGCGCCCTTAAGCTTTCTGATGTTGAAAGAAGAATCGCAGCATTTCTTTCGTAGCATCAGGTCCCTTGGGGTCGGTGTAGCTTCCTTTTGCGCTGCCGCCCGACCAAGCGTGGCCTGCACCGTGTATCTGCCACTGCTCCAGGCTGGGTTTGCCCTTCGCATTGTGGTGCGTGGTGCGCGTGTAGGCATGGCCATTGGCCACCTTGCCCTGTTCTACCTTTGCTCCGGCTTGACGCGACTTAGTGTACTGAGCGGCTACACGATCCGCATTGCTAGGGTGTACGGTGGTATCGCGGTCGCCATGAAAGATGATGGCGGGTACTTCCGATGCCCAGCCGCTTTCTTTCGCTTTACCACCGCCAAGGGGCCCAGTGCCACCTTGCATTGCACCCAGCGCATCGGGGAGGCTCTGAGCCACGCCGTGTGGAAGCCCAGAGTGCACGCATACCGCCGCAAACAGATCCGGATAGGTCATCGCCAGTGTCGTCGCCATGGCCGCACCTGCTGAAAGCCCTGCCACATAAACTCGGGAATCATCAAGGCCATGGGTATCGATGATCTGGCGGGCCATACCGGCAATAATGGCTGGTTCACCACCCTCGCGCTGCTGGTCTTCGACTTTAAACCAGTTCCAGCACTTCGAGCTGTTGGCCGTCATTGGCTGGGCTGGATAAAGTACGCAACAAAGCTGCTCTTCGACCAGCCGGTTCATGTCGGTGCCGGCAGCGAAGTCATCAGGGTTTTGTGTACAGCCATGCAGCATAACCACTAGCGGCAGCGCCTGCCCGTTATAGCCGCTGGGGATATACAGCTTGTAATCACGCGTGCCCGCAGCGTTAGTAAACCGACCGGCAGTAAAGGCCCCTGGTTGCGGTTCCTCGCTGGCACTCGGTGCTTGCTCGGGCTGGGCCATTCCACCGCGAAACTTCATCCACTTATCCCGCCATGCAGCAGGCATTTTAATATCGCCGGTTGAGAAAGCAGCCGTTGGCGACTCAGCAGGTTCAGGCTTTGATGCCCTAACCTCTTCATCGATAACCTCTTCATCAATAACCTGGTAAGTGCTGTCGAAGGTATTGCCTCCCTGGTAAGCATTATCCGGTGTTTCTTCACCACGCCGGGCGGGCGCGACGGGCGTAGTGCCCTGCAGTAGTGCCATTGCCTCGTTCAGCTTTCCGGCACGCGTGAGCCGTGTCGCTTCTTCCATTCGCTTGGTCATAGTGGCATCGATCATTTTCAATTTCCTTTTTCAATGATTGCGTGGTGAATGATTGAGTGGGTAATTCAGTGGATACGCTCTGCCAGAGCGGCCTTAACCGCTTTGCTGGCATTAAGCGCCCCCAGTACAACCACCGATTCGATAGTGGCAAGAGCAAGCTCTGGTGTGACGTCGTCGGCAATGCTGGCCATGCCCAGCACCTGAATCTGTAACTTCTCCCCGGCTAACTGCAGGGCCTCTAGATCCGCACGGCTGTAATGCTCAAGACCCAACACAAACGCCTTACGGGTCACGGTTTCCTTAACGACCTCGGCATGGGTCAACAACTGGTTACGGATGGCGGTGCGTATCAGATCGGTTCGGTTGGAGTAGAAGCCTTCCTGAACCAGCAGGTCGATCTGCCCCAGGTCAACGACCCCCAGATTGATAGTGATTTTCTCGCTGGAGTCGCCGCTCTTGCGGCGCAGTTCGTGCACACTCATGCATCACTCCTCATTATGGTTAATAACTAGACACCTTTGTGATGGGACATAAAGCATCAAACAACATCCAAAAGGAATCCATATGGATTCCATATACCATCCATATGGATGTTATATTAGTCCAGCTCGGCCAAGAGTCAACAAATAAACAAAATAAAACGACGCATAGATCCCAAGCCACCAGATGGAATAGGTGTCATGAAAGGCGGAGAGGAAAGGGCTTAGCCGTAGATATGAGCCTCGGCTCAACTGTCGCTGAACTGACTTATTTCTCCTTTATGGTGAAACGATGACACTTGTTTGGGGTTGGAGGTTAGCTTGCACATTGCCGATGTGACGATGTTTCATGCCCCCGCCAGCGGCGGTGTGCGCACCTATTTACAGGCCAAGCATCGCGTTTTTTCGCGCATCCCACAGCTACGTACCAGCCTGCTGGTGCCGGGACCGGAGCGCGATAGCTTGGGCGACCATCACACCTTACCGGCATTACATCTGCCCTTGGGTCAGGGCTATCGTTTTCCGCTGCGAGGCTCAGCCTGGCGCGATACTCTGATTGATCTAAACCCTGACCTTATTGAGTCAGGCGACCCGTACGTCACGGCATGGGCCGCACTCGCAGCAGGTCAGCGGCTCGGCGTGCCGGTGGTCGGCTTTTATCATTCCGACCTCCCCCGTTTGATGGGCGATCGTTTTGGGCGCTACGTTGAGAAGCGCTTAACCCGCTATGTCACGGATCTTTATAGCCAGTTTGATAGCGTGCTGGCGCCCTGCAACGCCATGGCTAACCGGCTTCGGGATTGGGGCGTCGATAACGTTCGCGTTCAGCCGTTAGGCGTCGATTTGACGCAATTTAACCCCCAGCAGCGTGACCCTATCTTTCGACAAACCATGGGTATACCCGGCGATAAAAAGCTGCTGATCTTTGTGGGACGCAACTCACGCGAGAAAAATATTGATGTGCTGCTTTCAACGATGCGCCAGCTAGGCAGCGATTACCATTTGCTGCTGATGGGCCCCGGCATGCCGCATCATGTGCCCGGCAATGTCACCATTGTGGATCGCTGTTGCGGTGCCCATGAGGTAGCGAAGGCCCTCGCCAGTAGCGATGCCCTGCTACACGCCGGCACCCGCGAAACCTTCGGCTTAATTGCCCAGGAAGCCATGGCCAGCGGTATCCCGGTGATAGCCGCACGCGCTGGAGCGCTGGCAGAAAACGTACCGTTGGGGGCGGGTATTCTATGTAAACCGCATGACGCCATTGCCATGGCTGAGGCGTGTGTGGCGCTGTTCAGTAATGATGTCGCCGCCAGTGGACGCTATGCGCGGCGCCATGTGGAGCGCCATTTCAACTGGGATGGCGTTATGCATTCACTGCTTGAGCACTATCAATACCTTTGTCACGGCAGCCAACCGTATGCACTCCACCAACAGCACTAGTCGTCAGCTACTCAAGTGGCGTCCTATCCACGGCGTGATGATTGCCTTGGCGCTCATTGCGCCGCTGGTGCTCACCGCCTGGCTGGGCGGCGCAGAAGCGTTACAGCGGGTAAGGCATTTTCCACTCGAATTATTGCTATTAATGCTTTTGCTAGCGTTTCTATGCTGGAATCTTAATGCGATGAGAATGCGCTTAATGCTGGGTGGCCGTGCCGGCAGGCTCGGCCAGTGCGGCGCACTGGGTATTGAACTGGCGTCCAAGTTTGCGCTGTGCGCCACTCCAGGCGGCAGCGGTGGCCCCGTCACCCTATTGATGCTGCTTGCCCAGCGCGGCTTTCCGCCCGCCAAAGGCGCGGCGATGTTCCTGATTGATCAAGGCTGTGACCTACTGTTCTTCCTGGCGATGCTGAGCGGCCTGGTGCTCTTTTCGCTGCTAAGCGACACCCAGTGGCCACATCAATCGTTGGTGCAATGGGCGTTGGTCGGTTTAGCCCTGATGGCAACAGTGGTGATTGTGGTAATGCGCTATTTACCCAGCCTATTACGCTCAACCAGTATGAACACGCCATGGCCAAGCCATTATCGGCGGCGCTGGCTTGCACGGCGCCTATTACGCTGTCGGCATGCGTTAAAGGTGACGCTTGAGCTGCCGCGCTCCACGCTATTCGCGATGCTATTACTGACCACGGCGCATTGGCTGATGCGCTATAGCTTGCTCTATTTAGCGGTGCTGGGAGTAGGCGGCCATGCAGATTGGATGTGGACGTTTTTAACCCAAATGCTGGCCATGGCCGCCAGCCAGTTCAGCTTTTTACCCGGCGGCGCGGGTGCCGCTGAGGTGGGAGTGGGTAGCCTGTTACTACCGCTGATGGAGCGCGAGCAGGCCGCAGCAGCGGTATTGGTGTGGCGGTTAGTCAGCTATCACCTTTATTTGGCGGCAGGCGCACCGCTGTTTATTCTGTATACCTATCGCATGCTGCGTCGCTCATCGACAGAATAGATCTAGCCGTGAGAAATGAATAAGGGCGCCCCGTGGGGCGCCCTTATAGCGTGCTAAAAACGTCAATGGCTTACCAGCCAGTCACTTCTTTCAGCGCATCGCCGATTTCAGCCAAAGAGCGTACGGTTTTAACACCGGCGTCTTCTAGAGCAGCAAATTTCTCGTCAGCGGTGCCTTTACCGCCAGAGATGATCGCGCCCGCGTGGCCCATACGCTTGCCAGGAGGTGCAGTCACACCGGCAATGTAGGAAACCACAGGCTTAGAAACGTTGGCCTTAATGTAAGCCGCGGCTTCTTCTTCAGCCGTGCCGCCGATTTCACCGATCATCACGATAGCTTCGGTTTTCGGGTCTTTTTCGAACATCTCAAGGATGTCGATAAAGTTAGAACCCGGAATCGGGTCGCCACCGATACCGACACAGGTAGACTGACCAAAACCGTGGTCAGTGGTCTGCTTAACGGCTTCATAGGTCAGCGTACCAGAGCGCGATACGATACCAACGCGACCAGGCTGGTGAATGTGACCCGGCATAATGCCGATTTTGCATTCACCCGGGGTGATAACGCCGGGGCAGTTCGGGCCGATCAGACGTACGCCCAGCTCGTCGCACTTCACTTTAGCTTCGAGCATGTCGAGCGTAGCGATGCCTTCGGTGATGCACACAATCAACTTGATACCGGCATTCGCCGCTTCAAGGATTGAGTCTTTACAGAACGGTGCCGGTACGTAGATTACGCTGGCTTCCGCGCCGGTTTTCTCTACCGCTTCTTTCACGGTGTTGAAAACGGGCAAACCGAGGTGCTCTTGGCCGCCTTTGCCCGGTGTAACACCACCGACCATCTTCGTACCGTAGGCAATCGCCTGCTCGGAGTGGAACGTACCTTGGCCGCCAGTAAAGCCTTGGCAGATGACCTTGGTGTTCTTATCGATCAGGATGCTCATTACTTGCCCTCCGCCGCTTTAACGACCTGCTGAGCCGCGTCGGTCAGACTAGTAGCCGCGATGATGTTCAGACCGCTAGAGGCTAATTTCTCAGCACCCAGTTCGGCGTTGTTACCTTCCAGACGTACGACAACCGGCACGTTGACACCAACCTGCTCAACGGCACCGATAATGCCTTCAGCAATCATGTCGCAACGAACAATACCGCCGAAGATGTTAACCAGTACGGCTTTAACATTGTCGTCAGACAGAATGATTTTGAACGCTTCTGCCACGCGCTCCTTGGTGGCGCCGCCGCCAACGTCCAAGAAGTTAGCTGGCTTGCCGCCGCTCAGGTTAACGATGTCCATGGTGCCCATGGCCAAGCCTGCGCCATTGACCATGCAGCCGATGTTGCCATCAAGCGCGACATAGTTAAGTTCCCACTTAGCCGCATCGGCTTCGCGCGAATCTTCCTGAGACGGGTCACGCATTGCCTGCAGGTCTGGGTGACGGTACAGCGCGTTGCTGTCCAGTCCTAGCTTCGCGTCGAGGCAGTGAAGATTGCCTTCTTCGGTCACTACCAGCGGGTTAATTTCTAACAGCGCCAAGTCTTTGTCGTGGAACAACTGAGAAAGACCTAGGAAAATCTTGGTGAACTGCTTGATCTGGTCGCCTTTCAGGCCCAGCGCAAACGCCAGCTCACGCGCTTGGTATGGCTGTGCGCCAACCAGCGGGTCGATTTCGGCTTTAAGGATTTTTTCAGGTGTTTCTTCTGCAACCGTCTCAATTTCTACACCGCCTTCAGTAGAGGCCATGAAGACCACGCGACGGGTAGTACGGTCAACGACAGCACCGAGGTAAAGCTCATCGGCGATGTCAGTGCAGGTTTCAACTAGAATCTTGGCAACCGGCTGACCTTTTTCATCAGTCTGGAAGGTAACCAGGTTCTTGCCCAACCACTTTTCAGCAAATGCTTTGGCTTCAGCAGGATCTTTGATCAGCTTAACGCCACCCGCTTTACCGCGGCCACCAGCGTGAACCTGGGCTTTAACCACCCACATGTCACCACCGATTTTTTTACACGCTTCTTCCGCTTCTTCTGGGGTGTCAACAGCAAAGCCTTTTGACACTGGTAGACCGTAATCGGCAAACAGCTGTTTACCTTGATACTCGTGAAGATTCATCGATTCATGCCATTGGTTGCATGTGACTCGAACGATGATCAGTTTTCTTTTAAGACCGTCTTAAAAGAACGAGCTTAAAAAACTGATCATCCCCGTTTCCTTCGATCTTTGCTTTTTTATGGCAAAGCCGAAAGTGTTGCGCCACCCAGGGGTGGCGCTTCGTTGTTGCTTACTGAATTATTTACGCTTTTTGCGATTAGCCATATGAATAGCGTGGCCATCAACCGCGAGGGCAGCTTCGTGTACGGCTTCCGACATGGTCGGGTGCGCGTAGCAGGTCAGCGCTAGGTCTTCGGCGCTGGAGCCGAATTCCATCGCAATCACGCCTTGGGCAATCATTTCGCCAGCGTGTTGACCAACGATGTGCATACCAAGAATACGGTCAGTTGTTGCATCAGCGATGATTTTGGCGCTACCTTCGGTGGCGTTGTTAGCCATGGCACGACCGCTGGCCGCGAAGGGGAAGGTGCCGGTTTTAACTTCGATACCTTTGGCTTTCGCGTCTTGCTCAGTCATACCAACCCACGCCACTTCCGGGTAGGTATAGATAACGCTTGGGATAGTGTCGTAGTTCATCTCGGCTTTATGGCCAGCAATGATATCAGCCACCATAATGCCCTCTTCAGAGGCTTTGTGCGCCAGCATCGGGCCACGTACACAGTCACCAATGGCGTAAACGCCCGGGACATTCGTGCGGCACTGGTCATCAACAAAGATGAAGCCACGCTCATCCAGTTCAATGCTAACACCGTCGGCGATAACGCCTTTGGTGTAGGGGCGACGGCCGACGCAAACAATGAGCTTGTCAAACGTCATCTCTTGTTCGCCATTGGCATCGCTGTACTTGACGACAACTTCTTCGCCTTTGACTTCAGAGCCGGTAACACGGGCGCCCAGCTTAATATCAAGGCCCTGCTTCTTGAGCAGTTTTTGAGTCTCTTTAGCGACGGTGGTATCCACCATCGGCAGGAAGGAGTCCATGGCTTCAAGTACCGTGACTTCAGACCCCAGGCGATTCCACACGCTGCCTAACTCAAGGCCGATGATGCCAGCACCGATAACGCCCAAACGCTTAGGTGTTTCGGTGAATTCCAGCGCGCCGGTCGAATCAACGATCAGCCCTTCGGTCAGCGGCGTCGGCGGAATTTCAACCGGCACAGAGCCTGCAGCAATGACGATGTTCTCAGCGTCATAAGTCGTGGTATTGCCTTCAGCATCGGTGACTTCAACTTGCTTGCCCGAGGTGACTTTAGCGGTACCTTCAATAGCGGTGACGCCATTGGCTTTAAACAGACCAGAAATGCCGCCGGTCAAGTTCTTAACGATCTTGTCCTTGCGCGCAATCATCTTGGCAACGTCCATGGTGACGTCACCCGCCTGAATACCCATGTCATCGAAATCGTGCTTGGCTTCGGCGAACTTATGCGACGCCTCAAGCAGCGCTTTAGACGGGATACAGCCAACGTTCAAGCACGTACCGCCGTGAACAACGTTGCCTTCTTTACCGATCCATTTCTCGACACAGGCCGCTTTCAGACCCATTTGTGCTGCCCGAATGGCGGCTACGTACCCGCCAGGGCCGGCACCGATAACGATCACATCAAACTTATCAGCCATGTTGGCTCCTTTAGCTTGCTGACCACCCGCCCTGTAGGGCGGATGGCTGTGTGCGATTGCAGATAAATCCTGGATTATGCATTAGCGTACGTAAACAATATGACGCTTATGTTTTTTAGACGTCCAGCAACAAACGTGCAGGGTCTTCCAGCAATTCTTTCAGGGTAACCAAGAATTGAACGGCGTCTTTGCCGTCGATCATACGGTGGTCATAAGAGAGCGCCAGATACATCATCGGGCGGATCTCGACCTTACCGTTAACTGCCATCGGACGATCCTGAATCTTGTGCATACCCAGGATGGCGGTTTGCGGCGGGTTGATGATCGGCGTCGACATCAACGACCCAAAGGTACCGCCATTGGTGATGGTGAAGGTGCCACCGATCATGTCGTCCATACCTAGCTTGCCGTCGCGGGCACGCTTACCAAAATCAACAATAGTGCGCTCGACGTCAGCAATTTTCATGCTGTCGGTATCGCGCAGTACCGGTACCACCAAGCCACGATCAGTGGATACAGCAACACCGATATCCTGATAACCATGATAAACGATATCGGTACCGTCAATGGAGGCGTTCACGTCGGGGTAACGCTTGAGTGCTTCAGAAGCTGCTTTAACAAAGAAGCCCATAAAGCCCAGCTTGATATCGTGAGCTTTTTGGAAGGTATCTTTGTACTGCGCACGCAGGGCCATGATTTCAGTCATGTCCACTTCGTTATACGTGGTCAGCATGGCAGCAGTCTGCTGCGCCTGAACCAAACGCTTAGCGATGGTTTGACGCAAGCGACTCATCGGCACGCGCTTCTCAACGCGTTCGCCTTCAGCCATGGGTGCAGCCGCCGCTTTGGCCGGTGCAGCAGATTTTGCACCTTTCTTAGCGGAACCGTCTTTAACGGCTTTCTGAACGTCTTCTTTCAAGATGCGGCCACCTTTGCCGGTGCCCTCAATCTTGGCAACGTCCAGGTCATGCTCAGCTACCATCTTGCGTGCAGAAGGGGCTAGAATCTTGTCGCCCACTTTCTCATCGGCGCCTTCATCGTCGCTGCTGTCTGCTTTGGCAGGCGCTGCATCACCGCCAGTACTGTCACCACCAGCACCTTCGGTGAAGATCGCCAGAACCGCTTCGGATTCTACCTGGCTACCCTCTTCAGCTTTAATTTCAGCCAGGGCACCATCGGCGGGTGCGACAACTTCCAGCACTACTTTGTCGGTTTCGATGTCTGCCAGCACTTCATCGCGCTTGACTGCTTCGCCAACCTTTTTGTGCCACGTGGCGACGGTGCCTTCCTGGATAGACTCAGGGAAGCTGGGCGCTTTTACATCGTGCTTTTTGCCACCACCGTTACCGCTGCTAGCAGGTTTTTCTGAAGCGGTTTCTTTCGGTGCTTCAGAAGCGCTTTCTTCTTTCTTGCCGCTGTCGCCAGAGGCACTGCCTTCACCGATTTTGCCTAGCACCTGCTCTGACTGAACGGTATCGCCCTCTTCGGCCATGACGTCAGTCAGGGTACCCGCTTCCGGTGCAACCACTTCGAGCACCACTTTGTCGGTTTCGATTTCAACAATCAGCTCGTCACGCTCAACGCTGTCACCCGGCTTTTTATGCCACGCCGCCACTGTGCCTTCGGCAACGGATTCCGGAAAGGTTGGCGCTTTGATATCAGTAGCCATGTCGTTTCCCTTATGTATTCTCTAAATCCAGTGGCCGCTTATAAATTAAAAGCGTCTTCCACCAGCTGGCGCTGCTGTTCAGTATGGACGGACATATAGCCAGCTGCTGGAGCAGCAGAGGCAGGACGTCCTGCAAATTTCAAATCGCGTCCGAAGCCATCTTTCAGCATATCGGCCACTGCACGCATGTGGTGCTGACTGGAGTACCAAGCGCCTTGATTCAGCGGCTCTTCCTGACACCACACGATGTCCTCGACATTGGTATAGCCTTTAAGTGCTTCCAGAAGCTCTTCTTTCGGGAAGGGGTAGAGCTGCTCAAGGCGCAATATCACCGTATCGTGACGCTCATTCTCAGCGCGCCACGCGGCCAAGTCGTAGTAGACCTTGCCAGCACATAGCACAACACGTGTGACCTTCTCAGGTGCAAGATCGGCTTGGTCAGCCAGCACCATATGGAACTTGCCGTGGGCCAAATCTTCCAGACTCGAAATCGCTTCTTTATGACGCAGTAGCGATTTTGGTGTCATCACGATAAGTGGCTTACGCAGCGGACGAATTACCTGACGACGCAGCAAGTGATAAATCTGCGCAGGAGTCGTCGGCACACATACCTGCATGTTGTGCTCAGCACACATTTGCAGGAAACGCTCCAAGCGTGCAGAGGAGTGTTCAGGACCCTGACCTTCGTAGCCGTGCGGCAGCAGCATGGTTAAACCACACACACGGCCCCACTTCGTTTCGCCGGAGGAGATGAACTGATCCACCACCACTTGCGCACCGTTAAAGAAATCGCCGAACTGCGCTTCCCAGATCACCAAATCATTTGGCGCAGTGGTCGAGTAACCATACTCAAACGCCAGCACCGCCTCTTCCGATAGGAAAGAGTCATGAATAGTGAAACGCGGCTGACCATCAGCCATGTTCTGTAGCGGAACATAGGTAGTGCCGTCTTTCTGGTTGTGCACCACCGCATGACGGTGGGAGAAAGTACCGCGTCCGACATCTTGCCCGGTAATACGAATCGGGTGACCTTGTTCCAGCAACGTGGCATACGCCAGCGTTTCGGCAAAGCCCCAGTTAAGTGCCAAACCGCCGGCCTGCATCTTACGCCGGTCTTCATAAATTTTGGCGACTTGGCGCTGTACCTCGACGCCATCTGGAACCTCACACATGCGTGCGGCTAACTGCTGCAGACGCTTCATATCGAAGGTGGTATCTGCATCGCCTGACCACTCGTGGCCCAGGTAGGGTGCCCAGTCGACAAACAGAGAAGCATTCGGCTCTTGTACTAACGCATTGGCAACGTGATTACCCGCCACTAAATCATTGCGATAGGTTTCCACCATCTCTTTGGCAGCGTCTTCAGACAAAACGCCCTGCTCCACCAAGCGCTTAGCGTAAAGCGAGCGCGCAGAGGGGTGGTCTTTAATTTTGGCGTACATCATCGGCTGCGTGCCTGACGGCTCGTCAGCTTCGTTATGCCCACGACGACGGTAGCAGACCAGATCAATCACCACGTCTTTCTTAAACTGCTGGCGATAATCGAGGGCTACTTGGGTGGCGTGCAGTACTGCATCAGGGTCATCGCCATTGACATGGAAAATAGGCGCTTGAACCATCTTGGCAATATCAGTGCAGTATTCGGTGGAGCGTGCATCCTGCGGATGCGACGTGGTGAAGCCCACTTGGTTGTTAATCACAATGTGGACCGTACCACCGGTTTTATAAGCACGGGTTTGAGACATCTGGAATGTCTCCATCACCACGCCTTGACCGGCAAAAGCAGCATCACCATGGACGTTGATTGGCAGTACTTTGCTGCCCTCTTCGTCGTTACGACGATCCTGACGCGCACGTACCGAGCCTTCGACTACCGGCGCGACAATTTCCAGGTGCGAGGGGTTGAACGACATTGCCAAGTGAACTTCGCCACCGGGAGACATCACATTCGAGCTAAAGCCCTGGTGATATTTCACGTCGCCGGAACCGCGTTCAATGACTTTTTTGCCATCAAACTCATCGATCAAGTCGGCTGGGTTTTTACCCAGAATATTGACCAACAGGTTGAGTCGACCACGGTGCGCCATACCGATGACCACTTCCTTGGTGCCGTAACCGCCAGCACGCTGGATAAGCTCATCCATCATCGGCACAAACGACTCACCGCCTTCAAGGCCAAACCGCTTGGTACCTGGATATTTTGATGCCAGGTAATTCTCCAAGCCTTCGGCGGCCGTCAAGCGCTCAAGTACGTGCTTACGAACGTCGGCGCTGAACTCCGGCGCACTGCGTACCGATTCAAAACGCCGTTGTAGCCAACGCTTCTCTTCCGTATCGACAATGTGCATGATTTCGCAGCCGATGGAGCGGCAATACGTACGCTCCAACGCATCCACGATCTCGCGCAGTGGCGCTTTGTCGATGCCTAAAAAGAAAGAACCAGTCTGGAACTCGGTGTCCAAATCAGCTTTTGAAAGCTGATGAAACGACAGATCGAGATCAGGGACGGGGGTGGGATTACGCAGTCCTAGCGGGTCGATATTGGCCTTCTGATGACCACGGAAGCGGTAGGCGTTAATCAGCTGCAGGACTTTCACCTGCTTTTTATTCTCACCGCTATCGGCAGCGGCAACTACACGGCCTGGACGGCTTTCGCGCCCCAACTGGTAGAACTGATCACGGACTGGGCTTAGTGGGACATCGTGGGAGGCACTGCCCTCGGAAGATGGCAACTGATCAAAATAGCTGCGCCACTCTTCAGGGACAGAGTCAGGATCTGCGAGGTACTGCTCGTAAAGCGCTTCCACGTAGTGAACATTGCCGCCACTAACGTGAGAGGAACGCCACATCAACTCCATTATGCCTTGTTGCATCTCTCGGTCACCCTGCACTGATGGGGTGGTATCGGTATCGTCGCAAAATGCGGCGACATCGCTATTGCCCTGCCGGCGGGGCGGGACTTTTGCCGGCGGCGCCGACCTACGGTCGGAAGCCCTGTTCATCTTTCAACTAGTTAAGCTTCAACTAGCCATACTTCGAATAGCTGACAATACGGTCTTTCGTATTCAGTTCATGCTCGAAAGCCGGTACCCAAGGCACCGGCTTTCAAACTTGTCTGATCAGCAGTGCGACGTGTCGCCGCACTGCGTGACAAACCCTATGATAACAAGCGAAGCGCCATGATTTAAGTGGCATTGTTACCCAACTTAAGTGGCACTCGCTTTTTTACTCATTTGTCATAGGCTTAAGTAGCATCGGCAAGTAGCATTTCGCGAATTTTACCGATTGCCCGCGTGGGGTTAAGGCCTTTTGGGCATACCGCCACACAGTTCATGATGCCGCGGCAGCGAAATACCGAGAACGGGTCTTCCAGGTTGCTTAAGCGCTCACTGGTGGCCGTATCACGGGAATCGGCCAAAAAGCGATATGACTGTAGCAGACCGGCTGGACCGACAAACTTCTCCGGGTTCCACCAGAACGACGGGCAAGACGTTGAACAGCATGCGCATAGAATACACTCATACAAGCCATCTAGCTTGTCGCGTTCTTCCGGCGATTGCAGACGCTCAATGGCAGGTGCCGGGGTGTCGTTCTGCAGGTACGGCTGAATACGCTCGTACTGCTTATAGAACAGCCCCATATCGACAACCATGTCACGAATAACCGGCAAGCCTGGCAGCGGGCGCAGCACCAGCTTGTTGTTTTTTACAACATCTGACAGCGGTGTAATACACGCCAAGCCGTTTTTGCCGTTCATGTTCATACCGTCTGAACCGCAAACACCTTCACGGCAGCTACGACGGAATGCCAAACCGCTGTCTTGTTCCTTCATCATATGAAGAACATCCAGCACCATCACATCGCGGCCTTTGGTATCGACCTGAAACTCCTGCATATAAGGTGCGGAGTCGGTTTCCGGATTATAACGGTATACGGATACCTGAAGATTGGACATAGTGACTCCCTCTCGTCAATGCGGAGTTTAGTAGGTACGAACCTTAGGCTCGAACGTATCAACAGTTTTCGGCTTGAAGTTAACGTCACGCTGCTTCAACTGCTTAGTTAGCGGGAAGTAGAGTGAGTGCTTCAGCCAGTTGACGTCATCACGGTCTGGATAGTCGTAACGCGAGTGGGCGCCTCGGCTCTCTTTACGCTCAAGGGCAGCGATCGCCGTCGCTTCAGCCACTTCCATCAAGTTATCAAGCTCTAACGCTTCTACACGGGCGGTGTTGAAGGCATTCGACTTGTCAGGCAGGTAGGCGTTACCAATACGCTCGCGCAGTTTCGCCAGCTTATCGACACCCTCCAGCATGTTTTTCTCTTCACGGAATACGCCGAAAGAGGTCTGCATGATTTCCTGAAGCTCAGCCTTCAGCTCAGGAATGCTTTCGCCACCTTGTGACTCGTTCCAGCGCGTAATGCGCTTCATGGCTGACTCAATGTCAGACTCAGAAGCGTCAAGGTATTCAATACCTTCATTAAGCGCGCCTTCGATAAACATACCCGCCGCACGACCAAAGACCACCAAATCAAGCAGTGAGTTACCACCCAGACGGTTGGCACCATGAACGGAAACACACGCCGCTTCACCACAGGCGAACAAACCGTTAACGATATGATCGGTGCCGCTTTCGTCTTGCGTGATCGCCTGACCATGAATATTGGTAGGAATACCGCCCATCATGTAGTGACAGGTCGGCACGACCGGAATCGGGTCTTTCGCCGGGTCTACGTGGGCAAACGTCTTAGACAGCTCAACGATACCGGGCAGGCGCTTGCCAAGGACTTCTTCACCCAGATGATCAAGCTTCAGGAAGACGTGATCGCCTTTCTCGCCACAGCCGCGACCTTCCAGAATTTCCATGACCATTGAACGGGCAACAACGTCACGGCCCGCCAGATCTTTGGCATTCGGCGCATAACGCTCCATAAAGCGCTCGCCATCTTTATTGATCAGATAACCACCTTCACCACGGCACCCTTCTGTGACCAGCGTGCCCGCACCGTAAATACCGGTCGGGTGGAACTGCCACATTTCCATGTCCTGCATCGGGAAACCGGCACGCATTGCCATACCGATACCGTCACCGGTATTGATCAAGGCATTGGTGGTAGAAGCGTAAATACGCCCTGCGCCACCGGTGGCCAGTACGGTGGCCTTGGATTTAACGTGAACCACTTCACCAGTTTCGATACACATGGCAATACAACCCACCACGTCACCGTTAGCATTTTTAACCAAATCAACCGCGTACCACTCATTCAAGAACACGGTGTTGTTCTTTAAGTTGTTCTGGTAAAGCGTATGTAACAGCGCATGGCCGGTGCGGTCAGCCGCTGCACAGGTACGTGCCGCCTGGCCACCTTCACCAAAATTCTTGGACTGGCCACCGAACGGGCGTTGGTAGATGCGACCGTTATCTAAACGCGAAAACGGCAGACCCATGTGCTCAAGCTCAAATACCGCTTTCGGGCCTTCAGAACACATATACTCCGCCGCATCCTGGTCAGCGATATAGTCGCCGCCTTTAACGGTGTCATACATATGCCAGCGCCAGTCGTCATTCGGGTCGTCGGACGCGATCGCACAGGTAATACCACCCTGTGCAGAAACAGTGTGAGAACGGGTCGGGAAAACTTTCGATAACACGGCCGTCTTCTTGCCGGACTTCGCCAGCTCCAAAGCGGCTCGCAGGCCAGAGCCACCGCCACCAATAATAATGGCGTCAAACGTCAGGCTACGCAGATTAGACATGTAATCAAGCTCCCCACAGAATTTGAATGCCCCACACCAAGTA
This sequence comes from Halomonas sp., assembly GCF_011050415.1. GTDB lineage: Bacteria > Pseudomonadota > Gammaproteobacteria > Pseudomonadales > Halomonadaceae > Vreelandella. Next base: position 150,943 of record NZ_DRFS01000017.1, read on the forward strand.
CACGAAAATGCCCAGAATAATCACTGCTTGGGCACCTACGCGTAGGCGAGTGGACTTGAGATAGTCAGTGGTGACGGTCCACAGACCAATCCAGGCGTGTGCCGCTAAGGCGATAAACGCAAGTAGCGAGAAGATACGCATCCACGTCTGGTTGAACAGGCCGCTCCAAGTGTAATAATCAAGGTTCGGATTAAACAGCAGGTAGGCAACAATAAAGACTGTATAGAGCGCCAAAATCACCGCGGATACGCGCTGCATCAGCCAATCAGACAGCCCACTACGGCCAAAACTTGTGATGTTAGTTACCATACCCAAACTCCTGCCAGAATAATCAGAACAGCACTGACCACCACGGTGATCTGCGCTTTTTGTACGCCTCCCTCAAGGGTTACGCCGATGTCAGCATCCATTAGCAGGTGTTTAATACCGGCCACAAAATGGAATGCCAGCGCGGATAACAGTCCCCAAGCAATAAACTTAGCCAAAATATTATTGGCCAGTGCATTACTAACGGCGTCAAAACCCGCCGGAGATGACAAAGACTTGCCCAGCGCCCAAAAAGCGAAAATCAGGCCAACGAACAGGATGACACCCGTGATGCGGTGTGTGATCGACGTCAATGCCGGCAGTGGGAAATGGATAGTAGAAAGATCTAGGTTTACGGGTCGTTTGCTATTCACGGCTTTGTACACACTCTCTTGGCCCGCTCTGCGACAGTTCGGGCATGGCCCGAGCGGGGCGGTGGTTGCTGGAAGGGGCTCGGCCGTTGCCAAGTCGGGCACGACCACCTACCTGCCGGTCGCGCGCCGTGGATTATAAGAACCTTCGGCCTCGCTTACAAACCGAACTCAGGCCTAACTCGACTATGGTGCAAGAAAAATGCCTTCATACTGAGTCGATTTTGCGCTGCAGCATGGTTATAGTGGCAGTAGATCAGCAGTTTTGTAAGCCTGTTAACATATCATGTTAACCTATTGCCGCTCTTCTGACACAACACCAATCACAACAATGATCGACACAACACCAATGGCAGGCTTTTTCATCATATACAAAAATTATCCATAACAACAACTCCCGTACAACTCATAACTAGCGCTTCGGCTAATTGACAAAATGTCGCACACTTCTATAGTGGGCAGGCCTTTTCGCCGGCGCGGTATGCGCAACAACGACTTTACGTCCCAACCCGAATTCGAAAGGAGGCCAGCATGGCTGACAGGAAAGCGACATTGACGGTAGACGGTCTAGATAAACCGATCGAACTACCCATGTATTCCGGCACACTTGGCCCCGATGTTATTGATGTACGTGGCTTAGGCGCTGAAGGCCTGTTCACCTACGATCCCGGCTTTATGGCCACTTCTTCCTGCCAGTCTGCCATCACCTATATTGATGGCGGCAAGGGCGTACTGCTACACCGCGGCTACCCCATTGACCAACTGGCTAAAGAGTCTAACTTCGTAGAGGTTTGCTACACCCTGCTGTTTGGTGAGCTGCCTAATGACGAGCAGTACGCGGATTTTGAATCGCGCATTCGTAACCACACCATGGTTCACGATCAAATCAATAACTTCTTTAAAGGGTTCCGCCGCGATGCGCACCCGATGTCTATTTTGTGTGGCGTTGTAGGCGGCTTAGCGGCTTTTTACCACGACCATATGGACATCACCCAGGAAGAAGATCGTGTCATTAGCGCGATCCGCTTGATTGCCAAAATGCCAACGCTGGCGGCGATGTCTCACAAATATAATGTGGGCCAGCCGTTCAACTATCCTCGCAACGATCTGAGCTATGCAGAGAACTTCCTCTACATGATGTTCAGCAACCCATGCGAAGAGTACAAAATCAATCCTGTGTACGCGAAAGCCATGGACCGCATCTTTATGCTGCATGCGGATCATGAGCAGAATGCCTCTACCTCTACTGTACGCCTGGCTGGCTCCACGGGCGCCAACCCGTTCGCCTGTATTAGTGCAGGTATTGCGGCACTTTGGGGTCCTGCTCACGGCGGTGCCAACGAAGCCGTTCTGGCCATGCTCGACGAAATCGGTGAAGATTCCGAAGAGAATATCCAGCGCTTTGTTGATAAAGCCAAAGATAAGGACGACCCGTTCAAACTGATGGGCTTTGGTCACCGCGTATACCGCAATTTCGACCCCCGCGCCAAAGTCATGAAAGAGACCTGCGACGAAGTACTTGCAGAACTCGGCATGGCCGACGACCCGCAGCTCAAAATTGCTAAGCGCCTTGAGCAAATCGCCCTTGAAGACGAGTACTTCATCGAGCGTAAGCTATACCCGAACGTCGATTTCTATTCAGGCATTATTCTGAAAGCGATGGGCATTCCGACCAATATGTTCACCGTGATTTTCGCGGTATCGCGCACCATTGGCTGGATCTCCCATTGGCACGAAATGCTCAGCGAAAGCTATAAAATTGGTCGCCCGCGTCAGCTGTATATTGGTCATGACAAGCGTGACTACCCGAAGAAATAAACTGCATTATGCATAACCGCAGTTTATAGCAGTTTTAAAGGCCACCTACGGGTGGCCTTTTGCATTCATAGCACCCTACTCCCCTGTGACCTTTCTCAGGCGTTTACTAACATATCGCCACATGCCGATGATGAGAACCGCCACGCGGCCTGGTGCTCCCTTGTGGATCGTTATGCCTGTCATTGAACAATGGCCACTTTCTCGGTTGCTGTGATGAGTGAAAATTAGCATATTTTGCTGCCATGAAAACGCTAGCGTAAGCCCTAATAGCGCTTGACTTTTGAGCCGGAGCTAATTGATAAAGGTTTTCCACACTATCTGTGGATAACCCTGTTCACAACCACTTTAAAACGTCCCAGAATCGCCATGGGCAGTGGGCCAGCCTTAAATTGGTTATTTTTTAACCTATCATAAGCTATTGTTTTTAAAGAGTTTAACTTCTGTTAAAGATTTTTTGCGTCAACAACAAGGGGTTGTGCACAACCTTAAAAGCCAAATAGCAAAAGTGGACAAGTCAAGCACAAAATCGTCCAAGAAAAGCCGATTTGTGGCTTTTTTGTAGGCAAATTTGTAAACGATAGAAACGCAAATAACCAGCACATGAGAAAACTCATTGCCAGGAAGAGGTCGTTAAGAAAGGAGTCTTAAAATGATGGCGTCCCATAGGGGGTTCGAACCCCTGTTACCGCCGTGAAAGGGCGGTGTCCTAGACCACTAGACGAATGGGACGTATAACAAGCTGCTTCACGAACTGCTAGTTAATAATTGGTGGAGCCTAGCGGGATCGAACCGCTGACCTCAACACTGCCAGTGTTGCGCTCTCCCAGCTGAGCTAAGGCCCCACATGTCGCGAAGACGGAGCGTATAATACTGATTATGCAGGTCTTCGTCAACAAGAAAAACGCCAATTCCCAAGGGTAAAGAATTGGCGTTAAAACACGATCAATCTCAGTTAGGCAATATCACGAAACTCTTTCTCAAAACGCTTTGCCTGCTTCTTCGAAACGCCACCCAACACCTCAATCGCGTTGCGCAGTCGCGCTCGAGTAACGTCAGACCCTAAAATCGCCATCGCATCCATCACTGAGGTGCTTGATGTACTACCGGTAATGGCAATAAATACCGGTGCCAGGAAGGCTTTCATTTTTAGCTCGAAGTGTTCAGACAGTGTTTTCACTTCTGCTAACAACGCCTCTTTGTGCCAAGCCGAAACACCTTCAAATCGCCAGACCAGGAATTGCAGTAGCTTGACCAACTCTTCCTCATCCAGCTTGACGCTTGAAAATGAATCTTCGCTTAACGTCGGTAGGCCAGAGAAGAAGTGCCCTGCTAGCGGCATCACTTGTGAGAGCGTTTCAACCCGCGGACGTATCTGCGGTAGGATCTGCTTAACGTACGCCTCATTAAAGGCCCATTCACGCAGCGCACTGAGCAGCGCATCATCATCCAGGTCTTCACGGATATACACACCGTTCAACCAAGTAAGCTTCTCAAGATCAAAAACAGGCCCACCCAAGGAGACGCGCTGCACATCAAACTCAGCGATCATTTCTGACAGGTCAAATTTTTCACGCTCGTCGGGCATCGACCACCCCATGCGCCCCAAGTAATTGGTAACGGCCTGAGGTAGAAAACCCATTCGACGGTAGTAGTTTATCGACGTTGGATTTTTTCGTTTCGAAAGTTTAGATTTATCAGGATTGCGCAGCAGTGGCATATGGCAAAGCTCAGGCATTTCCCAACCAAAATACTCATATAACAGTTGGTGTTTAGGCGCCGAGTTAATCCACTCCTCCCCACGTAATACGTGCGTAATCTCCATTAAGTGGTCATCCACCACATTGGCTAGATGGTAGGTGGGCATGCCATCTGATTTGAGCAGAATTTGCGCATCCACTTGCGCCCACTCCACTTCAATCGTGCCGCGTAGCATATCTTTTACAACACACACGCCTTCAGAGGGCACGTTCATGCGCACTACGTAGGGCCAGCTTTCCTGCTCACGGCGTGCTTGCTCTTCTGCACTTAACGCAAGGTCCGCTGGCTTTAACGCTAGCTGTAACCCTGCCGCCTTACGCGCTTCACGCAACTCATCTAGCTCTTCACTGGTGCGATAGCATTTGAAAGCATGGCCAGCGTCTAGCAACTGCTGAGCGTGCTCGGCGTAGATATCACCCCGCTCGCTCTGGCGATAAGGGCCATGGGGACCACCCACATCTGGACCTTCATCCCACTCAAGTCCCAACCAGCGCAAAGAGTCGAGAATCATCTGCTCTGATTCGGGAGTAGAGCGCATTTGATCCGTATCTTCGATACGTAGGATAAATTGGCCGCCATGCTGACGCGCAAAACATAGGTTGAAAAGCGCGATGTAAGCCGTACCAACGTGAGGGTCCCCTGTTGGAGAAGGTGCAATGCGAGTACGTACGGTCATGAAAACGTCCTATTGGCAAATATGCATGGCGATATTATACGCACCTTAGGCGTAACCAACAGCGTCATGCAGGGAACAACTGAAGCAAGAAAGCGTCAGAGAAATTAACTCAACGTTATTTGTCCACTAATGCGCGCTAAAGCACAATCGCTTAGTATGGCTCTGCAACACCCCCTTGAGTGCATACCTCAAGAGTGAGACAGACCAATAACGTATGTTCGTAGCGCCACCATTCCGGTGGAAGACATTCAACGAGCTTATTTAGCTCATTCATCAGGAAAACGAAATGGAATCGCTAGGCTCACGTATCAAGCAACTGAGGCTTAGGGCCAAGCTCAACAAGGCTGCCCTTGCTCGTAAAGTTGGCGTGTCAGATGTCACCATTTCATACTGGGAATCAGGGGCGATTAAACAGATCGGTCACGAACGCTTGGTTGCGCTCGCTGACGCTCTGGACTGCTCCCTGGCAACACTATTGGAAGGTGATAGCGCTCCAGAGCTATTAACGTTGACCCATACTGGTCCCCTCCCCTGGGAACAGGTACAGGCAACCACCATTAAGGTCCCCAGTCATTTACCCCTAAATATTGACTGGAAAGCACCTTGCGTCATGGTCACACCTGGTCCAGATACAGATTTTTCACCCGTTACCCCTGGTGATTTGCTGTTACTTGGCCCAACACAGGTGTTTCATAAGGCGGGCCACTACGTAGTGCAACGTGACGAGCGTTTTGTCATTGAGCATTTCGCTAAAGCTCCCAGCGATACATCTATTCATGCAGTACTGTTAGCCCATTGGCATCCTGCCTAAAGCATCTACATCCCCGGACTCTCTAGCACTTCCACCTGGTCACGCGTTTGTCTTGGCTCACTCCCCACCAAGAAGCGTCGTGAGTAGGTGGCCACTTGGCCCAACCCATGGCGGGATTGTCTTACAAGCTCTCCCGCCAGGTGCTGGCCTTGGTTGCCGATAATCGCTTGCACACTTTGTGGCTGCACGCTGGCTTCTGCCACCTCAACCCGCACCATATAGCCACCATCAGGCAACCCGCTGCCCGAGCCAAACGGCCCCGCTGCAAAGACACCATCTTCCACGCCTGTGCGTGCCTGCCAGCGCACGCGGCTAATTTCCCGTTCAACAACAATTTGTAGCTGTGTACCATCGGGTAAGTTGGTTTCACCTTCGACCATCAAACGCCGATCTGTGCGCAGTGAAACATCCGTTGAGATAGTCACGTCAATGGGTTCTACTTCTGCCTCTGCAACTTGGGGTTCAGGGGCTGGCGCTTGCTCTGGCTGGGTAGTGGCAACCGATTCACGAGGTGGCTCTTCTGTATCACCACAGCCAGCCAACAGCGCAACGGATACCACTACTACACCCATACTGTTTATTATATTGCGCATAAAATCTCCTAAACATTACATGGCCTTCAGCTTACCACTGCTCAGCCGCCACCACATTGGAATAGCACTTTTAACCGCCGACATTCGCCCACCTTCCGGTACAATGCCCTTATCATGCTAACAAGATACTTTCAGGAGCTAGGGCTTTGGACATCATTTGGTGGGTGGCATACGTAGCATTGGGCGGTTTTGTCGGCATTATGGCAGGCTTATTAGGCATTGGTGGCGGTGGCATTATGGTGCCGATCCTCACCTCACTTTTTGTGCTTCAAGGCGTGCCGCATGAACATCTCGCGCACTTGGCCCTGGGCACAGCGATGGCCGCTATTATTCCTGCTTCGACCGCCAGCCTGCTTTCTCACCACCGCCATGGGGCGGTTCGCTGGGATATCGTGCGCTTTATTACGCCTGGCATTTTAATCGGCACGTTTATGGCGACGTTTATTGCAGCATTGATCCCCACGCGAAGCTTAGCCATCTTCTTCGCCTGCTTTATGGTGTTAATGTCGCTACAAATGTTGGCAAATATCAAGCCCAAACCAAGCCGTGGGTTACCCGGCCCCCTGGGCATCAGTGGTGTTGGCTTCGGCATTGGCGGTATTTCAGCGTTAGTCGCGATTGGCGGCGGCTCATTAACGGTGCCCTTCCTGACCTGGTGTAACGTCAAACTCCCCCGCGCAATTGGCACTTCAGCCGCCGTCGGGCTTCCCATCGCCATCGCCGGTGCACTGGGGTATATCATTAATGGCTGGAGCACCACGGGGCTACCTAGTGCGGCGTTAGGCTACGTTTACCTACCCGCCCTACTGCTTATGGCCCCCTTTAGCATTATTACCGCGCCGATAGGCGCCAAGCTTGCTCATAAGCTGCCCGTGGCACTGCTTAAGCGCGTTTTCGCGTTTATGTTGATGGGGCTGGCGTTGCAGATGGTGTATGCGGTGTTTACGGCGTGAGGGGGGAACTATACAGGTAGGCTTGGTGAGTTTAGTCAAAACACGCGGAATACAAAGATTTAGACGAGATCGTCTAACTCGACATTCAGTGCTTTAGCGATACGCTGGAGCACACTTAGCGAGCCGGGCTTTTTACCCGCCTCTATTTCAGAGAGATACCCTTGGCTGATGCCAACTTTCTCAGCCAGCTCGCCTGCTCGCAAACCACGGTGCTCACGGTACACCTTAACTGGTACAACACCTTCTAAAAGCGCATCAACTACCGTTAAAGGAAAAGACTCTTCACCCCGCGCTACCACGGCGCTCGCCGCTTGAATATCAACCTGATCTTCCAACCGTTCCAGCAAAGCAAGATAGTCCTGCTCAGCCAATACCACCAACCGCTCGCCGGTTGGGGTATTAATAATTTGTGGTGTGCTCATGCTGCCTCCTATTGCCATCATTGGTAAACACTACCCCGGGCACCGATATTAATAATATCCAATACATCGCCATTTTCGTGGATGATCACCCGCCAATCACCTACCCGCAGCCGAATATAGTCACTGCCCTTCAATACCTTCACGTTGTTGCTCTGGCTTACCGGGTCTTCCGCGTAAGCCTTGATTTTACCCTGTATACGCTGTGACTCTGGCCGCGGCATGCGCTGCAAGACCTTTAAGGCGCTTTTTCGGTAAGTGATCGTCTTCATCACCCTAATTATAGCTATGAGCTAACATAAAGCGATTAATTTTAGCTGCAGGCTAATTATTCCTTTATAAAATTGGCCTTTAAAATTTATCAGTACCCAATTTAGGGATGACGTGGGGCTTACACCATTATCCTAAGGCACATTAACAGTATTTTGATGAGATCTTGGGTGGAGCCTAACCTGCCCTGCGTTGTGAGTGCTGTGACATATACCTCGCTATGTGCTGAACGCCCATTCTTACGTACAATAGCGCGCATACATCACGCCACCTCTCAGAAAGCCCTCAAGGTGTACCAAGATTTTTGGCACAACAGCCAATATCGCAGCTTGGTACACTGCGGGTACACCAAAGGCATTAATTACCGTATTTAGAGGCAATTTAGCTGTGCTTAATGCAGCTAGCGATATTATTAAATGACTAATTTATTTAAAGAAAATAGTGCAGATAGGGGCAGGCTTTTTTCAGTTGCACCCATGATGGATTGGACAACCCGCGATTTCAGGGCATTCGCACGCACCTTAACCAAGCGGACGCTGCTGTATACCGAGATGGTCACGACCGGTGCGATTTTGCACGGGACGCCCCGTGAGCGTTTTTTGGGTTACAACGAGGTGGAGCATCCGATTGCGCTGCAGTTGGGTGGCAGCGATACCGGTGAGCTTGCGGAGTGCGCGGCGATTGCTGAGGCGTGGGGTTATGATGAGGTGAACCTCAACGTGGGTTGTCCGAGTGACCGTGTCCAGAACAATATGATCGGCGCTTGCTTGATGGGCTATCCCGAAAAGGTCGCGGATGCGGTGCGGGCGATGCAGGCCGCGGTGTCTATTCCGGTGACGGTGAAGTGCCGTATTGGTATTGATGACCAGGATGAAGACGCTGACCTTGAGCGGTTTATTGCTATTGTGGCTGACGCAGGCTGCGAGGTGTTCACCGTTCACGCCCGTAAGGCGTGGTTGCAGGGGCTATCTCCAAAACAAAACCGCGATGTACCGCCGCTTAATTACCCCCGTGTTCACCGTTTAAAGCAGAGCCGCCCTGAGTTGCATATCGGCATTAACGGCGGGATTAAAACGCTAGCCGAGTGCCAGGAGCAGCTCACTCATGTAGATAGCGTGATGGTTGGCCGTGAGGCGTATCAAAACCCTTGGCTTTTAGCCGGGGTGGATGAACAGCTGTTTGGTGAAAAAGGCCCCGCTGCAAGCCGCTTAGATGCGGCAAAAGCGTTTCGGCCTTATATTCAGCAGCGCCTGGATGAAGGCGCGAAGCTGAATCATATTACCCGTCATCTATTGGGCTTGTTCCAGGGTTGTCCTGGCGGCAGGCGCTTTCGGCGCCATTTGTCAGAATACGCCCATAAAGAGGGCGCAGGATTGCGCCTATTTGATGACGCACTTAGCTTGGTGCACGAACCAGAGCTCTTTGTATAAGTGCGTTGTATAAAAAAACCCGCTACGCAAGCATAGCGGGCTGGTTTTCCTAAAAGCGTAACGTATTAACCATTTTCTCGACGGTTCGCCATAACGCCTTGCTCAACACGCTCGCCGATTGTCTGGTCGACGCTCTTCCAGTACTCAAACACCCGTGACAGTACCGGCTCTTCAACACCGTCGGAAACATGGCCGACAATGTTATCTACCAGCCGGTCTCGGGCAGCGTCGTCCATTACCTTATTGACCAGATCATTAGCCTGGTTGAAGTCGCCATCGCCCGAACGCAGCGTGTAGGCGGCGCGAACCAACTCGCCGTCAGTTTGCCATACCGCATCTTCCGGGTACTTTTCCGGGTTGGCGTGAGCGCCCCCTTTGCTATTCGGCGCGTACACCGGGTCGGTAGCGTTGGAGATACGCATCTTACCGCCTTGGGAATAGCTGTTAACTGGGGTCTTGGGTGCGTTAACGGGGATATGTTGGTAGTTCACCCCTAAACGCGCGCGGTGCGCATCAGCGTAGGATATTACCCGCGCCAACAGCATTTTATCCGGCGAGAACCCGGTACCCGGCACGGTATTGCTGGGCTGAAACGCTGCCTGTTCGATTTGCGTGTGGAAATCGACGGGGTTGCGATCCAACGTCATCTTACCCACTTCTGTCAGCGGGTAGTCACCGTGCGGCCACACCTTGGTCAAATCGAAGGGGTTGATGTGGTAGGTCTTGGCATCTTCAAACGGCATAATCTGTACTTGCAGCGTCCAGGTTGGGTGATCGCCACGTTGAATGGCATCAAACAGGTCGCGGCGATGGTAGTCAGCATCCGCCCCCGCCATCTTATCGGCCTGTTCCTGGGTCATGCACTTAATGCCCTGGTCAGTCTTAAAGTGATACTTGACCCAAAAGCGCTCGCCTGTGGCGTTAACCCACATATAGGTGTGGCTTGAATAGCCGTTCATATGGCGCCAAGTGGCGGGGATACCACGATCGCCCATCAGTATGGTGACTTGGTGCGCAGACTCCGGCGAAAGCGTCCAGAAGTCCCATTGCATATCGTGATCACGCAAACCGTTATCCGCCCGGCGCTTTTGTGAGTGGATAAAGTGCTGGAATTTGAGCGGATCGCGAACGAAGAACACGGGGGTATTATTACCCACCATGTCAAAGTTGCCCTCTTCGGTGTAAAACTTCAGCGAGAAGCCACGGGGGTCGCGCCAGGTATCCGGGCTACCCGACTCACCGGCCACCGTCGAGAAACGCGCTAACATCTCGGTTTTCTTACCTGGCTGGAGAAAATCCGCCTTGGTGTATTGGCTAACATCATGAGTAACTTGGAAGTGACCAAAGGCGCCGCTTCCTTTCGCATGTGGCTGACGATCCGGAATCATTTCCCGGTTAAAGGCAGCCATCTGTTCCATCAAATAGTGATCATGCAAAACGATCGGACCATCTGGACCCACCGTGAGCGAATGCTCTTCACTGCTGACAGGTATACCCGCATCCGTTGTGGTGTGCTTAGATCTATCGCTCGTCATCGTTATTCCTCCATGTCACGGTAGACGTGGCACTGTAGCGCCACGCGTTCGAGTACGATGAAAGCTTGGCTATTTATTTTATTTTTCTCATTCTAGTAGCCGCTAACAAAGCCCACACATAGGTATAGTCAAGACAACGCCAACTTGCCATCTAAAGCGGTTAGGCATTATCTATCAGAGCTTTAGTTTTTTTTGATAAGACTCAAAGCTAATAAAGTGAATCAGGCGGCGGAACCAAACTTGAGTTAAAGCTTTCGACAGCCGTTTCCGCCTCTTCAATCTCGTCAAACCGAGCGATATGAAATAGCGCCTCGCCTTCATTGGCGAGTGGTAAGCGGCTCATGCCAATCACAATACCATCCGCAACCGCGAGAACTTCGCCTTCGTCATTACCAAAGGGGTCGGCCACTTTACCGAGCACCTCCCCTTTTGCGACACGGGTGCCCAAACGCACCTTGGGACGCATAATGCCGTCGATAGGTGCACGCGCCCAACTTGAACCATTAGCAAGCTCAGCCGGTGCTGGTGTGCGGCGACGCTGCTCACCCGTCAGCATGCCTAAGCGCCGCATCACACGAAGTACACCGCGAACGCCGGGGGCAATGGCCCACTCATCAAAACGCAGCGCCTCACCTGCTTCATAGGTGAGCACCGGTATTCCACGGGTCTGGGCGTAGTGGCGCAAGCTGCCCTCACGAAGTTCTGCGTTCAATACAACAGGCGCACCGAAAGCATCGGCCATGCGCTCGGTTTCACTACCAGGGCGAAGCTGGGCTCGAATTTGCGGCAGGTTAGTGCGATGAATAGCCCCGGTATGCAGGTCAATAATATGCGTGGCGTGATCAACAATTTGTTCGCGAAACAGAGCGGCGATGCGCCCACCTAATGAGCCTGACTCGCTGCCTGGAAAGCAGCGATTCAGATCGCGTCGGTCAGGTAAGTAGCGGGTTTGCTGCAGGAAGCCAAATACATTCACCACCGGTACAGCAATCAGCGTGCCACGAATACTATTAATCGTTTTAGCGCGCAGCACTCTGCGAACAATTTCGACCCCATTAATTTCATCGCCATGGATACCTCCACATACCAGCAACACAGGGCCATCCTTACGACCATGAACCACTTCGACAGGAATGTGTAGCGGAGTATGGGTATATAAACGCGCAACGGGTACGTCAACTTGTAAACGCTGGCCGGGCATAATCGTATGCTCGCCCAGTTGAAAAGGAGCTCGCGCCATTATGGGTATCCTATTTTTACGCTGATCTTGCCGAGAAATTGCTACGCGTATTGGCTGATGTCATTGCCAGTTTATACGCCTACTACCGTTAAATAACGAATTTGATAACCTAGGATATGCCATTGATCAATTATCCATACAGTTTTGAATGTAAAACTTGGCCGCTTGAGATAAAATGTGACTACTAAGTGTCAATCATGAGGTTACTTTTCAATGGCAAGAAAGACCAAAGCTGAAGCTGCTGCTACTCGGGAAGCACTGCTCACTGCTGCTGAAGAGGTGTTTTTTGCCAAAGGCGTAGCACGCACCTCCCTTGAGCAGATTGCTCGCCATGCAGGTCTTACGCGTGGGGCGGTTTATTGGCATTTTAAAAATAAAGGCGACCTGTTCATGGCACTCGTTGAACAGGTACGCATGCCTTTCCAGTCGCTAATGGAAGAAGTAAACAAAGCTGACACTGAAATTTCACCATTAGAATCCATCCGTCTAGCTTGCCATGCTGGCCTAGTGCGACTTGAACAGCCTTCCTACCAACGAATCCTATCCATCCTGCTGCACCGCTGTGAGTTCTTCAGCGATATTAATCCGCTTGAAATGCAGGACAAAATTGGCAATGAGTGTTTTGAGGAGATGCTGTCGGTATTTGAGCTTGCCCAACAGCAGCAGTTACTGCGTAAAGACCTTAGTCCCACTCTTGCCACGCGTATGATGCAAACTATGCTAGGCGGTCTTTTCCATGACTGGTTACGCAACCCAGATGCTTACTCCATTCGTGAGCGGGGCGGTGAGTTAATTGATGCCTCTATTCGAATGATGCAGCGCTAAAAGAGGGTCAACACTTTTTTTGCTGCAGCGCAGCAAGTGTGCGTATACTCATGTGATTGCAAGCAGTTAATGATTACCCGAGATTAGCTGCAGGTTATTGACTAAGAGTGTAAGCACCCTATGGATTCACTGGAGTTTATTCGCGTACGCGAACTGGAAGTGGCGGTTCGCATCTGGAACCCGAATGCCCCTCGTACATTGATCGCTTGGCATGGCCTTGCTCGTCACGGCGGTGATTTTAGTGCACTGGCACGGGAATTAGGCAGCGAATGGCGTATTCTTGCCCCTGACACTCCTGGCCGCGGGCTTTCCAGTTGGTCACTCTTTCCTGCTCACGACTATCTTTACAGCCACTACATCACGGTAGCGATCGCCCTGCTTGATCACTTCAAACTTGAAAGCGTTGACTGGCTGGGCACCTCAATGGGTGGCCTATTAGGCATGTTAATTGCCGCTGACCCGCAGCATAGCTCGCGGGTATCCCGCCTCATACTCAATGATGTAGGACCTGAGTTAAACAAACAGGGCTTGATCGCGCTTGCCAGTTACTTTGGTGTCACTCACCGTTTTTCATCGTTTAGCGACCTGCAACAAGAGCTCAAAGAGCACTACGCAAGCTTTGGTATTTCCAGTGATTCGGCATGGCGAGAGCTGGCGCTAAACAGTGCGCGTAGGCTGTCAGATGGCAGCTGGAGCTACCATTTTGATCCACGTATTGGCGAGCAGTTTGTACATGATACGCCACGAGACACCTGGGCCGATTGGGCCAGCATTCGCTGCCCTATCATGGTCATTCGTGGTGAAGAGTCGACGCTTTTAGATGCCGAAACGCTGCCTCGCATGGCTGAAAAACAGCCCGAACTCGTCACCTTAACGGTAGCTCACTGCGGCCATGCGCCAATGCTGGACAAGCCTGAACAGGTTGGCCCCATTCGCGCCTTTTTAAACCGCCCCGCTCCCAGCCCCGTTACTGGCAGGTCAGCGCAAAACGCCACTAGCTGGCAGCGTGCGGTGCAGTGGCTGGTGCAGCAGTGGCGCCGGTGGTGGAAATAGCTAGGCAGCCGTCTCCCTAGCTGTCCAGCTAAGCAGCATCAGTGTGAAGCAGAATAACGCCCTGAAGAGCGATCCTTTTGACGTAACCGCAGTTTACTCAAACGTATGCGTGTTTCCAGATACTCTTGTTCAGATACGCTGCGGTAAGCTCCTTCAGCGGGCAAGTATTTTACTAATACACGACGCTCCCCTTGTACCGGCAGTGAATCTGCTTTGCTAAGCAACTTCACCGCACCATTGGGTTCGTTATCAAGCACGCCAAAGGCCACTTCCCCACCTCCTTGACGCTCTGTGACCACCACTGTTTCGCCCAATAAGCAGCGGCGTGTGAAAGGGCGATAACGATGCAGCCCACGGTGTAGCGCTTGGCAAAGCGCCGCCGCCACTGGTGACGCGATCACTAAACTAGCCCACAACACCACTACGCCTAGGGGAATACGCAGCAGGCCAAGCGGCAAGAAGCTGAGTACCAGCATTTCAATTGCCAGGGTGAGTGCACCCGCGATAAGCATAATGATAGTTAGCGCAAGCGTTGCAGGCACCCCTGCAAAACCCAGTGATACCAACGTACTGGCAAGGTGATCCTCCTTTAAGCTATCCCGCTCAAACAGTTCTAGCGGGGCGATGCGAATAATCACTAATAGCCAATAGAGGGTTAGCAGCCCGAGTAAGAATGTGAATACAATGCTCGGGAATTGCATAGCAGCGTGGATTACATGTTGCATGGCGTCTCCTCCCCCGGTACTTAGCCGGCGATGTATTATATCTTTCAGCTTAGTCTACGTTAGCTTAGAGACGCCACCTTTCCCTTGACCTTCGTCATTGAGAGACAAAAGAGAGACAAAAAAACGGGTGCCACCTAAGGTGACACCCGCTCTTTTTAACACTCTAGCTTAATCGTTAAGCACTAGTGATGATCGTGCTCCAACGCAGGTTTTGAGGGTTCATGCTGATCCCCTTTTGTCTTGCGACTCAACCAATCGGAGGCTGTCGCGATCATGGCGTAGAAGCTGGGAATAAACAGGCTACCCAGGGTGGCCACCGAGAACATCCCCATGGCGACCGTTGTACCAATGTGATGACTACTCACATCGCTGGCACCCGTGGCTAACGCCAGCGGCAAGGTACCGAAGATAAATGCTAACGACGTCATCACAATGGGGCGGAAACGCAGCTCAGCCGCGGTAATGGCCGCCTCACGGATGGTTTTACCTTGCTCTTTACGCTGAAGCTCAGCGAACTCGACAATCAGAATCGCGTTCTTCGCCGCAAGGCCAATGACCACCAGCATACCGATCTGCACATACACGCTGGTGTCCAAGCCGCGTAGCGCAATCCCGCCGATAGCACCCAGGAAAGCAAAGGGTGTCGCGGTCAATACCGCCAGCGGCAGCGACCAGCTTTCATACTGAGCGGCCAGAATCAAGAAGACCATTAACAGCCCGAAGACAATCGCCAACGTTGCCGCATTGCCCTGGTTGGCTTCCTGGTAAGCCGTCCCGGTCCAGCCCATGCCCCAGTTAGCGCCTAGTGTCTCTTGAACGATTTCCTCCATCGCCTCAATCGCCTGAACAGAGCTATAGCCGGTGGCAGGACCACCCTGGAACTGGGCACCCGCATACACGCCGAAACGCGATACCACGGCTGCTCCCGTTTGGCGTTCAAGTTCGACAAACTCCGACAGCGGGATGCGCTCACCATTACCGCCGCGCACATAAACACTGCTGAGATCCTCGGGCGTTTTGCGGAACTCATCTTCGTTTTGCAGATAGACCTGGAAGTTACGGTTTTGGTAGCTGAAGTAGTTCACAAAGCCGTTACCAAAGGTATTAGCAAGCGTCGACGTAATGTTCTCCAGCGCCACGCCGTAACTTAATGCTTTCTGCTGATCAATGTTCGCGCGGTAAGACGGTACGTTAACGTTGAACGTTGAGAACACTCGGTTTAAGGCAGGATGCTGATTAGCCTTCTGCATAATTTGCAGCGAAGCCTCATACAGCTCACGTGTCGATGCGCCATCAAAGGACTGCAAGTAGCCGGTAAAGCCGCCTGTCGTCGAAAGCCCCATAATGGGCGGCACGTTAAACGCCATCGCTGAGCCACCATCAATGCTGGCACCCAGCCCCATAATCTGCCCAACAAGACCATCCGCCGTCAGCTCACGCTCCTCCCAAGGGTGCATGTTGACGAACATAACGCCGCGCGCCGTATTCACAGCCCCCGAAAGAATGTCGTAACCCGCCACAGCAGAGGAGTATTCAACACCGGGGATTTTTTCAACCTCAGCACTGAGTTTCGCCATGTAGCGCTGTGTACGATCAAGCGATGCCGCATCCGGCAGCGATACGCTCACCAACACGACACCCTGGTCGGTTTCCGGCACCAGCGTTGAAGGCGTATTGGCATACAGCCAGTAAGAGCCAGCCCCTGTTGCCACCGTCAGCGCAATCGCCAGTACCCAAAAACGCACTAAGCCTTTTACCAGCCACATATAAACGGCGGTAATACCGGCAAACATACGATCAAATAGGCGCAGCGGCGTATTCACCGCACGCTTGAACGTAGACTGACCGGCACCGGCAATTTTATGCTTGATAAAAATAGCTGACAGGGCTGGCGTAAAGGTCAACGCCATGACCGCCGAAAGCCCAACAGAGAGCGCTATGGTAAGTGCAAACTGCTGGTAAATTTGCCCTGTAAAACCACCCAAAAAGGCCACGGGTACAAACACTGCCGCCATGATTAGCGACGTTGCAATAACCGGTCCGCCAACTTCCTTCATCGCTCGGATGGTGGCATCGCGAACGCTGATATCCTCTTCTTCACTCAGCACGCGCTCGACGTTTTCCACCACCAATATGGCATCGTCGACCACAATGCCTATCGATAGCACCAGCGCAAACAGCGTCAACAGGTTGATCGAGAAACCGAACAGATAGAAAAATGCGAACGTACCTATGACCGATACCGGCACTACCGACATGGCAATAACCGTAAAGCGCCAGTTCTGCAGGAAAATAAACAGAATGACGATAACGATCAGGAAAGCCTCTATAAAAACTTTCAACACAGTACTGACTGAGGCATCAATGAATAGCGTCGTGTCGTAAGGGGTAACATATTCAAGCCCCGGCGGAAAACGACTCTCCAGACCATCCATGGTAGCGCGCACCGCATTGGCGGTTTCTAAAGCATTAGCGCCAGGCTGCTGGTTGATAATAATCGGCGTCATGGTCGAGCCGTTCAAACGCGCGTCGATACCATAAAAAGAAGCGCCAAGTTCAATACGCGCCACGTCTTCTAAGCGCAGCGATGACCCATCAGGGTTAGTGCGTAGATAAATATTACGGAAATCATCAGCGTTGTTGAGTCGGCCACCTGCCGTAATGGTATAGGTATAAGCGCGCGGGTCGCTTTGCGGTGTCGATGCCAGACTACCCGCTGGGATTTCAGTATTTTGTGCTCGAATCGCACTCGCCACTTCGCTAGGCGTCAGGTCATATTGGGCCAATTTATCCGGGTCCATCCAGATCCGCATGGCAAATTCACCGCCGCCCAACACTTCTGCGTTACCCACCCCAGGCACTTGGCGTAATTCATCCAAGATATTGAGTGTGGCGTAGTTCTGCATGTAAACGTTGTTGTAGTCACCGTTAGGTGAGGTTAACGCTAACAGCATCAAAATAGAGTCTGAACGCAGCTCAACGGTCACACCTTGAGACTGCACGGCCTCAGGGAGCTGTGAAAGCGCTCCTTGCACACGGTTGTTAACGTTGATGGTATTAATATCGCCATCGGTGCCGATGTTGAAGGCCACGCTCAGGCTCATAATGCCGTTATCAGAGCTGTTAGAGGTCATGTAAAGCATGTCCTCAACGCCGTTAATGGCCTCTGCAAGCGGTGCAGCGACGGTTTGAGCAACGGTTTCCGCATCCGCGCCGGGGAACTGCGCCTGCACCGACACCGTGGGCGGTACCACGCTGGGGTACTGCTCAATGGGCAGTACGCGCATCGACATCACACCCACCAGCGTTACGATAATCGCCAGTACCGTGGCAAATATCGGGCGGCTAATGAAGAAGTTAGAGAAATTCATTATTGAGCACCCTCTTCTCCTTCAGCGGGCTGGCCACCGGCTGCCCCCTCTTCCATCGCTTGTGCTGCTTGCGCCTGTTGCTGCGCTTCTTCCTGCTCAGCTTCTGCCACAATGGCTTCAGCATTGCCATTAAAGGGCAACGCTTCAATCACCATGCCCGGCTCTAAACCAGCGGTGTCACCGACAATCACTCGGTCACCCGGCGCTAAGCCTTCACGGATAATCTGCCACGGGCCAGCAACTTCACCCAACACCACGGTTCTTGCCCGCGCCTTATCGTCTTCATCCAGCACAAAGACCTGGGGACCCATTAGCCCCTGAGTCACGGCAATTTCGGGCACTGCCATGACATCAAAGCGCTGTAGCCCTTCGATGCGCACACGCACAAACTGCCCGGGCAGCACAGTAGCGTCAGGGTTTTCAAACGTTGCCGACGCCTGCACCGTACTGGTGCCGCTATCCACTCGTGAACCAAGAAAGTCTAAGTGCCCTTCAAGCTCAAAATCGCTGCCACCACTCACGCCCGGAATACTTAACAGCGCACGAAGGTCAGACAAATCACTGCCATCGCTGAGTTGCCGACGCAGCTCAAAAGCGTCTCGCTGAGGCAGTTGAAAGCGCACTTCTAGCGGATCAAGGGGGGTAATCGTGGCAAGCTCGGTACCCGATGTGACCAAATTACCCACGTTCACCTGGCTTAAACTGATCATGCCGGACACAGGTGCCGTCACCTGTGAATAGCCAAGATCCAGGTTGGCACTGGTTAAGGCCGCCTCTGCTTGCGCTACGCTCGCCTGAGCGACACGCTGATCAGCCAACGCTTGGTCATACTGTTGGCGACTAACCGAGTTTTGGCTCAATAACTGCTCAAAACGCTGGGCATCGCGCTGGGCACGGAAAAGCTCAGCACGTGCGCTTTGCAAATCGGCGTCACGCTGATTGACCGTTGCCTGATACAAGTCCGGCTCAATGGTATAAAGACTGTCGCCTTCTTCCACCAGTTGACCTGGCTCAAAGTGCCGCTCTTCCAGAAAGCCATTCACACGAGCAACCAGGACAACTTCATCGTCACTACGTAGTAATGAAGGGTAAGACTTATCAAGCGGGATATTTTGGCGCGCCATTTCAGCCACTTCGACTTTATGGGGCGGGGCTTCTTGCTGTTCACCCTGTTGCGGGGTTTCGGCTTGTTCTTGACCACAGGCCGCGAGTGCCAGCGAGGCCAACAGTGCCCCTAGACTCGCTCGATGTGAGTGAATCAATTTCTTCATACGTTGAATTCCCATGTATCTTTTTAAAGTCGACGAATGGCAAATGCACACCTAGAACTCTGCCAACCAGTGGCAGTTACCTACCAAGCTGGGGCGGTGCACCGATGTTGAGCGCGGGCTCATAGCGGTCGTTTTCGCCGTTTTCGGGCAGCGTAAAGTTCACTTGATCACCGGTTAACCAGGCATTAACTTCCTCAATGGCTGCCACATCTAAGCGCCCCGCTTGCTGACGCAGGGAAAGCAAATTCACTACGTAGTCGTAGCGGGCTTCGGCGTAGTTGGCGATGGCGTTATAGAGGTTCTGTTCGGCGTTCAGCACATCGACAATGTTACGGGTACCCACTTCATAGCCCGCACGGGTGGCTTCTAACGCGCTCCGGTTTGAGACAATAGCCTGTTCGCGCGCATCCACCGTTTCAACATCATTGCTGACCTGGGTATACAGCGAGCGCACCTGCTGGATAGATGACCGACGCTGAGATTCAAAATCATACTGGCTGCTTTCCAGCTGATAAGTGCCTTGACGAATACTCGCGCTGGTGCGGCCACCGGTATAAATCGGCAAATTAGCGCTCACCCCCACCTGGCTTGAGGAGTCATGGCCGGAGATGTTGTCAATATCACTGTCGCTGTATTGATAGCTGCCAAACGCATGAAGGGTAGGCAAACGCCCTGCTCGGGCAATTTCCACCCCGCTGCGCGAAACCTCAATACCTGCCTGCTGTGCTAATACCAGCGGGTTACGCTCAATTGCTTGCTCTACCCAGTAATCGCGGCTGCTTGGCTCAGGGAGTGCAATCGGCATACTGTCGCCCAGCGCTTCAATGCTGGCGTAACGCTGGCCGGTCAGCTGCTCTAACGCCTCAAAAGCCACCTGCAGATTGCTTTCTGCGGCAATGCGGTCAGCACGGGATTGGTCAAACGTTGCCCGCGCTTCTTCTACTTCGGTAATCGCAATCAAACCCACTTCAAACTGCTCGCCTGCTTGCTCAAGCTGGCGACCAATGGCGCGCTCTTGAGCAAAACGCGCTTCTAGCACTTCGTAAGCACGCAAAATATCGAAATAGGCGCTGGCCACATCGATCAGCAGCTGTTGCTCGGTAGCTGCTAACAGATAAACCTGCTGATCAATCTGACGCTCTGCCTGAGTAACCTCTCGGCGCGTCACTTCATCATAGAGCGCCTGAGTAGCTTCAAGAGAGAGCGAAACAGTGTTGTAGTTATCATCGCTCGCGCCTACGCCAGTACCTGTTCCGCCCACCGCTTGAGACGACGACTGGTTTTCATACTGCCGGTTGTGCGCCGCTTGGCCAGTAGCATTGATCTGCGGTAGCAAGCCACTTCTCACCACATCTCTGCCAGCTTCAACGCCCAAATATTCGGAGCGCGCTGAGGCCAGTTCAGCATTGTTATCTAACGCATCACGGGTAATCGTGATGAGGTCGGCAGCTTGAGCAGGCAACACAAAAGAAGCTGTGAAGACCGCTAACAGTAAGGGTCGTAAAGGGGCATTGACTGCCCAGTGTGCCAGTCGCATGGGATTGCCTCTAGGTATTGACGTCAGAATGGCAAACGTACTAAGTCATTTAAAATACAGTCACTCAAAGTACGACGCCATCAAGAAAGATGAGCATTATAGTTACATTCATGTATGTATGCTAGCCTTGAACAATCTAAAATTGTGTGTACAGCCTATTGTCAAGTCGCTTGCTACATACCTTAGCCAAAAGTATCGCCAAGGTGACGATACTTACCGCTAAAATGATCATAGTTTAGTTTTCCTCTGTCGGAATTCCCGCGCCTCAATCCCCCACTTATTCAGCCGCGACGCGAGCGTTGTCGGCTTTATACCTAATAATTCCGCGGCGCCACCAGCCCCCGAGACTTTCCCCCTTGCCTGCGTTAAGGCGGAAATCGTACTTTCCCGCTGTTGCTGACTTAACGCATGTTCGGTTAATAAGGCCGCAGCACTATTCACCGTATTCTCGCGAGCATCTGACGTTAGAGCACTTGAGTGTTTTAATGAGCGTGGTGGCTCACCTAATAGAAGATCATCAAATACCAGCCGCCGATCCTGGGTCACAATGACCTGCCGCTCAATAACGTTTTCCAACTCACGGATATTGCCCGGCCATGGGTAGCGCTGCAAAATTTCAAATTGTGCGGGGGGAATGCGCACTCCCGGCTTATTAAATTTCAGGCAGGCCCGGTGTAAAAAGTGTCGCGCCAGCAGCGGCACGTCTTCAATGCGATTGCGTAACGGTACCGAATCAATTGGGAATACATTAAGCCGGAAATAGAGATCTTCACGGAAACGCCCTTCATCAATCATTTCACGCAGCTCGCGGTTGGTAGCAGCAATCACGCGTACATCTACTTCCCGAGTACGGTTGTCGCCCACCCGTTCAAACTGCTGATCCTGCAATACCCTCAGCAGCTTGCTCTGTAGCTCTAGCGGTATCTCGCCCACCTCATCCAGAAATAGCGTGCCGCCGTGGGCCAGCTCGAAGCGGCCGGGGCGGTCTTGCACCGCACCGGTAAAAGCACCTTTTACATGGCCAAAAAACTCGCTTTCAAACAGGTCTCGCGGGATAGCGGCGCAGTTGACGCGAATAAGCGGCCGGTCACTGCGCGTACTGCCCGCATGAATGGCCCGGGCAATCAGCTCTTTGCCAGTGCCGGACTCGCCGCTAATCAGTACGTTGGCACTGGTCGGTGCGACCATCTCTATCTGCTTGATGAGCTTTGCCACGGCAGGGCTATTGCCCACAATATCGCGGTGGTTAAGCTCCGCTTTTATCTCTTCTTGAAGGTATTCGTTCTCTAGCTCTAAGCGCTGCTTGAGGGTCTCAACTTCAGCCAGCGCATCGCGCAGTTGCTGCTCAGCGCGCTTACGTTCACGTATATCGCGAAACAGCACCACCGCCCCCACTAAACGTCCCATCTCAAAAATGGGCGTACTGGTGTACTCAACGGGTATCGCTTCACCGTTTTTGTGCCAAAACACTTCGTTATCGACGTGATGCACTTGGCCATCGCTAAACGAGGCATGAATGGGGCACTGCTGTACCGGAAAATGGCTGCCATCAGCGTGGGTGTGGTGAAACATTATATGTGCATCGTGGCCGACCATATCATCGGTACTCCAGCCCAAAATACGCTCGGCAGCTGGGTTGACAAAGGTGGTTTTGCCCTCGGCATCCAAGCCATAAATACCTTCCCCGGCGGCGCTAAGAATTAGCTGGTTCTGCTTCTCAATCCGTTCAAACACCTGCTCGACCCGCTGCCAGCCCACTTCCCCCTGACGATGCTGGCGACCCAGCTCCGCTTTGGCCCGCTGCTGTTCAGCCTTGTGGCGATCAATCAGCGTTAACAGCAGTTGCGAGGTGTCATCAATGCGCTGAGCGTACACCTCTACCCGGTAAGGCTGGCGCTGCATATCGAGCAGTACTAAATCATCGGACCAGGCAGCGCTGCGCGCCAGCACTTCATCGGTAAAGCTCACCCATAGTGGCAGTGAAGCACTTAAGCGATGGCTAAACGGGGTGACTAATGGCAGCGGGTCATCAATGCAGAGCCATTGGCATGCCGCTTGATTGGCCGCTACCAGTTGGTCTTTAAAGGGGTCGACGACCATCATTGCCAGCGGTGCATAGCCGCCCATCAGTGCAGAATCCATTACTGAAGAATCAGCGACACGGTGGGCTTGTTCAGCATGCATTGGGCGCTCCTCATGGCTCAAAGACGATATCTCTGCATAACCATTCAATTCCCACGCCATTTACGATTTTTCGTCAATAAAACAACGAAATATCGTTATTTACGATTTTTCGTAGCTAATTACCTTCACCTGAAATGCTGCCAAATATAGCCTTTAATTATTAAAAAACAATTACTTAAAAACAAAAAAGCCAAATTGGCACACAAATCGCAATAACCACACTAGCGCCGCAACTCTTACTATTTCGCACCAAGACGGCGCAGCCATCTGTTTTTTGCTCCTGTGAGGTGAACGTCCATGAAAGACAACAACGACCACAGCAGTCTCGGGAACCCGTTCGATCACCGTCAATCTCTCATCCATGGAAGGCATTGTGATTGTCACGACTGCCAGCCTTCGACTAAATCCATCATTACCTCGTCCCAGGCAGGGCCTTCATCGGCACCGAGCGGTAGCGACGCGATGATGGATCGAATGGTGGAAAGCGCTTTAGTGCGCGGTATGTTTGGTCACAGCGATATGCATCGCCGACAGTTTATGAAACTGGTGGGCGGCGGCACGGTCGCCGCAGCACTGGCAAGCCTGCTACCCATGGATGCGATTAAAGCAGCAGTAAAAGAAGATTTAGGCCCGTTGGAAAAGACCGAACTGGATATCGGCTTCATACCCATCACCTGTGCCACGCCGATCATTATGGCTCACCCCATGGGCTTTTATGAGCGCTACGGCCTGAATGTAAATGTCATTAAAACCGCTGGCTGGGCACTCATCCGCGATAATTCGCTTAATGACCGCTTTGATGCGGCACACATGTTGTCACCCATGCCACTGGCCATGAGCTTGGGCGTAGGCTCGTCACAGCGCTCTTTTATTACCCCGGCGATTGAAAACATCAACGGCCAGGCGATCGTTTTACATAATGACCACCAGGATAAACGTGACCCTCAGCAATGGAAGGGCTTCACCTTCGGCGTACCGTTTGAGTACTCCATGCATAATTTCTTATTGCGTTACTACGTTGCCGAACATGGGCTTGACCCCGATCAGGACATTCAAATCCGGGTAATCCCACCGCCTGAAATGGTCGCCAACCTGCGCGCAGGCAATATCGACGGTTTCTTGTCGCCCGACCCGTTTAACCAGCGTGCGGTATTTGAGCGTATTGGCTTTATTCATGTGCTCACCAAAGATATTTGGGACGGTCACCCCTGTTGCGCGTTTGCCACTAGCGCCACCTTCGCGCGTGAAAACCCCAATACTTATGGTGCCCTGTTACGGGCGATTATCGATGCGACCCAGTACTCATCTGACCCGGCCAATCGCTCCGAAATCGCCGAGGCGATTGCGCCCACAAACTATCTCAACCAGCCAGTCACGGTCATTGAGCAGGTGCTGACCGGACGCTACGCCGACGGTTTAGGTGAGGTGCAGAACGTACCTGACCGCATCGATTTTGATCCCTTCCCATGGCACTCCATGGCGGTGTGGATTCTGACCCAAATGAAGCGCTGGGGGTATATCGAAGGTCATGTGGATTATCAGCAGGTAGCTCGTGATGTGTTTCTGGCTACCGAAGCCCGCGATGTGATGCGCGAGTTAGGCTACGACGCCCCTGAAGAGACCTCACGCAACTACGAGATCATGGGTAAAACCTTCGATTACACGCAGCCCGACGAGTATCTGCAAAGTTTTGATATCGGCAGGAGCTAACCATGGATCGCACAACAACCGAGTGGAAATTGAGCCTCAATCTACGTGCTGGGCTGCTGGCGGTGGTTATTTTAGCGCTGCTGTTAGGCCTATGGGAGGGCCTTAACCGGGCGCCTATCCTGGGTGGCGGAGCCGAGTTAAGCGAGTATGAAATGCTGCTAGGCGGTGCCGATGAGACCGCCAGCGTACCACCCCCTTCTGCCATTATGGTACGTGCCTGGGAGCAGCTTTCGGATCCGTTTTACGACGCCGGACCCAACGACAAAGGAATTGGTATTCAGCTGGGCTATTCGCTTTATCGCGTACTCGCTGGCTACTTAATGGCCGCCGCCGTGGCCATTCCGATTGGCTTTCTGATTGGCATGTCGCCACTGATGTATAAGGCGCTGAACCCGTTTATTCAGGTGTTGCGGCCTATCTCACCCCTCGCCTGGATGCCGCTGGCGCTGTTTATCATTCGTGATGCGGAAGCCTCGGCGATCTTCGTAATCTTTATCTGCTCAATCTGGCCAATGTTGCTGAATACCGCCTTTGGGGTCGCTGGGGTCAGACAAGACTGGGTCAACGTCGCCCGTACCCACGAGCTGTCTTCATTAAAAACCGCCTTTAAGGTCATCCTGCCCGCCGCTGCGCCCACGATTTTAACTGGTATGCGAATCTCGATTGGCATCGCCTGGCTAGTGATTGTGGCCGCCGAGATGCTCGTGGGCGGTACCGGTATTGGCTACTACGTGTGGAATGAGTGGAACAACCTGGATCTAACCAGTGTGATCTTCTCCATCTTGATGATCGGTATCGTCGGCATGCTGTTGGATATGTCGCTGGCCTATGTGGCGCGCTTTGTAACCTACGCAGAATAGCTCAATTGAGCGCACGCAAAGAGCCAACACACAGTGCCATCGCGAGGAGTTAACTAATGAGTCACGCTTTTGTCGAAGTTCAGCAAGCCGCCAAGCGTTTTCCTGGCGCCACTAAAACTGCCCCGCCGTTAACGGTATTTGAAAACGTTAGCTTTCAGCTAAAAAAGGGCGAGTTCGTCTGCATCATTGGCCACTCAGGCTGTGGCAAGTCGACCATTATGAATGCCCTGGCCGGCTTGGATCAGTTCTCAGATGGCTCCATGGTGATGGAAGGCAAAGAGATTAATGGGCCTGGACTTGAGCGCGGTGTGGTGTTTCAAAACTACAGCCTGCTGCCATGGCTGACCGCCCTGGAAAACGTCCGCTTCGGAGTTCGAGCCCGCTGGAAAGAGTGGAGCGAACGCGAAGTGACCGACCACAGCATGAAGTACCTGGAGATGGTAGGGCTCAAAGAAGTAGTAGGCCGCAAGCCTTCGCAGCTTTCTGGCGGCATGCGCCAACGGGTGAGTATCGCCCGCGCCTTTGCCACCAAGCCTAAGCTGCTGCTACTTGATGAGCCGTTCGGCGCGCTGGATGCACTCACCCGCGGGGTGATTCAGGATGAGCTGGTCAAAATCTGGACCCACGATCAGCAGACCGTGTTCATGATTACCCACGATGTGGACGAAGCAATTCTACTCGCTGACCGCATCTTTTTAATGACCAATGGCCCCGAGGCACGTATTGCGGAAGCGGTGGAAATCGATCTTCCACGGCCACGTAATCGTGCCGAAATCATCAAGCACCCCAACTTCTACACCATTCGTAACTACCTAGTCGATTTTCTGGTCAATCGCTCAAGCGATCTGCGCGTCCAGGAAAACGAACCTAAAGGCTTGCGCTACCCAACACCGGTTAATCCGGCCCAGAGCGATAAGCCGGTCGATAGCAGCACCCCCCAACACGAAGAGAAACTCGTCAAGTTTACACCCAAGGAGATTCGTCATGGATAAGCTCGAAATGCGTCACACCCTGCTCGCCGCCAAAGCGCGTAAAAAATTGAGCTGGGACGATATTGGTAAAGCGGTTGGCATGTCGCCGGTCTGGGTTGCCTCCGCCTGCTACGGCATGAACAGCGCCAGCGCAGATGTGGCACATCAGCTTTGCGACACCCTAGGGGTTGAGAGCGACGTCGCCGATGCACTCATCGCTTTCCCTACCAAGGCATGGGATGAAGCGATCCCCCAAGACCCGTTCGTTTACCGCCTGTATGAAGTGGTCGGCGTTTACGGCGAAACGTTAAAAGACGTGGTGCAGGAGAAGTTTGGCGACGGCATTATGAGCGCCATCGACTTCACCATGGAGGTCGACAAAATCGAAGACCCCAAAGGCGACCGCGTGCTGCTCACCCTGAACGGCAAGTTCCTGCCTTATAAGTCCTGGTAACTCGACGCTTAAAACGACGCCGCCCCAGCCAATTGGCTGGGGCGGCATTTTTTTATGTAGCAGTTAGCGGAGTTAGCTCAGACGCTTCGCAATCAGGCCTTCAAGCTCAAGCTGATCATCGTGGAAGCGACGGATGCCTTCTGCCAGCTTATCGTTGGCCATGGCATCTTGGTTATGCCCCCAGCGGAAGGCGCCTTCACTTAGCGGCTCAGCGGTTTTACCAGTACCATCACCAGATCGGATTTGCGCACTTACGTTACCCTCCGTCGCGTCCAACTCCTCCAGCAGCGCAGGCGAGATGGTTAGCCGTGGGCAGCCTGCCAAGGCCAGCACTTGGCCGGTGGTACGGAAGCTTGCGCCCATTACCACGGTTTCATAACCGCCCTGATTGGCGCGATCACAAACGCCTTGCACAAATTTAACGCCCGGATCATTTTCCGGCGTGTAGTCGCTGCCGGTCTCTTTTTTGTACCAATCGGTCACCCGACCCACAAAAGGCGAAATCAGGAATACGCCTGCATCGAAACAGGCCTGAGCCTGGGCGTCGCTAAACAGCAGCGTCAAGTTACACTGAATATTTTCCCGCTCCAGTACCTCAGCCGCACGAATACCCTCCCAGGTAGAAGCCAGCTTAATCAATACACGTTCACGGGATACGCCGCGGGCGTCATACAGCTCGATTAGCTCGTGCGCCTTGGCAATACTGGCTTGAGTATCAAACGATAGCCGGGCAGCCACTTCGGTGGAAACACGCCCAGGTACTACCGCTGAAATTTCACTGCCCATGGCGACGGCCAGGCGATCCACCGCATGCTTAACTTGATCTTCACGGTTGCCGCCCAAGGCTTTAACGCTGCTCAACTCTTCATCAATCAGCGCTTGATAACCTGGCAAGCTAAACGCCTTAAGCAGCAGTGACGGGTTGGTCGTCGCATCCTGCGGCTGGTAACGACGAATAGCGTCAAGATCGCCGGTATCAGCGACGACAAGCGAATGTTGCTTTAATTGTTCCAGCTGGCTCGTCATAAAATCTCCTTATAGGCTGTTAAGCGCCGCCATGGCGTTGTTCAAGTGCTGCGCAATAGCGTGCATAAACCTGTTGGTAAGCAGCCACCCGCTCGGGATAGGGGTCAGCGAGCGACTGCGCATCCAGATGGACTAAACGTTCACACAGCGCTTCCAGCGTTACACCTTCAGCGCGCTGGTCGCACCAAGCCGCTTGTATGGCTGCGCCCAGGGCTGCCGCATCGGTAATCTCAGGGCAAATTACCTGGGTGCCGGTGATGTCAGCCACCATTTGCCGCCACACGGGGCTGTTAGCGCCGCCACCGATCAAACGAATCTGGCTGGCACCCGCGGTTAAATCACCCAGTAATTCTAGCCCATAGCGTAGCCCGAAAGTGGCCCCTTCGACCACGGCCCGGCACAAATTAGCCTGGGTAGTATTTAAACTGGTCAGACCAAGAAAGTCCGCCGAGGCATCAGGCAGCATGGGTACCCGCTCGCCGTTAAAAAAGGGCAGCACGGTAACGCCTTGAGCACCTATCGGCGCGCTTGCCACTTTCTCGCTAAACGCGGCCAGGTCTAAACCAAACAGTTCGCGCACCCGGGTGGTGGCCGAGGTGACGTTCATGGTGCAAATCAGCGGCAGCCACCCGCCCGTGCTGGAACAGAAATTGGCCACCATAGCACTGTCGCACTCGACGGGCGTGGCCGAATAGGCGCAGACCGTGCCAGAGGTGCCCAAGCTCAGCGTAATCAGCCCAGGGGTGATATTACCGGTGCCAATGGCGCCCAACATATTGTCACCACCACCAGAAGAGACCACCACTTTATCGCCAAGCCCCAACTCACGCGCCACTGCCGGGCGGACAACCCCCACCGGTTCGTGGGCTTCAAGCAGCCGGGGCAGCACCCGCTTTGGATCTAACTCGGGGGCGATCTCTGCAAATACCTCTAATTGCCAGCAGCGTTGACGGGTATCAAAGTAGCCTGTGCCCGAGGCATCGCCCGCTTCGGTAACACGCTCCCCGGTTAACCAGTAATTAAGGTAATCGTGGGGCAGTAATAGGCTCTCGATTCGCTGATAGGCATTGGGATGTTGCTCGCGTAGCCAGGCAACTTTGGACGCTGTATAGCCAGTTTGCAGAACTAAGCCCAGCTTCTCAAGGCAGCCTGCCTCGCCACCCAAACGGGCGACCAGGCCGGCATTCTGAGTACTGGTTTCGGTGTCGCACCATAGCTTGGCAGGGTAAACGGGGGCACCATCTGCATCGAGTGCCACCATGCCGTGCTGCTGACCGGAAACACCGATGCCGCGTACTTGACTTGCCAATACGCCGGCTTTGTCGAGGGTGGCAAAAAACGCCCCTTTTAACGCCGCCAGCCATTCAGCAGGTGCCTGCTCCCGGCGGCCGTTTTCGCCTTCATCCAGGCGATGGGGACAGCTCGCTTCAGCGAGGATAACTCCCCGCTCAACGTCCACCACCACTACCTTGGTACTCTGGGTACCGCAATCGACCCCGATATACATCACAACGTTCCTTTGGATTCCGCCAGCCCCTCTAGCGTAGCGCGTGCGCCACGTTCGTGCAGCGCCGATAAAGCAGTTAAGTACGCCTCAACAAAATGGGCATTATCAATTAAGTCGCCAAACAGTTCGCGGTTTTCGATAAACGCCGTAGGTCGTGCTCGGTTCTCAGCAGCAATCGACATGAGCGGTGCTTTCAATCGATCCACAATCTCAATCGGCTCGCCCTGCTCATCCACGCCTTCTGCGTAGCGCGCCCAACTGGCCACCACGGCAGCGCTACGATAAATCTCCCCGCCCTGAGCCAACTGCTGGCGAATCACCGGCACTAGCCATTTGGGAATACGGTCTGAGCTCTCAGCGCATAACCGCGCCAAGGTGTCTTTAATTTGCGGGTTGGCGAAGCGCTCTATCAGTGTTAAGCGATATTTTTCGAGATCGACCCCCGGCACCGGTGCTAGCGTTGGTGTGCCCTCTTCGCGCATATAGCCCAATAGAAAATCAACAAACAGCGGATCTTGGCATACCTCATGGGCGTAGCGGTATCCAGCTAAATAACCAAAATAGGTCAACGCCTGATGGCTGGCATTGAGCAGGCGCAGCTTCATCAGCTCGTAGGGTTCGACATCCTCAACCACTTGAACGCCTACTTTTTCAAACGCCGGGCGACCAAGGGGGAAGTGGTCTTCCAACACCCACTGGGTGAAGGGTTCGCAGACTACCGGCCAAGCGTCCTCTACGCCAAAGCGCTGGGCGAGTTCGTCAATATCCGTGGGCGACGTTACCGGCGTAATACGATCCACCATGGCGTTAGGAAACGCCACCTCGCTGGCAAGCCAGGCACCTAACTCGGCGTCCCTCGCCTGGGCGTAGGCGCCAAACATACGCTTGGCGACATCGCCATTGCCTTGAATATTATCGCAAGACATCACGGTAAACGGCGCAATGCCCCGTGCGCGGCGTCGAGCAAGGGCTTCCACCACCAGCCCGAAACTGGTGGATGGTTGAGTGGGGTTGGCAAGATCCGCGCACACCTGAGGGTTATCGAGATCAAACTCGCCGCTTACCGGGTGAAAATTGTAGCCACCTTCCGTCACCGTCAGCGACACAATGCGAATCGCCGGATCGGCCATCTGCTCAATCACCGCCTCGGTCTCTTCCGGTGCAAACAGGTAGTTCAGCATGCTGCCAATCACCCTGGGCTCATATCGGCCATCGGGGTGTTTAATTACCAGCGTGTAAAGATAATCTTGCGCCGCCAGCGCCTGCTGCATGCGTTTATCGCCCGGCATTACGCCTACGCCGACAATGCCCCAATCCAGCGCATCACCTTGGTTCATTAACGCATCGACATACATGGCTTGATGGGCGCGATGAAATCCCCCTACCCCAATATGCACAATGCCGGGAGTCAGCGACTTGCGGTCATAGGTTGGCACCGCAGTAGCGGCATTTAGCGTGCCCAGGTTGTGATTATTAAGTTGGGTCATGGGAAATCTCCAGCCAAGGCCTACTTGGCGCGTTGGGAGTGAATACGAGCGGGTAAAAGACGCTATAAAGAGGTTATCGCCAGCGCTGATCGGGCGGTAAACAGCAACGCTTGACCAGTTGCGCATTGAGCATATCTTTGTGATGGGTGCGCTCCAGCGCCCCGGCGTGGTTCTGGCCCATCTCGAGCCAGCGGTTAATCAATCGCTCAACCAGCACGTCATCATCCACCTCTAGAAACAGCGTCCAATCAAACAGCGGGCGGAGTTCGCCCCAAGGGGAGCAGTCAAGTAGCAGGTAGTTGCCCTCGACAATGACGATGCGCTGTTCAAGGGTAATCAGTCGACCACCGGCACGGGCGAGATCAAGCGGACGATCAAACACCGGTACCGCGACCGGGTGAACCGCTTGGCGGATACGCTCAAGATCGCAGCGCAGCCCCTCCACATCAAAGGTGTGAGGCGCGCCTTTTACCGGCAGCTGCTGCTCACCCAGCACAGCATTGTCGAAGTGGTAGCCATCCATGGGCACGAGCCCAGCCTGACCTGGCAGACGCTGATTAATGGCATCGCAAAGTAAGGCTCCACGATAGGACTTGCCCGCCCCCGGCGGCCCTGCCAACGCTACCAGGTAGCGTGGCATGCCTTTGGCAGCCTCAATAAGCTGACTCGCTAAGCTATCAAGATCAGGGGTCATAACCACCTCAACTCATCCAGTTGCCGCCATCGACATTAAGCGTCTGGGCAACCACATAATCACTATCACTGGATGCCAGGAATACCGCGGCGCCGGTGTGATCTTCCGGCAGGCCCATACGGCCAAACGGCACCGCCTCACCGACTAAGCGCTTTTTCTCGCCGAGCGGACGGTTCTCAAAACGAGCAAACAGCGCATCGACCTCTTCCCACATCGGCGTATCCACCACACCCGGCGCGATACCGTTAACGTTGATGCCGTGTTTGATTAAATCTAAACCGCTGGACTGAGTAAGGCTTATGACGGCGGCTTTGCTGGCGCAGTAAACGCTTACCAGCGCCTCACCCCGACGGCCTGCCTGGGAAGCCATATTGATAATTTTGCCGCCCTGACCGCGGGCTACCATCGAACGGGCAACCGCCTGCAGAGTGAAAAACATGCCTTTGGCATTCACCGCGAACTGCTTATCGAAACTAGCTTCAGTCACGTCAAGCACCGGGGCCATATCAAACACAGCGGCATTATTGACCAAAATATCGATACCACCGAAGCGGCCTGTTACCGCCTCGACCATGGCGTTAATTGACGTCTGATCGCAGACATTCAGCTCCACGCCCATGACTTTTTCGGGAGGGGCTTGCTGCTCAAGTGTCGCCACCGCATCATCAATAGCGGCACGGTCAATATCGGCCACCACCACGCTGGCACCTTCAGTTAAGTAGCGCTGGGCGATGGCTAAACCGATACCCCGAGCGCCACCGGTAATTACGGCGATTTTATGGGTTAGTTTCATGGTCATACCCTCGTTAGTACGTAGAGCTGGAAACAGTCGATTGCCACTCGTCCACCAATGCTTCCAGGCCATTCATATGCTCTAAAACGCGCCAAGCGCCCGCTTTCATAAGGCGTGTCGGCTGCTCAGCGTCAATATGACTCGCGCCGACAAAACCAATCACACACATGCCAGCCGCATGGGCTGCGGTCACCCCCGCTACGCTGTCTTCCACCACCAAGCAGTCCCGCGGCACTTGCCCCAGTTGGGAGGCTGCTAACTGGTAAAGTGCGGGGTCTGGTTTGGGATTAGCGACCTGTTCGGCGGTAAAAATGGGCACTTCGCCAAAGGCATCGGCTAACCGGGTGCTGGCAAGCGATGCCACTACACGGCTACGCCGACTGTTAGAAACCACCGCCTTGCTCAAGGCAATCTGGCGCACCGCCCTATCGGCTCCCTCAATCGCTGTAAGCTCCCGTGCCAAGCGGGCCTCGATAGCGGTATCCACCTGCTCAGTGGCATCAGGTGGCAGCGTGTGTCTGCTTAACTGTTCGAGATGGCGCAAAATATTAGCGGTGGTCATGCCCAATGCCTGGCTAAGCAAATTGGCAACATCGAGATCTGGCAACCAACGGCTGAGGTACTCCATCAGGGTGCCTTCAGCTAGCGCTTCGCTATCCACCAGCACGCCATCACAGTCGAAGATCACCATTTTCATATCAGCTCCTCAGATGAGGAACCCGGGGCACGGTTATCGTGGCGAGTCAGCCCCGCCAGCGGATGCTGCTGCAAGCTTGTTAATGCTAAGCCGTTGCCATCGAACAAGTGGGCACGCTCAGGAGCAAAGCCAAAACGTACCGTGTCGTGCACCCTGTACGCCACATCGCCATCGGCCATAATGGTGACTAATGCATCGTCCATCTGTACGTAGAGCGAGGTTTGCCCGCCAAGGCGCTCAAGCACTTTAATCTGCCCGCTCAACGGCCCTTGCTCATCCAACACCAAGTGCTCAGGACGGATACCTAACTCAAGCGCGGCATTGTCATTTAGCTGCTGACCATTCACTGGCACACTGCGCTCGCCGCCACCCGGCAGACGAATCACAACGCCATCGGAGTTAACGCTTGCCAGCGATACATTAAGGAAATTCATTTTTGGCGAGCCAATAAACCCCGCCACAAAGCGATTGCAGGGATGGTGGTAGAGCGCCATGGGCGAGCCCACCTGCTCTACCACGCCGTCGTGAAGCACGACGATTTTATCCGCCATGGTCATCGCTTCGATCTGGTCGTGGGTAACGTAGATCATGGTGGCGTCCAGCTCATCGTGCAGGCGCGCCAGCTCAATGCGCATCTGCACCCGCAGGGCGGCATCCAGGTTGGAGAGCGGCTCATCAAACAGAAAAATACTGGGGTTGCGGACAATCGCCCGGCCGATTGCAACGCGCTGACGCTGACCGCCAGAAAGCGCTTTGGGCTTGCGGTCTAACAGCGGTTCAAGCTGCAGAATCTTGGCCGCCTCCAGCACCTTGGCCCGGCGCTCCTCTTTGGGCACGCCCGCCAAGCGCATGCTGAAACCCATGTTGGCTTCCACCGTCATGTGCGGATAAAGCGCGTAGCTCTGAAATACCATGGCCAGGCCGCGATCTGCCGGGCCGACATCATTGATGCGCTCGCCATTGATCAAAATATCACCGTCGGTAGCGCTTTCCAGCCCGGCGATCATGCGCATCAGGGTCGATTTACCGCAGCCAGAGGGGCCAACGAAGACCACAAATTCGCGGTCATTGACCTCAAGGTCGATGCCCTTAATCACCTCGGTATCGCCAAAACGTTTGGTAATATTTTTCAGTTGTAGTGTTGCCATGAGGAAAATCCTTTACTTGACGGCACCAAAGGTCAGGCCACGTACCATTTGTTTTTGGGTCATCCAACCGAGTATTAAAATAGGCGCAATCGCCATGGTGGATGCTGCTGACAACTTGGCCCAGAACAGCCCCTCAGGACTCGAGAACGAGGCGATATAAGCAGTTAACGGCGCGGCTTTTGAAGAGGTTAGATTGAGACTCCAGAACGCCTCGTTCCAACTCAAAATGATCGACAGTAGCCCCGTGGAGGCGATGCCTGGCAGCGTTAACGGCAGCAGTAGAAAGCACACCTCCTGCAGCGTCGTGGCGCCGTCCATGCGTCCTGCTTCCAGAATGTCTTTAGGCATATCTTTAAAGAAGGTGTAGAGCATCCACACCACAATCGGCAGGTTCATCAGGGTGTAGATGATGATCAACCCAGTGCGGGTATCGAGCAGCCCAACATCGCGGAAAATCAGATAAATTGGCACCAACACCCCTACCGACGGCAGCATTTTGGTGGAGAGCATCCACAACAGCGTGCCCTTGGTGCGTTTGGTAGGCAAAAAGGCCATGGCGTAGGCGCAGGGAATAGCAATTAACAGCGCGAAGAAAGTAGAGCCAAAGGCCACCGCGACGCTGTTAAGGGCAAACCGCGCGTAGCCTGAGCGCGCCTGCACCGCCTGATAGCTTTCCAGGGTGGGCGAAAAAATCAGCGTGGGATCGGCAATCGCCGCTGTTTCGGTTTTAAACCCGGTTAATACCATCCAGAAAATCGGAAAGAAAATGACCAGCGCAACCGACCAGCCCAGCACCGTGATAATGGCCCGCTTTGCTTGTGCTGACCGCCACCCCGCCACCGAGCGCGGCGGCGCCGTTTTGGAACCTAATGTCGTCATCGAAATACTCCCAAGACGCCCTACTGCCGGGTCAGTCTGCTAAGTTTTTGGCGACCATACGGACCAGAAAGATCGCTACAATATTGGCAAGAATGATCGCGATCACTCCACCGGCGGAGGCAGTACCGACGTCAAAATCGAGCAGCGCGCGGATATAAATCAGGTAAGCCAAGTTGGTGGTTGCCAAGCCAGGGCCACCGGAGGTAGTCACAAAAATTTCCGCAAAAATAGTCAGCAGGAAGATCATTTCAATCATGACCACCACGCTGATCGCGCGTCTTAAATGCGGCAGGGTAATAAAGAAGAAAATCGCGATCGGGCCCGCGCCATCCATGCGTGCCGCTTCTACCTGATCTTCATCCAGTGACTGCATGGCGGTGAGTAGAATCAACAGCGCAAAAGGAAGCCACTGCCAAGCGACGATAATCACAATAGAGGTCAGCGGGAGCGCAGAGAACCAGTCCAACGCAGGCAACCCAACGGACTCAAACAGCCATGCCAGCACCCCGTTTGAGGGGTGCATCATCATATTTTTCCACACCAGGGCGCTGACGGTGGGCATGACAAAAAAGGGCGAAATCGCCAACACACGGGCAATCCCTCGCCCAGAGAAATCCTGCTGAAACAGCACCGCCAATAAGGTGCCGCCAATAACCGTAATCGCCAGGACTGACCCGACAAGCAGCAGCGTGTTGCCCATGGCCCTCCACAGCGCGGGGTCGGTTAGCAGATATTCGTAGTTTTCCACCCCGGCAAAACCGGCCATGTCGGGCATTAGCAAGTTGTAGTACTGGAAGGAGAACCATATCGTCATGCCTAACGGCACAATCATCCATAGCAGCAGTAGCGTGACGGCTGGCGCTTGAAGTGAAAGCGTTCTCAGCCCGCCGACGGTACGGCCAGAAGCACGGGTTTTAGTCATGGGATTACCTGCGAAATACGAGGCTCTTTACGGATACAGCTAGCAACATCGATAAAGCGCCTGCCCTCACTGTTAATAGCCAAGTGAATAGGCCGGTGAATAGGACAGGCGCTGATTGCTGTTAGCGTTCGATGTAGCCAGCTCGCTGCATCGTGCGTTCAGTTGCACGCTGGGCATTGTCTAGCGCCTGCTCAACAGTGCTGTCACCGGTTAACGCAGCAGCGATGGTTTGACCTACTTGAGTACCGATCGATTGAAACTCAGGAATGTTGACCGTCTGTACGCCAACGTATGGGTTAGGCTCTAGAGTAGAGTCATTCGGATCGGTTTCTTGAATGGCGCTGAGTACGAAATCAGCAAACGGCGCTGCGTCGGTGTACTGCTCATTGGCATAAGTAGATTCACGTGTGCCGGGAGGTACATTGGTCCAGCCTTGGGTTTCACCCACAAGCTCAATGTACGCTTCTGAAGTAGCCCAGGTAATGAATTCAAGCGCTGCTTCCTGTTTCTCGGAAGAGGCCGGAATAGCGAGCGCCCAAGACCATAACCAGTGTGAGCCTTTAGGAGTTTCTGCTATAGGTGCTGGAGCGAAACCTAAGCTATCCGCCACATCAGACTCATTCTCGTCAAACAGCTTACCTGCGGCTGAAGTAGCATCCACCCACATGGCACAGTTACCGCGGGCGAACAGCGCTAGGTTTTCGTTAAAACCATTAGAGCTAGCGCCTGGCGGGCCGTAATCGTTTAGCAAGTCGACATAGAACTGAATGGCGTTTACCCAAGGCTCCGAATTGAGTTCAGGGTTCCACTCCTCATCAAACCAGCGACCGCCATAGGTGTTCACAAGCGTGGTAAGGAAGGCCATATTCTCACCCCAGCCCGGCTTGCCGCGTAAACAGATGCCGGCTACACCCTGTTGAGCACCGTGTAGCTGGCCTGCCCACTCGCGTACCTCTTCCCAGGTAGGCTGTTCGCTCATCTCAATGCCCGCTTCTTCGAACAGATCGGTGCGGTAGTACATCATTGAGCTTTCCGCATAAAACGGCAGCGCATGTAGTGTGCCATCCAGGCTTAAACCATCGCGTACAGAGGCCAGCAGATCGTCTTCATTGTAGTCATCGGGCAGATTATCCAACGGTGACAGCCAGCCGCGCTCTGCCCAAATAGGCACTTCATAAGTGCCGATGGTCATGACGTCAAATTGGCCGCCACCGGTAGCAATGTCAGTGGTCATACGCTGGCGTAGCACATTCTCCTCAAGCACCACCCAGTCCAGGGTAATGTCGGGATGCGCTTCTTCAAAAGCCTCAGTGAGGCTCTGCATAATCACCATATCGTTGTTATTAACCGTGGCCACGGTAATAGACGTTTGTGCCTGGGCGTGACCCGCCATGAAAATGGCGGCCGCTAACGTGGTGACGGGCAAGTGACGTGCGAGTCGCATAAAGCACTCCTATGGGCATGTATTGGCATTGTTGTCGCCTTGATCTTTTTGATCATCAACCGAACAAATGATCGTCCTTAAGCCAAAAAAAAGCAAAGCCAATGGGCTTAGACTTTACGCTAACTAATTAGCATTGACGAATGTTGCAGCGCAACCACTAACACCTTAAAGCGTCTCAACAATCTGGCGCGCTGCCACCTCATCAGTGACTAATCCTCTAAGCCAACCGCCGCGCAATGCGGCATGAATCGCCGGGGCTTTTTCGCGGCCACCGGCAATAGCTACCATCAGATGCTCATTAAAGTACGTTAAGGGCAGACTGGTGACCCGACGTGTAATCGAACAATCAATTACTTCGCCATTGCTGTTCAGCGGCCAGCCAAGTAGCTCGCCTACCGCTTTAAGCCCCAGCAATTCATCCAGCTCACTTTCGCTAATAAAATGATCCTGAAATAGCGTTGCCTGACGGTCAATGCGTCCGACGCCAATAAACGCGGCCTCTGACTCTTTGGCGACTTCGGCAATGGCCTTGAACAGCCGCTGCGTTAACATCGCCTCTTTTTCAGCCAGCGATTCGGCCACGACGGGCGCGGGCAGTAAAAAGCGCTCGCCGCCGGTTTTATCCGCCATGGCCATCACTGCATCGTAGCGGTTGGCCGAACCGTCCCGGGCCACATTACCAACCAGCGAGACAAACCGGTGCTGGGGCCGTTCAATGCGGCTAAGTGCCTCCACCGCTGCCCTTACCGAACGCCCGGTACCCAATGAAAGCGTCAGCGGTTCACTGCGCTCAACCAATTGAGCAATACGCTCGGCGGCGGCCACTGCCAGGTAAGAAGCAGCGCTGTCAGGTGCTTGGTTATCTGCCGGAACAACTTCGCAGTAGGTCAAACCAAAATGATCTCGCAGCGTGCTAGCCAGGGCCATGCAAGACGAAATAGGATGATCAATATGCACTTTCACCAGCCCTTCCTGACGGGCAAGCGCCAGCAAACGCTGTACCCCTGGGCGCGATACGCCCAACTGGCTGGCAATCTCATCTTGAGTCATGCCACCCACATACGACATCCAGGCAGCCCTAGCCGCCTGATCCAGCTTTACCTCAAACTTATCCATTCAGCGGCTCTCTAATTGTTGACCAGTGGCACCATCATACAAAGCTAACTCCGCGACCAGAAGTCATCTATTGGTTACCATGTAGGTAGCAACCTTCATCACCATGGATCGACTAGTAGGAGATAGCGTATGTATAAAATGGCCTTTTTTGTTCCCATAGACGCTGCCGAAAGCGTAAAACAAGCCGTGTTTGAAGCCGGGGCAGGCAGTATTGGTGATTATGAAAGCGTTTGCTTTCAAACCCTCGGCACAGGCCAGTTTCGACCAACGAAAGGTGCCAACCCGCATATTGGCAAGGTCGGCAGCTTGGAAAGTGTCGAAGAGTTTAAAGTCGAGATGGTCTGCGATGAAGCGCATATACACGGCGCCATCGCAGCATTAAAGCTTGCCCATCCCTATGAGGAAGTCGCTTATGATGTTTGGCTGCTGGCTGACCTGTAACAGAGTCTTGTAACACTCCTGATGGATCAGGCGCGGCCAAGATTCAGGCGCTACCAAAATAGCGTTCGCGATCCTCAGGGGTCACCATGCTGATATGGAGCGGAAACTCATTATGTGGGCGGTCCGCGTAAAAGTGTCGTAACGTGCGCTCAATGGTGGTGAAGGCAAGCTCATCCCAAGGGATTTCATGCTCTTCAAATAGCGCGACTTCGAGACTTTCTGGTCCGGCGCTAAAACCACCAACAAGTTCAGCGCGAAAAATCATATACACCTGATTGATATGCGGCAGATCAATAAGCGTATACAGGTTGGCTAGTTCGACCTCGGCACAAGCCTCTTCCCAGGTTTCGCGGGCCGCCGCCTGTTGGGTCGATTCAGCGTTTTCCATATAGCCAGCAGGCAGCGTCCAGTAACCTTTGCGGGGCGCAATCGCACGCTTGCAGAGCAACACTTTGCTACCGCTAACCGGCAGTGTACCGGCCACAATGCGCGGATTCTGATAATGAATGGTGCCGCAGGCATCGCACAGGTAGCGTGATCGATCATCGCCTTCAGGAACGCCAAAACGTACTTTATCACCACAGTGGCTACAAAAATTCATCGCGTATTCTCAACGGCTAGTGAATAGAAGCCTCGACGCGCTTGACGTCAATGACCGCTGCTGGGTAAAAGAGAACAAAGCTATTTGGATGCCCCATGTTAGAGAAACTGCGCAAACAGCTGCAACAACTGACGCCTCAACGCTTGGACCACATCGTGATGCCCGAGGCGGCCGTGCTGTTGCCGATTGTTGACCGTCCGGCACCCACTTTACTATTTACCCGTCGTGCCAGCCACTTGAGCACCCACAGCGGCCAGGTGGCGTTTCCAGGCGGCAAGCGCGAGCCCTTCGACACCGATCTTTACGCCACGGCGCTACGCGAAGCTGAAGAGGAGATTGCCCTCGACCCAGCGCTGGTGCAACCGTTGGGACGTCTGTCTGATGTCATTTCACTGCATGGAATTCGCGTAACCCCATGGGTAGGCATTATTCCACCCGACCTACCGCTGATTGCCGACCCCGGTGAATTAGACGCCATTTTTGAAGTGCCGCTAAGCCATTTTCTGGATGATCACCGCACCCATACCGATGTGATGACCGTGGATGGCGTTGCCCACTATGTGCCCAGCTATCATGTAGACGGCCATATCATTTGGGGGCTGTCGGCGATGATGCTGGTGGAATTGCTGGCTGAAGGCTTCGGCATGCCGATTGATTTATATCAACGACCCTTGGGCCCGTTACGTCACCATCCTGAACGCAAAAATCGTCTTTCAAATCCATTAACGCCCCCTTCACGCCCGGCGCCAACGAGATCCAACAAATGACTCCCAGTGTAGCCACCTCCTCAGCTGCGTTAACACCTGCCACTCAAGTAGCCCTCGTAGATGCGCTCGTTGAGCAAGGCTGGTATGTGGGTAACGGGGTAATCGATCTAGGGCTTTGCGAAGCGCTGAATAGTGAGGTTCTGCATCGAGCGGTGTATAACGGGCTGGATGAAGCAGGCATTGGCCGTGGTCAGCAGCATCTATTGCGTAAAGATATCCGCGGCGATGCCATTCACTGGCTTGATCGTGAAAGCGTCGCCCAACGACGCTATTTAGAGGCCATGAGCGAACTACAGCAAGCGCTTAACCACGCGCTGTTTTTAGGCCTATTTGAGTATGAAGCCCATTTTGCTCACTACCCCCCTGGGGCTTTTTATCAGCGCCACCTGGATAGTTTCCGGGGCCGTGCTAACCGCGTCATCTCCACTGTTGGTTATTTAACGCCTGATTGGCCTAGCGATGGTGGTGGTGAAATGGTCATCTACCACCCGGACGACCCCAGCCAAGAGGTGGCCCGGGTAGTGCCGGAGGCCGGTACCTTTGCCTGTTTCTTATCAGAAAAGATCCCTCATGAAGTACTACCCACCCGCTGCCCCCGCACCAGCATTGCGGGCTGGTTCCGGCGTAATGCGTCGCTGGGCGGCGTACTTGATCCTGCGCGCTAACCATGACGCAGCCAGACCAACAGGCGCTGTATGCGCGTATCGCGGCCTTAGAGGCGCAAAACAGAGCGCTCGAAGAGGAGAAGCGACACTATCAGTGGTTAGCGGAAAGCACGACCGATCTGATTTCCCGCCATGCCCGCGATGGCAGCTTTCTTTACGCTTCACAAGCGGCACGAGCGTTACTCGGCTATGAGCCCGAGGAGCTGCTAGGCGTCTCCGCCTACCAACTTTTTCACCCGGACGATTTAAGCGATCTGCTCAATAAGTCGCCGCGAGTTTACTACCGCGATGGCTTTTATCAGCATACCTACCGCTTTCGCGCCAAAGCAGGCCACTATGTGTGGTTTGAAACCACTAGCCGTACCCGCCGTGACCCACACACAGGTGAGCTGTTGGATATTCTCTGCGTCTCGCGAGACGTGGGTTTACGCAAAGCAGGCGAAGCCCAGGCACGTCGTCATCAAGAGCAGATTGCCCACGCCAATCGGTTAGCGATCACGGGCGAGCTGGCCTCCAATATTGCCCATGAACTCAATCAGCCGCTGGGTGCAATTGCCAACTATGTGAGCGGGGCACTACTGAAAGTTAACAACACGCCGACGCTTCCTGTCTCTGAACTCACGCTGCCACTTACCCGTATTGACGAACAGGTTCAGCGCTTGGCTGAGCGTCTGCGCCATATTCGCAGTTTTGTACGCAAAGGTAGCACTCAGGTCAGTGCGATTTCGCTTAGCAAGACCATTAATGCAGCCTGCCAGCTATGCGAGTGGCAGTTCCAACAAGCGGGTCTTCAAATCATCGTCGAGCTGCCTAGCGTGCTACCAAGGGTGCATGCTGACCCTGTCGCCCTTGAACAGGTGCTCATCAACCTCTTGCTAAATGCACTCGAGGCTAGCCGTCACATCACGACGGCTAAGCAAGTGCTGCTTAGCGCCGAACACAGCGATACCCGCCAAGTGAGCTTCAGCGTGAGTGATCAAGGTGCGGGCGTAGCTGAACACCAGCAAACAGCTATCTTTGAACCCTTTCATACCACCCGTAATGAAGGGTTAGGCATGGGGCTTGCCATCAGTCGTTCACTAATGGAAACCATGGGTGGCTCACTTTCACTAGCAGAGCCGTTACCACCCTCAAAGGGCCTGTTCTGCGGCGCATGCTTTGTCGGTACACTGCGCAGTGAAGAGATACTCACCCGAACGACAGGACACACACTTTGACAACCTTTGCTCATGCCCCAAGCGCTGCGCCATGCATTGCCATTGTGGATGATGATCAGGCATTACGTGATTCACTGGTATGGTTATTAGAATCGGTGGGGATGACGACCTACGCCTACGCTTGCGGCGAAAGCTTTCTTGCAGCAGCTAGTGATGATGTGGACGTAGTGTTGCTGGATGTCCGAATGCCTGGGATGAGTGGCTTACAGGTTCAGCAGCTATTGGCTGACCAAAAAGCGATGCTTCCATTGATTTTGATGACCGGCCATGGCGATGTCCCCATGGCGGTGGCCGCATTAAAAAATGCAGCGTTCGACTTCATTGAGAAACCGTTTAACCATCAGCAGTTGATCGATACTGTTCAGCAAGCGCTGGCACTCTCTCACCATCAGCGCGATGCAGCGCAACAATACGCCCTACTACAGCAACGCTATCAAGCCCTAAGGCCCAAAGAGCAGCGGATTGTTTTACACGTAGCGGAAGGTATGACCAGTAGAGAGATTGCTGAGCATATGCAGATCAGCGTCAAAACGGTAGAGGTTTATCGGCTGCGCGCCATGAAAGCCATGGCGGCAGCCAATTTAGCGCAGTTGGTCAGGCAGGCCGTGGCGCTTAGGCTCGTCCCCACCTTGCCGCCTATT
This sequence comes from Halomonas sp., assembly GCF_011050415.1. GTDB lineage: Bacteria > Pseudomonadota > Gammaproteobacteria > Pseudomonadales > Halomonadaceae > Vreelandella. Next base: position 194,129 of record NZ_DRFS01000017.1, read on the forward strand.
AATACGCTCTTACCTTAGCGGCTCCACAAGCGTTATAGCAAAAACTCACGTCAGTGGAATAACCAGCCCGTCAGCGCGCTCAAGGGTCTCACGTATCTGCTCGTAATCCACTACACGGGGTGACCCGCCTTCGTGCTGCTCAACCAGACCAATCAGCTCTAGCAGCTTGTTCATGCCTTCGGCCTGCTCGCTTAACGGTGCAAACGATTGGATATGGGGCGTACCCTGCTCATCCCAACCTAACTTTATCGATTCATCAATAATATTCACCTGGGTGCGGTCAGGAATGCGTCCAAAAATTGACTCTATATCCTCAGGGTACATACGAATGCAGCCACGGCTGGCGCGCATTCCAATACCATCAGGCTGGTTAGTGCCATGAATCAGGTAACCGGGAATATCCAGCAAAATGGCGTGACGCCCCAAGGGATTGTCTGGACCAGGAGGAACAACCGCTGGTGCAGGATCCCCCCTTTCAGCGGCTTCTTCACGAATAGAGCGCGGCGGATACCAAGCGGGGTCTTGCAAACGCATTCTAGTATGGGTGATACCCAGCGGCGTATTGTAGCCATCTCGGCCTATGCCTATGGGGTACGTTTCTACGCGCGGCGTTTCGCCGGCAGCCACTTCGGGATAGTAATAAAGGCGCAGTTCAGCGACGTTAATGACAAGCCCCTTGCGCTCTTCATCAGGCAGAATATGTCGTGCAGGAATCGTCACTTCGGTGCCCTCGCCTGGCACCCAAATGCTCACATCAGGGTTAGCAAAGCGAATTTCGTCATAGCCAACGTTATGTTCCCGGGCAATATCGACAAGCGTGTCGTCTGCGCTCGCGGTTACCGTATAGATACTGCCTACGATGCTGCCTTCTTCAGGCAACGGATAGTGACCCTTAGGCCAATCATCGCTCTCTGCGGTTGCCACAGTGGCAAACAGCCACGTACTCAGGGCAATGCCGCCTACCAAAAGCTGCTTGATACGCTGAAATGGTAGGGAACGCTCAGGGGATATTGTCATCAGGTCTCCTTATTATGTGGCAGCTACTTAATAGGCCATTTCATGGAAATATGCCCACACCCGTTCGGCAGGTCAACAGGGCAGAGTGCCGCATCAATCTTACAGTGATTTTCGGAGAAGGGCTTTTGATCAAGAAAAATGAAGTTTTTTGAGTAGGCATCGGGCAAGCCACAGCCTGCACCGTTAAGGGCGTTGTTACATTTCTTAGCTATAAAATAGCCCCTCTCCCTTGTTCTATTTGTTAGTTTTTTTAATGGATTAGTTGAAATTGTGAACATAGCGTCTAAGATATAAGAGTCTTAGCGCAGTGAAGCGCAGGCACTTATAAGCACAGCACCAGCAACAGTAGCTAATGTAATTGCTTATGAAGTTTTAGGACTTGAAGTTTTAGGAATAATAGCAGTGCTGTAATAAGCAGCCTAAGCAATAACTGCTATTAATTTGTTTAGGCGAGAATGTGGATAAATTCAGCCTTAATGCAAGCGCAAGGAGCAAGTAAAATGAAAATGATCAAATCAGCAGTTCTCGGTACACTTATGGTTCCTGCCTTCATGTTCGCTGCAGGTTCTGCAAGCGCACAAGAAAGCACTGTAGGGATGGAAGCTACCTACCTTACCAGCCAGCCCCAAAACACTTTTTATGCGGACTCTTTGACGGGTAACAACGTCAGAAGCAGTGTAGAAGATGATGAAAACATCGGCACTATCAATGACTTCCTTATTGACGAAGATGGCCAAGTTGCGGCAGTGATCGTTGGCGTTGGCGGTTTTCTAGGAATGGGCGACAAAGATGTTGCCATTGAGTGGGATTCACTCGAACTGACCAGGGACGACGATGGCGAAGACTACGTCATTCGTGTTAATGCTTCACAAGAAGCACTTGAAGAAGCTGAAGAGTATGAACGCAACTAATTAGTTAGCGTTTAGTCCTGAAAAGCCCTGGCAGATGCCGGGGCTTTTTAATGGGCTCAATATAATTAAACACATAAATCCATCTCAAAATAATAAAAAAATACCGCCCTAATCAAAAAACAGGGCGGCACCATAACTTATGTTATTAAAAGATTGAAACTAGCCTTTTAATTTAGCAGTCATACTAATATCTGCATTTAGAACCTTCGAAACCGGACAGTTGGCTTTAGCAGTTTCCGCAGCTTCCTGAAACGCTGCTTCGTCAGCACCGCTTATTGCCGCGACCACATCCAGATGAATTTTCGAAATATCAAAACCTGCATCGCTCTGGGAAAGCGTTACTTTAGCGGTAGTTTCAATAGCGTCAGCGGTATAGCCTTTCTCACCCAAGATCATTGAGAGTGCCATTGAGAAACAGCTGGCGTGCGCTGCACCGATCAGCTCTTCTGGGTTAGTGCCTTTTTCATCCTCAAAGCGCTTGCTGAAGGAGTACTTGGCATCTAACACGCCACTTTCAGTTGAAACGGTGCCCTTACCATCCTTGAGTCCACCTTCCCAACGTGCGCTAGCTTTACGATCCATGAACAACTCCTTGTGCGTAGCCGATATACAAAACATGTTTTCAATCAAGCCGTGAAGGCGACTGCTATCACGACTACCTACCCAGAGTAGCTGATTTTGGCCATTCTGCCGACCCAAGCTTTCCCCATAGCTTCCATCGCTCTGGGTTCAGTCGTAAACTAGTTAGCTATCTAATCGAAATCCCTTAAAAATTAAGGACCCGCCATGTCATCGGCTGATGCGCTGCGTTTGATACTGCTCTCTTCATTGTGGGGCCTGTCATTTATCTTTATGCGCGTTGCTGCACCCGAGTTTGGCGTGGTACCGCTAATATTAATACGCATGGGAATTGGCGCTCTACTGCTGATGCCACTGCTGGTCAGCCTGCACTATTTGCGGTTGATCTGGGCACATAAACGACAGCTGCTACTGCTGGGGATAGTCAGCCATGTACTGCCTTTTTCACTTCTTGCGCTCGCGACCACACGCTTGGAGGCAGGCTTTACCTCATTGATTAACGCCACCACGCCTATTTTTACCGCCCTCCTTGGGGCACTTTTTTTCGCCACGACGATACAGCGCCAGCAATACCTGGGCCTTGCTTTAGCGCTGCTGGGGATTTATGTGCTCTCTGCGGACAGGTTGGATTTTGCTTTGGGTGGCGACGGCTGGTTTATTTTGGCCGCTTTAGGAGCTACGTTTTGCTACGGCATTGCGGGTAATTACTCTAAAACACGCTTAGGGCATCTACCTACTCGCGTACTTGCGGCCGGCAGCAGCTCTATGTCGGCGTTGGTGCTACTGATCCCAGGCATTATTCTATGGCCAAGCGACCCTATTAGCCCCCTCGCCTGGGGCAATGCATTAGCGCTGGCTGCTCTCAGTACCACGCTGGCCTTTCTACTCTACTTTGGCTTACTCGCCAGCGCAGGCGCTACCGCCACATCAACAGTGACCTTTTTGGTCCCTGTCAGCGCGCTGATGTGGGGCTACTTACTGCTTGGCGAGACACTTTCTCTACAGATTATTGCCGGTATGGTGATTACCCTGATCGGCACGGCCATTGCGACAAGACTACTGCGCATTAAACGCCGCGGAGCGTTGGCTCCACCGCATCCCCCACACGAATAATGCTTTCCACGCCAGCAAGCAGCGTGGCGTTCTGGCCGAAATGTGCGCCTTTTAGTGCAGGTTGGGTGTTCAACGCTAATAGGGTTTTAAGCGGCTCAGCGGGCTCTGGCACCGCCGCCGTTTGCTGATCAATGGTGGTGATTTTGCAGCGTTGGCAGGGCTTACGTAGTGCCAACTGAAAAGTACCATTCTGTTCAGCAAGCGACGACCAGCGATCTTCCGCCCACGCTTCGTCACTCGCAATCACGATATTAGGCCGAAAGCGGTTCATAGGCACAGCAGAGTGACCACTATCCAACAACGCTTGGTTCAGCGCGTCCAACGACCCTGTCGTGGTGATTAAAAAGGGATAGCCGTCCGCGAAATAGGTATGCGCCGTCCCACCGTCGAGAAAATCCGCTTCCACCGCACGCGTAAACTCACTGGCAAAACGAACCATGCTAAGCCCTTGGGCCTGCTCACCTAAGGCATTGACCAGCCAACGCGATACCTCTTCGCTCTCAGGTAGTGCTTTACAGTGATCACTCCACACGCTCACCAAGCGCAGATTACCTTCAGGCTCAGCCAACGGGATGTTCAATGGTGAAACGTTAGGATGCGATAGCACCAAGTGCTCATCGGTCAATGCGACCTCAATGGTGGCAAGCGCTGGCAGTTGGCGCTGGGTAACAAAGCGCTGGTGGGCGTCCACCAGCATCCAGCGGCGGTCCCAGGCTAGCCCGTGCTCTTCCAGCACACTCTGGTCAACGCTAATGCCTTTTAATGACTTAACCGGGTAAATATTGAGTTGGGTAATCTTCACGACGGCCTCGCGACAAGTGAAAGGCTCTACTTTAGCTAGTCTACTCCCGGGCGGCTACTTTGTGATCCCACCACGTGACAACGTCATGCCCACTTCAATGCGATAACCTAAATCCACTACCTTCTGGGTAGCCGGTTCGCCGCGAATACGCGCTAACAGTTCATTAGCCGCCGCTTCTCCAATGGCCTGACGTGGGGTAATGACGCTGGCAAGCCTCGGCGTCATGACTTGGCCCACATCGTGGCCGTGAAAGCCTGCCAGTGCCATGCATCCAGGCACATCGATACCCCGCCGCAGGCATTCGAAATAAGCACCGACCGCAACGTCGTCATTGGTACAAAACACCCCATCTGCCTCGGGATAATCGGCAATCACCTGTTGCAGCAGTGCCGCTCCCACACTATACGAGGAGCGCTGAGTGCTTTGCAGTGTAACGGGCGTTAAACCATGCTCTTCCATCGCCTGACGATAGCCCTTCTCACGCTGTCGGGTACGTTCATCCAACCGCACCGCCAAGTAAATCACCTGACGGCGACCATGCCGAATCATCTCACTCACCATGTCATAAGCGGCTTGAATGTTGTCATAACCCACGGCCTGATGCAGCGGAGGCCGGTGCGTGTCCATGATTTCGACAATCGGGATACCAGCGGTTTCTAACATACGCAAACTACGCGGCGTATGGTCACGGTCAGAAAGAATCACACCATCAACATTGTAGGAGAGCAAGGACGCCAAACTGCGCTCTTCAAGTTCAGGGCTATACCCATAGTGAGAGAGCATCAGGTGATAACCCGCTGGCTCCGTCTGGGCTTCAATACCCACAATCACATCGGCAAATACCTGGTTAGTCAGTGACGGCACCAATACGCCAATCGAGTGACTGGTTGCCCTTGAGAGCAAATCCGGCGCACGGTTGGGGATATAACCAATCTGCTCGGCAATTGAGAAAATGCGTTCGCGAAGGGCTTCTGAAACTGTTTCAGGGTCGCGCAAGCAGCGGCTTACCGTCATTTTGGTAGCCCCAACGTGATCGGCAATGTCTTGTAGAGTGGGGCGTTTTTTCTTCAAAGTGTTACCGCCTTATGCAACGAGGAAACATTGAGGCTCACCCTAGCGAATGAAGGACCTCAATGCCTATCCCTCCTTTTAGCTTAGCGAGCGGCTGGGTATCGCTAACGAGGCAGCAAATTGTTTAACGATCTCTTTAGGCGACAAGATAATGGAGGCACGAAATGCCTCATCCTCGCTCGGGGGTTCCAAGTCGCCCAGTTGACTGTCCAACATGCTATCGCCCTTAAAGAAGTGTCCTGGCCGGGCTTCAAGACGTTGCAGTAGCAGCTCACGACTGCCTTCAAGATAGAGAATACGCAGCGCTGGATCACCTTCGCGCAATCGTTCGCGGTAGCGTTTTTTCAGCCCCGAACAGGCAATCACCAGCGAAGCATCCCGCGCTCGATACTTTTCAAACAGCTTGGCCAGCGTATCTAACCACTCACGGCGGTCATCATCATTAAGCGGCGTGCCGTTCGCCATTTTGGCTACATTGGCAGGCGAATGATGGTCATCGCCGTCAATAAAGGTGGTCGCCCCTAATGTGACAGCGAGTTGACGGCCGATGTGAGACTTCCCTGAGCCTGATACGCCCATTACCAAAATACGATGTGAGGGGTATTTCACAGCGGCGCTCCTATTAATGACTACAAACCTTAATTGCCACGTACGGCAGTCAGATCAGGCAGCCAAGTGACGATACCGGGGAAAGCAATCAGTACCACCAGCACGACTAAAAGGGCTGCATAGTAAGGCAGCATGGCTTTGACCAGCGACTCCATTGAGACTTTACCGACGCCACAGCCCACGTATAGGCAAGTGCCTACAGGCGGCGTTAACAGTCCAATACCTAATATAAACGCCATCAGCACCCCGAAGTAAGCGGCATCAACACCGACTGAGGTGACAATCGGAGCCAGCATGGGCGCCATAATGACCATCGCAGGGGTTAAGTCCATCACAAAACCTACCAGCAGCAGCAAGATCGCCACAATCAATAACAGCAAAAAAGGCTCTTGCGTGATGGCCTGCACTTGGCGCACCAGGGTTTGCGGCACCATATTAATAGTTAAGAACCAAGCAATCACCGTCGCAAACGCCAGCAGCATCATCACCATACCGGTTAAACGTGCGGTACGAATCAGCATGCCACCCAGTTCTTTGAGCTTGAATTCACGATATACCACCAGCGAAATGGCGAGCGAATAGAGCAACGCAGCCACGGCAGCTTCCGTGGCCGTAAATACCCCACCAATAATACCGCCAATGACAATCACCGGTAGCACTAACGCAAGCCAGGCATCCTTGAAGGCCTTCCATAGGCGATCCCAACTGAACTGGCGCACGCCACCACCTTGCTTACTGGCGAGAATGTAAGTGGTTACCATCAGCGCAAAGCCAATCAACAGGCCTGGAACGATACCGGCGATAAACAGGCGACTAATGGATGTTTCAGTCACAATGCCGTAAAGAATCAGCGGAATCGATGGCGGGATAATGATCCCAATGACCGATGAAACGGTATTAATGGCGGTGGCGTTAGCGGCGGTATAGCCCTGCTGCTTCATGGAGGGGATCATCATCGCCCCGGTCGCCGCCGTGTCTGCCACCGCTGAACCACTAATCCCGCCAAAGAACATAGACCCGGTAATTGCGACCTGTCCTAACCCACCGCGCATAAAGCCAACCAGCGCACCAGCCAGCTCCATTAAACGGCGCGCGATGCCGCCATTGCTCATCACCTCACCGACCAAAATAAAGAACGGGATCGCCAATAACGGAAAGCTGTTCACACCACGGATAGACTGCTCAATCATGATCGACAGCGGGATATCGGACAGTACTGCCATGACCAACGCAGCAACGCCAAGGCCGAAAGCGATCGGCAACCCGATCACAATCGAAGCCATTAAAATAGCCAAAAAAATCCATAGCATGATCAGTGCTCCTGCTCAGGTTGGCGAATGACGCATAGGCTGACCCACATCCGCCAAACCGATACCGACGCAATAAAAGTGACGCATAGCACCAGAGAGAGGCTCAACGCACTCAACGGTACGCCCATAATCGCCGAACGCCCGCTTGAGCGGGTCAACACTTGATAGCCACCCCACATCATGACCACCATCAAGCCCGTTATAATCAGGTGCTGCAGCAGATAAAGCATATGCGCGAAACGCAGCGGCAGGCGTCGCACCAGCGCATCAACGGCAATATGCTCGTAGCGCGAAAAAGCAGCAGCGGCACCTATAAACACCAGCCATATAAAGAGCATGCGTGCCAGCTCGTCGGCCCACGGCAATGAGTGATTGAACAGCGCACGCCCGACCACGTTGCTGGAAACCGACACAATCAGCGCGACTAAAATTGCACCGATCAGATACTCCATCACTAAGGTCAGCCAGCGAAACGGAGCTGGCCCTTGGCGAGTTTCGGTATCGATTTCCAATAGCTTACGGTTGGGGTCATCAAGATACACCGACGGATCTTCAAGCGGTGTCGATGCACTAGGTGGCATCGCTGTATTAGGAGGCGTAGCGGAGGATGACATAGAAGCTCCAAGGGCACTGACACACCGGGCAGGCACAATGCCTGCCCGGTGCCGCGCTAACCGTTAGGTTTAGTTGCTGCTGTCTTCAACAATTTGCTGAATGTCAGCGATCAGATCTTCGCCAATACGTGGCGCCCACTCTGCATAAACCGGCTGAACAGCCTCTTGGAAGGCGGCTAACTGCTCATCGTCAAGACGGGTAATTTGCATACCGCGCTCTTCTAACTGGTCGCGTGACCAATCATCGTATTCAGCCGACAGCTGAATTTCATACTCGGCAGACTGACGCGCTGCTTCAACTACCAACTCTTGATACTCGGGTGCCATACGATCCCAGGTACGCTCAGAAAGCATCATGATAAACGGCGTATAGACATGGCGCGTTTCAGTACCGTAATCCTGCACTTCGTTGAAGTTAGAGGTCAGGATGGTGCTCCAAGGATTTTCCTGCCCGTCAACAACGCCCTGCTCCATGGCGGAGAACAGCTCACCAAAAGCCATCGGCGTTGGGTTAGCGCCGAGCGCTTGCCAAATTGCCAGGTGCACCGGGTTTTCCATCGTGCGCACGCTTAAACCGCGCACATCCAAACCAGCCACATCTTCCGGCGTCTCAATTGTGCGCGCGCTGTTGGAGAGCTGGCGATAGCCATTCTCAGAGAAAGCGAGTGCTTTTAGCCCGGTGCCTTCAAAGGCGTCCAGCATGCCCTGAGCAACATCACTCTGCATGACAGCCACAGCGGCTTCGCGGCTAGGCAGTAGGAACGGTAAATCAAATGCTGCCAGCTCAGCTACATAACCAGTGGTGGCTGAACTAGAAGGATAGGTCATATCCAGGGTGCCGGTTTGCAGCATTTCCAGCATTTGTACGTCATCACCCAACTGACTGTTAGGAAAGACATTAACGGTGATACGCCCGTCGGTGCGCTGCTCAAGAATTTCACCGAAGTACTTGCTAGAAAGAAACTGCGGTGAGCTTTCTGCCAGGCCAATCCCCATACGTAGCGTATGCGAACCGTGGTCAGCCACCACCTCACCTTCAATTTCAGGTGGATCAGACAGTTCCGGACTCTGAGCATGGGCCATACCGAAAGTCAGAGTGGTCGCACCGACCAGAGTGAGCGTGCTGCGCCAAATAGCTGTCATAGCGTTTTCTCCAAATACTGATTGTTGTTAATGGCTAGGCTGTTAAGAACTGAGTTGTTAAGAACCGAGTTGCTAATAACTGAATTGTTAATCACTAATAAAATGTCAGGCTTTTTGTTACCGGTAACATTGAATAAGCGAAGGCTAGCGACCGGCTTGAGGTGTGTCAAAACAAAACTGCCAACTTACGACCAACGTCTAGGGATAGCCACTAGACGCTTCGCACGCTACATTAGGTTATGTATTTCGGATCGGAACCCAGGCTTGTGCAACCATCTTGCAGCGAATTAGAACTCGACCACCAGCTATGCTTTGCGCTTTACTCAACGTCATTAATGATGACTAAAGTGTATAAACCGCTGCTCAAAGAGTTGGGGCTTACTTACCCCCAATACCTTGCCATGCTTGTCCTTTGGCAGAACGATGGCATTACCGTAGGCACAATGAGTAAGCGCTTACTAACTGACCCAGGATCGCTTACCCCACTGCTCAAACGGCTTGAAGCCGATCAGCTGTTGAAGCGTAAACGCAGCCATCAGGATGAACGTGTGGTGGAGTTGTTTCTCACCGATAAAGGTCGTGCGCTTAGAGAGCAGGCTTACAAAATCCCCAGCTGTGTAGTGCATGCGAGCGAGCAGTCAGTAGAGGCCTTGACCTCTTTGAAAGAAGACTTGGTAAAGTTGCGCGAAAGTTTGCAAAAAAACCAATAGCGCCTAGCCTCAGTGTTAGGAAATAAAAAAAACCGGATATTTATCTTGCGCGCAAAACAAAGTCACACTAAATTATAGAAGTGCAACATCAAAGATTGAGATTCAAAATAAAACGTTACTAACAGGAGATCCGAAATGTCGACGACTAATATCGAAAAGGTTCTTTATCGTGCCCATGCTAGCGCTACGGGCGGTCGTGAAGGACACGCAAAATCATCGGACGGTGCGCTGGACGTCAAACTCAGCACTCCAAAAGAGCTTGGCGGTGCAGGCGGCGATGGCACCAATCCCGAGCAGCTTTTCGCTGCTGGTTACTCAGCCTGTTTCCTCGGTGCCCTGAAGCACGTGGCCAGTCAGGAAAAAGTGAAGCTTCCCCAAGATACCCAAATCGATGGCCACGTAGGTATCGGTGCGATTCCCACCGGCTTTGGTATCGAAGTTGAGCTAAAAATCAGCCTGCCTGGGCTGGAAAAAGACGTTGCCCAGCAGCTAGTCGATAAAGCCCATGTGGTTTGCCCCTACTCCAACGCTACCCGTGGCAATATTAATGTCACCCTGACGTTGGTATAAGACAGGCTATTTAGCTAGTGCCCATGCCACCGCTTTTTGCGCATGCAAAGCGGTGGTATCGTAAAGCGGCACCGCAGTATCGCGCTGACTCACCAGCATGGCGATTTCGGTACAGCCTAAAATCACCGCTTGGGCACCCTGGGCATGTAGTGAATCAATGATTGCTAAATAGCGCTCTCGTGATGCCTCTTCTATGCGGCCCTGGCAGAGTTCTTCATAAATGATCCGGTGAATGGTTTCCCGCTCGTGTTGTTCAGGTACCACCACATCAATACCGAACTGCGCTGCTAAACGACCAGTATAAAAGTCCTGCTCCATGGTAAAGCGTGTACCCAATAAGCCGACGCGAGTAATACCGTCTGCCCTGAGTTGTTCTGCCGTGGCATCGGCAATATGTAGTAGTGGAATAGTTATCGCCTGTGCAATGGCGGGCGCCATTTGTGCATGGTATTGGTGGCAAGCAGCAGGCAGTCGGCCCCCGCCCGCTCAACGCTTTGGGCAGCGCTGGCCAACAGATCACCTGCGGCGTCCCAGTCACCCTGCCGCTGTAGCGCTTCGATTTCAGCAAGATCGACGCTGACCAGTACGATTTTGGCCGAATGAAAGCCACCTAGCACCGCTTTAACGCCTTCGTTTAAGGCCCGGTAATAGCTTTGGGTAGACTCCCAGCTCATACCGCCTAACACACCAATCACACGCATCCGCCACCTCCTTAGAAAATGAACTACTTTATTATCAGGCTAATCACTATCCCCTTTTAGCCACTTTGCCACCGATAAACGATTTATAGCGAGGAACCTAATGAGCGATACCACCTATACTCCCCCAAGCGTTTGGAAATGGGAACCTGGCAACGGCGGCAAATTTGCCAATATCAATCGTCCGATTGCGGGCCCTACCCATGACAAAGTCCTGCCCGTAGGCAAACACCCCCTCCAGCTCTACTCCCTTGCCACACCCAACGGTGTCAAAGTCACCGTAATGCTTGAAGAGCTACTTGAGAAAGGCATAACAGGCGCTGAGTACGACGCATATCTGATAAACATTGGCGAAGGCGATCAGTTTGGCAGCGGCTTTGTGGAAGTGAATCCTAACTCTAAAATTCCCGCGCTGATGGATCACTCGACCACTCCGCCGCAGCGCGTGTTTGAGTCTGGCGCTATCCTGCTCTATCTGGCTGAGAAATTTAATGCCTTCTTGCCCACTGATCCGGCGAAACGCACCGAGTGCCTTTCATGGCTATTCTGGCAAATGGGTAGCGCACCGATGTTAGGCGGCGGCTTTGGCCATTTTTACGCCTACGCGCCAGAAAAGTATCAATACCCAATTGACCGCTACACCATGGAAGTGAAGCGTCAGTTGGATGTCCTTGACCGCCACTTGGCCGACAACCGGTTTATGGCGGGTGATGAGTACACCATTGCCGACATGGCGATTCACCCATGGTACGGCGCGCTGGTGAAAAACCGCGTTTACGAAGCGGCTGAATTCTTGGAAGCCCACACTTACAAGCACGTTCTGCGTTGGACTGAAGAGATTGACGAGCGCCCCGCCGTTAAACGTGGTCGCATGGTTAACCGCTCTTTTGGCGAGCCACACGAACAGCTGCATGAGCGTCATGACGCCAGCGATTTTGAGCTGCGCACTCAAGATAAAATTGGCTAACCACAAACAGGCGCTATAAAAAAGGGCCTTCGCTTGTTCTTAGCGTAGGCCCTCGGCGTTGTTCTGCTTACAGACTAAAACTACTCAACCCGGGAATTATTTAAGGCGTAATTCCATACCCGATAGAAGTAGAAAATATACCCCAGCCCGAAGGTGACCAGCGAAATCAGCATCCATAGAATGATGTGGCCAATGTTGCTGAACAGGTTGATATCGCACACCATTTTTCGCTCTACGCCAGCAGGATCCACGACGGAGGTCCGATTAATAACAAACCGAGAAAACGAATAGGGGAAGAAAAATAGCGCTATACCAAACGTGATAATGATCAATACCACCCAGACAATCAGATGGCCGATGATATCTAGAATAGAGAGGTTCGCTTTGATTTTCACACGTTGCTCTTAGTTGGTTTGGAAAGCGGTTGAGAGTATCACCACCAGTCATCAGCATGGATGGATGGATTAAAATAAAATAGGAAATGCTCAAGCGATAGCTACCAGCGGGCATGTTGCTTAATAAGAGCGTTTAACGAAAAATTTTGCGGTAACCCCCAGCAGAAAGCGCCGCGATATCCGCCATCACCATCGGCAGCCCGAGCTTGCCTGGGTAAGCTAAGTAGCGCGCCTGCCAAACAGGGTGAAACTTGCTTTTATAGGCACGCAACCCTTCAAAATTATACAGCGTCTCGCCATGCTTATAGACGAAGCCCGCCACTTTTGCCCACAGCGGGGCGGTAGGTCCTTTCTCCAATCCTGAGAGCGGAGACATTCCCAAATTAAACCATTGATAGTGATTGTCGCGCCCCCAGATCATCAGGTGGATAAACAAGCTATCCATAGCACCTACCGGTGCCTCTGCAGAGTAGCGCATAAGATCCACCGAAACCTCATCTCCCCCAGCCCCACACCACACATTTGCAAAGGCCACTATACTGCCCTCTTTTTCCAGCACGGCAACCGGGAAGCGCGCGATATAGTCAGCATCAAAACAGCCTAACGAAAAGCCCTTCTCACTGACCGACTTGGTGGTTAGCCAGTCATCAGAGACCGCTTTAAGCTGTGCCATAGCGCTAGGTACTTGCTCGGCAGGAATGATCCGAAACGTTACCTTTTCTCGCTCTAGTCTGTTCATTAATGTACGGAAATTTTTATTAGGTTTTCCCTCAAGTGAAAAACCAGGCAACGCCACCCGTGCCTCCTCACCGAGCTTTATAAAACTCATGCCCAAGTCCGCATATAGATGCAGTGTAGAGGGACGCACCTGATAGAAGATCGGCATACCCCCATAATCATTAGCCTGTTCGATAAACTCACGAATCAAGCCGGGAGCAGCGTCCTCAGGGCCAACCGGATCGCCCAGTGCCACCCAGCTACGGCCATTGACGCCGTACATAATAAAACCCGTCCGGGCGTCATTAAACAACAAGGCTTTATCTTTTAACCAGGCCAGGTAAGGCAGGGTCTCCTGCTGGTCATTAATGATCACCAGCGTTTGACTAATCTCCGTCTCGCCCGGCAACTGAATGCGCTTTTGGAGAGGCCGCATCAAATGCCAGGAACTAAAGGCAAGTAACATCACGGCCGACCCTAACGAGGCACGTAAAAAGCGAGGAGCATCTTGATTTAACCCCACCTGCCACCAAAGGTCATTGGCATACTCAACGTGACTAAACGCAAACATGCCTAGCCAAACCGATGCGCACAGCGCCACAAAAATAGCGGCTATCCATTGCGGCGAGAAGCGCGTTTCAAATAGGGCCGCTTGTCGATCAAAGAAGTGTCGGGCGGGGATAAAGGCGAGTATTAAAAATACTAACAGTAAGGCCTCTTCCCAATCTGCTGCTTTTAGCAGTGATGTGGCAACACCCGCAGCCAAACCAGCCATCACCAAGTAATAGGCAACTTCGATACGCCTTGAGACCGCTTGAGCCAGTATTAACAACCCCACGCCTATCAAGCTGTTAAGAAAATGCGTGGTTTCAAATAAACTGGTGGGCAGTGTGCTCGCCAACCAGTGGAGTCGCTCATGTTCAGCGGGCGTTGCCCCAGAAAAAAGCAACACCACCCCTGCTATAAAAGTGAATAATGACAATATTTTAGGAGCTAGATGCACCGAATAATGGCTGACCGAGTGACTAAACCGGGACAGCTGTGCCTGGCGATTTTTTAGTTCGTCTCCCACCAGTGCAACTAAAGCGATAACCAGTGGAATAATATAGTAAATAAATCGGTAGAGAATGAGCACAGCCAGGATCTGTTCGAGGGGTAAATACGGCCCAAGCAGCACAACCATTACGCTGTCGAACACGCCCACGCCCCCAGGCACATGGCTCAATACACCCAGTAACTGAGCTGCCAAAAAAGCGCTGAGCAGAATGCCATAGCTGGGGCCCGAATCAGGCAATAACACATAGAGAACCGTCGCGGCCAAAAACCAGTCGACGACGGAAACAAGCAGTTGCCCACCGGCGGTAGGCAAGGTTGGTAAACGCACGGTAAAACCGCGTACCCGCATAGGTGCACGACGCAACACCGACAACGCTAGATAGCCCACGACGATGAAACAACATAGGATGCCAAGCCCTACTGCCGTGTGGTTCGCCATGCCCCCCTGAAGGAACATGCCAGGATGAAAGGTCAGGCTCCAGCCAGCCAACGCGAACAACCCCAGCCAATAGGTAGTTGAGTTGAATACGACTATTCGAGATAAATCGCTCGTTGTTACTCCCCAGCGTGAATAGAAGCGATGGCGCACCGCCGTACCTGACAGCAGGGTAAAGCCAACGCTATTGCTGACGGCATAACTCAATGCTGCTGTGGCGGCTATCTTGACTCGCTGTAAGGGTTTGCCAATATGGCTAAAAGCAAGTAGGTCATAACAACTTGATACCAGAAAATTAGCGCCCGTAAACAGCAACGCCAAGCCAACATGAACTAACGTTAATTCTCTGAGTGCTTGATGAACATCATGGTAATCAATGGCATGTAGCTCTCGATAGAGCACCCAGGCTGCCGCCAGCAGTAACGACACCATTACTATTATCGGCAAGAAGGTACGAACTTTACTAGGACTCATACTCATACGCTAATGGTCTCAAGCTAATCATCATTAACGCGTGTACTGAACAACCGCGTCGTTGTTCCCCTCATCTTTCCGTCCAGTGCCCTGGCGTCATCGTGCCCACTATAGGCGATAAATATACTGATCATTTGAGCTATTTAGGTCCACGAACGTCCTCTAAACTTGTTTTCCCACTATCAGACTGACATCTAACAACGCTTAACGAGCCATCGGTTTCCAGCACTACGGCCTCCACTGACGCTACATCACCAATGCCGCTACTGCGAATCGCCGAGCGAACTTCGTCTTGAGTCACCCGCGCTTGTCGCAATGGCGCTATTAGAAATTCCCCACGATAGAGCAGCATCAAAGGTTCACCAGTCACCAACCGGCGCACCCAGCGGTAACGTACACTCGTCCATGTAATGACAAACTGAAGCGAAATCAATAACGCTAAGGCAATGGCACCATCCATTAATGCAACGTCTTTAGACAGCAGAACGGTCGCCAGCGTAGAACCCAGTGCGACCGTCACGATTAAATCGAAGGCATTCATTTTTGAAAGTGTGCGATTACCCGATAGACGCAGAAAAAGCACCAGCGTGACGTACGCCAATAGCCCGACGATCAAAGTACGCAGTAGGCTGCCCCAGCCATCAAAAAACACCAGCTCCATATGTTCATTCTCCTCAGCCACTAAGCGGTACGCAAAGAACGACATACCACCCTGCCTAGGCTAACAGTCCAGAGCCCACTGTGTACGCAAGGAGTAATTTTTTACTGTTGGCTCTTCCACCACTTGGCATAAGAGCTATTGTGAGGTGCCAACCCTCCCTCATCGGGGGCTTCATCATCCCACCAGACAGGGCCGCGTTCGCCCAGGGCTTCTTTGGCAGTTTGTACCGCATTACGGGCTTGGCGCAGTGTCTCTTCATCATCCTGCTGCTTGGCAGCTCTAATCGCCCGACGGGCTTTCATCAGGGCTTTTATGTGGATGCGTTTTTCGTCTTCGTCCAGGCGGGGATCCGTACAGCGCCATAGCCTGTTCTTGGCAACGAAATAGCGCCCATCGGGGGTGTGGGGGTATTTGTTTGCCATTAGCTACTTTTCTCCCCCGCTAGACGCTCGACCTTAAGCAGATTAAAACCGCTTTGATAGCGTGATGGCGCCAAACTTATCCTGCTCTTCTTGTCCATCGAATTCACGTGAGCGTTGAACTGCGGCGTAAGTGACCTGCCAATCTTCCCAGGCAAGCGCCAAGCCAGCGGAAATATCGCCTACCCACTCTTTACGGTCAACCGAGTGGCTATTTCTGAAGGTATTACCATCCAAGGTAAGGTTATGCGCCATGTAGTAGCCTTCAACATTGGCAAAGACGTACCACTGCCACCCGTTGCTGCCGGACATATGGTGACGGCTGCCAGGGTTTGGCGTCAGGGTAGGAATACCAGACGCTTCATCACCCCAGCGAACGCTATACCCTGCGCTGGCATAGGTATAAAGATTACCCAAGGCGCCGCCTACACTAGGCCCATGAGCGAACTGTTTACCCGCCAGTGGCGTGGTATGCCACCATTGCCGTCGCATCGCTACATTCACCAACCCTTCATCGCCTAACTGATTTCTCCAGCCATTAGGACGATCACTATTAGTCACTCGATGCACTTCTCGCTGAATGCTATCGGCAAGTGAAGAAGGCCCTACCAAGCCAATATCCAAATGCAGATCCGTTGCTTGGCGCCAGTTACCCATCGGCACATCTTCATAAAGTGAAATACCGCCGTACACCAGCCCTGCGTAAGGGCGATCGTCTTCAATCAGCTCACGCCGCTGGATGTTATCCGGTGTATAAATCTGATGCACTAAACGAAAAGCCGCCATATCTGCACTGCCGATCAGGCTATCGGGGAGCGCAACTGCCAGGCGCTGCATCCAGCTTTCTTCACTCGGCTCAAAGGCCCAGTTAAGCTCAAAGCCACTGGTAAAGTGACCATCGTCACTACTGGATAAGCCATCATTCTCAAGCTTAAGCGACAGTATGCTGTCATCTGCTTGGGCCAGCGATGGCAATAGACAGGTGGCGGCTATCAGAGGGAGCAGTTGCCAACGTAAGGGGGAGTATTGGGTCATTACTCATTCCTTGAGTTAAGGGGGAGCCGGAGGTGGGTTGTCGAGCACCAGCCAACAAACATTGTTGATTGTATGTAATTGTGCAAAAAGATAGCAAGCATACTTTTTAAAAATACGGGATGACCATTAGGCCACCCCGTATGAGATTTATAGCGTAGTAGAATAGTTAAAAGTGTGAAGCCTAATTAACTCATGAACTAACGTTCACGTAGCAGCCACTGAGGAGTAATCTCATGCTGACCGTGTTCATCAGTAATAAACAGTGATCCTTCACTGATCATTACCGCCCAGTTAATTGCCCTGGGCAGGTCTTTAGCGATGGTCGCTAGCGCCTCTTGTGGTAAACCCGCCACATGAACATTTTTCAGCGACGCCACATTAGGCAGCACGTTGCTCTGCCACAAATCTACCCGACCATAGGCGAGTAGCGACACGCGCTCTGCCCTGCGTGAGCACCAAGTGATGCGTTCAGCATCCGGAAGGCCTACTTCAATCCAGTGCAGCAAGCGGCCATCCAGGCTCTTTTCCCACAGCGCGGGCTCGTCTACATCGGAAAGCCCCCGTCCAAAGGCAAGGGTCTCGCTATACCACAACACATAGGCCAATAAGCGAGCGGTCATACGCTCTTCTGTTTCAGAGGGGTGACGCGCTACGGTAAAGCGCAGCGTTTCATACACCCCGTGATCCAGGTCGGTCAGATTAATATCAACTTTATAGGGCGTTGCGCTAAGAGCCATTACAGTTTCCAAACGAAATTTTGCGCCAGTGTACCTGATGCTGAGTGTCCACGGTAAATTGCCAAGCAGGTTAGGCCTTCCGGTAATCGGCCTTGAGCGTGCCATTTTTTAACGTTTCGGTTTCGTGCATTGGCTCACGCCATGGCTCTTCTAACGCTGCTTGATACCACGCCTGCATCGCAGGTAGTGCTAGCAGGTGCTCTACATAAGCCTGTGAGGCTTCACTTACCGGCAGGTTAAATGTCTGCACACGAAATGCCACTGGAGCATAAAACGCATCCACGGCAGTGAAGTGCTCACCGGCTAAAAATGGCCCGCCAAAGCGTTCAACCCCCTGCTGCCACAGCGCATCTAAGCGTGCCACATCGGTCTTGAGCTTAGCCGATAAGCCATTTAACTCAACCCGTACGCCGCAGTTCATCGAACACTCATCGCGCAGGGTATTAAAGCCGCTGTGCATTTCGGCAGTGGCTGAACGTGCCCAGGCGCGGGCGGTTTTATCTGCCGGACAGACATTAGCGTGCTGCTCGGCCAGATACTCGACAATCGCCAGAGAGTCCCACACCGCCAACTCACCATCATCGTTAACATCCACCAGACAAGGCACTAGCCCCGAGGGGGAAAAGCGAATAAAGGTGTCATGGCTTGCGCCAAGGCCACCTTCAAAGGGCATTAAGCGTTCGTTAAACGGGATATCCAGTGCTTTCATCAGCACCCAAGGGCGCAGCGACCAGGAAGAGTAGTTCTTATTGGCGATATAGAGATCAAACATGCTGCACTCCTTAAGTCGAGCATTGAACTACCGCAAGGTAGGCAAAATGATTAACGCGTCGCTTGAGCCAGCGTGTTACCGCCCAGCCCCATCAGCACACCGCCGCCGATACGCTGAATAAGTGTGGAAGAGCCTTGGGATTTTTGTAGCCACGCCCGCAGGGGGCTAGCAAGCAGCACTACCACGATATCTGCAGAGGAGAACAGCACATTGGTAGCGATACCCAGCCAAAGTAGTTGCCATGCCACCGGCATAGCGCTATCAGGCTGCACAAATTGAGGTAGAAACGCCACGAAGAAGAGCGCGGTTTTAGGGTTCAGCACTTCCACTAAAAAGCTGTCACGCAGTACGCGCTTAGTGGTAGCCAGCGGAACCTCATCACCATGGGCGCGAATGCCCTGCTGCCATAACCGCAGCCCCATCCAGAGCAGGTAACAGCCACCGATGACTTTCATCGCAAGGTACGCGGGCGGAATCGCCGCAAACAGCAGTGCCAGTCCCAGCGCGGCGGCAATAACATGAACGTAGCAGCCCATATGTACGCCAGCCACCGCTAACCAGCCTGCTCGTCGTCCTCGCCCCAGGGTTTGCGCTGCGGTGTATAGCATTGCAGGCCCGGGTAAATAGGCAAAACCAAGTGTGGCGATTAGAAAAGCGGCCCATTGCATTGTGGCTATTCTCATGACGTCGGCAGTTAGCCTTTGAGAATAAAACGGGGGCGACGCATGCGCCACCCCCTAAATAAGTAAAACCGAAGCGAATAAAACTATAATGAATAAAAACCTAGAAGTTAGCTTTACGCTTCTCGACAAACGCCGACATGCCCTCTTTCTGCTCTTCACCGGCGAAGCAGAAGGCAAACAGGCTGGTTTCCAGCGCCAGTGCGCTATCCAGGTCTTGATCCATCCCATCATGAACTGCTTGCTTAGCACCACGCACAGAGTTTGGGCCGTTGCCTTTTAGCTGCTTGGTTAACTCTTCAACATAGTTTTCTAGCTCCGCTTGCGGCATGACTCGGTTCACTAGGCCAATACGCAGCGCTTCTTGGGCATCAATTTTGCGCCCGGTCGTGACCAGATCAATTGCCATGGCGGGGCCAACCCGGCGCGGCAGCCGTTGAGTGCCACCAAAGCCGGGGATCACGCCCAAGAGTACTTCTGGCTGCCCAAACACGGCGTTGTCGCTGGCTACCGCCCAATCACAGGCCAGCGCCAATTCGCAGCCGCCGCCAAGGCAAAACCCATTTACCAGCGCGACCACCGGCACGGGCAGCGTTTCTAGACGTTTAATCGTACGCAGCGCCTGGCTGGCAAAGGCCCGCGCTTCTTCAGGGGTTTTATCGCGCATTTCGGTGATATCGGCACCGGCCACGAAGGATTTCTCACCCGCGCCAGTAATCACTACGCCGCGTAGATTGGGGTGCGACTCCAGCTCAACTAAGTGTGTTTCCAGCGAGGCGAGCACTTCGCTGTTAAGCGCATTCAGCGCCTTCGGACGATTGATGGTTAGCCGCACCATCCCATCATTATCAACTTTCTCAATCACAGCTTCGCTCATGGCAGGCTCCTTATTTGATTTATTATTGAACATTAAAGTGAACACCACTCACCCTAGCGAACGCTTGGTTGAGTGGCAATGACTTCTTTATGCCGCGCTCTTATGTTCAGCGCAAGCTAGTCATAGTGATAAAAACCACGCCCACTTTTACGGCCTAGGTAGCCCGCTGCGACCATGCGTTTGAGCAGTGGGCAGGGGCGATATTTAGGATCGCCAAAGCCTTCCTGCAGCACGTCCATAATGGCGAGACAAACATCCAAACCGATCAAATCTGCCAGCGCCAACGGCCCCATGGGGTGGGCGGCGCCTAGCTTCATGGCTTCATCAACCGCTTCAGGTGTGGCGGTGCCTTCTTGAACAATAAACGCCGCTTCGTTGATCATCGGCACTAGCAGGCGGTTAACTGCAAAGCCGGGCGCATCGCCAACCGGAACCGCTGTTTTACCCAGCGCCTTGGTCAGCTGCTCAATATGCTCAACGGTGGCATCCGAGGTTTGCTCGGCGCGGATGACTTCCACCAGTTTGAGAACAGGTACCGGATTAAAGAAGTGCATACCCACCACGCGTTCCGGGTGCTCACACACCGCCGCTAAGCGGGTTAGCGACAGCGACGAAGTGTTCGAGGCCAAGATGGTATTGCTGCTCAAGCGGCTTAAATCGCGGAACAATTTCTCTTTCAGTTCAGGCTGTTCAGGGGCGGCTTCGATAATCACGCCACAATCACTCAACGCATCAAGCGTGGTGGTAGTGGAGAGGCGCGCTAATGCAGCGCTTTTATCCGCTTCGCTAATTTTTTCTTTAGCGACTAGCTTGCTCAGCCCTTTATCAATATTCGCCTGGGCACGGCTAAGCTGCTCATCGGCCACATCGTAAAGGCGAACGTCAAAGCCACTGGCGACGACTACTTGGGCGATCCCCTGCCCCATGGTACCCGCTCCTACCACGCCGATTAGTTTGTTACTCATGTTCCTAAGTCCTTACTTGCTTGAATGGTTACGCGCTTCTTCACGCAGTACGAATTTTTGGATCTTGCCCGTTGAGGTTTTCGGCAGCTCACTGAAGATGACCGTTTTAGGGACTTTATAGCTCGCCAGGTGTGCACGACAGTGGGCGATAATATCGGCTTCAGTAACTTCACCATAGCCGACTTTGAGCTTCACAAACGCACAGGGTGTTTCGCCCCACTTCTCGTCAGGCTTGGCCACGACCGCCGCTTCTTCAACGCCAGGATGGCCATAAATAGCGTCTTCTACTTCGATGGTTGAGATATTTTCACCACCGGAAATAATGATATCTTTGGAGCGATCCTTGATCTCGATGTAGCCATCTGGGTGCCATACGGCCAGGTCGCCAGTGTGATACCAGCCGCCCTCCAACGCCTGTTCGGTAGCTTCCGGATTCTTTAAATACCCTTTCATGACGTTATTACCGCGCATTAGTATCTCACCGATGGTTTGGCCATCTTTGGGTACTGGCTCCAGGGTAAGCGGGTCGGCTACACACAATGCTTCAAGCATGTGATAGCGCACGCCTTGGCGAGCTTTGATTTTGGCCCGCACTTCCAGCGGTAACTCATCCCACAATTCACGCCAGGCACAAACAGTTACCGGCCCGTACACTTCTGTTAGGCCATACACGTGGGTGACTTCAATGCCCAGTTTTTCCACCCCTGCAATCACAGAGGCGGGCGGGGCAGCACCGGCTGTGGTTACTTTCACTGGGTGATCGAACTCGCGTTTATCTTCAGCGGGCAAATGTACCAAACCATTAAGGATGATCGGCGCTCCACTAAAGTGAGTGACCTTTTCATCGGCAATCAGCTGCATGATTTTTTTTGGGTCAACCCGGCGCAGGCAGACATTCACCCCGGCGTTGGCGGCAATCGTCCAGGGGAAGCACCAGCCGTTGCAGTGGAACATCGGCAGCGTCCACAGGTAGATCGGGTGGTGAGGCATCGCCCATTCCATAATATTACTGACTGCATTGAGGTACGCGCCGCGGTGGTGATACACCACGCCTTTGGGCTTGCCGGTAGTGCCGGAGGTGTAGTTAAGTGAGATTGCATCCCACTCATCGGCAGGCAGTTGATAGGGGAAGTCAGCGTTGCCCTCGTTGAGTAGCGCCTCAAACTCAACCTCCCCGATACCTTGGGTTTCGCCGAGAAACTCTCCATCAGCCACATCAATAATCAGCGGCTTGTGTTCAAGTTTGGCAACGGCTTGCTGAATAACCTCGGCGAATTCAGGGTCGACCAGAATGGCTTTCGCTTCACCGTGTTCCAGCATGTAGCTAATGGCTTCGGCATCCAGGCGAATGTTTAAGGTATTAAGCACGCACCCGGCCAGCGGCACGCCAAAATGCGCTTCAAACATGGCGGGAATATTGGGCAACATGGCCGCCACGGTTTGACCCGGCTGAATCCCCCGATTCTGGAGGGCAGAGGCAAGCTGACGACAGCGCGCCCACGTTTCTCCCCAGGTGCGCCGCGTGCTGCCATGCACGATGGCAGGGTAATCAGGATAGATCGACGCCGAGCGCTCGATAAAGGTCAGCGGTGAAAGGGGCACGTGGTTGGCAACGGTTTTGGTCAAGCCTTGCTCGAAAATTGAGGACATGGTCGGCTCCTGAGTATTGTTCTTAATCGATTGTTTTAAATGTTTGTTTTGATAGCATAGAAACAGCGCCGCCGCCTCGATGGGCGGCGGCGCTGGGCTGACTCATTAGCGTTAATAAACCTCAAACTCGCTTAAACACTGCATGCCTGCCTCAATCACCGCGCGCTGGGCGCGACCTACCGGCAGCCATTGGTTAATCACAAATTCGGCGCTGCGCATCTTGGCAGTATAGAAGGGGTCGTTGCTGCCGCTTTGAATCGCAGCCTGAGCGCTGAGCGCTGCCTGCCCCATCTGCCAAGCGCACAGCACATGACCCGCCAAGTTAAGAAACGGGGTAGCGTAAGCCTGAACCGCATCCGCGCCTGTATCAGGATCGGTGCCTTGTTCTAGCACTATCGCTTGAGCGGCTTTTAAATCATCAAGCCCTGCGGCCAAACCACTGCCCAGCGCTTTCAGTGCGGCGTCGGCGTTGAGCTGCTCAACCGTGGCAGCAACGTCGTACAGCAGCGCGGTAAGCGCCTCGCCGTTGTCACGCTGGAGTTTACGCCCCGCCAAATCGAGCGCCTGAATGCCGTTAGTGCCTTCGTAAATCGGCGCAATGCGTGCATCGCGCAGCAGTTGGGCGGCGCCAGTCTCTTCAACATAGCCCATGCCACCGTGTACCTGAATCCCCATGGAGGCAATATCCACCGCCTGGTCGGTAGAGAAGCTTTTGATCACCGGAATAAGGATATCGGCACGGGCTTGAGCGGTCTGACGCGCATCGCCACTCTCAGCGTGGCGGGCGGTGTCCAGTTCGGCGGCACAGTAGAGCGCCAGGGCACGCAGCGCATCGGTACGGGAACGCATAGAGAGCAGCATACGGCGCACATCTAAATGATCGCTGATACTGCACTCGGCGCCGCCGCGAGTTTTAGGTGCGCGCCCCTGACGACGCTCCAACGCGTAGGCAAAGGCATGCTGGCAGGCGCGCTCCGCAACGCCTATGCCCTGAATGCCTACTTTGTGGCGCGCCTCATTCATCATCGTGAACATGTGGTTAAGCCCACGCCCCTCTTCACCGACTAAATAGCCAATCGCGCCGCCGTTTTCACCAAAACTCAGGGTACAGGTAGGCGAGCCATGAATACCCATTTTATGCTCAATAGAGGCGCAGGTAACGTCGTTGCGCTCGCCAAGGGAGCCATCCTCATTGACCAGAAATTTGGGCACCAGAAACAGTGAAATGCCTTTATTGCCTTCCGGTGCATCGGGTTTGCGGGCTAAGACCAAATGGATAATGTTTTCGGCGGCGTCGTGTTCGCCCCAGGTGATATAAATTTTCTGGCCGCTGATGAGGTAGTGGTCGTTTTCAGGCACGGCGCGGGTGCGCACTTGGGAGAGATCCGAACCCGCTTGGGATTCGGTAAGGTTCATGGTGCCCGTCCAGGTGCCTTCCACCAGTTTGGGCAAATAGATCGCTTTGAGCGTATCGCTACCGTGATGGGCCAGTGCTTCAATGGCACCGGCCGTCAGCATCGGGCAGAGTCCCAGCGCCATATTGGCACCGTGAAGCATTTCTTGGACCGCGCTAGCCACCACTTCTGGCAAGTTTTGGCCGCCCAGCGCCTCGGAGACGCCAATGCCGTTCCAGCCACCGTCCACATACGATTGGTAAGCGGCAGCAAAGCCTTCGGGAGTAGTTACGCTGCCGTTAACATGGCGCTTAGCGCCCTGACGGTCGCCAGTAGCATTTAACGGCCCCCAGACATCGCCAGCGAGTTTTGCGGCTTCTTCAAGCACCGCTTCAACCAAGTCCGGTGTGGCCTCTTCAAAGCCTGGCAGGCTAAGCGAGCGGTGCGCCAGCAGCTCTTCAAGTACAAAGCGCAGGTCGCGTACCGGCGCAGCGTAAACATTCATGGCAAAACCTCGGTGCTAAAGGGTAACAATTAAAAATAGTGAAAATATTACCCACGATAGTAGATTCACTACTTTTAATACACCATTAGCCCATGGTCTCACCTAATGCATGTCTCACGTAAGCTATGACTCACGCAAGCTATTACTAACTCAAACTATGACTGCCTCACGTTAACCTGCTCAACGTCATCGTAGTAAGTAATATGGCTTTCATCTTCTGCGGGAGGGCCAACCACCGGCTCAGCAGTATCCACATCCCATACCGCATCGGATAGGTCTTCCAGATGCTCGTGCTCCAGCGCACCTTGTAGCAGCTCTTCGGTGACGACTAACTCAGCACCCGCCGCAGACATGGGGGTGGTAGGCGTAAAGGGAGCCACAGGAATTGGCGCTGGACGCACGCTGCGTCGCCAGGAGAAAAATAGTAAGAAAAAGAGACTTAACGCGCCGAAAGCCCAGAATAGCCCGGCATCGCCCATGGCGGTCATCACAGGTGAGATCATTAGCGGGCTGATGGTGGCGCCAATCGAGTTAATCAACAGTAAGCCTTGACTCATACGCACCAGCGCCCCTGCCGGCGCGCGGTCGGCGGCATGGCTAACAGCGACGGGATAAAGCGCAAACACCCCACCACCCAGTAAGAACAGCAGCACTGCCAGTAGCGGCGTAGAAAGGGGCAGCCAGAGCATCGCCGCCGAAATCATTACACAGAAGCCACTGATACCCATCAGCACCATCTGACGATCATGGCGATCCGACCAGCGGCCAATCGGATACTGCAGCAGCATGGCACCCATAATCACCACTGCCATCATCTGCCCTACTTGGCTCACGCTCATGCCATTGCGCTGTAAATAGAGCGGCAGCAGCGTATAGGCAGCCGCCACTACCATGCCCGAACCCAGGCTGCCCATCACGCCCGTGGGAGTGAGGGTAATCAAGCGATGAGGAGGAAGCGGTTCAGCGTGTTCGATGATCGGCGATACGCGAGGAATCATTGCCATCGGCAGCACAGAGAGCGACGCCAACAGACCAATCACCATAAAGGGAGCGGTTACGCCCATGGCATTCGTTACGCCAAGCAGCAGTTGCCCCAGCACTCCGGCGCCGTAAAGCGAAATCATATATAGCGCCAGCAGGCGGCCACGTACTTTTTGATCGCCTGCCGTCAGCAGCCAGCTCTCAATCACCAGATAAACACCCACCGTGGCCCAACCACCGATCAAGCGCAGTACAAACCAGGCCCAGGGGTCGAAGAACAAACCTTGTAGCAGCACCGTCACGGCTACTAACGAGGCAAAACTGCCGTAAGCACGGATGTGGCCAATGCGCAGCAGCAGACGATCATTCACCAACGCGCCCAACGCCAGGCCGATAAAGTAAGCCGACGAGACGATACCGATGACCGTCGCTGACTCACCGGCGGCATCTAAGCGCACGGTAATTAAGGTGGCAAGAAAACCGTTGCCGATCCCGAGAATGAAGAGCCCTAAAAGGGGCGCCAGCGCCATGGCTAGCAGTTGCCGCGACATGAAAACCTCAACTTGACTATAAAGTGGTGAAAAACAGGAGCGAAAGACAGCAGTAAAACGCGCGATTAAGCGTCGTCACAGAGCCCATTATCTCACCTGGTACACCTGGTCAGGCTAAGATATTGGCGCGCAATTATTGCCCTCAAGTGGGCAAAGTCAATGCTTTTCTAACGTGGCCGTTATTCACGTTAGCGTTTTGTGTAGAATAACCGTATCTGGCCCAGGAAATTCCACTGCAAAGGTATGCTTTTGTGCCCACCAGCGAAAGGTCTCTTCGCTAAAAAAGCTGATATGGGTTGGGTCACTAATATAGTGCCAGCGGGCAAAGGCGTCATGGGATGATACTCGCTTGGTCATCAGGCCAAGATAGCCTCCAGGTACAAGCTGCGCCGCCAGTTGAATTAGCACCTGGCCGGGCTGCGACAAGTGCTCAATAACTTCTGTGGCAGTGATAAAATCATATTTTTGTGTCAAAGCTGAGACATCGGGTGCGAAAAAGGGGTCGTAAATAGTCATTGGGTGACCCTGCTCAGCAAACATAATAGACAGCGTCGGTCCTGGCCCAGAACCAAAATCCAGCCCACGTCTGCCAGGTGTTAACTTCGCCAACAAGGGGGCAAATAAACGCCCTAGAAAGCGTCGGTACCCCTTATCATGCGACGAGTTTTGATGCTTATCGTACTCGGCCTTTTCAGCGACAGCACTCAAGTGCTGTTCCGGGGGCACAAATACCAGCTTGCACGTGGCACACTGGTAATAGTCACGACGGCGATCCTGGTGGTAAAGCGCAGTGGTGGATTCCGCACATAGCGGACAGCGGCGCATCATCGTATTCTCTGAATTAACGTTATGTATTAAGGAAAGTGGCATGCTATCAGGTTTGGATCATCTTGTTGTTACCGTGACCGATATGGGTCGCGCAGTGGATTTTTACTCGCGTGTTTTAGGCTTAGATGTACGTTATCGCGATGCCCAGCGGGTCGACTTAATGCTCGGTGATACAGCGCTGCGCTTACATCAAACGGATACCGATATTGCACCCATCTCGGCTACGCCTACCCCTGGCAGCCTGGATTTATGCCTGCGCTGTCTGCTACCGCTAGACGAGTTCAAGCAACATTTAGATGCGCTAGATGTGGACGTCGAGCTAGGACCTGTTGCCCGCCAAGGGGCTAACGGACCCATTGAGTCACTCTACCTGCGCGACCCGGATGGCAACCTGTTAGAAATCTGCCGGCCTGCGGCGCGTTAATAGCGCCTGCCTTGCTGAGGTAGAAATCGCCACTCATACCAGCAAATCTAGCTCGGCGATGTTGGACCGGCAACTAAGTCCAGACATGCAGTCCAGCAATGAAAGCATTACTGAAAGGAAACGTTATGCGAGATAACCCCAATGGTGCGCCAATTGAAGGCCAAGTCGTCAGTGAAGAGCTTAACCAGAAGCCCGACACAACGATGGCCATGATTATTTATGCGCTGTATCTGGCAAGCTTTTTGGTGGGTTTTACATCGTTTATTGGTGTTGTTATGGCGTATGTCTATAAAGGCAAAGGCCCAGCTTGGCTGGATGAACACTACCGCTATCAAATTCGCACGTTTTGGATGGGCTTGGTGTACGGGATCGTTTTTTCGATACTAACGCTGATTCTGATCGGTTTCCCGCTTCTGTTAGCGCTAGCGGTGTGGTTTATCGTTCGCTGTGTTAAAGGGTTTAAAGGGCTGCAAGAGAAGCGCGCGCCCGATAACGTAGACACCTGGCTGTTTTAAGTATGACGCAACAAAAAGATGACACCCGTGGGCGCTTTTCCCAAGCCAATGCGATTAGTTGGCTATGGCGCGTGCTATCACGCTGGCCGCTATCGAGGCTGTGGCGTATCTCCTCATCGCTGGGGCCGCTGGTGTACCGCTTTAGCAAGCGCGAGCGAAAAGTAACTGATATTAATCTTAACGCTGTGTATCCCACTCTAAGCGTACAAGAGCGTAAAATATTGGCTCACGATAGCCTGCGCCACTCTACCGCCACGATGCTAGAGCTTGGTTACGCCTGGATGGCAGAGCCTACTCAAGTGGAAGCCAGTATTTTAGCGGTACACGGCCGCGAAAAACTGGACGGCGCACGCGCTGAAGGACGCGGTGTGATCGTGCTCGCCCCCCACTTTGGCAACTGGGAGGTGCTCAACTTCTGGCTGTCGAGCCATTTCCCCTTTACCGCTATGTACGAGCCACCCAAAATCCAGGCGTTAGATACGGTGATTCGTCATGGTCGTGAGCGAATGGGGGCCAGCCTGGTACCCACTAACCCACGCGGGGTCGCAGCGCTGCTCAAAGCGCTGAAGCGCAGCGAAGCCATTGGCATTTTGCCCGATCAAGAACCCGATTGGGGCAGCGGCGTTTTCGCGTCTTTCTTCGACCGGGACGCTTATACTGCCACCCTACTGCCGAAACTGGTTGCCCGCACTCAGGCTCGGGTAGTCACTGGGGTGGCGCTGCGCATACCTGGCAAAGGTTTTGAAATCCATTTTTTGGATGCCGATGAGCGCGTCTATAGCGACGATGATGTGATCTCGGCCACTGGCGTTAATGCCTGCGTGGAAGCAGCCATCGCCTTAGAGCCGGGGCAGTATCAGTGGGAGTATAAGCGCTACCGGAAAGTAGTGCAGGAGCTGCAAAAGCTGCCTGACGCCAATGACTACAGGCTTTATTAACTCACAGGGTTCTAACTCTATAATGACTCAGCAAGATACTCCTCGCGATGAAATCCGCCCACCGCAGATTGTCTACGCGCTTTACTTGGCGGGGCTTGTGACGGCCAATATCACGCTGCTGATTGGCGTTATTGTTGCCTATGTTTACCGTCGCGAAGCCGCACCGTGGCTGCAGCAACACTATCGTTATATGATCCGCACCTTCTGGATCGGCACCCTATATGCCAGCATTGCCTTTTTGCTAAGCATTGTCATGGTTGGCCTGCTGATCTGGCCACTGCTCGCCGTGTGGCTCGGCGTGCGCAGCGTACTGGGCTGGATTAATGTGCGCAAAGGCCAGCCACCTGCCCGACCCGCTAGCTGGCTCTGGTAAGCCACCCTTTACTCACTGCTATGGCGGGCGTAAACATCATCTAATCGCTCAATATCGTCTTCGCCTAAGTAGCTACCTGACTGCACTTCAATCAGTTCAAGCGGAATTTTACCGCTGTTTTCCAGCCGATGGAGAACGCCAATCGGAATATAAGTGGACTGGTTTTCGCTGACTAAAAAGCTGCGTTCGCCCACGGTCACCTGGGCAGTGCCACTTACGACTATCCAGTGTTCAGCGCGGTGGTGATGGCGCTGCAGCGATAACCGCCCGCCGGGTTTAACGGTGATATGCTTTACCTGATAACGCTCGCCATGATCCATTGCTTGGAAGCTACCCCAGGGCCGGTGCACAAGAGGCGCTGAGCGTGGTTCACTACGCTCAGCGTTTGTCAGCGCGGCCACCAGTTGTTTCACCTGCTGCGCCTGATCGCGATGGGCCACCAGCACACTGTCCGATGTCTCCACCACGATCATATCTTTTACCCCTAGCGTGGCCACCAAGCGGTGTTCGGCGATCACTAACGAATCCTGCGTATCAGTTAGCCAGGTATCACCTTTGCTACCGTTGCCCGCTGCATCCGTCTCTAAGGTTGCCCATAGCGCATCAAAGCTGCCGATATCGCTCCACTGTGCGGCAAGCGGCACCACTGCAGCATGCTCGCAGTGCTCCATCACTGCATAATCAATAGAGTCGGCTGGGCAGCGGCTAAATGCCTCTTCACCCAGGCGCAGAAAATCCAAGTCGCGATGCGCACTGCTCACGGCCTCCTCGCAGGCTGCAAGCATTTTAGGCTGTAGCCGCTTTAGCTGTTCTAAATAGCTGGAGGCCCTTAGCAGAAACATACCGCTGTTCCATAAATAGTCACCGCTTTCCAGCAACTCCGCGGCACGCTGGGCATCGGGTTTTTCAATAAACGCCGCCAGGTGGTGACCGCCTTGCAGCGGAGCACCACAGGCAATATAACCATAGCCGGTTTCAGGTTGGGTGGGCACCACCCCAAAAGTGACTAAATAGCCTGCTTCAGCTAACGGTTCGGCGAGCGAAACACTGTGTTGAAATGCGCCAACATCACCAATCACATGGTCTGCCGGCAACACCAGCAGTAGCGGATCATCGCCACCTTGGCTCGCCAGCAATGCCGCACAGGCAATCGCTGGGGCGGTATTACGGCCTTCAGGCTCTAGCACCAGAGTGGCGGTTTGATTCATTTCACGCAGTTGTTCAGCCATTAAAAAGCGGTGGCTATGGTGACCCATTAACATTGGCGCCGCGCTAGATAAGTCGGTTAAGCGCCGGAGGGTTTGCTGAAGCAAGCTCTGCGACGAGGTTAAACGTAAAAACTGTTTGGGCATCTGCTCGCGAGAGAGCGGCCAAAGCCGAGTGCCGCTGCCACCGCTTAAAATGACGGGCTGAATCATGGTTCCATCCTTATGGTCGTCCTTGCTCGCCAAAATCAGCCTGCAGCCAGTGGCGCAGTTGGCTCATTCTTGGCGCCGTTGAAGCCTGCTCAAACAGAGGCACAGTGCCAGACACAAATCCGCGGGCCATAAACGGTGCCAATAACGTTGGGTCGCCGCTAATAATATGCACGGGCACTGCCAAGCTGGCATCGTTACCGGTAATCAACGGTGCTGCCTGGTGGTCACCGAGCATGATCATTAGCGTGTTGTCATCGACTACCCGTTCAGCCCAGCGTCCGGTTACCTTAACAGCGTAGTCCACCGACCAGGCATGGTGATCGCGAACACGTTCGATGTCTTGCCATAATACCTCAGGCGGGTCACCAGCATTCGCCCAAGGGGCAAAGATGCGACCATCTTCAATTAACGACCAATCTTCTATCACCGGCAAAATCGGCGTCCAGGGCGCATGGCTTGAAATCAATGCTATCTGTGCAAACACTGGCGTATCACCCAGCAAATGGCGCTGAGTGTAATCAAGGGTAAATTGGTCCGGCATGGTTACCCAGTTAAGCGATGGCCCGGCGTAATCGATATCCTTAGCCGCAGCGATTTGGTCAAACCCGTAAGCCTCGCCTTCCGGCCACGCCATGGTGATCGCGGGCATAACACTCAGCGTGCGTTGCCCTGTGGCCCTAAAATCATCAATTAACGTTGAGTGATCGCTGTTCAACATCAGCCGATACCATAGCTGATTATCGATCCAACGGCCGCTTAGTGCCGTCGCATGGGCAAGCCAGGATTGCCCGCCACGAATTGGCGCTTTTAACATGCCAGAAACCACATGGAGATCACGCTCCTCAAAGCGCTGCTGCATGTCAGCAAGGGTGGGAAGCATCACATCCGCATAGCGCGGAGTGTCCAGCGCGGAGATGCCGTAGGATTCAACAAAGGTGAGCAGCACATTGCGCCCCTCAAGCCCAGGCAAGGGCTGCGCCTCAATGGGCGATGTTGCCAACTGTTCGCTAAAGGCTAAGCGTGCGGCATGGGTACCGGTAATTTGCTGCCATTGAAAGCGTGTGGTGTTCACAATAGGCAAGCGGGCATTATCCACTACCCGCACGCCATTAAGCTCAAATACCGCCAAGGTAGTAGCAAACACCAGCATCGCTAAGGCGACGGCTCCAGACAGGCGTGTCACTGAGTAGGAAACGGTCGGTAGCAGCAGACGTAGCATTCCAGCTATCGTGACTAACAGTATGATAACCACAGCTATTATTGCGCAAACTGCTATTAGTTGGCCTACATTACCTACAAGCAGATGGTAAATAGAGCGTAGCAAAGGGATATCTAGATAGAGGTTTAATGGCCGGGCAAAGGCCATGTGAGTGGCCGCAGTACCCACGTTAGCTAGCGTGGCCAGCACCACCCAGCCAATCCCCCCTGCCGCGATCCAACGGCGCAGATGCACACCAGGCAGGAGCAGCATGAGAGGCGCAATAATCAGCGCCTCCCAAGCTAACCAGTAGCCATCTATTCCACCATAACGCCACCATAGTGGCGCGATGAGTACAAAATTCAGCGTGAGTACCGTTAATAATAATCGACCCATTACATTCTCTTTTATGCTTTTGTTAGCTTAAAGTGTCACTGTTGTTACTTATCAGTACTCGACTTAATGAGGGATAACCACAAGCGCAAAGAATAAAGCTGCTGAAAATAGCAAAAATCATGTACCTTCACGATTAATCGTATAGTTATTGTGTAAAAACTTCACGCATTGATTGGCCTTGTATCACCTGTTGAAAGGCCTTCACCCGAAAGGATCTCGCCCATGGGTTTCAACGATGTCGGTAAATGGCATGCTGGTAGGTGGATGGTTTTATTGAGCTGTACGGTCGTCTCTACCGCCTTTGCTGAAGACGAAAAACACTTCAGTGCGGTTATTGAACGCGCTCAAGAGCTTGCTGAAGCGCCTTATCAAGCGCCCGAAGAGTCACTGCCTCACGCCCTCCGTGAGATTAGCTACGACACCTACCGGCAAATTCGCTTTAACCCCGAACATGCCTACTGGCAAGAGGAGAGCCCCTTTAGCCTGCAGCTGTTTCATAGCGGTTTTATCTTTCAAACGCCGGTAGTTCTGCATGTCATTGAGAATGATACTGTTAATCCGCTGCCCTACTCTGCCGACGATTACTCCTATGATGGTGATGCCCAAGCTCTTAAAGAGCAGGACTTGACCGGCAGTGATCACGCAGGCTTTCGTCTTCATTACCCGTTAAACAACAATGATTACAACGACGAGTTTGCTGTGTTTCTTGGCGCAAGCTATTTCCGCATTGTGGGGCGCGATCAAGCCTACGGTTTATCCACCCGCGGGCTAGCCATTGATACGGGCTCTGCTGAAGGGGAAGAATTCCCGTCGTTCCGCGAATTCTGGCTCTATAAACCCAGTTCAGATGCCGAACAATTTGAGCTACTGGCGTTGATGGACAGCCCCTCCCTGAGCGGCGCCTACCGATTTGTTATTAAGCCTGGCGAAGACACCCAGGTAGAGGTAGAAGCAGAACTATTTGCCCGGGATGACGTTGCCAAGCTGGGCGTAGCGCCGCTTACCAGCATGTTTACCTACGGCGATACCAGCCGCGAGCGGCCAGATGATTTTCGCCCACAGGTTCATGATTCCGACGGGCTACTAATACACACCGGTAGCAACGAGTGGATATGGCGCCCGCTAAGCAACCCTGAAAATGTGCATACCTCCGCCTTTGTAGACGAGTCACCCCAAGGCTTTGGCCTAATGCAGCGAGAACGGGACTTTACCCGCTATCTTGATGCGGAAGCCCACTACCATCGCCGCCCCAGCCAGTGGGTAGTGCCCATAGATGAATGGGGGCCCGGTCACGTAGAGCTTGTAGAAATCCCGACACCCGATGAAACCCATGACAACATCGTGGCGTATTGGGTCGCGGACGATACGCTCAACGCTGGCGAGTCTCGCCGGTTGCATTACCTTACTCATACCCTTAATGCCCAGCCGGAGTCACATACGCTTGGCCGCGCCATTCGCACCCGTCATGGCAGCGCTGCGGGGCCGGGGCAAACAGACTCAGCGGTCGGTGAGCAACGCCAATTTATTGTCGATTTTCAAGGCGGTGCTCTTGAGGATTTAGCGGCCGACCAACCCGTTGAACTGGATATTTCCATCCAGGATGGTGACGTATTACTGCCCCAGGTAACGGCGCTGCCCAATAACGCCTGGCGTGCCAGCTTTCGCCTACCGGCAAGCGATACTCCTGCTGATGTTAGCCTACGTTTAACCTTAAACGGCGAGCCGGTCAGCGAAACGTGGAATTATGTATGGTATCCAGATGACTAATAATAGAGATTCCATAACGCTATCGCTTCCCTGGCTTAAAACGCACAGGGCTTTTCTAGCTAGGGAGTCCAATTGATGCGCCGACTCTATTTTCAGCGTCTGCGCAGCGCGGGGGGGCTGGCCCGCTCACTGTTTATTTATTGGCGACCAGGGCGTCAGCGTGGCCTGCAGCGTCTGTATAGGCCTTTTATTCAGCCTGGCGCTGTTGCTTTTGATATAGGTGCGCATTTGGGAGACCGCAGCGCCGCCTTTCACGCCTTGGGCGCAAAGGTGGTCGCCCTTGAACCCCAGCCAGATCTGGCTAAGTGGTTTAAGCGCTTGGTCAACCAACCTACCATCACACTTCTGCCACTGGCCGCGGGGCCCAAAGCGGGTTTTGCTGAGATTGCTATCAGCCCCGGCAACCCGACGCTTTCTACTCTGGCGACCGAGTGGCGCGAACAGATTGGCGAACGCAATGCGGGCTTTAGTCAGGTACGGTGGGAGCAGCTACTCAAGGTACCTGTTACCACGCTCGATGCATTGATTGAAGAGTATGGCGAGCCCAGTTTTATCAAAATAGACGTTGAAGGCTTTGAGGCAGAGGTGCTGGCTGGGCTCAGCAGCCCCGTCGCGGCGCTTTCGGTGGAGTTTGTATCGGGTGCGCTAGAAGTTAATCAGGCTTGCGTGAATCACTTAAGCCGCCTTGGCGAGTATCGCTATAATGTGGTGGCAGGCGAACAGCGCCATTTCCGCTGGAACGAGTGGCAAGCCCCTCAAGCCATTACCGAATGGCTGACTAGCGGCGCTGATGAGCTTCCCTCAGGCGATCTTTATGCCTGCCGTGCCGATCACCCCTTGGTTCAGAATTAAATTCTGAACGATGTTTAATCGTAAAAGGCCTGTCACACCATGATTCACCACTGGCAAACGCTAACCGCTCCACAGCTTGCTGATTTCGCCCAATGTGACCCGGTGGCCGTGCTGGTGCTTGGCGCCATTGAACAGCACGGCACACACCTTCCCTTAGCCACTGACCTGACCATCGGCGAAGGCTTGCAGGCGGCTATGCTGGAGCAGCTTGATCCTTCCATTGATGTCATCTGCCTACCACCAATTGCCGTAGGGGCCAGTGACGAGCACGCAAGTTTCCCCGGCACACTTAGCCTGCCCGCTTCGCTTTCGATTGCTACCCTAGAAGCCTATGGCGATAGCCTTGCCCGCGCGGGTATTCGCCGCTTGATACTACTGAACAGCCACGGTGGTAATAAAGCAGTAATGGACTTGGCAGGGTTAACGCTGCGAAGGCGGCACGGTATGCGCGTGGTCAAAGCGACCTATACCCGGCTACCACCGTTAGAGGGTGCCATTGATGCGGAAGAACTGCGCTATGGCTTACACGGCGGGCTGCTCGAAACCGCAATGATGCGCTATTTGGCACCCACGCTTGTGCAACTCGAAAACTACCAGGCCACATCGCCAGCAGCCCCCGAGGGCGATGCACTCGTCAGTGCCGAAGGTGTCGCCGCCTTTGCCTGGTTAGCGGAAGACTTGAGCACCCACGGCGTGGCGGGCAACGCCACCCACGCTAGCGCTGAATTAGGTGAACGGCTGGTAAAGCACTACGCAAGTAAGTTAGCGGCAGTGGTCAAAGAGACTGCCCAACTGCCGCCGCTTAAGACGCTTTAGCGCTGGCCGCTTAAAACGTCTTCCAACAGGTGGCCACCCCGGGTGGCTTTGGCATTTAGATAGCGCTGATTATGGTCGGTCACACTGCCGTACAGCGCTTGCCTTGATACCACCTCGATACCGCCTTGGCGTAGTGCCTCCATTTTTAACGGATTATTGGTCAACAGTTGCACCTGATCGATCTTGAGCGCATTGAGCATATCCACCGCCACCGCATACTGGCGCTCGTCGTCACCAAAGCCAAGGACTTGATCAGCATCCACGGTATCCAAACCGCCATCCTGCAAGGTATAGGCACGCAGCTTATTGGCTAAGCCGATCCCCCGCCCCTCTTGCGCCAAATAGAGCAGCACGCCACCGCCCATGGACTGAATATCCGCCACTGCATTGCGCAATTGCTCGCCGCAGTCGCAGCGCAAGCTTCCGAATAGATCACCGGTTAAGCAAGCAGAGTGCATTCTCAGTGGCACCGCGCCGTCCCAGCTTTCTTGCTGGCCGATCACCACGGCGACATGTTCGCGAAGCCCGTCAGGCTCGCGGAACAGCACAAAGCGGCTGTCCGCAGCGTCTTCCAACGGAATATGCGCTTCGCTCACCCGCTTTAGCATCCCAGGCGCGCCAGCTAAACACTGTTCAGCATCCTTGGCATCCACTTCCAGCAGGCGCCCTTCGACTAACTGTTGCTCAATGTCCGCTGATGCTTTATCGCTGACAAAAGCACACAGCGCAGCGGGGATTAGCAAAGCGCGACGCATAAGTGTCACGGCGCCCAACTCGGCCAGCCCAGCAGGTTTTAAATCATTAAGTAGCTTATTAGCAGGCGGCGGAAGGGCCTCTGCAGTGGCTAAGCCATGCAGTTCACTGGTGCTAATGTGCGCCGCTAACGGCAGGCTTGCCGCGTCATCGTTAATCATCGTGCCCATGGCCGCTAAGCGGTGCCGGGTGAGGATTAATGATGGACGAGCTCCGGCCGCTTGGGCAAGCGCTTCAACTGACTCACTGCCTTCCAGTGCTTGTACTAGCAAACGCTGGCCATCCGCATTGATCACCACTGGCAAACCACGGCGGATATCGAAAATAGCTCGTTCAATCTGGTACATATAGGCCTCCTGGCTTACTGGCGTGAGGGACGTTATGCGCTTGCGCTGAAGGGGTACGGCCCGCATGATAAAGCGGATTTTTTAGCGCGGAGGCGTCATGCCCGACTCCAATGGCAACACTAGTGTTATCGATAAAGAGAGTGGTATTACCCCAGCGGATGCCTGGGAGTGGCTGCTGGCTCTTCGCCACCAACGCAGCTGCCCCATAGCCATTGAGCTGCTGCCCAACGGCAAATGGCAAACGTCCGAGACGATTAGCGCTGAAGCACGTGAACTGCTGGACTGCCTGACACCGCTGGCCAGCCAGCCTCAATGGGTTGTCGCTCAGTTGGGGCAGAGTCTTGATGGCCGTATTGCGACGGAGAGCGGCCACTCCCACTACATCAACGGTCATGAAAGTTTGGTGCATCTGCATCGACTGCGCGCCCTGGTCGACGCAGTGGTGGTCGGTGCTGGCACTGCCAGCGCGGACAACCCGCAGCTCACGGTGCGACACGTGAGTGGCACTAACCCAACCCGGGTGGTGCTTGACCCACGGGGTCGCATTCCAAATGAATTGGCACTGCTGTGTTCGGGCACCGCCCCCACGCTGCACGTTGTGGGGCCGGAGGTGGCGCTTGCGACGGTTCATTCCCATGTTCAGCGCTGTGTACTGCCGCTGAATATCAATGGTCAGTTCAGTCCTGCCGATGTTATTTCCCTGCTGGCGGAAAAAGGCCTGCCCCGTGTGCTGGTTGAAGGTGGTGGAATCACGGTCTCTCAATTTATTGAGGCCAATACCATCGACAGGCTGCACCTGCTGGTGGCGCCGCTGCTGATCGGCTCTGGCAGACCAGGGCTGCAAATGACGCCCATTACTACCCTTGAGAGTGCGCTGCGCCCGTCCACCCGCAACTTCCGCTGTGGCGACGACACCTTGTTTGACATGCTGCTGAGGAACGCTGCCACCTGATGGCTGAGCGGACTCGCGACGACTTAACGCCACCCAGATGCCAGGCAGACTCGCTAGCATCACCAGTACGCCATAGGCCAGCGATACCGCTACACCCTGGGCGGGCGGTAAGCCAACCAACGCCCATACGCCCGCGGCAGCCCCTTCGCGCAACCCCCAACCGGCCACTGAGAAAGGAATCAGCATGGCCAGCAGCAGTACCGGCGTTAATGCGAGTACCTGTAACGCCGGTAACTCAACGCCAATCGCTCTTGCCGCACACACCATCACTAAGCCGTAACTGAGCACAATGACCAGTGACGAGAGCAGCTGGCGTGGCCACACGCCACGTTGCAGTAGGCCACGCTTTACGTCTCTGGCTAAGGCTTGACACCAGCTCGGCAGTTGCCGAAACAAAGCGCTCAAGCGTTGGCGCAACAGCAACCCACTGACGATCACCAGAGCGGCCCCTATCGCAGCACTCAAGCCAAGCGTGGTCACTAGCTCTATACCCAAGGCGCTATGCCAAAGCGGCGAAAGCAACAGCGCCGTTAAGGTCAGCAATCCCACGGCCACCTGCCCCGAGGCTCGCTCAATAATCACCGCGCGCCAAGCGCGCCCACGGGACTGCGCCTGAGTAGCATGGCGATGCGCCCGGCCTGCATCGCCAAGTACACCGCCAGGCAGTAGTTGATTGACCAGCAGCGCCAGGTAATACTCCCGCAGGGCGTAAGCAAAGCGCAGCGGTACATCAATAAGCCCAGCCGTGAACTGCCAACGCCAGGCACAGAGCATAATTTGTAACGTACTAATGGCGAATGCCAAGGCGACCCAGGCAGCAGAGAACCGCTGAACTTCAGCCATTATCTCCTGAGGCTCCACCCATAGCGCTACTGCCGCTAATAAGGCCGCGCTAACCACACCGCGGCGAAGCCACGGGCTGTTTAGGCGAGTACGCCACCCCTCGGCAAATCCCATCGGCTTATGCCTCTTTCCTGGGCGTGGAAAACGTGGGCACCGCAAATAGGTCACGGTGGCCCACCCAAACACCCAAATCACCCTTCGCCACTGCCTGCTGGCGCTGTTGTAGCCAAGCGGCAATACGCGCAGCTGCGTCCGGGGCTTGCTCGGTGGCGGCCTCTGCCCAGCCTTCCAGCAGTGTCATCATCAATGGCTGAAAGTCATAGTGACCTGCAGCGAGCTGCCAAGGAGTAACGGCTTGCTCGACGCGATAACTAGCCTTCTCCAAGGCCTCAACCAAGGCATCGTGAGCCTGACCACCCAATGCATCACCCAACCCTTTATCGCGCTGCTGGTGAGCAATGAACATGGCAAGTAGCCAGTGATCTTCGTCATCCAGCACCGGCTCGCCCTGTGGGTCGAGAAAGTGCCATCCGTCAGTCACGCTTAATGCGATTAACAGCCCCTGGTGCTGATCTGCACAGCGCTTCACTAACACGTCAATCCACTGTTGAGAGACCAGATCCAATAGAGCTGAAGCGGTAACTAGATCCACGCCGTCTAGGGGGATCTGCTCAAACGCTTCAAGGGAGCCACAATGTGTTTCAACTACCACCGGCTGGTCCTGAGCGTCGCGTAAATCAACCACCCTTTGCTCGGCTTGTTCCAGCAAAACAGGGTCATGATCGATCAGCTTCCAGCGCTGAGGGCCACCCAGGCGCGGGGCAAGAAAACGCATATTGCTGCCCCGCCCGCAACCTAAATCGGCTACCAATGGGGTTTGAGTTCGCTCGCTCAACCATTCAGAAGCCAACTGAGCAATAGGCTGGCTTCGCGAGGCGAAATCAGCCTCTTCACGCAGCGTCAGCCAATCTGCAGCAAACTGACTACCAGCACGCAGAGGTACGCTAGACTGGATTAAGTCAGGCCGGGCTGTTAATGCCCCAGCAAACGCAGCGCCTGCTTCCTGCCAGTCGCTTAGTTCATTGCGAGCTTTAGCAGCCCCTTGGCGCAGCTGTTGGCGTAGTTCAGCGTCATGACAGAAACGACTTAAGACATCTTGAAGCGCCTCGCTATCGCCAGGTTCAACGCTTAACCCGGCACTAGCTGGCAAGGTATCGCGCAGTGCGCCGCCGGTAGTGGTAATCACCGGCAAGCCGTGGGCCAGGGCTTCGGTGATGACCATACCGTAGCCTTCATACCAGGAAGGTAGTACCAGCGCATGGGCGTTGCGATAGGCGGACTCAAGGGTTTCGCTATCGCATTCGCCGTGCAGGTAAACACGGGATTGCAAATCATGTTGCTCAATCAACTGCGCTACCCGCTGAGTAAACTCAGGGTCACGCGCGGCGCCATAGCAGTCACACTGCCAGTGATCCCCCGCCACTCCCGCCAACGCTTTAACCAGAACGTCCTGGCCCTTTCGCGGCGTTAACGTGGCTACGCAGAGCAAGCGCAGCGCTTCTCCAGCTTCAGCCGCTGGGCTAATAGGTGCTTGGGCAACCCCCGGCTCAACCACCACGACATTAGCATTGAGGGGTAAACCGTAATGGGCAGCCAGCTCCGGTAAGCGCCGGGCGGTAAAGTGACTGGTAACAATAATGCGTGCTGCAGCGGCAAGCGCGCTGAGCTCGCTACGATGGAAGCGCTGCTGATCGACAGCGTCCAAGCCTAGCTCATCGCCTAGGGGATGATGTAGCAATGCCGTTATTTCCAGACGCTGCGCATGCTGAGCGACAACTGCTGGCAGCGCTCCCATGGCCAAGCCATCAATGACTACCGACGCACCTTCCGGTAACGCTTCTAGCGCTTGTGAAAGCGCCGCTGCCGCCTCGGCATTCGCATCGGGAAACCTGCCGGCAAGGCCTATCACATCAATGTCCCAGCCCTGGTCACCCAAGGCCGAGACAATGTGCGCATCATAGAGATAGCCGCCGGTGCGCTGAGCGGGGTCACCGGCAACCAACAAGGTGAAACGCTGGTTCATAGCGCGCCTTCGTAGCTTGCCCAGGCCACATGGGATTCGTGCAGTTTGATCTCCATATGGGTAATGCCCTTGGCGGTAGTGCCCATTTTTCCTTCACCAATGGCGTTGGCAAGCTGGTCGAAAATCACCTTGGCCATAAACTCGGTAGTGGTGTTTTTGCCCTTAAACTCAGGCACTTCATCCAGGTTGCTGAAGTTATAGCCTGACAGCACCGCCTTGACCGTTTCACTGGCCAGGCCGATATCGATCACTAAGCCATCTTCATCCAGTTCTGGACGCTGAAAGACAACATCGACCACGTAAGTCGCCCCGTGGGTGCGCTGGGCAGGGCCAAAAATTTCGCCGTTAAAGCTGTGGGCAATCATAAAGTGGTCACGGACACATAAACGGTACATACAAACTCCTAAACAGTGATAAATGAAACGAATAGCGTGAAATAGGTAAGCGCGTTATGAGGGTTCATGTAGGGAGTAGCGCAGGCGGTGACAAAGGACCGTGCTCTCAGGGCCAAATAGTTTTGGGGCAAGTGTGGGCAGCTGCGCGAAGTCACTTTCATCGCTGATCAGCGCATCCAATCGCCCATCTACCAGCAGACTCAACGCCAACACTAGGCGGCGTTGATAATCCCAACGGGGGCGCAACTTGGGCGGCAACTGGCCGACTTGACTGGCTTTTAGCGTGAGCCGTTGGGAGTGAAAGGCGCCGCCTAAAGGAATCGACACATTGCCTTCGCCAAACCAGCTCATCTCAATAATGCGCCCTTCACTGCCGACGAGCTCAAGCGCTTGGCGTAGCCCTTCCGGATGGCCGCTGGCATGAATCACGCAGTCTTGGTCTCGGGGTGCGTGCTCGGAAGTGCAAAACGCGATGCCTAGTTGCTCGGCAAGCTGGCAACGTTCAGGGTTAATATCGACTAAATGCACGTCAACGCCGGGTACCTGAGCGCACAGATACGCCACCAGCGTCCCAACAACCCCCGCACCAATCACACAGATGCGTTCGCCCAGCATGGGCTCGGCGTCCCATACACCGTTAATTGCCGTTTCCATATTGGCAGCCAAAACAGCACGTGTAGCGGGCACGTTAGCGGGCACTTCAAGCACCGCAGAGGCAGGCACTACGTAGCAATCTTGGTGGGGAAAGAGGCAAAAAACGGTTTTATGCAGCAGGTGATCAGGCCCGTGTTCGACGTGCCCCACGCTGCAGTAACCATATTTAACAGGAGCAGGAAACTCGCCCGATTGAAAGGGTGCCTGCATACGCGAAAACTCGCTTTCAGGTACCCGCCCATTGAACACCAGAGATTCGGTGCCACGGCTAATACCACTGTACAAGGTACGTACTAGCACTTCATCCTGCCCAGGATGAGTGAGTGTTTCACGCCGCAGTTCACCTTCTGCCGGGTTAGTCACCCAAAAAGCAGTGGCGCAAAGTTTGTGGCCGACCGCATGGCTTTCACCAGCTGGGTTCCTACTAACATCGTCAGGCGCCATCATGGCTATTCCTTTTCATTACGAGCACAGACGCAGTGTGCTCTTTTTCATTCCATTGAATGTGGCGAAGTACCCTGGCACCGCCTGTTGAACAGGCCGTGCACGACAAACGTACTAACCCTGTTCCAGTCTGAGTTGTCACATGCAGGACGGCTTTCACTTGGCCTCACCTTCTTCAGAGTAGCGTCTGAAAAGAAAATATTCGATTACCTATTTTAAACACTTGATACTGAGTGCTGTCTTTTCACTGTCACATGGACAACCCTACCTTCTTCTACAAGAATGGTACATATAAAAATAGTTGCATCATTTATCTTAACTGCGGTCAGCGACACCGCTACGTGAGTCACCATGCCGCACTTTTTAAATATTTCGTCTTACTCCTTACCTAAGCGGCTCTATAGCGCAGGTGAGCTACTGCTAGGCGGCTTGCTATTAGCCTTAATCGGCACCGTGCTGCCTCAACTGATGGCTGCCTCTGCCAACTGGTGGGTGACAGGGTTGTCCTACGCATTTATTGCAACGCTGGTGCTTATTTACTGGCCTTACGGCACCTTGGGATGGGCAAACCGCGTCACCCTGACGCGTGCGGTGCTGGTCGCGCTACTGATAGGCGCGCTGGTTGCCAATGCCTTCGTAGCGGCCATTTGGCAGTGGCTGTCTATCGCCGTTATTGCGCTTATGCTGGACGGTATTGATGGCTGGATAGCAAGACGGACTAAAAGCCACTCGCGATTCGGCGCTCGCTTTGATATGGAACTGGATGCGCTGCTGATTTTGCTGCTGTGTGTGGGGTTATGGCGGCTAGAGTCCTTGGGCCTGTGGGTAGTGTTGATTGGAGGGATGCGCTACCTATTTGTGGCCGCCAGTTGGCAGTTCACTTGGCTCTCTCGGCCGCTGTTTGAAAGCTTCCGGCGCAAAGCGGTGTGTGTCTGGCAGGTGGTGGCGCTGCTGTTAGCGTTAACGCCCCTGACCTCCCATCTTTTTGCCATGCTGCTGGCGGTTAGTGCGTTGATCTCGTTAACCTATTCGTTTGGGTTTGACGTGTGGTGGCTATATCGCAAGCGCCACCACTAGGCTGGCGCCCCCTAGCTATCTCAACTCCTGCCTCCCCCTACCTCTCAATCAATTTATTACTCATTCATAAGCGGTACTTGCCATGGATTTTCTTAAAAACGATATAGATATCGTAAAATGTAATTATGGAATAAAAGATATATTTAATATTCTTTTTATGAATATTAAATATTTTCAAGGAATCTATACCGCTCGCTATGAATATTCAGCAACTGCGCATCGTACGCGAGACAGTACGCCAACACTTTAATCTTACTGAGGCCTCTAACGCGCTTTACACCTCTCAATCGGGAGCAAGTAAGCACATTCGCGATTTGGAAGAAGAGCTTGGAGTGGAGCTATTTGAACGGCGAGGCAAACGCATTCTAGGCCTAACCGTAGCAGGCAGCACGCTGATCGACTGCATTGAGCGTATTTTGCTGGATGTCGAAAATCTTAAACGTTCTGCGCATCAGTTGACCCATGAAGATCAAGGTAGCTTAGCGATTGCCACTACCCATACTCAGGCACGCTATGCGCTACCGCCGATTATTGCGCGCTTTAAGCAGGCTTTTCCCAAGGTGCATTTAGAGCTTCATCAGTGTAGCCCTGAAGAAATTGTCTCAATGCTGAAAGCAGGCAAAGTGGATATCGGCATTGCCACCGAGGCGCTGAATGAAGAGGGACAGATATTTGCCTGCTTTCCTTTTTACCACTGGTACCACGGGGTGGTGGTGCCAGAAGAGCACCCGCTTAATGACGGTTCCCCACTGACGCTTGAGCGCATCACTCAGCACCCTATCGTGACTTATCACGAAGGGTTTACCGGCCGTGCTCGCATCGACACAGCGTTTTCTGCTGCCGATGTCTACCCCGATATAGTGCTCACTGCCC
The DNA here is from genome assembly GCF_011050415.1 of Halomonas sp. GTDB lineage: Bacteria > Pseudomonadota > Gammaproteobacteria > Pseudomonadales > Halomonadaceae > Vreelandella. The sequence goes on from NZ_DRFS01000017.1 coordinate 238,494, forward strand.
TTGATGCGGATGTCATCAAGACCTATGTTGAGCTGGGCATGGGTGTTGGCTTGATCGCCTCAATGGCTTATCACGAGCAGCGCGATCAGGGGCTAAAACTACTGGATGCCAGCAGCCTATTTCCCCGCAACACCACTTATCTCGCGCTACGACGCGGTCACTTTCTGCGTGGCTATGCCTACCAATTCTTAAAGCTTTGCCGTGACAACCTGGATGAAGAGACCGTTCAGCGTGTATTAGCAGGACGCCCAGACTAGCGTCTTACCAAGCGCCCTTCTTGCTAACCTCTTTTTTCTTTTTTTTCGATTTAACCAATACATAGCTGACGGGCAGGTGGTCTTCACCTGTCCGTTATTGTGCTGTTTGGCAGGAAAACACTAATCACAAAAAGATATAATTAATCCGTTTTTTATTCGTTAATTTGAATACAAGAGATCGTTAGTCTGCTCCTATCAACCCAACCAACGATTTCATAAAACGTTCACTAGAGCAGCTAATATGCTAAACACAACTTCTTCAAACACCTGGCAACTTTCAAAGCTTACCGCCGCTATTTTACTTAGCAGCGCTATTGTTGCGGGGGCTCTCAGCACGTCCGCTCAGGCTCAAAGCGAGCGAATTGACTTACTTAATGTTTCCTACGACCCCACCCGGGAATTTTATCGCGAGTACAACGCTATTTTTGCAGAGCACTGGCAGGAAGAGCATGACCAAGCAGTTAATGTTCGTCAGTCCCATGGGGGTTCCGGCTCTCAAGGGCGTGCAGTTATTGATGGTTTGGATGCAGACGTTGTCACCTTAGCCCTCGCTTACGACGTTGATGCCCTGCACCAGCGTGGAAACCTGATACCGGAAGACTGGCAGTCGCGATTGCCAAACAATAGTTCTCCCTACACTTCTACCATTGTTCTGCTAGTACGCGACGGCAACCCAAAGAATATTCAAGATTGGGATGACCTGGTTCGTGATGACGTAGAAGTGATTACGCCTAACCCGAAAACCTCTGGAGGGGCACGCTGGAACTATCTAGCCCTATGGGGTTATGGACTTGAGAAGTTTGATGGCGATGAACAGCAGACCTACGAGTTTGTGCGCCAAGTGTACGAAAACGTCCCCGTGCTTGATCCCGCTGCCCGCGGCGCCACGAACACCTTTGTACAGCGACGCTTAGGTGATGTGTTTATCGCCTGGGAGAACGAGGCGTTCCTTTCTGTAGAGCAGTTAGGGCAAGGCGAGTACGAAATCATTGTGCCCTCGCTAAGCATTCTGGCCGAGCCACCTGTCACAGTGGTGGATGCCAACGTAGATCGTAAGGGCACCCGTGAGGTCGCTGAAGCCTATCTCGATTTCCTATACACCGATGAAGCCCAGCACTTAGCAGCGAAACACTACTACCGCCCGACAAATCCGGACATTCTCGCTGAGTATAGCGATAACTTCCCCGACCTTACCCTCTTTACTATTGATGAAGCACTGGGTGGATGGCAACACGCACAGGAAACCCACTTCAACGATGGCGGCGTCTTTGACCGCATTCTTGAAGATATTAACGCTCAATAATTCAAACGTTTCGTTGTTTGGCAGGGAGCCCTTCGCGGCTCCTTGCTGGCGTTAACCTAAGGGATTCTTTTTATGGCCATTACGCTTGTGAAACGACGCGTCATTCCCGGGTTCGGTCTTACCATGGGGTTCACCCTGCTTTACATGGGCCTGGTGTTTCTGATCCCTGTGGGTGCCTTTTTGTTGTACACCACCACCATGAGTTGGGAGACGTTCTGGAATGCGATTAGCCAGCGGCAGGTGGTAGCCTCCTACAAGCTATCGTTTGGTGGTTCGTTAATTGCCGCAACGATCAATCTGGTCTTTGGCGGGCTGGTTGCCTGGGTACTGGTTCGCTACCGGTTTCCAGGCAAGCGCCTTGTAGATGCCCTGGTGGATCTACCCTTTGCTCTACCCACCGCAGTAGCCGGTATCGCCCTGGTGACGCTATATGCCAGCACCGGTTGGGTGGGTCAGTACCTGGATGTTTTCGGTATACGCGTTGCCTATACACAACTGGGTGTCGTCATTGCCCTTACTTATATCGGGCTGCCCTTCGTTGTGCGTACTGTCCAGCCAGTATTGGAAGACTTAGAAGCGGAGCTGGAAGAAGCATCGGCAAGCCTTGGGGCGGATCGCCTTACCACTATTCGCCGCGTTATCTTTCCAGCCCTTTTCCCTGCACTGCTAACTGGCTATGCATTGGCCTTTGCCCGTGCATTGGGCGAGTACGGCTCCGTCGTGTTTATTTCCGGCAACCTGCCCTTTCGCACTGAAATCACACCGTTATTGATCGTCTCCAAGGCGGAACAGTACGACTACCACGGGGCAGCTGCGATTGGCACCGTCATGCTGGTGGCAGCATTTTTAATGCTGTTAATCATTAACGGACTGCAGTGGTGGGCCAGCCGCCGCCATGGATAACAGGAGAGCACCGTGACAACGCCATCAACGGTTATTGATACCAATGACACTATTGCCAAACGCTGGCGACGCGCCACAGAAGAGCCCGCTTGGATTCGCATCACTTTAATCACCATTGCCTTAACGTTTCTAACGCTCTTTTTAGTGCTTCCCCTGACGGTAGTGCTTTACGGCGCTTTTGAACGTGGCATCGGGGTTTGGTATGCGGCAGTAAGCGATCCTGATGCGCTATCTGCCATTCGCTTAACGTTACTTATCGTGGCGATTGTAGTGCCGCTTAATACGCTCTTTGGGGTGGCGGCAGCCTGGTCTATCGCCAAATTTGAGTTCCGCGGCAAATCAGTTTTGATCTCACTGATCGATATGCCGTTTGCCATCTCACCCGTGGTCGTGGGGTTAATTTTCGTCATTCTATTCGGCTCCCAAGGCTGGCTGGGGCCATGGTTATCTTCACACGATATGCGAATTATCTTTGCCGTGCCTGGCATCGTCATCGTCATTGCCTTTGGAACGCTACCATTTATTGCCCGAGAGCTGATCCCTCTTATGCAGCAGCAGGGTAAAGAGGAAGAAGAAGCCTCGTTAACGCTCGGTGCCAACGGCTGGAAAACCTTCTGGTACGTCACCCTCCCCAACATTAAGTGGGGACTCATCTACGGCATCATTCTGTGTAATGCCCGTGCCATGGGTGAATTCGGCGCGGTAGCGGTGGTGTCAGGCCGCATTCGCGGTGAAACCAACACCATGCCACTACATATTGAAGTGCTCTACAACGAATACATGTTTACCGCCGCTTTTGCCGTCTCTTCGCTTTTGACAGGCCTTGCGCTCGTCACCATTGCGATTAAGAGCGCCGTTGAGTGGAACGAAGAACGCCGTCAGCGTATTGCTGCCACCTGATCCCTTAGCGCTTAACAGAGATAAGAGACTATTTATGAGCATTGAAATCGATCACGTTAATAAACATTTTCGCGACTTTGTCGCGGTCGACAATGTCAGCCTAACCTTCCGTGATGGCGAGCTCACTGCCCTGCTCGGCCCGTCTGGTTCCGGCAAAACAACGCTTTTGCGCATTATTGCCGGACTAGAGCAGCCCGATACCGGGCGAATCCGCTTTCACGGCGAAGACACTACCGACCTGCATGTCAGCGAGCGCGGTGTTGGCTTTGTGTTTCAGCACTATGCCCTGTTCAAGCATATGACCGTGTTTCAAAACGTCGCTTACGGGTTAACCGTCCGGCCACGCAAAACCCGTCCCAGCAAAGATGAGATTAAGCAGAAGGTCATGCGACTGCTGGAACTCGTACAACTGGACTGGACCGCCCACCGCTACCCACATCAGCTCTCTGGCGGCCAGCGCCAGCGAATTGCGCTGGCCCGTGCACTGGCGGTGGAGCCTAAAGTGCTGCTGCTGGATGAGCCTTTCGGCGCACTGGATGCCAAAGTGCGTGCCGAACTACGCCGCTGGCTGCGCCGATTACACGACGATATTCACGTGACCAGCGTGTTCGTTACCCATGACCAGGAAGAGGCGCTGGAAGTCTCAGACCGGGTTGTGGTGATGAACAAAGGCCGCGTTGAGCAGGATGGTTCACCGGAGGATGTTTATGACCACCCGGCCAACCCTTTTGTGTACCAATTCCTCGGTAATGTGAACCTATTTCATGCGCGGGTTCATGATGGGATCGCCCGCATTGGCGATATACAACTGCCAGCGCCTGAATTCCAAGGCTACAAGAATGAGCAAGGCCAGGCGTATGTAAGACCCCATGAGATTGAGGTATTCGCCGGGCGTGAACACTCGGATGCGCTGCACGCCAAAATAGAGCTGGTATCGGTAGTAGGCCCTACCGTGCGGCTTGAGCTGCGCACCGACAATAGCGAAGAGCTCATTCACGCAGAGCTTACCAAGCACCGCTTCCGCGCCTTAGGCTTAGCACAGGGTGGTGATGCCTGGATTCGCCCCACTTACAGCCGCGTGTTCTTGCCGGATGAACGTGTTTCAAACGGCTAAGCGTTTAGTAGGCAAATGGCGTCGCTGGTGCAAACTGCACCAGCGTCCCGCTCCCCCTTCTGACATAACCCAGCCAGCTCCCTGTTTTGGGCCGCGCGACATTGTTGACTGGATTGATGGGCCTTGAGCAATCTTGAGGTTATTAAATTTAAACAATGGCTTTAGCTAGTGACGTTTATGCCTGCTTTAATTTGACACTATTCTCCATCAATAAACCACTCACCAACGTCGGCTCCAACTGCGTCATAATTCCCAAGTCGCCAGGTCGATCAAGCTTTGGCCACCACACTTTTAAGCCTGCGCGTCTCGCATCCTTGCTCCACTCCGTTAAGTGGGGGAAGTGTTCGCGACTTGTGCGCGCCAGCGGCAATGCATCAGGCGGTGGCGTTACCCAGCGTATACCGTTCAGCTTCAAGCGTTGCCACTCGTTAGCCGTGGTGCCAAGCGGTACGGCTTGCGCCAATATTGGATAGCCTCGTTGGTGAAAGCTATGGGCAGCGGCCTGAGCATGCTCCTCTTCCAGTACCACTGAGCCATCTAGCCGCAAGACCACTTGGCTAGGATGCAGGCCCAATTGGGTTAACAAACTTTCAAATACACTGCCATGAGAAACCTCGACTGCTTGGATATGGCGCCAGTGCACATCTACAATTAGCGGCTTGGTGCTAGCCCCATTCAGAGCCAAATGATTCAGCGCATGTAAGACCCGTAAGAAACGGTCTAAAAAAACCACATCTTCCTGGTTCCACGAGAGAAAATAGAGCCAGTCTGATGGGTGAGGTACATCGTGTTGGTCACGAATTTCCACCCCGGCTTCCCAGGCAGCAATATCCAACCGCTCTAGTGAGAAAATAGGCTGCTGCGATGGATACAGTGTTAGATTGGAGAGTTTCCCCCATATTCTTCCCCTCTCCCAATGAAACGCCGCATGGTGTCGCAGGCTGGCGTTTGGATTAAAAGCGTCGAGGTGCTCATTTAAGTAGTGGGTTACTTGTGTTAACGGCATCAGAAAGTCTCCTTTTTAGGCATCAGCGCACCATGCCCCAGCGCTTCACCGTTAGGCGCTCAACGCTGTCAAAAATGATGTTTTCCACCAGCAGGCCAATCACAATGACGACGACCAAGCCTGCAAAAACGTTATCGGTGTAAAGCTCGTTACGGTTCTGGAAGATGTACCAGCCAAGCCCGCCTTTGCCTGAAGAAGCACCAAACACCAGCTCGGCGGCGATCAGGGTGCGCCAGGCAAACGCCCAACCAATTTTCAACCCCGCCAGCAACGCCGGAAGCGCTGCAGGAATCAGAATGAAGGCCACATAGCGCAGCCCCTTAAGGCCATAGTTACGCCCTGCCATACGTAGCGTTTCTGAAACGCCCTGAAAGCCTGCATGAATATTGATCGCCATGGCCCACAGCACGGAGTGCACCAATACAAAGATCAAGCTGGCCTCGCCCAGACCGAACCACAGCAGCGCCAGCGGCAACAGGGCAATGGCAGGCAGCGGGCTAAACATGGACGTTAACGTGGTGAGCAAATCTCGCCCAATGCGGGTTGAGACCGCCAAGGTCGTTAACGCCAGGGCGAGAAACGCACCTAAGGCAAAGCCTTTTAGCAGCACGCTCAGCGATGCACTTACCCGTGCCAGTAGAACGCCTGACGCCAGCCCATGCCAAAGGGCACTCGCGGTTTCCATGGCACTGGGCAGCATCAGCGGATTGTTCTGTACCCTGGCAACTACCTCCCAGGCGACCACCAACAGCACCAGAATGACGGTTTTACGCACCGCGCTTTGATCCCACAGCCGCTGGCCAACACTGCGAGCGACTTTTAGCTCGCGCACATCAACGGGCGGTAAATCAAAGAAGCGATCAACGCGTGGATCAACGGGGCCACGCAGGTCATGTACGCTCATGTGAATCTCCTGATGCCGTCGTGAAACCTGTCGTGGGAATAGCGCTCTGTTTATCCAGCACATCAACGTGGAACGATTGGCTATCCGGGTATTTGATGCCTGCGCCGGTATTCAGCGCCACTACACGCTCATGAGTGCCGATTTCACCGAGTGTGCTTAACTCGCGTGCAGCAGCGAGAACAGCGGCACCCTCTGGGCAAACAAAGGTACCCTCTAGCTGTGCCGCCCGGGTTTGCTCCCAACGAATCGCCGTTTCACTCACCGCAATGGCACGACCGCCGGTGGCGTATAGGGCGTCTAACACCAGAAAATCCCCCAGTGCTTTAGGGACGTTGATACCAAACGCATGGGTATGACTGCGCTCCCAGAATTCCGATACTCGAGCGCCCTCTTGCCACGCCTTCACAATGGGCGCGCAACCATTGGCTTGCACGGCAATTAGCCGCGGCAGCTTGCCGGTGACCCATCCCAGTGTCTGAAGCTCCTGCAAGGCTTTGTAAATACCGATCAGCCCCACGCCACCGCCGGTGGGGTACAGAATCACATCCGGCAACTGCCAGCCGAGCTGCTCGGCTAACTCCAGCCCCATGGTCTTCTTGCCCTCAATGCGATATGGCTCTTTCAGGGTGGAAGCATCGTAGTGGCCGGTGGCTTTTACCCACTCGCCAATCTGCTTACCTGAATCGCTAATCACCCCATCGACCAGGGTTAGGCTGGCACCGGCAGCGGCACACTCCTGGCGGGTAATAAACGGCGCATCTACCGGCATACTAATCGTGGACTTAATGCCTGCCCGGGCGGCATATAACGACCATGCGCCACCGGCATTACCATTGGTTGGCATGGCTAAGTGGGTAACACCCAACTCTTTAGCTCGGGATATGCCCACCGCAGCGCCCCGCGCTTTAAATGACCCCGTGGGCAGCAGCCCTTCGTCTTTCATGACCAAGTGATCCAAGCGCATATCGGCACCCAGCGCAGGCAACTCGATCAGCGGTGTGACCACTTCACCTAGGCTGACGATGGCGTCTGGCGTCGTCACGGGCAGCAGCTCGTGGTAACGCCACAGGCTCCAGGGGCGCGAGGCAAGATCCGCCTTCGACCATGACGATTTGAGCGCCTCCAAGTCATAACGCACCAGCAGCGGTGAGCCACACTGGCACAGCTGTTGAATTTGTTGATGGGCATACTCCGCAGCACAGCGTGGGCAATAAAGCCCTTCAACATAGCTATAACGCTGACCTGCTAAGGAAGTGACTTTTTCATCTACACGCGGGCTAACTAACGCACTCATGGGGCCACCTCGTTTTCAAATAGCAGCCGATGAATGGTTTGGGTACGCGCTTTCGTAGCTTCACTGCCCAAGCTGTGCAGGCTATCGTCAGCGCAGCCTAGCTCGGCGCGTACCCGGCCAGGATGGGGTGAAAGCAGCAGTACCCGGTTACCTATTACCTGAGCTTCTTCAATCGAGTGGGTGACAAACAGTAGCGTAAAGCCCTCTTGCTGCCACAGCGCCAGCAACTCTTCCTGCATCTTGCGCCGGGTGAGCGCATCGAGTGCAGCAAAGGGTTCATCCATCAGCAATACCCGTGGCCGCATGGCCAGCGCACGGGCGATGGCCACACGCTGCTTCATGCCACCGGAAAGCGTATGCGGATAGGCATCCGCAAAACGCCCCAACCCAACTTTTTCCAGCGTATCTAACGCCCGCTGCTCCGCTGCTTTGCGCCCTAAGGTGCGCGAAGCCACCAGCGGGAACATGACGTTCTGCTTGACGGTTTTCCAGGGAGGCAGTTGATCAAACTCTTGAAACACCACGATACGGTCGGGCCCTGGGCCATGAATGGTGTTGCCATCCAGACGAATGCTGCCTTCTGCGGGGGTTAGAAAACCGGCGATGGCTTTGAGCAGCGTGGACTTGCCGCAACCGGATGGGCCCAGCAGTACAAACCGATCCCCCTCCTGCACGTTAAAGCTCACCTGTTGCGTTGCTTTAACGACATGCTGACGGGTTCGGTACTCAAGGGTGACGTTGTCCACTGCCAACCGTGGGGTTGTTGCTGCAGCTGAAGTGTTGGCAGGTGAGTAAGCCTCGCGATCCAGCGAGGCCTCACCCAGCACATGGCGCTTACGCAGTGCAATCGACATTAGCTCCCCTCCCAGGCATGGATATCGTCAAAGAAGTAGTCCTGCCATGAGGTGGGCTCATTACGAATGGCACCGACCTCAAACAGAAACTCTGCCAAGGGGAAGGTATTGTGGGGCACCAGCGAGAAACTCACCTGCTCATCGGTAATGATCGACTCAAGAAAACCGATATCCAGCTGCGTACCACTCAGGCGCTGATAGATAGTTGCCGCTTCGCGAGGGTCTTCTTCAATGAAGGTTCTTGCTTCCTCAAGAGCCTCTAAAAACGCTGAGTAGACCTCAGGGTTATCAGCACGGAATGCCTCGGTGGCGTAAAGCACCGTGGGTGAAACAGGGCCGCCGAGAATTTCGTAGGAGTCGGTGATTTTGTGCACGCCTTCGTGCTGAAGCGCCTGATACTGGAAAGGAATAGCGGAGAAGTGGGTGTTGATTTCAGTGCCACCGCTGATCAGTGCCGCCGTGGCATCAGGATGAGGCAATGCCACCGTATTGCCTTCCAGGCGGTCAAATTGATCTTGCCCAAAGGTATCCGCCACCGCCTTTTGCAGAAAGCGTGACTGAACAGATACGCCAACCGCGGGCACGGCAATGCGGTCATTGGCATCAATATCTTCTAGCGTCTGAATATCAGGGTTATTGGTGATCAAAAAGTTAGGAAACTCCCCGAGCGACGCCACCCCTTTTACATTTTGGCTGCCATGCGTCCGGTCCCATACCGTTAACAGCGGCCCCACCCCAGCCCCGGCAATATCGATGCTGTTAGAGAGCAGCGCATCATTAACGGCCGCCCCACCTGAAAGCTGCAGCCACTCCACATCAATATTCACACCGCGCTCGGCACCGTGTTTTTCAATTAGTTCCTGGTCACGCGCAACGTGGAGCAGCAAATAGGTGATGCCAAACTGTTCGGCGATGCGCAATTGTTCTGCCGCTTGAGCGGGGCTTGCACTTGCCAGCGACACCGCCAGCAGCGTTGCTAAACCAGAGGTACTAATAAAAGTACTAATAGAAGTACTAATGAGCGTTCGAGTCATGGCGGTGCTCCTGAGTATTAAATGTCAGGCCACCTTATGGAGTTCTGATATTACTCAGAAGTGAGTTTTCGAGAAGTCCTTATCAGCGCATAACTGAACTACTTATTCTCCGCCTACTGATATCTAAATCATAAAAAGCACGGTTATTTAAGTTATTTGGGTTCATGAAGAGGCTCTTCGATAGTGAGTTCACACTCCATTTAAAAAGAGCAACACACATGACACAGGTACAACGCTCACAGAGCACTCTTCGTGTACGCCCTTTAAGCGGTCATATCGGTGCCGAAATTGAAGGGTTAGATCTCGCCAGTCTGGCTCTCGACAATCGGGATAACGAAGGCTTCGCTACGCTTAAATCTTTGTTTCTCCAGTACCAGGTAGTGATTTTGCGTAATCAAACTCTCACGCGGGATCAGCATATCGCGCTGGGTAAACGCTTTGGCGACCTGCACGTTCACCCTATGGCGAAAGGCCCTGAGGGCTACCCGGAAATTTTCCCCATTGAGGCCGATGCCAACTCGTCTAACGACCCGAAAGCCATTCGGGGCGGCAAGCGTGCGGTCAACGGTGGCCACTGGCACTCGGATGTTTCTTGCGATGTAGAGCCTCCACTGGGCAGTTTGCTGTACCTACGCGATGTGCCTGAATATGGCGGCGACACCCTGTTCAGCAGCGGTTATGCCGCCTATGAAGCGCTTTCGCCCGCCTTACAATCACTGCTTGAAGGCTTAACCGCCGTTCATTCAGGCGAAGCTACTTATCGCCTCCATTACGGTCATCAAGCGGCTAAAGATCGCAGTCAATTTGGCTTCAACAACGGTGCGGATTACCCTGAAGCGGTGCATCCCGTGGTGCGCACTCACCCTGAAACCGGGCGCAAAAGCCTGTTTGTCAATCGTGGTTTTACGCGGGAGATTGTTGAGCTTTCCCACACAGAGAGCCAGGCGCTGCTGGAGTTTCTCTATCGCCACCAGGAAACACCGGAATTCACTGTACGCCTGAATTGGACACCCAACAGCTTGGCTATTTGGGATAACCGCTGCACCCAGCATCGGGCTATTTTTGATTACTCCGGGCAGGCAAGAAGGGGTGAGCGTGTCACGGTTAAAGGCGACCGCCCCTACTTCAGTGAAACGGCTGATGTCGTTGAGTGGGGGTTGGTGGGATAGCTATCTATGGTTTGTCCCTTTAGCTCGCAATACTATGGCATTAACACCCGGCCTTGTAACAACGCTGAGAGGATAAAGCCCCTAACGCTCAGTAAAGCGTTAGGGGCAACTGCTTTAGAGAGCCTTAATCAACTCTCCGTAGTCTCCCCCAACGCGTAATACAACAGTTACGTCGTTGTCATTGCGATTACGGAAGAACCAACCATGATTGCCGGTAAAGGCGGCTTCTAATTCGCCTTCATCTTCGGGCACGCCGCGGCCTTTCTCATAGCTGATTGAGTTGCCATTTCCATCGCCGTGGGTATCGAAATTAAGTGGCCCACCATCAGACACCCAGGCGTATGTTGCGACAGCACCTGCTTCCATTGTCAGCTTGTACTCAGTGCCCTCACCCGGCGTAAGGGTGAAGCTCACTTCATCGCTCCACGTGGTCACTTCTTCATTCGCTTGGGAGGATGCCTCTTCAGCGGCCAACGTGTTAACAAGTACTAGGCTAGCCTCGGGCTGCACAACCTCTTGTTCAGCTATATCACCTATAGAGGAGACTGCTTGATCCGACTCTACGCTTGAAGTCTGCGGAGCAATGGCGGCCGTAGGCTGGTTATCACCTGCTGACTCTTGAGGAGCAGTGGGTTGTGATGCCTGCATAGCGGTGGCTTCGTCGTTGGCCTGGTCAAGCTCGGCCTCTTCGGCCAGCTGGTTCTTGATTTCACCCATTTCGGTCAGCCCCAACAAGCGGCCCGCGCCGGTAGGGTCGATGGCATACTCTGCGGGCAACACCACGGTGACTAATAGGGCAATGGCTATTACCGCAGCCAGCAATGTAGATCGAAGTAATTTACCCGTCGAAGGTAGCTCGGCACGGGTTGGAAGATCGGTATTGTACATTTGGGTCTCTCCTGAATTAGGCGATGAAGTAGCCGGTAAGCTGATAACCGACCAGCATAAAGCCAGCACACATCATGGCGACGTTGGCGGTATAGGCGTGGCGTAAGAAACCAGCAGTGCGTCGCCAAAACCCCATGCCAATGAGGATCGCACCCAAGGCCAATAGCTGGCCTATTTCCACCCCGACGTTGAACGCCAACAGATTGGGAACCAGCCCATCTGAAGAGATATCGTATTCAATGATTTTGCTCGACAACCCAAAGCCATGAAACAGGCCGAAGACCAGCGTTGCCACTTTGGTATTGGGCTGAAAGCCGAACCAGCGTTGATACGCACCAATGTTATCGAGTGCTTTGTAGACAACGGAGAGCCCGATGATGGCATCGATCAGGTAGCTATTGATGCCGATATTGAAGTACACCCCTAGCAGCATGGTCGTCGAGTGACCAATCGCAAAGAGGCTGACGTAGATAGCGATGTGCTGCATTCGATAGAGGAAAAAGATAACCCCTAGCAAGAACAGGATGTGGTCATACCCCGTCACCATGTGCTTGGCACCGAGATAGACGAACGAGATCAGGTGAACGCCATAGATCTCCTGGATGTACCCTTTGTCGCCTTCAGCAACAGCGTGGGCAAGGGCTTCACCGCTGGCTCCCAGGAGCAACACCAGCAATGTGAGAAGGGTCAGTGCGTGGCGCCGGTTCATAGCAGATAAGCCGAACGCCCCCCCTATTTGGGATGGAAACATAAAACCTCCACGGGTCTGTCATTAGGAATGGCCGTCAGGCAGACGGCCTCAGTCATCCAGCAATGACAGGCCGTGGAGGACGCTCAAAGCGGTAGACGCGACGCAACGGTAGACCGCTTCGTTCACCTAGCCGCTGGGTGTTGCGGAAGCTCGGCTCAATGGCAATGCCCGATCCGAGCCTATCCGCTTTTTCGTGAAAGTGGCTGCCACTCTCGTTATGGAGATGGCGGCCGTCCTCATGCTCGTGACCATGGGTATGCCCATGGCCTTTCTGTAAATTCTCGTGTAGAGATGGCTCAACACCCATCACGCTCGCCGCTCCATGCGCACGCGCCTCGCCCACACTGGTGATTACCAGACTAGGCAGGAACAGCAACAGCAGGGTCAAATAGCCAAGGCGGTGGCGCAGCCGATTGAGCATGTAAAGCAACCAAGATGAATGTAAAAAAGAAATCGATAGCCGTCTGCTTTGAACTATAGCGTTGGCAGAAAACCAGCAATAGATTAACATCCCCTCCAGGGGGATAGGAATATAATAAGGGAAAAGAAAATGACCATACACACTCACCAGTCACATCCCGATATCATCAAGCGCTTAAACCGCGCTCGAGGACACCTTTCGAGCGTGACGCAGATGATAGAGGACGGTCGCCACTGCCTGGACATTGCACAGCAGCTCCATGCGGTTGAGAAAGCCATTCAACAGGCCAAACGTACCTTGGTTTTAGATCATATCGACCACTGCCTAGACGAAGCCCTGGATACTC
>NZ_DRFS01000018.1 GCF_011050415.1 Halomonas sp.
GCACCGCTGCGCGATGCTTCCGCGGGTGCGCTGACGCTTACGCCGCGCTACGAAAACCCACTGATTTAGCATCGTGCACATACTTGTAGCGCGTGGTAACGAAGAACGCGAGTTCAACGAGCGTTTTAGGCACCCGCGGATGGCGGCGGAACGACGCCCAGTGGCACCACACCAACCCCCGGCACCGCTGCGCGCTGCTTTCGCGCTGGGCCGCCGCTGCGGGTGCGCCGTAGGCTTACCACGCGCTACGAAAACCCATCAATTCAGCCTTAATATCAATGGTTTTTCAATGATATCCAGCGGCGCTGACGGTGACTATCGAGCCCTGCTTCCAGCAAGACCATGGAGCGCAGTGCGTCATCTGCGCTTACTGGCAGCGGTGTTTTATCGCGGATAGCGGCGCCAATGCCTTGGTAATAGGCTAGGTAATTCCCCGGTAGAGTCGGAAGCTCGCGTTGCGTTAGCGGTGCGTTTTCACCCTCCTCTTCACGAAGAGTCAGATGACCATGCTGGCTATCCTTGCCCCATTGTGCGACTGGCGTTTCACCTGCTTTCAAGCGATCCTCTTGAGGATCCAAGCCATATTTGACGAAACTTCCTTGGGTGCCATGAACTCGAAAACGTGGCGTAGGATCGGCCACTAACGTGCCTGCCGCCAACGTAACGCGAAAGCTTTCGTAGTCGAGCAGCGCCAGGAAGTCATCATCGGCCTTTGCACCATCACGCAGCGTGCTTAACTCAAGCAAGATAGCGTGCGGCATACCAAACAACTCGCACGCTTGATCCAATAAGTGCGGCCCTAGGTCGTACCAGATACCGCCGCCTGGCGCGGCCTTCTCGCGCCAGCGATCGCGGACTTCCGGTCGAAAGCGATCAAAGTGTGATTCAAAGCTGACGATACGCCCGAGCGTTCCTGCTTTTAACAGCTCTTTTACGGTCAGGAAATCGCTATCCCAACGGCGGTTATGAAAAACCGACAGCAGGCGCTGCTTATCTTCTGCCAGCGACTTAAGCAACTTTGCCTCTGAGAGCGTGACCGTAAATGGTTTATCAACCACCACATGCTTGCCCGCTGAGAGCGCTGCTTTAGCAATAGAAAAATGCGTGTCGTTAGGGGTGGGAATAACAATCAGGTCAATATCATCGCGCTTACAAAGCGCTAATGCCTGGCTTTCCACCTCAACGTTAGGTAATGCTGCCTGCACCTTAGCGGCATCACTTGACGATACCGCCACCAAATCCAAGCCTTCCGTGGCTTGGATTAGCGGTGCATGGAAGGTTTGGCTAGCAAAACCGTAGCCGACTAATCCAACGTTAATAGTTGCCTTCATTGCATTCCTTACTAAGGTTTATTTCTTCTATACGTCGAGTTTACTTAGATCTCGCACAGCCCCTTTATCGGCAGACGTCGCCAGCAGTGCGTAAGCTTTTAATGCAGGCGTTACCTTACGGGGGCGCTGCTCAACAGGTTTCCAGGCCTTGGCGCCTTTAGCTTCCATTGCTTCACGGCGAGCCGCCAGCTCCGCGTCAGTCAATTTGACGTTGATCGCCCGGTTGGGGATATCGATGCGGATCAAGTCGCCTTGCTCAATCAAGCCAATCGCGCCGCCCGCCGCTGCTTCCGGTGAAACATGGCCAATGGAAAGCCCAGAAGTGCCGCCCGAGAAGCGCCCATCGGTAAGCAGTGCACAGGCTTTACCTAGCCCTTTTGATTTGAGATACGAGGTGGGGTAGAGCATCTCCTGCATGCCAGGGCCGCCTTTGGGGCCTTCGTAGCGGATCACCACCACATCGCCCTCTTTGACCTTGTCCGCCAGCACATCTGCGACCGCCTGATCTTGGGACTCCACTACGTGGGCAGGACCTTCAAACACCAAGATCGACTCATCAACACCGGCGGTTTTTACCACGCAACCATCCAGCGCGATATTGCCGTAGAGCACGGCTAAACCACCCTGCTGAGAGAACGCGTGTTCTACATCGCGAATACAGCCGGTTGCGCGGTCGCCATCTAGGCTCGGCCAGCGGGCGCTTTGGGAAAACGCTACCTGGGTAGGAACGCCGCCTGGGCCAGCTTTAAAGAATTCAACCACTTCGGGGCTGGGAGAGCGCATGATATCCCACTCATCCAGCGCCTCTTTAAGGCTGTCGCCATACACAGTGGGCACCGAGGTATCCAGCACGCCAGCGCGATCCAGCTCCCCCAGAATCGCCATAATGCCACCCGCACGGTGCACGTCTTCAATGTGATACTTCTGGGTATTAGGCGCGACTTTGCACAGCTGAGGAACTTCGCGGGAGAGGCGGTCGATATCCGACATCGTAAAGTCCAGCTCGGCTTCTTGCGCGGCTGCCAGAAAGTGCAAAATAGTGTTGGTGGAACCGCCCATGGCGATATCCAGGGTCATCGCATTTTTGAATGCCGCCTTGGAGGCAATGGCGCGAGGCAGCAGGTGTGCTTCTTCGCCTTCGTAATAGCGCTTGGCCAGCTCAACGATTCGATGACCGGCAGTTTCAAACAGGCGGCGACGATCCGAGTGAGTTGCCAGCACGGTGCCGTTGCCCGGCAATGCCAGCCCAAGCGCTTCGGTCAGGCAGTTCATGGAATTAGCGGTGAACATACCCGAACAGCTACCACAGGTGGGGCAAGCGCTACGCTCGACTTCTGCCAGAGTTTCATCATCTACGCTGTCGTCGGCGGCCATGACCATGGCATCGACTAGATCAAGCCCGTGGTTGAGCAGCTTGGTTTTGCCAGCCTCCATGGGGCCACCGGATACAAAAATAACCGGAATATTCAGACGCAAAGCGGCCATCAACATTCCAGGGGTAATTTTGTCGCAGTTGGAAATACACACCAGTGCATCGGCGCAGTGAGCGTTGCACATATACTCAACGCTGTCGGCGATCAGGTCACGGCTGGGCAGTGAATAGAGCATGCCGTCGTGGCCCATAGCGATACCATCGTCTACCGCAATGGTATTGAACTCTTTCGCAACGCCACCGGCTTTTTCTATCTCACGCGCGACCAGTTGCCCCATATCCTTTAAGTGAACATGGCCCGGCACAAACTGCGTGAAGGAGTTGGCTACCGCAATAATCGGCTTTTGAAAATCACCGTCCTGCATACCGGTGGCGCGCCATAACGCGCGGGCTCCGGCCATATTGCGGCCAGCGGTGGTGGTACGTGAACGATACTCTGGCATGGCTTCCTCTACTCTCAACTGTCTATTATTTATCAGCCCACAGCATAAAAGGCCGCAGGATAGTGTAAGTCCAGTGGCCTTAGATTGTGGCATGAGCGATGGCATAGAGACTAGATGCAGATATTAGAGATGTAGAGATTCAAGTTGTGGAGAGAAATGCGCCTTCCCTGGCGCAATCAGTTAAAACGCCTCCCACGCCTCTTCTGCTGGCTGAGCATGGGCAGTACGTTGAGGAGCCCGACTCTGAGGTGAGGAGGCTAATGTTGGTTGCACTGGCGCTATTAGCACTGGTGCGGGTTCAGATCCTGTGTGTTTAAGTAAACGCCTTCGGGCGGTTTCGCTACTCTCATCTTCAGCGCCCTCCAAGCGGAAAGCGGCAATGACGTTAGCAAGCCCCAGGGCTTCGCGAGTGAGATCCTGGGCAGCACTGGAAATCGACTGAACCTTGGAGGCATTCTGCTGAGTGACATGATCCATCTCAGAGATAGCAGTGTTGATTTGCACAATGCCACTGCTCTGCTCATCAGAAGCGGTGCTGATCTCCTCCATAATATCGCTGACTTTCAATACCTGCGTGACCACTTGCTCAATGGCGGCTTCAGCCTCTTTCACTGCCTGGGCTCCACCGCTGATTTCCTGAGAGGATGTGTCGATGAGACGGCGAATTTCGCCAGCGGCATCGGCACTGCGGCCGGCTAAATTGCGAACCTCGTTGGCGACCACTGCAAATCCACGCCCTTGCTCGCCTGCGCGCGCTGCTTCGACTGACGCATTGAGGGCAAGAATGTTGGTTTGGAAGGCGATACCGTCAATTACGCTGATGATATCGGTCATCCTATTGGCACTGGCGGCAATGCGCTCCATGCGCTCCACAAGTGCCTGCATGCGCTCGCCGGTTTCACGGCTGGTCGTGGCATTCTGCATGGCTAATTGATTGGCTTGACGAGCGTTTTCGGTATTTTGCTGCACGGTCGCGGTCATTTGTTCCATGCTAGAGGCCGTTTGCTGTAACGAAGATGCCTGTTGCTCGGTACGCGATGCCAACTCTTCATTCTGCTGCTTGATATGCTCTGAAGCGGGCGTGACCACATCGACTTTATTGCCAACTTCGGTAATCAGTCCCGATAGGCTCGCTCGCATGGTTTCCAGCGAGTTGAGCAGCTCACCAAGCTCATCATTACGTTTCAAGGTTACTCGATCAGCCAAATTACCCGCGGCGATTTGGAACGTGACCCGACGCGCTTCATTGAGCGATTTAATCAGCGATTTTAGTACCGCCATACTCAGCCCAATCATTAGCACAATACCGAGCAATAGCACGCCTAACTGACCGTATAACAGCACTTGCTGCTGCTGCTCAGCATTTTCCATTAACGTGTGAGCAGCAGCACGCTCTTGGTCAACGAGCAAATTGATCGTAGCACTAATGCTTGCGGACGTAGGCTGTACTGTGTCATTAAACGCCTCAAAAGCGGCGAAGCCGTTACCATCGCGAATTGCAACAAACGCAACATCGGATGCTTCTATAAAGGTAGCCAGATGTGCTGCCAGCCCATCCTGAATGCCCCCTGCCGCCTCACGCAGCGCGGTGTAACCCTGCCAGGACGCTTCAATGTCAGCGCTCATGGTGGTTAATTGAGTTTCAAGCACATCAAGGTCTGCTCGACGAGGATTACGCACCGCAGGCTCTAGTGTTTGGATGGCTTGACTGACGCGTTGGTCAATCTGCTGAAGATCGGTTATCCCTTCAAGGCCTGTTTGGTTAAGCGTACGCAGACGCTCAGCCGAACTGGTTAAGCCGTAAATGCCAGCAGCGCCAGCCAAGACTAATAAGAAAATGGAGGCTAGCACCATCCCCATCAGCTTGGCCTGCATACTGCTAAAACTAAACCGTTTTACCCAGCCAAGTACGCCGGCACGACGTATTGCACCATTATGGAGCTTGAATCCACGGGTTTTGCCCTGTTGCATTGCACTGTAGACCCGCTCTGCCTGGGTAATAGCTTCAGTCGCCGCTTTACGTCGAATGGAGGTATAGCCTACTACTCGACCCCCATCGAGTAGAGGTGCAATAGTGGTATGCAGCCAATATGCTTCACCACTTTGACGACGGTTTTTGATCAAACCTTGCCATGTTTTACCCGACTCAATCGTTTCCCATAAGTTTTGAAAAACAGTCTTGGGCATGCTTGGGTGACGAAACAAACTATGGGGTTCACCCATTATTTCATCTAGTGAGTAGCCACTAACCTCGACAAACGTTTGGTTGGCATAGGTGATCCGGCCCTGACGATCGGAGCGTGAAATCAACACTTCATCATCGGCTATCTCATAAACGGCTGATGTCACTCGCGTAGCTTGTGGCATTTAGATTCCCTACGTTTTATTGAAGGCTTGCGCCATCTTTAGGCTTAGTGGCGCCCCCACATCTAAGCCGTTTTAATTACCACACGATTATTTCAATTAGATGGAATGCATAAAACATGCCACCGCAATGGGTGGCATGTCATCAAAATGAATACTGGGAAATCAGGTACCTATATGCGCAAGCTATTTATAAATGCCAGGGGCTAAATTAAGAACCTCATTAAAGGGGGCTTAGCTTAAAACGCTTCCCACTGTTCACCAACAGATGCTTTTGAGGGAAGTTTGAGATTTTTCTCGGAAGGGGCTGGTAATCCTTGGGTTGCTTTGCCCAGCGCTTTATTGGCGCGCTGTAATTTCTCACGGGCGCTTTGAATGCTCTCATCTTGGGCACCTTCCAAGCGGAACGCATCGACCACATTGGCAAGTTCAAAAGCCTCAATAGAAAGATTATCAGCAGAGACTGCTATCGACTGCACTTTAGAGGCGTTCTGCTGGGTAACAAGATCCATTTCAGCAACGGCGGTATTAATTTGGCCAATCCCGCTGTTCTGCTCAGTAGAGGCAGTGCTGATGGAGTCCATTAGTTCACTGACCCGGCTGACTTGTTGCGTCACTTCTTCAATGGCGCGCTCTGCTTGCTCGACAGCACTGCGGCCCCCGCTAACTTCGCTTGTGGTGCTATCAATCATTCGACGGATTTCTTGGGCGGCATCTGCGCTGCGACCAGCCAAGTTTCGAACCTCGCTGGCGACGACGGCAAAACCACGTCCGTGCTCACCGGCACGGGCGGCTTCAACCGAGGCATTAAGCGCCAATATATTGGTCTGAAAGGCAATGCCGTCAATCACGCTGATCATCTCAGTCATTTTCTCGGCACTTTTGGCGATACGCTGCATACGCTCTACCAACTGCTGCATTTGCTGGCCTGTATCACGAGTACTTGCCGCATTTTGCGCCGCAAGATTAGTCGCCTGGCGGGCATTCTCGGTATTCTGCTGCACGGTAGAGGTCATCTCTTCCATGCTTGATGCGGTTTGCTGCAGCGATGATGCCTGTTGCTCAGTACGTGAAGAGAGTTCTTCATTTTCTGCAGCAATCTGCTGAATAGCAGGCGTCACGACGGAGACCCGGCGTTCCACATCGCCCACAATGCTGGATAAGCTAAAGCGCATGGTGTCTAGCGAATAGAGTAACTCGCCTAGTTCGTCGTTAGTTCGCCGAACATCTTGATTGGCTAAGTTACCGGCAGCAATTTGGAAAGTGGTATAGCGTGCCCCTGATAGACTGCGAAAAATACTTTTTAAAATCATCGCACTTAGGCTAATCATGACTAAAAAGCCGATGGCCAGTAATGCTAGCTGTATGATTAAAATTTGTTGGCGCCCGCTTTGGGCCCCACTAAGCAACGCTTCCGCTTCTGAACGTTCTTGTTCAACCAATACGATATTAGTTTCGCGTAGCGCTTGAGTGGTCGGCGCTACAATGTCGTTAAAGGTTTCAAAAGCCGCAAACCCATTTCCAGCCTGAATAGCCGTCAGCGTGGTAGCTACACCAGTATTCCAAGTTGTCAGCGCTTCATTAAAAGCCTGCGTTGCATTGTCCGTTACCGCATCGGCCTGATAATAAGACGCCCAAAGTGACTGCATTGTGTCGGTATGACGACTAATTTCCGCGTTAACGACATCCATATCCGCCTGGCGCGGGTTACGAACGACAGGCTCAAGCGTGTCAACTGCTTGGCCAATATAGCGCTCTATCCTCTGCAGCGTCGCCACATCTTGCAAGCCAGACCGGTTAAGGGTTTCTAGGCGTTCCCCGGAAACCATGAGCGCGTAAACTCCTAGCCCGCCTGAAAGACTAAGCAGCATCAAAGACACAATAACCATACAAATGAGTTTGGCTTTTAAGCTGGTCACTTGAAAGCGTGACAATATGCCTGTTACGCCTTTACGTTGCAGCACACCCTTAGCAAGCTTGTAGTGGCGTGATTTGCCTTTTTCCCGAATTTCAGCGTAAATTTTTTCTGCGCGAACAACCGCTTCCGGTAACGCTTTGCGACGTATGGAGGTGTAACCAACCAGACGGTCACCATCACGCAGAGGTGCGACGGTCGCTTGCACCCAGTAGTGGTCACCATTTTTGCGCCGGTTTTTGACCACGCCTTGCCATGTTCCCCCCGCTTGAATGGTTTTCCAAAAGTCTGCGTAGGCTGCCTCGGGCATATCGGGGTGACGAAGCAGGTTGTGCGGGGCGCCTATCAGCTCATCACGAGAGTAGCCACTGACCTCTACAAAGGTCGGATTTGCGTAAGTGACGTTCCCCTTCAAATCCGATCGAGAAATAAGTACGGCTTCTTCGCTCAAAACATACTCATGCTGAGTGATGGGCTGGTTATTGCGCATTCATGATTCCCCGAGGAAAGCTTTCTAATTTTTTTTAAGCCAAGCCCCATTATCACAATTGTTTCGACAAGCAAACCAGTAAACAAATGTAAAAAAAACGCCACACTTTCGTATGGCGCTTATCAGACACATTTATTAGCTATTTAAACTATTAAAAAACAATTTGCTACCTCGATATTCAGCGACCGAACACAACATCCGCCACATCTCGATAACGCTTGGCAAAGTGAACCGTCATCCCCTCTTTAAGGTAATCAGGCAGCTCTTCGTAATCGCGCTTGTTGGCCTCGGGCAGAATCAACTCGAAAATATCACTGCGTCGTGCGGCAATAACCTTCTCGCGAATACCGCCGACGGGTAGCACTTGTCCGGTGAGCGTAAGCTCGCCAGTCATTGCCAATGGCCTGTTAATAGCCTGGTGTTTGGCCAGCGACATAAGTGCGGTCGTCATGGTGACACCCGCTGAAGGACCATCTTTTGGGGTAGCCCCTTCCGGCACGTGCAGGTGGACAAACGCCGAATCAAAGAAGTCCGCATCGGCACCGTACTCTTGCAGATGACCAAGGGTATAGCTGTAAGCGATATTGGCAGACTCTTGCATCACCTCGCCCAATTTACCGGTGAGCTTAAAGCCTCGATCCAAGGAGTGTATTTTGCCCGCTTCTATAGGTAGCGTAGCGCCCCCCATAGAGGTCCATGCCAAACCAGTGACCACTCCCTCGCCAGTGAGCACTTTTTCTTTGCGAAAAATCGGTGCTCCCAAGAACTCTTCCAGGTTTTTGACGGAAATTTTGACCGTTTCGAGCTCTTCTTCAAGTAGCTTAACCGCTGATTTACGTACAATACGGTGAAGCTGTTTTTCCAACTGACGCACACCGGCTTCCCGGGCATAGCCTTCAATGACCTGCTTCAATGCAGCGTCTGACAAACTAATACGTTTTTTCGTTAGGTTGTCGCGTTTGAGTAACTTAGGCCAGAGATGATTTTTTGCTATCGCCAGCTTCTCTTCGGCGATGTAGCCTGAAAGTCGGATTTGCTCCATACGGTCAAGCAGCGGGCCTGGAATCGAATCCAGCGTGTTGGCCGTGCAGATAAACAGCACTTTAGAGAGATCCATACGGACATCTAAATAGTGATCAAGGAAATCGACATTCTGCTCAGGGTCGAGAACTTCCAGCAGCGCGGATGCTGGATCCCCCTGGAAGGACTGCCCCAGCTTATCTATCTCATCAAGCATGATGACAGGGTTTTCGACTTCGACCTCTTTAAAGGCCTGCACCAATTTGCCGGGCATCGCCCCCACATAGGTACGTCGGTGACCTTTAATTTCAGCCTCGTCTCGCATACCACCGACTGAGAAACGATAAAACTGCCGACCTAGCGCTTCAGCAATCGAGCGTCCAATCGAGGTTTTACCCACCCCTGGCGGGCCGACGAGCAGCACAATTGAGCCACCTACATCACCTTTAAAGGTGCCTTCGGCAAGAAATTCGATAATGCGCTCTTTAACGTCTTTCAGGCCGTCGTGGTCACGGTCCAGCACTTTACGTGCATGGGGCAGATCCAACTGATCCTCACTGGTGACGCCCCAAGGCAGCGACGTTAACCAATCCAGGTAATTACGGGTGGTACCGTACTCCGGCGAGCCGGTTTCAAGCACGCTAAGCTTATTAAGCTCGTCGTCAATACGCGCTTGCACGCGCTCCGGCACAACCAGAGACTCCAGCCGCGCTCTAAAGGTGTCCACATCGTTTTCACGATCATCTTTGGAGATACCTAGCTCACGCTGAATAACTTTAAGCTGCTCACGTAGGAAGAATTCGCGCTGACGATCCTGCATTTGCGCGTTAACCTGCTCGCTAATTTCGCCCTGCAACAACGCTACATCGATCTCTTTGCGCAGCAGCGGTAGCACTTTTTGCATCCGCTCACCGACCGCTAGTGTGGCCAACACATCTTGCAGTTCAGGGCCTTTGGCAGACGTAATCGCAGCAGCAAAGTCTGTCAGTGGGCCAGGCTGATGGGGGCTAAAACGATTGAGATAGTGCTTAAGCTCTTCGCCATATAGGGGGTTAATCGGCAGCAGCTCTTTAATCCCATTGATAATGGCCATGGCGTAGGCGCGGGTCTCTTCGTTTTCCGCATCCACCGGCTCTTTAGGATAAATGACTTCTACCAAATAAGGCGGTTCTTTGGAGAGCCAGCGGGTAATTTTGAAGCGCTGAAGGCCCTGGGCAATAAACTGGATTTGCTCATCTTCACCCTTGAGCTTATGTACCTTAACGGCGGTACCAATCTCAGGAAAACCTTCATGACTAAGAGAGCTAACGCCCTGCTCACCCACGAACGCAACGCCCAACGTGTGGTGAGGCGTATTGCCGACGCGGCGCATGGTCTCTTCCCAGCGCTCACGGTTCACCACTAATGGCTGCACCTGGGCAGGGAAGAACGGGCGATTATGAATAGGAAGGAGATAGATACGCTCGGGCAGCATTTCGCTGGCGGGCACTAAGGAGTTTACGCGTTCACCGTCTGAGCGAAAATCTTGAGGACCCTTATCGTCGTCATGATCCGTCGCTGATGACTCTCCATCATCAGTTTGCCAGTCAAGGTGTTCATTATCGCGTTCGTAATCCTGGTCGCTCATGTATCCTCCAATGAACCGATACTGGCGGTAAGCACCGCCTAGCTTTGTTCATGGAATGTGGGCACATGAGCGAAACTTCAACCCTTGGGACCTGTTTTGTGAGCGAACGCATTCATACTCCCACTAGATCGATGCCCCTGTGAGAGGGAGCTGTAGCTCGCGATCAATGTAGCGCCAGCTAATGAGTATAGTTCAAGGCCACAGCTCGGGCATAGGCCGCCCATTAACACGCCATACACCGCGTACCACATCAAATTGAAGCTCGCGAGTACCCAGCGGTAATCCTAGCCATAACGCAGCAACGGTAGGTGCCTCGTGCCAAGTAAAGTCACCATCAATGCGCTCGAACCATTTAGCACGCTCTTTTTCTTCACCCAAGCTGACCACACTTAGCTCATCCAACCGGCGGGCATCGAAAAATAGCGCGCCGTCGGCATCCAACCGAATACCCAATAATGGGCTATCAATGTCGACGGTCATCACATCTAAACGGGGTGAGTCACTAAGAATTTTGCGCAGATCTGGCTCTAGACGCGCAAGCAATCCTTCCGCTACAGGTAGGCTTGCATCCCCCCAGGCGGCTTCCTGGCGCAAACGACTAATGGCATGGCGCACCGCATCAGCGTTCAAACGGGAGAGTTCCATCTCAATGCGGCCATTAAGCAGTGGTGTGTCGGGGGCTTCAGAAGGCACCATGACATCACCAACCATTAACTCACCTTTCAGACGCAGCTCGCTCTCATCTAACACCATGTAGCTATGCAGGTCTAAAGGTGAAAGTTGCATATCATAAGCGGGATAGTTCAACTGTAGCGTTTCAATATGCAGGTGATCGCGCTGGGCGAAGTGATAAGCATCATCAATATAGGTATAGCGGCTTTCAAGCACCGTTGGCCCAAGAGAAAGTTGAGCCATGCCATCAGTAAGTGTGAGTTGGTCCAATAGCGCACGCAAGCGCCAGTCACCGAATACGCCTTCTAAACGCATACGACCACCCCGGACGGCGAGCTCTCGACCATTTTGCTGAATCACGAAGGGTGCTAAGGCAAGACGTAATTCGCTGCGGCCGCTTAGGGTGTGATAGCGGCCTTGCCAGCGTGGCACAGACGGCGCGGTGACTTCACCCACAGCCTGCTGCAATACGGTGTCCAGACGGGGTAGTACGGTGCCTTCCACGTCGGTACTTAAAATCCCGTGGCGAGCATTGTAGGTCAGCTCAAGGCGCCATGGGCGGCCCAATAAAGGCGATAGGATTAGCCTGCCTTGGGAGCTTAACCACCCTTGGCTGCTCTCTGTGCGGTTAACGCGCCACTCGCCGCGCGCTTCCAGGTCTTCTAATGCTTGGCGCAGGCTACGCTCAAAAAGAACGCTTGAGAGGAGCTGCGCTGCCATCCATACAACGGCAATAATCGCCAAAGTAGGGACAATCAGACGTTCCTTGCGCATGCCATCTCCTTGGAATTAACGCCTTGTAGCCAATGCATCAGAAAAAATTTGCTGCATACACTTGTACCGTTTAATGCAGCCAGAACCATAAATGCATGGTACTCCAGGCATAGACGCCGGCCATCACATCATCAATCATAATGCCAAACCCACCCGCTACCCGGCGGTCGGCCCAGCGTATTGGCCAGGGTTTAAAGACATCGAAGATACGAAATACGATAAACCCCCATAGCGCAGCTTCCCATGAAAAGGGCACGGCTGCCATGGTCAGCCAGTAACCGACAAATTCATCCCACACAATTCCTGAATGGTCATGAACCCCTAGATCGTGTGATGTTCTATCACATAGCCAAACGCCGACGATAAAGGCGACAAAACAAATACTTAAATACCACCCCAGGGGTAAATCTGCCATCATCCAATAGAAGGGTATGGCGGCTAGGGTACCAAAGGTTCCAGGTGCCCAGGGCACCGTACCACTGCCTAAACCAAAGGCAAAAAAATGTGTTGGGCGACGCCAGACACTTTTCGGTGCACGATTCATGGCGCTTCCCCGTTAAAATGCTGCCAGCCCGCGTAGCTACCTTGCTCATCAATCCCCGCGCCGCTAATACCTAGTGCCTCACGGCACTGCCCAATAACGGTTAAGTTTAGGCCTAACTGCGCTAGACGCTGCTGCGCTTTTGTTAGGTTTTCAGGCGCTAGTGTGATGAGCAGCTCGTAGTCATCCCCCCCCGAAAGTGCAGCCTGCTGAGCCGCTTTGTGGCCTAACTGACGCTCTAACTCTTCTGCCAATGGTAGTGCCGCTAGCTCTAGCTCTGCGCCTACCTGGGAGGCTTCACGCAAATGGCCCAAATCCGCTAACAGGCCGTCAGAGATATCCAATGCTGCTGACGCTAATCCACGCAGAGCGATACCAGCCGCCAAGCGCGGCTCAGGCAAAAGATAACGGCGCAGCAATGGATGAGCTAAGTCTCGCTCCCCCTGCTTCCAAAGCGCCAGTCCTCCTGCCCCACCCCCTAACGCGCCAGTAACGGCAATCAGATCCCCCACTTGCGCACCGCTGCGGGTTAACGCTTTAGCTACCGGCACTTCGCCCATCACCGTCACGCCAATGGATAGTGCGCCGGATGTAACGTCACCGCCTACCAGCGTGGTGGCATGCTGTTGCCTAAGCGAGTGAAATCCGCGCGCATAGTCTGTCAACCAAGCGTGAGTCGCCTCATCATTGACAAACGGGCGCTGATCAAAGGTGAGCGCCATTAAACACCAGCGCGAAGCCGCTCCCATGGCGGCCAAGTCGCTGAGCGCCACGGCTAGCGCCCGATGCCCCACCGCAAACGCTGGGGCATCATAGGGAAAGTGTACATCGACGACCGACGTATCGACGCTTACGGCTAACTGCTGGCCCGCTTGCGGCACCAGTAGCGTGGCGTCGTCTCCACATCCTAGTGTGACGCCATTTGACGCGGTCATCGCCTCCTGCGATGACATAAAATAGCGTCTGATTAAATCAAATTCGGCAAGCACAAAGGCCCCTTAAACGCATCGCCATATCGCTCGCGTTCAGAGACGGCGAGCGCTGACCTCGGCACTTCGCAGGCGGATCGCCAGTTTATCGAGAATGCCGTTCACGTATTTATGGCCATCGGTGGCGCCAAATGACTTTGCCAGCTCAACGCCTTCGTTAATCACTACACGATAAGGTACTTCCATACGGCGGGACAGCTCGTAAGCACCTAATCTGAGAATTGATAGTTCAATTGCATCGAGATCTTCTAAGCGACGGTCCAGCAGCGGAGAAATATCGCGATCTAACTCTGCTTTATAACGCACCGTGTTGTGTAAAAGCTCATGGAACAGCGCCTTATCGGCGATTTCCATCACTTTTACCCAGTTTTCATGATCTTCCAAGTCATCATCGGCGACCTGACTACGAAACTCAGCTTCAATAGTGGTGATGGATTTACCCGTCATATGCCACTGATAAAGTCCTTGCACGGTTAATTCCCGCGCTGCGTGGCGACTCTGCTGGGCAGCCGAAGGTTTACGCTCGCTCATTGCGGCTCTCCCAGCGCGCGCAGCAAAGAGACCATTTCCATCGCTGCCATCGCGGCTTCAGTGCCTTTATTGCCTGCTTTAGTGCCCGCACGTTCAATGGCTTGCTCAATGCTTTCAACGGTCAACACACCGTTGGCAATGGGCGTTTCAAACTCAAGCTGTAAATGGTTAATGGCCGTATTACAGCCACCTGCCACATACTCAAAATGGGGTGTACCGCCACGAATCACCGCGCCCAGCGCAATCACTGCATCTGGCTTCATCACCTTCAGCACGCGCTTAACCGCCAGTGGAAGTTCCCAGGCACCCGGCACATGCACAATGTGAATATGCTCGGCGTCGACACCATGACGGGTCAGACTGTCGATGGCACCTTCCACAAGGCTATCTACCACATGGTGATTAAAACGACCGACCACAATGACGTAGCGGCCATCGACATCAACAAACGTACCTTCAACTTGAGAGAGCGAGTGCATCTATTTATTCCTGCTGAGAAGTTGGCTCATAGGCCGTGTCATTGGGGCCCAGACGCTCGACGACTTCTAGATCAAAGCCGGATAGCGCTGAGAATTTCCACGGCGAACTAAGTAATCGCATTTTACCGACGCCCAAATAGCGCAATATCTGCGAACCGGTGCCAATGGTTAAGTAGTTACCGGCACCGTCGGAATCACTGCTGCGCGGCTGGCGCACGCGATCCAAGAAGATATCAAGCTGATCTTTTAAATCCTGATGCGGGCGTCCGTCATCAATCAGTACAAAGACCCCTGAAGCGGAACCGGCAATTTCTTCAATCGCACGATGGGCATCCCAACGACACTGATCACCTTTCATCAAGCCCATGACATCACGCAGAGTATCGGTAAGGTGTACACGGACCGTGGTGGGTTTTTCCGGCGTGGGCTGACCATTCACCAGTGCCAAATGATGGGCACCTTGGATACGATCACGGAATACGTGCAACGTCAGTTCACCATGGGAAGTCATCACCGATGACGCTTCCAGGTGATCTACGGTTTGTTCATTGACGATGCGGTAGTGAATCAAATCCGCAATGGTACCGATTTTAATGTCGTGTTCTTGGGCAAACGCCTCAAGTTCAGGCCGACGCGCCATGCTGCCATCATCGTTCATGATTTCACAGATAACGCCACTCGGGTCAAACCCTGCTAGAGCGGCTAGATCACAGGCTGCTTCGGTATGCCCCGCGCGGCGCAACACGCCACCTGGCTCTGCCATTAACGGGAAAATATGCCCTGGCTGCACGATATCAGACGGCTTAGCATGAGCCGCTACCGCCGCTTGTACGGTGCGCGCTCGGTCTGCGGCGGAAATACCCGTAGTGACACCTACCGTTGCCTCAATCGACAGAGTGAACTTGGTTCCAAAACCAGAGCCGTTATCACGCACCATGAGCGGCAGATTAAGCTGCTCACAGCGGGCTCGGGTCATGGGCATACAGATAAGACCACGGGCAAAACGTGCCATAAAGTTGATATGCTCGGCCTGCACTTTTTCAGCGGCCATGATGATATCGCCTTCGTTTTCGCGATCCTCATCGTCCATGAGAATCACCATTTTGCCCTGGCGAATATCTTCTACCAGTTCGGCGATAGGGGCTAAGCCTCTAGATGAGGAGTGCGCCATGGAATCTCCAATAAGTGTTGTCATGAACGGTGGTAACAAAAGATTATCGCGTTAAGCAGAGACAATTTCGCGCGTCAGGGTACCTTGCTCTCGCTCAATGCGCCAGATGCGCTAGTCGCTTGATGAGAGGCAATAATGCGCCAATCACGCCCCACCGCCCGCATATCATGAATTGTTAAACGCCGCTGATCGGCCATGCGTGACAGCCCTGGCAGTGCAAATAGTGGTCGTGCTTCTCCACCTAATAAGGTGGGCGCGACAAACAGTTGCAGCTCATCGACCAAATCTGCATCCAGCATGGCGCCCGCTAAGGTCGCGCCAGTTTCTACCAACAGCTCATTCACCTGTTCATTTTCGGCTAGCCACTGCAGCATTAGGGCGAGATCAATACGTCCATCACTACCAGCAGGCAATACCACCACGTCTGCCCCCGCCTGGGTTAGCCGGGCGCGCTTATCAACCGAGTGCGCTGGGGTGGTGATAACCAGGGTGCGTCCTGGCTCGCTCAAACAGGCAGCAGCGAGGGGTAAGCGCAGCCTGGTATCTAAAATCACCCTCAGGGGCTGGCGACGAACGACGTCATCAGCGTTATCCAGCTTTAATTGCTCAGCACGCAAAGTAAGCCGTGAATCGTCCATAATCAGCGACTCAACCCCGCTTAATATCGCGCTGGACCGCGCCCGCAGTCGTTGAACCTGGCAACGCGCTTCTGGCCCGGTAATCCATTGGGACTCCCCAGAGCCCATGGCGGTACGACCATCTAAACTCATCGCCATTTTTAAGCGCACAAAAGGGCGCTGGTTGGTCATACGGGAAATAAATCCTGGATTTAGCCTGCGGGCGTCGCTCTCTAACAAGCCAACTGCAACTTCAATACCCGCGTTTTCCAACAGTTGTATGCCGTGGCCGCTTACTTGAGGGTTAGGGTCTACCATCGCGATTACCACTCGCGACACCCTGGCGGCCTTCAACGCCAACGCACACGGGCCGGTGCGGCCAATATGCGAACAAGGCTCAAGAGTGACGTAAGCCGTTGCCCCTTGGGCGAGGTCTCCCGCAGCATTTAAGGCGTGGATTTCTGCATGAGGTTCACCTGCCCGCACATGAAAGCCTTCACCAACAATCTGCTCATCACGCACGATGACACAGCCTACCCGAGGGTTAGGGTCAGTGGTGTACAACCCCTTTTTGGCCAGTTGCAGCGCCCGCGCCATATAGCGGTGATCGGCTTGGCTAAACTCAGTACTCATATTACAGCGGCCCGCTCTTTTGAGAAGGCTCTTGAGAAAGCCGGTCTATTTCAGCTCTGAACTCATCCAAATCCTGAAATTTACGATATACCGAGGCAAACCGAATATAGGCTACATGATCGAGGGTTTT
Organism: Halomonas sp.; assembly: GCF_011050415.1. Lineage (GTDB taxonomy): Bacteria > Pseudomonadota > Gammaproteobacteria > Pseudomonadales > Halomonadaceae > Vreelandella. The sequence continues at coordinate 17,160 of NZ_DRFS01000018.1, forward strand.
AAGCGCCTGCATGACCGATTCGCCGATATCGCGGGCATTGATTTCACGATCCCCCCGCGCTCGTAATGTTTGACGAATGCGTTCTACTGCCGCTTCAATGGCTTCAGCGCTGACGGGGCGTTTTTCAAGTGCACGCAGCATACCCGCCCGTAACTTGGCTTCGTTGAAGGTTTCGCGCGAACCGTCGGATTTCACCACCCGCGGCATCACTAATTCAGCAGTTTCGTATGTCGTAAAGCGCTCTTGGCAGCTTGCGCACTGGCGACGGCGGCGCACCTGGTCACCATCGGCTACCAGTCGCGAATCCGTCACTCGAGTATCGTTTGCACCACAAAATGGGCAATGCATGGCGGTCAACCTGTTGTCAGCCCGTGTCGGCAAGCCGCACGAATTAGCGTGTTATAACCTATCGTTAGTGTGTGCTATTAATGGCGTTTAAAGCATCAATGCGTGTCAGAAGCTACGGTTGCTTAACATTTAAACGCGGTATCAACCTCGTATTGTAACGATTTGGCACACAAGCTGCAGCGTTTGTGGCAGATTGTTTATCAGGAGCCTCCTATGCCCCCCTTCGAACAAACGGTTCATCACTACCTCACCCACCTGTATGGGCCGCGGGCAGGCGAAGTACAACGGCGTTTAAATCAGCATCTTGAGCATTTTCTGTCACTTGCTCCGTTTTCGTCCACCCCCATCGCTGCCACCGACAATAATGCACCTTCATGGAGCGAAAAAGATCAGTGGGTGATTACTTATGGGGACTCCATTATTGAAGAAGGCGTGGCGCCTTTAGCCGTTTTAAGTGACTTTTTACAAACCCGCCTGGGGGATCGCATCAGCGGTGTCCACGTGCTGCCCTTCTTTCCGTGGAGCAGCGACGACGGCTTCTCAGTCATCCATTATCGCGAAGTCAATGCCGAATTGGGAGACTGGTCACATATCCGGGAGCTAGCCGGACATTACGACTTAATGGCCGATCTGGTACTCAACCATGTCTCGCGGGAATCACTCTGGTTCGTTGATTACCTGAGCGGCAGCCTGCCCGGTCGCGACTACTTTATTGAAGCCGCCCCTGAGACGGATGTCTCTCAGGTGGTGCGCCCACGCAGCAGTCCACTACTGGTACCTGTTTCTACCCGGCGCGGCACCCGTTACCTGTGGGCAACGTTTTCTGAAGACCAACTTGACTTAAATTTTGAGAACCCGGATGTACTGCTGGAATTCGTCGGCATATTGCTGTTCTACCTTGAGCAAGGCACGCGGATTGTGCGGTTGGATGCAGTGGCATTTTTATGGAAACGGCTGGGCACAGCCTGTATTCACCTGCCGGAAACCCACACCGTGGTGCGGCTACTCAGGGCGATTGTGGATCATGTGGCCCCTGGCACCCTGTTGATTACCGAAACCAACGTGCCCCATCAGGAAAATATCAGCTACTTTGGTTTAGACCGGCTACCGGAAGGCCCGCCCGACGAAGCCCATATGGTGTATCAGTTCGCCCTTCCACCCCTTTTATTACATACCCTCACCCGTGGAGAAGCCAGCACCCTGCAAAGCTGGCTTTCCAGCCTTCCTGTACTACCCGAACACTGCACTTACCTGAACTTCACCGCCAGTCACGACGGCATTGGCGTGCGCCCGCTGGAAGGCTTACTGCCTGATCACGAAAGAGATGCGCTACTGGAGCTTATGCACAAGTTCGGCGGCTTCGTCAGTATGCGCAGCAACCCAGACGGTAGCGACACACCCTACGAAATCAATATCACTTGGTTTGAAGCCATGCGCGGCACCCGCCGTGGGCCAGACCCGTGGCAGATCGCACGCTTTCTATGTAGCCAAGCGATTATGCTCAGCTTGCAAGGCATCCCTGCGCTCTATATCCACACCCTTACTGGCACACTCAATGATGTGGAAGGCGTTGAGCGCAGTGGGCGCTTGCGCTCAATTAACCGTCGGCGCTGGCAGCGTAGCGAGCTGGAGCTACTGCTGGATAGCCCCTCCACCCCCACCCATGATGTTTTTCACGCACTCAATCGGTTGCTGGAGCAGCGCCGTCAAGAGCCCTGCTTTCACCCCACCGCCGCCCAGCGTGTATTGGTCTCTTCACCAGAACTATTAGCCGTAGAGCGTGGCCCGCTGCACGATGGCCGCCGACTGTTAGCGCTATACAACGTCACCGACCTGCCGCTTCCTTTAGACAACCTGGGTGAAGCGGTAACCCAAGCCCTTGAAAAGCATGCATGGCAAGCACTGGACCCAAGTAATCCTTGGGTCGCTGAAGGGGCGCTTCCTCCTTATGCCATTCGCTGGTTAGTTGCCCCTAAATAGCTCAGCGGTTCCCCTACTTAATGCTTAAGTACGGCGCGTTGCGGCATAACGTCTCAGGTTGACTACACATAATCCCTAAATAATGACGTACTGAGATAATGGTATAACATCATTATTTCAGGGATTATGTTTGCTTATGTTGCAACAGAGTGTTGCCCTTGGGCCGATGGGCTTTAGCATCCACCAGCTGTTAATCGGCTTGGCTTTTTTATTGGCCCTGCTGGCAGGTGCATTGCTGGGTCGTCGCCACCGAGTTCCCGTCAGCGATACGCTATTTACGCTGCTATTTGTCGCTTTTATTGGCGCGCGCCTGATTTTCGTGGTGCGCTACTGGGGTGAGTATGATGGCCTGCTCGCTCGCCTGGACATTCGTGATGGTGGCTTTGATGTTATCGGCGGTATTGTCATCGGCTTGGCTTATGCCGGTTGGGGACTATGGCGCTCTCCTCGCCAGCGTGCTCCATTAAGCGGCGCGCTATTGGTGGGCAGCCTTGCATGGGGATTAACCGCGGGCAGTCTAATGCTGATGGATCACCAGTCTCGCCCACTGCCAGATGTAGCACTGATCACGCGTGAAGGCGAGCCCATCGATTTACCGCAAGTGTCACAAGCCAATCAACAACCCATGGTGGTTAACCTTTGGGCCACTTGGTGCCCACCCTGTATTCGTGAGATGCCGGTCTTTGAGGAAGCACAACAGCGTGAAACCGGGATTACCTTTGTGTTCGTCAATCAAGGTGAATCGCCAGCACACATTGAAGCCTTTATGGACGAACACGGTTTCGCGCTAGACAATGTGTGGCTAGACCCCCGCAATGCGGTTGGCCAAGCGACCGGTGCCCACGCCATGCCAACTACGCTCTATTACGATGCCAACGGCCAATTGGTTAATACGCACTTTGGTGAGCTTTCCAGCGCCACATTGCAACGTGGTTTGGAGCGCTTGCGCTAGGCAGTTCTTTTACTGAGTCACCTCCCGTTACTTATTTCGATGTCGTTTATTACTTAATCAGGACGCTGTTATGCACTTAAATCGTCACCCTATCGTAAGCGGAATATTCCTTCTAGCAGGCCTGTGGGGCGCCTCCGTCAGTTATGCCGATGACCTGCCCGCCCCCGTTCAAGCATTAGCCGATCAAGGCATAGAGATTTACGGCCAATTTGATGCTCCCGGTGGCATGCGTGGCTATGGTGCCAGCGTGCAGGGCCAGGACATGGCAATTTACCTAACCCCCGATGGCGAACACGCCGTGGTGGGTACACTGATGGATAGTGAGGGTAACGACCTGACGGAAGCGCAGTTGGACGAGCACGTGCGTGCTCCACTTGAGGCTGAAACCTGGCAACTCTTAAGTGAAAGCCATTGGATTCAGGATGGCGATGTGGATGCGCCACGGGTGATCTATACCTTCACAGATCCCAACTGCCCCTACTGCCGTCAGCTTTGGCAAGATGTCCGCCCCTGGGTGGAAGCAGGAAGTGTACAGCTACGTCATATCATGGTGGGCATTTTAGCACCTGATAGCCCTGGTAAAGCAGCCGCTCTACTCGGTGCTGATGACCCCGCAAAGACGTTGTATGCACATAAAAGTGGAGAGCAAGAAATAGTAGCCAGCGCTCAGCCCCGTGAAATCGAAGAGCAGGTGTATGCCAATAATCAGTTGTTTGAAGAACTTGGTTTGTATGCCACACCCACCAGCGCTTTCCAACGCGAAGCAGAGAATGGCAGCATCCGCATTGACCGCATTCAAGGCATGCCCAGCGATGAACGACTGATCGAAATGATGGGCAGTGAAGCGCCTTAAAAACATTCGCGAGCTGAAGCTCCCTCCTACAAGTTTTATCAGCCACAGTGCAGCAATCTGGCTCTATACCATTGTGGGAGGGCGATTTATCGTTGGTTCGACACTTCGACGATGGGTGCCGTAGGCGCCCCTTAGGTTAAGTAGGCTAGGTCTTAAACAATTGAGATCCAAACCTACTCCCGAGAACTTAAAAATTGTAAACCATAGAGAAAGCGAGCTAAAGTTAGCTTTTTAGACATTGTTAACGTTTGGGAGCTCTAGGGAAATGCAAAAAAGCCATGCACTGCGGCGAGGTAGATATTCCATAGAGGGCGGCCACTACCTAATTACCATTGCTACGCAAAAGCGTTACCCCTACTTTTTTACGTTTGAACATGCCTGCAGTGCTTCCAGAAATTTCTATCACCCCCGTGTGACTAAAGCAGCGAACACCCTTTCATTTGTGGTAATGCCTGATCATATACATTGGCTTTTACAGCTTAATGGAGAGCTCTCAGAGGCCATTCGTCGTTATAAAAGCTATGTGTCATTAGCCATTGGAGAACGTATTTGGCAAGATGGATTTCATGACCGCATGATTCGCCAAGAAGAAGATTTGAAAAGTGTTGCTCGCTATATTATTGGTAACCCACTGAGAGCCGGGCTTGCCACCAATATTAATCAATACAGCTTTTGGAATGCAGCATGGCTTTAATAACGAATAAGGCTAGGTGCCCAAACATTCGCGAGCTAAAGCTCCCTCCTACAAATCACTATTAGCACCAGCGCAATAATCAGGCACCGTACCATTATAGGAGGCCGCTTCCAGCGGGCGAAGGGTGCCGAAGGGACCCCTTAGGTTAAGTGGGCTGGGTGCTTAAATCTTCGCGAGCTAAAGCTCCCTCCTACAAATCACTATTAGCACCAGCGCAATAATCAGGCACCGCACCATTGTAGGAGGCCACTTCCAGTGGGCGAAGGGTGCCGAAGGCACCCCTTAGGTTAAGTGGGCTGGGTGCTTAAATCTTCGCGAGCTGAAGCTCCCTCCTACAAATGACTTTAGGCACCAATGGAATGATCAGGCTTAAGACTATTGTGGGAGGGCGCTTCAGCGCGCGAAGGGTGCCGAAGGTGCCCCTTAGGTTAAGTGGGCTGGGTGCCCAAGCATTCGCGAGCTGAAGCTCCCTCCTACAAGTCGCTATCAGTACCAGTGCAGCGATCAGGCTCTGCAAGCTGATGGTTGCTTACATCCTTGCTACTCGTCCGCTAGGTTCTCAAACCTTGGCATACCGACGTTCCAGGGCTGGATATCGCCTTTTTCACCATAATTGTCGTGATCACCTAGCACATGCCCATCGTGTTCACGGGTTTGCCCGTACAGTGACCGGTCGTGGAAAGTTGGCCCAAACAGTTCAAGTGTTTCCGCTACATCACCAGTGTAGCGGGGATCCTGAGGGCGCTCTTGGCTACTTACATAATACGCAATATCCCAGGCATCTTGATCACTGAGTGATCGCGGCTGACCAAGCGGCATATTTTGGTAAATAAAGCCTGCCATGGTTTCCACTCGCGCAATCCCTGCTCCCCAGTTATTGGAACCGTCGCCCCAGGGCGGTGGGAACACATACTCGCCGTTTTCGTAATGCCCAGAACCGTCTGCCTGGTGACATATCGCACAGTTGGCCTGATAAGCCGCTTCACCACGGGCATAGTCGGGTGATTGCTCAGGCTCATCGGGTGCTGGGAAGCCACGCCCATAAATCGGCTTGTCTGGATACATGGGGGCTCCGGTCGCGAGCCACTGGTGATAGGCACTCAGCGCCAACATTTCATCGCTGCCATACTCCGGCGGCACACCATTCATTGAGTAAGCAAAACAGCCTGCAATACGCTCTTCAAGGTTATTAACGTGCTGATTTTTGCCTCGGAAATCAGGCAGCGTAATGGCGGCGGCCCATACTGGCGCGCTAAACGGCACTCGCCCTTCTCCCAGATGGCAGCTGGAACAATTCATATCGTTATAAACATACTCATCGCGCAACTGTTGAGTATTGGTAAATAAATCGTGACCGTAGCGGATGACTTTCTTCAGCTCAGGATGAAGGTTTGAGTTTTCAAGGTCTTCCATGGTGGGCGGTTCATGAACCAGCATATCTAGCGCCGCATCTGCCCTTTCTTCTGGTTGGGCAAAGGCATTAGTCGCATAAATACTGATGCCCGCCCCTACGGCAAGCGAACAGCCGGTCAGTGCTAATACGAGAGGTCGACGGAGGTTCATCATTGTGCGGACTCCTGTGCAGCGGGAGCGGGCTGGGTGGCATACCAAGCAGACACAGCCTGGATATCGTCATCACTCATGCGCTTGGCGATAGCGCCCATTAAATTCTGTGGGTCGTTGCTGCGTGTCTCGTTTTTCCACGCGGTCAATTGAGCGCTGATATAGCCAGCGTGCTGGCTGGCTATGCCTGGAAAATCACTGCCAACCCCTGTGCCTCCCGAACCATGGCAGCTTTGGCAGGACACAATATAGGCATTCCAATCACCCCGCTCGGCGAGCTGCTGCCCCCGGGCCAGAAGCGCTTCTTCGGCCTCATCGCCCCCTTGCCCAGGTGTCATTTCAAGCTGACTGTAGTAGGCCGCTACGTCGGCGATCTGCTGATCATCGAGCATATTGGCGAAGGCCATCATGCTGGCACTTTGTCGACGCCCTTCTTTAAAGTCGTGCAGCTGCTTAACGATATAGTCAGCATTTAGCCCGGCTAAACGGGGCCAGGACTCCCCGCCTGGCACATGCATCCCGCTGCCATCGGCTTGGTGACAGGCAGTGCAGGTGGCGGCGGCTGCTTCACCTCGCTCAACATCACCCTGCTGCGCCAGTGCAACTGCGGTAGTCAAACTAGCCCCCACCAACAGGCTAAACCTTAATAAGCTTTTGTTATTCATATTGGTTTCTCCCTTGCATTATCGTTTTTTAGCTATTCGCCACTGGCACCTTCAAACAGGCGGTAAAACCACCGCCAACGGGACTTTCGAACGTCACATCGCCCCCAAAGCGCTCGGCAATCGCCGCAACAATAGCCAACCCCAGGCCACTCCCCTGCTGCTTACTGGCGCGCCAAAAACGCTTAGTAAGCTGTGCCAGTGTCGCTTCATCAACGCCCGGACCTTGATCACTAACGCTGAAGGTCATATAACTCGCCCCCGGTTGCCACTCAGCGGTTAAGGCGATGGGGGTGTCTGCGGGGCCATGGCGCAAGGCGTTATCTAGCAAGTTACGCAGCGCAGTGATCGCTAACTCACGCGGCATGGCAAGCGTGGCTTCTGGCCAGCTAGTCGGCACCACGAAACGCTCCGGCATACTCTGCTGGCTATCGGCTAAGGCATGTTCGGCCACATCGGCCACACGACTCGCTTCACCGTCATCAAAACGCAAATGCCCTTCCACCCTTGCCAGGGTTAATAGTTGGTCAAGAGTAGAACTCAACCGCACCACCCCCTCTTCGGCGTGGTTAAGCGAAGTAATAGCCGCCTGCCCTTCTTGCCGACGGGCCACTTGCAGATGAGTTTTGATCGCGGTGAGCGGTGTACGCAGCTCGTGGGCGGCGTCGTTAGTGAAACGCTGCTCACGAATAACGGTTTGTTGTATCCGCGCAAGCAGCGCATTGAGGGTATCGATGAGCGGTCGAATTTCTTTGGGTAACCCGTAGGTTGCAACAGGCGCCAGGGCATCGGGATGGCGTTGAGCCAGCGATTCGCGCAGCCGTGTAAGCGGTACCAAGCCACGCCATATGCCTAACCATAGCGCCACCATGCTGCCGACAAGCGCCACCACAAAGGGAACCACGGCCATTCGCACCACGCCGCTGAGCAACATATTGCGCTCATCCATTCGATCTGCGGTGGTAATGATCACGCCACCGCGTTCATAGGTGAACACCCGCCACGTCACATCATCTGCCTTGCGGTAGGCGTGACCTCCTTCTCCGGGGGTAAGAATGTCATCCATATCGGCGTGGGTGCGCGCCATAATTTCGCCCTGGGGCGAATTCACCTGGCAAGCGAGGCCTTCAATGGGGGGAATAGACAGCACGGGGAACTCAGCGTCCTGCCACGCTTCAAACGGCAGTTGAAGGACTAACCCTGCCACCATTCGTGCCGACTGCGCTAAACGCTGGTCCAGGGTCTCAACAAACTTCTCTTCCAGGTCGCGCATCAGCCACGCTGCCGCCACGCCCCATAACAACGCCAGGGTTAAGCCCAGGGTAAGCAGCAACCGTGAGCGCAAACTCATAACTGCCCCTTGTAGGGCGTATCGGCTAAGTGAACTGCCTCAGGTTTGCCCAACCGATAACCCAGCCCGCGTACTGTCTCAATTACGCCGTTGCCTAATTTGCGGCGTAAGTGGTGAATATGCACATTTAACGCGTTACTCTCGACATCGTCATTCATGCCGTAAAGGCTATCTTTAAGCTGGTCGGCAGAAAGCACACTGCGCGGCGATTGCAGGAAGGTTTCAAGCAGCACCAACTCACGGCGAGACAGCATAATCAACTGGTTATCTACGTACACTTCCCGTGCCGTAGGATCTAAACTTAGTGATCCGTGGGAAATCATACCACTACTTCGCCCCGCCACTCGCCGCAATAAAGCATGCAAGCGGGCTACCAACTCATCTAAATCGAAGGGTTTCACTAGATAGTCGTCGGCACCGCCTTGCAGGCCATCCACTCGATCACGTACCGCATCTCTTGCGGTTAGCACCAATACGGGCACATCAATACCTTGCTCACGCCACTCTGCTAACAGCTGCAGACCATCGCCATCAGGTAGGCCACGATCCAGAATAACGACATCACTGGCAACGGTTCGCAGTGCTTGACGGGCAGCGTTAAGTGTAGGGACATGATCAACGACGAAATCGAACGTCATTAAACCAGTGCGAATCCCCGCAGCGACCAGCGGGTCATCTTCAATGAGCAAGACATGCATAACGGTTTCCTTTTTATTACCTGCCATCATGGCTGCGGCGGATTAAAGCAGCGTTAAGCCCACAAAAAACGCCCTTGCTGTGATGGCAAGGGCGAGAGCGTTTAGATCATTTAGATTGGGCTATTAAGCAAGGCGTTTCGCAGCGAACCACCCTACTACCATTGTGAACAACATGGCCGATAGCGGCAGTGACAGACCACCAATAGAAGCAATGGCAGGGCCTGGGCAGTAACCAGAAAGCCCCCAACCAATCCCGAACAAGGCAGCGCCTCCCAGTAGTTTGGCATCCAGCTCCCTTTTAGTCGGCAGTTGAAAGACGCCACCCAACACTGGGGTTGAGCGTCTGAATACCAGTCGATAGCCGATAAAAGTGGTCACCACTGCCCCGCCCAATACAAACATCAACGTTGGATCCCAGGCGCCCGCCACATCTAGAAAGCCCAGCACACGTGCCGGGTCAGTCATACCTGACACTGCCAATCCCAAGCCGAAAAGCAGCCCCGCGGCATAGCCCGCGCAGGTTTTCATGACACTGCTATTCATTGAATTATTCGTGGCAATACTCATTGAAGACCACCTATGCCTATCAAGTGGCGCGAGATATAAACCGTCACCATCGCCATGACCAAAAACACACCGGTGGCTGCCATAGAACGTGGCGCCAAACGCGCCAAGCCACAGACGCCATGGCCACTTGTACAGCCACTGCCCAGCCCTGTGCCCACACCTACCAGCAGCCCGGCCACGAGCATTAGCCCGACACCACCTGCGGGTGCGCCAATCACTTCGCCAGGGCTGCCCGCCACGTTTCCTAAGCTGCTGCTTAGTAATATGATGACCAATGGCCCACTGATTAATCCCAGCAAAAAGGCTAATCGCCAGGCGCTATCGCCTTTGGGGCGTTGAGTAATCAGATTACCGACGATGCCACTAATGCCCGCGATGCGGCCCAACGTTGCCATCAGCCACGTAGCGGAAAGGCCGATTAATACGCCACCAGCCAACCCTTGCAGGCTTGCCATCCACTCCATACCACTTCCCCTGCCTAAAATTTATTAATGGGTACTTTTAGATAAACATCGCCATTGTCTTCAGCCGGTGGCATATGCCCCGCACGCATGTTGACTTGAACCGAGGGAATAATCAGCCTTGGCATACCTAGCGTGGCATCTCGCTCGGTACGCATTTTCACAAATGCTTCTTCACTGATGCCTTCGTGTACATGAACATTGGCTTGGCGTTGTTCAGCCACGCTGGTTTCATGCTGGAAGGTATCGCGGCCAGGGGCTTTGTAGTCGTGGCACAAAAACAGTCGCGTATGCTCAGGCAGCGCCAACACTTTTTGAATGGAGTGATAAAGGGTGCGCGCATCCCCACCAGGGAAGTCACAGCGAGCGGTGCCATAATCCGGCATAAACAGCGTATCGCCTACGAAGGCAGCATCCTCAATCACATAGGTCAAGCAGGCGGGCGTGTGGCCCGGCGTATGCAGCACCTTCCCTTGCAAACCACCAATGCTAAACACATCGCCTTCATTGAACAGCGCATCAAATTGGCTACCATCCCGGGCAAACTCGCTGCCCGCATTAAATGCTTTACCAAATATCTCCTGCACCTCCACTATCTTGGCGCCAATACCTGTTTTACCGCCCAGCTTTTCATTGAGATAAGGTGCAGCTGATAAATGATCGGCGTGAACATGGGTCTCCAAAATCCATAAGACATCAAGCTTGCGATCACCAATGAAAGCAATAATGTCATCCGCTGAACGCACGTCCGTTCGCCCGGCGGCATAATCAAAATCGAGTACTGAATCAATAATGGCACAGGCAGTGCTGCCCGGATCCTGGACAACATAGCTAAAGGTATTCGTCGGCTCATCAAAAAAGTGGGTAACGATTGGGCGCTGCATTAAAGCCTCCCGTGGGGTGGTTTTCATATCGATATGTTACATAGACATCATAGTACACAAAATGTTATATATTTATATTTTTTAAGAATATAAAGCCATTACTACCAACAAAATATGCGCAAAAGAGCCTCTCTCAACTCTTTTGCTAATGTGTGATCATGTTATGCCGATATTAAAAAAATCACTTAACTACAAAAATAAGGGGAACCATGACTCACTTAACAACAACTCAAAAGCTGTGGGGAACGCTGGGAATTATCTGGATCGCCATGCTGATCTTGGTTGGCTGGTTAGCCTGGGAGAATCGCCAGACGATTGAGAGCGAACGCCAGGACAGCATCCAGTACGTCGTCGAAAGCGTGCATAGCCAGCTTGAAGCCCTGCAGGGGCAAGTAGCTGCCGGTGAACTCAGCCTTGAAGAGGCCCAACAGCGCGCCATTGACAATATGTCTAGCGTCAACTTCGGGGCTGGCGAGTATATTTTTTCTTTTAATGACGACTTGTTGATTATTTCTCACCCCAGCCGCACGCCCGGCACCGACATGACCGATTATCAAGACGCTAGCGGCATGGCGCTGTACCCGGAGTTGCTACGTGTTTCCCAATCAGGCGGTGGCCATGTTGGTTACTACTCTACTCGCGCCGGTGGCGACGAACAGATACCAAAAACCAGTTATGTCGCGTATCTGCCCGAGTGGCAGTGGTCACTAGCAACGGGCGTTTATGTTGACGATATCAACGAAGCCTTTATTGAAGGTTTGATTCACTCAATAGTGATTTTGCTCATCATCGGCTTGCCAGTCACACTATTAATGGGCTGGGTTATTCGCGACGTTTCTCGTCGTTTAGGCGGCGACCCACGCTACGCAGCGAGCGTTGTGCGCCATATCGCCGACGGAGATTTAACCCAAGTCACTCAGCTCTCAGTGAAGGATCAAAACAGTCTGCTATTTGATATTAACCGGATGCGCGAAACCCTGGCCACTACGATTGGCGACATTCATCTTGGTGCAAACCAAGTCAACAGCGGCGTTGAGCAGATTGTGGGCGTTAATGAAGAGCTTTCCACGCGGACTGAACAGCAGGCAGCCTCACTGGCTGAAACCGCTTCAAGCATGGAGCAACTAACAGCCACCGTTAAGCAAAATGCCGAGCACGCCGATCACGCAAGAACCCTGGCGACGCGAGCGGCCGACAGTGCGCAACGCGGCAGTGACTCCATGTCCACCGTTACCACCACCATGGCCACCATTAACGAAAGCGCCAGCCAAATGAGCAGTATCGTTAATACCATTGACGGCATTGCCTTCCAAACTAATATTTTGGCGCTCAATGCCTCCGTAGAAGCTGCCCGCGCAGGTGATCAGGGGCGCGGCTTTGCAGTGGTGGCTAATGAAGTCCGTCAGCTTGCCAGCCGCTCTGCCGCTGCCGCCCAAGAGATTAAAAAGCTGATTGAGGAATCAGATAGCAAAGTCACCGAAGGCA